>CAWFUK010000062.1:0-105789 GCA_963818935.1 uncultured Acidobacteriaceae bacterium
GGCGAAAGAGAAATTTGATCGAACAAAGCCGCACTGCAACGTAGGAACGATTGGTCACATCGATCATGGCAAGACCACGTTGACGGCGGCGATCACGAAAGTTTTGCAGAAGCACAATCCGAAGATCGTGTTCCGGTCTTTTGACAGCATTGATAACGCTCCGGAAGAGAAGGCGCGCGGAATCACGATTGCCACGGCGCACGTCGAGTATGAGACGGCGAACCGGCACTACGCGCACGTGGATTGCCCGGGGCACGCCGATTACATCAAGAACATGATCACGGGCGCGGCGCAGATGGATGGAGCGATCCTGGTGGTTGCCGCGACCGACGGTCCGATGCCGCAGACGCGTGAACACGTGCTGCTGGCGCGTCAGGTCGGTGTGCCGTACATCGTGGTCGCGCTGAACAAGTGCGATGCGGTCGATGATCCGGAGCTGCTGGACCTGGTTGAACTGGAAGTGCGCGAGTTGCTGAAGAGCTACAAGTTCCCGGGCGATGATGTGCCGGTGATCCGCTTGTCGGCTCTGGGCGCGCTGAACGGCGAAGAGAAGTGGGAGAAGCAGATTGACGCACTCATGGAGGCTGTTGATAAGTCCGTGCCGCAGCCGGCGCGCGAACTCGACAAGCCGTTCCTGATGCCGATCGAAGATATCTTCTCGATTCAGGGCCGCGGCACGGTGGTGACGGGACGTATCGAGCGCGGCAAGGTGAAGGTGGGCGAGGAAGTGGAGATTGTTGGCTTCCGCGACACGCGCAAGACGGTAGTGACCGGCGTCGAAATGTTCAAAAAGCAGCTCGACGAAGGCATGGCGGGAGACAACGCTGGCTTGCTGCTGCGCGGCATCGCGAAAGAAGATGTCGAGCGCGGCATGGTGCTGGCCAAGCCGGGGTCGATCACTCCGCACACGAAGTTTAAGGCGGAAGTTTACATTCTGACCAAAGAAGAAGGTGGACGGCATACGCCGTTCTTCAAGGGATATCGTCCGCAGTTTTATCTGCGAACGACCGATGTGACGGGAGTGGCGGAGTTGCCGGCGGGCACCGAGATGGTGATGCCCGGCGACAACGTCAGCCTCGTGATTGAGTTGATCACGCCGGTGGCGATGGAGAAGGGCTTGCGGTTTGCCATTCGCGAAGGCGGACATACGGTGGGCGCAGGCACAATTGCTGAGATTGTGCAGTAAGAGGTGTAGCGCGGACGCCCTCGTCCGGGAGTTCTTATGGATGTTGTATGCGCGCGGGCGAGGGCGCCCGCGCTACACAAGCAAACGCGGCTTGCTTCTTGCCGCCAGTTCTTTCCTTCCGGAGATGCCGGGAGGGGTTAGAGAGAGTGCCACGTGATTAGTAAAGAGAGAATTCGAATCCGGTTGAAGGCTTACGACTATCGCATTCTGGATCAGTCGACGGGCGAGATTGTCGAAACTGCCCGCCGTACCGGAGCGCAGATCGCCGGGCCGATTCCATTGCCCACGATGAAGAACAAATACTGCGTGCTGCGTTCGCCGCACGTGGACAAGAAATCGCGGGAGCAGTTTGAAATCCGCACGCACAAGCGCCTGCTCGATATCCTCGAGCCGACGCAGCAGACGGTCGATGCGCTGATGAAGCTCGATCTGCCGGCGGGCGTGGATGTGGAGATCAAGGCGTTCGGCAAGGAACATAAATAGCTCGATGTGGGGACAGCCGACCTCGGCTGTCCGGTCGAGCGAAGCTCGACGCAGTTCGCGGGCAAGAGTGCCCGCACCACACGAACCAGCCAATAGGCGCCGAGTGGCGACCCAAGCTGGATGGAGAAGGAAATGGCGACGCGAGTTACGGGAATTCTGGGCAAAAAGGTTGGCATGACGCAACTGTTTGACTCCAAGGGCGACGTTCGCCCGGTCACAGTGTTGCAAGCCGGCCCGTGCGTGATCACGCAGCACAAGTCGGCAGTGAAAGATGGGTACGAGGCGGCGCAGATTGGCCTCGTCGAGTTCGTCAAGCAGTCGCGACTGACCAAGCCGGCCCAGGGACATCTGGCGAAGAACAATCTTCCTCCGGTGAAGTTCATGCGCGAAGTGCCGCTCGAGATGGATGGAGACGGAGACGGAGCGGTGAAGGCTGGCGACCGCGTGCTGGTCGATATTTTTGACGGCGAAAAGTTTGTCGACATCGTGGGAGTCAGCAAAGGCAAGGGCTTTCAGGGCGTGGTCAAGCGCCATCATTTTGCCGGTGGTCCGAAGACGCATGGATCGATGTTCCAGATTACCGGATCAATCGGCTCGTCTGCGTTTCCTTCGCGCGTGTTCAAAGGAATGCGTATGTCGGGACACATGGGCAACGAGCGCGTGACGCAACGCAACTTGCGCGTGCTGGGCGTGGATAAGGACGAGAATCTGCTGGTGGTAGAAGGCAGCGTGCCCGGGCCCCAGGGTGGCTACATTGTGATTACAAAGGCGAAGAAGCCACCCAGAGAGCGCCGCGGATTTGCCGGTTCGGCGACGGTTGATCCGTTGAAGGCGGCGAAGAGAGCTGCGAAGAAGGGCTAGTAGTAGCGCGGGCGCCCTCGCCCGCGCGGGTGTGGCACAAAGAGTCGCGGACGAGGGCGTCCGCGCGACACGAGACGATATGGCAACGATTGATATACACGATTTAAGCGGAGCCAAGGTTGGAACCTTCGACCTCGCCGACGAAATTTTCGGCGCGGTGAACGAAGACCTGATCTGGGAGGCGGTGAAGCACTACCGCGCCGGTCAGCACCGCGGCACGCACGCCACCAAGGCCCGCTGGGAAGTTTCCGGTTCGGGCAAGAAACTGTGGAAGCAGAAGGGCACGGGACGGGCGCGTATCGGCTCGATCCGTTCGCCGCTGTGGCGCCATGGCGGGACGGTGCATGGTCCGCAACCGCGCTCGTATGACTATTCGTTCCCGCGCAAGAAACTGCTGGGCGCGCTGCGCTCCGCGCTGGCTTCGAAGTTTGGCGATGGCAAGTTGACCGTGGTGAACACGTTCGAGCTAAAAGACGCGAAGACCAAGTCGTTCCGTGCCGCGCTGGATGCGCTGAAAGTTGAAAAGACGGTGCTGATTGTGGACGCGCCCAAAGCTGCGAATCGCAATCTGGAACTGAGCTGCCGCAACATTGCAGGCCTGGAGCTGATTCCTTCCAACGAAGTTCATCCTTACCACTTACTGAAGTATGATCGCGTGATTTTTTCGCACCCGGCGATCGAGAAGTTGCAGATTTCGCTGAAAGATACATTGCCCAAGCGGCACCGCAAGCCGGAAGAAGAGGAAGGCGCAAAAAAGGCGTCGTCGGCTCCGCGCAAGCGCACGCGGCATGAAAAAGCGGCGGAGGTGGCATAAGCGATGAAATCCGCATATCAGATTATTCGCCGTCCGGTGATCACCGAAAAGGGGTTGGCGATCAAGGAAAATCAGAACACGCTGGTTTTCCAGGTGGCGCCGCAAGCAACCAAAACCGAAGTCAAGCAGGCGGTGCAGACGATTTTTAAAGTGAAGGTGCTGTCCGTGCGCACGGCGGTCTATCCGGGAAAAGAGCGGCGGCGCGGCAAGTTTGCCGGCTACCGTGCGGATTGGAAAAAAGCCTACGTGCGGTTGCGGGCTGGCGAGAAGATGCCGGAGTACGCGCAGAATTTGTAGAACAGCAGTTATCAGCAAGCAGCCATCAGCTATCAGCCAGAGCGATAGCGGCGGCAGAAGAGGCTGAGAGCTGACAGCTAAGAGCTGAGAGCTAATATGGCAATCAAGACATATCGACCGACAACCCAGACTTTGCGGTACCGAACGACGATCGTCAATGACGACATCACGACGCGGACTCCGTACAAGCCGCTGGTGGAAAAGAAGCAGCGCACGGGTGGACGCCGCAACTCTGGCGACATCACCATCTGGCACCGCGGCGGCGGGCACAAGCAGAAGCTGCGCATCATCGATTTCAAGCGCGACAAGACCGGCATTCCAGCGACGGTAACGACGATCGAGTACGATCCCAACCGCTCCGCGCGCATCGCGCTGCTGGCCTATGCCGATGGCGAAAAGCGCTACATTCTCGTGCCTGAGGGCATGAAGGTGGGGCAGAAGATTGTGAGCGGGCCGGAAGCCGATATTCTCGTGGGCAACGCGTTGCCACTGCGCAACATCCCCCCTGGCACGTCGATTCACAATCTCGAACTCAAGCCGGGCAAGGGCGCGCAGATGGTGCGTTCGGCGGGCGGCGCGGCGCAGTTGGTAGCGAAAGAATCCGATTACGCGCTGGTGAAATTGCCTTCCGGCGAGACTCGCAAGATTTCGCAGGATTGCATGGCGACGATTGGGCAAGTGGGCAATCTCGATCACGAAAACATTACCATTGGCAAGGCTGGACGTACGCGCTGGCTGGGCTGGAAGCCGGTGAACCGCGGTGTCTCGATGAACCCGGTCGACCACCCGCACGGCGGCGGTGAAGGCAAGACCTCGGGCGGACGGCATCCGGTCACGCCCTGGGGACAGCCAACGCGCGGATATAAAACGCGCAATAACAAGCGCACCGACAAGTTCATTGTGAACCGGAGAACGAAGTAGTTTGTCGTTGGTCGTTCGCGAAATTTGAAAGTGCATCACAAAGCGGTTGCCGGGAACTGGCAACTGGGAACTGAGAACTGATTTATGGCACGTTCAACAAAAAAAGGCGCGTTCGTGGATGGCTTCCTGATGTCGCGGGTCGAGGCCATGAATTCGCGCAATGAAAAGAAAGTTCTGCGCACCTGGTCGCGACGCTCCACCGTAGTGCCGGAGATGGTGGGACATACCATCGCTGTGCACAACGGAAAGAAATTTATTCCCGTGTATGTAACCGAAAATATGGTGGGGCACAAGCTGGGCGAGTTCAGCTTCACGCGCAACTTTAAGGGTCACTCGATGCGGGCGGCCACAGAGGCTGCGGCGAAGCCGGCAGGCATTCCGGGAGGTCCGGGAGCGATCGCTCCCGCGGCGGCAGCGCCGAAGGCGTAACCCGGCTGCCAGCATTTGGCTGCCAGCTAAGAAGAAGAGATAACTACTATGGAATTTCGAGCCGAAATGCGTTACTTGCGAGTCTCGCCGCAGAAGGCGCGCCTGGTGCTGGAGTTGATCAAGGGCCGTCGCGTGGAAGAGGCGCGCAACACGCTGCTGTACACCAAAAAGCGGGTTGCGGCACACGTAGGCAAGCTGCTGCAGTCGGCGCTGGACAATGCGAATTTTTTGAGCGCCGAGAAAAATCTGGATGTCGACATCGACAACCTGTATGTGAAGAATGCGATCGCCAATGACGGTCCTCGCATGAAGAGGATTCGTCCCGCGCCGCAAGGTCGCGCGTATCGCTATCAGCGCCGTATCGCGCATATCACGCTGGTGTTGGCCGAGCGCGGAAACGGCGCAGCCCACGCGACAACTACCGGTTCGGCGAGCGCCGCTCCGAAAAAGAAGCGCGCTCCGGTGGCGAAGAAATCGGCAGGCGCGGGAAAGAAGAAAGCGGCTGCGAAATAGTGGTTCGAGTCGCCCCGTCTCGCAAAAGAGGCGAGATATGGGGGACTCAAAGAAATGAAGAAATAGGTTCGACGTTACCGTTCGAAAGGGTTTGATTTAGGAGAAGCAATGGGACAAAAAGTCCATCCTTATGGTTTCCGCCTCGGCTACACCAAGCCGTGGAAGTCGCGCTGGTTTGTCGAGCGGGATTACGACAAGCTGCTGCTGGAAGACGTCAAGCTGAAGAACGAATTGAAGGACAAGCTTAAGTCGGCGGGCGTGAGCGCCATTGAGATTGAGCGTCCGGGCAACAAGCTGCGCATCATCATCAAGACGGCGCGTCCGGGAATCATCATCGGGCGCAAGGGCGCGGAAATCGACAAGCTGAAAGGCGACCTGCAGAAGCGCACGTCGCGCGAGGTGTTTGTCGATATTCAGGAAGTGCACAAGCCGGAACTGGATGCGCAACTGGTCTCCGAGGCGATCGCGCTGCAACTGGAAAAGCGTGTCGGCTTCCGCCGGGCGATGCGCAAGGCGGTCGATTCCGCTCTGCGCTTCGGCTGCAAAGGAATTAAGGTTCGCGTGAGCGGGCGTTTGAATGGAAATGAAATCGCGCGCTCCGAATGGTACCTGCAGGGTCGCTTGCCGCTGCACACCTTGCGCGCCGATATTGAGTATGGATTTTCCGAAGCGCGCACGACGTACGGTGTGATTGGTGTGAAGGTCTGGGTTTACAAGGGCGAAATTCTACCGGCCAAGAAGCGCGAGCAGACGACCGGAGTGGGCGCGTTTTAGGAGCAGAGGCTACGACGAGGCGCGGCAGCGAGATCCTGCGCTTCGCTCGGGATGACAAGGGAACGAGCTGACTTATGTTGATGCCAAAAAAAGTGAAGTACCGCAAGCAGCAGCGCGGGCGCATGGCAGGCAAGGCGTGGCGCGGAAGCTCGCTGGCGTTTGGGGATTTCGGGCTGAAAGTTCTCGAGCCCGGGTGGATCAGCGACCGCCAGATTGAAGCCAGCCGCGTGGCCATGACGCGTTTTGTGAAGCGCGGCGGCAAGATCTGGATTCGCGTGTTTCCCGACAAGCCGGTCACCAAAAAGCCGGCCGAAACCCGTATGGGCAAGGGCAAGGGCGCGCCCGATCATTGGGTCGCAGTAGTTCGTCCGGGAAAGATTTTGTTTGAGATGGAAGGTGTGGCGATTGGCGACGCGACTGAAGCGATGCGTCTGGCCTCGCACAAGCTGCCGTTGCGCACGACGTTCGTGAAGCGCGAGACGGCGCACTAGACACGGCTTCCGGTTATCGGTGTCCGGTTTTCGGAGCTGATAGCGGTGGCTGAAAGCTGAGAGTTATTTATGAAGGCTGAAAAAATCAAGAACTTAACCGACGACGAGCTGCAGCATCAGGGGCGCGATCTGGCGGACCAGTTGTTCAAGCTGAAATTTCAGATGAACATGGGCCAGAGCGAAAGTTTGAAGAAGATTCGCGGGCTGCGCAAGGACATTGCGCGGGTCAAAACAATTCAGGGTGAGCGCGCGCGCGCCGCCGCATCGGAGAAACGCTAATGGCGGAAACCGCAACGGAAAAGTCCGCAACGCCGCCCGTCGAGCAAGTACCGGGACGGCGCAAGGAAGTGGTGGGCGAAGTTGTTGCCAACCGCATGCAGAAAACAATTGTAGTCAAGGTGACGCGCAAGAAGGCGCATCCTTTCTATGGCCGCGTCGTGGCCCGCAACAAGAAGTTTTATGCGCACGACGAGAAGAACGAGGCGCATGTCGGTGACGTGGTGCGGATCGAAGAGACGCGTCCGCTCTCTAAGCTGAAGCGCTGGAAGTTGAAAGACATTGTGCGCAAGACGGCGCTGGTACCGGAAATTGTTCTGGAAAAAGAAAGCAAGTAAGTAGGCGCTTCGTGGTTCGAGAAGCGCGAGGGAGATAGAAGCCATGGCTGTGATGATGCGAAGCATGCTGGAGGTGGCGGATAATTCCGGCGCCCGCAAGCTGCAGATGATTCTGCCGCTCGGCGGCGCGACCGGTCCCAACGCCGGCCTTGGCGACATAATCACCGCTTCGGTCAAGGAAGCGTCGCCCGATGGCCAGGTGTCGAAGGGCAAAGTGGTGAAGGCGGTGGTGGTCCGTACGCGCAAGGAGCATCGCCGGCGCGACGGAACCTACATCCGCTTCGACCAGAACGCGGCGGTGTTGATCAACGATGCCGGCGAGCCGGTGGGCACGCGCGTATTCGGTCCAGTGGCGCGTGAGTTGCGCGAGAAGAAGTTCTTGAAGATTGTTTCGCTGGCGCCGGAAGTCATTTAAGGCATTTAGTAATTGGGCGACTTAGTAGCTGGTAATTTGCCAGTCAAAGAAAAAGGCGCTGGGTTTTAATTTACAGATTGCCCGATTACAAAATTACGAAATCAGGTTTAGAGAATGCGAACCGTTAGCACAGTACACAAGCGAGTGGATATCCGTCGCAACGATAACGTGAAAGTTATCACCGGGCGGGACAGGGGCAAGGAAGGACGCGTGCTGCGCGTGTTTCCCGACGACAGCAAGATCCTGGTTGAGCACGTGATGATGGTGAAGAAACACGTGCGTCCCAACCCGCAGCGCAACATTGCAGGCGGCATCGCCGAGCAGGAGAGCCGCATTGCGATCTCGAACGTGCAACTGGTGTGTCCGACCTGCGGGCCGGTTCGCATCGGCCACGAGATGCGCGGCGATCGCAAAGTGCGCGTGTGCAAGAAGTGCGGAACGACGCTGGACAAATAAATTTTGCAATTGAGTAATTTTGTAATTTGGTAAGAACCGAAGCCTGACTAGTTCTCACGAACCGGTAACCACTCCGAAACCGTGAGAAGGAAGTGGATGAAACGCGATGGCGAGAGATAAAGAAAAAAAGAGTTCGAAGGATTCCGGCCAGGAGCAGGCAAAGCCGGAGCAGGTGCGGCATAGCGCGAAGGAGCGTCCGCGACTGCGTTTGAGGTTTGAAAAGGACGTTGCGCCGGCGCTGTTGAAGGAACTTGACCTGAAAAATACGATGGCGGTTCCGCGCCTGAACAAAATCGTGGTCAACATGGGCATGGGCGAGGCCACGCAAAATTCCAAGGTACTGGATCCCGCAGTGAACGAACTGGGACAGATCACCGGACAGAAGCCGGTTATCACCAAGGCGAAGAAATCGATTGCGGCGTTCAAGGTGCGCGAAGGCCAGGCCATCGGGACGATGGTCACGCTGCGCGGCGATCGCATGTATGAATTTCTCGATCGCCTGGTGAACCTGGTCCTGCCGCGGGTGCGCGATTTTAAGGGAGTCTCCACGAAATCCTTCGACGGCCGCGGAAACTACACGCTCGGTTTGCACGACCAGTTGATTTTCCCGGAGATCCAGTACGAAAAGGTCGACAAGCAAAAGGGAATGAACGTCACCATCGTGACCACGGCGCCGAATGATAACGCCGCGCGCACCTTGCTGAAGCATTTGGGGATGCCGTTCCGAGCATAAAAATCCTGGTTTTGAAACATTCAACCCGGACAACGTTGAAACTGGTTTTTTAAGGATTGCATGACAACAGCAAAAAGAGTGAAGGACGCGAAGATCGAGAAGAAGTTTGCGACCGCGCGCGAGAAAAAGGAAGCGACGCCGAAGTTTTCCACGCGCCGGCACAACCGCTGCAAGATTTGCGGACGTCCGCGGGCGTATTTGCGCAAGTTTGGCATCTGCCGCTTGTGCTTCCGCGGGTTGGCGCTGCGCGGGGAGATTCCCGGCGTATCGAAATCTTCGTGGTAGGAAACGGTCGTTCATCGCTGGTCGTTGGTCGTTCCTCGGCCAGAGATTAATGACAGCAGCAGTTCAGAGTTGCAGCCGGTCGTTTTCGGGTTTTTGGCGAAGTGCCAAACGCGAACGATTAACGACCGAAAACGCCGCCGCAGGTTCTCCGCAAATCGTGGAGCGAACGGGTGGCGAGAGGAGAAGCAAACGATGAGGTTGACCGATCCGGTCGCAGACATGTTGACGAGGGTGCGCAACGCGCTGCAGGCGCGGCACCAGAAAGTGGACGTTCCCGCTTCCAGGTTGAAAGTGGAAATTGCCCGCATCTTGAAAGAAGAAGGCTACATCTCGAATTTCAAGGCCACGGAAGAAGAAGGCCACAAGGTGATCCGCATTTATTTGAAATACGGCGCCCACAACGAGGCGGCGATTTCAAAGGCAGAGCGCGTGTCGCGCCCCGGTTGCCGCGTCTACGTGCGCCGCAGTGAGATTCCACGCGTGCTGGGCGGTATGGGCATCAATATCCTGACCACGCCCCGCGGCGTGATGACCGGTCGCCAGGCCCGCAAAGAGGGCGTGGGCGGCGAACTGTTGTGCGAGATCTGGTAGAGAACCGCTTCTAGCTACTAGCTTCTGGCTGCTCGCTAAAGCCGAAGTCAAGTCGAATAAGCTAGAAGCCAGGAGCTAGAAGCTGATTTTATGTCACGAATTGGAAAAAAACCGATCCCGATCCCCAAAGGGGTGACGGTGCGCTTAGAAGGCAACACCGTAGTGGTGCAGGGCCCCAAGGGCAAACTGGATACGGTTCTGCCCACCGGCATCAAGGTTGAACAAAAAGATGGCAATATTGTCGCCATCCGCGAGAACGACTCGCAAGCAGCGGTGCACGGCCTCGCGCGTGCCCTGGTGAATAACGCCGTCGAGGGCGTGACCAAGGGATGGACTCGTGAACTGGAGATCGTCGGCATCGGCTACCGCGCCGAGATGAAGGGCAAGGCCATGGTGGTATTCAATCTGGGATATTCGCACCCGATCGAATACCCGTTGCCGACCGGCGTGGAAGCGGCCGTCGATCCCAAGCAGACCAAGATTTCGCTGACGGGAATCGACCGCCAGCAGGTCGGACAGGTTGCGGCTGAAATGCGCTCGCTGCGTCCGCCTGATCCATACAAGAACAAGGGCGTGCGCTACGCGGGCGAGAGATTGAAGAAGAAGGTGGGCAAGACCGGAGCGAAATAGGCGTCGGGCGTCAGACCTTAGCCCTCCGGTGGATGGGTTGAAGGTTTTCGCTGACGGCCGAGGGCTGATAGCTGAGGGCTTTTTAAAATGTTTACCAAGAAATCGAAAAACCAGAAGCGCGGACACGTTCACGAGCGCATCCGCAAACGGATGCAGGGCACAGCGGAGCGGCCGCGGTTGAATGTGTACCGTTCCCTGAATCACATTTATGTGCAGGTGATCGATGATCTGCATGGGCAGACGCTGGTTTCGGCAAGTTCTGCGGAAGGCCAGAAGGAACATCGCCGCACCGGCGGCAACGTGGCGGCGGCCAAGGCCGTCGGTAAGGCGATTGCCGAGCGCGCCAAGGCCAAGGGTGTGAGCAAGGTTGTCTTTGACCGCGGCGGATATATTTATCACGGCCGCGTGAAGGCGCTGGCCGATGCAGCGCGCGAAGCGGGATTGCAATTCTAAAAGCAGCTCTCAGCTGTCAGCTCTCAGCTATCAACTGGAGCGGCAGACTTAGGGCTGAAAGCTGATAGCTGAAAGCTGGGTTTAAAGAATGCCAACAGTGATTAAAAAGCTCGATGCGAATTCGTTTAATCTGAAGGATCAGGTTGTCGCCATCAATCGCGTCACCAAAGTGGTGAAGGGCGGAAAGAACCTGTCATTTGCTGCGCTGGTCGTGGTGGGCGATCCGTCGGCTGCGGTGGTAGGACACGGCGCGGGCAAGGCCAAGGAAGTTCCGCAGGCGATTCGGAAGGCGATTGAGTCGGCGAAGAAGAATCTGATCAAGGTGAATCTGACGCAAACTTCGATTCCGCACCTGATCCTGGGCCGCTACGGTTCCGGCAAAGTTTTGCTGAAGCCCGCTCCGGAAGGCACGGGAGTGATTGCCGGTGGCGCGGTGCGCGCGGTGATGACCTCCGTGGGGATTCAAAATGTCCTCACTAAGTCGATCGGGACGACCAATCCGCACAACGTGATCAAGGCGACTTTCGACGCGCTGAGGAATCTGAAGAGCCGCGAGAGCGTGGCGACAATGCGCGGCAAGGCGATGCAGGAGCTGTAAGAGATCGGGTGATTTTGCGATCGGGTGGTCGGACGATTTGAAAAACTCCGGTTGGCCTGGTAGCGGGTTTGAGGGATTATCGATGACGACGAAAAAGCCAAAGGCGGCGGTTGCGGGCAAAATTCACCTGAAGTGGGTGGTTTCGGCCATTTGCGCTCCGGTCAAGCAAAAGCTGGTGATTAAGGGATTGGGATTTACGCGGCTGAACCAGGTAATCGAACGCCCGGATACGGCGGCGATTCGCGGCATGGTGGCCAAGGTGCCGCATCTGGTGGAGATTGTGCAGTAGGTGTTGGCTTTGATCAGCCAAGACCAAGATCCCTCGCTTCGCTCGGGATGACAGGTGGGGCTGAAAGCTGACGGCTGAGAGCTTATTTATGAACTTATCCAATATTCGAGCACCGAAAAAGTCGTCGGAAAAGCGCAAGCGCGTCGGGCGCGGCATGGGTTCCGGCATGGGCAAGACCTCCACTCGCGGACACAAGGGCCAGCGTTCCCGCACCGGATCGCGCATGATCCGCGGTTTTGAAGGCGGCCAGATGCCGCTGCACCGGCGCATGCCGAAACGAGGCTTCACCAACATCTTCCGCAAAGAGTTCAACATCGTCAGTCTGGAGCGGCTGGCGGCCCTGGGCCAGGATCTGCTCGCTTCTCCAATCACGCCCGAAGTTCTCCGCAAGGCGGGAGTGATCAAAGCCAAACATCCGGTTAAAATACTTGGCGACGGCGAACTCACAGTCGCCATCACGGTCCACGCGCACAAGTTCTCCAAAACCGCAGAAGAGAAGATCACCAAGGCAGGCGGCAAGGTTGAGGTCTTGGTTGCGAAGGCGGGGCAGTAATGTTTGAAAAGCTGGCTAATATTTTCCGCATTCCCGACCTGCGCAAGCGGGTCCTGTTCACGCTGGCCATGCTCCTGGTCTACCGCCTGGGCGGGCATCTTCCCACCCCCGGCGTGAACTTCCTCAAGCTGGAAGACGCCTTCAGTCACAATGCGGGATCTTTGCTAGGTTTTGCCGATTTGTTTTCCGGCGGCAACCTCCGGCGCATGACCATCTTTGCTCTCGGCATCATGCCGTATATTACGGCGTCGATCATTTTGCAACTCTTGACCGTGGTTTATGAGCCGCTGGCCAAGCTGCAAAAAGAAGGCGAGATGGGCCGCAAGAAAATTACTGAGTGGACCCGCTATATCACGATCATTTTGAGCGCGGTGCAATCATTCGGCATCGCCATAGGCTTGGAGAAGGCTGGTGACTTCGTCCTGCATCCCGGGCCCGCGTTCATCTTGATGACCATGCTCACGCTCACCGCGGGCAGCACGTTCATCATGTGGCTGGGCGAGCAGATTACCGATCGCGGCATCGGTAACGGTATGTCGCTGCTGATTTTTGCGGGCATTATCGTCGGCCTTCCGCGCGGTGTCGAGGATTTGATTGACAAAGCCAAGAACGGGACGTGGGGCGCGATTACTCCAATCCTGATGGCGGGCGTCCTGGTCTTCATGATCGCGGTGGTGGCGTTCATCGTCTATGTCGAGCGCTGCGAGCGCCGCATCCCAGTGCAATATGCCAAACGCGTGGTGGGACGCAAAGTGATGGGCGGTCAGTCCACCCACTTGCCGTTGCGCGTGAACGCTGGCGGCGTCATGCCAGTCATCTTCGCCTCTTCGCTCTTAAGCTTGCCGCCCATGATCGGCTACGGCCTCAAGAATAACCGCTACTTTGGCGGACTCATTCAGGCCCTGGGATTCGGCGAACCGCTCTACACCGTGCTGTACGCGGTCGGCATTATCTTCTTCGCGTACTTCTATGTCTCCATCGTATTCAATCCCAGCGAAGTCGCTGACAATATGCGGAAGTACGGCGGATTCATTCCCGGCATCCGTCCGGGCAAGCGCACTGCGGATTACATCAACGAAGTGTTGACCCGCATCACGCTGGTGGGCGCGCTTTACCTGATCGTCATTTCGTTCATCCCGGAGTGGATGATCACCGGTATTCACTTGAACCACTTGCCATTCTGGCTGGGAGGTTCGATGTTTGAGCGGCTGCCGGTGTGGGTGACGAACGGCTTGGGCGTGAATTTTTATTTTGGTGGAACCTCGCTGCTGATCGTGGTAGGCGTAGCCATGGACACGGTCACGCAGATCGAGGCGCAGTTGATCATGCGCCATTACGATGGCTTTACGCCGCGCAGCGGAAGAATCCGCGGCCGGCGCAACTGGTCTTAAATACGGCGTCGGACCTTGGACGTCAGACTCGGCAATGCGCTTGCGTCTTGTGGCTGAGGTCTGAAGTCGATTTTCTGGGGTTGCTGTGCTTTACCGGAATGGCCTTGTGGGAGGCTGGCCGGGATCATTAAGATCGGGAGGCTTTGGCCAACTGATGGCGCAGGAAACCTCACGCGATGTAGGTCCCGTGGTTCTGCTTGGACCCCCGGGAGCCGGTAAAGGAACACAGGCCAAGCGCATTATGGAGCGGTACTTGATCCCGCAGGTCTCCACGGGAGACATCTTGCGGTGCAACGTGGCCCAGGGAACCGAAGTCGGACTGGCCGCCAAAGCGGTGATGGCTCGAGGCGAGCTAGTTTCCGACGACCTGGTTTGCGAGATGGTCCGGCAAAGATTGAGCCAGCCAGACTGCAAACGAGGTTACATATTGGATGGCTTTCCCCGGACCGCAGCCCAGGCTGGCTGGCTGGATGCGTTGCTCGATGACAAGCTCTTTGATAACTGTCGGCCGACCCGAGCGTGGCCAATTGTGATCCGTCTGGACGTGGATTATAATCAATTATTGCTCCGGATTACTGGACGCCGTTCTTGTCCCACCTGTGGACGGATCTATAACGTCCACTTCCAGCCGCCCCGGGTTGATGAACTTTGTGATGTCGACGGGTCGAAGCTGGTAACCCGCAATGACGATCGGTTGGAGGTGATTCAGCCGCGTTTAACGGCCTACCAGGAGCAGACTGCGCCCGTGGCCAATTATTACCAGCGCACCGGAAGGCTGATCTCGGTCAATGGCGATCTGCCAATGGACGAGGTGACGGAACATATTTTCAGGATCCTCGAAGACCATCACGCTTGAGCATCGGGCGATCGAGCGAACGGGTTTCAAGGTTCAGGCTACGCGAAAAGATTTGAGAATGGCGATTGTATGCAAGTCGGCGTCGGAGATTGAGCGCATGCGGCAAAGCGGCCGCATCGTGCGCTTGGTCCTAGACCACGTTCGATCCATGGTTGCGCCCGGCGTCACCACCATGGATCTGGAGCGCGCCGCCGAGAAAAAAATTGCCGAGCTTGGCGCCAAGCCGGCGTTTAAGGGATATTTTGATTATCCCTGCGTGCTTTGCACTTCGGTGAATGAAGAGATTGTCCACGGCATCCCGTCGGAAAAGCGCGTGCTCAAGGATGGCGACATCGTTTCGATCGATTGCGGCGTAGTGCTGGATGGATATTACGGAGACGCCGCGATTACAGTCCCGGTGAGCGAAGTGAAGCCGGAGTTGCGCAAGCTGATGACAGTGACCGAGGAATCGCTCTATAAGGGTATCGATCAGGCGCTGATCGGAAATTCGATTGGCGATGTGGGAGCGGCGGTGCAGGAGCATGTGGAAGCGGCGGGGTTCAGCGTAGTCCGCGAGTTTGTAGGCCATGGCATTGGGACGCGCTTGCACGAAGAGCCGCAGGTGCCGAACTTTGGGGCGCGCGGTCACGGCGCGAAGTTGCGCGAGGGCATGGTAATCGCCATCGAGCCCATGGTGAATTGCGGTAAGCCCGAAACGCGAGTGCTGGGCGATAAGTGGACGGCGGTGACGGCCGACGGAAGTTTCAGCGCCCACTTCGAGCATTGCGTCGCGGTAACCAAAGACGGTCCGGTGATTTTGACGAGATAGCTTCTGGCCGCTAGCTCCTAGCTTCTAGCTAGGGCAAGCGGGTTTGGCTAGAAGCTAGAGGCTAGAAGCTAGGAGCGAATGAGTAAAGAAGACGCGATTGAAGTGATGGCGGTGGTTCTGGAACCCCTGCCTAATGCCATGTTCAAGGTGGAACTGGAAAACAAACACCAGGTACTGGCACATGTTTCCGGCAAGATGCGTAAGAACTTTATCCGTATCCTGCCAGGAGATAAGGTTGCGGTGGAGCTTTCTCCCTACGACCTGAATCGCGGAAGAATTGTTTATCGGTATAAATAGTTTTTTGGGGACAGCCGCCTTCGGCTGACCGCGGGCGCAGCCCGCAGATTTTTGCTGACGGCTAATGGCTGACAGCTGAGAGCTGGGTTTTTATGAAGGTACGAGCATCGGTAAAGAAAATTTGCGACAAGTGCAAGGTCATCCACCGCAAAGGTGTGGTGCGGGTGATCTGCGTCAACACGAAACACAAACAGAGGCAAGGGTAGCTTCTAGCCGCTAGCTTCTAGCTACTAGCCAAACGCGAAATCTAACGCGATTTGCCAGAAGCTAGAAGCTAGAAGCTGAGAAGCCTCAAAGCTGTTCGGAGGCAGAGAGATTTATGGCACGTATTGCAGGCGTCGATTTACCGCGCCAGAAGCACATCAACATCGCGCTGACTTACATCTACGGCATCGGGCATCCCCGCGCCGGCGCCATTCTGGATGAGGCGAAAGTCGACCCCATGCGCAAGGTGCAGGACCTCAGCGAAGAAGAAGTCAACCGAATCCGTACCGTGATTGAGCAGCAAGGCATGGTCGAGGGCGATCTGCGCAAGGAAGTTTCGATGAACATCAAGCGGCTCATCGAAATCGGCTCCTATCGCGGCTTCCGTCACCGCCGCAATCTGCCCGTCCGCGGGCAGCGCACTCATACCAACGCGCGTACTCGCAAAGGTCCGCGCAAAGGTACGGTCGCTCAGAAGAAGAAGGCGACGGCAAAAACGTAGAACAGCTTCCAGCTTCTAGCTTCTCGCTAGAAGCTAAGAGCTAGGAGCTAAGAGCTATTATGGCTAAACCAGCAGCAGCGGGCGGCGCGGCCGCACCGGATAAAAAAGGCAAGAGCAAGAAGTTCAAGAAGAAGGAGCGCAAGCACGTTCCCCATGGGTTGTGCTACGTGCAGGCTTCCTTCAATAACACGATCGTGACCATCACCGACATGAACGGCAACGTTCTGTCGTGGAAGAGTTCGGGGTCGCTGGGCTTCCGCGGGTCGCGTAAAGGCACGCCCTTTGCCGCGCAGCAGGCCGCCTCGAACGCGGCCAACATGGCTCGCGATCACGGTGTCCGCAGCGTGGATGTGCGCGTGTCGGGCCCCGGTTCGGGACGCGAGTCGGCGGTACGTGCCCTGGCGTCATCCGGTATTGACGTCCGTTCCATTCGCGACGTCACCCCGATTCCGCACAACGGTTGCCGCCCGCCGAAGCGGCGCAGAGTATAGCGGCGGGAAGCACTTGGTTCGAACAGTAGTTCAGAGGTATCCGTGATGAGTACCTCGGCACAGAACATTGAAGCTCAGGCGCAGGTTGCGCCGAAAGCAGTCGTGGCCCTGCTGAACGTCGCCGACATAGACCGATCCATCAGTTTTTACGAAAAGCTCGGCTTCGAAGTCGGCAACGAGCCGTTAAAAAATGACCAGGGCGTAAAGACGTTTGTCTGGATGCAGCACAGCAGTGCGGCGCAGATCATGTTGGCACGTGCCGGTCAGCCGCTGAGCCCGGGCCCGCGGCACATCATGTTTTACTTGTATACAATAGATATGCCGCGCTATCGCGAACAGTTAATCGCGCGCGGCGTTACGGTGGGCAAAGTGACGTATCCGTTCTGGATGCCCAACGGTGAGTTTCAGGTTGATGATCCAGACGGTTGGGTTTGGATCGTTTGTTGAGATCAAAAATCTAATGCAACAGGGAGAGATTCCGGCTCTCTGGCAACGGATCGGGAAGAAGGGGCTGCCAGTCCTGTAAACCGATTGTCACCCGAAATAAAGGAGAACAATTTGGCACGCTACACCGATGCAGTCTGCCGTCTTTGCCGCCGCGAGGGCATGAAGCTCTTCCTCAAAGGCTCGAAATGTTTCAGCGATAAGTGTCCCATCGAGAAGCGCAACTTCGCTCCCGGACAACATGGGAAAGACCGCAAGGCCAAAATCGTTGGCTACGGTCTCCAACTGCGCGAGAAGCAAAAAGCCAAGCGCATCTACTTCACGCTCGAAGGCCAGTTCCGCAATTACTTTGAGAAGGCCGCCCGTACTCGCGGCGTAACCGGCGAGTTGCTCCTGCAACAACTCGAGCGTCGTTTGGATAATGTCGTGTTCCGCCTCGGCTTCGCGCAATCCCGGCGCCAGGCGCGGCAATTGGTGCGGCATGGACACGTTGCGGTCAACAATCGCAAGGTCAATATTCCTTCGTACGCAGTAAGCGCGGGCGAAGAGATCGCCATTCGCGAGAACAGCAAGAAGCTGGTCGTGCTCGAGATGGCCAAAGAATTTGCCAGCCACGGCACCACGCCGACCTGGCTGGAAGTGAATCGCGACAATTACACCGCAAGGGTTCTTTCCTTGCCCAAGCGCGAAGACATTCAGTTGCCGGTCAACGAGCAGTTGATCGTGGAACTGTATAGCAAGTAAGGAAATTGAGTAATTTTGTAATTCAGTGATTGGGTAATTGAAGATCGTTCGGGAATGAGGGTCTAAATTACCCAATTACAATTACCCAATTGCCAATGGTCTTTTACATTTCGAGCCAGATCAGCCTTTTCCGACCGTGACCTGAGTTGGACCGCTCAGCGAGTCAGAATTGAGCCAAACGGCCGAAGGAGAAACAAATGCTTTGGAAGGGTTTTCAAAAACCGAAACGTCTCGCAGTCGACACTTCTTCACTCACCGATAAGTACGGAATCTTCTGGGCGCAACCGTTTGAGCGCGGCTTCGGCACGACCGTGGGCAATGCCCTGCGGCGCGTGCTGCTGAGCTCCATCGAAGGCGCGGCCGTTACCGCCGTGAAGATGGAAGGCGTGCTGCACGAATTCCAATCGATCCCGGGCGTGGTCGAAGATGCGACCGACATCATCCTCAACTTGAAGCAGATTCCGTTCAAGCTCGCGGGCGATGCGCCGAAGGCAATTTATCTGCGCGCCGATCAGCCGGGCGTGGTCACCAGCGGCATGATCGAAGCCGATGGCGATGTCGAAGTTCTCGATAAGGACATTTACATCGCGACCGTGAGCGAAGGCGGCAAGCTCGATATGGAAATGCGGCTGAAGCGCGGCCGCGGCTATGTTTCCGCCGACAAGAATTTCGACGAAGATCTCGGCATCGGGTTCATTCCTATCGATTCCGTGCACTCGCCGGTTCGCAAGTGCAATTACACGGTAGAAGCCGCGCGCCTCGGGCAGATTACCGATTACGACAAGCTGACTCTGGAAGTCTGGACCAACGGCTCGATCACTCCCCCCGATGCGATTGGCCTCTCGGCGAAGTTGATGAAGGATCACATGAACATCTTCATCAACTTCGAAGAAGAAATCGAAACCGGCACGTCGTCGTCGGATGATCGCAAGCCTGAGATCCACAACGAGAACCTGAACCGGTCCGTCGAAGAGCTCGAGCTTTCGGTGCGCAGCTACAACTGCCTGAAGAACGCGAACATCCAGACCATCGGCGAACTTGTGCAGAAGACCGAGTCGGAAATGCTCAAGACCAAGAACTTCGGCCGCAAGTCGCTGAACGAGATCAAGGAAATTCTTTCCTCGATGGGTCTGAGCCTGGGCATGAAGATCGACGAGCACGGCAATGCCGTGCCCGGCCCGACTTCGAATCTGGTGCTGCCGGCTTCGGCCTACGGCCCGGACGATGGACTGTGAGAGTAGCGCCGGCCCTGCCCTGAGAGAGATTGCAGGGGCCCGCCGGCAAAGGATGGCGAAGTAGCGCTGGCGTCTCGCCGGCTTGATAGTGAGTTTTGGGAAGGGCACGGCTTTAGCCGTGCCGCCCAAGGCTAATTTAAGATTGGGGCTTTAGCCCCTGAGGTTTTCCATGCGTCATAAAGTTGCAGGTTACAAACTGGGACGAAGTCCCGCGCACCGGCGCTCGCTGCTGCGCAACCTGGTCACCTCGGTGATCGTCGAAGAACGCGTCGAGACGACCGTTCCGAAGGCCAAGGCAGCCAAGCCGATCGTCGAAAAGATGATCACGCTGGGCAAGCGCGGCGACTTGGCAGCGCGGCGTCTGGCCACTTCGTATCTGATGACCGACGAAGCCATCGTAAAGCTGTTCGACACCGTCGGGCCGCGCTTTGGCGACCGCAATGGCGGATACACGCGCATCATCCGCACCGGCTGGAATAAAGGGGATGGCGCCGACAAAGCCTTCCTCGAATTGCTGGGCAGCGAAAAGGTGCTCGACGAAAAACGCGAGAAGCGCGCCGAAGCCCGCGCCAAGAAAGTTGCCGAAGCCAAGAAGGCGATGGAAGATGCCGAGGCACAGGCGCAGCACGATGGCGGCGTGGAGCCGACTAAGGATCACGAAGAAGATAAGAAAGAGTAGTTGGTTCGACATCTGTCAGGGGCGCGGCCTTCGGGCTGCGCCTTTGTTTTTCCGGCGATACGGTTTGTCGCATCAGTACATGTCCTTACGCTGCTTTCCTCCGTAACCTTGCGCTGAGCTGTCATCCCGGTACACTTCCCTGAGGATGGGGTTCACTCGCACACAGCTCGCGATTGCCGTCGGCGCCAGCGCGCTGCTGGTCTTTGGATTTCTCGGCTACATCTGGTGGCTGAGCAATCAGGGGCCGGTCTTGGCGCGCTCCGAAGAGCGCGATTCTCTGACCGGGCTGCCGCTAAGCATCAAGATGAATCCGCTGCGCGACCGCACCATCGAGCACAGCGCCAACGCCTTCTTGCGGCAGATTCACGACGGACATTGCGATCAGTTGCTCGCCGATTGGGAGCACGATTACCGCAAGAAGTACGCGCACTTCATCTGCAATTCCGAGGCGCAACACCCGCTTCTGTCGTGGGAGTTAGCGGAGTGGCAGAGCGCGCCTCCGTTGACGATTCTTCAGTACCGCGGCAAGCGTCTTACTCACACGGGTCAGCCCGAAACCTATCAGGAACTCTTCACCGTGACCACCGAAAATAAAGACGGACACTGGGTGGTGACTAAGTACGACGCGATGTACTGAGCTTCAGCTCTCAGCTTTCAGCTCTTAGTGCAATGCTGAGATCTGCTTTCGGATGCCACTTCTCTCTGGGTTTCTCCGGGCCTCTTTGCCTCCGTGGTAGAACTAAATGATGTCTGATCGCCCTCGGCAGGAGTCGCCCAGTTCTCGCAACGTTTACGCCTTCGGCTTCACTTCTTTTCTGAACGACACCGCGACCGAGATGGCGTATTGGGTGCTGCCCGCGTTTCTCGCGTCGCTGGGAGCGGGGCCAGCGCAGTTGGGATTGATCGAGGGCGTGGCCGAAAGCGTGGCCTCGTTCGCCAAGCTTTTCTCCGGATATCTTTCCGACCACATTCATCGCCGCAAGCCGGTCGTCGTCGCTGGATATGCCGTCGCGAATGCGGTCAAGCCTCTGCTCGCGATCGTGACTGCATGGCCGCAAATCCTAGCGATTCGCTTTGCCGACCGACTTGCCAAAGGCGTGCGTGGCGCGCCCCGCGATGTGATGGTCGCGGAGTCCGTGCCCAAAGGAAAGTTAGGCTCCGCCTACGGCCTGATTCAATCGATGGATTCTGCGGGCGCGATCGCCGGACCACTGGCGGCTCTATTTCTGCTTGCGACGCTACGGAATTCGTAGCGTGTTTTGGGCGGCGGCAATTCCGGGCGCATTGTGCGTGCTAGTAGCGTTACTGGCGATTCGCGAAACTGGACGCCAGCGAAACGATACTCAGGGTCCCGCTGTCCTCGATCTACCCCAGGGGCTAAAGCCCGAGTCCTCAGCAACGCATAACGACACGACTGAACGTCGTGCCCTTCCCGAATCCGTAGATAAAAAAGTTCATCAGCTGCCGGCGAGTTTCTACCTGGTGCTGATTGCCGTTTCGCTTTTTTCGTTGGGAAATTCCAGCGATATGTTCTTGGTGCTGCGAGCGCAGAACGTGGGCATTGCGGTAAAACTCGCGCCTTTGCTCGGCTTGGTCTTCAACATCACTTACACGCTTGCCTCTTGGCCGGCCGGCTGGTTCAGCGATCATGTGTCGCGGAGATTGGTTGGATCTGTGGGCTACGTAATTTTTGCGGCGGTCTATTTCGTTTTCGGGCTCGCGCCATCCACGCTGGCAATTTGGATGGCCATGGCCGTGTATGGCTTCTATTACGCTCTCACCCAGCCGGTGCTGAAGGCTTTGGTCGTTGAAAGCGTAGGGGAGTCGGTGCGTGGCCGGGCGCTCGGCATTTATTTTTTCGTGACCAGCGTGGCGACGCTGGCCGCCAGCCTGATCACCGGCGAATTGTGGAAGCATTACGGCGCGGGCGTCCCGTTTTATGTTTCAGCCGGGTTGGCACTGATCGCGGCGCTGTTGTTGCAAGGTGCAGGCTTCTTCAAAAGGAAGCTCGCATCAATTCGCGGCATGGAATCTGGCGCTGTCTCTTAACCCGTGGTTGCGCGTCGCCAGATTTCTGCACCACCAGTAAATCAATATCTGCGCGGCAATGCCTGCGCAGGTGTCGAGAACCACATCCTGCCAGCGACCGGTGCGCGACGGGATAAAGCTTTGATGCCATTCATCCAGGCTGGCGACAAGTGCCGTGCCGAGGACCGCGATGGTCGACCAGAGCGGCGTCCACTTCGCACCGTCCATGGCAGGCAGCGTGGCGCGCCAGGCGCGAAACAGCAGGATGCTCAACGTAGCGTAGCCGATAACGTGGCCTGTTTTTCGAATGAAGAAATGCCAGTATTCGAAACGCTCCCGACCCATGCGAAAAATAAAATGCAGCAGAGGATAGAGAATGCGGCTGGTGTTGCTGGCCGAGAGCAGCGCGGTCGATTCGATGGCGATGACGATAAGCCACAGGATCGCCGCGATCCAGGTCATCAGAACGTCGTGGCGGCTGCGGTTCAAACGAGTCTTACGCCGGAGGGATCCGAACTCCCACTTCTCGCAAAAGATGCTAGAAGCGCGGCACCCATGGCTCTTTCTATTTGCTGCGGCTTCTTACTCCACGCCATAATTGGGAGCCTCGCGCGTGATCATGACATCGTGCACGTGGCTTTCGCGCAGGCCTGCGCCGCTGATGCGCACAAAACGGGTTTTTTGCAGCAATTCCGAGATCGTCCCGCAGCCGCAGTAGCCCATGCCAGACTTCAATCCGCCCACCATCTGGTGGACGATCATGGCGACTGATCCGCGATACGGCACGCGTCCCTCAATGCCTTCCGGAACGAGTTTCGCCAGGCGATTCGAGTCGCCATCATTGGCAGAAACCGCCGAAGACGAATCACCTTCGGTGCTCTGGAAATAGCGCTCGCTCGATCCTTGTGCCATGGCGCCAATCGATCCCATACCGCGATACGACTTAAATGATCGTCCTTGATACAAAATCAACTCGCCCGGACTTTCATCCGTTCCGGCAAAAAGCGAACCGATCATGACCGCGCTGGCTCCGGCGGCAAGCGCCTTGGTAATGTCGCCGGAATATTTGATGCCGCCGTCGGCGATGATCGGAATGCCCGCATCTTTCACGGCGCGGAAAGATTCTGCGATCGCTGTGACCTGCGGAACGCCTGCGCCGGTCACCACGCGTGTGGTGCAGATGGAACCGGGACCAATGCCGACCTTGATGCCGTCGGCTCCCGCACGCGCCAGTTCGCAAGCGCCGTCGAAAGTGGCGACATTGCCCGCCAGCAGCTGCATCTCGGGCAGCTTCGATTTGATCAGCTTCACGGCATCGAGAACTTTTGTGGAGTGTCCGTGGGCGCTGTCGATGGCGAGTATGTCGACTTTCGCCGCAGCCAATTCCTGCGCGCGTTCGAGATAATCGCCGGTGGCGCCAATCGCCGCGCCTACGCGCAGCCGTCCGTGAGAATCCTTGGCGGCGTTGGGATACTTCAGCTTCTTCTGAATATCTTTTACGGTGATCAGTCCCTTAAGGTTGTAGTCGCGGTCGACAACGAGCAATTTTTCCACGCGATGCTCGTGCAGAATCTCTTCGGCATCTTCCAGCGTGGTGCCTACAGGCACCGTGATCAGATTTTTCTTGGTCATCACCCGGTCGATAGGAATATCGAAGCGGGTCTCAAAGCGCAGATCGCGATTGGTAAGAATGCCAACGAGTTTGCCGTGCTGCGTGATGGGTACGCCGGAAATCTTATACTTGCGCATGACCTCGAGCGCGTCGCTCACTTTGTCGGTCGGCGACATGGTCACGGGGTCGACAATCATGCCGCTCTCCGAGCGCTTCACCTTGTCGACTTCATTGGCCTGCTGCTCAATCGTAAGGTTCCGATGGACGATGCCGATGCCGCCCTGCTGCGCCAGCGCGATCGCCATGTGCGATTCGGTGACGGTATCCATCGCGGCGCTCACGATGGGGATATTCAAGCTGATGGTGCGCGTAAGTTGCGTATGAGTCGAGGCGGTTGCGGGAATAACGTCAGAACGCGCGGGCAAAAGAAGAACGTCGTCGAAGGTGAGCGCTTCGGGTACTGGGAAATGAATCATACTTCATTCTAGAGAGGGTGCGGCGATTCAGGCAAATCTCAGTCGCAGATTCTTCGCCAGGATCGCGACGGAGACCACGATGCTCCTGATATCATCGCAAGTCTCGACGGAGCCACCATGCGCAAACTGTTTTTCTCTCTTTGTCTGCTAACTCTCGCAACTGCCGTTGCCGCCGCACAGCAATACGATCTGGTGCTTGAGGGCGGCCGCGTGCTCGATCCGGAAACCGGGCTGGATGCGGTGCGCAACGTCGGCATCCGCGACGGAAAAATCATTCGCATTTCTTCCGAAGCATTGACTGGACGCCGCGTAATAAAAGCTGCCGGGTTGGTGGTCGCTCCCGGCTTCATCGATTTGCACCAGCATAGCCAGGATCTGGCAAGCCAGCGGGTCAAGGCTCTGGACGGTGTCACCACCGCGCTGGAACTGGAAATCGGGGCGCCCGACGTCGCTCAGTTCTTAAAATCCAAGCAGGACCGCTCACTGATAAATTTTGGCACTGCGGCCAGCCACGTGGCCGCGCGAGCTCTGGTATTCGGCGCGCCGTTGCCCCCCGAAATCGTCGGAGCCCAGACCGGCGCGCCGCAGATTCTGCCGAAGAGCGGACCGGCGACCAATCAGCCTGCCACGCCAGAACAGATCGAAGCCATCCGGCAGCGGCTGCAATCAGAACTTGACGCAGGCGGGTTAGCCATTGGCATGGGCATTCAATACACCCCGGGAGCGACGCGGCTGGAAGTGATCGACATGTTCCGTCTGGCTGCGGAGCGCAAGGTGCCGGTCTACACTCACATGCGCAGCGGGGGCCGCATTGAGCCTGGATCTGCCATCGAGTCAGTCGGTGAGGTGATCGGAGCGGCGGCCATCACCGGCGCGTCGCTGCACATCGTCCACATCAACAGCACCTGTACGCGCGATTCGCTGGAATGTCTTTCCATGATTGAAGGAGCACGCGCCCGCGGCCTGGATGTCACGACCGAAGCCTATCCTTACATCGCGGGCATGACTGCGATTAACTCGGCTGTGTTCAACCCGGGCTGGCGCGAGAAGATGGGAATCGATTATGGCAATCTCGTGCTTCCCGATACCGGCGAGCACCTCACCCAACGGCGTTTTGACGAATTGCATAATTCCAGCGCAACGCATTGGGTGTTGATTTTCTCGAATACCCAGGAAGTCGTCGATCAAGTCATTCCCCATCCTCTGGTGATGATTGCGAGCGACGGAGCGGAAAACCATCCGCGCAATGCAGGAACATTCTCGCGAGTGCTTGCGCAATACGTTCGCGAAAAGCAAACCATCACGCTGATGGATGCGATCCGCAAAATGAGCCTGATGCCGGCCCAGATGCTCGAGAGGTCGACTCCCGCGGCGCGACAAAAGGGCAGATTGCAGGAGGGCGCCGACGCTGACATCGTAGTGTTCGATGCAGACACCATCAGCGACCGCTCCACATTCGCGAAACCCATGGAGCCGAGCGTGGGCGTGCATTATCTGGTGGTGGGAGGAGCGCTGGTGGTCGATGGCGGAAAGATTGTGCCGGATATTTTTCCCGGACGTGCGCTGACGGGGCCGAGAAAAGCCGGCTCAGGTATGAACACTCACTGAGTCTGGCTCGTATTGTTGCTTGCGCCATTCCTCACTGTGCCGGGCTTGTCCTCAGAGCTGGTTGAAAACAGCATGAAGTGATCGAAGCTATGCCGCCGGTAATAGCGTCGCCGGTTGATCTCCAGGAAAAGATCTGCACTCTGTGGCAACCAAAGGTCAACGTTCTTCTTTTGGAAATGAACCGGCCCATAGTCCACGATTTCATGTTGAACGGAAAATCGTCCCACTGGTTTCACGAGTTCCGATTCAATGCGCACAATCTGAAAGTTGTCGGCATTGATCCAGGCTCGTCCTTTCAGATCGACCCGGTAACTTTGCGAACCTGCCACGAAGCTTTCAAGGTGATTCGGCCTGTCCGCGCGCTGCTTAAATCGCACCAGCCACGTCGCTTGGCCGTGCCATTGGCCCAACCCTTCGCAGGTGATCTGGAAGCCCTCCCGCAGGTAAGGATGGAAGACCAGGGCCAAGGTTACGAAACCCGTAGTGGCGATATGGTCGGGAAGGGACTGAATTCCGTAACGGTCATTGCGATATTCCTCGACTGACAAAGCCCCCGGCCGCGGCTCTGAGATCGCAGCCACATAGTCGAACTTTAGAGCCTCCTTGGTGATGGGAGTTCCGATGGGATCGAGTTGTTCATGCAGCAGATCTTCCGTGGCAGAAAACTTTGCCATGCTGTCCACAAACTGCTTGACGCGCTCGCCGGACCGCTCCACGAGATCGTCAGGACATCTGACCCCAGTCGCAATCGACGGCTTCACATCATCGATTCCCGGCGGTCCCCAGGAACTCGGGGGCAAGCTGGGTTCTGAGGCGGCGAGCATGAGATCGACGCCGGGTGGTCTCTTGTTAGCCTCGGCCGGGCGCGAGCTCGCTTCGGCGTCGCGCTTTTCAATTTCCGCAATCAGGGTCCGCACCTGCGGAGCGGTGGCATTCGTTGGGCTCGTTTGCAAAAACGCACGCAAGGCCTCCAGAGCTTTTTGGTCTTGTCCCTGGTCTGCCAATGACTGGCCCAACGTCAACTCCGCCACCGCCGCGCTGTTCTTGCCCTCATCGATCGCCAATTGCGCTTGCGCGCTCGCCTTCTCGTACTCGCCCTTGCGCAAATAGACGTCGGCGAGCAGGTTGTGCGCCATCCAGTCGTCCGTGGTGACTGCCACAGCGTCTTCTAATGTCTTGCGCGCATCTTCATAGTGTTCCCGCTGAAGCTGCACTCGCCCCAGCAAAGTCAGTGTCTGCGCCCTCGGCGGGCCCAGCTTTGCCGCGTCAACCAAATAAGATTCGGCTTTCCCCAGATCCTTGCGCTGCAAAAAAAGATATCCCAAAAGGAAGTTGATCTGCGCGCTCGATGGGGCGGCTTGGTAAGCCTTCTCCAGCCGCTTCTGCGCATTCTTGAGATCTGCGGATTTCAGCGCGTCGACTGCATGTTTCGTGTCCTTACGAGCCTTCGCCGGTATGGCTTCGTCGGCCGCACTCAGACTGACTGCGGATGGGTCTTTCTTCAAGACCACTTCCAAATCGAGGTTTTGATGAGCGCCCGTGATCAGCAAGTCCTTGTGCTCGGTGAGGTATCCGACTGCGCTGACTTCAATATCGTAGGCTCCGGCACTTTCCACGCAGAAGACCGAGTCGGATTGTTTCGATGTGGTCTGCCAAATCGTATTGTCCTTCTGTTTGTCGTGCAGCTTCGCCACGGACTGACGGTCTAGAGCCGACTTCGCGTCGTTGAGGACCGTCAGCTTGAGCGTCCGTTGCAGGCAAAAATTACGGTTTACATCGTGCGTGTCCATGACGCTTCCGCTTTGGGCAGAACCGGGGCGCTGCAGAACTTGTGCCGTGGCAGTGGGTGAGAGAACTGGACAAAAGAAAAGCCCTGCTGCAAAAAGCCAGGATCGAGAGAAGCGACGTTTTCTACGGCTGCGGACCAAGTGGGCGAGGACTCCATCCTCGAGGCTCGTGGAGGAACTTGCTCAGCTTCAAATCCTGAAGATGATGGCGGAATCCATGGCTTCAGGTGGGACTCCAATCTTACCAGCATTCGCTCTTTTCGCAAGCTGGTTGCGGGAGCACGGTAGTGGGCTACTTTCACGAATCCAAAGTAGCCCGCTACTGCGGGAATACTGGTTTGTCTTTTCTCCCCCTTCCAGCGTATATTAGAGAACTGAGAACTGTTGTGTAGTACCAGGATTGGCGAAGCACACCAGTGGGCGCAAGCCCACTTTTTAGTTGCAGAGGAATCTGTGACCTATGCTCCGCCGTATGTTATTGCATGCATGGCACTTGACGTTGATCGCGTACGAGAGATCGCCGAGCGTGTAGCGGCCTCAAGTGGACTTGAAGTGGTTGAGGTCGAATTGCGCGGGAGCGGCAAAGCCCGCATGCTGCGCGTGTTTTTGGATAAGCCGGGATTGGATAAATCTGGTCCAGGGAGTGGCGATCCGCTCGGCGGGGTGACGCATGGAGATTGCGTCAACTTCAGCCGCGAGTTTGGAACCATCCTCGATGTCGAGGATGTGATTCCAGACAGCTACACGCTGGAAGTTTCGTCGCCGGGCTTGGATCGCAAGCTGACGAAGGCGAGTGATTTCGAGCGCTTCACCGGAAGCCGCATAAAAGTGACCACGCGGCAGCCGCTGAATGGCAACAAACATTTTGAAGGGCGTCTGGAAAGTTTTCGTGACGGAAAGTTGACGCTGGACCCGAGCGTGGCCAGTCACAAGTCGCGCCGCAAAATGAAAATGGCCGCGTCCGCTGGTGAAGTGCGGAAGATTGAAATTGAATTCGCCAATGTGGAAAAGGCGAATCTGGTACCAGAAATCTAGAAGCGGGCGTCGGACGGCGAACCTCAGACCTTGGCTAATGTGTCGGTCCGAGGGCTAAGGTCCGAAGTCTGAGGTCGGTTTTACTTATGGCAAGCGAGCTTTATAACACCATCGACGCGTTGAGCCGCGAGAAGGGCATCGATCCGCAGATTGTTGTCGCTGCGGTGGAAGATGCCATCGTGATGGCCACGCGCAAATATTACAAGACGCAGGAAAACCTGCGCGCCGAACTGGATCGCGAAACCGGCAAGATCAACGCCTATGCGGTGAGAACGGTGGTGGAGACTCCCGAGCAGGTGGAGGATCCGTTGCTGCAAATCACTCTGGAAGACGCTCGCCGCGCCGATCCCAGCCTCGAAGTCGGTGGCGAGCTCCGCATTCCGAAAGCCACCGAAGGAATTCTAGGTCGTATCGCCGCGCAACTGGCGAAGCAGGTCATCTTCCAGAAGGTGCGCGAAGCCGAGCGCGACACGGTTTACAACGAGTACATCGGTCGCGTGAACGAAGTGGTGAACGCGACCGTGAAGCGAGTCGAAGGTCCGGATGTGATCTTCGATATCGGCAAGGCCGAAGCCCGCATGCCCCGCAAGGAGCAGTCGCGACTGGAATCGTTTGCCATCGGCGAGCGGGTGCGCGTGGTGATTGCGCGCGTGGAGAAAGCTTCCAAAGGTCCGGGCGTGGTTGTATCTCGCGCCGTACCGGAACTCGTCCAGCATTTATTCCAGACCGAAGTGCCGGAAATTTATGACGGCACGGTCGTGATCCGCGCCATCGCGCGCGAAGCCGGCGAGCGCACCAAGATTGCCGTGATGTCGAAAGACAAAGATGTGGACGCGGTCGGCGCCTGCGTCGGGATGAAGGGAATGCGCGTCCAGTCGATTATCCGCGAGCTTCATGGCGAAAAGATTGACATCATCGAGTACCACGAAGACGCAGTTACTTTTGCCGAAAAGGCCCTGCAGCCGGCGAAAGTCAGTAAGGTCACCGTGGTCGATTCCGGCGGCAAGCACCTCGAGGTGGTGGTCGACGACAGCCAGCTCTCTCTGGCCATCGGAAAAAAGGGGCAGAACGTGCGCCTCGCGGCCAAACTGCTGGGCTGGAAGATCGACATTAAGAGCGAGGAAGAGAAGCGGCAGGAAGTGGAGCAGCAGATGTCGGCCATGACGCCGCAAACTTCTACTCCGCTTGAGAGCGTTCCCGGTCTCGGCGAAGGAGTGGTCGAGAAACTGAGCGCCGCCGGCGTGAGCACCGTCGAGGCGCTGGCCGATATGACGCCCGAACAGCTTGAGGCAATCGAAGGCATTGGCCCGAAAACGGTGGAAAAAATCAGCCTCGCGGTCAATAATTACTTTGCCAGCCTGGATGCGGGCGCCCCACTAGAAGTGGAAGCCGAGAGCGAAGTGGCGGCGGAAGCCGAGGCTATCGCTCCCGAATCAGCCGGACCATCTTCTGAAGCGGGCTCCGAAGATATCACCGCGGAAGTTCCCGTCGTGGAAGAGCCGGTATCCGCTGAGGAAGCCGCGTTGGCCGGCGAAACTGAAGCTCACGAGTTGGGTGCGGACGGGAAAGAAGCGCAGGACGAGCCTGCGCCGGAAGCGGAGTCCGCTTCCGAGACCAGAGAATAATCATGACACGCTGGCATAAGTTGGCAGGCGTGGGACCGAAGAAATTGACTCCGTGAGGTCGCAATGAAGACCTAACTACAACGCGGAGAAACGAAAGGCCGGATGAGTAAGGTTCGCATCAACGATCTTGCCCGAGAGCTGGAAGTGAAGAGCAAAGCTATTCTCGACACGCTTCCGCTGGTCGGAGTCACAGAAAAGAAAACGCACTCGAGTTCTCTGGAAGAGCACGAAGCGGAAAAAGTTCGTGTGTACCTGCGCTCCTCCGCGGAAGGGTCGTCGCAGTCCGGCAAGTCTAGTTCGCGCGCGTTCCGCGGCGACGACGAAATCAAAACCAAAATTGATCTGTCCAATATTTCTCGCCCTGGAGATGTGCTGAGAGCGATTACGCAACGCAAGGACGCTGTCGCGCCTCCGCCAGTAGCGCCGCGTCCCGCAGCCCCGGTTGTAGCTCATCCTCCCAGCACGGCCCGGGCTCCAGTGGCATCAACCGCGCCACCGCCCGCGCATGCTCCGGCGGAAAAAATTACGCCTCCACCCGCGCCCCGTTTGATCGTGCCTCCGGCTCCGCGGCCTCCCGCCGTCGTTCCGCCAGCGCCCGCTGCCGCAACTCCTGCGCCCCCGGTTGTTCCTCCGCGTTCGATCGCTGCTCCGCCAGCAACATCTGTTCCGGCAGCATCCACGCCCGTCGCCGTGTCGCCTGTTACGTCAGCTCCCGTCAGCGCGCCGCCCGTGCGTCCGGTTTCACTGCCTCCAGCAGCACAAACTCCGGCGGCACAGACTCCAGTTTCCGCCGCGCCTCCAGCAATTTCGGCGAGCGCGCCTCCAGCGATACAGCCGCCCGTAAGGCAGGGACCTCCGCCGCCGAGGATGATCGTTCCGCAGACCGGCCCGCGTCCGGTATACAAGGCCCCGGTGAGGCCGACGCCGCCGCCCGTGCAGCCTGGAGTTCCGATTGGCGGAATGCGCCCTGCTCCCGGTCGTCCCGTCCCCGGTCAGCCAATTTTTCAACGCCGTCCCCCAATGGCGGGTGGGCCTCCCGGTGCGGCGCGTCCTCCGCTGCGTCCCGGCGAACGCAGGCCGATGCATCCCACTCGTTCAGCTCCTGCGGGAGCGCGTCCGCTCGGCGTCGGTCCGGCGCTTCCACCACCCGGAACAACGCGTCCCGGTGCGCGTCCAGGTGGTCCGGCGCGGCGTCCCGGTCAACGCTATGTTCCGCGTGGTGTAAAAGAAGGTCCGATGAAGGGCTACACGCCGCCGCCGCGCATGGTGGTGTCGAACGAGCCGCAGCCGATCACGCGCAGCATCACCATCACCGAAGGCATCAGCGTAAAGGATCTGGCGGAGAAGCTCGAAATTCGTGCCAAGGATTTGATTTCGCGGCTGCTCGCCAAGGCGTTTTTGCCACGATCAACCAGACGCTCGATGCGGAACTGGCCAGCGAAATGGCGCGCTTCTTCGGAGCCGACACAAACGTCATTACCTTCGAAGAACAGACCGCGAAAGAAATCGATGCCGCCGCAGCCGCCGAAGAATTGGTTCCGGAAACTGGCATTCGGCCGCCCGTGGTCACCATCATGGGCCACGTCGATCACGGCAAGACGACACTGCTCGATGCCATTCGCTTCACCAACGTTGCGGAAGGCGAAGCCGGAGGCATCACGCAGCACATCGGTGCCTACAAAGTTCGCATCACCGATAAGGAATCACCGGCCTACGGCCGCGAGATCGTCTTCCTCGATACTCCCGGTCACGAGGCCTTTACGCGCATGCGTTCGCGCGGTGCCAAGGCCACCGACATCGTTGTGCTGGTCGTCGCCGCCGACGATGGTGTAATGCCGCAGACGATTGAAGCCATCGACCACGCGCACGCCGCGGAAGTGCCGATCATCGTTGCCGTCAACAAAATCGATAAGCCGGACGCCTTGCCCGATCGCGTGAAGAAGCAACTCGCTGATCGCGGCTTGTTGCCGGAAGAATGGGGCGGCAAAACGGTCTTCGTCGACGTTTCGGCGAAGAAGAAAACGAACCTGAATCTGCTGATGGAAATGATTTGCCTGGTCGCCGACCTGGGCGAATTGAAAGCCACGCCCGAGCGTGCCGCCACTGGGGTCGTGCTCGAAGCCAAACTCGATCGCGGCCGCGGTCCGGTGGCGACCGTGCTGGTGCAGAACGGAACCCTGAACGCAGGCGATAATTTTGTCGTCGGCAACGTCTACGGCAAAGTTCGCGCCATGTTTGACGATCGGGGCGCCCAGCTGGAAACCGCGCCGCCATCGACTCCGGTCGAAATCATCGGCATCGAAGCACTGCCGCAGGCGGGCGATCAGTTTGTCGTCGTCGCCGATCGCGACAAGGCGCGCGGCATTTCCGAATACCGCGAGCAGAAGTCGCGCGAAGCCGCGCTGGCCAAGAGTTCGCGCGTCTCGCTCGAAGGTCTGGCCGAGCAGATCAAGGCCGCCGGCACTAAGGAACTCAACATCATTCTGAAGGGCGACGTGCAGGGCTCGGTCGAAGTCATTACCGACTTGCTCACCAAGCTTTCGAACGACAAAGTTCGCCTGAAGCTGTTGCGCTCCGGCGTGGGCGCAATCACCGAGACCGACGTTCTGCTGGCTTCTGCATCGAACGCCATCATCATCGGCTTCAACGTCCGTCCCGAGCGCAAGGCGCAGGAAATCGCCGAGCAGGAAAAAGTCGATATCCGCCTGCACTCGATCATTTACGAATTGCAGGACGAGATCAAGCGCGCCATGACTGGCTTGCTCGAGCCCACGATCAAGGAAACCTATCAGGGCCGCGCCGAAGTGCTCAACGTCTTCCGCATTCCGAAAGTCGGAACTGTGGCGGGCTGCCGCGTGAGCGATGGTCAGATCAAGCGCGACTCCGAAGTCCGCTTGCTGCGCGACAACGTGCAAGTCTTCAAAGGCAAAGTCGGATCGCTGCGCCGCTTCAAAGACGATGCCAAAGAAGTCACCAACGGCATGGAGTGCGGCATCTCGATCTCCAACTACGGCGACATCAAAGTCGGCGACATGATCGAAGCCTTTGCCACAGAGAGAATCGCCGCGGAAGCAATGGCGTAAAGATAGTTCTCAGTTCCCGGTTGCTCAGTTCTCAGTCGCCAACGTGGCGCCGTTTCTGAGCACTGAGAACTGGGAACTGAGAACTGAATGCCGATCGCTTTCCTCACCCTCGAACTTCACATCGAAGCGGCGCAATCGCTCAAGGATAAACGGCAGGTTGTACGCAGCCTGAAAGACCGTCTGCGCGCCAGCTTTAACGTCTCCGTCGCCGAAATCGATCCCAGCAGCCTGTGGAACCGAGCCACAATCGGCGTGGTCAGCATCTCCGACTCGCGCGACTATCTGGATGGATTAATGAAGAATGTCGAGCGCGCGGCCACACGCATCGCGAATAACCACGGGGCGGATGTGGCGGATGCGTTTGTGGAGTATTTGTAAAATGCTCCACCAGTCGATCATTAGTCGTTGGCAAGCTTATTCGGTTCAAGATTAGCCAACGGCAAACGTCTAACGACTAGCGAGCGCAGGCGCTATCATATTGTTACTTCTGTACTTACCCCGCTCCCTCGTTTGTGCGTGACAATAGCACTTCGGGGCCAACATCTGCGCCTCATTTTCTGATATTCTCATCCGTTTTACTTCGAGGTGAAGGGTGGAAAAGCGCGCGCTCAAATATCATCGTGGAAGGCTGGGCGAAGCTTTGCGCGAGGAGATCGAAACGCTGGTGGAGGGCGAACTCGCCGACCCGCGCATCGGATTGGTGGGCGTAACCTCGGTCGTAGTGGCCGACGATGGCCGTTCGGCGCAGGTTCTGGTGGATGTGGATGGCGATGACCGCGAAGCCGAGCGAAGCCTCGAAGGTTTGCTCGCTGCCAAGGAATATATAAGACACGAATTGGTCGAGCGCTTGCGGTTGCGCCGAGCTCCGGAATTGTATTTTCGCCTCGATCGTTCCGAGCGCGAAAAAGCGCGCGTCGAAGAACTGCTCGCACGCGCGAAGAAGAGATCGAAGCCGCGCCCGGATGCGGTTGAGAAGAAAGCGTAGAAGAAGGCGTAGCGATGTTGCAGGATGTTCTTCAACAAATCGAGCAGCGTGACCGGTTCGTGCTGACCTCGCACGCCCGCCCGGATGGCGATGCCATCGGTTCCGCGCTCGCCTGCTGTCAGGTGTTGCGCGCACTGGGCAAACAGGCCGACGTTGTGCTGCACGATGGCGTGCCCCGCATCTATCGCAAGTTGCCCTTTGCCGATCAGGTGCTGCAATCCAATCGCGTAGGCGGCGACTACGATGCGGCGATTATCTTGGAATGCGACAGCATTCACCGCACGCGGCTCGAGGGATTAGAAGATCGTTTTCTGATCAGCATCGATCATCACCTGAGCGGCCGGCCCTTTGCCAACGTGAACTGGATCGACCCGCACGCCGTCGCGACCGCCGAGATGGTGTTTCGCCTCGCGCGCGAGGCGGGAGCCAATTTTTCCCCGGAGATTGCCACCTGCCTTTACACCGCGCTAATGACGGATACGGGCTCGTTTATGTTCCAAGGAACCAACCAGCATACCTTTGCGCTCGCGCGTGAGTTGGTGTTGGCCGGCGCTGATCCTTCCTACTGCGCGCGCAATATTTATTTTGCTCACTCGGTCGCCAAGATGCGCCTGCTCGGAGAAGCTCTGCGCAGCCTCCATACCGAAGGCCACATCGGCTGGACTTGGGTGACGAATGAACAGATGGACCGCTTCGAGGCGAAAGAAGAAGATTGCGAGGGCCTGGTGAATTACGTGCTCTCTATCGGAGAAGTCGAGGTTGCGGCATTCTTCCGCGAACTTCCCGACGGCCGTTTGCGCGTAAGCCTGCGCAGCAAAGGAAAACTCGACGTAGCAAAAGTGGCTGAGCGTTTCGGCGGCGGCGGCCACGAATGCGCCAGCGGTTGTTCGCTGGAGGGCCCCCTCGACGTCGCAGTGCCGCAGGTTCTTGAGCTGTTGCGCCGCGGTCGTTCCATACAATAGGGCGATTGTTGATTTCCGATCGTTGATGGTTGATTGAAGTCGTGCCCAGGACGACTTGGGTGTTTAATCAGCAATCAACAATCAGCAATTCGTACCGGATGCTCGCCGCTCTTATACTCTAATTTGAATGAGCAACCGCACCCGCACCGACTCGCTTCTGCTCGCGGGTTTTTGTGCATTCTTATTTTTCTATGGATTAGCGCAGTTCGGTCTCATTGGCGCCGATGAGCCGCGCTACGCGCAGGTTGCGCGCGAAATGCTCGAGCGTCACGACTGGATCACGCCGACGCTCGGCGGCCAGCCCTGGTTGGAAAAACCTCCGCTTTATTATTGGCAGGCGATGTTGGCTTACTCCATCTTCGGAGTGAGTGACTGGTCGGCACGGCTGCCCTCGGCGATTGACGCCACTTGTCTGGTGCTGGCCGTATATTTGTTTCTGCGGCGATTCCGCCGCGGATTCGAAGTCGATGGCGCGCTCATCACCGCGGCTTCCGCCGGCATCGTCGGATATGCGCGTGCCGCTTCCATGGACATGGCTCTGACTGCGGCTTTCACGATTGGAATGTTAGCCTGGTGGGCGTGGCGAGAAACCGAAAACAAAATCTACCTCACCCTCTTTTACTTCTCCATGGCGTTGGGAATGTTAGCGAAGGGGCCGGTCGCACCAGTTCTCGCCGCCGCTGCAATCATTCTTTACGCTGCCGCTGCCCGCGAATTACATCCCCTGTTCAAAACTTTATGGCTACCAGGAATCTTTCTGTTCTGCATTATCGGCCTGCCCTGGTATATCGCAGTGCAGGTCCGCAATCCGCAGTTCTTTCGTGAATTCATCCTGCAACATAATCTCGCTCGCTTTTCGTCGAATGTTTATCACCATCGCGAGCCGTTCTGGTATTACCTGCCGGTAACCGCGCTGGCGCTGGTTCCGTGGAGCGTCTTCGTCGGTGCAGCTTTGATTCAAAGCGTCCGCCGATGGTGGAACAAACAAAATTCACCGAGCACTGCCAGTCTTGATCTTGAAGACCACTTCCGCATATTTTTAGTTTGCTGGCTGCTCCTTCCCGTTATCTTTTTCTCGATTTCACAATCGAAGTTGCCGGGATATATTCTTCCCGCGATTCCGGCGGGCGCGCTGCTGCTGTGCGATTACCTGCGATGGCATCTGCAACAAGATAATTCTGAGCCGTCGAAAGCGGTTATTGTCGCACACGCGCTACTGGCGGCCGCGCCGATCGTTCCGGCTTTGCTGATCGCCTACCTCGTCACCCAACACCGGCTTCCTGGAGGCCAGCCCATGCTGGTGGCGCTCGCGGTGGCGTTCGTACTCTGCGCCGCGATTGCCCTTACTCTTGTGCGCAAGGGCGGCCTGCGAATGATGCGCTTCGTCACGCTGATTCCGGTGGTGCTCACGGTAGGAGCCGTATTGAAATTAGGCTCGGTCGCCATGGATCAAGAATTGTCGGCGCGTCCGCTGGCTTTGGAAATCGCCAGCATCGAGACGCGTCCCATGCCGCTCGCCATCTATCATGTGCGACGCGAACTCGAGTACGGGCTGACGTTTTATCGCGACCAGCTCACGTTGAACTATGACTGGGTAAAGATTCCGCAACAAGCCCATTTGCTGGTTGCGACGGAGAATTCGCAGGTCGAAGTTGCTAAGCTGGTGCCCGGCCGCCGCGTCTCTTTTCTGGGACATTATGCTCCGCAGCATGTGGATTACTATTGGATCGCGGCGGCGGGCGCGCCTTCTACGCCTTGAGATTCAAGTTGCCATCGCGTGTTCCGCCGGTTTGCCTTCGCCTTCAGGAACGCACTACACTCAAGTTTCTGCCGCCCGAAACGAAGGCCCGTTTTGTGCAGGCTGATGTTTCAGGAGCCTCGTGGAGATTCTCGACCTTAGACATTTTTCGTCGGTAGATTTGCGTCCCTTGCTCGATGACGAGACCCGGACCTGGGCGAACCTCCTCTCCTGGGATTACAACGGATCAGCGGAGATGATCCTGCGCTATGTCGACGCAAAAATTCTCCCGGGTTACGCCGCCATCGATCGCGGCCGCATTTTCGGCTACAGCTTTTTTGTCTACGAAGGCAGCAAAGGAGTGGTTGGCGATCTTTACGTAGCGAACGGCAGCCGTGGCGGCAATGCGCGCGAGGTCGAAATCAAGCTGCTGACGCATGTGATCGAGACGCTGCAACAATCCCCCGGCATTCATCGCGTAGAAGCGCAGTTATTGGCGCACGAGACGGGAAGCGTCGCGCGGCCCTTTCTCGACCAGGGATTTCAGCGTCATCCGCGCCTGTTTATGGTTCTTAATCTGCGCGGCGTTGTCTCGCAGCCGCTTGCGCCGCATCCCGATGTCGAGATCCGCCGTTGGACCGAAGCCGACTACCAGCCAGCAGCCGCTGTAATCACCGCCGCTTATCGCGGCCACGTCGATGCGCTGATCAACGATCAATATCACACCCTGGCCGGCTCGCTGCGCTTCCTGAATAACATTGTGCGTTTTCCGGGATGCGGTCTCTTCGATGCGGAATCTTCCTACGCCGCGGTAGATCGCAAGGCGAAGAATCTGATCGGACTGATTTTATGCTCGCGGGTGCGAGGAGATGTCGGCCATGTAACCCAGGTCTGCGTGCTTCCCGAATATCGATCGCGCCGCATCGGCGAGAGCCTGATGGCTGCCACCACCCGCGATCTCATCAAGCGCGGATTTTCCATGCTGTCGCTAACCGTGACGGAGGCCAACGCCGGAGCCGTGAATCTCTATCGCCGTTTGAACTTTGAATCGAAGCGCGTCTTCGATGCGTTTGTGTGGGAAGGTTGAAGTACTGCCCTCGGTTCAGCTATCAGCCTTCACTCCAAGCCAAGTCGATCAATCCCAGATCAAAGTCAATTCGGCAATCCCACTTTCCGCACCAGTTCTGCAAATCGCGGGTCGGAACGCAGTGGCTCCAGCTGAAAATAGGTATTCAAGCCGATCAGCAGCCAATCGTGCTGCTGATACGCCGTGTTGAGCCAGTGGAAAGCCTGCTCTTTATCTCCCACTTCGGCGTAAAAGTAGGCAATCTGAACCGGGGAGGAATAGCCGGTCTTAAGGGTTGCTTGGCGGAATTCGATTGCCCTCATCACCGCCCCCCTCCAGCCCGCGACCCGGAATCCTTGCTCCAGGGCATCGGCATACTCAACATCCAGCGGATTGCCGGTGAGTTGCCCTTCCATCTTCCACTCTTCGACCACCTGCGGGTACATGCCTTTCGCCCAATACGCGTAGACCAGACAATCGTGCGCGATGGCGAATGTGGGGTTGTCGTTCGCCAGTTTCTGGCAGACGGCGATAGCTTCGTCGTACCTTCGTTGGGTAACCAGAACACCTCCGAGGACGCGGCTGATCACCGGTGACAGTGGATCAAGCTGATGAGCGCGGTGGATTTCCGCCAGAGCTTCCGGCTCTCTACCCCCAATTCTGTCCAGAGCTTCGGCATACCATTGGTGAGCCGTGGCGTCGTCGGGGTCGAGTTCTAAAGCTTTCCTAAATTCATTTTCGCCGCCGGCAAAATCCCAATCGTATTGCGTTTCGTTGACGCCCAGAACGGCGTGAGGATGAGCCAGAGTTGCATCCAACTCCAACGCCTTGCGCGCGGCGGCATTCGACTTGGGAAAGTTCTCGCTGGGCACGCCCGCAAAATTAGGCATCACCGAATAGGCGTCGGCCAGGCCGGAATAGGCCAAAGCGTAGCCGGGATCTTTGGCAATGGCTTCATTGAAATAAGAGATGGCCTGTGCAATGTCGTTCTTTGTTCGCTTGTTCCAGGCGTACCGCCCCTTCAAATAAAGCTCGTAAGCCTCTGGATTTTCCGTGCCCTGCCGGGTGACTTCCAGCCTTTCTGACGAGCTGAGTTTCGATCGCAACTTCTGGGCGATGTCACCCGCGATACGCTGCTCCAAAGTGAGGATGTCCGCGCCGCTGCCGCTGTAATGCTGTCCCCAGATTTCGGTATTCTCCCGTACATCAGTAAGCTCTGCGCTCACTTCGAGGCTATTGCCACGAAGCATCACTCGCCCGCTGACCAGAAGCGATACGCCGAGATTGCTGCCAAGGGTGCGCAGGTCAAGATCCTTCCCTTTATAGCGAAAGACCGAATCGCGCGACCTTACTTTAATCTGCGGCACGCGGGCAAGGTTGCCGATCAAGGACTCCGTAATGCCGTCGCTGAGATAATCGCTGTTGGCATCTCCTCGAACGTTGGTGAAAGGCAGTACGGCGACCGAATCGGGAGGATTTTGGATTTCCGCGTTTGCCGGTTGCGGGCTGGCCAGAGCCTTGATGCGAGTTTCGCGGTGGCCAAAGGTGAAAGCTACCACCAGCGCCGCCGCCAGCAAGAGTGGCACAAGCCATGCAGCCAGCCGCGAGGGAGGCCAATTTGTGCCAGTCGAAACCGGCGCGGGTTGAGCCGAACCCAGTTGCACCCGAGCCGTAGAAGCAGTGGGCGGCGCCCCCAATTCGATTTTGCCACTTTCGGCTTCGTCGGACGCCGGGTCTTCCTCCTCTAATTCCTGGCTTCGGCCCTTGAGCCAGTCCACCAGTTCGTTGCTATAAGCAAACACACTACCGCGCCCACTTCCCGGCACTCGATGCACGGGCAGTCCCCGTTCGTTTTCCCACCGCTTCACGGTGCGCTCAGCGCGGCCGAGGAAAGCGGCAATTTCCTTCCAGGAATCCAGTCGTTTGCCATCCGCTGGATCGAGATTGGCTGGCATATGGGGAAATGACCCGTATTGGCACGATGCGGCCCGACTTGTCTGTTGCCCCGGGGGAGCGGAGCCGCCATAGTATAGCGCGATTCACGGCAGCCCGTTCCCCCCCAAAAGTGGCATTGCGGCTTGGCTACCGATTTCTGAGAGGAGGGTTCTATGAAACGAAAAATGAGCATTACCGGGATGTTCGTCGCGTTTGTGCTGGCCGCTTCGTCGGCTTACGGTCAAGCGGTGCAGATCGCGAACGTGACATTGAGCGTCGGCTCGGAGACCTACGCGCCTTCGGCGGTGAATAACAACCAGTGGGTCGTCGGCGTCTATACCAACGGTTCAGGAACCGGGTCGAGCACTCTGGGCTTCCTTAATGTGCCGGGCAGTCCCACCCAAACCTTGGCCTATCCGGGGTCTACCTACACGCGCGCTCTCGGCGTCAACGATGCCAACACGGTTGTGGGAGACTTTTTTGGCAGTGATGGCGTCTATCACGGCTACATTTACTATGGGGGGTCCTTTGACCCGCCAGCGTGGAATCTGAATGGCTACAACGAAAAGACGAATAAATTTTCCACCTCTCTCTTTGGCATCGCCAGCAATGGAAACCTGGCCGGGGCCGCCAACCCGCACGGCAGCGTGGAAGGCTTCGTAGTAATGGGGAGTACAACCTACGAATTCTATCCTGCGGGCAAGGACAACACGTATGCTTACGCGGTCAACTCGGCTGGTATTGCTGTGGGGCAATATTTCGAAGGCACGGTTTCGCACGGCTTCATGTTTACACCACCCGCGACCGTGACGCCAATCAACTATACGGGCGCCCAATCGACGGCCTGCTATGGCATCAACGATTTCGGAGTCATCACCTGCACCTATGTGGACACGAGCGGCAACTCGCACGGTTTCGAAATCAACAGCGGCGGCGACTATGTCCCAACTGACCTGATGGCCGTCGGCGTCAGCAACTCGGGTTACATGGTCGGCTCCTATGTTGCTCCCGGAGGCTCCAACGCGGGATTTCTGCTTTCGCCCGGGCCAGGGCCGGGCTCTTTCACGGACGTCCCGGTTCCGTACACAGGTGCGAAGAGCACCAGCGTATACGGCATCGACATTAACGGCGATCTGGCTGGCTCGTACGTCGACAGCAAGGGAAAGAATCACGGCCTGTTGTTGACTGGCACCAGCTTCTCGCCGACAACTATTGATTATCCCAAAGCCGCCAACAACTCGACGGTGTGCTATGCGCTCAATGCAACCGACGACGTCGTTTGTGACTATACCAACTCCAGCGGCAACGGCCAGGCTGTCATATACAACGGGAATCCGACGCAGCCTTGGAGCAAGATTTCGATTCCGGGTGCGGCTTACGTCGTCGCCTTTGGCATCAACAAGCTTGGCCAAGTGGCGGGAACCTTCGGCTACTCTTCGACCGGCACGCAGTACGGGTTTCTGCAGAGTAGCCCGTACAATGGCACACCAACCCAGTTGTCCGATCCGGACGCGAACGGTTTCACATTGGCTACCGGAGTGAATAAGAATGGCGAGGTGGTGGCGTGGTGGGGAGACGCGAACAACTACATCGAATCCTCCAGCTATGAGGGTGGCGCTTGGGTTTCGGAGAACTTTCCCGGAGCCACAAACTCCTATATCGGCGGGGTCGACGATCAGGGGGACCTCTCCTACACCTGGTCCGATCCGTACGGCAACCTGCACGGTGGCTTCTACAGCGCCGTCACCGGGAATTACTATCTGTTCGACTATCCCGGCGCTACTGGCACCCGATCTTACGGCATCGTCTCCAACCCGATCACCTGTACGGCGACGATGGTGGGCCGTTACTATCAGGCGGGACAAACCACCAACTTCAACAGCTACACATTTGCAGTTGATCAAAAATGCCCGAATTAGCTGCCACGGGTAAATGGCGACCACAACCAAAGATGAAGCACTTCAAGCTCTACGAATTTCACGGTGAGCAAGCAATCGTGAACTCATTGCGGGAGGGTGGGCGGGGGCCTACCCTCCCGAAGTGAGGTTCGAGAAGAGGAGAGCAGGGAGCCGCTGGCTCACCTTCCTGCGATCCCAAAAACTAAACGTAAATGAATACCACAGGAGATCTTATGAACTTCGTTTCGCAGCAGGACAGGCCATTTCGTGGTATCGCAGCACTCTTAGCCGCGGTTTTTATGGTCGCAGGCATGGCCTCGTCGGCTGCGGCCGCTACGCCGAGTGTGACGCTGACGCCCAACATCGGCCCGCCTACCACCTATCTGACAGTTTCCGGCTCGGGGTTCCCCGACAGTACGGCGGTCAATATCTATTTTGACCTGACCAATCTCGCGCTCGTGGTCACCACTTCAACGGGAACATTTTCTGCGATCAGCATCCAAGTGCCGAACTCGGCGGTGCCGGGAACGCACTATGTGACCGCAGTAGCGGAGGGTACATCGGGGACGGCAGCGCAGGCTTCCTACACTGTGCAGGCCAATTGGGCACAATTCCATTTCTCCGCGGAACACAAGGGAAGAAATCCCTATGAGAACGTGCTCAATTCCACCAACGTGGGTGCCATCGATCTCGATTGGACTTACACGACTGGCGGCGCCCTTACCTCGTCGCCGGCGATATCCGGCGGAACGGTTTATGTTGGCTCCGCCGATGACTACCTCTATGCCATCAACGCGACCACCGGCGCCCTCGTATGGAAATTCAAGACCGGGAACAGCATCATCGATTCGTCTCCGGCCGTCGTGAATGGCACGGTCTATGTCGGCTCGACGGATGATTATCTCTACGCTGTCAATGCGACCACGGGCGCACAAATCTGGAAGTTCAAGACCGGCGCCGCGATCAACTCCTCACCGGCAGTGGTGAACGGCACGGTTTATATCGGATCTACCGATGACAGCGTCTATGCCGTGAATGCCACCACAGGAGTGCAGAACTGGAAGTTTGCCACTGGCGGCGAGGTGCTGAGCTCGCCCGCGGTAGCCAATGGCGTGGTCTACGTTGGATCCTATGACGAGTACGTTTACGCCCTAAAAGACAACGGAACCAGCGCAACCCAGTTATGGAAGTACTCCACTGGCGGCAAGGTTTTCTCCTCGCCGGCGGTTTCGGAAGGCTTGGTCTACGTTGGGTCGGAGGTCGGCAGTGTCTTCGGCATAGTCTCCGACACGGGCGTCGACCAATGGAAATACACTCCCAGTGGAACGGCTTATGGCTTTGACTCCTCGCCCGCCGTGTTTGGCGGCGATCTCTACATTGGATCGGACGATGGCTACTTTGACGCTCTCACTTCCCGCGGTGGCGCGTACATATGGGACGTAATCGCGGCCACAGCTGTAGAAGTTGGTTCGCCATGCATTGCGAATGGGATCGAGTATGTCGGTATCGGCGACAACGTCTACGCCATCGAACAGATCGTTACTGCCGACGTCTTGTGGGCGGCCGACACTGGCGCGTTGGTGACAGCCACGCCGACCGTGGTGAACGGCCAGGTGTTCATCGCTTCCCAGGATTTTAATTTGTATGCCTACGACCTAAACGGAAGCACTCAAGTGAAGAAGGCGCCGGCAAGACCGAAGCCAGCCAGCTTGCGGCCTGACCCAACGTTGGTGCCCGTACAGGCAGAGTAGGTGAACCGGGTGAGCTAACGGCGAATAATGGGAAGCCGCTGGCTCACCTTCGTACCAGCCACATGGCCCAGCCCGCCAATAGCGTTCCGCCAAGAAACATGGCGAAACAGTACACGCCATAACGCAGCATGTCGCGAGTGGTTTCGCGATGCGTAATGCCGAAGACGATCGAAGCGAAGAGCGCAAAAACGAACGCCGCGCTGAAATGAGTGAGCTGAATCGTCATCGCTGCACCGGGCCAAGCGAGGAGGTTCTAGCGGAAGTCTGAGGTCTGAGGTCTGAAGCCTGCTTCATCGTTTCTTCCCAATGGCAATGTGGTAGGCGTCTGCCACCGCAATAAAATTCAGCAGCCCGGCGACGATCATGAACTTGGTTCCGTAGTCAGCGATGGCGAAAGCAATGGCGCCCTGTCCCCAGTCCATGGCGAGCGTAACGATATACATCGCGCCCGCGCCCACGTCGCCGACAAATCCTAGAATATCGAGGATGTCCCCGCCATTCGCCTTGTAGATGTGCCCCTGCATCAGCAGGCCCAACACAAACATGGTCGAGATAGAAATAAACAGCAGCAGGCCGCGAATGTAGCGCTTCTGGATGATGTGGCCGGCGCCCGGAATCAGCCAGCCCACCGCCGGCGCGATTATCGACATCATGCTCACGGGCTGCGCGGTCTCGGCCGCTTTCGCTTTCACTGGTGTGGAATTTGCCATCAGATAATCACAATCTCGCGTTGAATCTTGCCGGTAACTTCCGCCGACTTCGGCCGGATGAGCATGTTCACCTCGCTGCGCACCCCAAACTCCGGCAGATAAATTCCCGGCTCGATCGAAAAACAGGAGTTGGGTAGAAGCCGGCGCTCGTCGTGGATCTCCAGGTCGTCCATGTTGGCCCCATTGGAATGGACGTCGGTGCCAATGGAATGTCCTGTGCGGTGAATAAAATAATCGCCGAAGCCTTTCTGCTTAATGAGATTGCGAGTGGCGCGGTCGACTTCCCAGCCAGCAATCCCGCGTCCCGCGCCGATTGCGTCGGTCACGGCCTCCACCCCGGCATCACGCGCGTCGCGCACAATCTCGAATACCTGGCGCATGCGATCGGAGGGAGCTGAACCGACAAAACCCATCCACGTAATGTCGTAGTACACAGCTCCGGGCGAATTCTTTTTTCCCCACACGTCGAGCAGAACCAGATCGCCTTCGCGAATAGGCGAAGAACGCTCTGCGCTCGGCTCATAGTGGGGATTTCCCGCGTTCGCATTGACAGCGACAATCGGCGGATCGTCGGTCAACAGATTTTCCCGCGCGAACGCTTCCATGAACCACTGTTGAATCTGGTGTTCCGTAGTGCCGCCGTTACGCACGCGCTGGCCAATTTCTTTGAACGCCGCCGCCACAATCGAATCCACGCTGTCGCGCGCGGCGAAATGCGACTTGATTTGTTCTTCGCTCCAGGTGGCCTCAAACTGTGCAATCAAATCGGCGGCGCTGACCACATTCTTTCCTAAGCCGCGCAGCAGTTCCACCGTCCCGGCATCGACCAGCGAAATCGTGAACACAATATTGTTGGGCGAGTACTGCATGGCGATATCGCGGTATTGCGCAAGCATCAGCTTCAAGCTGTCGAAAAGTTCCTGCCATCCGGAGTACTGGCGCTTGCTGCCGGGCAGGGAATCCAGATGTCCAGCTTCAATCTTGTGCACCAGTTTGAGCGGTTCACCCTGCGCCGGGATCAAATAAAACCAGCGCCGCGTGACGATTTGTCCCGCCGGCAGCCCGAGCACACGATAGGCAATTGGATCGCGATGATGATGGTCGTAAAAGAGCCACGCGTCGATGTTGCGTTCGCGCAGCGCGGATTGGATGGCGGCCAGGTCCATAAGTTATCGTCTAGGGGTCAAACCCCTATTGTAAACAATGGTCGGGATTTGAGCGAATCGAGTGGCAGCGGTAGTAGACTATTACGCCAATGGCCACACTTGCCGAACCCGCCGTCGCGCAATCCGTCGCAGTCAAGCGCGTGCGCCTCGAATCGATCGACGTGGTGCGCGGCCTCATCATGATTCTGATGGCGCTCGATCACGTGCGCGATTTCTTCGGTAACTCCGGCTTGAATCCCACCGATCCGGCCACAACCACCATTCCGTTATTTTTTACACGCTGGATTACTCACTTCTGCGCCCCCGTTTTCTTTCTGCTTACCGGCACCGGCGCCTACCTCTCGCTGCGCAAGAAATCCCAGAGCGAGCTTTCTAAATTTCTCTTTACCCGCGGCCTGTGGCTGATTTTTCTGGAAGTGACAGTGGTGCGCTGTCTGGGCTGGGAATTCAATTTCGACTATCACATGTTGCTGCTGATGGTCTTGTGGGCCCTGGGATGGGCGATGATCGTGCTGTCCGCACTGGTCTACCTGCCCGCCTGGGCGGTGACCACATTCGGCGCGGTGATGATCGCAACTCATAACTTGTTCGATAAAGTTGACTCGACCAGCGTGATCTGGTCGATCCTGCACGTACAAAACCTTATTTACCGCAGTCCCTCCCACATCATCGTCATCGGATATCCGCTGATCCCATGGGTGGGAGTGACTGCCGCTGGCTATGGCCTGGGACAGATTTACAGTTGGCCCTCCGCACGTCGCCGGGCCTTTCTCTTACCGCTTGGCGCGGGGTTGACGGTAGTTTTTATCCTGCTGCGCGCGATCAATATCTACGGCGATCCCAGCCGCTGGGCTGCACAAAGATCAACCGCATTCACCGTGCTCTCGTTCTTAAATACCACGAAGTATCCGCCATCGCTTTTGTACCTTCTGATGACGCTCGGTCCCGCACTGCTTTTTCTGTGGGCCGTCGATACCGGAACGCCGCTCTGGCTGCGCCCCGCCCTGATCTTCGGCAAAGTGCCGATGTTTTATTACCTGCTGCACATCCCTCTGATCCACTTGCTCGCGCTCGTCACCTGCTATGCGCGCTACGGGCACGTGCATTGGATGTTTGAGTCACCAGGGTTTCCGAATTTCCCAATCACCAAACCGCCCGGCTGGGGATACTCGTTACCGATCGTTTATCTGGTGTGGATCTTAGTAGTCGTGATGCTTTATCCGCTGTGCCAGTGGTTTGCCGGAGTGAGGCAGCGCCGCAGCGACGCCTGGCTGAGCTACTTCTGAGCTGGAGATTGTTTCCTGGCCATGCGAACTTCGCGTTGCAACAATTTTATTTTGTTCGCTACGGGCAAGGTTTCGCAGGCCGTGCGCAAAACCAATCGCGGCGCGTGTTCTCGAATCTTCATCAAATACCGAATCGTGCGCCTCGCATCGTACTTCGCCGTCTCGCGCAAAAGCCAGCCCAATCCCTTTTGCACCATGTCATCTTGGTCGGAAAGCAGCGAGTCGGAAAGTTTTGTGATTTCCGCGAAGTACATTTTCGCCCGTGCCCCGCGAATCAGCGCCACGCAGGCGGCGCGGCGGTGCCATCGTTTCGGCGACTTCGCCCAACGAAAAATCATGGCCACGCGGCTTGGCTTAGCCGCCACCATCGGAGCGATCAAGTAGTGCACCAGCCCATCATGATCGGCCCAACTGCTGATGCGATCCAGCCACGATTCAAACAGCTTGAATTCACGGTCGCCGAATTCAGCCTCAAGCTTCTCCAGCAAAAGCACGGCCACGACTTTTTCTTCCAACACGGATCCGGAAAAAAGCTGATCGGCAACCTCGATCACAAAATCAAGGCCGTGCTCTTTCCTCAACTGCCGGCGAAAATGCCGCGCAGCGCGGCGCAAGTCGGCCGTATACCAGCCGTGCGACTGAATTTCATTCTTGAAAAACCATTGCACGCCCGAGGCATGTTCAGCCGAGCCGCCGTCTTTCAGCGCCAGCCGGATCTCAGCGGCCGCTCCCGCCGGCGTTTCGCCACAGAGCTCGCCAGATCGGTGGCTCGATGCTTTCGCCATCGCATCAACCTCATTGCGCCGAGACTTTCGCGACCCGGAAGAATCTGTCATAGAGCCACAGCAGTGCGGTGGTCGCGACGCCCACCGCGCAAACCGCCCACCAGATGCGCTCCGGTTGGTGCGCGACCTCTCCGTAACGATGCACCAGTTGCCCGCCAAACCAGCCTCCAATCAGCGATCCGATGCCGATCGGCAGAAATGCAAATCCCATGTACGTCCCTTGCTGTCCCGGAGGCGCCAGCAGGGCAATGTACTCGTAGTAGCGCGGCTGTTGCGTGATCTCGCCCAGCGCCAGCACAAACAGGGAAAGGACCGCTCCCCATAGGGTGGGATGGAGAACCAGAATCAGCCATGATACCGACGTGATTAATGTCCCTATAATTACTGCCTGGAACGCCGGAAGCTTTCGCGTAAAAAAGTTGATCGCCAGCGTGAAGCAGATCACGGTAATGCCATCCGTAGCCAAGACTTTTTCGTCGGCGGCGGCGCTGATGTAGTTGTGAATGTATCCCGGCAAAATAATGTATTGCTGCCAGAACACAACCCAATAGCCGGTAAAGATCAGCAGGAACCACATGAAGCGGCTGATCCCGGCGAGCACCAGCGCAAGCAGCCCAATCCAAATCCACCACGGCACTGGGAAGCTGGGATGCACCCATAACGCAATTCGCAGAAGTATCGCGACCCCGAGCACCGGCAGCACCAGGCGGTAGTTGCCCACGACCACGCAGAAATTCCTGGCGACCGTACCAATCGAAGGCGGAGGCGCATCGCTCGTCTGGCGCGGCTCGCGAAAGAAAAACAGCACCACGAAAAACATGGCAAAAACACTGAGCGCCGCCACGCGGTAAACATTTTCCACGCCGAGATGGCGATGCGCCCACGACGCAAAAAACGGCCCGGCCGCGCCGCCAATGTTGACCATGGTGTAGTAAATCGAATAACCGATCGACCGCACATTTGGTTTCGAGGCGCGAGCCGTCGTGCCCACCACGCAAGGTTTGACCAAAGAAATTCCCAGAGCTGGGAGAATGAGAATAAATCCGACAAACAAACTGAGCGGCACGGCATTGCGTACCGGCGCCAGCCATGACGCTCCAATCGAGCCAATCAGAAAATACGCCGCCGCAAGAATGAGATACGCCACCGAAAGCGCGCGGCGAAAGCCCAGCCGATCGGCAGCGGCTCCCCCGAAGATGGCGAGAAACCAGACCATGCCGCCGAAGATGCCGGTTAACGTGCCCGTTTGCTCGGCGGAAAAATTCAGTTTTTCTTGCAGGTAGAGCGCAAGCGATGCGAACGCTCCGTAGTATGAGAGCCGCTCGAAGATCTCGCTGATGTTGGCGACCCAGAACGGCCGTTCGAACCCGGTTCGAATCTCCTGCAAACGTTCTGCAACGCTCAAGAATCCCTCCCCGTGCTCGTGTGGCGCGGGCACTGTTGCCCCCGCTTGGTCACGCGTGACGCCTAGCTAGGTTCCAATTCGCTTTTTGACTTCCTCAGCCGAGAGCCCCACTACCCGAATCACTTTGGTACGGCTTGTTTGGCCGGAGGCAATAGTAATGGATGAGCGCGGTACCTTCAAAAACTTTGCGAAGAATTCGACGCAAGCTTCGTTGGCCTTGCCATTCACGGGAGGAGAGGTAAGAGAAACCTTCAGCGCATCGCCCACTTCCCCGGTGATTGCAGTTTTCTTCGCACGAGGATGAACCTTGACGGCGAAGGTCACGGCCACTCCATCATTACGAATGTTTATCATGGGAAAGATCGTTTTACCACAGAGGTACAGGGAAATTAAAAGTTAGGCCCTGGGGCGTCCTAAGTGACTCTGCGTCTCTGTGGTTAAGCTTTTGTACGTTCCCCAAAAATAGCCGTACCCACCCGCACGCAAGTCGATCCCTCGTCAATCGCGACTGCGAAATCGTGCGACATCCCCATCGAAAGCTCTTCCATAACAACCGCGGGCAGGTTGCGAGCCTCGATTTCATCGCGCAACTCGCACAGCAAACGAAAATAAGGTCGCGCGCCTTCAGGATCCTCGGTGAATGGAGGCACCGTCATCAGCCCGCGGAACGATAGTGCCTCCAATCGAGGAGCGGCTAAAAGCAATTCATCGAGACTGGGCGAATTGGGCGCAGCACCGCTCTTCGCTGCTTCGCCACCAACGTTGATCTCGATGAGCACAGGCAGCGTCTTGCGAAGCTGTCGTGCCGCGACATTCAGTTTCTCCGCCAGCTTTAACGAATCCACGGAGTCGACAGCACGAAAAAGCTCGACCGCTTTTGCGGCTTTATTGCTTTGCAAATGCCCAATCAGGTGCCATTCGATATCGCGCATATCCGCTACCGACTCAATCTTTCCGGCAAGCTCTTGAACCCGATTTTCGCCGAACAGCCGCAACCCCGCGTCATACGCCTCGCGAATGCGCTGCAGTGGATGGGTCTTGCTGACCGCCATGAGCGCGATCCCTTCCGGCGAGCGCCCCGTGCGCCGCGCCGCAGCCGCGATGCGTTCGCGAACAACCGCGATGTTCTCGGAGATTGACATGGAAAAAGAAAAATGCAGAAGTAAGAGTCCAGAGTGCAAAAGTAAATCCGGATACTCTTACTTCCGCATTCAGACTTCTCACTTCTGCATCGCGTGATCACATAATCGCTGTCGGCGGCGCCGGATCCTCTGGCCTCCCGCAATTGGCCAGCGGCAAACGGATCATGACGCCAGCCAGCACTGCCAACGCAACCAGTGCCAGGATGTACGGCGGTGTCCACTTGAAGAGCGAAACGTCATGGCCGGAGCCCACGAGCCCCGCGATGACCAGCCCGCAAAGCGCTTCGCCGGCGATCAGGCCCGATGCCGTCAGCACGCCAGCGTTATCCACTCGCGCTTTTTGCGCATCGTTAAAGCCGCGGCGGTCGCGCAGCGTGTCGGTAATCCAGCGGATGATGCCGCCAACGAAGATCGCGAACGTCGTTCCCAGCGGCAGGTACATGCCGACTGCGAACAGCATCACGCTCTTCACTTCGATCATGATCATCCCCAATCCCAGCAAGATGCCGACGATCACCAGCGGCCACGCCATGTCGCCGCCGACAATCCCTTTGGACAGCATGGCCATCAATCCAGCCTGGGGAGCGGGCAACGCCGCGCTGCCAAAGTGATAGGCCTTGGCTAGAATCGCGATCGGAAAGAACAAAACCAACGACGCCACCACGATGCCGAACAAATCTCCAATCTGCATTTTCGCCGGCGTGCCGCCCAAAATATGCCCGACTTTTAAATCCTGCAACATCTCACCTGCCACCGCCGATGAAACGCAAACCACAGCTGCGACCCCCAGCACCGCCGCAACACCACCCGTCCCCTTTACCCCCATCGCGACCATGAGCAGCGCGGCAATCACCAGAGTGCAAAGCGTCAGCCCGGACACCGGATTGTTCGATGAGCCAATCATGCCGACCAGGTTGCCGGAAACCGCAGCAAAGAAAAATCCGACGATGATCATCACGCCAGCCGCCACCAGCGAAGCCGACAGTACTTGCGAACCGGTGAGAGTTCCCGCACCGCCGATGAAATAGTGATACAGCAGAATCATGGCGACAAAGACCACGCCGACGCCCGCAAAAATTGCCTTGGCGGGCAGATCCCGCTCGGTGCGATTCGTCGCGGCATGCGCTGCCGCTGATTTCTTCAGATCGGACACCGCTCGCCCCATGCCCAGTGCCAGTTGCTTCCGCATCTTGAACAGCGTGTAAGAAGCGCCAACCAGCATGCCGCCCACTGCGATGGGACGGACAATGGAAAAGTAGATGGCTCCCGCCAGCAAAGTCCAGGAGATCGGTTGTCCCGCGGGCTGGGTTGCCTGGACGTAAGGTCCGATGGTAAAGGTCAAGAGTGGAACCAGTAATCCCCAGGCCAGTATGCCGCCCGCGAAGTTCAACGCAGCCAACCTCGGTCCGATGATATAGCCGACGCCGAGATACGCAGGGCTCACGTCCGGGGCGGTGAAAATTGTAGTGCCGCCGGTCATGGTTGTTGCCACGTTCGGGTTCGTACTCGTGCGCAGCAGCAATTTCTTGCCGAGATTGCCGATCGTCACGGGAAATGTGTTGTTGGGATTGAACACGTTGATGGCGCCGAGCAGGTACATGAAGCCGCCGAATCCCATGTTCGCGAATAGGATCTTCGCCGCCGTCGATCCCTGTTGCCCGGCCTTGTGAATCTCCGATGCGGCCACCGATTCCGGGTAGGGAAGATCCGGATCTTCCACCATCACGCGGCGCAGAAGGGTCACGAACAAAATGCCAAGCGTCCCCCCGATCATCATCAGCGCCACTGATTTCCAGTATTCCGGAGTCCTGAAATCCGGCGTCAAAGCCGGCCACAAATCGGCCATCACAAAAGCTGGGATGGTGAAAATCGCTCCCGCTGCTACTGACTCGCCAATCGACCCGACGGTTCGCGCGATGTTCTCTTCCAGCAGCGATCCCTTCATCAATCGCAGCAGCGCCATGCCAATCACGGCGGCCGGATAAGTTGCCGCGATCGTCATCCCAGCCTTCAATCCGAGATACGCGTTTGCCGATCCGAGGATCGCCGTCATCACCAGCCCAATCAGCAAGGCTCGGAGGGTGAACTCCTTCATCTCCATCGTTTCTGGAACGTAGGGAACATGCTTTTTGACCGGCGGTGGGGCGACCGTACTCATGGACGAGATCCTCGCAAGAATGGAATGAATTCTGAAACTTCAACTATACGCAAAAGCTGCTTGAAACAGGGAACGGCGGCACGTTAGCACGCGCGTGTGCTCGATTACAAGTAGGCTGTTGATCCGGCGGAATGGCCACGGCGTCATCCTGAACGTGGCCGCTTTTCAAGCGAAGTAAAGGATCTCTGGCTCAACCGGCCTCGGGCGTAACCCAAACAAGCCGGATTCAGCCCGGGAACACTTTCCCATTGGCCAATGCCCAGCTTCCGCGTAGAATAGTCCCAACCTGTTCTCCACCCCTCTTCGTCTGCTAATTCCGATGTCTCACGATTTCGAGGTGCACTGTGCTCAAGAACTCCGCCAGCCAGGTCTGGTTTCAGCGATACCTGGAATTTCATTGTGACGATTGTGGCAGCGACACTGGATTTCGCTCGCGGGCCCGGACATTTTCCGAACGCTATCTGCTGCCGATCTTTCTTCTTCGGCCGGTCCGCTGTGCGGAATGCTTCCGGCGCGACTATCGCCTGCTATTTATGCCCGTGAACGAACGGCTCCCAGAATCGGTAAAGAAGATGCCTACTTCGGTGCCGCAGCCCGGCCGCCACGTTGCCTAAGCGACCCTGCCGCCGTTATACTCGGTTGGAGCAGGCGATTGCTCAGCGGTCCGCCCGGATACAACTTTGCGGACAACACGGAGGCCGTCTTCAGCAGTAGTGAGGACAGAATTCGGGCTAGCCAAGCCAAAGCCGCAGTGGCAAGCCATTCCATTGCTTCCAGCCAACCCGGTTGGAGCGGCGTCGCGAATGACGGCAATGACGGCTGGACCCATCAGCTTGCTGTCAGTCTCTTCAGCGTTTTATTTCCCTCCGATTGCCGCATCTGCGGCACACCTTTAGTGAAGATTTCCCGCCTTCCGGTTTGCCAGGAGTGTCTTGACGCCATGCGCCCCATCGCGGGCGGAGTCTGCGCCATTTGCGGCGAGCGAATCTTTTCCCCGTACGCCGGGACCGCTGGTACAGGGGAACCCCGCTGCGGCGTGTGCCGCCGCATCGAACCGCCGTTCGTGCGCGCTGTTGCGTATGGTAGCTATGAGAGCGGCCTGCGGGAATTAATTCATTTGTTGAAATTTGGCGGCATGCGTCCCGCGGCTAACATTCTCGGCCGCATGTTGGCCGAAGCGATCGGAGTACTCGCACCCGAGTTTCCCGCGGAATCTGTCTCCATGATTCCGGTTCCTCTGCATCGCTCCAAGATTCGCCAGCGCGGTTTCAATCAGGCGGAACTGATTGCACGCGCAGCCATGAAGAATCTTGCGCCGTCAGCCCGCTTGCATCTAAGTGTGGGAGTGCTTGAGCGAACCCGCGAAACCGTATCGCAAATCGGCCTCACCAGCCATCAGCGCCGCATCAACCTGCGCGGAGCTTTTCGCGTGGCGCAGCCTGAAGCTGTCAAAGGCCGCGAAGTGCTGGTCATCGATGATGTCTATACTACCGGCGCAACCGTCTCCGAGTGCGCGCGCGTCTTGCGCCGCGCCGGCGCCACAAGAGTTTGGGTCGCAACCGTGGCCCGGACGTTAAAGATTTCAGCTCAGCACGCAGAGATCGAACCAGACATTGAAATCGAGAGCGACGATCTGAACCCAGCGAACGTCGCTCCACTGGCCAAGGCCGCGGGGATTTAGCTATGTCAGGAAGAATTCAATCCGAGGCAAGTCCATCAGACCAGCATGCCGCCGGCTTGTTCGCAGCGGCGGCGATGCATTGCGACAGCAACGGCAACGCCCTGCACGCGCCCGTGCTCGTGCTCAATGCGTCCTATGAGCCGATCAACGTTTGCGCCGCGCGCCGCGCCCTGGTTCTGGTGCTCAAGGGCGTCGCCATGACCGAAGAAGAGAATGGACACTTCCTGCACGCCGCCCGCGTCGCCATGCGCGTGCCCTCGGTAATCCGTTTGCTCGAGTACCGCCGCATCCCGCACCAGAGCCGCGCTCTCTCGCGAAAAAATATCCTGCTGCGCGACCGCAACACTTGCCAGTATTGCGCAACGGTCCTGCCTTCCGGTGAGCTAACGCTCGATCACGTGATTCCGCGCTCCCGCGGAGGTTCGTCCACTTGGGAAAATCTCGTGGCTTGTTGCCACTACTGCAATCGCCACAAAGGCAACCAATCTCCCACCGAAGCCGGAATGAAGCTGATGCGCGAACCTCGAGCCTTCAATCTCCACACCAGCCGCCACATTATGCGCCTCATGGGCCGCAGCGACGATAAGTGGCGGAAGTATCTGTTTTACTAAGGCCGCTGAACCTTCACGGTTTCTGATTCGGTGTCTTCTTCTGCTCCGGCACTTCTTGTCCGCCCAGAATCTTCACCGTCGATCCAAAGCGCTTGTAGTCCTCATACTTCACGATCTCGATGATGTGGATGTCCTCCAAGTTAAAGTGCAGGGTGTCGTCGGCGCGAGTGTAAACCGGAAACCAGTACTTGCCGTCGATCTGCTGCCGCCACGTCGTGAACTTGGGATACAGATGCTCCTCTTTTCCCTTCTTCTTCGTATCGCGAATTTCCGGAACGGCTTGCCCATAGGTTTTCACGATCTGGAAATCGTTGTCATCCACCCAGATGCGCCCCTGAAAATAACGCTTCTTCCCCACAATCTCCTTGGGCGCGATGTCGAACACGTAGCAATGCAACTCGTCTTCCTGCTGCTGGCCCACATAAAGGATGTTGTATTCCGGAATCTCATCCGTGGTCAGCACAAAGGGCAGACGGTTGCGGAAGTCCTGGATGTCGCCCTCATCGAGCGATAGATCTTTCAAGTCTGGCTGAGGCGCATACACCACATTTTCGATGCGATGTCCTTTGTCGTCGAACAGCACGTCGAAAACTTCTTTGTATTCGCCGCTGACTGTCTTACCGTCCATCGTCATAACGTGAATGTCTTGCCTGAACGTGTAATGATCGCGCGCCTCTTTGAATTCTTTTTCCTTGGCGGCGAAACGGGTAATGATCTGTTCGGAAGTGATGTCTTTCGGCGGAGTGCTTTCCAGCGCGCCTTCCTGCGCGACGCAACTCGCCAGCGCGCTGGCCGCCAGCAAGCCGAGAAAAATAAAGCAGCGGAACCGTTTCATGGTCCTATTTTATCGGATAGCGGAGAAAGATTGTGCCTGGAAAGATTGTGTGGAGCGGGCACTCCTGCCCGCTGCTTTCGCTTTGACCCTCTGAACCGGATCACGCAGCATGGCAAACCGCGGCGACCCTTCCCCGACCTCTCTCCGCTCAGTTAGGCCGGGGGAAGGGCGCTGCAGTTCTGCCGCCTACTAAGATGCCATTCTCAAAAAGGGGTTGCCGTTGGAAAAAACCTGACCCTAAACTTTGCGCTCGGCGCAAAACGCAACCCCACTCCGGCATTCCGATTGTTTCCCAGACATTGAGTGAGACTCTGGCCATGCCAAACCTGTTAAACTCATCCGTTTGCCGTAGGAGGTCCCTCATGCGCCGTTTCTTCTCCGTCCTTCTAACGCTCGCTGCTTTTACATTTCCCGCTCTCGCCCAGGCCAAGCATCCCTTCACCTTCGAAGACATGATGAAGCTCAAGCGCGTCGGCGACCCGCAAGTCTCGCCCGACGGCAAGTGGGTAATCTTCAGCGTGGTCGATGTTAGCCTGGAGAAGAACACAAAGACGCCGCACGTTTGGATCGTGCCCACCGCCGGCGGCCAGGAAAAAGAAATCATCTCCGATCAGGATGGTGACCGCCCCCGCTGGGCCCCCGATGGCAAGCGCTTCGCCTTCCTCTCGACGAAAGAGCAAGGCTCACAAGTCTGGATCGCCGACTTCGACCCCGCCGCCGGCACTGTCACCGGAGTCTATAAGTTAACCACGATGCCCACCGAAGCCGGAGGCGAACTCTGGTCGCCCGACGGCAAGAATGTTCTTTTCACCTCTGACGTCTATCCCGAATGCGACGGTCAGCCTGACGAAATCGCCTGCAACGCAAAGAAAGCCGATGCAGCCGAAAAATCCAAAGTCAAGGCTCAGCTCTTCACCCACCTGCTCTACCGACATTGGAACGCCTACAAGCAAGGCACGCGCACCCACATCTTCGTTCTTCCCGTTCTGACCCAGGTGCACGTCTACCACGACCTCACTCCTGGCGACTACGACGCGCCCGAATTCTCTCTCGGCGGGCAGGACGATTACGCCTTCTCGCCCGACGGCCAGGAAATTTGCTACACCTCGAATCACGATAAGAATCCCGCAGCCTCGACCAACAATGATTTGTGGCTTGTTCCGGTCGCGGGAGGTCCCGCTAAAAATATCACCGCCGACAATCCGGCCAGCGACTCGACCCCGCTCTATTCGCCCGACGGGAAATACATCGCCTACCGCGCCCAGCAGCGTCCCGGCTACGAAAGCGACCGCTTCCGCCTCATGCTTTACGACCGCAAAACGGGCGAGAAACATGATCTGACAAAGGACCTTGACCGTTGGGCGGGATCCTATAGCTGGCTTCCAAATTCGAGGGGCATGCTAATAACAATAGAGGAGGAGGGGCAGTCTCAGATTGTTTGGATTCTGCCCTTCGACTTCAAACATGGAGCGACGGGCCCCGGCACCTTAAAGAAAGAGGGCCAAGAGCTGATGCTGAACGTAGCCAAGGGATACTTCGATTCTCCCGTTGCACCGAACACAGACATCGTTGTCGCTAACGGAATGTCACTTAGCGCTCCTAACGAGATCTATTCGATTGACCTCAGGCGGTTGAGTGACATTAATGGCCCTCCGCCGGAGAAGGCTGCGCATCCACTCACTCACTTCAACGACGCCCTCCTCTCACAGGTCTCCATGTCCCCGCTCGAACCCTTCTGGTTCACCGGCGCTCACAACGACAAAGTCGAATGCTTCCTGGTCAAGCCGCCGAACTTCGATGCCTCGAAGAAATATCCCGTGAAGTTCCTCATCCACGGTGGCCCGCAAGGCGCCTGGGGAGACGACTGGAGCTACCGCTGGAATCCCGAACTCTTCGCCGCCCCAACTTCATCGACCCCCAGCGGATTCGTAGTCATCATGATCAACTTCCACGGCTCGACCGGCTACGGACAGAAATTCATCGATGCCATCAACGGCGACTGGGGCGGCGCTCCGTTTGAAGACCTGATGAAGGGCCTCGACTACGCCGAGAAGACCTATCCGTTCATCGACAAAGACCGCGAGTGCGCGCTGGGCGCCAGCTACGGCGGATACGCCATCAACTGGATCCTCGGCCACACCGACCGCTTCAAATGTCTGGTCTCGCACGACGGCATGTTTAACGCCGAATCCGCCTGGGGCACCACCGAAGAACTCTGGTTCAACGACTGGGAGTTCAGAGGCACTCCTTACGACAACCGCGCCAGCTACGAGAAGTGGTCGCCGCACCAGTACGCCAAGAATTTCAAGACGCCCACGCTGGTAATCCACGGCCAGCGCGACTACCGCCTCGACGTAAGCGAAGGCTTGCAGCTTTTCACCACGCTGCAAATGGAAGGCGTTCCGTCAGAGATGCTCTATTTCCCCGACGAAGGCCACTGGGTGCTCAAGCCGCAGAACTCCCAACTCTGGTACAAGACAGTCAACGACTGGGTAGACCGTTGGACGAAGAAGTAAGTCCCGTAGGGACGCCCGATAATAGCGCGGCGTTTCAAATGCCGGGTGCGCTCCACCTTACATGGAACCCATCCCGTAGGGACGGCTGAACGTTGCCCACCTACTACGAACTCGGAATGCTCTCCACCTCCTCCTGCAATAAAGCCGTAGTCCCCGCCGAAACCTGAATCTCAATCTCCAGCACGCCGGAAAATGCTCCCAGCGAAGGCACAATGCTTGCCAGTCCGTTAGCGTCGCTCTGCTCCGTATTCTGGCTCGCACTCAAAATGATCGTTGCTCCGCTTGGCGTGCCTGCCAACGCGTTCCCGGCAGGACGCACCACCGTCGATTGAAACAAGACCCCGGCTCCCAGCACCGGATTCGGCGGCGTCGAAGAATCGGTCACGCGCACCGTCAGCGGTTGAAAAGTCACCCCCGTGACCACTTGGCCCGCGCCCGCTACAGATTGCAAATTCAACAACGCCGCCGCAACCGCGTTCGCATAAATCGTCTGGCAGGGATTATCCGCCTTTCCCACGCACGCGCTGATTTGCGCGCTTGTAGTGAAATTCGTCAAGATGAGCGTGACCGATGCGTAGCCATTCGTATTCGTCACCGCACTAGTGGCACTCAGCGATCCCGCCCCTTGATCGATAAAGAAATTCACAATGACGCCGCTTTGTGGATTGCCCAGGCTCACCACTCGCGCCGTCAGCGGCACGCTCAGCGACGCTCCCTGTGCGATCCAGAGATAAGGTGTGGTGACTCCAATATCCGACAGCGTAGAGGTGGCCGTGAGCGAGGTGCTCACCGACTGCGGCGGATTGTAAACGCCGGGAGCCAGAGTAGCAGTAATGATCGCATTGCCGACGGCGGCGGGCGTGACCCACGTAGACGCGATTCCGCTTTGATCGCTAATCATGGAACAAAAAGTGGTTCCTCCGCAGGCCGACAGCGTAGCGGCATTCGTGGTAGTCCATCCCACGGTTGCTCCGCTGACCGGAGTGATGCCGTCTGCCGCGAGCACTTGCACGGTCACAGGATAGGTGGCCTGGGTTCCAACCGGAGTTGGGGGATTCACCGCCTGCAGCAACACGATCTTGTCTGTTGAAGCGGCCCCATAGGTGAGCACGTCTGTCATTATCGAAAACGCGCCGCTGGTAGGATCAGTAATCGTAATGGTTTGCGCCCCATCACCCTGCGCCGGAGCCGCCACGAGCATCTGGCTGGAATTGGTAGCGAGCAGCCCCACATTCACGCTACCCACGGCAACCTCCAGGCTGGGATCGAAGCCGGTGCCCTGCAGCGTGACCGCCCCTCCGCTCACCGGCACACGCGCCGGGACCACCGAATCTCCATACAGGACATGCGCGTGGTACCAGTAGTCGGGACGCCCATCGCCGCGCAAGTCAGCAATTCCCACGATGAAGCTGTTTCCGATCAATATCTGGGCGTCGAGACGGCTCATGCCAAAGGTCGAAGAATTAAATGGAGCAGTTGTAAAAGCCGGCGGAGCCGTGCCTTGCGGATCGCCCTCGCTCCAAATGCCGAGGACAGGTTCGGCCTTTGATTCGCTGGGTTCGCTGCTTTCATCGAGCGCGGTTACGGCGATCGAGAGCGTGCGGTTGGCTTGCGCGGCGATCAGAAAATATCCCGCATCGCCATAACCGCTCATTGATCCTACCCAATCGCCCGCGGGAGGAATTACCGCAGGAGCGCTCCAAGTCTCGTTCGCCGCCCACGGAGGTATGGGCTGGGCGCTGGCGGACATCAAAATATCCTGCCCAAGTTCGCCGCCCGCCTGCACGGTCACCGTGATGGGCTGAAAAGTTCCGGTAGGAGCGACTTGCGAAGGATCGTAGGGGCACACGCCCTCCGACCACAGCGGATCGAGAGCTTCGACCGAAAGCTGGTACTGCGCGCTGCTCGCGCCATTTGGAATGGGTAATCCGCCAAGATCGAAGAATCCCTCCAACGTTGCATCGGACGATCCAAACTCGCTGTAAGGAGTGCCTAGCGGATCGCTGAACCCCGTGATGGCGTTGCCGGCATTGCCGGTAAACAGAAATCCCGAAACCGATGACACCCCATACTTATGCGAAGGCAACCCGGTCGAAGGATCGATCCAACGCGCAAACACATTCACGCCTTGCATCGGCTGGGCACCATTGCCCGTTGGATCCACAAAATAGACCGAGCCGTAGATGCGCGCCGAAGTTGCACTTCCCGTCGTGCTGATCGGATACAGCCGCGAGATCGCAGCCACATCGTCAGAAGCCAGTTGATACGGATTCGCATAGCACAGCGTGATGGGCACGCAACTGATCGGGTCCATGTAATGCATGACGGGAAAGCTGGCGTAATCATCGGCCGTGGGGTCAGGGTTACCCGTGATGACATTCAGATTCAATTGCGACCAGCCCATACCCAGGACTTCGCCGAGCACGCGTACCAGTTGGTATTCGACGTCAGTGAGTTGCGAAGATAGCAGCGCGCATTGCCCGTTGATGACTACCAGCGCATGCTGCAGATTTGCCCCCGGGCCGAAGTTATCGACGCCGCCGTACACCGCGTTCCAAAAGCACTCCGACGAGTCGCCCGCGCCCTCGCCCAGCAGAGCATCGGTAACCGAGCCGTCGTAGTCGTAAACAATGCCCATCGGAGTTAGTGTGGCCGCCGGCGTAATGTCCGCGGGAGCAATCACGATTCCGCTGGAGTTCACCGCGATGTTGCTGCCGTTCACATCTTCGGCGAGTTGGCCTGCCGCGGTGACCGTCAAGGCGGCCGTTGTAACCGAGGTCCATTGGGCAAACGCGCTGGCCACGAGAGCATTGGCGGAGGCATTCGGCAGGATCGGGCTGAGGTCTCCCTGATCGGTGTAATAGATCACGCTGCCCGAAGACCAGATCAGGGGTTGGCCCATCATCGATGAATCGAAGTAGCTCGATCCGGCTACATATTCCGGGCCGCCGCCGCGCGCCAGCATGGCGAACAGAAAAACGAGCGCTAATGACGTAGCCAGCCGCAAGAAGAATGAGCGGGTCGAATTTTTGCCAAGCGCCATCACGTCCGCCTCACTCTTTCCCGCCGACGCGTCGGACCGCCCGCTCGAATTCCGAGTAGGCAATAAGCTTCCGTCCCTGAAAGAACGGATCATTCGCGAACACTGCCCGGTGTTGCTCGCTCATCAAGACTTGGTCTCGCGAGTCAACGGCGAATCGTCCCATGGTTCCGGCCACAGGACTGGTGAGTCCCAACCTGCTCGGCGCATACAGAAACAGCATCAGCCTTTCGCCCACGTAGTAGCGCTTGCCGTGCGTCGAAAGCCTGTCCCCTTCGCCCTCCCACTGATGGATCGTCAGCCTTTGTCCCTGCGTCGCGCCGCGCAGCGCATGTTCGACCAAAAAAGTGATTTCGGTCGAACTGGCATTGGGTCCTGCGAACGAATCGGTACGTGACGCATCATCGCGGAGCCATCGCCCGCGACCAATAGAAACCACCCGACCCGTGAAGATGATGCCTGCACTCCCCACCAGATGCCGGAAGCCAGGCCCAGGGGCGATCGGTGGCCGCCGCGGTGGTTCAGGAGGATTCGCGATGGGTGGGTTCTCGGTGGGATCGCGAAGCGTCGGCAATCTCGGCGACGTTATCGGCAAGATGGCAGCGCCGCCGCCCGGGACGGAGGGACTCATCTGTTGCCCCAGCATCGTCGGCGCAAGAAAAATCGGCGCGAGAAAAATTAGCCAGGAACGGAGCAGGCGCCAATACCCAGCCATATCATCACCTGGGAGATAAATGTCTGCTCGGAGGGTTTTGGGAAACCGCATTCATCCTAAGGAGTTTCCCCAAAGCCATTCAGTGACGGATGTCACAACCAGCCTGTGGATTTCTGGTCGATTCCCATTTTGTGCCTGGAACGCAACTCTTACGACAAAGCTAGAGCGATTGCAAATGCTCTTCCGCACTCAGGTTCGCGCCGGCCAGCAGAAGCAGGCCCGACAAAAATGCCCAGAACATCAGGCTGACCGAAAGTGCAAATGGCCCATACACTTCGCCGAAGTTAAGGTAGGGCAAGGCGAGAATGTAGCCATATTTCAGAGCTTCCGACAGCAATCCCATGATCACGGCCGTTGGCAGCACCGCGCGGGCCGGCACTTTGCCATTCGGCAGCAACCAATAAATAAGGAAGAAGATGGCAATGCTGGCGGCAATCGCAAAAATCTTCATCACGATAAATCCCACCACTGCCATAAATCCCGATCCGTGTCCGCGCAGCACAAATCCCATCAGCGCCACGTTTCCTGCGGTCATCGCGATCGAAATCAGCGCCAGCACGCCACAGCCGAACGCCAGTCCCAGCGCGATCATTTGGTTGCCCAGATACGAGCGGTTGTTCGGAAAGCGCCAGATTCGGTTCAGCGCGACTTCCAGCGGCATAAACACGCCCGTCGACGTCACCAGCAGGATGACCAACGACACAATCTGCGCGCGATGACGGGCATTCACCATGGCCGTGAGATTTCGAATTACGAACTGCTGCCCGGCCGGCAGGGAATCGCGCAACAACTCCACCAGCACGTCAAACATCACCCGGGAATGAAAGACTCGCTGGATCAGCGTCATCAACAGCACGACAAAAGGAAAGAATGAGAGGATCGCATTGGCCGCCACCGAAAACGCGAAGGTGTGCACATCGGTGCGCAGCAAATATTTCGCGGTTGAAATGGCCAAGCGCGGGAATCCGCTCCGCCGCCGGCGCGCGGGTTTGCTCATGCCCCGCACACTGGCAGGCTCCGGCACGGTCGCAATGATTGGGTCGGGCACAGAATTTTATTTTGCCTTTCGTAATCTTATCAAGGAGTTGCAGGCAACATTGCTTTTTCTAGGAACCAAAGGTCAAGAGCTACATAACCCATTTCTTATACCTTGTTAAGGCTAAAACCAGAGGTGGGGTTATTTATTGCTCCGATTCGCTAATTTTCCTTGCGAAACGATTTAATAGTCCTTATTATTCCGTTTGCTCACGGCCGGCGTATGCCGGACGCGGGTTGGTAAGGCAGGTTGATGGCTTGAGTAGCGCGGTAGAAATCAGCGCCGATGGGACAGGGCTCCAAAAGTTCGCGCCGCATTCTCTGTAATGCGCCGTGAGCCCAGGAGTCTTTTGCTTTGGGGCAAAGTTTCTCCGGTACTGGCAGGCGCAACCGGGTTCCACTAGGTTTCCTGAGGGGGCGTTCCGCGGGCAGGCTTGTTCGCTAAGCTGATCGCGGAACACGATACGGGAACGCCAGGGAACTTCATTCTTAACGATGAGGGAAAGGAGTTTTTCTGTGAGAGAGAAGGGAACAGTAAAGTGGTTCAACGGGGCGAAGGGATATGGTTTCATCCAACGCTCCACGGGGGAAGACGTCTTCGTACATTTCTCCGCCATCCAGGAGAACGGCTATCGCTCGCTGAACGAGGGGGAGACCGTAGAGTTCGATCTGCTCAAAGGCCCCAAAGGCTTTCAAGCGGGCAACGTAGTCCGCGCCTAGCCCGCATAATACCTAGCTTCTCGACCCTCCCGCTTCCCACGGGAGGGTTTTCTACTGCAGGCTTTTCGGCGAAGATCACCACAGCCGTGTGGGAGCAGTTGACGAGTGGCCCCGCCCTCGGTCCTTTGGAATAACCAATGAAAGTGCGTGCCTCGCTTTTGCGTTTTTTGCGAAGGGCGGCAACGATGCGGCCCGCAGCGCCGACTTTGCCTCCGCTAAAATCTGACCTTTCCGGGGCCTGCCAGCTCCGCTCATTGGCGCGATGTCGGAGAGCTTGCGACGATGCGATGCGAATCATTTGCTAGTTGCTTCCCGGTTCCACTAGCTCGCCGCTTGTCGGAGCCTGGCCTTCCAGCAGTCTCTTCCACTGGTTTCCCCCAGAGATGTGCTTCATACCCATAACCACCGGCATGGAAAGTCCGCCATAGAAGAGTGCTGGTGCCCGAAAAATGTGGGCGAGTACGGAGGGCGTTGCGGTCACACCAATCACCAGCAAGTCGCGCTTGTACAACTGACCAGCCGTAGGCTTATCAGTGCCGATAAACCATGTGTTGCCCTCGACTGCGACTCCAGCTTTGATGCCCTTTTCCGTCTCGCTGATATCGTAGTGGTCGGCGACAATAGCAAATGCCAATGCGCCGCCTAAGGCAATCAGCTGCTTCACGCCACGAGTCCCTTTCACCGTTTTCTTGTCAGACTCGTGGAGGAAAGAACTCACCACTGTGTTCTGAGCCTGCAAGTATGAGGGCGTTGAGCTGGGTGCGTCCACCAGCGTCGATTGGGCCTGCGCAAACGAAGCCAACAGAGAAAGAATGGCGATCCATCTGGTTGTATTCGTCATGCAGGTCCTCTCTTGCGAATCAACGACGTTACGGTCGGCAATGAAGTTATCGGCGGGAGGAATGCTTTTCTTTAGAAAGGACGGAGGGTACAAGCGCTTAGAATTGGAAACCGGCGACTCGATGATGAGTGGTTGTTGACTTGCGGAAAGAACCAATAGGCTGCGTGATAAAAGTCTGATCCCGCTCTCTTACCAACATCAACGTGCCTTGGCCTTGGGCGTCCGCATCGATCGTGCTCAACCAATCCGAGCCGCAGATTTGCCTATTGTGGCAAGCAGAGATCGAGCATCACTTCGGGTGGCCCACCCTTTCAATTTGCTCTGCCTTATACGGGCGGGCGCCGATTTTGACTCCGCGGGAAGCTCATGCTGCAGAGAATCCTACTCGTCGCTGCGAAGGACGCGAAGATTGGCACCACTTGGTTAGTCAAAATATGAGGGCCCATTTGCCCGCCCGTTCCCAAATCCCACGCCCGGCGCCGAGTTTGCAACTTCTTGCATACTTTGTGAACAGACAAAAAACTTTCTTCTCAAATCTTGACTTCGCCAAATACCCGCACTAAACTCCAGACTCCCTCCCTTAGTATTTCCCTGTCTGAAAAGCTGGTTCACGTTCTTGCTCAAGACATGAGTACACGGCGAGGCAAAATCCCTGGTTCGGCTTTGGAGGCTGGTATGAAGTCGCGCGTTCTGATGTTTGCGGTGTTGGCCACACTCTTTTTGACGGCGGGCGCTGTGACTCGTGCCTCGGCCACAACTTATTCGATCAGCGTTAAGACCACTGGCCTTTCGGGAACGCTGGTCGTGGCCGATGATGCCGGAGACGATCTCACTTTTACCACCAACACCACCCAGACCTTCGCCAATACTTACGCCAGCGGCGCCACTTACTCGGTCACCGTGAAAACTCAGCCCACTACGCAAACCTGCACGCTCAGCAGCAACGCCACCGGAACCATTACCAAGAACATTACCGTGACAGCTACCTGCAAAAACAATTACACCATCAGCGTGGCGGTCACCGGCCTCACCGGAACCCTGATCGTGAAAGATAACAAAAGCGTCGACCTGACCTTTACCACCAACGATACGCAGACCTTCTCCAACGTGTACACCAGCGGTTCCACGTATACGGTGAGTGTAAAGACTCAGCCCTCAAAACAGAGTTGCACTCTGAGCAGCAACGCCAGCGGAACCATCACGTCGAACATCACCGTAACCGCCACTTGTGTCCCGACATACACCATCAGCGTGAAGGTCACCGGGCTTACCGGGACCCTGGTGGTCGAGGATAGCCTTGCTAGTTCATTGACGTTCACCACCAACACCACCAAAGCTTTCTCCAAGGCATACGCCAGCGGCTCAGCCTATACCGTCACGGTTGAGACCCAACCCGCGGGTCAGACCTGCACCCTCGGCAGCAATGCCAGCGGCACTATCACTTCCAACATCACCGTCGATGCCACCTGCGCCTCCTCCGGCAACACGCTCAGCGTAGCGGTGAGCGGCCTCTCCGGAACCGTCGTCTTCCAGGATGATCAGGGCGCAACCCTGACCTTCACCAGCAACAACACGCAGACTTTCTCCAATACTTACGCGAACGCCGCCACTTACACCGTCAGCGTCACCAGCCAGCCGACGGACCAGGCTTGCATCCCGACCTACTCCACCGCCACCATCAACTCCAACACCACCATCGAAGCCACCTGCGCCACCGGAGCCACGCGCGCCCTGGGCACAGTCAGCGATGCCACGAGCATTGCCTGTCAGGGCTCCATCAAAAATGGAGTCTGCCAGCAAGTCACCGTCTCTTGCCCCGGCCTGCCTGACGTTTACGCCTACGTGAAGACCAATACGCCTACCGGAACTTCTGTGGGAACCACTCTCTGGATGACGGGCACCAACGGCACCGACCTGTACGACAGCATCTTTAACTACGGTAGCAACGCAGTGCAGGATGTGTTGAATGCCAACTTCACCACCGTGCAAATTTCCTGGGGAGCTCCATTCAATACCGCCCAAACCAACGGTTGGGTAAGCGGCCCAGGCGGCGTGCTCGAATCGGCTTGCCGCGTCGCCACTCTCAACCAGTGGATCTATACCACCATCCAGAACAACACCAAGCTGCCCATGTGCGCCACGGGAAACAGCGGCGGCGCGGGAGCGATTGCTTACGCCCTGAACCAGTACAATGGCACCAGCAATCTCTCGATGGTCGAAATGACCAGCGGTCCGCCGACCGCCCGCCTCGACTGGGGCTGCGGCTGCACTGAGGGGAAAGTGGCTGTTGCCTGCGGATCGAGCCCCACTCTCGGCACTTGCTTTGGAGCAGTCGATGGTGGTATCTGGGATCCGGCCTATAATCCCAACAGCCCGTCCGGCGACGGTGTCTGCACCGCCGCGGTCGCCGGCACGCTGCCCCCTGGCGGACTCAACTTCTTCCTGGGCGATAGCGCCAACGCCTCGGGGGCCGTCTGGAACTTTTCGAATACTTACGTGAATGCCATCTTCGGCGGCTTGGATAACAGCGCCGGCGTTCCCATCGGTTACGAGTGGCTTGGCAACGTCACCAGCTCCAAGACGCCGGCGGCGACGTGCATGTCGCAAGATGGCCACACCATACCCGACTACCTGGATGGCGCAACCCAGATCGCCAACGATCTGATCAGCCTTTGCAAAATCCAGTAAGACGAACTGATGCAAACGTAGCCCCGTCCGAGCAAGAGCTTGGACGGGGTTTTTCACTACCCAGCAGGGACTGAAGACGCGCCTATGCAGCTCAAAATTCGCTTCTTCAACTCGATCCTGACAATGCTGCTGCTCCTCCTCGCCTCGGCTTCAGCCCAAAATAACCCCGTCCCGCAAATCGTGGGCCCCGTTCATCCTGACGCCGTCGCTCCCGGCAGCGGAGCCTTCACCCTCAGCGTCTACGGCGCGAACTTCGTTCCCGGTTCGGTCGTCAACTGGAATTACCAACCGCGTACGACAAGTTACATCTCGGGTCATGAGATTCAAGCGCAAATTCTCGCCAGCGACGTTGAGGTCAATACGGCTGGCTACATCACGGTCACTAACCCTCCGCCCGGTGGCGGCAGCTCCAGCGCGAGTTGGGCGCAGGTGGAGGTGCACAATCCTATCTCTAAGATTGCGGTGGGCCCGGGGGCGTATTACGAGTTCGGTTATTGGGAATTGGAGGCCGCCGACTTCAACCACGATGCCATTCTGGATCTTGTAGGAGAGTCATTAAAAGGGCTTGCGCTTGAGTTGGGCCAGGGGAACGGGACTTTCCGGCCTGCGCCCTTCATGGACGCGACCAATCTTGTAACTACTCCTGTGACCTACGGGGACTTCGCCGGCGACGGCAATCTCGACGTGGTGTCGTTCTTGAACGAAGGAAATTTACTGGACGGTACCTGGCCGACGAGTCTGAACATCGAACTGGGGAATGGGCAGGGCAGCTTCACCACCGGTCCCACGCTGGAGAGTGCCGAGAATGGCGGTGATTTTGGCATTCAAGTTCTGGCGGGGGATTTCAACCAGGATGGCAAGCTCGATTTGATCACGGAAGGTCCGGGCGCTCGTTCCACTTATCTGGGGAACGGCGACGGAACCTTCAACGCTTTCGCACAATGCATTTATCCGGGAAACGGGTATTACACAGGACTAGTGGCCGGGGACTTCAACGGCGATGGCAAGCTCGACCTGATGATCTTGCAGGCGAACGCGAGCCAGAATTTGACCATCTGGTTTGTGGTGGGCAACGGTGATGGCACCTTCAAGACTGAAAAAGCGGTCTGGTCTGTCCCCAACATGCCGTCATGTGATATTGGCACACCGCTGCAGTTGAGCGACTTCAACGGGGACGGGAAGCTGGATCTCGCCTTCTGCACCGACCGCGCGATTGGAGTGATGCTGGGCAATGGTGACGGCACTTTTCAGGCGCCAACTTTCTACACCACCGATCCTCTTGGAACCAGGCAATTCGCGTTCGCGGTCGGCGATATCAATTCTGACGGCAAGCCAGATCTCATTGTGTCGGAGTATGCCGGCAAGAGCCAGTTTGTAGTTTTCTTGGGCAATGGCGACGGGACCTTCCAAGCCCCACAAACCGTCGACTCAAACATTCCCGATGGAGAAAATGGCATAGTGGTCGGAGATTTCGATTCGACGGGATTGTTGGGCACCATTTTTGAAAATGAGCTTGGCATGCACATCTATTCCCAAAAGTGAGTGGGCATTCGATAGGATCAGTTTGGTGGGCGGACCGTTCCCCACCCAAGCCAAAAGCGGGCCTGAGCGTTCCCACGGCATTACGCTCACCACATGGGGCTGGCCCAGCCCTACTCCAGCACGACAAAGGATGCCCCACCCGTGGCTTTTTCACGGGTGGGCCATAACCAACCATCCCGACATATCCACCAATTACAGATAAATCGTCGCGTGGGATACTCCCACGTCATCACTACAAGCCCCCTTCACCCCTTCTCGGCACGCCTCGCTCCCGAGATCTTTCGCTTGAAGTCATGTAGCAGGTCCGGGCAGCGCCATCTCTCGCGATAGCCCCCGTGCAACATGACCCACCTAACTCCTTTGTTTCAAAGAGCTTAGCATGTAACCCCTTTGGAATGAAGATTTTACCTGCTGTACATACACGTAACCCGCTGATTCTAAACAACCGAGGGGGTGGGGGGAGGGGTAACAAAATGATCAACTCGCGTTGATAACAAACGACTTACGCGATTTCCACACGCTGCAAACCGCAAATTTACCCCTCAATTTCGGGCCAAAAGACTGCCTGGAAGCTGCTTTTCCTCTCCAGACAAGATGTTTCAACCACAGCAGTCCGTTCTCCGCGCCTCCAAAAACGATTTCAGGTAAACTTCACCAGTTATGAACTTATCCAGGAAAGTTTTCATCCATCTTCTCTCCGTACTTTTCACTCTGACCGCCATTGCCCAAACGAAAACCGCCGACCATCGCTCCGATTTCGTCACCCGCTCCGGAACCTCGCTCCAACTCGCCAGCCAGCCCTTCCGTTACAGCGGTCCCAACATCGAGTGGCTCGGCCTCGAGGCCTATGGCCCGCACGATCCGCAAGGCCCGCGCTATCCCACGCACTTCGAAATCGATGACGCCTTCGACACCGCCAAAGAGATGGGCGCTCGCGTCGTCCGCTCCCAGACCATGGGCGACAGCGTCGGCTGCGACCTCTGCATCGAGCCGCAGTTGGGCGTCTTCAACCCCAAGGCCTTCGATTCGATTGACTACGCGATCAAAGCCGCCCACGATCGCGGCATGCGCCTCATCATCACGCTGATTGGAGATTGCGCCACCTGCTACTTCGGCGGCGCCGGCCAACTTATGGAGTGGACGCATCAGGCCGACCCCACCTCATTCTTCACCAGTCCCATCGTAATCGATGCGTACGAAAAGCACGTCGCCGCGGTGCTGAACCACAAGAACGCTCTCACCGGCATCGCCTATAAAGATGATCCAACAATTCTTGCCTGGGAAAATTGCAACATGTGCGGCCTGGGGGTGGTTTGGCTCTCACCTTCGAAAGACTTTACGCCGTATCTCGGCTGGGTCGATGTGATCGGAAGGTTTATTAAGTCAATCGACCACAAACATCTTTACCTCGACACCACCGGCTTCTTCCGCTTCGACAAGCGCGCGCTCGACGCGAAAACGCCCGACCTGATCACCTTCGAATACTATCCGCATTGGGACGCGTTGGTCGGCGGCAACGAGAAAACCACGGCCGAAACTTTTTCGCGCGACGCGGCCGACGTTACCCAGCACGGCAAGGTTTTCATCATCAACGAATTTGGTTGGGACACGACCGACTGGCCCACGCGCGATGATTTGCAAAAGGTGCTCACCACGCTCGAGACCGATCGCAATATCTCTGGCGACGGATTCTGGGCCTTGCAGGCGCACAACAACAACTTCGGCTGGCAGGCGATTCCCGCCAACGTAAGCAATCCCACCTATGCTCGTTACGGCGAGAGCGGCCAGTGGTGGGCGCTCTACTACGGCGGCATTAAGACCATGATCAATACCGCCGACGACATGGAAGCGCGCGCCCAACAGTTGCGCACTCACGCCTACAAGATGGCAGGCGAATCGGTCCCAAAGCACATGGTGCCCCCGGCTCCGGTACTAACCACGCAGGGTCTCGGCTTCATCGGCTGGCGCGGTTCAGCCGGCGCCGTCGCTTACACCGTGCAGCGCAAGAGCACTCCATCGTCAGAGTGGGAAACCATCTGTGATAAGTGCGCCACCGATGCCGACTCTCCCTGGCCCGATCCCAAGCCAGCTGCGGGATTCAATGCGAAGTATCGCGTAATTGCCTACAACGCAGAGGGCGTAGCCAGCGCGCCTTCCGCGCCCTAAGAGCGCGCAGTGGGTCGTAGTCGATCGGCGAGTGTGCAGTACGTTGTCGGTCCAACGATCCTGCAATCGGAATACGTCCGACAGTGGTTGAAAAAGGAGCCGATGAAACGAATCGCGAACGTTGTATTAGTGATCGCTGCTCTTACCGCCGGTTTCTTACTCGGACAGACCACAAGTAGCTTCGACAAGTGGTGGACTCCGGAGAACGACGCTCTGGCCGCAGCGCCGCAAAATCATAAGCTTCTGTTTGAAAATGACGAGGTCCGGGTCGTCGAAGTGACGGTTCCGCCCGGCGTTCGCGAACCGCTCCACGCCCACCGTTACCCGAGCGTTCTCTATTACATTTCAGCGGCGCATCTGACCGAATACTCCCCCGGCTTAGCGCCCGTGGACCATCCGCGGAAAGAGGACGGCACAGTCATATTCTTGCCCGTCGGCCCTCCGCATCAAATGCAGAACATGGAGTCCGCCAAGCCTCTGAAAGCCGTCCGGGTGGAATTGAAAAAAGCCCGCTGAGCCTTTGCCATGGGGTGAGCGTGATCGCGCAACTGTTGCCCGATGAGATGGCAGCATGCCATGGTCGGTTACTCGGAAGCTAAAGTTGGAGGGCGTGATATCGCTATTGCACTTGCCTATGGAGTGAGATGTGGCCCTGTGTTGTTACTATCAGTCTTTACTTAAGTTGTACGTACAATGTTCCAACTGGAATTGTACGTACAACTGATCCAACCAATTCTCAAAACCGGGAAAACCGCTACCCTTCCTGCACTTTCGCTCCCTCGTGCAGGCGCTGATCACCCGAGGCCGACGCATCTCCGGACGCAGCGTAAGCGACGGCCGCTCCAATCAGAGCGGGGACGATGAAGGCGTGTCCTCCAGTCGCCTCCGCAACGAAAACCACGGCTGCCAGCGGAGTCTTATAACCGGCGGAGATGAAGGAAGCCATGCCGACCGCGGCGTAAAGCCCCAGGTTCGCGCTATGCGCAATTGACTGGCCGAAGGCCGTGCCCAGACTTCCGCCACTAAGAAACAGCGGGACGAACATGGCGCTCACTCCACCCGCTGCCAGCGTGAACAACGTCGCAGCCAGTTTCAGCCCGCTGAAAACCAGGAGCTGTAAACTGCCGTGATGCATGGTCAGGATTTCTCCGACCGCTTCATAGTTAGGACCGATCGGCACCAGGTTTCCCGGATAAATCTGCAAGAAAATTAGCCCGCAGACACCAGTCAACAAGCCGCCAATCGCCAGCTTGACCCAATGCGGCCACAAAGACTTGACGAAGAAGACACGCGCATGCCGAAAGACGCTCACAAACACCATGGCGACCAGACCAATGAGCAACCCGAGCAGCGCGGACCAGTAAATGTCATGGCGCGTGTAGCCGGCGGAGCCGGTGAAGTCGAAGAGCGGCGCTGCCCCGAGAAACGAGCTGAGCGTCACGTAGGACACGACCGACGCGATTAAAGATGGCACCAGCGCTTCGTGCGCGAGATCGTCGCGGTAGGGCATTTCGAGAGCGAACACGATGCCGGTCAGCGGTGCGCGGAACACCGCCGACATACCGGCTGCCGCGCCGCAAATCAGCATGATGCGGCGATCACGCTGGTCCAGGCGCAAGCGCCGCAGCTTTGTCCAAAGCCACGAACCAATCGCCCCGCCGCCGTAAATGCTAGGCCCTTCGAGTGCCGCGCTGCCGCCGAAGCCAACCGTCGTAATCGCCGCAAGAAGCTTGGGCACAAACGACCGTACGTCGACGGCTCCTTCATGCTCGTGATAAGAACGAATGATCTCTTCGGTGGAATGCTCGTTGGGGTCCGGAGTGAGGAACTGCATGATCAAACCGGTAACGACGAAACCCAAGAGTAATCCGGGCACAATCGCCCAGTGATGATGCAGATAGTAGGCCAGCACCAGCGGCCACAACTTATTGAGGATGATTACCACGATTCCGGTGATCACGAGTCCGGTGGTCAGGCCGATCACGGGGGCGACGATCAGCCACTTGCGCATATCGCGCGCGTACACGGTGCGCAGATCGTTCTGCACCAGCGAACCGTATTTGTGGACCACCGGATGCAGAAGCAAGCGTGCGGCCCTTCGTTTTCTTTTGCTCTCGTTTTCCCGCGAGGCTTGCCGGCGGGATTGCGGCGCGTTCTCAATCGTGCTCATTTTTATCTAGTTTTCTTTCTATCGACCAGCGAGGGACGCGAGACGATGCCATCGCCACCTTCCCGCATGATGCGGCGAAGCGCGGTGGCCAACTCCGGCCCGGTGGAGCGCAGTTCCTGCTGATGATGGAGCGCCAGTTCTGCCAGCACCTTTTCTCCCTTGGGGGTGAGCGCCAGCAGCACCTCGCGCCGGTCCTCGTGGGCGCGAGAACGATCGACAAATCCACCCGCCTCCAGCCGGTTCACCAGCTCCACCGCGCTGTGGTGGCGGATTTGCATGCGGGTAGCCAGCTCTCGAATGCGCGGCCGGATTCCTGCCGGCATGCCCTTGATGGCCAGCATGAGCTGGTATTGGCCGCGCTCCAGCCCAGCTTTCTTGACCACTTGTTCGCTGAAGTGGAGAAAGCGCCGGATCTGGTAACGAAACTCCGCCAGCGCCTGGTAGTCCGACAAGCTCAGCTTCTTCATGCCGCCGATTGTATCGTGCCCCGATCCACTGTAACTTCTTCCACTAGTATATCGTACTACGATATGAGCTGGGGAAATGCAGGTTACGGCGCGCAATGACGTCGCAGGGCCGCAGCCTTTCGTCGTCCTCGTGTTCCAGGATGGGGGCCGTGCTAGACGTGTCGCCCGGTGAAACCCTCGAAGGGAACGATGATGGGCGTGACCGTGTGCGAACCGGCGCGCACCCTGTCGTTCCAACCGGCTCCATTGGCATCTGGCGGTTGGTCGACCCGAGAAACTGAAGCTGCCGCTTGCAGGCGGTGCCAATCCGCTTGCTGTGTTACACTTTTTAATTCAAACAAGCTCCCCTGACACAGGACAATTTAATCCGCACATGCTTCTTTCCAAAGAATATGTGGGCTATTTGGCCCGCGAAGTAACCAAGAAACTGATTGCCGCCAAGGCCATCGAAACGGATGCCGTGCCCAAGGTTACGGAGCGCGTGCATGCGGCGCTGCTGGAAGAGCTTACCCTCGAAGACCGCATCAATGACGAGGTTCGAGTCATCCTCGAGGCCTACGCGGAAGAGATGAACAAGACCGGCGCCAACTACCAGGAGATGTTTCGCAAGGTGAAAAGCGAACTGGTGCGCAAGTATAAGGCGGTGTTGTGAGACTGAGCCGCGATAAAGTGAACGTACTGGCCCGCGCCGTGGCCGACGCCCTCAAGCAGATGGACGAAGTCGAGTTCATCGAAGATCCGAATACCATCCGTCAGGAAACCCGCAAGATTCTCGAAGCCCTGCTGATGCAAGAGGCCAAGATCGATCAATCGGCCCGGCTGAAGATCGAGAGCCAGAAGCGCACCGTCCTCGAAGGCTCGCAGGAGTGGGACATTCTCTACCGCAAGTATTACAACGAGGAAGTGAAGAAGCTCGGAGTTTGATCCGCTCTCGCTTTGCCCAACTGACAAAATCCACTCATCTCCGCCAGTGAGGGTTGGCGAGTATGGCCGGCTTCAATACGGCTGGGACGTTCAGGCATTGGCTAAGAAGGTTCGGTACGTCGATCAAGGGCGAGAGGCCCGCTTCCCACGAGCAGAAGAAACAGCAAGCCGAGAAGCATGCAATAGTCCGTCCGCGCTTCATGTGCCATGCTCCAAAAGCCTGCCTTGAATAACATGGGAATCTTGGTTGTGATGATGGCAACGCTGATGTCGATAAGCAGTGGAATGGTGGCCAACCGTGTGAGCAAACCGATGATCAAAAGCGTTCCACAGATTATTTCAACTGTCCCTACAAAAGGTGCGAAGAACTGCGGAGCCGGAATGCCGATTTTTGTGAAGCGTCCTACGCCCAGGGCGGCCGGGAAGAGAAACTTTTGAATACCCTCTGACAAAAATACAGCTCCCACCAGCAGGCGGATAAGAATAGTGGCCGGTGGGGCCTTCGTTTTGAGCAAGGGCTTTTTCACTTCGATCCCAGCCGTATTTCACCACGGCCGTAAAATCAAAATCCAGCCTCACAATATATACCCATTGGGTGAGCCCTGGCAGCACAAGTCTCGAGTCTGATCCACCGGTCGGCATTCACAGCCTTCCGGTGATTGCCTGTAGTAATAAGAACGCTCCGATACCAGCCAGGCCCATGTAAATGTAGTTCAGGAAAGCTTCGCCATGCAGACGGCGATTGATCACCCGCCCGAGGACGACGCCCAGCAACGTCAGCGGCAGCGAGAACAGGTAGTAGTGGGTTACAGCGGGGGTCCAGAGGCCGGCCAGCCAATAACCGCCCATGCCGATGATGCTGGCGGGTAGAAAATATCCTTGCAGCGTGGCCCGGAAGTGCTGCGCCGACCAGCGCCGCATGGCTCCGTAGATTACCAATGGCGGGCCGTTCATTCCGTAGGCCCCGCCCAGCACTCCGGCAAAGAAGCCACAGGCCAAGAGCCATCCTCGGCTTTCGCGCTTCAATTCGAGCGTCCGTCCGATCAATGAATAGAGGGAGAAGGCGAGAATGATCGCTCCCAGTGTTGCCTTAAGCATCCGTTGATGGCTGCTGGTCAGCAGCAGAAGCCCGAGTGGAATACCAAAAAGCGTGGAGAGCACGAGCCAGCCGGCGCTGAGTACGTGAACATGCTTCCAGTCCTGCAGCACAACGATCCCCGCGACGGTAATCGAGACTAGCACAGCGAGCGGCGCCGCCACGTTCAGCGGAATGCAGAAGGCGAGCAGGGGAACGGCGACGAGAGCCTCGCCGAATCCGAATGTCGATCGAATGAGCGTGGCAAGGAACACGATGAGTAGAACTTGAAGGGTGGTGACGTCGATTGCGAGTCTCCCGGCGAGAAAGTGTCTCGGAGACAGCATATACAGGTGGGGCTCGTTTCAGAAAAAAGCCCCGCGCCATACGCACGGGGCAAGTGGTCAGTGACCTCGGAGAAAAAACTTCAAGCGGCGTCGCACAGTGTTCGAATCGTTTGCATCTGCCGCAGATACTTCAAAGAATTGGGAGAACACGCCGCGTGAGTTGCGTGACTCTGCGTGGAAAAGCTTATACGCTGATGGAGTGGGCGCAACATTTCGGGCGCAATAAATGTGCCGAGGGGTTCCATATTGGAATTCAAAGCTTCGCCGTCATTTCTGAATGCCTTGGAGCGAATGTCGTTTGGTTATGCCTTCCGCCGCTGAAATCAAGGCCGCGATCGCGAAAGCCGCTATGGAAGCGGGCTTCGATCTTTTCGGTATCGCTCCGGTAGACGACGCGCCCGAGTTGGAGTATTTTCCGCGCTGGATCGCAGCCGGATATGCCGGCGAGATGAAATACATGGCTGCCCGCGATGAGCGGGGACGGCTGAAGCGTGCATCCTTAGCCCACGCCGCGCCTTGGGCACGCAGCGTTGTGGTGTGCGCCATCAACTACAACACGGCGCAACCTTATTCAACCCAGGCCAACAACCCCTCTCGCGGATGGATCTCGCGCTACGCCTGGGGCGGCGACTATCACGACACGGTGATACGGCGGTTGCAACAGGTCGAGGCTGTGTTGCGAAGCCGGGTTGCGGCGGACGATCTCGTGACGCGCTGTTATGTCGATACCGGTCCAATCGTCGAGCGTGTGGTGGCGAAATACGCGGGGGTGGGATGGATCGGCAAGAATACGTGCATCATTAATCAAAAGGTGGGATCGTGGCTGTTTCTCGGTGTGATATTAACTTCGTTCGATCTAACCGCTGAGCCTGGCGAATCGAGCTTGCCTGCGCCAGATCGCTGCGGCACTTGCACCCGTTGCATCGAAGCTTGTCCGACCGACGCGCTGATTGCGCCTTATCAACTGGATTCCAACAAATGCATCTCGTATCTGACCATTGAGAAGCGGGGCGCGATTCCGAAAGAGATTCGTGCGGGAATGGGGCGGCAGGTGTTTGGCTGTGATATTTGCCAGGATGTTTGTCCGTGGAACCGGAAAGCTCCGGCCACGAGCGCCGGCGAATTTCAGCCGCGGGCGGAATTTGTGAACCCGGATCTCGAATGGCTGGCGCAAATGAGCGGCGAAGAATTTCGCCAGACGTTTCGAGACTCCCCTGTCCTCCGCGCGAAACGAAATGGTCTGCGGCGGAACGCTATCGTCGCCATGGGGAACAGCGGGGAGCGGAAGTTTCTTCGGTTGCTGGAGAAACTCGTGAAGGACGACGATGAAGTAATTCGCGAAGCCGCAGCTTGGGCCATCGACCAGCTGAGTTCATGACTAAAGCGGAGACCTACAGGATTCGCGTAAATCAGTTAGGGTTTTGTCCCTAACTAACAGACTGACGCGCGCCTGCGAATTCTGATCAAGATGTTGGCTAAGTCCCCGCGGCCGCCTATGCCCGAACTATCCCAATTGGTTTTTGAATATTTCACTGCCGGCGGGCAGAACATTCAATTCACGTTCGTCGACATCCAGGCGAACGGAATGTGGTTTGGGAGAACGGCAGCAACCACACTACACGGTGCCAGCCAGCGGCATCGGGAGCGTGACCGTCAACTGGCAATACTGAACCGGATTACCCACGGACGAACAGGACAGCGGCTCTTACGCAGAGCCGCTGTTTTTGTCACCACGAGGCAGTTCACAAGCCTTCGTTACTTCGGCGGGAAGTGGTCGAGCATTTTTTCGACCGCTTTATCGAGCTTCTTCTCGTCCTTTTCCGGATTGTCGTTGAGCGTATCGCTCGAAACCCCGCGCCACAGGAGTTGCTTGTTATGAGCGTCGTACAGATCGAGTACAAGTGAGCCGACACGGTAGGTTTCAGGAACAGTTTCGGTTTCGCCGAAGCCGCCCCAGCGCCAGCCGCCCATGCCATCGTAAAAGGTCTGATATTCGCGTTGGTCGCGGGCGCTGCCCACGGCGGTGATGGCGACGTCGCCATTGCTGTCCACGCGCTGCTAACCCTTGGCCTGTAGGGCATGGTCGACAGCATCCTGGATGCGGCTCTGCCAGAGGGGATCGGTGGTTTTTACTTTTTCCCAGTAGTAGGTGTGGTATTGGGAGAAGTTCGCGTGATGGTCGTAATCAGTCTTCACATCCTGCGCCACGGCGAGGGCGGTGATCGCCAGGGCCGCCAGCAGGCTCGACAACAAAATGCGGGGTACTTTCATAGGTCTCTCCGAAATTTTAAAGATATCGTGCGCAAGGCCGCGGCAGGTTCGCGAACGGCGAGTTGCGCGGACATGGGATGCAATTCGTGCCACGGGGGATTACTTACCGGGCTGACTTCCATCTGCGACAGTGGAATGATCCGAACTCGCGGATCATCAAGCGAAGACCGCGAAGCTTTCTCGAGCTTAAGAAATCACCACTGGGAGGCACGAAGGCCCGAAAAATCGATGATGTCGATCGGGGATTTGCTGCCCCCGAGCAACGCCACTCTTGATAAACTTAAGTTTGAGTTTTTGTATGCATTTTGACGCGGATCCGGAATCACATGAAGGGGTTGTCGCGCGGAATTAACCTGTCTTTCACGCTCCCATAACTCTTGATTTTTCTATTCATTACGCAGCCTTCCCCAAAATCTCGGTGGTGAATCGACTTCCGTAACTCGTCGGTCCAGTTTTTGACAACTAATCTTCGGAGAAGGGGTTCTTGTATCTTAGCCATGCCTGGTCTGGGGAAATTACGACGCTCTGTGTGCACGTGGTGTGTGCTGATGTTGGCGTGCGCGAGTTTGGCGCGTGCTTCATCGGCAACTCTGCTGCTGGAAGAGCCCTATGGCAAGCTGGGATTTTTTACCGCGACCGGCCACGCCGCGGTCTATCTCACCGGAGTTTGCGCCGAAACGCCGGTGCGTTTGCGCCCCTGCGCTCCCGGAGAATCAGGCACCGTCATCAGCCGCTATGACGGAGTGGGCGGCTACGATTGGATTGCGGTTCCTCTGATTCCTTATCTTTACGCCGTCGAACAACCCGAAGACGTTCCCTTATTTGCCGATCCGAAGATGGTCGCATTTCTGCGCGATCAATACCGCCGCAAGCATCTGGAAGCGGTTGCCCCCGACCTGGATGGCGGAGGAACTCCGGCTGGAAACTGGTATGAATTGATCGGCTCCTCTTACGATCGCACGATTTACGGATTCCAGATCGAAACTTCCGCGGCGCAGGATGAGGCTTTCATCCGCGAATATAATTCGCGTCGCAACGAATCGCACTTTCACATCACCTATCGCAACTGCGCCGATTTCGCCAAAGGGGTCATCAACTTTTATTATCCCAAGGCCCTGCACCGAAGCGTCGTCGCCGATGTGGCCATTACTACGCCGAAGCAGATGGCAACGACTCTGATCAAGTACAGCGGCCGCCATCCTCAACTCGAATTTTCCCGCTATGTGATTCCGCAGGTCCCGGGCAGCCAGGCGCGCAGCACGCCAGTACATGGGGTGGTCGAATCGTTCCTGAAATCGAAGAAGTACATCGTGCCGAGCGCGGTCGTAAGCCCAATTTTTGCCGGTTGCGTGGTCGCGGTTTATTTCGGCACGGGCGCTGGCCGTCTCGATCCGGCGAGCCATGCGCTGGTCTATAACGCCCAGCGCGAACTCGAACCGCCTCTCGGCGCGGAGGACCGTCGCTCCTACCAACTCGAACTGAATCATCTGGTCGCTGATCCTGAGTCGGCCGGGGATATCATCGCAAACGAAAGCTGGAGACGGCTTCTGCGTAATGCCACCCCGGACCTGGATGCGGATGGGCATCCGGTGCTGCGGCTTCACGTGGGCGACGAAATCATGAGCGTTGGGGTCGCGAGCAACAACATCTTCGCGAACCCCAGCGGCATAGCTGATCCGGACGCCTCGAAAGAATTCGCGCAGCGGTTGATCGAGGCTCGGATGCGAGCGGAGTTGCGGCGGGGATCTGCTCCCAAAGCCTCTGAGAGCGATGTGGCCCGCGATTGGAAGCTATTGCAAAGGGCAAGAAATGGCGAAGATGACGAGATGACTGCGCGCTTCCACGGACCGCAACAACCGGGGACGCAGGCGCGCGCAGAGCGCGGAATTCATCCCTGAGTTCCAGTCGGAAGTTGCCCCAACCGTTGGTCGAATCGCCCGTAGATCAAAATTCGCAGCTTGCTGTGCGAAATCTCGACCGTTCTGCCCAGGCGTGGCTTGCCTCAGGCCGCTACTCCTGTTGCTGCGGTTGTTGCTGCTGCGGAGGAATAAATGCGCCCGGCCTGCCAGGAAATGGAGTAGGGCCGCCCTGCTGCTGCATCTGCATTTGCCGCTGCTGCATTTCCTGCAGCATTTGCTGAGGAGTTTTCGCCGCCGGCTGCTCCGGTTCCGCCTCTGCCGTCGCCGGGTCTGGATTGTCATCCGCGGCATCGTCCGGCGGATCGTTATCGCCAGCCGCTGCGGATGCTGCTTCGCTTTTCGCGGCCGCGGCCTTGTCGTCAGCATCCTCCTGAGGGTTCGCCGGGTCGGCTGTCTTTGGTACAAGCACGACTCGTGTCAGAAGGTTCGCGTCTTCGGCAGAGCCAAGCAAAACATAATTGAAGCGCGAACCGTTGAGCAGTTCGGCCATCACCTCGCGAGCCGGTCCTGGACCGAGGTGGGTGACCACGCGCTCACTGGCTGTGGGCGGAATTTCGATGTCCGCAGAGGTATGCTTTTTCACGCCGCGCAAAATATCACCCAGCGTGGAGTTGGGCGCGACGATGGTCAGCATGCCATCCTGATAGCTGACTTGCGGCGCCACGGGTGGCATGGCATCGAGCGGAATCTGCGGAACGGGGCCCTGCGGCCCGGAGGGCAGCGGAGGCTGCGCCTGAACCTTCTTAACTCTGTGTACCCGGTGCGTCGTCGCCGGAGCCGCCTGCGTATCGGCCGTTAAGGTTTCGGCCCAGCCGGCAACCGGCAGGCACAACGCTCCGGCCAGCAGCAATCCTGTAAGCTTCATTCCCGAGCTCATGGAAAAACCTCCACTGCATACCTTGATTCGTTTCGGGGAGCGGTGGGTATTTACAAGCAATTTTAGCACCGATTTGGACCCCGGAAGACAGCCCCCGACCCGGCGACAGGGCGTTCTACCCTCTAGAACGTATTGACTTTGCTCTCTTGCAGGTGGATGTTCGAATCAGGCGCGGCTTCGCATGTGCAATCTTTTTCACTTGCGGAACTGGCGTCGTCTCAGAAATCCGTCCAGGAGAAAGAACTGTGCGCACACAAGATAGGCTGAAGGGACGTGGTTTTCGAGTTTCAGGCATGCAGCGCATGCTTCCCGCAGTTTGCGCGGCCCTGATTTGGTTGACTTTTCCTTTATCCGGCACCGCGGAAAACTGCCGCACCGGCAGCGACATGGACGAGGCCTCCCGCACTGCCCTCACTTCCACTGGCGAGCGCTACTTCGACTGGATCGCTAAGGGAGACAGTGCCTCGCTGCGGCAGAGCGCGATCCCAAGCCTGGCTGGTGATTTTTCTGCGATCGAGGTAACCATCAAAGATAATCAGTCCGCGCTGGCCGCCGCCAAGGCAACCGCGCGGCTGCCGTTCTTGCTGGAGGCTGAAGGTACGGCTCCGCTGGCGCACGCGGAATTCTATTGCGGTGTTTTCGGCAGTAACGGTCAAACCCGCGATAGTGCCGTCTTCTACTTGAACAATCTTCCCCCAGGGAAATACGGCGTGGTTATTTTGGACGCGCCCTCTTCGAAGGGGCCGTATACCGTCTCTCTGATCTTGCAGCAGATAGGACCTGACTGGAAGCTGGGTGGGCTCTACATCAAAGCCGGAGAATCGGCCGGCCATGGGAGTGACTGGTACGTCAAGACCGCTCGCGACTTCCAGGCCAAGGGCCAAACCCACAACGCCTGGCTCTATTACGTGGAGGCGCGCGCGCTCGCTTCGCCGCTGCCATTTATGAGCACGGCGACGACGGACAAGCTGTACGATGACTCGCAGAAGTTGCAACCTGCGGATTTTCCTACCGACGCCAAGCCCACTGATCTTTCCGCCGGCGGCGCCATGTATAAGCTCACCGCGGTCTTTCCCGAAGTCGTGGGCAACGATCTCGACTTGATCGTGAAGTATCAGGTTCCGGATATTTCCGATAGCAATAAGACTTACGCGAGCAACGTAGCGGTGATGAAAGCGATGGTCGCGAAATATCCGGAGCTGCGGAATGCGTTTACGGCGGTAGTGGCCAGAGCGGTCGATCCGAATGGGCGTGATTATGGAACCCTTCTGACGATGAAAGATATTAAGTAACAGGGGTTCGTGGGGAGTGACTAGTGGATGATGTGTTGGAGGCAGGTCACTGCCACGGACGCAGCGAAGTGTCTGCACCGGAAGTGTCGTGGGGCCGGCTGACTCATTCTAGAATCGCGGACGCCCGAATCAAATCCGGGATACTAAATCGAACCCTGCTTTAATCGGAAATATTCTGAAGCAAGGTCGCGTCGCGAGTCATCTCTGAGACAACATTCACAATCGGGAGATCCAATGATCGACCTGCGCTATCCCATCGGCAAGTTCCATTTCGACGGACCATCCAGCGAAGAGCAGAAAAATAAATCTCTCGAAGAAATCGCGCAAACTCCGGCACGGCTGCGAGCCGCGGTAAAGGCGCTCTCGGAGCCGCAACTCGACACCCCGTACCGCCCCGAGGGCTGGACTGTGCGCCAGGTCGTCCACCACATACCGGACAGCCACTTTAACTCGTATGTGCGCTTCAAGCTGGCGCTCACCGAAGACAACCCGACCATCAAGCCCTACGACGAAGACCGTTGGGCGCGATTGGCGGATACGCCCGCGACTCCCGTGGAAGTTTCCTTGACCATGCTCGATTCGCTGCATGATCGGTGGGTGCGCCTGATGCGTTCGCTGCGGCCGGAAGACTGGAAGCGCAGCTTTCGGCATCCTGAACACGGGCTGGTGAGTTTGGAAAAGAATCTTGCACTTTACGCCTGGCATGGGCGGCATCATGTTGCACACATCACCGGCTTGCGAGAAAGAAATGGGTGGTAGAGAGGCAGCTTCGACCTGAGCTTCTTGCTGCTAGCTTCTGGCGACTAACTTCACCTACAGCACCGTGGGCACAAACGTGGCGAAACTTTCGTCATCTGTTTTCCATCGCAGGTGGCGGATACGCTTGGCTATGTCCATTCTCCGCTCAGAATTCGGCGGCCTGCTGCGGCTTTGGCTGGGACCAGCGGCGGTTTTGGCGCTGGGCATTTCAGTTTGCGCTGGGCAGCAGCCGACGCCAGTGGCTCCCCCGTCCCCGGAACCGACTGGCACCGGGCAAGAGCAGCCTCTGGGCACAGTTGCGCGAAACTCAAAGAAGCAGGTTGCAACAAAAGCCAAGAAAATCATCACCGAAGACGACATGGAGGCGGCCGCCAACATCCTGCCCAAGCTCAGGATGGATGGTGCGGAAAACTCCGATGAAATCATCGCGGCGATCGGCCAGTACAAGGCGAGCCACTCTCCCGACGAAACCGAGCAGGTGGTGCAAGCCTGGTATGAGCGATACGATCAGGACCTGGCCGCAGCCATTCAGCAGAACTTAACCGTGAACTCCTTACGGGAAGAAAACTGGAGCAACGGCAACGAGATTTGCCGCGAGGGCGGAGATTACCAGAAATGCGAAGGTCGCCGCCGCGCGGAATATATTGGCGTGCGGCACGATCAACTCACCCTGCAACGCAATATGGCCACCGAGGTACGCATCCAACACGTCTTCATGAAAGTGCGCATCGGCATCTCGCGCTATAACCTTCGCTATCCGTGGTTCAGGATCCGCACCACCAACGGCATCGACACTTACTGAGTCCGAAGACCGGCATCCGGATTTCGGCGTTCAGCCCCCGTTTCAGGTCTTGACCTTTGAAACGTGTTCGCTTGCCGGCTGCCCTCGCTCCAACCCGTTCTCACGACATACCCAGCTTCCACAGTAAATAACTGCAGGATTCGCGAAAGACGGCGAAGGCGCGCTGCGCTTTGCTGTGCGGGCGCGAGTCTGGACGCGGGGATACGTAGACCGGTCCGATGTTTTCGTGCTCGAGCAAGCGCTTGATGCGGAAGACGTGATAGGCGTCGCTGACGGCGATGCAACTGTGCAATCCATTGGCGCGCATGATGACCGCGATGCGGACCGCCGATTGTGCGGTGTCGGAGCCCTGGGTCTCGGCGATTAGATCGCGCTCGGGAATGCCGCGGTGTTCGAGATAATCGTGGCTCACGCCCCCTTCACTAAAGCTGGGATCAGAGGCCGCTCCGCCGGTGGTGATCACAACGGGCGCCAGGCCCTGGCGAAAAAGCTCGAAGGCGTGGTCGAGACGAGCGCGGAGCACGGGGGAGGGATGGCCGGCGTACTCCGCGGCACCGAAGACTACGATGGCATCGGCGGGATGAAGTTCCTGGAGCGCACCTTCGCGCACAATGCGAAGTGCAGTCAGCGCCAGAAATCCAACTAGGGCCAGCAGTGCCAGCACTTCGAGGCCTAGCAGCCAGCGGTGATGCGAATGCCCGTCCGCAGAGGGGTCAGTCGTGCTTTGGCCAAGTGGCTCGGGCAAAGCTCATCCTTTGGCAAAGAAGGTGGAGATCTCTTCCGAGGGAATTGCGCCTTCCCGGATGACGCGCCAGCGCTCGTTTTCATCCGTGAGATCAATAATGGTCGAGGCGACGTCCCGCGGCGAAGTACCGCCATCGACGATGATGCCGATGCGGCTCTGCAGCTGGTCGCGCACCTGCTCGGCGCTGGTGCACTCCGAAGCGCCGCTCAGGTTGGCGGATGTTGCCGTGATCGGAATGGCCGCGGCCGTGACCACTGCCAGCGGAATCTTGGCATTCGGCACGCGCAGCGCCACGTTGCCGGTGTTGGCCGTCACCTTGAGGGGCAGACGCGAGCCCGCTTTCACAATGATGGTCAGCGGGCCGGGCCAGTATTTCCGGGCCAGGGCATAGAACTCCTCCGATAGCTCTTTGGCGAGATCTTCGGCCTGATCGACGCTCTCGATGAGCAGCGACAGCGGTTTGTGGCGCGAGCGCGTCTTGATCTCGTAGACGCGATCGACGGCACGGAGGTTAAATGGATCGGCGGCCAGACCGTAGAACGTATCGGTCGGCATACCCAGCACTTCGCCGGCTCGAATCTGATCGGCGGCGTACTTTACGAGAGAACTCTCAGGAGTCTCGCTATTAATCTTTAGAATTTCTGCGCGCACGGCCCTTTCCTTCCCTGGTTTCCGCGTGAAATATTGTGCGTGGAACGTACCATAATACGGCAAAGAGCTTCAAGATGGGTGCGCGGAGTATGATGCGTTCATATTCGGGATGAAAAATAGTTCAGAAAATTCCACCGCCCAGCACCGCCTCCGCCGCATCGAAGGGCGCCATAACCAGCTCGTGAAGCAACTGCGGCAGGCCTTTTCGCGCGCCGAACTCACTGAAGCCGGGGATTGCGCGATTGAAGGCCTGCGCATTCTGGAAGAGGCGATCCGCAGCGGACTGCGCTTCAGCGCGGTGTTTTTCCGCGAATCGACACAGGACCGAGCCCAGCGCCTGCTGCCGCAGATCGGAGCGCAAGTAGAAACACTGCTGCTTCCGGATAAATTGTTTGACAGCGTGGTGCCGAGCGAATCGCCGCAAGGAGTGGCGGCGCTGGTGCGGCTCAAGGAATTTTCGCTTGAGGATCTGGTTGAGCGGCTGCATGTGGGGCCGATTGTTGTGCTCGCTGGATTGCAAGATCCCGGCAACCTGGGCACGGTCCTGCGGTCGTCCGAAGCGTTCGGCAGCGCCGGAGTAGTGCTGGGTGAAGGCACGGTCAGCCCGTTCAATTCGAAAGTGGTGCGGGCTTCGGCTGGATCTGTCTTTCGGCTGCCCATCGTTCACACTCACGGAAAATCAGCTTCGGGAAAGCTAGAGGAAGCCTGCGAGAAGCTGCGCGCGAAGGGAGTGCGCCTGATCGCAACCTCATCGCACAAGGGGACATCTTTGCATGAGGCAGATTTGAAAGGTGCGGCGGCAATCTTTGTTGGGAACGAGGGGGCCGGGTTGCCCCGCGACGTCATGGCGAAGATGGATCAATTTATTTCCATCCCGCACGCGCCGCAGGTGGAGTCGCTCAACGCCGGCGTGGCCGCGAGCATCGTATTGTATGAGGCGGCGCGGCAGAGGAGCAATTGCTGATTTCCGATTGTTGATTGGTGATTTCAATCGAAAGTCAACAATCAGCAATCTACAATTTTTTCGATGGGACTTTTTCAATCCATTCCGAACGCTCCGGAGGCCAGCGACCGTACGCGGCCGCTGGCGGATCGCATGCGGCCGCGCACGCTTGAGGAGTATGCCGGGCAGGAGCATTTGATTGGTCCGGGCAAGCCGCTGCGCGCGCAGATTGATCGAGACGATACCGGCTCGCTCATTTTTTGGGGACCGCCGGGCACAGGCAAGACTACGCTGGCAAAGATCATCGCCAGTCTCACCAAAGCCGAGTTCATCGAATTTTCCGCCGTGCTCGCCGGAATCAAAGAGATTAAACAAGTAATGGCTGATGCCGAACGGGCTCGCCAGTACGGCACCCGCACCATTGTGTTCATCGATGAAATTCATCGTTTCAACAAAGCCCAGCAGGACGCGTTTCTGCCGCACGTGGAAAAGGGAAATATCCGGCTGATCGGCGCCACTACGGAAAATCCGTCGTTTGAAATTAACGGAGCGCTGCTCTCGCGCTGCCGGGTTTACGTTTTGAATCCGCTGACCGAGGATCAGATCGTGCAGCTCTTGCGGCGCGCGCTTACCGACGAAGAGCGCGGGCTGGGAGCGATGAGACTGCGGGCCTCGGATGATGTTCTTAAGAAAATTGCCAGCTATACCAGCGGCGATGCGCGTAGCGCCTACAATGTGCTGGAAGTTGCCGCGGGATTGGCAGGGCAGGCGGGGAATCAACCGGAGGAGATTACCGATGACATCATCCGCGACGCGTTACAGAAGCGGACTCTGCTCTATGACAAGGCTGGCGAAGAACATTACAACCTGATTTCGGCGCTGCATAAATCGGTGCGCAACAGCGATCCGGATGCGGCGCTCTATTGGCTGGGCCGGATGATCGAGGCTGGGGAAGATCCGCTGTACATTGCGCGCCGTGTGGTCCGAATGGCGGTGGAAGATATCGGTTTGGCCGATCCGAATGCGCTTTCGCTCTGCATGGCCGCACGCGATGCGGTCGACTTCATCGGCATGCCCGAAGGCAACCTGGCCTTGGCGCAGGCGGTGGTTTATCTTTCGGTCGCGCCGAAGTCGAATGCGCTTTACACCGCTTATGGGGACGTGCAGCACGACATCGAGCAGACGGCTGCCGAGCCCGTTCCGCTGCATCTGCGCAACGCTCCTACCAGCCTGATGAAAGGATTGGGCTACGGGAAAAATTATCAATATGCGCACAACGTCGAGGGCAAAGTCGCGAACATGCAATGCTTGCCGGAAAATCTCCGCGACCGGGTTTATTATCAGCCGACGAGTGAAGGCATCGAGAAGCGCATTCGCGATCGCATGGAAGAGATCCGCAAACTCCGCGTGCGGAACGCGTCTGACAAATCGGAGCGCGAATCTGGCGGCTCTGAACCATCTTGAAACTGCCTTCGTACTACTAGTTGCGTTATTCTGCGGTTCTCATATCGAGGAGACTCATGCCCATCATTGCTAAGGTTGTGCTCCGCCATCGCGCCATCTTTATCGCCACAGTCGTATTGTTTCTGAACAGCTTCCTTCCTGCTCAGTCGGCCACGCCAGAAGCCGCGCCCGTTGTCGAACAGGGGAAGTTTCGCCTGCACAAGTTTGAGCAGCCGATTGGCGAAGAGACTTACCAGGTCACGAAGGATGGAAAGTCGCTCGCGGTCAAAATAGATTTCAAGTTCACCGACCGTGGCACTCCGGTTCCGCTCACGGCGAGCTTTCGGGGCGGTGGGGATCTAACGCCGGAAGCATTCGAGATCAAAGGCAAGCCCGCGCGCACTACCGAGATCGATCAAGCGGTAGAAATACAGGCGGGCAAAGTGCGCTTGCGCAACCGCACCGAATGGAAGGATGTGCCGGCGCCGGCGCAGTTTTTTACCATTGCCGGTTATGCGCCCGCGACCATGCAGATGCTGATGGTGCGCTATTGGGCGTCGCATGGAAAGCCGGCGGAGTTGGCGACAATCCCTGAAGGCAAAGTGAAAATCGAAGCGCGCGGAGACGACACGGTCACGATTAACGGTAAGAGCGAGACCCTCAGCCGCTATTTGATCGAAGGCCTCATCTGGGGCCGCGAAACTTTGTGGTTCGATTCCAGATTTAATTTGGTCGCCGCGGTCACCCTCGATGCTGAATTCGATCACTTCGAGGCGATTCGCGAAGGGTATGAAGATGCTTTGGGAACATTTGTAGGACGCGCCGGAGCTGACGGCATGGCCGCGCTGGCGGAATATTCGAAGAAAATCTCCCGCAGCAACGATGAGGTGCTGGCGCTGGTGGGCGGCAATCTGATTGATGGCACCGGAGCGGCGACGGTTCCGGACTCGACGGTGGTTATTAAGAAAGGCCGCATAGTGGCCGCGGGGCCCAGTGGAAAAATCAAGATTCCTCGGCACGCGAACCTGGTCCATGTGAACGGTAAAACGATTCTTCCTGGCCTTTGGGACATGCACGCGCACTTCGAGCAGGTGGAATGGGGACCGGTTTATCTGGCCGCGGGCGTGACCACGGTGCGCGATTGCGGAAACGAATTTGAATTCATCACGGCGGTGCGGGATGCGATTGCAAACCAACGCGGCCTCGGCCCCCGGTTGCTGCTCGCAGGGATTGTCGACGGGACCAGTCCTTACGCTATCGGCGCGCAACGAGTGGATACTCCCGAACAAGCGCGCCTGTGGACCGATCGTTATCACGATGCGGGATTTCAGCAGATGAAGATCTACAGCTCGGTGAAGCTGGATGAAGTCGAAGTGATCGCGGAGGAAGCGCACCGGCTAGGCATGACCGTCACCGGGCACGTGCCCGAGGGCCTGAATGCTTTTCAGGTGATCGACGCGGGGCAGGATCAGATCAACCACATCGGTTATATTGCCGACATTATGCACACGCCGCTTCCCGCTGACGCTAAGCGAGCGGATCGCGCGAAGGCCGTAATCGACATCGATTTCAATTCAGAGGCAGCGCAGAAAGCCATTTCGTTTCTGAAAGCACATGCCACGGTTGTCGATCCAACCATCGCGCTGAGTGAGTATTTCACTGCGACCAGCGCCAAGCCCCCGGCGAGTTTTGAACCAGGTGTGAAAGATGTGGCTCCAGAATTGATCGAACAACTTGAGGACGTGGGCCCTCCCACCGAACGATCTGATCTGATGGAAAAGGTATTTGAGAAGGATGTTGCGATTGTGGGGGCGCTGCATCGCGCCGGCATTCCCATCGTTGCCGGCACCGATCAGACTGTGCCGGGACATAGCTTGCACCGCGAAATCGAACTTTACGTGCAGGCGGGTTTTACTCCCATGGAAGCGATTCAGGCCGCGACGCTGGTTCCGGCGCGGGTCATGGGACTGGAAAAAGAATTGGGAACGGTTGAAGTTGGGAAACGGGCCGACCTGATCGTGATCGACGGCGATCCTCTGGCCGACATTCGCAATACGCGCAACGTAGAACTGACCATCACTGGAGGAAAAATGTTTAACACCGCCGATTTGTGGCGCAGCGTAGGATTCAAACCGTGGCAGAAGTCAGACCTGGTGGGCGCGGGAAAGTAATAAAGGGCAAGATCAGCGGAACCTGGCCCGATGATCTTTCAGGATGCAGCGGTCCATCACCACGAAAATGCCAGCCTGGCGCGCCTTTGCGGCGGCCTTTTCGTGGACTACATCTTCCTGCATCCAGATCGCCGGAATTTTCAGCTGAATGGCCTGATCGACGATATCTTCTACGAACTCGGGACGGCGGAAAATATTTACGATGTCAATTTTCTCCGGCACGTCGTGAAGCGACGCATAGGACTGCTCGCCGAGGCAAGAATCGATTTGCGGATTTACCGGAATGATGCGATAACCGTGGCTCTGCATGTAGGCGGAGACGCCGTGGCTGGGCCGCAACGGATCGCAAGAGAGTCCGACAACGGCGATTGTTTTCGCGCGTTTCAGTAGTTCAGTGATGGGATCGATCTGCGGGGAAGATGCCATGGTTTTTCCCTACTTCTTGTTCGCCGTTTCCAGCTTCTGTTTATACATTTTGAGCGCGAGTTTGCGGACCGTCTCAGAGACTTCCTTGTTGGCGGAGACGTTTTTCAAATCCTGCGGTTGCAAATGCTTCATCAAGGTTAATCCCAGGTCAAGAGGCGTGCGCGGGTTCGACACCAGGTTGCGCACCACGATGTAATTTTTCATGAAGCGGCGCTTGAGCGGAATCTGCCGCAGCACAGCTTCCAGCACATTTTTCTGCAAGGCAAACTTCTCCACTTCACCGTCGGAAAGCTTGGGCGCATCGAGCACGGCGAGTGCGACCACCTTGGTGCCGTCGCGAATCAGAATGGAGCGCTCTTCCTTATTTCCCTTCATCGCGAGCTGGATTCGGCCTTTTACGTCAAGGCGATTGATCTTCTGCACCGTATTGTCGCGCTGGCCGACTTTCGTAGGCGCGGGAGCGGGCTTCGGACGCGGATCTGCGGCCGGAGCGGCGGTGGCCACGGCCTTTTCTGCAACCGGGGCCGGCGCGACCTCTTTGATTTCGGAGACGGGGAAATAATCTTCGCCCAATAACTCCAGGATTCCGCCCACCGCCTGGAAAGGTTTGTCTTTTTCTGCAGCGATTTCAGTGGCGTGCTCGGCGAGGTAGGCGGAGACAGCTTCATCAGGGACGTCGTCGCCCGTGGGACTTTCATTCCCTACAGTCGCAGCGGAAAGATCTGGAACGGCTTCGTCCGATGCCGCTGAACCCTGCTCTGCTGAACCTCGTTCTGCCGGCGCCTTGGCCTGGCCGCTTTGCAACAACTTCGAGACTGCGGATGCCTGCTCGGCCGTCAGATATGGATTGGAGCGGAGCACATCCAGGATCAGCGGCGAAGCCAGGATTCGCGGGCTTTGCAGCATGGTGGCAACGGACTGGGTGGCCGCGGAGATGGCAAACTTCGCCAGTTCACCCTCCGAAACAGAAGGGTTCTTCAGCAATTCGGGCAGGAGTATGGGACGAACATTTTCCGGCGCAATCAGATAATCGAGCACCTCGCGCGGAGTATTGGGATCGGAAGCGGCGGCCAGCGAGGCCTTTTCGTCCCAACCCGCCAGAGTTAATCGGGCCGTATCCCCAAAAAGCTTGTTGTGCTTCGCCAGATATACCAGGATCTGAATATTTTCATCTGGGGGCACGGACAATGCGCCCTTGGCGGCAAACTGCATCATGTTGGAGGGCAGCTTCGATTCACGAATTAAATCAATCATCCGCGGCATAAATTTACCTTATGGAATCGTCATGAGAAAGCACGACCGCCTGCTTCGCTCCGGCTTCGAGTTCCTGCACGGCAAGCTCAAACTCTCGAATCAAACGGTTGGGCTGGGCACGAAGAAATTCCTCCAGCAAAGCCCGATAGTACCAGAGCGTTCCGTCGCGGCCGCCGTTGAAGCGCTCCCAGATTGCCTCACCCACCGAGCGATAGTCGGAGAGGATGGAGCGAATGTTATTCAGTTTGTCGGCGGCAGAGACCAGCCGGGTTTCGGCGTCGGCAGTCTTAAGATGATGCAGATATTTTTCTTTGCGTTCGCGCCACGGCGGCTTGGGAGTTATGTCGGAATCGGTGCAGCCATCGACAATTTTCGCGACTCGATTGCCGAAGCGCCGGCGAACTTCTTGCAGCATGGGTGCGCCGCCGCAGTCTTCCACGACATCGTGCAGTAAAGCCGCAATCGCCATATCTTCATCGCCGCCGAACTCCAGCACAAGCGAGGAAACCCCCATCAGATGCGCAATGTAAGGAGTCGTCGAAGCTTTGCGCGCCTGCTTCGCATGTTTGTCTGCGGCAAAGAGGAAGGCACGGCGGAAGCGCGGGCCGAGCCTCTTCGGTTTCAGCTTTGCGGGTTTGTTCGCAGCCTTTACCGTCATGCTCGATGTTTTGGCCCGGTTCACGTTCAATCCTGCTTCTCGGCGCGGCGGGCGACCAGGTAGGCACGGATGAACGGTTGCAAATCGCCATCGAGCACGCGGTCCACGTCGCCCACTTCAGTCTTGGTGCGATGATCTTTGATCATGCGGTAGGGCTGCAAAACGTAAGAGCGGATTTGCGAGCCGAAATCGTTGTCAAGTTTGGAGTCTTCAATCTTTTTCGTAGCGGCGCGTTTCTTCTCCATCTCAAATTCGTAGAGCTTGGAGCGCAGCATGCTCATGGCGCGTTCGCGATTTTTGTGCTGCGAGCGTTCGTTCTGGCAACTGGCAACCAGACCGGTGGCGAGGTGCGTGATCCGTACCGCCGAATCGGTGGTATTGACGTGCTGCCCGCCCTTGCCGCTCGAACGGTAAGTATCGGTGCGAATGTCTTCGGGCTTGATGACCACTTCGATGCTGTCATCGATTTCTGGAGAAACGAAGACACTGGCAAACGACGTGTGCCGCCGCTTGGCCTGATCGAAGGGCGAGATGCGAACCAGGCGGTGGACGCCGATTTCGCTGCTCAGAAGGCCGAAGGCGTATTCGCCATTGACCGCGAAGGTCGCCGACTTCAGGCCGGCTTCTTCGCCGGGCTGATAGTCGTAAAGAACGGTTTCGAATCCCTGACGTTCGGCCCAGCGTAGGTACATGCGCAATAACATGTCGGCCCAGTCCTGCGACTCGGTGCCGCCGGCGCCGGGATGAATGGTAACGATGGCGTTGAGCGGATCGTTCTCTCCGGAGAGCAACGTTTCGGTTTCGAGCTTATCGACTAATAGGCGAAGAGAGTCGAGCTCGCGGCGCAGATCGGCATCGACATTTTCACCCTCTTTGGCGAGGTCGAGATAGGCGGAGATGTCTTCGTTACGGCGGGCAAGATCAGCGTCCGTGGCGAGCAGATGCTCAAGGCGTTTTTTCTCGCGCATGACCTGCTGCGAGCGCTGAGGATTCGACCACAAGTTCGGATCGGAGGACTGCTTCTCGATTTCAGCTAATTGCGGACGGAGCTTCGCCGCGTCAAAGATACTCCCGGAGTTCGTGCACTTTCTTGCTCAGTGACCCGTATTCCTGTTCCAGCTCTTGATTCATTTCGATGATTCCGCTTTCTTGCCGGTTTGCTTGCCGATTTGCTTACCGATTGGTTTACCGATTACGAAGCGCGCGAGCAGCGCTCCTGCTGAAATTATCGCACACAGCCAGGCGAACCAATCGCCGTGGCGAGTGTAGAAGGTGGTTACGGAAGTGAGGGCATACGGCGCCACCAGCGCGGCGCGTTCTTTGCGGGGCAGGCGAGCCACGGTTCTTCCGTAGGGGTCGATGGACGCGGTTACTCCCGTATTGGTCGCGCTGAGAAGCCAGCGATCATTTTCGATGGCGCGCATGCGGGTTTGATTCAGATGTTGCGCGTAGGCGCCGCTATCGCCATACCAGCCGTCGTTCGACAAATTTACCAGCACGTCTGCACCATGATCGGCAAACTCGCGGACCTCGCCGGGAAAGACCGACTCGTAGCAGATGAAAATTCCGAGTCGGTCGCTTCCAGCGTCCAGCGGAGCGCGAGATTCGCCTTTCTGAAATTCGCCGACTTCTTTGGTGAGGCCGCCGGCGAAGGCGAACAGCTTGGGAAACGGCAAATATTCTCCGAAGGGCACGAGGTGGACTTTGTCGTAACGAGCTGTCCAATCGCCTTCGGGGCTGATGAGAGCAGCCGAGTTATAGAGCTGCGATGGAGAATTTTGCGGACGCGCGGCACTCGTGCTTCCGATCGCTCCGGTGACGACCCAGCTGTGCGTTGCGCGCGCCATGTCGCTCACTGGATCACGAAATAGCGGATCGTTGGCGAAGAAGGGCGCGGGAGATTCTGGCCAGACGATCAAATCCACTTTACCGGCCGATGGCGCGGCGGACGAATTGGGCGCTGCATCTTTTTCGCTGAGCGCGATCAGGTCTCGGAGCGTGCGTTCAAAAGCATTGCGAGTCCAGTCCGCATCCATGGGGAGATTCTGCTGTACCAGCAACGCGGCGCGATCTGTGGGAAGGGCTGGAGCATCGACGAGACGCCCCGCCTGAAGAACTGCGGCAGCCATCAATGATGCCAGCAGCAGCGTGTTACGTTTTTTCCTGGCTACCAGAAACGCGGCTGCCACGGCGACATTGACCAGCATAATCTCCAACGAGATTCCGTAAACTCCAGTGACCGTGGCGATGCGGCTGAGCGAGATGTTGTCGACTTGCGCTATGCCCAGGAGATTCCACGGGAAACCGGTGATGCCGAAGCGCGCCAACTCTACGGCGACCCATAGGAACGGCGCGGCCACTAGCGCCAGACGATTGTCACGACCCGGCCCCACCGTCAAACTTAAAAGCAGACCGAACAGGCCGTGATAAAGACCGAGATAAAGGCAGAAAAGAAAAAGAGCGAGCAGTGCGTAAGGCGCGCTCAGGCCGCCGTATTGACGCATCGTGTTGTAGATCCAATAACAGGTGCCGGCGTACCACAAAATTCCCGAAGTGTAGGCCAGCAGAAAAGCTTGGCCGGGAGTTGCCGGCTGCAGCTTGACGGAATCGTCCGTCTCCAGAACCCCCGCGGGGCGGGCTCGCAGCAAAGCGATGATCAAGGGAGCAAAGGCGATCCACGAGAGGATGTAAACGCCGGGCAGAGGAAAGATGACGATCTGAAGAATCGACGAAAGTGCCACCAACAACCAGGCGCTGGAGTGAATTTGCCGCACTGAGAAGAATAACAAAATCAGTTCCCAGTTCTCGGTTCTTAGTTCTGAGTTCTTGTGGGGACTGCTTGTGCGATTCGAGTTTTCACGAACTCTACTATTTCTGGCGTCACATACGGTGGTGGAGCGATTCGGAAAATCGGGCTTTCGGCGGTCGGCTTCAGCGAAACTCCGTGCCAAGCGCCGCCTGTGGCTTGTGGTTCGTGCAGAATTACGGCATCGGCGCGGTCCAGGAATTCGCGCGCTGAGTTCTTGAAGTCTTCGATTCCAGGATCGAGCACGGTTAAATACAGATCCGGACGCAGAAACTTTAATACGCTGTTGGATTCCATGATTACATTTCGTGATCCATCGAGGCGCTGGCGCAACGAAGGCATGGCTTCCGCCAGCCGGCCTTGTTCGGTACGCACCCACAAAGACCGCGCCGCGCCCGCCAGCAGGAAGCGCGAGGTGTCGGACTCGCCGCCGCGATCCTTTTCCTCGGTAATGGCCCAGGCATGATCGGCGGTCACGCAGTCACAGGGCGAGCCATTGGCCGAGCAGACGCCGTGTCCATATTGCGTGATCTTGACGGCGGTCCAATCGTATTCGTGCAGTGCGGAGATTAGACCGGCAACAACGCTGGTCTTTCCGACGCTTCGCGAATGCCCGCCAATCACGATGATTGCCATAGTTGGAGTTCGGCTTCCGGCTCCCGGTTATCGGAAGCTTATTTTTTTTTGGCCAGCCGTGCCAGGGCAGCCAGTTGCTTCAGATATTCGCGCAACGGTTGCGCCGGAGTGCCCCAGAAAGCTACGCCTTTGCCGCGAAGAACTTTGTTGGGTAATACGCCGCCTTGCCCGCCCAGCATCACTCCTTCCTCGATGCGAGCGTGTTCGCCGATGCCCACTTGTCCACCCAAGACCACATTATTCTCGATCACAATGCTGCCGGAGAGGCCGGTTTGGGCCGCGATCACGACATTTTCTCCCAGGCGGCAGTTGTGGCCGATGTGCACCAGATTGTCGATCTTCGTTCCCCGTCCGATGCGAGTTTCATCGAGCGCTCCGCGATCGATGGTAGTGTTGGCGCCAATCTCCACGTCATCTTCGATCACAAGGCGGCCGACCTGGGGAAATTTTTCGTAGCGGCCGGTCTGAGTGTCGCGCACATAGCCGAAGCCATCACTTCCCAGCACGGCGCCGGCGTGCACGATAACGCGATCGCCCAGAGTGGTTCCCGCGTAGATGGTGACGTTAGGATAAATTTCGCACTCTCGCCCAATTTTTACGCCGCGGGCAATGGCGCATCCGGAGCCGATCCGCGTGCCTTCGCCGATTTCTGCATCTTCGGCAATTACAGTTCGCGCGTCGGCTACTACGCCCGGCCCGAGACGAACGGAAGCGTGCACGACGGCGGTGGGATGGATCGCTGTTTCAGCTCTTTCGCGCTGGTGCAGGAAGTGCGCCACGCGCGCAAATGCCAACTTCGGATGGCTACAAATTAAAAGCGGTTTGCTGGCTGCGTTGCCCGAAAAAGACGTGGCAAATTCGCCTGCAATCACCGCACCGGCTTTGGACTGGAGCGCTTGCGCCAGATACTTCTCCTGCTCGACGAATACCAAATCGTTGGTCGAAGCGGATGCAATGCTGGCCACGCCGTTGATCTCGACGCTGCCATCGCCTTGCAGGCGGGCTTGAACTGCCTCGGCAATCTGTTGGAGAGAGCGCTTCATTCGGTGTGGTTCACACTGCTCCCAATGTATCGCAGAGCCGCACATGACGAAAGTGTCGACCCGAAAGCGCTACTGAACTTCGTCTTCCGACAACCTAAAATAGATCGATGGAGCGGAAAATCTTCTGGATGGTCTTCACTGTACTGGGCCTGGCGGCAGATCTTCTTTTGCCCATTTGGTGGGGACTGGCCGCGACCATCCCGGCGCTGTACGTTGCGTGGTGGGTCGCATACCGCAGCGACTGGTTTTAAGTTTAGGTTGTGGTGGAAGACTGGGTCATGGTGAAGCTACCGGTCGGCGCGGTTCCGCTTGGGGCGCAACTGCCGGAGAGCGTCCAGGTTCCGATCACCGAGCCGCCCGTCAACTGAGTGCCATTCAGCCCATTCTCGGTTCCTGACACATCGTCGCTCGTCAGCGTAAGCGTGTTGCCATTTGCCGTCACAGTTAGGTTAAAGGTCCCAGTTACCGAATAGTTGGTCGTGTTGACGATCAAGTTCATCGCACCGTCGACTGTTCCGCCGTTGACGGGGAAGCAGCCGCCCGAAGTCAGGAATTGGAAGCTGGAAACGTTGAGATGTCCGTTGGCCTCGACGACGAATTGCGTGGAGAAGCTGAAGCCGGAAGCTGAACCGTCGCCCCCGAGCATCTGGGCCTGCCAAACTCCGCCTGCCGCCTGTTGTGTGTTGGTTTGATTGCTGCCGCAGCCGTTCAACATTGGCGCCAGCAGAAGCAGCAACAGAATGGCAACTTCCTTCATGAACCGTCCTTGTACGTTGAGTGGAAACTAATCTCTCTGATGCAGAATTTCCTTCCCAAGATTACAGACGCGTGGGCGACGCGGTCAATGGGCTCGGGGGGTTATACGCATGGAGGAGATTTTGCTACACCTCGTCCCACCACAGAACTGTTTCGACCTGGCCCGCCCGCGGGATGGAATGCGAATCACCCAGTAATTCTCGCGTGCGCTACGGAATAAGTAAGTCTGCGCTGGAGCCCCACGAACGGTGTGCAAATTCCTTCACCTTGACCCCCCCGCGGGAGAGTATGCTCCGTGGACTGAAAAGCGCCGGCGCATTTGAATCGCTCTATCGCTTTCGATTGACTGAGTTTCCGCCAAGAAGACGGCTCACCCCCAGAGCCGTGAGCACCAAGGAGATTGTCATGCGGCCTTTCCGATTTTTCGTGGTCATTCCTACTTTGTTGGCTGCGCTGATCAACCTGAGTGCTGCGCAAACTCCATCCGGTCACAGGTTCAACGCTCTCACCACTCCGGTCTTTACTACGTTAGTGAACTTCGACCAAACTGATGGAGCCTCCGCCGCAGACACGACCCTCGTCCAAGGCACGGACGGAAATTTTTACGGCGTGGCTGAGGTGGGCGGAGCGAACAGCGACGGGACTGTTTTCAACATTACGCCCACCGGTACGCTAACCACCATCTACAATTTTTGCTCTCTGACCAACTGCGCCGACGGGTCCATCCCGAGCGGCGGCTTAATTCAGGGTGCGAATGGAAACTTCTATGGCGTGACGGTTAAGGGCGGAGCTTATAACGGCGGCACCATGTACGAAATTACGCCTGACGGTGTGCTGACAACATTGCACAGCTTTGACTCAGTCGTCGATGGGGCCAATCCCATCGGCACGCTCCTCCAATCGAACGGATACTTCTATGGCGTCACCCAACCGTACAGCACGGGCACAGACCAACAGGGCACCGTGTACAAAATCAGCGCAAGCGGAACGGTGACCACGCTTTACTACTTCTGCTCCCAGATCAACTGCGCTGACGGCACCTATCCGGTGGGAGGGTTGATCCAAGCGAGCGATGGGAATCTTTACGGCGAAACAAACGAAGGTGGAAATAATAGCACTTGCCTGCAGACGCAATCTTACGGCTGCGGCACAATTTACAGAATTACGCCAGCCGGGGTATTGACCACTCTGCACAGCTTTGCTGGCTACCCGGATGACGGAAACGAGCCTTCCGGGGGGTTGCTTCAAGCCTCCGACGGGAATCTTTATGGGGTAACCGCGGGCGGCGGCACGAACAACGCTGGTACGGCCTTCAAAATTACCTTTGACGGCACTCTGACGACGCTCTACAGCTTTTGCGCTCAGGAGATGCGGGGCGAATGCTTGGGCGGTCGCAGCCCGTACGCTGGGTTTGTTCAGGGAACGGACGGCAATCTCTACAGTGCCGCGTACGCTGGAGGCACCTACGACTATGGAACGGTCTACAAGATGACGACGCAGGGCAGACTGACAGTCGAACACAGCTTTGATTCGACGGACGGGGGCTTGCCCGGCGGCGGCGGCGTGCTTCAAGGCACGGATGGCAGCTTCTATGGTGCGACAGAAAATGACGGTGAGTATGGCTACGGTACGCTCTTCAACATCAGCGTGGGTCTTGCCCCATTCGTGAAAACGCAGACCACCATTGGCAGGGTCGGGTCGTCTGTAGTGATCTTGGGAATGAATCTGACCGGAGCGAGCAGCGTCACGTTTAACGGCACGGCAGCAGTATTCACGGTCGTATCGAGTTCGGAAATTACGGCCACAGTCCCCACGGGCGCGACCACAGGCCCGGTGGTGGTCACGACTCCCGGCGGCGCACTGACGAGCAACGTGAACTTCAGGATTGTTCCGTAGGCTCGGGCTTCCCGCGGGCATAGGTGCGCCGATGCCGATTGGCTAAAAATCGCCGTCACACCCATCCCATGAGAGAAGATGTCGAGCGAAAACACCTCACCTTCGCGGCTGGAATTTGATAGCGAATGGCTTCACTTCTTCTTCAACTGCGCAGGCCAGTTCTGCACCAGAGTGAGCGATTGCGAGCTTCCCTCACTCGAAGCAATGGCAAGGAAGCGCTGCCCATCGCGCGTGGGCGAATACTCGTGGTAAAGATCGCGCAAGGGTAGGGGAAAAAGTTTCGTGCTGTTGCGAACCTGGAAAACAGAACCGGAGCCATCGACCTGGACTGCAGAAATCCCGGTGAAATCGTAGTAGTAGATCTCCTTGCCATCGGCCCGCCATTGCGGCTCGCCACTCTCTCCATTGGAAACTTGCCACTTCGCTCCGGTCCAAGGGAACGGCGACACGAAGACTTGGGGACGCCCATTTTCATCCGGGGCGACATAGGCGACCCAGCGCCCATCGGGTGAAAATTCGCCATGGTATTGGTGCGTGGGTCCATCGCCATAGCGAAAGGGCTTGCGGTCGCCGAACAGAGGCAGGACCCAGAGATGTAGATCCAGCCCCACGCCCTCGGAATACAACAAATAGCGTCCATCCGGCGACCAGTCTTCCAGACCAAAACCGCCGGCCTCAGGTGATGAGAGAACATTCTCAGGAGGCGCGCCGCTATCGACTTCTTTGATCGAGATGTTGGCCTGCTGGCTGGAGGTGAAGGCAATCTTTTTGCCGTCCTTGGACCAGATCGGCGTCCGCTGCACTCCGCCGCTGAAGAGCAGCCGCGTTTTCAGTTTGCTGTCCAGGTCATGAATCCAGATGCTGGCTGCGGCCGCGCTTCCGTCCGTCACGGCAACTTTCTTATCGTCCGGAGAAAGCGCCAACTCATAGAACACCCCTAGATCGCCCACCGTGCCCAGGGTTTTGCCGCTGCGGTCAAACCAGGTCAAGATGACGTTCCCCGTAGCCGTGCCCGATGCATAGACCAGCACGCCATCGTTCGAGGCACTCAAGTTCGCCCGCCAGACCGAAGAGTCGAATTGCGCGTTCTCGACCAGCGACGCGGGATCGCCGGTGAACTTCCCGGCGTTCGGATCGAAGGGCTGTGCCACCACGGAATTCTCGCGCATGTATAACAAGTGCCCGGATGCGTAGATGGCGTTGGAAAGCGTGTGAAACAGCAGCCGGTTCTCCTTGCCATCGAGCGATGCCAGAAATACCGCAGTATCGGGACTGTTGGGAGATGAATGGTTGATCGCGAGATAAAGGAAATGTTTTCCGTCGGGCAGGAACGAAGGCCAGCGATGCGAAGAATAGGTGACGTTATTCACCTTCGTGATAGCGGTGGGAGCGCCTCCGCTGGCCGGCACGCGCGAAATACCTGCGTTGTAGGTGATTGCAGCGATGATCGTGCCGTCCTGGTTCCAGCTTCCTCCGCGCCCCAGCGTCGCGTCGCAAATTGTTACCGGCGACGCGCTGCCCAGATCGATCCGCTTCAATTTGTCGGGCGTGAAAAATGCGATGGAACGGCTATCCGGCGACCAGAAGGGATAACCGGCACCCTCCGTGCCGGGTAGCGGCTGGGCAGCAACGGCATCGACCGGGCGCAGGTAAAGTTGCGAGGCAACTCCGGTGTTGGCCGAGAACACGACGTACCGCCCGTCAGGGGAAATCATGGCCGGGCCCGCATCGTCCCCCGACAAGTTGAACTGCGATTTGGGCGGAGGGCTGATTGCCAGCCGCAACACGGGCATCTCTCGCTGGCTCGCGAGATAGGCCGTCGCCAGCGCAGCCGCGGCGACCACCCCCAGCACCGCAGCCGTCACCCAGGCCAGCCTGCTTCGGTGCTTGCGCAGCGGAGGCGCGATCACCGCCGTGGCGCTCGATTGCGATCCTCCTTCCGCAATTTGCCTAAGTTGCAGCTTGACGTCGTGTGCCGTTTGCCAGCGCTCGTCGGGATCTTTCGCCAGGCAGACCTTCACCAAACGCTCGAAGGAGAGCGGAGTCAAGGGTTGGATCGACGAGATCGGCGCCGGATCGCGCTCCAGGACTGCAGCCATCACGCTCGCCGTAGTCTTCCCCTCGAACGCCCGTTTGCCGGTCGACATTTCGTAGAGCACCGCGCCCAGCGCGAAAATATCGGATCGCGCATCGGCCTCTTTGCCTTCCACCTGCTCCGGCGCCATGTATTGAAACGTGCCGATCACAGAACCTTGCGCCGTTAGCGGATGACTGCCGATCGGGGTCGACATAGTCACCGTCAAACTGGAAGACGCCACGGACGAAGGCGCAAGCGAGGCTTTGGCCAATCCGAAGTCCATCAGCTTGGCTCCGGTTTTGGTAAGCATGATGTTCCCCGGCTTCAGATCGCGATGCACCACGCCGCTGCGATGCGCCTTGTCGAGGCCATCGCAAATTTCGATGCCGTAGCGCAAAACCTGATCGATGGGCAGCGGCCCTTTGCGCAAGCGGTCGGCGAGAGTCTCGCCTTCGAGGTATTCCATCACCAGGTAATCGACGCCATCCTGGTGGCCGACATCATGCAGCGTGCAGATGTTGGGATGATTCAACGAAGAAATGGTGCGCGCTTCGCGATCGAAGCGCTGCTTGGCCTCGGCATTTTCCGAAAGATGCGAGGGAAGAATTTTGATGGCGACGGTGCGATCGAGTCGCGTGTCACGCGCCCGGTAAACCTCGCCCATCCCGCCCGCTCCCAGCGGCGATTGAATTTCGTACGGCCCCAGCTTCGTGCCAGAGGTCAGTGCCATGAGTGGCAAGGATTATAGACGAAGCCGGCCTCCGACACGGTTAAGTAGAATCAATTCAGCTCAGGCTCTTCGTTTTGTCTTCAACTCCGCCAGCAACTGCTCGATGCGATCTTCTTTTTCGAGAGCGGCGAGGCGGTCTTCCATGTTGTCGCCGGCGATTTCGGACTTGGCTTCGCTGAGCGCCTCCGAATGCGCCACCTTGCGCTTCATGCGGTCGAAGGCGGCGGCCTTTGAACCGTCGCCCATAGCGAGACGAGCGTCGCTGGCTTTGCCCACGGCGCGGGCGCGGCGATGCTGCGCGATCAGCAGGTCGGCCTTGGCTTGCGCTTCGGTTAGCTTCTGCTCCAGTTGGCGCAGCGCGGACTTTAGGTTCTCGACCTGAGCTTTCTGGTCGGCGACCTGCTGCGCGAAGCTTTCGCTCATTTCGCGATAACTTTCCACGCGCTGCAGCGAGGCGCGGGCAAGGTCATCCTGTTTCTTGTCGACCGAGAGTTCGGCCTTGCGCATCCACTCCGCAACTTTTTCTTCGTTTTCCTTCTGCTTTTTTTCCAGCAGGTGCTCGTCGGCGATGGCAATGGCCACCTGCGTCTTCACCTGCAGCAGTTGATTCTGCATGTCGAGAATCACCTGCTTGATCATCTTCTCCGGCTCTTCGGCTTTGTCGATCAAGTCGTTGAGGTTGGCCCGGACTAATGTGGAAACACGCTCTAGTAATGCCATGATGAACTCCTTTTTAGCTCTCAGCTTCTAGCGTTGCCCTCGAGCCACTCCGAATCAGGAGTGACAAACTAATTTCTTTTTCCTGCAGCTGTCGCACTTGAGAACTTGCCCCGGGAAACTCCGGTGCCGACCAGGATTCCGATCACCGCAATGCCCGCTGCCACCACGTGACTGAGATATCCAGTCAAGAGGCCGGCGGCCGCAGCGATGGCGGCGACCAGCGTGATGGTCACGCCGTTCTTGTGATTGGTGGTCATACTTGCCTCCTCGTTTCGTGTTCGCGATGGATCTGCGCGCACTCCGGACATACGTTTTCTTTGCGGCGAAACGATGCGCCAATCATCATGCCGATGGCGACTCCCACCGCCAGCCATATCGCCAGATGTCCCGCTGCCACCCCGAGCGCGGCGCCCAGAGCCGCGCCCAGCGCGATGGCCAATCCAGTATGTTTCGATTGGTTCGTCATACTCTCTGCTCCGAAATCTCTACTGCGACCCGCTGCGCTCGGCGGGACAGCCGAGGCGGCTGTCCCCACACGAACAGTTGAGACCCTTACTTTGTTGCTTCCACGACCGGCGGCTTCGGACTCTTGTCGCCGATCTGGCGAACTTTGCCAATCAGCTCTGAAAGCGGCATGCCCGAGAGCGTCTCGAACAACGCCGGCACCTGCGCTGCCATCTTGGCCATGTCGCCCGTGATCTTGTTCATGCCGGAAGCGTCGCCGTTGCCGGTGGAAACAATGGTGATCTTGTCGACGTTTGCCAGCGGACTGGCCAGCGCCTTCACGATCTCAGGCATGGCGGTGAACAAGCGATCAATCACGGCAGCCTGGTTGTATTCCTGATAGGCCTCGGCTTTCACGTTCATGGCCTTGGCTTCGGATTCGCCTTTCTTGAAAATAATTTCGGCTTCGGCCTCGCCTTGCGCGCGGATCGAGGAAGCGTGTCCTTCGGCTTCCGCGATCAGGCGCTGCTTCTCGGCCGCGGCCAGTGTCTCAATCCGCTGCCGCTCGATCTCGGCGCCTTTCAATACCGTGGCGATCAGTTCTTTTTCGCGGCGATTGATTTCCGCTTCCTGCACTTTGACCTGCTGCTCCTTCTCGATCTGCTGCACCTTCACCTGCTCGGCAATGACTTGCTGCTGCATGATGTTGGTCTGGATGTCATACGCCTTATCAGCCTGCGCCTGCTGGCGCTTGGTAACCTCGACGAATTGCGCCTTCTTCACCTCGAGATCGCGTTGCGCTTCGGCCTGTTTTGCAAGTGACAAAGTTTCCGCCAGCACGCGCTCCTGGTCGGCCTGAGCCTTGGCCACAGCCGATTCCCGCTGCGCCAGCGCCCGTTTGATCGCTGTATCGCGATCGGCTTCGGCAGCCGCGACGTCCGCATCGCGCTTGATGCGGGCTACATCCGGCTTGCCCATGTTGGTGATGTATTCGTTCTTGTCGCGCACTTCTTTAATGGTGAACGAAATTACCTCGAGGCCCATCTTGTTCATGTCTTCGGCGCAGGTGCCGCGCATGCGGTCAGAGACCATCTCCGGCTGTTTGACGATCTCTTCGACCGTGAGCTGGCCGATGATGCCGCGCAGATGGCCTTCCATCACGAGGCGGATCAGGCCCTCCCTCTCGTTGTCAGGCTTGGTGAGGAATTGCTCGGCCGCGGTGAGCACGGATTCGCGGTCCGATTTGACTTTGATCTGCGCCACCGCCTCCACCGTGACTGCGACGCCTTGCTTGGTGTAAAGGTCCTGCTGCGGCGCCACGTCAAACGACATCAGTTCCAGCGACAGATCTTTGCAGACCTGCACCATGGGAAGCACGAGGGTCCCGTGGCCCTGCACCACGCGCGTGCCGCCCAGACCGTAGACAATGAGCGCCTCGTGTGGTCCGGCCTTGCGATAGAGTCTGGCCATTCCGCTCATCAGGAAAAGGATGACCATCACTCCGAGCCCGGCGAAAATCCAAATCTCAAGCATGCGTGACATCTCTGGCATAACGCCTCCTCCAACGAATGCAGTTTCGAAGTCAAGTAAACTTCAGCTTTGAAAGGGCGCGGCTTCCAGCCGCGCCGTAAAGCCTGGCAAAACTAACAGCGGCTTTAGCCGCCTTCTTACTCTTCCCCCGACATCTCGCTCCACAACCGAACGTAGGCAATCCCTTTGTCGTAGCGCGTGACCACCACCTCCGTCCCCTTACTGATGGCTTTGGCGTCATCGCTACGCACGCCACACACCCGGCGCGTGCCCATTTGCGTGTAGACCATCTCGCCGGTTCCGCCTTCGCGGATCGAACTGGAAACCCGGCCCAGCACTCCCACCATTTCGTAGTCGGCGGGGTCCATGTTCTCTTCCTCCGACATCAGCACCTTGGTCAGAAACAAAAACACAATGCCTCCGCCGATCAGGCCGCTCGTGATGGAGGCGAGCAAGCCGAAGCCGACCCATATGCCGGAGTAGCGGGTCAGCAGAAATCCTGTGCCGCCAAACCAGGCCAGAAAAGCCGTCAGGGTGATGAAATTGAAGGGCGAAACTCCGCCGGAATCAGTGTGCGTGCCCGCCTTCGCCGCGCTCCCCGCAACCTGCGCCTGACCGGTCACCGATCCATGCGCTGCGGGTGCGCCCGCGGATGGAACCTGTCCGCTTACGTGTCCATGGAAGTGCGGCAGGTGCAGCTTGCCGGTACGTGCGCCCCCAAACACAAACGAAAAGAAGCTGAAGCAGAAACCGACGGCGAAACAGATCAGGTAGAAGTCCGCCCATGTCATGGAATAGTTCATCGGCTTCCCCTCCTCTCTGCGTGCGTGGCGCGAGCTTGTGAATCGCGATGATTGTCACGGCGATCGCGGGCCGCGGTGCCCGCTCCGCCGCTGACGATCAACTCCGGCCTTAGCGCCTCCAGCAGGCGATCTGCCAGTCCTGGGGTATCGAGAATTCGCACACCAGCAACAGCATCGCCCGCCGCGTATCTTTCTGGCGCGCGGCCTTGATCAGGGCATCGCTGAGTTCGGCATCGCCGACAAAACGCTCCGAACCTTCCAGTAGCCGCGCATCCAGGTCGCCCTCCGTGGTGCGCAGGTCTGGAGGATCGAGCGCCGTGTGATGACCCTAGGGTCATCTCCACCAGAAAGCCGGATGAACCTTGAAGAAAGACTTCGCCAAAAGCGCACGCGACGACTGCGTCATGTGCGGGCGCGCACCGTTTTCGATCTGCGACAGATAGGACTGGCTGATGCTCTTGCGCAACTCCTGGCGAACGGCCTTGA
>CAWFUK010000063.1:0-32311 GCA_963818935.1 uncultured Acidobacteriaceae bacterium
TAGTGTGCTATGCCCACATCTGCGGACTCGCCGTCGCTACCTCCATCACCCTGCTCCTGGTTCCGGTCTTCTACTCGATTGTTGTACTCGATCTGAAATGGATCAAATGGGAAACCACAGGGAACGACGGGAGGCCCCGAATTCAGAGCCAACAACAAGGTAGCGACGGCTACGCAAATGAATTCGCAAAAAGGAGCGGCAAAATGAGTAATTCAACGACGCCTATCTCGCGTCGCCACGTTCTGATCGGCGGTGCTGCCTTGATGGCCGTTACAGGACTTCCCGTATCGGCTTTCGCCGGTCAACCCAAGCCTGCGAGCGCTCCCGCTCCGCAGAGAAAAAACCAAGGAGAAACTCAAATGACTACAATCACAACCAAAGATGGGACCACGATCTACTACAAAGATTGGGGCACAGGGCCGGCGGTCGTGTTTTCGCATGGATGGCCGTTGAACGCAGACGCCTGGGATGCACAAATGCTCTTCCTGGGACAGAACGGTTATCGAGTAATTGCCCACGACCGCCGCGGCCATGGACGTTCGAGCCAGCCCTGGAACGGCAACAACATGGACACATACGCCGATGATCTCGGAGCGCTTCTCGACCAATTGGATCTGAAAAACGTAGCGCTGGTCGGCCATTCCACGGGGGGCGGTGAGGTCGTGCGCTACATTGGCCGGCACGGGAGCAGCCGAGTATCGAAGGCCGTGCTGATCGGCGCGGTCCCGCCACTTATGTTAAAGACCGAGAAGAATCCTGGCGGCCTTCCGTTGTCTGTGTTCGACGGCATTCGGGCTGGCGTGATTGCGGATCGCTCGCAATTCTTCAAGGACCTTACCATCCCCTTTTACGGATACAACAAACCCGACGCCAAGATTTCGCAAGGTGTTAGGGATGCATTCTGGCTGCAGGGAATGCAAGTATCGATTGTTGGAGCACACGACTGCATCAAAGCCTTCTCCGAGACGGACTTCACCGAGGATCTCAAGAGGATCGATGTGCCAACCTTGATACTTCATGGTGATGCAGACCAGATCGTGCCTATCGAAGCTTCGGCGCTCCTGTCTGCGAGACTCATCAAAAACTCTACGTTGAAGGTCTATCCGGGCGCGCCGCACGGGATGTGCACCACCCTGGCGGACAAGGTGAATGCTGATCTTCTCGGATTCCTGAAAAAGGCCGATCGAGCGGCAGCATGAACATCGGATGGCACGGCCTTTCGGCTCTGCCGCGAAGGCCGGTCCCACGGAGTGTAGCTTCAGCGATGTGCAAATCAAGTCGCGAGCAGGAGCGTCAAAATGGGTGATTCAGTTAAAACTATGCGAGCAGCACGAGGAATGCCTGGGTTACTCTGCATTGCATTGTTATTGTTGAGCTACTGCGCGCTCTCAGTGCAGAACCTCTCAGCGCAGACCAACAACAAGGAAGCGCATGGCGTTCGGAACATTGTTCTCGTTCACGGTGCCTGGGCGGATGGTTCTGGCTGGAAGGGCGTCTACGACATTCTCGTCAAAGACGGCTACAACGTCACCATCGTGCAGGAACCGGAGACGACCTTCCAAGAAGATGTCGCCGCAACGAAGCGCGCCCTCGCCCTACAAGACGGACCCTGCATTCTTGTCGCTCACAGTTATGGAGGAGCCGTAATCACCGAAGCGGGTACGGACTCATCCGTCGTCGGTTTGGTGTACATCGCGGCCCACATGCCAGACGCGGGAGAGAATGAATCTGACGACGGAAAGCGCTTCCCCAGTGACCTCAGCAAGTCTAACGCCATAAAGAAGACAGTCGACGGCTTCACTTACCTTGACCCCGGGCAGTTCCATGAATACTTCGCAGCCGACCTGTCGGCTGAGCAGGCCGCTTTTTTGGCGCGATCGCAGGTGCTGAACAAAGCTGACAATTTCAAAGCAGTCATCACCACACCTGCGTGGAGAACTAAACCGAGCTGGATGTTGGTAGCCGGAAGCGACAAAACGATCAACCCTGACCTCGAACGCTGGTATGCCACACGAGCCAACAGCCACAAGGTCGAAGTCTCAGGCGCCAGCCATGCGGTCTATGTCTCCAGGCCGAAAGAGGTTGCCGCTGTAATCGAAGAAGCTGCATCGCACGCTTGGCAGTGATGCGAAGGAGAGTAAGGATGTCAAAGGTATGGCTAATTACGGGAGCTTCCCGCGGCCTTGGCCGAGCCTTCACAGAAGAGGCTCTCAAAGCCGGACACCGCGTACTAGCGACGGCCCGCAATTCGAAGCATCTCGCCGATCTTGCTGGCAAGTTTGGAGAGAGTGTATGGACCGTTCCGCTCGACGTTACGAACGAAGAGCAGGCAAAGTACGCCGTCGATGCAGCGATTCGAACCTTCGGTGGCCTCGATGTCCTTGTTAACAATGCCGGCTACGGCAACGTAGGCTCCGTCGAAGATACGTCCCTCGCGGACTTCCGGGCACAGATTGAAACGAATCTATTCGGCGTCATTATTATGACGAAAGCTGTCCTCCCATACTTCCGTGAGCGGCGGGCTGGTCACCTTATCCAGATCTCATCGATCGGCGGCCGTGTCGGCCCACCTGGACGTGCGGCCTATGCAGCAGCGAAGTTCGGTGTAGAAGGCTTTTCAGAGTCGCTGTCCAAAGAGGTCGGACCGCTTGGCATAAAGGTCACAATCGTCGAACCGGGCGGCTTTCGAACCGACTTTGCGGGCTCTTCCACGGAGCTTCGCGAAGGCCGTCCGGAGTATGACGCAACCGTCGGCGCTACAGTCCGTTTTCAGCGCGAGTACGATGGCAAGCAACCGGGAGACCCGATAAAAGCGGCGGAGGCGATCCTCTATGTTGCATCACTATCCGAACCGCCGCTGCGCCTGTTGCTTGGAAGTGACTCTTACAATGCGGCTGAGAAACACACAAACCAAATCTTAGCGACCGATAGAGAGTGGAAGGATCTCAGCATCTCGACCGACCGATCCTTCTAGCACGATGACCTCTCGACGCGCTCTAATTAAAACCGGAGCAATGGCAGCTATTGCAGGGGCAGTACTATCGTCAGTCACTTTTGCCGACCCCATGCCCGGGGCAACCCAAACCTGCCGCGCTTCTTCTGGCCTGACGGCACTCGCATGGTCATCTCCGTCTCTATGCAAATGAAGGGCGGCGCACAGCCGACCAGCGGAGCCGAAAGCCCCGTGCCGAAGATCGATTCGAAGTATCCGGATTCAATCTAAGGTTTCTTGAACCTGTGTTTGTCGATCTGCAGGACTTTGATTCTTGAGTCGAGGGTCTGTCGCGGTATTGCAAGTCTCGCAGCTGCCCCGAACGGCCCAGAGACTCGGCCCTTGCATGCGACCAACGCAGCTTCGATCATTTCTCGTTCACGCTGGGCCAGTGCCCGCTGGCCCTCGGCCAACATGCTCGGGGATGGGTCAGTCGGGCGGGAAGGCCGAGTCGACTCCGGCTTCAACCAGCTCTCGTCAACCGCGAACTCTTCTCCATCGCACAGGATCACCGCTCGCTCAATCACGTTCTGCAGTTCGCGAATGTTGCCGGGCCAATCGTAACGTTGGAAGAGTTCCAAGGTCTTCTTCCTGATATGGCTGATCTTCTTCCCAGCTTTCTTCGCGTAGCGTTCAATCAGGTATTCAACAAGCAGCGGGATGTCATCCACTCGATCCCGCAGAGATGGAATTTCTATGGGGAAGACATTCAATCGATAGAATAGATCCGCGCGAAATGTCCCCGCCGATACGGCTGCTTTCAAGTCCCGGTGCGTGGCGGCCACCACACGCACATCCACGGAGATTGGCTGGTTGCTCCCGATGCGTTCAAATTCTCGCTCCTGAAGCACTCGCAACAGTGCAAGCTGAGTCTCCCCAGGCAGGTCACCGATCTCGTCCAGGAATATCGTACCGCCGGCGGCAGCTTCAAACCTCCCCAAGCGCCGCTGCAAAGCCCCCGTAAAGGCGCCCTTTTCGTGCCCGAACAGTTCGGAAGCGATCAGCGAAGACGGAACCGCCGCACAGTTCACCCGAATGAACGCACGGGAGGAGCGGTTTGACCGCTTGTGTATGGCACTAGCGATGAGTTCTTTTCCCGTTCCCGTTTCCCCCAAGATGAGAACAGTGGAATCCGTTCGCGCCACTTTCGCTACCTGCGACAACACGCGACGAAGAGACTCGGAAGACCCAACGATTTCGTCAAACATCGACGAATCCGCGATTACCTCGCGCAACGCTAGATTCTCGTTCCGCATCTTTTCTTCGGCTTGCTTGCGGTCCTCAATGTCGGTTCCGGTCGCATACCAGCGAATGACATTCCCGTTATCATCTCGCAGAGGGTTGTATCGGATCAGGAACCAGCGATATAGTCCGTCGTTTCGTCGGTTCCGTTGTTCGATTTCGAAGGGTTTTCCGATTGCGAGTGCCTTTTGGCGCTCCTCCCTAACCCGCTCCAGATCATGCGGGTGGAGTATCCGCTGGTGGAAGGCATCCCCTTGGACGTCTTCGAGCGTAAGGCCGGTGTAGTCGAGCGTAACTTGGTTCGCATAGATCGGGGTGCCGTCCGGTCGCTGCACGACAATGGCTTGAGGAATGGCATCCGTCATCCGTCGAAGTTCCTGTTCGTCCTGCCGGAGCTTCACTTGCGCCTGCTTTAGGTCCTCGATGTCGGTTTCAGCTCCATACCAATGGATGACATTCCCGGATTCATCGAAGAAAGGTTCGACGCGTACCATGAACCAGCGGTATTCGCTGTCGAAGCGGCGCAGACGCGCTACAATTTCCGCCGCTTTTCTCGAAGGGAGGACATGGAGCAGCCACTGGTCCATCGCCCGTTGCTTATCGTCGGGGTGGATGATGACTGTCCATCCCCACCCGTTCGACTCTTCTGGCGAAAGACCGGTGTATTGGTGCCAGCGTCGGTTGAAATAATTGATGCTGCCATCCGGTTCGCCTCGCCATGCCACCGTGGGTATCGTATTGAGGATTGTTTCGAGTTGGGCTTTCGACTTCTTGAGCTCGTCGAATGCCTTTTTTAACAAGGTACGGGATCGCTCTGTTTCAGTTGCAATGAGAGCGATGTGGCCGGCCCCTTCGATCAATTGCAGATCGCTGGCGCTGGGACTTCTCGGTTCGGCGTAGCACATGGCAAAGGTGCCGAGCAGTTCGTCGCTTTTCGAAATGATGGGCTGGGACCAAGCGGCTCGAAGGCCGTTTCGCAAGGCGATCTCTCGGTACTCCTCGGCTGGACTTCCTGACCACAAAGGATCACTGGCAATGTCAGAACTAATTACTCGCTCCTTTCGGAATGCGGCTGTACCGCACGAGCCCATGCGCGGTCCGATTGGCAGCGGAGTGATCGCCGAGCTCCATTCCTTGGGGACCCGTGGACCGGCTGTCGGCCACAACCGTTTCCCGTCAGGGTCCATCAGCATCACCGACGACATGACGTCTGGAGACTGAGCGTCAATCGCCCTGCACAAATTCTCAAGGGCATCCGTCAGGCACGCTCCGCCAGCGATCATCTCCAGTGTTCGTCGTTCCGCTGTCAGGAGAGATTCGGCCCGTTTCCAGTCGTCTAGATGTGTGGTCGTTTCCATGCCATTGGACGTTCATTCCCGCTTCACCGAGCATCATCTAGCACCTGAACAGAGAGCCAGTGACACTCTCTGTCAAAACGCCGAAGGCGCTGCCTTTCTCAATGATGATCCGAAGTCGGTCCTCCGAACTTCTGGGCATTTTACACCTGATTCTCACACGCCTTTCGCGAAGATCCCTCAAGTCGCATTTCGCGCCTGCTGCCGATTGCAGAATTACGGACAATGCGGAAGTGACCGAATTACTAATGGGATGCCTCCTCCGTTCATCGTAACGGCGGCGGACCATCCCATTAGTAGTGCCCCCGGATTGGTCCCGATAAACGGGCTTGCGGTCATTGATGGACCGATTCCCGGATTGTCGGCTAACCGGAAACTATCCAGAAACGGGCTTGTTGCCATCAATTCCAGTATCGTCGGCTAACCGGAAGTATCCGAGCCGTCACCCGGCAGGGAATTGTGTCAATTGGTGATAAATCGCCATAGCACTCATTAACCTTGGATCTTGCGCGTATCGATCTTCGAATAGTATTCGACAATTGCGTCTTCCCACTCTGCTAACTCTGCTTTGTTCAGCCGGCTCTTGTTTTCAGCAGTAACCATCCGGTCCGTTTTGTTGAAGGCGTAAATCGCAGCGGGATCAATCGCAGCCTTAACCATGGCCGCGACGAGCGTGTTCTTCCAGTTCTCCTGCTTTTGTTGAGGAACGGGCCTGGGGTAGGCACAATCGGGATCAAAGAAGATAGGATCGTCCGGGCCGGGTTCCCGGCCAAACTGTTTGCGGAACGCCGCCCGCTGCCGCTCAATGAGCTGCCGCGTTTCGGCCGAAATCGGAATGGTCCTTTCATTCTTGCGCATGGATTACCTCCGGGTTGCTGGGTTTGTGCTGACCTGTGTGGCCATGAACGTACAGTTTTGTGGCCAGCTCAGGCTGCGGTTTTGGGGTGCGTATTATCAGTGGTTTGGAGGGCCGACTGCGCGTACCCTTCGTGGCCGGCGATGCGTTCTTGTTTCAAGATCTTGCTGACGAGGGCGCGGGAGACGCGATGGTCCCGGGCGATCACACTCAGGCTATGGCCGCGCGATCGATCCTGCAGCACGCTGCCACGGTCGATCTGGGCGGGCCGCCGGCCGATCCAGCGTCCTTCGAGCCGGGCGCGGCGCATGCCGGCACGGACACGCTCACGGATTAAATTTCGTTCCAGCTCGGCAATCACTGCGATGATGATGACGATCGCCCGGCCCAACGCGCCGCCCGTATCCAGGTTTTCGTGGGCACTAATAAACTCGATATTCAACCGGGCAAACTCATCGAGCAGTTCCAAAAAGTGCCGGGTGGAACGAGCCAGGCGGTCGCAGGCCCAGACCAAAACCACCTCGAACTGGCCGCGCCGCGCATCGCAGAGCAACTGATCGAGCTCGGGACGTTTCACCCGCGCGCCGCTAAAGCCGTGATCGACGTATTCGCGGACGATTTCGAAACCACGTTGCGCCGCCAGCTGGCGCAAGTCGTGGAACTGATTCTCGGGATTTTGGTCGAGGGTCGAGACGCGCAGATACAGCACGGCTTTTTTCACACGAACTCCCTGAGGGCTGACTCCATGTTTTCCAGCTCAATGAGCCGCAGGTGAAGGGCGAGCAGACGCGCCCACTGCGGCGCAGTCTCCTGCAGTTCCCGGCACCAGTCTTGCTGATGCTGGTCGGCCAGTTTGTGCACAAAGCCACGGATCTCATCGCCAGGGGTGGGATCGAGGGGCAGAGAGGCAGGACGCTTGCGCGAAGATCTCATTTCTTCTTTCCGGTCTTGGGCGAAGAGGAAGACGAGGGATGCTTTTCGACATAGGCCTGGATCAGATCCAGCATCACGTCAGTCATGCGCTCGCCGTTGAGGATGCAGGCAACTTTGAAGCGTTGGTGCAATGATTTGTCAATGTTGATGTTCAAGCGGACAGTTCCTTCCGGCGGCATGGGCATAGGGGATCTCCAAAGTCAGTTCTTGGTGAGCATATACCCATATAAGTGCCTAGGCCGCCGCCATGTGCTCCAAAAGATAATGGGGGTGACGTAAAAGCAGGCCGATGGTTTGTTCTGCGAATGCGGCCGGATTGTCCAACTGAAGTGCGAATCCCAAGCGGTAGGCCTGGCTGGGAGAAGGGATAAACTGGCCCTGCTCCAGACGGTGGATGGACAGAGACCGGCAGAGCGGCGCGCCGGGCTAGTTGGGCGGCGCTCAGTTGCAGGCCGCGGCGGCGCGTGGAGATGGTGGAGGAGAAGAAGGAGGAGGTGAGAGAGGGACAAGTGAGCTTGTTTTCATTCATACTTATATGAGTGTATAAGTATAGACCGCTGTTGTCAAGCTCTATCCCCCAGTTCCAGCAAAACTACAACCTGGTTACCGATGCTACGGGTGTCTTCAACTCTACCGAGACCCAGGACATCCCCGTCGCCGTCAACTCGACCAATAACCAGGTGCTCGACAACATCCCGCTGTCGACCGTACAAGGTTTCAAAGAACCCGCCACTCCCTGGTTCTGCGATCAGATCCTGCCCTTCGACATCACCATCGCCGCAGCCAACGAATACGGCGCCGGCGCCTCGGCCAAGCTCTACGGGGTCGAGATCCTCAACGAAGGCTTCGGCACTTCCATCGATGACACCGTCATCGAGCAGCAGGCCACCTTCGTCGCCCAGACCATCGCTCCCTGCAGGCCTGTGGCACCGCGCAGCTCTACGCTGGAACGTCGGAACAGCACTTGAAGATCACTTTTCGGAGGTTTCGGAATGCGAAAAATGACCAGGGGAGACGCGTGTGTGGCGATGTGCCACCCTTTCAAATCACTGCCGGATTCCAGGTCGATAAGCCTGGAACCTTAGCTCTCACTACCAGTTGCAGATTTCCAAGAGTGGCTGGCCGCCTCCCGAGCGCGATCAGCACGCCAGCCAGCCAGCTGGGCCAAGCACACGCCCGCCATTCCGAACTCGAGACCCCGGAAAACTCGGAATGATTCGGAATGGCGGCAGTGCCTTCCGAATTCTGCCGGGGTTGCATCTTTCGGAATGGGGCAGAGTCCTTGTCTTTGGTGAAGGGGAAAGAAACACACAGCTGGGATCGAACACAACGACTAGCAGATAGAAGATAGAAGAGGGAGAGAGAAGAAACAGAACTGCTTCTAATTCTTTCTCCCCGGCCCCCTCGTTCCTTCCCCTTCACTCCCCCAACCCAGAGCGCCGCGCCACTTCCGGCTGTGGTCTGAGTGGACGCACGCATCATCACTGCTGCGCTCCGCTCGCCTCCGTATGGCAGAACCCCCGCCTCCCAACAGACCATAGCAGTATTCACCGCGGTCAATGAGCGCTATGGCGATAATGAGATGGTCCGCCGTCTAGAGAGCCAACCTGAGTAATGATTAGGTTGGCCAAAAAGCCAGACGGAGGATCATCGCCATGCAGAGTAAGTCACAGATTCGGTCGATCGGGATTGATTTAGGCAAGACCACTTTTCACCTCATCGCACTGGGAACCCGATCCCAGGTAGTAATCTGCAAGAAGTTCTCTCGCACACAACTGCTGGAGTACACGGCCAATTTGCCTTCCTCGTTGATCGGGATGGAGGCAGGAGTGGGGTCGCATTTTCTGGGGCGAGCCCTGCGCGAGCAAGGCCACGAGGTGCGTCTGATTCCGGCGCAGTTTGTGCGGCCGTTCGTGAAGTCCAACCAGAACGACTACCGCGACGCGGAAGCGATTGCCGAAGCCGTGGAACGCGAGAACATGCGTTTCGTTCCCATCAAAACGGAGGATCAACTCGACCTACAAGCGCTGCATCGCGTGCGCGACCGGCTAGTAGCACGACGGACCAGCGTGATTAATCAGATTCGAGCCTTCCTGCTGGAACGGGGCATAAGTTTCCGCAAAGGGCCGGCCAGTCTGCGTCGACAGATGCCCGAGATTCTGGAAAATGCTGACGCGAGACTGAGCACCGCCATGCGTCGCCTGTTGGATTTCCTGTGGCAGGAATGGAAAGGCCTGCAGTTGCAGATCGAGACCCTGAACACCCAGCTCGAACAGATTGCCAGCAGCGATCCAAGTTGTGTTCGGCTGCAGCAGATCCCGGGAGTGGGTCCCTTGGTTTCGACCGCCGTTGTATCTGCTATTGGGAACGGCGCGGCTTTCAAGAAGGGACGTGAGTTTGCCGCCTGGCTGGGACTGGTGCCACGGCAATGGTCAACCGGAGGCAAAGCCAAACTGCTGGGCATCAGCAAGCGGGGAAACCCCTATTTGCGCAAGATGTTCATCCATGGAGCGCGCGCCGCGGTGTTACGGGTCAAACGCGAAGGCTCCAGTCTGGGGAAGTGGATGAGCCGATTGGAAACCAGAACCGCGCGTAATGTGGTGATCGTTGCAACGGCCAATAAGTTGGCCAGGATCAGTTGGGCGGTTTTAGCGAGTGGAAACGACTATCAACCCCTGCGCAAAGCGCCCGTGTTTTCCAACTAGACGAAGTGGGATCTGAAATTCTTTTCTTAGAAGTCTGCAGAAGATAGGAATGACGAAAACACAGTCAAACGACGTGCCTGAAACCTGTGGCGTAACGAGGTCTTTTACGACCGTGGCGATTATTAAGGACAGGCACGCGCGGATCATCATCATGCGCCCGGAGCCCCGTCTCCATTAGAGGCCGGATACATTTTCGCAGACTGTTCTCGTCTCAACCGATTCTTCTTGCAGTTCGGCGGCGGACCATACATGTTTCGCCAATCTAGACGGCCCCGATAGCTTCCGGTTGGCCGACGATTCGCTCAGAACCCGACTGCGGTTTCTCATGTCGCCGTCTGTGGAACGTAACGGTCCACATGTGAGGTTGTCCGGCGCTCGGACCACTCGAGTGACCGTGGACGATCAGACTAGCGGACCCCACCCCCGGCGAGAATCTGTTTCAGTTCCTCAGTCCAGTTGAGCACAACCCGCAGGTTGTTGCCGTGAGTCCCACGCCGCAGCATGATGAACCGCCCGTCATGAGTCATGTCGTAGCTTGCGATCGAGATGCTTTGACCAAAGTCGTACTCGTCAGCAAACAGAGCCTCCGGCTTTCCAAGAACCGGTTCGGCGCTCCGGGGATCGAACGCCACCGCCATCATGTTGTGCCCGCCGCGATAGTAGATTTCCTTGCCGTTACTGTTCCATCGCACCTGACCTCCGCCGCCCTCGGATACCTGCCAACTCCGATCCATGGCGGGATAGCGGCGAACATAAATCTCGGGCTGGCCCGATTCGTTCGACTGGTAGACCATCCAGCGCCCATCCGGAGAGAGTTGCGCTCCTCCCTCGAAGGCAGGAGTAGCCAGCAACGGCTTCGGTGGGAACTTCCCATTGATGGACAGGAGAAAAATGTCACCGGATGTTTCCGGCTGAATCCGCACTGCGATAATGGAGTCCGCAGTGGGCCCCGACGCTGAGGGATAGTCGTTGATCGTGCCCCCTGGAACCTGTTCAAACCTTCCGCTGCCGTCGGCCGCCGCCCAGAATGGCAGATTGAAGCGCCGAAAAACGACACCTTGGCCATCGGCGGTCCAGGTGGAATAATTCGTACCGAGCGCTGTCGCGGTGAGCTTTGCCCGCGTGCCTCTCGCGAGATCTAGCGTTTCGATAACGCTATTGTCACTCTCAACCAGCAGCCGCCGTCCATCGGGCGAAATGCGAGGGTGGCCATAACGATTGGGCGGCAGCTTCAGCGGCACTTCCGAGCCGTCTCGGCCGACAGAGACCACCCGCTTGTAATCGAAATCCGATGGAACAAAAACCAACGTGCCGGTGGAGGATACCTGGAATCCCAGCCCCCCGGAACGTGCCGTGCAAATCACTCCAGCCGGTATGATCGGCACCGCCTTTCCGAGGACAGTTGCCTTGTCGGGGTCAAAGGGCGCCGCCCATAACGCCCCATCCCGGCCAAAGAGCAAGTGGCCCGTAGGTGACCAGTGCGGTGTCCCCGCATGCTCCATGATTACAGCTCTTTGCGACCCGTCCATGGAGACGGACTCAATTCTTTCCGTTCCCGCGTCGGTAGTCACGCTGGAGAAGAGAACCTTTCGGCCTCCCGGCAAGATAATGGGATCGCTCTGCAGCACTTCGTGGCGTCCCGCATCCAGAGCCACCAACTGTCTGGCCGTGCCGCCCTGCTCCGGTACAGTCCAGAGCGCGCCATCACGGCTGTATATGATCTCGTGCGAACCCCAGGCGACGCTGCCGGTGATGTCCGCGCCAGAAGCAATCACGGCACGCTGCTGGTCGGCCAGCGAGAATCGAGTAACCTGCGTGTTACCGGGGACAAACACCACACTCTTGCTGTCGGGGGAGAAAGAAACGGCGTTCGTGCCTGGTGCGTCGCTGACTGCGACCGCGTCCGGCCGGTCAAGCTGTCGAACGTACAGTTTGCGCACCCCATCTCTAACGGCGATCACCGCAATAGAGTGGCCATCAGGCGAGAGCGCGAAGCTACTCTGCAATCCGGAAATCGGTTCCGTCTCGCGTGGATAAATAAACTCGAGACGCATGACGCTCGTCGAGGTTTCGTTGCTGGCGCGATGCGAGAGGGCCCACAGAGAGAGGATGATTGCCGCGACAGCCATTGCCCAGGGCAAGACGCGCCATCCTAGCTGAACCTTGCTAAGGGACGCGGTGGGCATCGCCGCAGGTTCGAGTGGATCGTCGAGGTCGAGCCGCGCGTCCCCGATGTCGCGCAACCTGCCCTTTTCATCTTTCGTCAGGCAGCGCCGGAGCAATTCGCGGATGCGCGGCGGCACCCTCGCGGGAAGCAGCGTCCAATCCGGTTCGGCGCGAACAACGGCAGCCATGATATCGGTGACCGTTTCTCCCACAAATAATTGTCGCCCCGTGAGCATCTCGAAAAGCACAACGCCGAACGACCAGATATCCGCGCGGTGGTCCACGCGCTTGCCCTTGGCCTGCTCCGGGGACATGTAGGCGGCGGTGCCAAGAATGATTCCAGCTTTAGTGTCCGCGATGCTGACCGTAGGAGAGTTGGTCATATCCTGTGTCGGTGCCTCGTCCTGAAGTGCTTTAGCCAGGCCGAAGTCGAGCACTTTCACCTTGCCGTTGTCCGTCAGCTTAATGTTTGCCGGCTTCAGATCGCGGTGAATGATCCCGTGTTCGTGAGCGTATTCCAGGGCTTCGGCAATTTGCTTGGCAATCGGCACGGCTTCCTCGACCGGAATTGAGCCTTGCGCGATACGTTCGCCGAGCGTGGGTCCCTCCACCAGCTCCATCACGAGCGCCCGGACGCCTGCGCTTTCTTCCAGGCCGTAGATGGAAGCTATATTGGGATGGTTTAGAGACGCCAGAATCTGCGCCTCCCGCTGGAAACGCGCCATGCGCTGGGCCTCCTGCGTAAATTCCCGCGGAATTACTTTGAGTGCTACGTCGCGCCCAAGCTTCGTGTCCGTTGCGCGATATACTTCGCCCATGCCGCCGGCGCCGATCATGGCGGCGATACGGTAGTGAGAGATTGTGCGGCCAGTGAAGAATAAGGGATCGGTCATTAGCGCCGCATATTACGCCCCGCGGCTGATTCTAGCAATCGTGGGCAATACGTCGAATGGGGCACCGGAAACTGGACCTGCCTTTGAGGTACGCGTCGATTCGCCATCGAGACCTCGAGAGAGGAGGCTACCCTTAGCAGTGCGCTCAACCCCATTCTTCACAGGTTAGTTACTTTGATTTGACGGCTCAATTCGCGAATCCCGAAGCAGGCGTTTGGCCTCGTCTACAATTCTCCCCGCAAGCATCTCCAGTTCTCCAATGTTGCCATCCGCCGCAAAGTTCCCGATGAGGGATCGATTCGGCGCCTCTTAAAGATAAGCCGTCTATCCGACGCTGAAAAGACGCAACTCCTAAACGGCGATAGCGGCAACTCCGTATTGCAGAGTTCCAAACGGAAGCTTTCTATGGCAGTGAAGAATGCTCCTGCCCCCGGGCCTCTGGCTTCCGTGACGAATCCGAAAGTGGAGAACGCCTCCGCGCCTATCACAAAACAATCTGCGGAAAAAGACGGCGCGAAGTCGAAGCCATCTTCTACTGAAGAGCTACCAAGCGGGAGCGAGACCGAGATCGATGAAGATGGCTTGCCAGAAGCCTTGACCAATGCTTTCTTTGCGAACAAACCCGTTACGAAAAATGCTTCCACCGAGATACACACTCCACCCGCGGCTCCGTCAGGCAAAAATTCTTCACCCTATCTGTCACCTGTCCAGGCCAGAAACAAATCCGCAGCGGGATCCGCTCCAGATGGCTCCGAGGTCTCGCCACTGCAAGGCACTCCCAAACAAACCACACCTTCCATAGATTGGGGCAAGCAGCATGCCGCAGAAGATGAACGGAGGCGAGAGCAAAGGGAACACCGACTCGGCTGGACGGTTGGGATACCTTTTAAGCAGTGATCCTCGTTGGGTGCGTTGTGGTGTTCCTTGAAACCGGCTCGGATTCCTAGCTACAACGGTTGTGTACGCATTTGAGGCATGCGTCCGGTCTTACGGATGCTGAAATGAAATCGGTCTTTTGAGCCGCCCCCGTCTAAAATGCCTGATCGAGGAATCTCTACACAGAGAAAGTCTCGACTGTTGGCCGCAAGCAGTCTTGCACTGATGCCATCATCCCGGTCTGGGATACGCGAGGGGAACCGAAAGAGAACTTCTCCGGGGCCTGCTGCTCGGCGCTGAAAAGCCCGCCACGGAGAAAGCGCCTTGGCACCCGCGACAAATTCCGAACGGCACACCGGTCAAGGAAGCCGCAGCTAAAAGCTTAACGGTGCCCTCGACTGAGATCGATCGAGAGTAACTACTTCGCCAGACTCTCGATGTGACCCACATCACAAAAATAAATGCACTTCAGGGCTTGGAGGTGGCTGGGACGCGGGCTTAAGATTGAGTTAGATACTTTTCACGCCGCGCCGACTGGGGCGTTCACGTTCAAATTCCCGGGCACAAATCTCACTAAGAGGTAAGTGGACCGTGGAACAGCAGACTGAGATCCGTAACAATCTCCCGCCGGGCATCGCTTTTGAAAAGCACTATTTCGTGAAGGATATCGCGGCACTGTGGGGATTCTCCAACGATGCCGTGCGCAGGATTTTTGAGAATGAACCGGGCGTCATACGTATCGGGCGCCCGGAGGGACTGCACCGCCGCAAATATTTCAGTATCCGGATTCCAGAGTCCGTGATGCGCCGGGTTCACCAGAAAATCACTCGACCTCTCGGCAGGGTTATTTAGATTTCGTCCAGGTGGCTGTAACCAGGCTGTCGAGACGATCCTGTCGGCCTTTGACCCACTTGGCATAATGTTTTTCGGTTGTCTTGATGGACTGGTGACCGAGAAGCTTGGAGACTTCCTCCAGCGGGACGCCGTTTTCTAGCAAATTCACGGCAAATGTGTCTCGCAGCCGGTGACTGACCATGTTGCCGGACGATCGGATGCCCGCCTCCCGGAAGAGCTTTCTGAAATCGTCCTGCCAGTGACTCACTGCGGTTCTCTCCTCGCCGTTTCCGGTCCAGAAAAAATACGTGGGATTGCCGTTGATCACGGACAGCAGTTCTTTGGCCACAGCGGTCGGGATGGGGACAGATACGTGCGTCCCGGTTTTCTGCCGGTTCGTGACCACACGGTAGAACTTCTTCACCTTATCGCGGATGAGCTGATCCGTCCTTAGTGTGCTTGCGTCACGGACGGCAAGGCCGGAATGTCTCATCAGGCGGACGAGCGCGCGTACCCGCCGCGCCCTGGTTCTGTCAGGAAAGCTGATCGGAATCCTGGCCAGCAGGGTTTTGTATTCCTCCTCTTCGAGGGGCAGCGTTTCTGGTTCCTCCGCCTTGATGGGTGAGAGCCGCGGCACGCGATCCAGCCAGCGGTTGTCGTAGCAGAAACGGAGGAAATTCTTCAGCCTGGCCTGGACCATCTGACGGGTCTGGGAGGATGGGTAGAGCGTTCCCCAATTAGCCTGATAATCAATAAGAAATTCCAGCGACAGCCCGGCCACCGTAAAAGTCCCGCGTCCTTCTCCGAATGCCTGGAGCCGGTCCAGTTCGCGGGCGTACTTGCCGAGCACGCCTTTCGAAATACCCTGATTCGCCTTGTCAGCCTGGAATAGGTCTTTGGCTTCAGCGATGGTCCGCGCCGCACTGGCTGGCTCGGAAGGATCACGCCCGACTAACTGATCCTCCAAGCGACGCTTTATTTCCTCAGCCTCACCCCAAGACCGAGTACCGGCCTTGCGCCGGAACTGCTGGCCATTCTGCGTCCAGCGAAAATGCTTACGACAACTGCAGCGTTTACAAAACTCATCCCGGCGTATTTGCACCCTGCAGAATGCCGTACAAAGATCGTGATAACTGGAGCGGTGTTCATTTTGCTGCCACTCTACTACTAGAAGATGGTAGCGCAAAATTAGCACAAAATGTAACGCCCTTTTTGCTGGCCGAAAAAATACCCGCTATTTATGCGGGTTTCATCGAGGTAATCGTGTGGAGGCGCGGGTCGGAATCGAACCGACGCATAAAGGTTTTGCAGACCTCTCCCTTACCACTTGGGTACCGCGCCCTGCTGAAATATTATGCTCTATTACGTTAGCGTCTAGAGCCCAAAAAGTCCAACCCGGAAATTCCAGGAAAGCCTAAGTTAGAGTCTTCCGGGCCCCTTAAAATCATTGGTTAGTATGCAAAATTCTTCATCTTGCGGCGCAGTAAAACCTGATGTAACCTCCCCAGCATGCCGTTCCTCGGCCTCCCCACTCAGTAGAGGAACGCTCCGTCCTTTAGGGGGACCTTCATGAAAGCCAATTTTTCTGTGGAAGCGCCGAGTGTGCGCCAAGAAGCGACGCGCAGGGCCTCGATCTACTGCTTCAAGACGACAATTCTCGCGGCGCTGTTCTTGCTATGTGTGGCAGCTCTCGCCGGCGGACAAGCCGCCCCGGCAACCGCCTCGGTCTCTACGGTCTACAACTTCGCGGGAGGCAGCTCTGGCAGCGCCAATCCCTGGTATGTGACCCTAGTGCAAGGCAGCGATGGCGAGCTCTACGGCACCACCTACAATGGCGGCACGGCCGACGCCGGCACCATCTTTAAAGTTACGACCTCCGGCACTTACACGCTGCTGCACAGCTTCGCGGATACTTCCACGGATGGCGGCTATCCCTCGGGTGGTCTCACGCTCGGCAGCAATGGCGATTTCTACGGCACTACGCAGCAGGGCGGCAGCGCAAGCCAGGGTGTTGTCTTCCAGATGACCAGCACGGGCACGGTCACGATTCTGCACAACTTCAATGCCGGAATCGACGGCGCATTTCCCTGGGGTCCTCCGATTCTCGCCTCTGATGGCAATCTTTACGGCACGGCCAGCGGCGGAGCGGGCGCCTTCGGCTTGGTCTACAAGCTCACGACCTCCGGCACCTACACCACGATCTATAAGTTCAGTGAGGCCGATGGCTACTATCCCATGGCTTCACCGACGCAGGGCATCGACGGAAATCTTTATATCCCCGTCTCCCTGGGTGGTTCGGAATATTGCGGAACGGTCGATAAGATTTCGACCGCGGGCTCGTTGATTACTTCGTATTCGTTTCCCTGCGGCGCGGGCGGCGCGTTCCCGATCGGGCCGCTTGTGCAGGATGCCAACACGAATTTCTTTAGCACCACGCAAGACGGCGGCACCAACGGGGAGGGAACGATCTACAAAATCACCCCGACAATGGTCGTGACCATTCTGCACAGTTTTGGCGCAACCTTTGGCGATGGAGAATATCCCAGTGCCGGCCTGGCACTCGGGACCGACGGCAAGTATTACGGCTCCGCCGCAGAAGGTGGAACCTACGATGATGGAATCCTGTTCAACACTCAAAAAACCGGAGCCTACACCGAACTTTACAGCTTTAATAACAGCGCCAATCTGATGCAGATGTCTCCTCTGTCTCCGCCCGTTGAATACACGACGGGACTGCTCTACGGGGTCACCGAATTCGGCGGCACCAGCAATGAGGGCATCGTTTACAGCCTGAACAATGGCCTCACGCCGTTTGTGAACCTGCCGTCGTTCTATGGACGCGAAGGCAACAACGTTCTCATCATCGGCAACGACTTGAAGGATGCGAGCCTCGTGACCTTTAATGGCGTGCCTGCGAGCTTCGTAGCCAATTCCAATACGCACATGATGGCCACCGTTCCTACCGGAGCGACCTCCGGTTACATCGAGGTCACGACTCCTTCGGGCGTGGTCAAGAGCCGCAAGATGTTTACGGTGCAGAAATAAGCATCGGGAACCGTACTGGAACAACTACACGACTCGGGGTTCGTAGCATGGAACGAAAACGCTTTAACCAAGCCGCAGTTTGGTTGACTGCGGCTTATTTATTTGTTTTTCTCGGCGTCCTGGCCGGCGCGTCCGCTTTTGCCGGCGACGTTCTCACCTATCACAATGACATCGCCCGCACCGGCCAGAACCTGAACGAAACCATCCTCACCACGAGCAACGTGAATTCGGCGGGCTTCGGCAAACTCTTCACCATGCCGGTGGACAGCAAAGTCGATGCCCAACCGCTTTATGCGTCATCCGTTACCATCGCCGGGGCCACGCACAATGTGGTTTACGTCGTCACCGAGAACGACAGCGTCTATGCCTTCGACGCCGACGCCGGCACGCAACTGTGGAAGGTCTCTGTCTTTCTGCCAGGAGAGACTGCGGCTGCCATCGCGCCCCTCGATTGCGGCCAGATCGGGCCCACGATCGGCGTCACTTCGACTCCGGTGATCGATCGCAGCAGCGGCCCCGATGGCACCATTTACGTGGTGGCCATGAGCGAAGATGCTTCGGGCAATTACTATCAACGGCTGCACGCCCTCGATATGACGACCGGGGTTGAGGAATTTGGTGGGCCGACCACGATCGAGGCGCAATATCCCGGAAATGGCCCTTACAGCAAGGGTGGAGAAGTGATCTTCGATCCGCAGCAGTATGCCGAACGCGCCGGGCTGCTTCTGCTCAATGGCGTGATTTATATGGGGTGGTCCTCGCACTGCGACAACCCTCCCTATACCGGCTGGCTGATGGCTTACAGCGAGAGCACGCTGCTGCAGACTTCCGTCATAAATTTGACGCCAAATGGAGTGGAAGGTTCGATCTGGCAGAGTGGCGCCGCGCCAGCCTCCGACGGCAGCAACATTTTCGTTCTGGATGCCAACGGAACCTTCGACACAACCTTGAACGCGTCGGGTTTTCCCTCGCTCGGGGATTACGGAAACGCCTTTCTGAAACTTTCCACCACCACCGGCCTGGCGGTGGCCGATTACTTTGCCCTGTTCAACACCGTGCAGCAATCCGAGAAAGATCAAGACTTCGGTTCGGGAGGCGCGCTCCTGCTTCCCGCTGAGGTTGATTCCCACGGCATCACGCGCAATCTGGCGGTGGGCGCGGGAAAAGATGGAAACATCTACCTGGTTGATCAGACCAACATGGGCAAGTACAACTCCAAAACCGATGCAATCTATCAGGTGGTCAAAGGGGCCTTGGGTTCGGGAATGTGGGCCATGCCCGCCTATTTCAACGGGAACGTATATTTTGGACCGCAAGCCGGTACGCTAAAGCAATTCACCTTCTTCGAGCGCCAAGCTGTCAGCCAAAGCGGCTTCGGCGACGTCCGAAACTTTCGAATATCCGGGCACCATCCCAAGCATCTCCGCCAATGGCACAACGAACGGGATCGTCTGGGCGATTGAGCACTCGAGTCCCTCAGTCCTTCATGCCTACGAAGCCTCCAATCTGGCGACGGAGCTCTATAATTCCGATCAGGCAGCTAAGAATCGCGATCACTTTGGCGCAGCTTCGCACTTCGGCGTGCCCACGATTAACAACGGCAAAGTCTACGTTGGGACGACGAACAGCGTCGCTGTGTTTGGATTGCTGAGCGCGAAGTAAAGAAAGAAAACGCGGGAAGCGCTGCAACATCACGGGCACGTAAGCTGAGCCGAGCCGAACGGCTTCAGCGTCGGCCCCTGATTGATTCCCGGCGGAGGTCCGCTCTGTTGCCCTGCCAGGACCAAGAAAGTCCCCGTGGTGCCGGGTGTGCACTGCGCCAAGCCACCAACGACGAAGGCTTGTGTCGGCAATTCGCCACCGCACACGCCGGGACTCAAGCCAATGCACCAGGTCGTTGTCGCCGTGATATCGCTGCTGGTTGGCATCGTGCTGTAAATGCCCGTGGCTGTGAACTGAGCTGGCGAAGTACCAGTTGCAGGACTAATGCTCACCGATTGCAAGGAATGGTTGTTCCCACTCCCGCATGCGATGAGAACGCACGCCAACAACATCACAGTAATTGCTGGGCAAGCAGCGGGAAGAGAATGCAGCCGAGGTCTCATCGAACCTCCTACGGCGGGCTGGCAATGCTGGGGAAGGAACTGGAGCGGGAGACGGGATTTGAACCCGCGACTTCGACCTTGGCAAGGTCGCACTCTACCACTGAGTTACTCCCGCTCAGCTTCATCATTTTACATGATCAGGGTTTGTCGGGGCCAGTGGGTAAGGATGAATCGGGGCTCCGTTGGTTCAGCGTCCGGCGGTGACTTCGCGGGCCCAAACCATCGCTTTCCACTGGCACTCATTCACAAAACTCTCCGCCAGCTTCATCTGCTCGCAGAGTTCGGAAAATCTTGGCCAGTCGGCCAGTTCATGGTAAAGCATGAGTTGATACACCCCACCCAGCGTGCTTTCCTGGCGGAGCAGTACTGCTCGGGTTTCGTGATCCAGCGCAATCCCCTCCAAAATCACGCCCATCGGCATCTCCAGAATGGCATCCATCATGGAAAGCAGCCCCATGAGAAAAAGATCGGAGTCTCCATGAGGGATGCGCGAGCCGGCCAATTCACAATATCGGGCTCGCACTAATGCGGAAAGCACCAGATCGGAGGGCTTGTTTTGTCCGGCACCAAGCGCTGCCACCAGGCGCACCCAGCGGCGCACTTCGCGATCACCCAGGATCGACAGCCCATGCCGGATAGAATGGATCTCATTGCTAAAACAAAACGCCGCCGAATTCAGATAGCGCAATAGTCGGTAGCACAGCGATGCTTCTCCCTTGATGATGTCTTCAATTTCCCGGGCGTTAATCTCATCATGTGAAATTGCCTGCAGCAGGCGCAGGTAGTTCACCTTGTTTCGCGGAATTTCGCGGGCATGGAGAACTTCCGGACGGCGGAAATAATAACCTTGGAAGTAGCAGAAACCGTCTTTCCGGCAAGCCGCAAACTCCTCGCGAGTTTCAACCTTCTCAGCCAGCATCAGGCAACTCGCGCTGCCGAAACGCTTCACCAGCGTCCCCTGCTCGTCCGGCGAAGAGGCTTTCAAATCCACCTTAATGAGGTCGGCGAATTGAACCAGCTCCACGCGTGGGTCATCGGCCACGAAATCATCTAGCGCTATTGTGTAGCCCGCCATCTTCAGGCGGATGCACGCCGCTTTCACCAGGTCATCGGCCGGAACCGATTCCAGAATCTCCACCACCACCTGCCCCGGCGGCAACAGCGTGACGTAGTCTTTCAGCAACGTTTCCCGAGTACAGTTGACGAAAGCCCGCCGGCCATCGCAGAGAACGTCCAATCCCATCAGAATCGAAGTATCCAGAGTGCTGCGCGACGCCGCATCCGCGTCGCTATTGCGGAAGTAGTCCTCTAGTCCATCGCGAAACAACAGTTCGTATCCGAAAACTTTTTCCTTGCTGTCGAGGATTGGTTGGCGAGCCACAAAAAGCTGAGGCGGGTTCGCCGTACGCGCAGGTGCGGAAGTGGCTGCCACAAACTATTACATCGGCAGCCGGCAGTCTGTGCTTTAGCCGGGTCGTTTTCAAAGTCTTAGGGGAAGACCACTCGGCCTTGAAACTTGGAACCTTCTTCAGTGGGCCGCCCACTGCGGATCTTCTTCTGGCTTCACGATGTGCCCGTCCCGCATGTGGATGATGCGGTCGCCGAAAGCCGCAGCCTCGGGGTTGTGTGTAATCATCAGCACCGTCTGCCCCAACTCCTGGTTCGATTGTCGCAACATCTGCAGGACGATATTCGAGTTCTCAGAATCAAGATTTCCCGTAGGCTCGTCAGCCAGCACTACCGCCGGTTTATTGACCAAAGCGCGAGCCAGCGCCACCCGCTGTTGCTCGCCTCCGGAAAGCTCCGAGGGCCGATGCTTGAGCCGCTTGGTGAGCCCCAGCAGATCGCAAATCCGCAAGAAGAACGCAGGATCGCGGTCGCCATTGCCGGAAATCTCCTGCGCAATCGCGATATTGGAATGCGCATCGAGCGTAGGCAGAAGATTGAATTTCTGAAAAACGAATCCGATTTTCCGTTTGCGCATGCGCGTGCGTTCGGCATCGGAGAGGCTGGCGATGTCATCTCCATCCAGAACAACCTTGCCGGAGTCAGCGTGAGTCAGTCCGCCAAGCAAGTAGAAAAGCGTCGATTTGCCGCTCCCAGAGGGGCCCACCACGGTGACAAATTCTCCCTTTTGCACGCTGAAAGAAATGCCACGCAGCGCAGGCACATCCATCTTTCCTACGCGATAAGTTTTATGCAAATCAATGGCTTCGATGAATGCGCCCATTCCCTTCGAGTTTACACGATGAGGCTGGGCGGCTCCGATGGCACACGTGTCGGATAGACCTTCACCGGCAGCAACTATAGACGTGGCGAAGTTAAAGGATCGGCGTAAATCAGCTGAGGATGAGCGGCATACAGTTGGTCACCGACGATAAAGGTCGCAAGGTTGTGTTCTGATCGACCTGAAAAGGCACGGCGCGAGCTATACCAGTCACCAAGCGCAGTCAGGCCACGCCAATCTCCCGCGGCAGCACCCGCGTCCGCTCCGACGTCCGCTTCGGTCCGCGCTTGCGCACTAGCAATAATCGGATCCGTTCCAGTAAATCCGCTGGCGCATACATCCCGCGCGCCAGAAATACATCCGCTTGCGAATCGTGATCGTAGACGCGAGCCTTGCTGGAAATCAGGATCGTGGGAGTGTGCGGCGAAAGACTTTTGACGGCTGCAATCAACTGTGCCCCGTCAAGGCCGGGCATGGCCATGTCGGCTACCACCAGATCGACGCCGCCTAGCTTGAAGCGTTCCAAAGCTTCTTCGCCGCGAGAATAACTGGCGACCCGATAGCCTCGGGTCTCCAGCATGATTTTGCGATAGGAAAGGGATTGTTCGTTGTCGTCAACACATAGGATCGTGCGTTTGGGTTTCATCACCGCCTGAATCTGCCGCTTTCCAGTCAGCCAAAGTCGAGCAGAATCTTTCTCGGGTCGCGAAGAATATAAGAGCGAACCGATGCTAACGGTTGCTGTTCACGCTGTAAAGTAGCGTCGAAGCAAATGGCAGCTTCCGGCTATTGACTTTTTTCGAGTGCTGAAAAATCTGATTTTCGGCTGCTTCCGCGCAATCAACTAGAGAAAAATTTCGCCGCGCATAATCTCAACCGAGTGCCCTCCAACCCGCACGTTAACTACCCGGTTATTGCTTCGATTGTTCTGATAGGAAGCTCGCACAAAAATGCGGCTCGGCCGTTTCATCTCGACCCCTTGTTCGATCAGCACGCGCTCATCCGGCCGGGCCACGCTGTGCGCCACCATCCAGGCCGCAGCACAACCCGCCGCCGATCCCGTCGCCGGGTCTTCGCCGTTGTAGAAAAGCATGCGGGCATGCAGGCGCGCCTCGTGATCCACCGTCTCCCGGCAAACAAAATAAAAAAACTTTCCCTCAGTCTTGGCGAGATATTCCGCGGCGCCGTTCAAATCGATCTGCAACTTCTGCAGGCTGGCGAGAGATTTCAGCGGAGCGATGGTGAAGGGAACTCCGGTCGAAACCGTTTGTATGGGCAGCGACTCGTCGAAATTCGCCGTCGGCATTCCCGTGGCGCGCGCGACCGCTTCGCGATCGTGTTTCATTCCAAATGTGGGATCTACCTGAGTCATCTCCCCGAACGTCTCTTCGTCGCCGCAGTCCTCGAAGTTCACCGGAACCTTGCCCACGTTCAGTTCAAGCACGATTTTTTGCGGGCCGGGCTTTTCTCCTGGGTTCTTTGCAACCTCCAGCCCCCGCAGCGCGAAAGCCGTGCCCAGCGTGGGATGCCCAGCGAAGGGCAATTCCTCCTGCACCGTGAAAATCCGCACGCGAATCCCTCGCTCGCGTTCAATCGACGGGTCGCGAGGCAGAACGAATGTGGTCTCCGATAGATTCATTTCCTTGGCGATCGCCTGCATCTCGCCCTCCGTCAATCCGCGGCCGTCAAGAAACACTGCCAGGGAATTACCTTCGAGAGGACGCGATGAAAAAACGTCCCACTGTTGCATGGAAAAACGCCGAGGTGTTTGGGTCATATAAAGTGAAGCGCTACCGGTTCGTAGAAACAGCGCCATGTTTGTGCCGCCCACGGACCAGTTGCTGCTCAACACTCCGTTACAAGATGCCGGCCTCTGCGTCCGCGATGCAGGAAAACTGTCGCCCGATCACCGCCGCCTTGCGTTTGACACCGCCAAGGGCGGCTTTTATTGTAGACAGATGTTCCGCTCCTTCAGCAGTGGCTTCTTGTGTTGTTGTATGGACTCGCGGCCGTGCGGGTAGGGAGTGAACGAGAATTCTTCCCACCCACCCGGTGAATCGGGTGGGTTTCGTTTTTCATCCAACTTTGACTGGAATTTAAACTGACGAGGAGAAAAATATGAGTACTGCAACCGAGACTCCCAGAATCCCGCGCATCAACGACACCGCGCCTGATTTTACCGCCGAAACTACGCAGGGCCCCATCCATTTTCACCAATGGATCGGCGACGGCTGGGCCATTCTGTTCTCCCACCCCAAGGACTTCACGCCAGTCTGCACCACCGAGCTCGGCTATATGGCGAAGCTGCAACCCGAATTCGCCAAGCGCAACACCAAGATTATCGGCCTGAGCGTGGACCCTGTCACCAATCACAGCAAGTGGGCTGCCGATATTGAAGAGACGCAGGGCGCCAAAGTGAACTACCCGATGATCGGCGATCCCGAGCTCAAGATTGCTAAGCTCTACGGCATGTTGCCGGCCGAGAGCGGCAGCACCTCCGAGGGACGCACCGCCGCCGACAATGCCACCGTCCGCACCGTATTCGTAGTCGGCCCCGATAAGAAGATCAAGCTCCAACTCAGCTACCCCATGAGCACCGGCCGCAACTTCGACGAAATCCTTCGCGTCATCGATTCCATGCAGCTCACCGCCAAGCACAAAGTAGCCACGCCCGTGAACTGGAAGCAAGGCGACGAGGTAATCATCCTGCCCTCGGTGTCCAACGAAGAAGCGCAACAAAAATACCCGGGGGGATGGAAGTCGCCGAGGCCGTATCTGAGAATCGTACCCCAGCCGAAATAAGCCAGGATCAACAAAGATGAAAACCGGAGACCATGAGTCACGTATTAAAGTAATATCCGTGACCTGGAAATTCGTGACAAATCTTCTTGGAAGCGCATGCGGTCCGGTGATCGTCCCGGTCTTCAAAACCGGCGGGCGGCGGGTCACCCCGTCACCGGTGGGTTCGACCCCCACTCGCTTCCGCCATTTTTCCCGCAGGTTGCCGTTGCTGCGACTATGTTGTTGCCGGCGGCAGCCTGCAGGACGGATAACGTTTAGGTACGATAGAGTTCGGATAGTAGGCTTGCGATTTTTCTACCATTTTTCTGTGCGAATGTAGAAAATCGATTGCTGTGCGAGGGGTTCGCACGATCGCTCATTCCTAGCGTTTCAAAGGCGGTGAAAACTGCTTCCACGATCCGCTCGCTTCAAAAGCGTAAGTCATGCGATGCCTTGCGTCGATCGGCGTTGGTTTGCCTCTCATCGCTTCCGACATTCGGTCATGGCCGCAATCCTCCTGTCGCTCTTCCTTTTGTCCAGTTGCCATAAGCCGGTACAACCCGTAACCCTCACATTTTTCGACTCGGACGGCCGAGGAGTTCCTGGCGACCATCGCATGATCCCGGACGCCTATTTGCAGGAATTTACGCGGGAAACGGGCATTCGCGTCAACGATCTTCCGACCCCGGAGGATAGCGGATCGAAATATGATCTTGCCATGAATTTACTCCGCAGCGGTGCCCCATCCCCTGACCTATATGGCGTTGACACCATCTGGGCCGGAGCCATGGCTGACTACCTCGTCGACCTGCAACCTTACTTTGCCGCAGACATTTCCTCGGAGGATCGCGAGCTCATCGACATCTACAGGGTGCAGGGGAAGGTTGTTGCCATGCCCAAGCAACCGCTGGGGGTGCAGGTTTTGGTTTATCGCACCGACCTGCTCGCTCGATATGGCTACAAAACTCCACCCAGAACCTGGGATGAGCTGGAGAAAATGGCCGCCCGGATTCAGGCGGGAGAGCGCGCTAAAGGGAAGAAAGATTTTTGGGGCTTCGTCTGGGCCGGAGCGATCGCAACCGACAGCGAGCAACTTACGATGGAAGGATTGGAATGGCAAGCCGCCGAAGGAGGCGGCCACATCATCGAGCCCGACGGAAAGGTCAGCGTAAACAACCCAAATGTTATTCGCGCCTGGGAACGCGCGGCCCATTGGGTCGGTTGGATCTCTCCGCCAAGCGTGGTTTCCTACACCGCTACGGACGCGGAAAATAAATTCTGGATTTCCGGCGAGGCTGCGTTTCTGCTCAGCCACGCCATCGTGTATGAAGTTTTTGCAGAAGATAAGCCGTTCCGCGACCTCGCGGGAGTAACCAGCGTTCCGGCGGGAAAGAGCGCGCGCGTCGCCACGGTCGGAGGCTACGCTCTGGGCATCTCCCGCTTTTCGCCCCACCGCGCCGAAGCCGTCAAGTTCATCCAGTTCCTGCTTCGCAAGCAAGCAGAATGGGCTTCCCATCCTGAAAAGCCAGGTCGAAAGGTCGAATATTTTGAAGTTCCCCTGGTGATCAGGAAAATCTATCCCTGGTGGTATAAACCGGGAGATTCAGGAGGGAGCGAGATCGTTTCGCGCCCCTCGGCGGTTGCCGGATCGAACTACGAGGCGGTTTCCAACGCCTATACCCGCGCACTGCATTCCGTGCTGACCCGGGAGGCCACAGCCCCAGCAGCGGCCGCGGCGCTCCAGAATGAGCTGATTCGCATTATGGCTTCTGGCAGCGCTCAACCAGGAACGGGTTCACACTGAGATGAATCGCCTGCGACTCAACATCGGCCCGCGCCTGGTTTTATGCTTCGCGCTCATCATCGTTTCGATGTTGGCCGGGGACGTAATCGTCCTATGGCAATTCCACGTCGTCCAGGCTCAGGCACAGCGACTCGATCAATACGACGAAGAGTTGGTGGCCGTCTTACGCGTTCACTCAGATATGTTGAAGTTCCGCGACACACTGGAGTCGCTGGCTAACGCAAAAAACTCCGAACGCCTGAAAGCCGGGACTCAAGCGATGAATCAGGAGTTTGCCGAGGACATGCGACGCGCCCAAAGCGCGCTGTTAGCCGTGCATTCCGACAAGGCTTCCGACCCGACAATTCTTCCCACGCTTGCCGTCGTCCAGTCAAATCTCCAATCGGAAACCGCGTCCACCATCGAGTTGGCGGAAGCGGATGACTGGAACGCCGTGCAGGTGCGCCTCGCCAATCAGCTGCGGCCACTCGAATTTACGACCTCTGCTTTGGTCGGAAAAGTCGACCTCGAGGTCAGAACGGAACATACCCAGGCCGCAACCAATATCCGCCGGGTGCAGCACCGGATCTTTCTGGTCGTCCCGGCCACGGTCGTTCTCACCTTGTTGATTGCCGGAACCTTGGGTCTTGTTATTACGCGCAGCATAACCCGGCCGCTCGAACAACTCGTCAAAGGTTCGAAGAGGCTGGCACGAGGCGATTTCCAACATCGGGTTCCCGTCCAGGGAGTAGATGAGCTTGCCCAGCTGGGACACGTATTTAACGATACTTCGCAGCGCTTGCAAGATCTATATGAGAGCTTGCAAAGCAGCGAGGACCGGCTCCGCCGCGTCATCAACACGATTCCCGCTCATGTCTGGAGCACTCTTCCGGATGGTTCCGTAGACTTTATCAACCAGCGTTTGCTCCAATCCACCGGACTATCGGTCGAGGCCTTGCTTGGATCCGGCTGGCAATCCATCGTTCATCCCGACGACCGTGCAAGATACATGGCTGAGTGGAGATCGGCCTTGGCCGCGGGAGAGCCAGTCGAGATCGAAGCACGCATCTGGACGGCACAGCGCGACTATCGCTGGTTGCTGGTGCGTAACGTGCCTTTGCGTGATGGTCACGGAGAGATCATCAAGTGGTATGGCACCGGCATCGATATCGAGGACCGTAAACTTGCCGAAGATGCCTTACGGAAAGCCCAGTCAGACCTCGCCCACGCCAACCGCGTCACTACCATGGGCGAACTCAGTGCCTCCCTTGCCCACGAAATTAATCAACCCATCAGCGGTGCCATCACGAATGCTTCCACCTGCCTCCGCCGCCTCGATCGCGAGCCGCCGGATCTCGAGGGCGCTCGCACCGCGGCCTCCAGAATAATTCGTGATGCCAACCGAGCCGCCGAGATCATTAATCGCGTCAAGCTGTTTTTCCGAAAAGGCGTTGTGACCAAGGAGCCCGTCGATGTCAATGAGATGATTCGAGAAATGGAGATTCTTCTTCGCAACGAGGCCATCCAGCACTCAGTTTCTGTACAGACCAAGCTCGCTGCCGATCTGCCAGTCGTTGTGGCAGACCGCGTCCAGTTGCAGCAGGTATTAATGAACCTGATGATCAATGGCATCGATGCCATGAAGGCCGTCGATGGCCCGCGTCAACTCACCCTCGGTACCCAGAGCGAGAGCCACGAACAGCTTCGGGTATCGGTCGAAGACACTGGCGTCGGACTTCCTCTTAATCAGGCTGGCCAGATATTCAACGCTTTTTTTACCACCAAGGAACACGGTACCGGTATGGGGCTTCGTATCAGCCGAACCATTATTGAGGCTCACGGTGGCCGGCTTTGGGCTACGGACAACCATCCTCGTGGGGCGAGTTTTCATTTCACGCTGGCCGTCTCCTCGCCCACCGATAGCTGGGGCGCCAAAAGCAACTGATCGTTACAGACACAGACGAGAACGGATCGTTTTCCAGGATCACTCTCGTTCATTGCATGAGATACCGAATTCCCTCATCCAATTATGCGATCGACTACGAGGCTCTATTCTCAGAGGCACAGGCAGAAAATCCGGCGGACCTGGTTTCATTTTTCCGCAATCGTCTCCCACTCATCTGGCGTGATCTCTACATCGCGGCCGCTGGACACCAGACCAATCTCGTCCGCTTTCCCTTTCGCTCTTTCCAGTACATCTGCGATCTCTATTCCGATCTTGAAGCGATGGGCGAAGTGCCTTACGACCAAACCATTGAAGACCGGGTGGTCGGCGTATTCGGGACATCTTCTTCCGCGCCGGAAACGCGTGGCTCAGGCCGCATTCGCGGATGGGGTGAACCGCCGGAAGAACTTGTCGGTTCAGAAAGGGACAAGGGCCATTTCATGGCACACTGCATCGGCGGCGGACTCGACGTGAATGTCTTCTCCCAGGATCGCCGGTTGAATCGCGGCTGGTCGTCTCAGGGCAAGCTTTATCGTCAAATGGAAAACTATTGCTACCGCCAGCCGGGAACTTTCTGTTTCTCCAGACCAATTTATGCGGATGGCTCTTGTGTTCCCCGTTGGCTGGAATTTGGTCTTCTGAAAACCGATCAGACTCTGTGGGTCGAGGTCTTCGAGAATTAAGCGCACTTCGTTGCAGAAACCTGCATTTCAGAAAACTGCCTTCTCGTTGTCAATGAGAATCGCCAGCCGAGGAAAGATGTTTGGCCGCTGCTTCGGGCGATACCGGGTTATAGAAAAATCCTGATCCCCATTCGAAGCCAGTCATGCGGGCAATTTGCGGCAGAATTTCCAAGTGCCAATGGAAGTCGTCTTCAATCGTTTTCCAGTATCCCGGTCTCTTTCGCAGGAACGGTCTGTCTTGAACCGAGAGGTTGTAGGGCGGACCACCCAAAGTTCGATTCAACTTCCGCAGAACGTCCGACAGTATTTGCGACAGGCTCTGAATCTGATCCTCATCGAGATGACTGAACCCGCTCTCGTGCGTCTTGGGCAGCACCGCAATTTCAAACGGAAAGCGTGAGGCGAATGGCGCAAACGCAACGAAATGTTCGTTTTCAGCGATCAAGCGCTTTTTAGCTCGAAGTTCCTGCGCGAGCACGTCACAGTAAATGCATCGCTCCTTCACAGAAAAATACTCGCGAGCGATATTGAGCTTCGTTTTAATCGTGATCGGCGTCACCGCCAGGGCCATCAATTGCGAGATCGAATGGCTGATCGTGTGGGCTCCCGCTTCTTCGCCCTGATTCTTAAAGATCAGCACATACCGTATTCGCCGGTCGCCTTCCAGATCTAGAATTCGCGCCTTGGACGCTCGAATCACATCCGAAACTTCCTGCACCGTAAGCTCATGCAAGCCACGATCGTGTTGCGGTGTCTCCACGATGATCTCGTGTGCGCCCACTCCATTCATCAGATCGTGAATGCCCTCGCCCCTCCGTCCTAGTTCTCCTTCGATCCGTAGCCGCGGAACCGAATTCGGCACAACCCGCACCGACCAGCCTGGCGTGTTGGGAAGCGAACCAGACTTGCGAATGGCAAACACTTCTGCGGGAGTCGAACCTTCGTTCCCTTCGCAGAATGGACACGCAGCCGCTTCTCGGACGAATTTCTTGAAGTGGAAGTCCGCGGGGAGCACCGTGCTGCTCTCTGCAATAAGTACCCAGCGATCGGTAAAGACATCCTTCCGCATCTGCGTCATAAAAAGCTCCGCTCCCAAGTCTAGAAGACTCTGGGCACAGTGATAAGCCGCGCAGCCCCTTTTTATTGCATTTCACTAGGCTCGCGTGTATCGTGTCCGTCGGACCTACACTCCATTTCAGGAGAGATAATGAGCATAAGGAAGCAGGAGCTCGGTAAGCATCTCTACTTGTACCGTCAACCCCACCCCACCAACAGCGTCGTGATCTCTTCGCACGGAGGCTACCAGCCCAGCACCCGCACCTTCGACCTTCGCACCGTCGACAATGACGGTGGCGCGCAAGGTTCGCTGCAAGGCATCACCGTGTATTTCTTCAAGAAACACGGCTTCGCGTCCCCTTACAAAATCCTCCAGGGACTCGGTTCCGACGATTACGCCAACTTTGAGGAGTACAAGATCAGCGACGCCCAGGGTGAAAAAGGCAAGTCGATCATCGTCAATTACGAATTATCCAAGTTCGAAGACGACACCGACAAAGAGATTTTCGAAAAGATGGGAGTGATTGAAAAAGATAAGCGACCCGGCGTGCCCATCCGCGATTTGATCACCATTCGCAACCGCAAAGGTGCGTTTCAAAAGGTCATCACCCTCGAAAAAGTCGTCCGCAAAGCCGTCCCTCTTGGCTATCGCAGATTTTTCTGCATCTTCTGCCGCAGCCAGATGGAAAAGGACGCCATTCAGTTCCAGGCCTTTAAGTGGAACAATGAATTAGACAAAAACGTCCAGGATCTGGACTATAAGACCTGGGAGCGAACTCGCATTCCAACCCGGTAAGATACGCGCGAGCCCGAGTAGCCCTCTAATCGCGAGCCTACTCGGTCTCGGCGCTCCATGTTTTCAGCTGGCGCTGAATGATCTCGTAGCAGTCACACGCGGTAGCTTCCAGCTTCGGCCGGTTTAGTATCGTCACGTTGCCGCGCGTATAGGTGATCATGCCTGCCTTCTGCAGCAGGCTCGCGGCTACGCTCACGCTGGATCGCCGCGTTCCCAGCATTTGGCCCAGAAACTCCTGCGTCAGGGGAAGCTCTTCCGAACCGATCCGGTCCTGGCTCATCAGCAGCCATCGCGCCAGCCGCTCCTCCACGTCATGCAGCCGGTTGCAGGCGGCAATCTGTGTGGATTGCATCGCCAGCCGTTGCGCAAAGCGGTGAAGCTCCAGTTCCAATTGCTTCAAGGACGGCAATATTTGTCGCAGAGTCTCAACGTCTACTCTGTACGCCGTGCCCTCACCCTGGGTGATGACGCGGGTGGGGCTGCTGCGGAATCCGGCGATAACCGGAATGCCGACGAAGCCTTCTTTCCCGACCAAGCCGACTTCCACGCTCTTCCCGTCCGGCTGCACCGAGAGAATGGATTGCAGTCCTGTATTTACAAAGTAGATGGATTTGATCTGCTCCCCGGCTTCATGCAGCACGGTGTGAAGCTTCAGTCGCACGAACTCCAGCTTAGGGTAGAGTTCTTGTAATTCTCTGTCGGGCAACTTCAGCAATATCTCATTCGCCAAGAAGTTGCCGTTTCCCTCTATCTTGCGGTCTTTCAATGGTCTCTTCGTATGCGAGATGGAATCTCTCTTCGCCATAACGGCTCCTTTGCGTCAGTCTGATTTCGCAAGGAACCGCTCGCCAACGCGCTTGGCGGAAAGGTGCTAGAAGAGACAATCCAACACTACTCTCTTTACTTTTTTTCTGCCTGAAAGAAAGGTTTTACGTTTGGTTCGATGTGTCCGAAAATGAACTTAATGTGTGCGCTAGCGTACGGTTTTCGCTGTATTGTTCTTGCCAGCCATACGGTACCAGTAGAATGACACAACAA
>CAWFUK010000064.1:0-16437 GCA_963818935.1 uncultured Acidobacteriaceae bacterium
TGGGCCTGGGTCGACAAGTAGTGCAAGGGGTTCCTATCACTGCGGTTTTATTCGCTTCGCTCGGAACACCTGGGGTCAGGATGACATACTGGAAAAAGTGTTGAATAGACCGGGAAAAGACGTCGAGAAACGCGAGCGGATTGTGAGCGTATTGCGCGGGAGTTGCGCGATGGGTTTTATGTGAACCTTGGGATCGGCATGCCTACGCTGATTTCGAATTATGTTCCGGCGGGGATGGAAGTGATTCTGCAGTCGGAGAATGGGATGCTGGGGATTGGGCCTTATCCGATCGAGGGGCAGGAGGACGCGGAGTTGATCAATGCGGGCAAGGAGACGGTGAGCGAGATGGCGGGCGCGAGTTATTTTTCCAGCGCCGATTGGTTTGCCATGATCCGCGGCGGGCATGTGGATTTGAGGTGCTATCAGCGATGGAAGTGGATGAAGAGGGAAACCTGGCGAACTGGATGATCCCGGGAAAAATGGGTGAAGGGCATGGGCGGCGCGATGGATCTTGTCTCTGGCGCGCGGCGTGTAGTAGTTGCGATGGAGCACACTACGCGGGAACGGGCTCCGAAGATTTTGAAGAAGTGCACGCTGCCGCTGACCGGCGTAGGAGTGGTGGAGACGATGTCACCGAATGGCTTACATGCGGTGACCAAGCGCGGGCTGGTGCTGGAGGAAGTGGCTCGGGGCTGACGGCGGAAGATGTGCAGCGGGCTACGGAGGCGCGGCTGGTGGTGAGTGAGGGGTTGGAGGTGATGGAGAGTTAGGACGGGGGTATCTAGCCATGCGCAGCCGATTGATTCAAGCCCTCCAATAGTTTCGGGTCGGTATGCAACATGGGAAACGTGACGGAGTGCATCATGTTGGCGAAGGTCTCGGCGTAGCGATCGTAGACTTCCTTTGGAGCGTAAGCGGTAAGGCGATAATGGTCGTCGCCAACGGTGAAAAATTCTGTTACGAAAGAATAACTAACATCATTCTTCGTCATAATCGCCGTCCATCGCGTACCGGACAGACCGTCGCGCTTAACAGTCTCCTCGCCAGTGCGCTGAAATTGTGCTTCCATGCCGAGACCTTTTTCCAGCATCTTCGCATATAACTCTGGAGTACTCTCCATGTGCTCGCGTGCCAACGCAAATGCTGCCATGGATCCCGTCTTACCAAACATCACGCTGTAACCCTGGCTGAAGCTTCCGGGCTGTTCCTTTACACCTTCCAGTCGTCCGGCAAGCTGATGCGCATACCTAAAGTTAAATTTTCATAGATGTGCGGGTCTTTTGAGGTGTTCTTTCTTACTCGAAACTTGTGCCAGCTTCAACCCTCGCCAGATCAACGGCCGTATCCGACCGGAAAAGCGCAAGCCTGCAAGATTCGCTGGCAGACTTGCAGGTGAGAGTTCCCCGAAGAGGAATTGTACGGAAACGTTGTGCGGAAAAGTGACGGGGAATTTCGCGTTCTGCAACGTGCTTGTGAATGGATCAAGGGAAGCATCTCCGGTGAGTCGCTTTGCTTCGGCCTTATCGCTGCTGATGCAGAAGAGAATCGGCCTCCCCAGTCGCTTTCGAGGAATTTGGAACCGAGATTGTCCGCATTTCTGTTAACTCGGTTCGAGCGCGATCCACCGAAGCGTCCAGGTTGGCGCCAAGTTTTTTGAGCCTTTGTCTCGCATCTTCCAAATCTTCGTCTTTGGGTTTGTATCGCGTGTTCGGGTCAGCCGCAGCTACAGCCATGGCATCCGTGCGAATCGCCTTCGCGACGGCCTGTCTTTTCGTAATTCTGCGCTAGATGATCACTCACCGCAGTTGAGGGATAGAGACGCCAGGATGCTTCAATGTAGGACTCCGCCCTGGCCGTGTCCCCCTGCAGAAAGTAGATCCAGCCGCGTGTGTCCCAATAGGCTGCGATCGAGGTTACGAGGTTTAATTGAACTGCACTCAAGTGATCCAAAGAAATACCATTCAGGCGCGCGGATTCCATAGTGAGCGACGTATCGGACCATTTTTCGGCCAGATCAAGTTCGATGTTACGCTCCGCGAGTGCATAGGCGGCGCTGTTCCAAGTGCCAGCCGAGGACGACGAGCTTATGGCTTGTTCAAGCTCCGAAATTCCTTTGGCGCGATTTCCGAGGTCAATATCGCACTCTCCAAGTGCGACGAGCGCGTTCGCTTTATTCGGAGTGATGGCCAAGCCTTTCTGCAACTCCGGCATCGCATCGCCACATTTTTTCTGATCGCGCAGCATCATTCCCAAGTTGCTGTGTGCGTAGTGATCATCGGGATTGACCACTAGCTGTTCGCGGAACTCTGCCGCGGCATCCTCGTATTTGTGCTGTCGCCAGTAGACCAGGCCCAGATTGTTGTACGCTACGGGGCTTGCTGGATAATAGCGGATAGAGTTCGAAAAGGCATTGGCGGCGGCATCCAGTTCGTGGAGTGCCATTAGCGCCGTTCCCAGCATGTTCCATGCATATGCGTCTTGAGGGGATTGATCGATGATCATTCGGGAAATGTTGACGGCGGTCTGGTAATCTTCTCGTTTGTACGCCTCATCCGCATCGTTGTGCAGGTTTCCGGTATCGGCCCGGGCTTCGGCCGAGGGCATGCTCGGAAGCTGTGGAGTCGGCTTAGCCTCGAGCTTGAAATTCACTTGAACTTTTATCTCAACGTCAGCTGCGTCACCGAGATAGGTCCCTGGAAAGAACCTCCAGTCCTTTACAGCATCGATGGCGGCTTGACTGAGCAAATCGTTTGGGCTGCTGACCGGATGAATGTCGCGAGGTGACCCATCTTTTTGTACGATCAAATCTAAAATGACAGTCCCTTCCTGACGAGACTGACGCGCCCTTTCCGGATAGATGGGGTTTACCTTGCTTATCACCCTTGGTGGGATGGCACACGGCCCCAATTCTGGGTGCTTATCGTCGCAGACTTGCATCACGGAGATGGCGTCGACCGAGATGGTGCTCTGGCCGAAAAACAAGGGACACCGCAGGACCAGTAACGCTAAGCAAAGCTTTCGCATAGGTAGGCTCAAAGCTGGGGAGGGCTTCTCAGCGGGGAAGTATACACAGCATCGTGTTTCAAAGCTAGACTTCTGGTCAGACCGCTAAATCCGGAACGGCGCAGCCAGCAGGCGGAACGGCAGCGTGATCGCGAGGTAGACGATATCGAGCACTCCTTTGACGGCTACGCCCACGATGCGGAATGGGAGCAGGAGCAGCCAGACGAATGGGTAGGCGATCAGGGCCAGCAGCGCCAGCGGCCAGCAGAGTACGAACAGCAGGCACCAGAGGAGGAATGTGAACATGGAGAGACCTCTTCTTTTCCTTCCAACTCATTGTACGGTGGTCACGCGGGCAAAGTTCCGTGTGAGAACGCCTCGCTACGCCGGCGGTTGTGCGGGCAGGGAGGGATTCTTCGACTCGTGCTCGCTGGCGCTCGCCCTTCGCTCAGAATGACAGGGTTTGAGTTTACTCGTAACGAAGGGCTTCGGCAGGCAGAGTTCTTCCGGCGGACCACGAGGGATATAGGGTGGCGATAAAGGAAACTCCGACGGCCACGGCAGTTACCCAGATTCCATCCCTGAGGCGTGGGGCGAAGGGGACGTAGTCGATGGAATAGACCTCGGGCGAGAGTGAGATTAGGTGGTAGTGGCCGCCGATATAGGAGATGGAATAGCCGAGAAGCAGGCCGATGGCGGTGCCGAGCACGCCGATCATGACTCCCTGTGTAATGAAAATGTTGCGCACCTGGGAGACGCGGGTGCCCATCGACATGAGGACGGCAATGTCGCGGGTTTTTTCCATGACCATCATGATGAGGGAGATCAGGATGTTCAGGGCGGCGACAAAGACGATCAGGCCGACGGTCACGTAGGTGACAAGACGCTCCATGTTGAGGGCGTGAAACAGGGCGCGGTTCTGTTCTTTCCAATTTGTGGTCATGAAGCCTTTGCCGGCGGCCTCTTCGAGTTGGCTGGCGATGACGTCGGCTTTATCGATGTCATCGACTTTGAATTCGATGACAGAGATGAGGTCGCCGAGGCCGAAGAGGCGTTGCGCGGCGGAGAGACGCGTTAAGGCCCAGGAGGAGTCGTAATCGTAGAAGCCGGAGTTGAAAATTCCCACCACGCGGAAGCGGCTGTACTTGGGGACCATGCCGAAAGGTGTGAGTTCGCCCTGGGGACTGGTGACGAGAACGATCGAGCCTACGGTTGCGCCGAGGTTATCGGCCATGTCTTTGCCGAGGATGATGGGCGGCATGGCGGCCTGGCGGGCGCGGACTTCGGCCAGGGAGTCGGGGGATTCGCCGGTGGGAGGCTGGTGGGGTGCATTTTCTTGATCGTTCTCTGCTGTTGGATCCAGTTCTGCCGCGGATCCTTCTTTGATGGAATTCAGCAGGTCGCCGATGCGGCGTTCGTCGACTGGAATCATTCCTTTTAAGACTGCGCCGCGCGCGCGGGGGCCGCGGGAGATCAGGACTTGCTCGAAGATTGCCGGTGCGGCGGCGACTACGTGCGGTTGTTTCGAGAGACGCGCTAACAGAGGCGGCCAGTCTTTGATGCCATCGTCGGCAATGCGGAGCAGGCTGATGTGCGAGGTTGAACCGATTAAGCGCTCTTGCAGGTCCTGGCGAAAGCCGTTGTTGATAGCTAGGGCGATGATGAGCGAGGCTACTCCGGCGGCGACTCCGGCGATGGAGATGCCGGTGATGATGCCGATGAAGGCCTGGCGGCGTTTGGCGCGGAGGTAGCGGGTGGCGATGAAGAGTTCGAAGCGCATGCGGACTTTCGGCTGTGAGCTGTCAGCCAATTCGGATTATAAATAGCGGACAGCACGGAGGGTTCTAAGGGCAGGGAGTTTCGATCTTCTCGGGCGCCGGGCCGAGCTCACGTGCCAGTGGGGAGTTCTTTATGGCACATTAGAAGCTCATGCCCGCTGCTGCCGATTCCAAGGCTGGACGTATTGCCTTCACGCATCCCGGTTTCGTTCTCTTCCAGATTGCGCGATTTCTGATTGTGGGTGCGGTTGAGATGCAGGCTGTGGCCGTGGGATGGCAGGTTTATGACATCACGCATCGCGCGCTCGATTTGGGGTTGGTTGGGTTGGCGCAGTTTATTCCGGGTATTTTGTTGTTTCTTGTTTCCGGACATGCTTCGGACCGGTTTGAGCGGCGGCATGTTTTGAGTTTTTGCTACACCGGCTATGCGCTGTGCTCGCTGCTTTTGCTCTTAATTACGGAACGCGGCATTCATTCGGTTCGGCCGATTTATGTGGTGCTGGTTCTGCTGGGAGTGACGCGGTCGTTTAACGGAACGGCTAGCCGGTCGATTCTGCCGCAGTTGGTTCCGGAAGAGCATTTCGCGAACGCTGTTGCATGGAATGCTTCTACCTTTCAGGCGGCGACGATCATCGGGCCGTCTTTGGGCGGCATTCTATACGCTGCGTTTCATGGGCCTTCCACGGTTTATGGCGTTGCCATGGTTACGGCACTGGGCGCGCTTACGTCGATGTTCAAGATCAAGACCAGTCCACAAGTTCGCAAGCGCGAGCCGATGACGGCTAAAACCGTCCTGGCGGGATTGCTTTTTATTTGGAGGGAGAAGTTGATTCTGGGGGCGATTTCGCTGGATTTGTTCGCCGTGTTGCTTGGTGGAGCGGTAGCTTTGCTGCCGGTTTACGCGCGGGAAATTCTTCACACTGGCCCTTGGGGATTGGGATTGTTACGAACTGCGCCGGGAGTGGGCGCGGCATTGATGGCGGTTGCTGTGGCGCATTGGCCGATGCGCGGGCGCGCGGGACCGACTTTGTTGTGGTCGGTGGCGGGATTTGGAATCTGCACGATTGTTTTTGGGGTTTCGAGGAGTCTGACGCTGTCGCTGATCGTGCTGATTTGTTTGGGAGCGGCCGACATGATCAGCGTGATCATTCGCGCGACTCTGGTGCAATTGCGTACGCCGGATGAGATGCGCGGGCGGGTGATGGCGGTGGATATGGTGTTTATAGGTACGTCGAATCAGTTGGGTGAGTTTGAATCGGGAGTGACGGCGCAGTGGTTTGGGACTGTTCCCGCGGTGGTACTGGGCGGAATTGGGACGCTGGCGGTGATTGCGGCATGGACTTGGTTGTTCCCAGAGCTTCGGCGAACGGGCGCGCTCAATTCCATCAAGAGCATCCAGGCGGAAGAGATGCAGGAAGAAGGAGAGGCATTGACATAGGAAAAACGAGTTTGACGATTTCGCAGGCGACGCCATTAGCTACCTGCCGTTAGACACACGGCAACTAAAGTTTCATTTCTGGCGGGCCGATGTGAAATACGCAATGTTCCATGATTATTGCAAGTGGCCGGCCGCATTGTTACTGATAGTTCTTCCTTTCGTGGATCTCGCGGGGCAGACGGATCAGCCTAGTCCCGTTCTTACCTACCGCAGTGTTTCCTCTGAAGTGCGAATTATGTTTTTTCCTACGGACGCGAGAAATCGGGCCCTTGCTACAGTCACGGAAAATGACTTTGTCGTGATCGACGGGGACATGGTGGTGCGACATTTTCGCAGCCTGCTTCGAACAGATGAGAACGTGCTGGATGTCGTGATTCTGATTGACGCCAGCGAGTCTGTCGCGAAGGATTTTTCGGCGGTGATCAATGAAGTGCTGGAGTTGATTTCTCAGAGACCAATTGCCGAGGACGGCGACCTTTCCGTGATCGCCTTCAGCGGATTGCAACTGGCGGTGATCTGCATCGGCGACTGCCGCACGCCGGCAGCGAAACAGCGGATCCTTTCGCTCAAGCCTGCAGGTGCAACGCCGTTGTTCGATGCGTTGCTGTATGCGGCGAATTTGATTTCACAGCGCTCTCTGCCCGGCGTCAGACCTGTTTTGATTCTGTTTTCGGATGGCGATGACACGATCAGCAAGGCGTCAGGGGAGGACGCTTTGCAAGCCGTGATCGATAGCGGGGCACTGATCTATGGGGTGGATGTGAGCAGCGTCGATTCCTCCGGGGGAAGTGCGGCTTTGCGGCGAATGGCCGAGGCTAGCGGCGGCAGAACTTTTTCTGCGTCCGAAGGCACTGGCGTACTGCAAGGCGCGCTTGCGGATCTGCGAAATTCCTATGTTGTGACCTATCAGCCTCCTACTTCTGTCGTGGGATTTCACTCCTTGCGCATTCTTCCGAAATACGATCCTAACCTGCGTTTTCATTGTCGCAGCGGTTATTACTATGGAGAAAACCAATGAGGAAGCGAATACAAAGCTTGATTTGCGTAATGACAGTTGTTGGCGGTTTGCAGGCAGCGTGGGCGGTTCAACCCGCCAGCATCTATCAGCATGGAACGGTGGTGCGCATGCGGATGACGGAGTGCATGGGGGCGCATCAAGGATTCATGGCCTCGATGAGCGGCGTGCAGGGACCGATGGTGCAGGAGTCCTGTCCCGAATACACGCTGCTCTCGGATAAGGTTGTGTACATCATTGTTGGAGAGTCGACGAATCAGTTTATTCCGCTGGCGGATGTGATCGATTTTCGTTTGCATAAGAGCGAGGTCGTCGTGCGTCTCGAGGATGCCAAGCGTGAGCGCAAGTTTGGCATCAAGGAGATGATTCTGCGGGGAGAGTGGGATTTGATGGAGAAGCACGTGATGGAGCGTCTCAATGATTCGCCGCGGGCGGTGGATGGGGTTTTGACTACGCAGAGCCGGTAGTCGTTTTCGTTCAAATGAATCAGGGGGCGACGCTTTGTTCCGCCTCGCTTCGCTCGGCGGGGCCTTTCGGCTTCGCCTCAGGGCAAGCTCCCGAAGGCGTCCGTCGCTCTATGGAAATTTTTATGTAATAGTTTTGTAAGGTGTAACGAATATCACCGCGCAAGTTTCCCGCCTCGCGTTACGCTGCGGTTATGGAAATTCATCCGAAGAAAAGTCAGGCTACAGTTCTGCTCAGTTCGGTGTTTGGTCCTTATGCGCAAGACGATGAGTTCGGCAGCCGCACGATTAATCCGATGGAGCTGTATCACAACCAGGTGACGAAGGCGCAGGGCGCCTTTTCGCTACGCATGTTTCATCGATCGTGGGGCATCATGATGATTCAGGCGAACATTTCCGCGCCTTGCACGGTGCTGGATTTTCCTGCGCGGGAACGATTTGCGGAGGAATTGAAGACGCACCATTACGACATCGTGGGAATTTCTTCGATTATCACGAATGTCGGCAAGGTGCGGGAGATGTGCCGGATGGTGCGGGAATTGTCGCCGGATTCGGTGATTGTGGTTGGCGGGCACGTGGCGGCGATTCCTGCTTTGAATAAGTTGATCGATGCGGATCACATTGTGCGCGGCGAAGGCATTTCGTGGATGCGGCGATATCTGGGCGAGAATGAAGAAGCGCCGATTCAGCATCCGGCGATTGTTTCGGGATGGAGAACTCGCATCATGGGATTGCGACTGCCGGAGCGGAAAGGCGGAACGGCGGCGGCGATTATTCCTTCGGTGGGCTGCCCCATGGGTTGCAACTTCTGCACGACTTCGGCGTTTTTCGGCGGCAAAGGAAAGTTCGTGAATTTTTTTGAGAGCGGCGATGAACTGTTTGAGGTGATGTGCCAGGCTGAGGCGGAGCTGAAAGTGCAGTCGTTTTTTGTGATGGACGAAAACTTTTTGCTGCATCGCACGCGGGCGTTGCGGTTGCTGGAGCTCATGAAGGACACAGGGAAAAGTTGGGAGCTTTCTGTGTTTGCGTCGGCGAATGCGATTCGAAGGTACAGCATGGAGGAATTGGTTGAGCTGGGAGTTTCTTGGGTGTGGATGGGTTTGGAGTCTCCAAGATCGCGTTACAGCAAGCTGCAGGATACGGATGGGCAGAAACTTACGCGCGAGTTGCGGGAACATGGCATACGCGTGCAGGGTTCGACCATTATTGGATTGGAACATCACACGCCGGAAAATATTGTCAGCGAGATTGAATCGGCGGTTGACTGCGGGACGGATCTTTCATCAGTTCATGCTGTACACACCAGTCCCAGGGGACGCCACTTTATCAGGAGATGGTTGAGCAGGGGCGCATGCTCACTGGCATCGATCACGCCGATATTCACGGGCAGTACAATTCAACTTTCAGCACGGGGAGCAATCTCGCGAGATGATTCCAAGCGATTTCTCGATTGGGCGTTCTCGGCGGGATTTTAGACGGAATGGGCCAAGCCTTTACCGCATGTGCCGCACGATGCTGCTGGGTTGGCGACGGTATAAGGATTATCCGGATCAGCGCGTGCGCGAGCGGTTTGAGCGGGCATGAAGACGCTAAGAGTGTTCTACAACGTGGCGCTTTGGGTGATGGAGCGGGAGTTCCGGAAGGTGAATAAAGCCGGCAGCGAAAAGATTCGTGACCTGCGGCACGAAGTGGAGCGAGAGTTTCCTGTGATTACACGGCTGAATGTGGCAGCACTTGGACCTCTTCTGCTGTGGTTGACGCGGCGGGAGGAGAAGCGGCTTGCCGCGGGACGTACTTATGAGCCGCCGACATTCTGAGCGGAGGAATTGGAGTTCGGCTTTCTGATTTGCGGGCGAAAGCTGCTCAATTGAGAAAGCGCTATGATGGGGAGCAAAGTGGCCGTCAAACTTATTCGTTAAGGATTTCTTATTTATGGCGGAAGCCGATCAGGTTTCGGCGTCATCGCAATGGACTACGCTTCAGGCTTACACGCTGGCGGCGGTGTGTTTGCTGCTGGGAATTGTTGGGGGACGGTCGTTGGGAGCGAAGTCTCCGGCAGCGGCTCCTCCGACTGCAACAGAGACGGCACCCGGGCAGGCGAATACGGGTTTGGCTTCCCAGCCGTACGCCGGAGCAGATGAAGGCGATCGGCGATGCGCAGGCGAAACCGCTGCTGGAAAAGCTGAAATCGAATCCGAATGACCCCGAACTGCTGGCCAGCATCGGAAATATTATTACGACACGCAGCAGTATGCGACGGCGATCAACTATTATCAGCAGGCTTTAAAAGTGCAGCCGGAGAATGCCGCTGTGCGCACGGATATGGGCACCTCTTATTGGTTTAGTGGGGATGCGGATACTGCGATTGCGGAGTTCAAGAAGTCGCTTTCGTACGATCCGAATCGCGCGAACACATTGTTTAATCTGGGCATCGTGCTGTGGCAGGGAAAGACGGATGTGGATGGTGCAGTCGCCCACCTGGCAGAAGTTGCTGGATACGAATCCGAACTATGCGGGCAAGGATAAAGTTGAGCAGCTCATTGCGGAGGCTAGAAGCATTCGGGAGTTAAGCCGGGCACTCCAGCGAAGCCTTTGCAGCAGTAGGGTTATCTCCTTCGTTTTTTTCAATTCGCGAACCGGCCTCAGCAGCTAAAGCCAGCCGTCTCACCGAACTTGGGCGACACGACCAAAGTCGTGCCCTTCCCGGGTAGGGCAGGGGCTCAAGCCCCTAGTCCTTGTGAAGTACGTCGTGACGCGGCGCTGAAGCGCCGCTCTTCCACGTGACGACTTGCTACCGCTTGGCGGGAGTGGCTCCCTTTGAACTTACCGCTGGAGTCACTGATCCATCTGTATTGTGGCTGTAATTGTGGCAAGTTAGCGTACAGGTGTTTGTGCCGCGGTTGTAGGAGATTGGGGAGCGGAAGTAGGCGGAAGTCGCGTTTTCGGCTACCACCTTCAGATCGAAGTTGACCATGCGCTCGCCGGTGACGTTGGAGGAATTTGGTCCCATGCCGTGGGCGGTGTGGCAGACGGAGCAGGAGAATCCTGCATTGATATGCAGCGCGTGCTTGCTGAAGCTGGCGTTGGACACGATGCTGTTCAGGTCGTGACACTTCGCGCACAAAGAATAAGGTCCGCCTGCGCCGGGGTCGGTGATCGGAGGGAGGAGATTCGTGATCGTGTTCCGGGCCCGGCGGCAGGAGGAATGCCAGGGGCTACCTGGCTGGCCTCGTAACGGCGCTCGAGAATGTGCGGGAATTGCGAGCCGTGAGGGCCGTTGGGGCCGGTGCCGCCGAATTCGCGGTTGTCGTCGCTGTTGTGGCAGTCGGTGCAGAGGATGCGGTTGGTGATGGCTCGTCCCTGGGTGTGGCCATCGAGATTCAGCATGAACTTCAGCAGGCTGGGTTGAGGCAGCGCGCTCTTGCTGTCGTGCATTACGGGATGGCTTGAGGTTGCCGTGACTCCGAACTGCATGATGAGATTCAACGGGTCACCGCCGGTCGAGGTGCGCACGGCCGCGTAGCCGAAAGCGGCGAGGGTCTGCTTGCCGACGCTGGTGCCGTGGCAGCGCAGACAGATTTCGTATTGATTGAGGGCGGGATTTACCTGGGTGATGCCGTCAGTTGCGCTTACGCCGATGGTGCCGTTCTCGGATGGGCGGAGGGCTGTCGATGCAAACGACCCGGTCTGCTGGGTGGCGTGAGGGTTGTGGCAATCGACGCAGGTTGCGTGGCGGTCGTTCTTTAGCACTACGCTTTCGGTGGAGGCGTGCTTGTTGCTGGTGGTGGGAAAAGGATGGCCGGTCTTGGCGAACTCGGCGAAGATGTTTGGAATTGCCGGAGAGAGATTCGAGCCGCCGTTGTGGCAGCCGACGCAATCCGCAGTGGCCGCGTCCATGTTCGGGTTGGCCGGCACCGGGCCGTTCAGAAGGTCGGGTCCGCCGGGCGCGTTGTGCGATGTGTGGCAGGACACGCAGGCGTTCTGATTCACGCTGAGATACGGGCCGACTTCTTTGGCATTTTTCGCGACTTTATGAATGGCGGTCGCGTGGATGCTCGTCCGCCACTGCGTGAAAGGATTGTATTGCGTGGAGGTGCGCGGCGTTCCTGAGGTTGCGTTGCCGGTATTGGTGGCCGCGCTCGCCGAGACGGTGGTTTTATGCGCGGAGGCGACGGTCCATTGGCCGGGCTGGCTGATGTGGCAAGACAAACACATGGCCGAGTCGGCGTTGTTCATCACCAGAAAATCTCCCTGCACGGGATCGATGAACTGAACGTGCGGGTTGTGGCAGCTATTGCACTGCACGTTGCCGCTGATTAATTGCACGGCGGGGTTGCCGGTTGCGCCGCTGCACAGGCCGGCCAGCAGATTGTCATTCGAGCAATTCAGCGGGAGCTGGAAGTTGAATGGATGCATGGCCTGCAGCGTGCCTACGAATAAATCCTGCGAGTTCATGCTGCCGGTCATCTGGATCGTGCCGTAGGGCACGCTGGTTCCGGGGGCGACTGTGCCGTCATGGCAGCTTAGACAGAGATTGCTGGCCGAACCTAGAGTTGGCTCGAGCACCGTGTTCACCATGGCGGGATTGGAATAGAGCGTGTAGTTGGTTTCGGTGGAGAGCTTCTGGCCCCAAAGGGGAAGGTTTGGCAGGCTGGTGCTATTTAGGCCGGAGTGTGGGGCGTGGCAGTACTGGCAGGCGGGCAGTGGGCCGCTGACTGGTCCCGGGCTGCCGGGGCCCAAGTTGTGAATGCCGAGCACGTCTTCTTGTGGGGTTGACTGCGCTTGCAGAGCGGCTGTTGTAATGAACAGCAGAGCGCAGATCGTGAAAAAGCGTTTCACTGACCCGCTCCTGAGTGGCCTTGCTTCGGCAAGCCGTGATAATCGAAGACCTGGATGCGGCGGTTGAAGGAGTCGACTATGAAGACGCGATCTTTATGGTCAATGAAGACGCCGGCGGGCAACTGGAACGCGCCCAGTTCAGTGCCGCGTTTTCCGAAGTAATAGAGCAGATGGCCTTCGCGGTCGAAAACCTGGATCAGGCCGGATAAGCCGTCGACTATGTAGAGGTGATCTTCGGAATCTACGGCCACGCCTTTGGGGCGGAACATCGAGCCCGGCTCGTCGCCGATCTGGCCCATGGTTCCTTCGGCGTCGCCATTGCGCGCGAACCACTGCACGCGGAAATTCATGGCGTCGACGACGAGCAGATTGTCGTTGTCGAGATGCAGTTCGGTGGGATAGAAGAATTCGCCCTTGCCGGTGCCGTGCTTGCCGATGGTTTGCAGAACCTGGCCTTGCATATCGAGGACGTAGATTTTGTCGCGCAGGGTGTCGGTTACGTAGATGCGCTGGGCGGCGGAATCGACCGCTATGCCTGTGGGGCGCTTGAAGTAGCCTTCGCCGCCTTTCAGGCTGCCGAGCGCGTGCTTGAATTTGCCGCTGGGTTCGAAGACGAAAATCTTGCCGGATTCGGAGTCGGTGACGTAGATGTTATCCTGCGCGTCGAGCGCGATGCATTGCGGCTTGAGCATCGCGTCTTTGCTTTTTTCCCAGCGCTCGATGAACTTGTATTTGTGGTTTTCGAAGTCGAAAATGTGGATGCCGGCTGCGCCGGGATCGGTGACGATGGCGCGGCCGTGGGAATCGACGGCGATACTGTAGGGGCGGAACATGACGTGGTATTCGGGTTCGCCGGCTACCACGTTCAGAACTTTGGTCCAGAATTTCGGCTTGCCCAGAACGTCTTTTTCGACGCCGAAGGCGCGCTCGAAAGTCAGTTTGCGCCCGCCTTCGAGCAGCAAATCGGGAGGAAGCGGCACACGCGCGGGCTCGGTTTTCGATCCCGCCCATGCCGGAATGATCCATAAAATGATCAATAAAAAGAGTACGAAGCAGCTGATTCTGCTCCGGCTTGCGCGATGAGTGCCATCTAGAATCCCTTGAACCATCGCTGAATCCCAAATGAGTACGAGGTTAACATAGAGGGCAGAACGCCGGAGTTGCTGATGCTCTGCGTGAATTTGGTGACGCCCGCCTGGAAGATCAGCTTGCGGTATTCGTATCCCATAAAGCCGTAGTAGTTGGTGTTGCCGCTGTTGGTGAGCAGCAGTGTGCTGTTGGTGTTCGCGAAAGCTTTCGACCATGCGCCGCTCACGATCATGTGCCGGACAGGATAGAAGCTGATGTTGGCGCCATAATTCCTGCCGTTAAAGAGAATCGTTGACCCGGGTGGCAGCACCTGTGACGGTACCGTTACAGGTGCCAGACCAGTCGAGGTGAGAAGGGCCGTCCCGTTCGACTGGGAATAAATGCCCGAGATCGAGGCCTTTTTCCAGATCAACATGCTGGTGAAGCTTTCACCGTGATTGGTGTCGCCGGCGGTTTGTTGGAAACCGCTTTTGATGAAGTTGACCACGGTGTTCCAGGTCAGATCAGGATTGATCTGGCGTCTGACGGTGCCGCCGTAGTTAAGGGTCGAGATCGTGTAGTTCGCCAGCACCGTTACGGTGTTCTGGTTATAGAGGAAGAAGCCGTTGAGCTGCCACTTGCCAAAATAACGGTTGTAGGTCACGTTGCCGATGAAACCGATGCCCGAGTTGCCTTCCTGGGTGGCGAGGTCGTTGACCCCGCCGTAGAAGGTCAAGCCCTTTAGAGCATGAACGAAGCTGTAGTTGACGGTGAGGCCGGCTGTGGTGAGGCCGAAATTCTGTCCGGCGAAGAACTCCTGCGCACGCTGCACGTAACCGCCCACCATGAGCCCATGCGTGATATTCACGAAGGTGCTGGCTTCCACCGAAACCTGGCGCGACTCCGGGCTGTTCAGGTCGGCCAGGGGCACCTGGCCGTTGCTCGCCAGTTGCTGCTCGATGCTGCCAAGCAGATTATCGGTATAGAGCGTGCTGATGGACACGGGGGCCCTGGGAAAATTCAGATTGACGATCCCGTTGATGGTGTCGGTTGTGCCGTAATTTGATCCGCTCAGGGAGTCATTGTCGTTATAGCTGGTCCGCGTGATGCCCAGATTGGCGCTGCTGTTTCGGTAGGGGATTGGGCCCTGAGCTGTGAACCGATACTGGTTGGACGAGCCATTCGAACTTTCGGACTCTCCGTCTTCCAGGCCGTTGATCGCCACGTTGGTGTCCAGGTGGATAAAGCCGCCGGTCAGGTAGTAGCCGCCGAGCTTGTAGGTGCTCATGATATTGAAATTGCGGGTGGAAGAATCTGTCGTTTCCGAGCTCCCCAGCAGCGAACTGGAGCCGCCGGTGTCTCCAAAGCCTACGGACAAGGTTGGCCAGCCGGGTACCAGCGCGCTCCAGCCGAGGTTAAATCCGTGAGTGTTGTTTAACGTGGTCAGGCCGGTAAGGCCGGGAATGCCGAAGTTTCCGGATTGATTCCAGGTCTGCTGGGCGGTGACGAAGCCGGGGAACTCGCCGCCCTTAAAAAGATTGAGCGTTCCGTTGTAGCCTTTGGCGTTGGTGATGGACTGGCTTTCGGAGTTGTCCTGGGCGCGGTTGTAATAGGGTTGCACGTTGAAGGAGAGGAAGTTGGGATTGTAGTAATCCCCGCTGATGTTGCCGATTCCCCCGAAGCCGAGAGAATGGCCGCCAGTGCCTGGCAGGTTGCCGTATTCGCTGGAGTAGAGGGTCTCGAGCTGGCCGTTGGCGGTGGCGTGCAGACCGCCCAGGCTTACCTGCGCGGAGCCGAGGCCGCACAGCAACCCCAGCAGCGCGACCCCGCCCAGCCCCTTTCTGGGCGAGAATCGATTTTTAATTCCCCACAGCACGCTGAGTCCCTCTCAGTTACAGCTCTTCCACCTTCGCATTCTGGCGCAGTTTTTTGTCGAGCGAGGAGCGGAGCTTCTCGGATTTTTCCTTTTGCATGTTCTGGATCAGTTTGTCTTTCACTTGCGCGAACGTGAGCTTGCCCGCCGGGATATGCGCATCGAGGCGGAAGCAGGTATAGAAATTGCCGAGTTGAAGCAGATCGCTGACGTCTCCGGCTTTCATTGACTCGGCAGCGCTTACGATCTCGGGCGGCAGCTTGGCGCGATCCACCGCGTGGTGGTCGCCCATGTTCACGTGGAAGTCGTCTTCGGAAACCTGCTCGGCGAGCAGGCCGAATTCCTGATAGCTCTTGGTGGCTTTCGCTTTCTGGCAGGTTTCTTCGGCTTTCTTGTGCGCTTGCTTCTTAACGTCCTCGCCTGCCTTGTCCGAGGGCATGATCGAAATGGTCTGGATGGCGAAAGCTTCGGGATAGCGGAAAGGAATCGGGTTCTTTTCGTAATAAGCGTGAGCTTCCGCTACCGTGACTTTTGATTTATCGACGACGTCAAGTTTCAGCAGTTGCTCGATCAGCAGGGAGCGGCGGATCTGCTTGCGCAGTGCCTGCTTCGAACCGTGCATTTCTTCTTTCAGGTAGCCGTCGAAAATTTCCTGGCTGGGAAACTGGGCGCGGAAGTCGGCGTATGCTTTTTGCAGCTTTGCGGGCGGGACTTCCATCTTTCTGCGTTGCGCTTCCTGATAGACCAGCTCTTCGAACTCGATCATCTTCAATGCGCCCATGCGGATCTTCGGCTCCTCTGCCTTGGGAAAGCCGTTGTGCTGGCGGGCATAAGGGAAAATCGTCATCATTTCGCGCAGCAGATCGCGATCGGTGAGTTCGGCCCCATTCACCCGCACCACCGGCCGATTGGTGACGGGCTGCACTGGCGCCAGGTTCGGGCTGGCGGCGTTGGCCGCA
>CAWFUK010000065.1:0-111110 GCA_963818935.1 uncultured Acidobacteriaceae bacterium
CTTCGCCGGTCCCGCCGGAGCGCGTATCCGTTTGACATCGACGAACGCCGTGCGCCCGACGGTTCGGCTGGGCCGCTCGTGATCGATCCTCGCCCCCTCATCACGGAGATTGTTGCGGATCTAGGCCGCGGTCGCGAGCCGGCAGCAATCGCCAGGCGGTTCCATTGGGACTCGTGGAAATGGTGGCCCAGGTTTGTGGGCGAGTGAGACAAGACACCGGATTGAACGTGGTGGCCACGAGCGGCGGGGTGTTTCATAAATGCGCTCCTGGCGACCGAGGTCGCCGTGCGGCTAGGGCGAGATGGCTTCCACGTTTACCGGCATCGACGTGTGCCCCCTAATGACGGCGGGTTGAGCTTGGGTCAGCTCGCCATGGCGGCGGCCAACAAACGGCATGAGGATTGCCGGAAAAACTAATGAAGCAGTTACACAAGGGATGGAACATCTGACGGGAGGCATCGCATGAAAGCCCTTGAAACCCTCGCAGGAGCCGGCATTGCCGTCCTTTTGCTCTTCACTCTGCTAGGCGGGGAACCACTTCTTCCTCGCTCGATGGGGAGGTACGTCAAGATGAAGATGATGTGAGGTGAGCGTCCGCTCTGAATCACGTTTCACAAATCTCAGCCTTGGGGGGTATGGCTGGCCGGCACGCTCGCGAAGAGCAAAGAGTCGAAGACTTACAACGATCGTAGCGGATTTGCCGCCGAAAATTGCAGCCACTTGCAGTGGGTTGCAGGTTTTCGAGACGGTTCGAGCAGATGTTCAGTATGCGGTTGGCGGGCGAGTGCGTGAGATGGATCCGTCAAGCCCGGCGCATTTCCGCGCCCATCCCACCGGTGGCGGCTTGGCTCGAGCGACGGCGGCGGACGGGCAGCGGGCCTCTCGTGCCCGAAAGACGCAGCCGTAACCACAGAAGCTCGACTCCATAGATCTCATAGATCTCAGCAGGGTGTGTATTGAAATCTATGTGGAATCTATGGGCTCACGAGGGCGGACGCTCGTTCTGCCCTCCCGCGCGGCCGGCCCGCGGTCGGTTCTGCTTGTGCCGGTCGCGCGGAACGAAGGCTTGGAAGCGACTGTGCGGTAAAATCGATCTGGACGGTTTCAAGAAAATAAACGACACTCTGGGGCATGCGGTTGGCGATCAGGTTCTACAGCAAGTTGCAAATACTCTGCGCGCAAACCTGCGTATCACCGATGCAGTCGCCCGGCTGGGCGGAGACGAATTCGCCATCCTGCTCACGGAAACAAGCGCAGTCTCGGCGGAGAAGGTGCTGCGCAAACTTCATGAACTCTTACGCACCGCGATGCGAACCAAGGGCTGGAACGTCGACTTCAGTATCGGCTTGGCCAGTTACGCTTGTCCGCCCGAGTCCGTCGACGACATCATGCGCGTGGCGGATGGAGTCATGTATTCCGTCAAGACCAAAGGCAAGGGCAATGTAGCCGTGGCCCTCCTGGCCTGACATCTCGATTTCGACACTGCCGCCGCCCAGCCAGCGGCACCTCCACAATTACATGGAGACTCGGCTCTTCTGACCTTCGGGAGCTCATAAGCCTAGCCGACCAACCACACGATTAGGGGACAGTTAGAAATCTCATTCGCATAAGCGTCGGGCCTCCTGTGCCAAACATCAGTGCGGAAGGCCGGCACGACGTTACCTCGGTGCGTACGAGATCGGTTCGGCTTCTTAAGGTCCCGCCTCGCTCCTTCCGATTAGTCAATCCATGACGCACCTCCTATTGGAAGGCCGCCATTTAATGATGCACGCCTTGGGGGACTAGTAATGAAGGCAATTGGTGCAGTGATCGCATTGCTGACGCTTTCCGGATTGGCGATTGGTCAGGCTATAACCGGCGAGGTTACTAACTATTCTGCGCCAACCACCAAGGCTGATGTTATTTCCGGAATGCCTCATTTGTTTGCAGAAGGTGGGCTGAACGTAAGCGGAAACGGCTACCAGACATTCGCCGGAAATATGGGTGCCGGCGTTGGAATAGAGGAGAACCACTTCATTGCGAACGCTGAGGGTTTCTACGACTTCATGCGTAAGACTAATGATAACGACCAAGTTCCAGACGAAAAGGGCCGTGTTAGAACGGCGGATGGAGAGGTCTTCTACAAATTCCATTCCGGCTCTTCGTGGTTTGTGGGTGGCGGAGCAGGATGGAGTGAAACATCTCTGACCACGTACATGAAGTCTGCCTGGAATCCCCGTGTTGGGGGAGGACATGACTTCGTGAGTGAGATGACTTCGTGGCGGTTGCAGGTGTTGTATCTGCGGGACGAGAACGAAGTCGTGCGATACCCTTCGCCGGTCCAGTTTACACCGGGTCCCGGCCAATCAGCATCCTCGTATACCTGCAGTTTGTGCGGCAACAACGTGCAAGGGGTGGAAGCGTCTGTATGGTTTCCCAGCCCCAGTTCTCCTCACCATCTGTTGCTGCATTGGGTCGTGACTCCTGTATGGTTTCACGAAACCGTGACAGATCCGTACAACGCGGCCCTGACCCATAGTCAGAAGAGCCAGCATGATGTCAGTGGGTCGTATTACGTGGACTTAATATATCGGTTCTAGGGCAGTCGGCAGTTTTCTGCTGCACACCTTCGGAGCGTAGGCTCGCAGCAGGCAGCGGCATGCCGAGCGACTCGACTTCCGCCGCGCGGTACCGCAGTTTTTTTGCATCCTATTCGCACAAAGATTCACCCATAGTCAACCTGTTCCGTTGTTAGGTAGTGCCTCAGTTTTAAATTCAAACTGAGGCACTACCCGTTGTTACGCTCATGCCCTTGGCGACGGATATCTTCTCGACGTGGTTCCCCTCCGTCCGGGCGAGAACTGGAATCACGGTTTGATTCGGCCGCTCCTTGCGGACGAATTATAAGTTGTGCTCCGCAACAAAACGATCCTCGCCGGTCTGACGACTGTGGCGCTCAACAACATCGCCAATTCACTCTCTCAGGGGGTGGCCCACTGACCCGCCGACAATGACCGTCCGTAACGGTAATGGCCTTCAGGTCTCAGCTTCCAAAGGCCGATTTGGTTGCCGACAGGCAGGAACTGTGACAGCGGTTTTAGTCAAATCACCAGATTTCTAAGGAGATTCTCATGTCGATCGCAGCCGCATCGGGTGCTTCAACGAGTACTGCATCGCCCATACTTTCGGTGTCGCCGCAACAATTCTACAAAACGCGGCAAGCCGATCTACAACAACTCGGTAAGGACCTGGGAACCGGCGACGTGTCCGGAGCCCAGGCTGAGTATCAGGACATTGTCAGTCTCGGTAAAGAAGGTCCATTTGCCGGTGGAAAGCCCTTCGGCATGGCGAACCGCGAGCAGGATTTCACTGCCATCGGTCAAGCTCTGCAATCAGGAAACTTGACGGGGGCTCAACAGGCATTTGCCAGCCTGAAAGCCACATTTGCACACCCGGTTCAGGATCCCATCTCGCCGAGTTTGCCGATCGAAAACCCAGTTGCGAACCCGTTGGGCGGCGAGTCTTCCGGCTCTGGCACCGGCATTTCGCCCGTTCCCACAACTCCCTCCCTCAATATTGCTTCTCTCGAAGGCGTCTACTCGAACGCCGCCGCTAGCTCCATACCGTACGAATCTTTGAGCGTGACAGCTTAGGCTGGCCGTGGCGGTGCAGTAAGCGGATGCACGCCATCCGCCGCTTACTGCACCGGCGTATTCAGCTCGGACTATGGTGCGGGTTGAATTTATTTCACGCCACTTCCGAACTGGATGGTAGCCCAGAAATCGTCCGATGCAGCACAACAAGATGATTATCTCCTCGTCCTGTAGTCCCTATTTGCCCGTAGGCCTTTGGCAAGCCTCCGTTCGGGAGGGCAATGCGAATTACCCCTCGAGTCGATGGTTATCGCAGATTGTGCACACAAGCAAAAAAATAAATGCTCGTGGCCTTTGGCGGTCAGCGGGCATAGGAGTAATCTGGTTTTGTAACCTCCGCCGCCGGGCGAGGAACTAAGCCTCCGATCGGGGCCGCGAGCGTTCACCTCGCGATAAGTGGACTCCCGGTCCACGCATCCCTGCTCTCCGCAGGTCAAGATACAAATGATTACTCTCACTCGAAAGGAATAACTATGCAAGCAATAACATCTGAAATTCTGCTATGTGGAGCTGCAGAAATCGAATGTTCGATCCCCGACAAAGAAGCCGCTATGGTTTTAGTTCCCCACCCGGACACCATCTGCCGTGAATTCGCGCTGCAGGAGCATGTCGCCATCGTCGAAAATTGGAACCACATCGGCGACGAGTGGGTCACGTTCGCAAGGCGCGTCGATGAATTCAAGAAAAACAAGCTCTTCCGCCACATCCAGGATCCGGCCACCGGACAGCTTTTTTCCCGCTTTGATTCCTGGGCCAAATACGCGCTTGGCCAGTCGCGGTCGACAATTTTTTCCAACCTGCGGGTACTTCACCAGCTCAGCGGAATCGTTTCCGACACAAACCTTAACCGCATGACCCGGCAAAATGCCAATCAGCTTGTACAACAGAAGAAAAAACACGAGGTGATCGACGCCGTAGTGATCGAAGACGCAATCTTACTGACGGCGGCGGAGTTTGAAGCATGTCACGCCGCTCCCGACAAGGCAGACGGCGACAAGATGTCAAGCGCGCTACATGAGCTCGGTCCCTTCGCCGTGTCCGAGAAAACGGTTGCTCTGTTTAACCAAGCAATAAGCCTGGCAAAACGGAACTGCGAGGGCATGGACAGTGACCAGGAAGATGCGGCGATCGCCATGATTGCCTGGGCCTATCTCTCCTCCCACGACTTGAGGGCTACGAGCCTGCTCCCGCAGGAAAATGGGGAGGGAATGGCCTCATCGCCGGTTTCGTTGATGTGAAAGTCCTAAATTCGGACTTTTCAAGCCGTACGGTCCGAGTCGAAAATCGAATGTCCCGGGGAGCCGAGAGCGGAGGTTCAGTGACGCGAATCCTGCTTTCGCCCCCACGGGCCATGTAAAAGTCCTGAAAGCACAAGAGAAAAGGTCTATCCGCTCCGTTTCAAAAAATTTCTCGTCTCTTCAACTTCGACCTGGCCCGCAAAGCGACTCCGCCTCTCTGGGTTGTAGAAGGCCAGCCGGATACCGTCACCCTCTACGCGGCCGGGCTGAGAAACGTCTGTGGCCTCAGTTCTTCTTCGTTTACTGCCGATCATCTTCAGTTACTGCTCAGAAACGATCCCCCGATCAAGCATGTCATCTTCTGTCTGGACCCGGACAAAGCCGGCAAAGCCGGGACGGCCCGGGCCATCAAGACCATCGAAGAAGTCACGGCTGGAAATATCGGCTTGCAGGTTGACATCGTTGCTATGCCCGAGGGCGGCGGCGACCCGGACAAGTTTGTTCGGACTTTTGGGATAAAGAGCTTTCGGGGTTTAGAAAGACTAGATCTCTTCAGCTGGAGGATGAAAGAAGCCGTTGAAGCTGGGCAAGACTGTCTTCAGGTCGCAGAAAATGCCGTTGGGTTGATTTTGAATGAGCCGAATATCTTAAGGCGCAGGCAGATGGCCAAAAGACTAGCTTCCGTCACGGGCCAGCCGGAAGATTCTATCTGGGCGGAAGTGGAAAGACGGGTTGACGTCGACAAGGCCGCGGCCCAGGAGCAGAAAGCTTCCATTGCTCATAAGATGATTCGGGAGATTACCAAGAATCCTTCCCGGGCCGCCCAGTTCATCGCCGAAGCCAGCTCGGAGATCGAGCTGGTAGAAAAAGCCAAGCATGGTTATGACCTGCGCTCCGCCGTCGGGGCGCTGAACATGGCCTATGAGCGCGCCGACAAGAACGACAGCCGGATTGGGCTGTATACGGGCTTTCCCATCTTCGATGACAAGATGCGGGGCATCCCGAAGTTCGATAAGTTCATTTCCGTACCAGGTAAACCCAACGCAGGAAAGTCCACGTGGTTTGACAACCTGGCGTGGAGGATTGCGGAGAATAAAGACAATAAAGACGTCCTGGTGTTCTTTCACAGCGCCGATGATTCGTTGTATGAACGTCACTCCCGGATCCTCGGGTCGCGTTTCAATATTCCCAGTGAGATGTTTGAGAGCCCGGGGTTTTACCTGGGCGACGCCGAGGCCTGCAAGCAAAGAGGCTGTGAGAACTTCGAAGAAGTTCTGGGCCAGGCGCGGCAGTGGCTGAAGGGTTTGTTTGAAGCAGAGAGACTGATCGTCGCTGACATCAGTGAAGTTTCTCCCAGCTTCCCGGCGCTCGGGAAATACGTCTCCGACATCCGCAAGCGTTTTCCGGACAAGCACATCGTCGTTTTGGAAGACAATTTCCATCTTTTGGAGATGCCCGGCTACACGCCGGGCGAGGCCAAGATTGCAGCCTCGAGTCACTTCATCAAGCAGCTCTGCACCCGGGAACAGGTCACGGTCATTGCCACGATGGAAATCACAAAAAGTGATTTAACTTCTGGCAAGAGGCCGTTATTTACCAACCTGAAAGGTTCGGGAGCGATCCCCTACGACATCAACTGCAACTTGTCGGTTCACAACGACATGGCAGATCTGATGGACGAGGCCAAGATCTGGTGGGATGACACGGAACACCAGACGGAGGTTCAGACGGACGGGATTCCGGCTTTAGAGAACACGCGGATGCCGATCCTTGAAGTCATCAGCGATAAGAACAAAATTTCTGGTTACAAGGGTACGATCTTCTTCAAGATGTGGCCGATGTCGGGCCGTCTGGAAGAGTGTTCGAGTAGTGAACAGAGTAGCTACCGTGGCAAGGTCATTGAGTCCAAGGGGCGCGCGGCAATGCTCTCAAAAACCGAAAAAAGGTGGCGTGTAACCGATGCTACTCAGCAGGCTAACTGGAGGTTTTCAAACGCGCGAACTCAGATTGTTGCTACCCCACAGTACGCACTGGGTCTGTCAACCGAGCATCCTGGAAGAACTTGACTCTATGCGGCCGCGCGTCGGCCACGGCTGTGTTTTTTTAGATGCCGCCTATGGTGCAGTGGCCGCCGTCAACCTGGGATCTTTTCCCGACGTAATCCGAGGACTTGTCCTGTGGCGCGACAACTGCTACGTCAGCGGGCAGGAGTTCCCGGTCGGAAGCGTCGGCCGGCGCGGCATTACTCGACCGCCTGAAAAAGGAAGTGTGGCACAAGCAACGAAAACGAGGCGAGGTTCAATTTGAGGTCAGCAGCTACCGCCCGCAGTTGTAAGTGCCCGCTGGAGGATTCCAGCAAACCCCACAGGAACTGGTAAGTCTAGCTCTCGGAAGGCTTGAGCTGAAACCCGGGAGCTGATGCGAGACTTTCCAACCATGACTCCTTGTGTTTCAGCTTGGCTTTTGCAATTGCCAGGCGTTGGTAAAAGCGGCGCGTGCTAATCGTTCCCCTTTTCGTGTGCCGTATCCAATTGGCCAATTCCAGGAATTCCAGGGCAGGAATGCCTCGCAGCGTTAATGCTTCCCGAAATTTCGGGTCCTTGAAACGAAGCAAGAACCCCCATTTCGACAGCATTTCTTCTGCCTGCCTAATTAACTCGCTGCAGGTTCCCCAAAGCCGCCCGCGTTCCATGTGCATTTCAGCTAAGCTGAAACACCTGTCATATCGGCGATTGAATAACTTCCTGCGTTCTTTTTGCTTTTCTTCTTCCTCAGACAATTTTACTGGTTCCGCTTCCCAATGCTCCTCCCATTGGTACTTCCAATCATCCTTATCCCCCTCCCAGTGAGCCTCAAGTTCCCTCCTTTTCTCCGAGCACTCCCTGAACCACTGAGCTTGGTCCGTGAGTTCCCTTAGCATTAGTTCGATCCGCCTGACGATTTTCCCGGTCGCGTACTTGTTCGTATGGTGTTTCCCAGCGACCGTGAGGATGTTCGACTCCCCCTGCGAATCCGCCCAGATTCTTAGCTGCGTTTCTATGGAGATTCGATCGATATTCCTGTCGATGTAATCGTTGAAACAGGCCTTCGACTGACACCCGCAGCTCCCATTGGGCTTTCGCACCTTGCCGGCGTCAGAGCGGGAGGCTGTTCGGATCAAGTCTGACCAGCGCATTTCAGAGTCGCGGCCGCATTCATCGCAGCGGACCTTGACCATTTCGTGGCGCTGGGAATCGTGGCCAGCGAGAGCAATTACCTTAAGCCTCCTGCCCGGCCCGAACCGTCTGCCCACACGCTGTTCTCGTCTCACCCCATAGGATAAGCTTCGACGTCCCGACGGTCAAAAGCCGATACTCGGTTTCCGAATTACTCCCACCTACGTCAATTTCTGGAGTGCACTTTCCGGCCTCGACCAAAGCAGTTGCTGTAAACAGCGACCCTGTTCTGGCTGGCTCGTGTCCACGTCCACTCGGTATGAGCCGTTTTACCATCGTTCCAAGCCAAAAGGCAGAGCCGATTCGGCTAGGCTCGAAGGGTGTGTCGCGGAAGCTCTGGCAAGTTCTCTACAAAACCGTACTGGCACTCGGGATTATCTGCTCGAACTTTTCCGTCAACTAGCGGATGTGATTGGCCCGGGGCGCGATAAAAAGTTCGAACCTGGCCCTCAATATAGAGACTAGAAAAAGCAAATCGGAAGCACTTTTGCCTTTTTAGTTCCGGCGGGTGCACCCAATACCGATAGCATCACCTGCTTCACCATCTGTACAGCGGCTCCTCCCTTCCGTTTCGTAACCAGCTGATTTTCACGAAATAGACCCCTTTGGCGTTCCCGGATCTCGGGGTAAGTTTGAATCAGGGCAGGTTAATTCTGCCACGAGTGGCAACGACACCTCAGGCACGGCTGGTATCCGTCAGGCAAACCAGGACGCAGGCGAGCAATGGTTGGCAGACATCAGCGCCTATTTATCCGCCCTCGGCACGAGGGCAGGCAGCAAGAGCACAGAAGTAAAGGCCGCCGCGGCCTGGAAAAACGATCTCAGGGGCGGGCGGCCACCTGGAAGTAAGAACAACCCAAAGAAGGAAAACCATGCTGAACGCAGCGGAAGAAGCAAACGTTGAGAGACTATTGGTCCACCACAAAGCCTATGCCGTTTTTCAGCGCCACCATGCCGATGAACGGCGGCTTCTGAACACACGGCAGGCCGCAGTTTATCTGAACTGCTCTCAGTGGACTGTTCGTCGCATGGTTTACCGGCACGAAATCAGAGTCATCAAGAGCACCAAGTTCTGGCAGTTCGACAGGAAAGATCTCGACCGCTGGGTCGAGGAGGCGAAACAATGAAAAGGAAGCGGCTTTATGGAACAGGAAAGGTTTATAAGCGTGGAAAGATTTGGTACGTCGCGTTGCCTGGGGAGACGCCGGAAAGCACTGGCAAGACTGCAAGGGCTGAGGCGGAGTTCCTTCTGGCCGAGCGCACACGGGAGAAGGCTGCGGGTACGCTTGTCAGCAAGGACATACGCACGATCAGTATCGGAGAGTTGGTACTGAGCCTTCTATCCGAATTGAAGGGGCGAAATCAAAAGGACACTAAGAGCCGCTGGGAGAAGCACCTGGCCCCGTTCTTTGGCAACATGAAGGCCGTCGATCTGGGGACGACGGCCATGAAGATCTACCGGGTCCGCCGGCTGTCGGAGGGTGTCGTCGATACAACGATAAACCGAGAGTTGCAAGTCATTCGCCGTGCCTACAAATTAGCTGCTGAGTGCGATCCCCCCAAAGTTCAGCGCGTGCCGCGCTTCAAGTTTCCCAGCGAGAACGGGAACGCCAGGAAGGTTTTCATCGATCTGCCGACCCAGGAGAAGCTGAAGGTTGCCGCCGCAGAAGAAGGATTGTGGGCCCGGGTTTGGCTGGAGTTCCTATTCAGCTTCGGCTGGCGAAAAGGGGAAATTTTTAACCTGACGCCAGAGAACATTGATTTTCAGCGCGGAGTCGTTGGCTTCGGAACCAGTAAGAACGGAGACGGACGGGAGGCGCCGCTTACGCCTGCACTGCGTGTTCTGCTCGAAGCGGCGGTTGCTGGGAAGAAACCGACAGAACCTTTCTTTCCCATCAAAGATTATCGCTGGGCGTGGAAACGGATCTGCAAGCGCGCAGGCGTACAAGCCGGTAAGAACGGGGGAATCGTTCCCCACGATGCCCGGCGCTCGTCAGCCCGGAACAAACGAGCCTCCGGCGTTCCGACATCAGTCATTATGAACCTGCACGGCTGGCGCTCAGAACAAATGTTTTTGCGCTACGGCATCGTCGACAACGCAGACAAGGCTGTGGCTCTCGATCAGGAAGCCGATTGGGTCAAGGAGCAGTTGCAGAAAATATCCGCGCAGAAGTCTTCCGAAGAGCCCAACTGAAGCCATGAAAAACGAAATTGGCTACACTTTGGTTACAAAATGGGTTTTTGAAAAGGTAAGTGGTAGGCGCGGCAGGACTTGAACCTGCAACCGCCGGATTAGAAATCCGGTGCTCTATCCAATTGAGCTACGCGCCCGCTCTTGACGATTCTAGCAATTCTGCGGCTTTGGCAACGGGAATCTGCGTAAGTTGCCGATCGCGCAGCGTCGGCCCGGAATCCTCCCGATCGGCATTTGGTAATTTGTCTCCGGGGCTTCGGGGAGTATCATGCCATTTCGCATTGAACTCTGTCTCTCCATCCCGCGGTGCATCCCACGCTCCGTCCCGTCTCGCCTACATCGACTGGATGCGAGGGCTTGCCTGCGTCCTGATGTTTCAGACGCACTGCTATGATTCCTGGCTGAGCCCCAGCGCGCGACAAGCCAAATTTTTCACGTACTCCCAATTGGGCGGGACCTTTCCTGCTCCTCTGTTCTTGTTCCTTGCCGGCGTTTCATTCGCTCTAGTCACGGAGAGGTTGTGGAAGAAAACTTTGCCGCCGGCGCAGATGGCCAAAATAACCATCCGCCGGGGCGCGGAGATCTTCGCCTTTGGCCTGGCCTTTCGCTTGCAGGAATATTTGATCGCTTGGGGGTGGGCGCCTCTTAGCGACCTGCTCCGCGTGGACATACTCAATACCATCGGCCTGTCGATGATGCTCATGGGTGTGCTGTGCTGGCTCGTGCTGTCGGCTTATCCTGGGGCACACGCGAGGCTCGCCCTAATCCTCTCGGCGGGTGGGACAGCCCTGGGGATTTCGCTGCTGACCCCGCCGCTATGGACGACCTGGCAACCGCACTGGCTGCCGTGGCCGCTGGAGTCCTACATTAACGGCGTTCACAACCTGGGCACACCGCAGGCATGGCTGTTCCCAATCTTCCCGTGGGCTGCATTCGCTTTCGCCGGTCTGGCCGTGGGATTTATTCTGCAGAGTAACTATGCCCGGGAAAGTGAAGCGGCAACGTTCACCATGGCCGGCGCCGCCGGCATTATTTTGATCGCAGCTTCACGCTGGCTTGACGCGCAACCGCGGCAACTCTATTCCGTGTACGACTACTGGCACACCAGTCCAGACTTCTTTCTGCTTCGCGTCGGCATGTTGCTGATGATTCTGGCGGCGAGTTATGCCTGGTGCCGCTGGGGCGCAGGACAATGGGGTTTCAGTCCCCTGATTCAGCTAGGCCAGGCTTCCCTGCTGGTCTACTGGGTTCACATTGAATTCGTATACGGGCGTTTTTCCATCCTGCCCAAACATGTTCAGAGCGTCTACAGCGCCTCCCTGGGCTTGCTGACGATCTTCCTGGCCATGCTTCTGCTGGCTTTTCTGCGCACGCGTGCGAAAGGGCGCGGCGGCGAAATTTTGTCTTGGTTCCGACGTCCCGCCAGTGCCCACTAAGATCGTTCTAAATCATCCCGCGGAATGGTCATCACCATTCTTGGGTTCTTCCGCTTTCTCTTTCCGCGCGAATCTGCTTAAATCGAATCAGCGCAACACCGCCAACAATCGTGGTCGACATTCATTCGCACATTCTCTGGGAAGTTGACGACGGCTCCAAGTCGTTGGAGATGTCGGTTGCGATGTGTCGTATGGCGGCGGCCGATGGCATTACGCACCAGGTGGCCACGCCGCACGCTAACGATCGCTACCACTACGATCGCCCCTATCTTCAGTCGCTAGTGGCTCATCTGCAAAGTCAAGTGGGCGACGCGATCCAGCTCAGCCTGGGGTGCGACTTCCATCTCTCTTACGAAAACTTGCAGGATGTACTCGCGAATCCTGCGCGTTACGCCATCGAAGGCACGCACTACATGCTCGTGGAGCTGAGCAATTACAGTGTGCCGCAGCAGACTACGGACTGTTTTATGCAGCTTGGCGATCGGGGTATTACAGCTATCATTACGCATCCGGAGCGAAATCCGATTCTTCGCGAGAGCCCGCAGCGGGTGCTGGAATGGGCCGAGCAGGGATGCGTGATACAAGTCACCGCCTCCGCCCTCACCGGATTCTGGGGGGAGCGCACGCGCCGCGCCGCCTTGTGGCTTGTGGAACATGACGCGGTGCATGTGCTGGCGACCGATGCGCACGATACGGAGAAGCGCGTGCCAGTCTTGTCATCCGCACGCGATGCCGCCGCTGAAATCTGCGGCGAGGAAGTGGCTGAGGCGCTGGTAGAGAGCAATCCGCGGGCGATTATTCAATCGCAGCCCATGCCTTATTTCCCGAGGCCGAAGCTGGGAAGTTACCGCAAGCACGCGTAAAGGCGCACGCCTTCGTCCGCCAAGCAATAGGCATTTTCAGAGCAACCGAAGCCTTCCCTGAGCCTGCCGGAGGGCGCTCGCGGGTAAGTGAATCTATTGCGGGCTGCCGGAATCGCGCTGGACAGGTGTTCCCTGAGTTGCGGGGCCCGGGTTCATGGGGACCCCGGGATCGGAGCCTTGGGATGACGGAGCGAGCGCGGTGGCGCGCGGGGATTCGGGTTCCGTGGTCATCGCGCTTTCGGGATTCAGCAAGTGGTCATGGCTCGGGCCAAGGCCAAGAGCAATCAATGCCCGCGCATCCGGAACGGTTTTCGATTGCCAGCCGTGGTCGGCTTGATAGCGGCGCATGGCATCTTCGGTGGCCTGGTTCCAGGTTCCGGCGGCTTCACTCAAATAATGTTCCCGGACGAGCGCCTCTTGAATCTCCTCCGCCCGTTCTGGGGCAATCTTCTGCTGGCCGCGGGCGGTTTTGGTCTTGCCGCCCTTGCTCGACTTGGCGTATTTAGATTTGCCGCCGTGGGATGCGGATGCAGTGGATTTAGAGGAATGCGACGAAGCGTGGGACTTGGTGGAGGTCGCCAATTTACTCGCGCCCGGCCTCTTGGAAGACTTCGAGTGAGTACTGGACGTCGTCGACTTCGCTCTTGTAGAACTGGCCTGCGGAGCGCTTTTTGAAGGCTTGGAAGCACCGGAGGCGGAATCCTGCGCCGGCGCATGCGAGAGCAGAAGAACGCACATCACTGCCAGAGCGCAGCCTGCGCCCAGCCATCCCCGCATTCTTATTCCGCCCTTCGGACTTTGTTCCAAGCAGTCTTTACCTCGAACCCGCGCCAAGATTAATTTAGTTGCGCGAAAACGCATCCGCGCAGAAAGAAAAACCCAACGAGAACTGGCATTGTAATCATCCCCTGTTTAAGGGGCAATGCCAACTCTCGTTGGGTTCATTTCAGGTTACGGAAGTGTACCGGCCATAAAGATGGTTCCGTCCTGTCGAGTAGAGCCGCGTGGGCGCACCAGGAAGACCACGTCCTGGCCGCTCTTGAGGCCCGATTCGATACGGGCGAAATCTTCTTCGCTGTTCACCGGCTGCTTGTTGACCTCGAGAATGACGTCACCGCGGCCCAGGTTGATGTCCTCGGCAAAGGAGCCCGGCTTTACATCCTGGACAATCACGCCTTTGCCAGCCGGCATATCCAGGCGATCGGCCATCTCCGGCGTAAGTTTGCGCACGGTAAGGCCGAACTTGCTCTGCTTGGGTGCGCCCTCATCGCCCCCGGAATCGTCGTCACTTAAGCGCGAGGCGAATAGCTTGGCGCGGTCCGCAACCGTCACTGTGGTTTCTTGCTCCTTGCCGTTGCGCAGGAAGCCGAGTTGGACTTTCTGTCCCGGCTTGCGCGACGCGATGTTGGAAACCAGTTCCGCTCCTTTAGTGACCTTGTGGCCGTCCACGGTAGTGATGGTATCGCCTACTTTTAGCCCGGCTTGATCTGCAGGACTGCCCGGGACTACGCTCGACACCGTCACTCCAGTGCCTGCGCCATAAACTCGCGTAATGGCGGGATTTTCCACCGAATCAAACATGATGCCGATGGAACCGCGAAGCACACGGTGCTCCGGGCCGATGAGCTGGTTATACACCTCCACGACTGTATTCGACGGCAGGGAGAATCCGACGCCGGCGTAGGCATTGGTTTCGCTCAAGATCGCGGTGTTGATGCCAATCACTTCGCCGTTCATGTTGACCAGCGGCCCGCCAGAATTTCCTGGATTGATAGCCGCATCGGTTTGAATGAAGGTCTGAAACTGACGGTTGGGAACGATGTCGCGGCCTTTGGCCGAAACAATGCCGGCCGTCACCGTGCCCACTTGCCCGAACGGACTGCCGATAGCCAGAACCCAGTCGCCCACTTCCATGCTGTCAGAGTTGCCCATTTTGGCGGCGGGCACGGGGCGATCAAGATCGATCTTGATGACGGCCAGATCGGTTTCCGAGTCTTCCCCAATCACTTTGGCGTCATGCTGGACGCCCGGAGGATCGTCCTGCAGGCGTACACGAATGCGGTCCGCCTTCTCGACTACGTGGCGGTTGGTAACGATATATCCCTTGCTATCGACGATTACGCCGGAGCCCAACGAACGCTCGCGAATGGGGCCATCATTGCCGAAGGGACTCTGTTGTCCGCCCGGTCCGCCAAAGAAGTGCTTAAAGAAATCGTCCATGTTGCCATTGCCATTATCGCCGCCGCTATCATCGTCGTCGGGATTCTGGCTGCGGCGCTTGTGCACATTCTTGATGGTCGATTCCGTATTGATATTGACTACGCTCGGCCCCAGCTGCTTGGCGATTGACGCGAACGCATTGGAGAGCTTTTGCGGCTCGGGCACGGAGAGAGGAGTGGCGTCCGAGCCCTTCTGAGCTTCCTTGCCCTTCACTCCGTAAGAAACCACGCTGCCGATCAAAATCCCCAGCGCCAGTGTGGTTGCAATGCTCAGCGAGTAAATCCATCGATGGGTTTTTAGGCGCACCCAAATGGCTTGCGAATCCATATGCCTGCTTTCCTCCGGAAACTGTTTGAACCCCTCATTATACCTTTTTGACAAACTGCAGCCCCTGCGTCGAAAGTCGCTAGAGTGCTATGGGACCAAACACGGTAATCGTGATTTAGACGCGCCAGCGGGTCACTTTGTTCATGCGTTTAGGAATTTGATAAGGCAGCTTAGAAAGCGTACCCGGGCTATTTTGCCTGGTAGACCGTTTTGCCGCCTACGACAGTTCGCAGCACCTTGGTCCCAAGGATTTTCTCCGCCGCTACCGCGGTGACATCGCGATCAAGCACCACGAAATCGGCCAGCATGCCCGGCACGAGCTTGCCTTTTTCCTTCTCTTCGAACTCGGCAAAGGCGGAGCCTGTGGTGTAGGCGGCGATGGCCTGATCCATGGTGATTTTCTGAGCGGGGAAGAATTCCTGCTTGCCGTCTTCGCTCTTGCGCGTGACCGCGGCATAGAGGCCGCGAAATGGCGTTACCGGTTCGACCGGGTAATCGGTGCCAAAAGCCAGCGTCACGCCTTTGTTCAGAAACGCGGCCCACGTATAGGAATTCGCCGCTCGCTGCGGCCCCAGCCGGTCCTGCACCCAGCGCATGTCAGTGAGCAGATGGCTGGGCTGCACGGAGGCGATCACTTTTAACTCTTTGAAGCGCGCGATCTGCGTCGGCGTGGTAGCCTGCGCATGTTCAATTCGCAGGCGGAAATCATCGCCGCCGTTCGGGGCCTTGACCCTCTGCGCGCGGGCAGCTTTCTCGGCTTCGGCGAAAGCGTCGAGCGCCATCTGGACGGCTTCGTCGCCAATCGCATGAAACCCAAGCTGGAAGCCAGCCAGAATGCGCTCCTTCGCCATCTCGTTCAGCTTGGCGGCCTCGTAGTGAGGCAGGCCGGAGTTTTTCGGATCATCCGCGTAGGGCTCCAGCAGCGCGGCAGTATGCGACCCGAGCGAGCCGTCTAAGAATCCCTTCAACATTCCAGTGTGAAGCATCAAATCCGATTGCGGGTGCGACGCCCGCCTCCCGTCCGACTCTTCCACGGTTTGGTTAAGAGGCAGCCATTCGGTGATGCGTGCCGTAAGCTTGCCTTCTTTTTCCAGGCCTTCGTAGATTTGGAAATCCTCCCAGTTAGAGCAGCTTTCAGATACGGTGGAACAATCTTGCGCCGAGGTAACGCCGTGTTCAGCCAGGTCCGCCAACGCCGTCTCGATCGCCTCCCGCCGCTTCTCTCGCGACGGCTTCGGAATGACTCTTGTCACCGCTTCAATCGCGGTCTCGCGCAGGATTCCCGTAGGCTCGCCATTCTCGTTGCGATCGATGTGTCCGCCCTCGGGATCACGGCTGGCCAGAGTTACATTGGCTAGTTGCAGGGCTCTTGTGTTAGCCACCGCGCTGTGTAGATCGATGCGAACCAGTAACACCGGATGTCCACTCGAAACTTCGTCAAGATCCCAGCGGCTCGGCGTGACCTTGACGGGCCAGAGAGTCTCATCCCAGCCGCCACCGACGATCCAATCGGTCGGCCCTGCCTTCTGCACGCGGACCCGCACCCGCTCGCGAAGTTCATCCAGCGTCTTCACTCCAGTCAAATCGACGGTCAATCTTTTTAGACCCGCGTCGGCCATGTGCATGTGGGCGTCGTTGAATCCGGGCATGACGAAGCGTCCGCCAAGGTCGATCACCTGCGTCTGCGGGCCTTTGAATTTGAGGATGTCAACATTTTTTCCCACGGCTTGAATGCGGTCGCCACGCACCGCAATGGCTTCTTCGCGCAACATCGAACTGAACTGGGTGGTGGCTGGGACGCCCGTATACACGTTGGCGTGGATGTATATGGCGTCGGCTTTGGCCTTGGAATCGGAGGCTGCCGGCACGGCAGTCTGAGCATGTACGAACGCGCTATGTATCAGGGAAACTACAATCATTGAGAACATTCGTTTTTGGGTGGCGCAGCGCTTCAGCGCTGCGAAAATTCGAGAACTTGGATGAGGAGCTTTAGCCCCTGAAGTATCAATCATTCCCCTGCTCCCGCCAACGCCAGCATAGTCAACAATATCCTCCTCAGCCCCAACTCGCGGCCGTTGCTGTCGAACCACTCCTGTAAAGTGTGAGCGCCACCACCGGAACCACCGCCGCCGATCGCAATGGCCTCCAGACCCAATGAGAGCGGGATGTTTGCGTCGGTCGATGCCCGTTGCACCTGGGCCGCGTTGTTCAAGTGCGCGTCCACGGCTCGAATGACATGCAGGATTCGCGCCCCCAGGGCCAATTCTCCCGCGGGACGACTTCCAATCGGCACCACTTCGCAATTCACTCCAGAAGGGCGCCGCTGCATCGGAGACCGCATCTCGGCCGACATGGTTTCATCTTCCATCGCACGATGCAAAGCCAACCGCAGCGACTGCTCCAGCCGCTCCATCTCGGCCATCGAGGTCGAGCGGATATCGACCTTCATGCTGGCCGATTCAGGAATGGAATTCACCGAGGTGCCGCCGCGAATGACTCCAATATTGAAAGTTGTTTTCGGCGTCGAAGGCACGGGGGTGGCGGTAAACGCATCAATCGCACGCGCTAGAATCACGATCGGGTTGGGCGCGCCAAAATCGCTCCACGAATGCCCGCCGGGACCGCGCACGATCACTTCAAACCGCCGGCTGCCCAGCGCCTCGGCGACAACCGTGTCGGCGCCTGCGCCGTCGAGTACGACGCTGTAAGCGATGGAATCCTTCCAGCGCGGCGTGGCATAGATGTGCCGCATGCCGCGCAGATCGCCTTCGCCCTCTTCTCCTACGTTGCCGATGAATACAAAGGGCAACGCGTGCCGCAGCGGCACTGCACGCAGCAGCGCGGCAATCGCCAGCATCGCCGTCACTCCTGCGCCATTGTCGGAAACTCCCGGACCATAAATCCGGCTGCCTTGCTGCCGGATGTTCAGCGGCGTGCTGGCCGGGAAGACGGTATCGATGTGCGCGCTCAAGGCTACATAACGCTGGCCAAAATCCTGCACCGTGCGGGTTTCCCCAGAGCCAGCATGCGCGGAGCCCGCATGCACGCCGAAAACATTTCCCACGTCGTCGATGCGAACATCGTCCAGGCCGATTTCGCGAAAACGCTCAGCCAGCCAGGCTGCCCGCGCTGACTCGCCAAAGGGAGGTGCAGCAATGCGAGCTACCTCCATTTGCCATTGGGCGAACTGCGGCTCTTGAACATGCATCCAGGTAAAGGCAGACCGCATTGCGGTCGATACAGCCAGCTGCGCGATCTCCTGCTGCACCGCTGGAGAAATTTCAGGAATATCCGCGCGTGGCGAGGTGGGACACATGGGGTATTCGCCATATTACAACGCGGAAGAAGGAATTAGGCATTGGCAAGCGCGGGAACGGTCAGAACGAGCGCGAGAATCAAGCCCGCATACACCTCCAACTCATATCGAGCGACTTTACCGGGGTGCGGGCGTCGCGGCTGCAGGTAGTGGCGCGGCTGGCGGAGCCGCTGGTGCTGGCATCAGAGACTGCTTTACCGTCGCCGGGATCTTATCTGCCTGAGCCAGCAAAAGACTCACTTGCCACATCTGCGTATCGGAAAGGCTTTGCTTAAAACCGGGCATCCCGGTGAGGCGGATGCCGTTGGCAACTTTCCAATAGGTTTCGCCCGGTTCGTCGTCGGTGACGCCCTTGCCTTGCAGCAGCTTGGGAGGCTTGGGGTACTCGCCGATCGCGATGGCAGTGGGTCCACCTTCCTCCAAGCTATGGCAGACGGCGCAATGTTGCTTATAGATTTCGGCGCCAGCCGCAAAGTTCGATTCGTTGGCTGGGATCGGAGCGGTCTTGGGCGCTTCCTTGTCGATGCGCGCATCGAGGGCCTTGTGCGCCAACATTTTCTCGAACGGCAAATCCTTGTCAAAAACGGCGACGGGCATACCGCCCCACGATAAATACGCGAACGCCGCGAGTGGAACGATTAGAACCCCAACGATCAAGCCCAAAATGAATTTCAAAGACAATCACCTCAAAAGGATATTAAGAGATTACGAGTACCGATGAGGGATTCTAACCTGAGGAGTATGTCTGTCGCCACATCAGAGGGATAAGGTAACGTGGGCACGCTGTTCGACCATTGCGACCAGTTTCCTGGTCACGGGAACATCGATGCCATGCCGCTCTGCGCCGCGCAGGATCGGTCCGGCAATCGCTTCCAACTCGGGGGTTCGGTGCTGCTCCACATCTTTCTGCATCGAGCTGCGCATATTCGGTGGCATGGCTCCCACACCGGGAAGAACCTTTTCCGGATCAACCTTGGCGCCTTCGGCGATCGCAACGGCGCAGGTTTCGCGGATGCAAGCCTCGCCCAGGCTCCGCCACAGCGGATCGGCGAGAATTTCTCCGACGGTTTTATCGGCAGCCGTTGTAGCCAGCGCAAAGGGCGCGAGAAAAACCAGCTTGCCCCACATAAGAGTCGGCTCGTCATCGATGAAGCGGCACGCAAAACCGATTTTCTCGAGTTGATCAATCGCGGTCACGAGCAAATTTCGACCCGCAGACAGAACATTCAGACGCGCCCAGGGAGTGCGATGGAGAAAGTGTCCCGGGCTTACTCGCTCGAACTCACCCGCGATGGTCCCCGGAATGATGCGCTCCGCGCCGTACTTCGAGCGCAACCAGCTCACATGATCGATGCCATTGAGGAGCGGCACAATTCCTCGAACTTCATCGGGATTCTTAAGCGCGCGCAGCGCCTCCTCCAACTGCGTAGCCTTCACCGTAATCCAGAGGACATCGGCCGCAGGCACTTCCGCGGCAACTACAATCTCCGCCTGAAAATTACCGAAAGAACTTTCCAGCCGAATCTGTTTTGGATACCGCGCCAGCGACTCCGGCCTGACCACGAAAGTGACGGAAGAGCCCGCATGCGCGAGGCAGGCGCCGACCACTCCACCAACGCCACCGGCGCCGAGGATTGCATGCCGCAATGAAGTCTTATCTGACATGTGATTCAGGTTGGCCGCAGGCTAGTTTTGCTTGAGCACCGCGGGCAGACACTCTACCACTTCGGCATCGCTCAGCGTGTGATCGCTGGCTTTGGCGCGTTGGTAAATGCGATCGACCAACTCATCAGTAGCAGGAATGCCGCGCCGCTCCAGCCAGAACAGCACATTCGACTTGCCGCTCATGGGACCGATATCGATAATCTGCTCCAGTCCGAACACATGCGAAGGAACGCCGGAATAAACAGTATTGGCGAGGATAACATCCTGTTTGTGATACGCCTTGATGATCGCGGCTGCATGCACGCCGGTCGCAGTGCGAAAGGCATCATCGCCCACCACCGGATAATTCGCCGGAATCGGCACGCCCGTGGCATGGGATACGGCCTGGCAATAATGTTTCAGCTTCGTGAGATCTTGATCCGCCCAGGGCGCAACGCCCATCAGCTTCAGGTTCACCAGCATCTGATCGATCTGGGTATTGCCCACACGCTCGCCCAATCCGATGGCGCATGCATGGACACAGTTAGCGCCCGCCATCACCGCCGCCATGGAATTGGCAATGCCCAGGCCGCGGTCGCTGTGCCCGTGCCAGTCGACGCGAATCCTTTCGCCGGAAGGTTTCACCACTTCCTCCATCACAAAGCGCACCAGCGCCAGAGCGCCCATGGGCGTGGCGTGGCCGGCGGTATCGCAGACCACGATGGCGCGCGCACCGCAATTAATGGCTGTCGAGTAGAGTTTTTTCACCGTCTCGGGGTCGCAACGAGTGGTGTCTTCGGTTACGTACATCACGTCCAAGCCGAGCGAAACCGCGTACTTCACCGCCTTCTCGGAGGTATGCAAAAGAAAATCATCGGTCCAGCCTTCGGTGAAGCGGCGAATGGGACTGGATCCGATGAAGGTCGCCGCCTCGATGGGCAGGCCAGTTTTCTGCACGATCTCGGCGATGGGACGAATATCGTTTTCATGCGTGCGCGCCGCGCAGTTGGCGCGGATCTTCATCTTGTGCGTGGCGATCTCGCGCGCCAACGCAGTCACGTGCTCGACCGCTCGCGGACCCGCGCCGGGCAATCCGAGATCGAGGGCGTTGATGCCCAGCGCTTCCATCAGGTGAAGAATCTCGATTTTTTCGGCGATCGAAGGATCGCGCACCGAGGGCGACTGCAAGCCATCGCGCAGGCTTTCGTCGTTCAGCAACACGGGCCCCGGCGGCTTCAATGCCGGTGGATGATTCTTGTTCCAATCGTAGATGAGTTCGGAAGTGTTCATAGAAAAAACGGAAAAAACGGCTTTTGGCCTCTGCCTCTTAGCTCAATACAAAGATCCGATCCCCAGATCAGAAGATAAGCACCACGTGATGAATTTTGACCAAGCCAAGAAACCAAGAGTCAAAAGCCAAGAGTTGGCTACTTCTCCTTCGGGGGCAGCGTCAGGCCGAAGACTGAAATCATTCCTTGTCCGGCGACATTAAGTTTTTTTTCGCCGGGATGCGGCAAATACAACGCCTGGCAATTTTCGCAGCGGTAGACCTCGGCATTCTTCCCCCAGGCCTTTTCGACATCGCCACAGGCTTGCTCGACCACATCGACCCAATACGACCAGCGCTTCAGGTGTCCGCCGCAGAACTTGCCCTTATCGTTTTTCTCGTTGCAGGCACGCTGTCCAGCCTTCTTGATCTTTACTTTGTGATGCGGAAGTTGCGCCGGAGTTTGCGTCTCAGATGGAGTAATCTCGCCAGTCGCCAAAGGATTTGCCCTCGTTCGGGCGGCGCTTGCGCCGCCGGATTCAGCCCACCGTTACGTCGCCATTGTACTTGAAGCAGACAACCCAAGGGTACGAGGTCGACGACTGTCTCATCAAGCTGACTGACGAAAAAGGGCACGGTATTTAACCGCGCCCTTCTAAAATACTTTACCCCTGACGAAGCTCGTGATCCAAGGATTCGTTGTGCCAGCGATTCAGCTATGATATTGGCTTTAATCTTTACGGAGCTACCATGGCTTTTCCCATCAAAGTTTGCAGTATCTGCTCGAAAGAGTTTGAGCTGAAGCCGGACAAACCGGGCTTCGCCAACCGTTGCCCGGAGTGCAGCGAGCCGGAAGAGATCACGCCTGCAGCGCAGACCAAGACCGATGCCGCCGGCAATGCCGCGCGCCGGGCGGCAATGCGCGACCTTTTATACCGCAAGGATAGCTAGACGGAGGAAAGTTAGCCGTTTTCCAGTGGCGCGGTGGGATCGGGAAGTACTCCCATCTGCTGGTAGATCGGACGCATGACCGCTCTGACGTTCGGCAATTGAAGCGTGAACCAGATCGAGCCGGCGATGCAGAACGCGCCGGTTACGATAACCGTGTGCGGCGCCCCGATGCGATGCGCCAGCGAGCCGGCCAGCAGGCTGCCGAACGGCGCGGAGCCGAAGAAGGCCATGGTGTAATAACTCATCACCCGCGCGCGTTTATCTTCCGTTACCAGCGACTGGATAATCGTGTTGCTGGCCGCGGCGCATTGCATCAGACCGAACCCCACCAAGACCATCAGCACTAACGATAACCACAAGGTTCGCGAGACGCCGAACAAAATCAGCGCGCCTCCTAGCGTGGCTGCGGCGATCTGCACCATGCGCGGCAAGCCGATCACCGATTTGCGGAGCGTGAGAGAAAGTCCCGAGATAAGCGCGCCCACGCCAGACGCTCCGGTCAGCCAACCGAGCGTATAAGCGCTGCCGTGCAAAACCTCGCCGGCAAAAATGGGCAACAGGACCGAGTAGGGCCATCCCATGAGGCTGAGCAGCGCGAAAAGTAAAAGCACCGTGCGAATAGGAGCGAAGGTGCGAACGTAGTTCCAGCCTTCGCCCATTTGTTCGAGCATGCTGCCGACTTTGCGGCGAACATCATTCAGCGGCTTGATGCGCATCATCAATAAAGATGCAATTACGGCAAAGTAGCTGACGCCGTCAATCAGGAAGCACCAGCCTTCGCCGAATGCGCCGATGACCAAACCCGCGATGGCCGGACCAATCAACCGCGCGCCGTTGGCCATGGAGGAGTTAATGGCGATCGCGTTACCTAGATCGTTGCGATCCTCGACCATTTGAATGAGGAAAGATTGCCGTCCCGGCATGTCGAACGCATTGATCAATCCCTGCAAAGCGGTGAGGGCAATGATCTCCCAGAGATTGATGACGTGGGCGAGGGTAAGCGCGGCGAGCGCTAGCGACTGTACGGAAGCAAGGGCTTGCGTCCAGACCAGCAACTGACGGCGATTGACGCGCTCGACCCAGACTCCGGCGAATGGGCCGAGCAAAAAAGAAACGATTTGCCCGGAGAACCCCACTACGCCGAGCAGCAGGGCCGAGTGCGTAAGTCGATAGACCAACCAACTGGTCGCCAGGCGCGTCATCCAGGTGCCGATGACGGAGATTCCTTGACCGAAGAAAAAGAGCTTGAAGTTGCGATGCCGCAAGGCTCGCCATGCGTGTGAGAAGGACGACAGCGAGAACGACCCCTGCGGCAATGAACTTTCACGACTAGGGTTCACTGGGTCCCTGCTCAATCGCTTTCAGGACGTTAGCAGCGACGTCGACCTCTCCAATGCGCGGAAAGAATTTCTCGATGCAGTGCCGGTGCGAATCGGCGTCGCGGTCCGTCATGGCATCGGCTACAAAAACCACGTTGTAACCCAGGTCGTAGGCGCTGCGCGCGGTTGATTCGACACCGCCGCTGGTGGCGATACCAGTCAGGAAGATCTGGGTCACACCGCGCTGGCGCAGGTACTCGTCCAAATCTGTGCCGAGGAATGCTCCCACTCGTTGCTTGGTCACGAGATGATCGCTGGGCTGAGGATCGAGTTCAGGAACGAGGTCGATCCAATCCGGCGGAAATGCAAGTTTAGGGAATGGCGCATTGGTGCGCCCGGGAGCGCGTCCCGCAACATTCACGAGGGCAACCGGCAGACCGCGTTTGCGGAAGGCTCGCGCCAGTTGGGCCGATCTCTGAACAATTTCAGCGGTAGAATGCACCGTCGGCAATCCGACGATTCCTTTCTGCAGGTCGATCGCGATTAGAGCGGCAGTGGCATCGAACTTCGTAAGAGGCATGACTCTTCCCTTTCCTGTTGGTGTGCGTTCCCGCTTAATTTCTGACGGTCTCAGTCAGATCGTTTGTTGGCAAATTGCACGCTCATCGCGATGCTGATCGCAGCGACGCCCACGAAGAAAATCAGAAGAGCGGCATTGTCCCCGCTTGAAACCTTGCCGACCCGAAAAAGAACGCAGCCAACAGCCAAATTGAATAAACCCCATATAACATTCACCGTCGGCGATGACAGGCCCTTTCCGGGTGGACGCGCGAACGGCGTGGGGAAACGATCGCCGGAAATCCCGTTCACGAAGTGAGGCACGGAATTTGCTAGAAACATTCCGGCAAAGAAGCAGGCGACATAGTCATACCAGTTCATCTTGCATGCTCCTCATCTGCGGAGATCGATTCCGTGGAAATCAGTGGAGCGGCGTTGCCTTCGCGGTGCATGACGGTTCACTTCTCCGCTAGCCGCTCAATAATCTTGCCGGCCGCAAACAAGGTTTCCCGCTCTTGTTCGTCGAGTTGAGCGATGGCGTGCGCCAGCCAGGTTCGCTTCGCATCTTTTGCGCTCCTTCGCACAGCAGCGCCCTTGGCAGTCAACGCGATATTTACCTGACGGCCATCGGTGGGATGAGGCTTGCGTTCTACGATGCTCATTTCTTCCAGTCCCGCAATCACGGTTCCCATGGATTGCGGCCGCATCCCCTCGGCACGGGCGAGATCCGCGGTGGTCGCAGGCCCGTCTCTCGCAAGCCGCGCCATCACAGCGGATTCGGTGAGTGAAAGCTCATGTGAGGCGCCTGCGGCGCGCAGGCGGCGGACCAGCAATCCAATCACCTGCGCCAGTTCGGCGACAGCATCCTCGAGATTCCTTCTTGACATCGAAAAGAGAATACACTATCAACAGTGCATCTTGCAAGTTTACCTTGCCAGATTATCTTCTATTACAAAAAAGCATCTGCGCTTTTTAGCCGCCAAGAAATAGAGCGGAGGTCTGCTGAGGATAATCTCCCCCAACCAACACCCGAAAGTGCTGTCCAGCACGGCCTGCAGGCCCATTACCTAGGTCATCTTGGGTAAAGTTACGGTTCGCGTCATCATAAGCAGAGCTTTGGAGGGAACCCGCCTCCCAGGACATTTCTGCCCATGAATATTGACGATCTGCTGCGAATTGCGACGGAACGGCGGTCTTCCGACTTACATTTGAAGGTGGGGAATTATCCTCACCTCCGCATTGATGGCGAACTGGTACCGTTGACCGACCAACCACGCGTGAACGCCGAGGACATGTTGACCATGGCGTTCAGCATGATGTCAGCGCGGCAGAAACAGAAATTCAAAGAGACCACGGAAATCGATATGGCGTACGGCGTCGCCGGACTGGGCCGCTTCCGTGTAAACATTTTTCAGCAGCGCGGCAATGTTGGATTGGTGCTCCGCGTCATCCCCACCAAGATTCGTGCGCTCGATGAGTTGTTTCTACCCAAAGTCGTCGAGCAGATTTGCGAAATGCCGCGTGGCTTGGTTCTGGTGACGGGAGTGACCGGCTCCGGTAAATCGACCACGCTGGCCGCCATGGTGGACCGGGTCAACTCCAGCCGCGCCGAACACATCATTACCATTGAAGATCCCATCGAATTTCTGCATCGCGACAAAAAAGGCTACGTCAACCAACGCGAAATTGGAGTGGATACGCCTTCGTTCAGCGCGGCATTGCGAGCTTCTTTGCGTCAGGATCCCGACGTGATTCTGGTCGGCGAAATGCGTGACCTCGAAACCATTTCGACGGCGCTGCACGCGGCGGAAACTGGCCACATGGTTTTCTCCACGCTGCATACGCTGGATGCGGTCGAAACTGTGAACCGTATCATCTCGATTTTTCCTCCGCCCGAGCAAAAACAGATTCGCTTACAGCTCGCTGCTGTATTGCGCGCGATTGTCAGCCAGAGACTGGTGCGCCGCTGCGATTCGGAAGGCCGTGTGCCCGCAGTCGAAGTGATGATCAATACCGCGTTCATTCGCGAGTGCGTGCTGGTGCCGGAAAAGACGCGGTCCATTCGCGACGCCATTGCGGCCGGCACTTCGCAATACGGCATGCAGACCTTCGATCAGTCGCTATGGGATCTTTTCCAGGCAGGTCTGGTCAATTACGAAACCGCTCTCGAAAACGCATCGAACGCAGACGACTTCAAGCTGCGCATGCAGGGCATCTCTTCCACGTCGGATCTTTCGCGGCAGTCGATGCAGTCGGCCGGATTCGGCGGACGGTAGCGATCGGCTCCCGGAAACGGCAATCCTTTATTTCGGTTTTGGCTGGGGCGCGCTTCTAGGCGCGCCCCTTTTTGCGCGAGCTTTCCAATCCTAGGCCGCGCCTTTCAGACCCGCGGCAGAGCTCCAAACTGCGCGAACGTAATGAAGTGCCCGGCCGGGTCTTTGATTCCGATTTCAGCCGCACCGTAGAACGTGGTCCGCACCGGTATCGCGATTTCTGCGCCCTTCACTGCGGCAATAATCTGGTCGAGATTCTCAACCTCCACATAAAGGAACGTCGGCCCTTTGCGCACTTGGGGCGCCACGGCGGCGGCATCCTTGTCGTTGTCCGCGCTGGCGTAGCTCTGGTACATCAATTCCACATTACCTTTCTGAAGCATGGCGAAGGCTAGCTTGTCTCCATCGGGCACCTCCGCCGTCTTTTGGAAGCCGAGACGATCGACCCAGAACTCCAGGCAAGGGGAGATGTCCTCCGCAAACAGCACGGGCGTGATTTTTTTCACAGTCATTCGATTTTCTCCTTTTCTTTCTATGTAGTCTTAATTAGACTAGATGACGATATCGGCGACGCATCGCTCTGTCAAGGAGGATTTTTGTGAGCAAGAAAATTCGAACTCTGCAGGACCTCGTCTCCGTGGGACCGGCCGTCGCGCACGACTTCGAGTTGCTCGGAGTCAGGAGCGTGGCGCAACTGGCGAAGCGAAATCAGGAGAAGCTTTTCGAACGGCTCTGCCGCGTGACCGGCGAGGCTCATGACATTTGCTGCCTCGACGTCTTCCGGGCCGCCGTGGCGCAGGCACGGAATCCGCAGCTTCCGGTCACACAATGTCAGTGGTGGTATTGGAGCCGCCGGCGAAAAGAGGGCGATGCCCGCAGCTAAAAGGACCGCTCTGACTACGCCGGACCTAGTCCTGCTCAGCCTTTTAGCCGAGCGTCCGTTGCACGGCTATCAGGCCAACCTTGAGCTGGAGCGCCGCCAGGTGCGGGACTGGGCCGGCATTTCGCGGCCGCAGGTGTATTACTCGCTGGAGAAACTGGCGGGGCTGGGCCTCATCCGCGCGACGAAGAGTGAGGAAGCAGCCGCCGGGCCCGAGCGCAGTGTCTTTGCTACGACCGCGCGGGGGCGCGCAGCGCTCGCCGATGCTCTCGAGCGTGAGGAATGGACCAACCAGCGCGACCGCCCGCCTTTTCTCACCTGGATCGCGCTCTCGTGGCAGGCCCGGCCCGGCGTCTTCGAGCAGCAACTGCGGCGCCGTGAACAATTCCTCCAAAAAGAACTGGCGCGCGAAGAGGCCACGCTCCGCTGCATTCGGCAAGAGGTCGGCCACCAATTCCACGAAGCAGTTTGGATGGTCAGCCTGATCATCGCGCAGTTTCGCACGGAGTTGCGCTGGGTACGTAAGTTATCGCGCGAGGTCCGCCGTAGGGCACCGGCGCGGCATCCGCCGTATCCAGACGATTCCAACGGATGATCCTTTTCTATGTCTCGACCAGCGGTTCGCATCCGCACTGCGCTTGCGCTATCGTAAGGGCATGGCGTTCGCCCGTCCTAAGAAGAAGTTCTATTCGGAAGAGGAGTTGTACGAGTACGCCGTAGGCGCACTGGCGCGCCGCATGCGGACCGTGGCGGAGCTGAAGCGTCTCTTCCGGGTGCGCGTGGACGAAGCAGAATCAGAGTACGGCCAGACGCTGATCGAACTTGTGATCCGGCGATTGAAAGACCGCGGCTATCTCAATGACTCGCAGTATGCCGCGTACTTTTCCAGCCTGCGCCGCGACAATCAAAAGCTTGGCCGCATGCGCGTGATCACTGATTTGAAAATCAAGGGCGTGCATGGCGACGTGATCGAAAAGGCTGTGGACGCGGCTTTTGAAGGCATCAGCGAAGAACAGCAGGCCCGCGAATATTTACGCAAGAAGCGTCTGGTGAAACCCAAAGATCAAAAAGAGGCAGCGCGTGTTTTCCGGCAACTGGCGCGGGGCGGCTTCGGCAGCAAGACGATCTTCGCGATTTTGAAGCGCTGGAATGTGGATGACGAGACCCTCAGCGCCCTGGAGAGCGAGGGCGTATAGTGCTGCGTCTTCGAGACAGGCGGGCTCCGCATCCTCTTGTAGTCTTGACAGCCTGACCTCGCTTGGCAAACGCCTGACCAATGTTGCATACTCCCATTCGGTTCCCAGATTCGTGCTTTCCAATCAACCAGGAGAACATTATGACTTTCCGCTCAAAGACCATTCTGGCAGCATTATTGTTCGCAGCCGTACCGTTCGCGCTGGCGCAAGACGCCGCCACCGATGTAAAGAAAGGCGCCGAAGCTACCGGACACGAAACCAAGAAGGTAGCGAAGACCACGGGCAAGGACACCGAGAAGGCCGCCGACAAGACCGGCAACGCCATGGAGAAAGGCGCCAAGGCGACCGGGCACGAAACCAAAAAGGTAGCGAAGACCACCGACAAAGATACCGGGAAGGTAGCCGACACGGCCGGCCACGACACCAAAGTTGCGGCCAAAGATACGGGCAAGGGCACGGAGAAGGTTGCCAAGAAGACTGGCAGCGCCGTAAAGACCGGGGTGAAAGACACCGGCCACGAGATGAAGAAGGCGGGAGAAAAAACCGACGACGCCGTGAAGAAGTAGCGTCGCCGATCAACGTCAGACCCAAAGGGCACAGAGAAGCACAGAGGCCTCGCACGATTGGTTTCCTCCGTGCTCTCCAGTGCCCTTTTCCTGCCCTGAGCGGAGCATGAGGTGGTTTAAGATTTTGTGAGTGCTAAAATCGAAAGTCCTCCGATCATGCTGACTGGCTCTGAAATTCGCCGCAAGTTTCTCGACTTCTTCGTGCAGAAGGGGCACAGGGAGGTGCATTCGTCGTCGCTGGTTCCGGCGAACGATCCGACGCTGCTGTTCACCAATGCCGGGATGAACCAGTTCAAGGATGTTTTTCTCGGGTTGGAAAAGCGCGACTACAACCGCGCCACGACCTCGCAGAAGTGCGTGCGTGCCGGCGGCAAGCACAATGATCTGGAAAATGTGGGCTTCACCAACCGGCATCACACTTTCTTCGAGATGCTGGGAAATTTTTCCTTCGGCGACTACTTCAAGAAAGATGCCATCGCCTACGCCTGGGAGCTGATCACTTCGCCGGAGTGGTACGGGATTGCAAAAGACAAGTTGTACGTGACAATCTTTGAGGGTTCTGGCGAGCCGATGCCCGTGCCGCGTGATATTGAAGCTTACGATCTGTGGGTCGCACAGGGCGTGCCGAAGGAGCGGATCTTCGACGGCGACCTGAAAGATAATTTCTGGCAGATGGGCGACACCGGCCCTTGCGGTCCCTGCAGCGAAATTCATTACGACATGGGCGTGGCTGCCTCCGATCTGAGGCACACAGATTGCAAATTCCCCTGCGATTGCGGAAGGTATGTCGAGATCTGGAATCTGGTGTTCATGCAGTTTGACCGCGATGTGAGCGGGAAATTGCACCCGCTGCCCAAGCCTTCGATCGATACCGGCATGGGGCTGGAGCGGGTGACGGCGGTGTTGCAGGGCGTGATTTCGAATTATGAAACGGATTTGTTTACGCCGCTGATCAAGCGCGCGGCAGAGTTGACGGGAACCAGCACAACCCATGTGGGGACGGCCGCCTCCGGCCTTCCAGCCGAGCAAAGCCCGGCAAGCTCTCCCAGCCACAAATCCGCCGCGTCACTCAGAGTGATTGCCGACCACTCGCGCGCTGCCACCTTTTTAATTTCAGACGGAGTGCTGCCATCGAACGAAGGTCGTGGCTACGTTCTTCGCAAAATAATTCGACGCGCTATCACGCACGGGCGACTGTTGGGGCAAACCAAGCCATTTTTATATGAGATGGTTTTTGCCGTGCGCGATTTGATGCGCGACGCGTACCCGGAATTGAACACTACGGTCGATCGCGTTTCGAAGGCGGTGCTGGCGGAGGAGGTCCGCTTTTCTCACACGCTTGACATTGGTCTCAAGAAGCTGGAGGAGGAGATCATCGCCTCGGGCGCACGGAAGGAAGTCAGCCATTGGACTCCGCTGCAGCTATCCGGGGAGAGGGCTTTTAGACTGTACGACACCTTCGGAATGCCGCTTGACTTTATCCAGGACGCGGCTCGTGATCAAGGACTCGGCTTCGACCAAGCTGGCTTTGATCACGCGATGGAGGAGCAGAAGACTCGGGCCCGCGCCTCCTGGAAGGGCGGCGCGAAGCAAACGGCGAATCCCGCCTACCAGCAGCTTCCGAAGTCCATCTTCGAAGGCTATCGGCAAACTCGCTCCGACGGTTGCGAAGTGTTGGCCATCATTCACAACGGGCAAGGTGCACAGGAACTCAAGTCTGGAGAATCCGGCGAAATCATCCTCGATCACACGCCGTTTTACGCCGACTCCGGCGGCCAGGTTGGCGACAAAGGATGGTTTTACTCCGACGATCACAACACTGTGGTCGCCGATGTCACGGGATGCTATGCACCGATTCAGGGCGTGCGCGCGCATCAGGTCGTCGCCAAACAGATACTGCGCGTGGGCGATAAAGTCGATGCCGTGGTTAATGCCAACGTCCGCGAATCCACCATGCGCAATCACACGGCCACGCATTTGCTTCATGCCGGACTGCGAGAGGTGCTGGGCAAGCATGTGAAGCAGGCCGGATCGCTGGTGGCTCCCGGCCATTTGCGCTTCGATTTTTCGCACTTCACCGCAGTCGAAGACGAAGAGTTGCAGGATATTGAAGACATCATTAATAAAGAAGTGCTGCGCAATCAGATCGTCGAAACCATCACCGATGTGCCCATCGACGAGGCCATCACTCAGTACCATGCCATGGCGCTGTTCGGCGAAAAGTATGGCGACAAGGTGCGCGTAGTGCGGATCGGCGATTTCTCGACCGAACTTTGCGGCGGCACGCATACCGGCGCGACCGGCGAGATTGGGCTGATCAAGATTCTGAAAGAGGGCAGCGTTTCTTCTGGCGTGCGACGCGTCGAGGCGGTTACCGGCGAGGGATCGCTGCGGCATTTCCGCATGGACCACGAGTTGGAGCGCGTCGTGTCTACATTCGTGAGTCCCACCCTTGCCCAAAAGACAGGCAAGGACGGTGCACCCTCTTCTGAGGAGGGATCAACCTCTCCCGCTGAGGCTCTGCAGGCGGAACTCGAAAAGAAAGACGCTGAAATTAAGCGGCTGGCGCGCGAACTAGACCAGGCGCGGATGAAGTCCGCCTCGTCGAGCACGGCGAACATCGGCGAAAGAGTCAAAGATGTGAAGGGCGTTAAAGTGCTGGCGCATCGCGTCGATAATCTTGAGCGGGCGCAATTGCGAACGCTGGTCGATCAACTGCGCGAGAAGATCGGCTCGGGCGTGGTGGTGCTGGGGTCGGCATCGAACGGCAACGTTTCGCTGATCGTGGGCGTCACCAAAGATCTTACGAGCAGAGTTCAGGCGGGAAAAGTGATTGGAGCGGTGGCGCAGAAAGTTGGCGGCAAAGGCGGAGGGCGGCCCGATCTGGCAGAGGCTGGCGGAAAAGATGCTGCCGCGCTTGATGGCGCATTGGACAGCGCTTACGCGGTGGTGGAGGCCTTGCTGGCATGAGCGCAAACGAGACTCCGCTCGACGAGCGACTGCGGTTTATCAAGCACAACGGCCATGCCATCTACGAGATCGACTTCAGGAAGTGCTCAGCAAAAGAAATGTTATTGCTGCTCGATCTGATCCGAGCCGACGTCGCGCGACACGCGCCCGGGTCCGTGCTGACGCTGGTGGAGATTGCCGGTGCCGAGGTCGACAAGAACGTCGCGACGCGCATCAAAGAGGTCTTGGTGCTCGATCGTCCTTATGTGAAACGCTCCGCCTGGGTAGGGACGGACAGCATGCCGCGTATTTTCTACGAGCACTTCAAAAGCTTTTCGCAGCGCGAACTCCCCACATTCAAGACGCGAGAAGAAGCGCTCGACTGGCTGGTGAGCGCTTAGCATTAGAAACAACCTCGGCCCTATCTATGCCGCGGCCCAGCTTTCGCCTTCCTTCAGAATCACGACTTCCCCTTGCATCCCCGTCTGGCGCAAGCGTTCGCGAAATCCCTCCGGAGTCTGGGTGGTTCGCATGAGAGGCGAGCGCGGGACGATTCCCAGGTGAATGGGAATCACAACCTGAGGCGTGAATCGCCGCACGGCTTCGACGGCCTGGCTCTCGCCCATGGTCATGGGGATGAGAAATGTTGTTACCGGAATCAACGCAACGTCGGGATGAAATTCGTGGCCGATCCGTTGCATGAAATCGCCTAGATAAGTGTCCCCAGCAAAATAAATTCGCTTTCCTTCTGCCTCAATCACATAGCCAACTGTGAAAGTGACGTGATGCGCGGGGACGGCTGTGATGGCAATTGCACCGAATGTTTTCTGCTGCCAGGGGTGTATGCCGATCACGTTGCGCCCGCCTTTGAGACGAGTCATCCATGCGGTAGTGGCGGGCGCGAGAACGGGCACGGACTGCGGCAGGGCGCGGAAGAAGCGGCGATCGGTGTGATCGAAATGATTGTGTGAGACCAGAACGAGATCGACACGGCTTAATTCTTCTCGCGACTGCGCCGGCGGATGAGGACGCCCATAGGCAGGATTGCCATGCAGCCCGAAGTAAGGGTCGGTGAGGATGCGCTGTCCGGCAGCCTCAATCAGCACCGTGCTGTGGCCGATCATCGTGATCTTCATGCCTGGCTCGCTCGCCTCAACTTCTCCACTTCAGCGTTACCGGACCGGTCATGGGATGCTTCATTTCTCCCCCGGTGCGCTTGGCTTCTAAGTACGCGGCCTTCAACTGAAAATACCATTTCGCAGGACGATCAGCATCGTCGATTAACATGAGGTGCGGGTTGTATTTCAAACCTTCGGCCTGCAATTCCATGGTGCGGCGATCCTGATCGACGAATTTTGCGAAGACTAACTTCAGCAGCTCCGCGCCGAAAGGCATCCAGCGAAAGATGTTCCAAGCGGCGACCACGTCGATACGGCATTGATTGCGCGTAATCGGAGTCACCGTAGTGAGAGACGAGAACCAGTACTTCCCTGCCCGGATCACTTCGCGACGCAGGTTGGGCAGCACAAAATCGATGGTGGTGGTGATGGAATCTGCATCCGCGTACAGGCGCAGAAGCTTGTAGGGCGCGGAGTTTGAGCTGGGCGTGTGCGCGCTCATGCGGAATCCGTTGGGAATTGGCTCAAAGTTTTTCTTCTTCTCGTGGATACTCTGTCGGCTGCGCCACCACCAGGCTTGATGAACGAACGGCCCGTGCGCGGGATCCATCAGGCCGATGATGCCGTGATCAATGCTGACCGGCATATCGGCCGTCAGGTAAGCAAGTTTGTACTTAGCGCTGAACTTTTCGATTTGAGGCGCGGAATCGGGCGCTTCTTCGCGCTGGCTGAAGCCGGCTCCTGGCGGACCAGGATCTGGGAGAAAGGCCCAGATGAAGCCGTCCTGCTCTTGGCAGGGATAGCTGCCCGCGTAGATGCGATCGACTTTCAGATTTTGATCGGCAGTGAGCGAAGGGATGTGTTCACATTGGCCGTTGTGAGCATCAAAACTCCAGCCATGATATGGACACTCGACATTCTCGCCGTCAAACTTGCCGCCGTTCAGGGGCATACCTCGATGAGGACAGGCGTCGCGCAAGGCGAAAGGCTGACCCTGACGGTCGCGCCCGATCACCAGCGGAACCTCAAGCAACATCGCCTGGTGTAGTTGATTGCGATGCACGCGGTCGGAGGGGAGCGCACGATACCAGAAACCGGTGAGCATGAGCGTGTCGGTCGCCTGGCGCTGCGGGGATTCGAGTTCTGGCATAGAGAAGGAATTTCTGATGGCCGATTTCGATTGCCGATTGAACCCCATATGCTAGCATTCGCAGAACTCTCCGGCGCATACCGAATTCGTGGAGAAAAAAGACGTGGAATTTATCGGTCATTTCCGCCGGCTGACTCCGGTGCAGCGCAATACCTTCATCGCCTGCTTTCTGGGCTGGTCGCTGGATGCCTTCGATTTTTTCATTCTGACTTTTTGCGTGAGCGCCATCGCCACGCAATTTCAGGCGAAGGTTTCGGCGGTCGCGGATGCGATCTTCCTTACTTTGGCCATGCGCCCGGTCGGGGCTTTTCTGTTCGGGATGATGGCAGACCGTTTCGGCCGGCGGGTCACGCTGATGATCGATATCATCGCGTACTCTGTGTTTGAGCTGGGTTCAGCCTTCGCTCCTTCCCTGCGATCGCTGCTCATCATGCGGGCCTTATTTGGCGTGGCCATGGGCGGCGAATGGGGCGTGGGCGCGGCTTTGGCCTTCGAAACTCTGCCGGCGGAGGGCCGCGGATTCTTCTCCGGCCTGCTGCAAGAGGGCTATGCGGTTGGGTATTTGATGGCAGCGCTAGTGTACGGAACGATATTCCCATTGGTCGGCTGGCGCGGAATGTTCATCGTCGGCGCGTTACCAGCCTTTCTGGTGATTTATATCCGGACCAAAGTGGATGAATCTCCGGCGTGGCTGCAAGGCAAGGTCTCCCGACACGCGGAAAGCCACATAGGCAAGGACATCCTGACCTACGCAGGTACTTTCTTATTCCTCGTGGCGCTCATGTTCTGCTTCAACTCGTTCAGCCATGGCAGCCAGGATCTCTATCCGACATTCATCCAGAAGGACCATCACTATACGCCGCAGACGGTAAGTTTCATCGCCATCATCGCCAACCTTGGCGCCCTGCTGGGCGGGATTTGCTTCGGCACATGGTCGGAAAAGATTGGACGCAGAAAGGCGATTGTGATCGCAGCCGTGCTGGCGATTCCGGTGATTCCGCTGTGGGCCTATTCGCACAGTGTCCCCATGCTGGCGCTGGGCGGCTTTCTGATGCAATTCATGGTGCAAGGCGCGTGGGGAGTAGTTCCGGCACACTTAAATGAGCTGTCCCCATCGGCGGTGCGCGGAACTTTTCCCGGCTTCGCCTATCAATTAGGAAACCTTCTCGCTTCGTGGAACATAAAGGTCCAGACCAAGCTCGTTGAACAGCGCTTTGGTGGCTTATTCGCACCGGTGATGGCGTGGACCGTGCTTATTATTGCGACCTTAGTAGCGCTGGTAACATGGAGCGGACGAGAACTCCGGGGCAGAGATTTGTCGGTCACCTAGCTCAAAGTTAGTAAGTAAATATCAAGATAGTGTGCAAATTTTGGCATACTTCGCGAGTGGCACTTTCGCGGCATTGTCACGCGGGAATTACTGTGTTACGGTAGGTGAAATTTCACGCCTTCGTAAATACTTGGTCCTCAAAATTTCGGGATGTGCGAATGCGTGTAGGGCGCGCCATGATGAAAGATACTCTAGAACCGACTTCGCTCCGGGCGTCAGCGGACGAGGAGAACTTTGCCAACCGGAAGCTGATTCGTCCGGCGCTGCCGCGCCCCGATCAGAACCACGGCAACCATAACGCGAACCATGCGCCGAGCAGCGAACGTCGCGAACGACCCGACCGCGCTGAGCGATCCTTTGATCGCGGCGACCGTCCCAGCGGAGGCGGAGGCGGTCGCAAGACAGCCCCACTCGAGCAGACCAATGCGGAGAATTTTTATTATCAGAAACAGATGCAGTCGCGCACGCCAATGGTGATCGTGCTGCGTGACGGAGAAGAAGTGCACGGCATCATCGAATGGTACGACAAGGGTTGCATTAAAGTGAACCGTGACGATGGGCGTCCCAACCTGATGATCTACAAGCCCGCGATTAAGTACATGTTCAAGGCGGAAGAAAGATAACCAGTTGCGTAATTTTGCAATTGGGCAATATAGCCATTGAAAATCCGCGCCGTCTGCATCAATCGCGAAGCACAAAATTACCCGATTACCCCATTCCCCGATTACTCAATTGGTTTACGCTCCAGATGCCCCCGTTGACAATCTTCGTTATCTCCCATAGCATCAATAACTTGAAGGTTCATCTCGAGACCTTACGCGGGGGACGTTCGTGATTAAGCTCGACATCATCAATGAAGTGGTCGCCAGGACCGGCATCACCAAGACTAAGGCCGAGTTGGCCGTAGAGACCGTCTTCGAGAGCATGAAGAATTCGCTGGCGCGCGGCAATCGCATCGAGCTCCGCGGGTTTGGCGTATTCAACGTGCGTCCGCGTAAGACTGGCATCGGCCGCAATCCCCGCACTGGAGCCGAAGTGTCAATTCCTCCCGGCAAGGCGGTACGGTTTAAGCCGGGAAAAGAATTGCAGTCGATCGATTAGCACGTGTGGATTATCTCGTGTCGAGCGGGCACTTTTATCCGCTGCCTTTGACGCTGTTCTTGCTCTTTTACCAGCCGTCCCGTATTTCTTCCCGCCGTAGTAGCATCTAAAGAGAAGTCCGCAGGAATGCGGGCCACGAATTGCATGTCGGAATTTCCTCCTCCAATTCCTTCTTCAACGGTCGAATATATGCGGCCGATTCCGGTATATGCGCCGCGTGAGCCGCGGCAGCGTTACTGGTTGCATGCAATGTTGCTGCTGCTCACATGTTTGACGACGTTGGTGATGGGAGCACGCATGCAATACAACTTCCAGCACGGACAGCCGGCGCTCTCCATGAACGACGATTCGGTGCCGTACTTTCCGATGGATTGGGCCTACTCGCATCCGGCGCGGCTGATGGGCGGTCTGCCCTTCATGGCGACCGTGATGCTATTTTTTATGGCTCACGAAATGGGCCATTACTTATATTGCCGCCATTACGGCATCTACGCGACATTGCCGTTTTTTATTCCCATGCCAACTCCGATCGGGACGATGGGAGCGGTCATTGTGATTCGGTCCCGCATTCGTTCGCGGGCGGCGTTATTCGACATCGGGATTGCCGGGCCGATCGCTGGCTTTGTGGTCGCAATCGCAGCCCTGGCAGTCTCGCTCGCCTGGTCGAAGCCGATGCACTTCCGTCCCGGCAACGCGGAATATGAACTTGGCTATCCGCTGATTTTTCAGTATCTGCACCACGCGCTGGTGTCTGCCGGAATGTTGCGCGGACCCTCCGCCTTGCCCCTGAATCGATTGCTGCTGCATCCGGTAGCAATTGCCGCATGGGTAGGAATGTTCGCAACCGCGCTTAACCTGCTGCCCGGCGGACAACTCGATGGCGGGCACATTATTTATTCCGTCGCACCTCGCGTCCACAAACTCGTTTCGCGCTTGACGATTCTGATCCTCCTGCCTCTTGCCTACTACTGTTGGGTGGGGTGGTTTTTGTGGGCGATCCTTCTGCAAGTCAGCAGCTTCCGACATCCGCATGTGGCGGAATGGCCCAAGGTCTCTGGAGGGCGGCTATGGCTGGCCGTTTTTGCTTTGCTGATGCTGGTGCTCACGCTAAGTCCCACGCCGATTCAAGGATGGGTCCCTGCTGATTCGGTGCGGCCGTTGCATTGGTTACATTAGCCACAACGCATCTACATCTACAATGACCTGCGTGCGCGGGATTTTCTGCGAGGCCGCATAATTCAACATTGCGCGCAGAGTAGCGTTAAGCTTTTCCCGACTGGGCGACTTCAGCACAAAATGATAACGGTAATCGCGCTTCAGCCGCAGAATCGGCGCTGCGGCCGGACCCAGCACACGCACTCCTTCATGCCGATTCTGCTCGAACCATCTGCCCAGCGTGCCCGACCATTGCAAAGCTTCGTCGAGATTGTAACTGCGGATGAGAACATTGGCCAGCGCGGAATATGGCGGATAGTGCATCCAGCTGCGAAAGCGTAATTCTTTCTCGTAGAATCCGGCGAAGTCGTGGTGGGCGGCGTACTGCACCGCGTAGTGATCCTGAAAATAAGTTTGCAGAATCACCTTCCCGGAAGTCTGGCCGCGACCCGCGCGCCCGGCGACCTGCGTGAGTAGTTGGAAGTTGCGTTCGGCGGCGCGAAAATCGGGCAAGCCCAGCGCGCTGTCGGCGCCCACCACGCCGACCAGGGTGACGCCGTGAATGTCGTGTCCCTTCGCGATCATCTGCGTGCCCACCAGTAAGTCGAGTTCTCCTTCGCTCAGCGCGTTCAGCGTGCGCTCGAAATCTTCCTGCCCGCGGACCGTATCGCGGTCTAGACGCGCGATGCGTGCCTGCGGGAACATCCCGTGCAATAGCTCTTCCAGCTTCTCCGAACCGGTGCCCAGAAAATAGACGTACTCGCTGCCGCACTCGCCGCAGGTCTTGGGCACGGGCGCAAGAAATCCGCAATAGTGGCAAACCATCTTGTGCTCGCGCTTGTGGTGCGTCATCGAGATCGCACAATTCCTGCATTGCAGCGTCTTTCCGCAGGTGCGGCATAGAACCACGGGCGAATATCCGCGGCGATTGAGCAGCACCATGACCTGTTCTTTTCTATCGAGCCGGTCTTTGATCTCGGCAGCGAGCTTGCGTGAAATGACTTGCTCGATGCCGGTTTCCTGAAACTCCAGGCGCATGTCGACGATCTCGACCTCGGGCAAAGGCCGCTGCTCGACGCGATCGAGCAATTCGACCAGCGCGTATTTGTTTTTTGTGGCGTTGAAATACGATTCGAGCGACGGCGTCGCCGAGCCCAGCACTACGGTGGTGTTCGCCATTTTGGCGCGCATCACGGCGACGTCGCGCGCGTGATAACGTGGCGTCTCTTCCTGTTTGTAGGAGGAATCGTGCTCCTCATCGACGATGATCAGGGCGAGGTCGGCGACCGGCGCGAATACGGCAGAGCGCGTGCCGACGACCATTCGCGCCTCGCCATTCTTGATTCGATGCCATTGTTGGGCGCGCTCTTTGTCGCAGAGCGCCGAGTGCAGAATCGCAACTTCATCGCCAAAGATTTGGTGCAAGTCGGCGGCCACAGCGGGCGTAAGGCCAATCTCTGGGACGAGCAAAATGGCGGAGCGTCCGGCTTCGAGCACCGAGCGCATGCCCGCCAGATAGACCGCGGTTTTGCCCGAGCCGGTTACTCCGTGCAAAAGAATGCCGAAAAACTTCCCCGCCTCGACCGCTTGACGGAGACCGCCAAGAGCCGCTTGCTGCGCTGGGTTGAACTCGAACGAAAAGGGCGAGGCTCGGGGCTTGGTTCGCGAAACGGCGTGAGTCGCAGGCTCCTCGACGATCTCGATTACGCCGCGCTTAATTAATGTAGTCAGAGTCGAGCGGGGGACCTCGAGTGATCGCAAGGTCTCCAGCGCGAGCCGGCCTCCGGCACCAGCCAGCGTCTCGACGATCTGACGCTGATTGTCATTCAGTTTGCCTTCGACAGATTTGAGCAGTGCGATTCTAACGGTGCGGGTCGCGTCGCGAACATTCGAGACGTCCTCGCGTACGAGCCACTTTTTTCGTACCATCCCGCTCAGAATTGACTTCGAGACGCGAGTGGCCGAGCGGAGGACCGGTTCGCGAATTTGGGCCGCTTCCCCCGGCGCCGACTCTTGCGCAGCCAGATAATCCAGCACACGAAACTCTTCCGCTTGCTCTTCTGGAGTGCGCCGCGAGCGTGCCGACGAACCTGACATTCCCGCCAGATGCAGCGCCAATTGACCTTCTTGAGTGAGACGGTACGCGATGGCGCGCCTGAATTCGGCGTTCAGCGGCAGCATGGTGCGGAAGACTTCGCCGATCGGAGCAAGATAATAATCGGCGATCCAGCGTCCGAGCTTCAATAATTGCTCGTCGAGCACCGGCGCGGAATCGAGCAGGCTGAGAATGTTCTTGGTTGTGACCGACGGTTTGCGATCGTGCAGTTCGACGACAACGCCAGTCAGGCGCTGCTGGCGAAACGGCACCATCACGCGGCCTCCCACTACGGGCATGGTCCCGGCTGGCACACGGTAAGTGAAGACCATGTCCAGCGGCACGGGCAGGGCAACGTCGCAGTATTCGGGCATTGAGTAGCGCCGGTGTCTCCGGCCTTAAGTAGCGCCGGCCTCTCGCCGGCCCTACGACATGCTAGCAGCACCATCGACGAGTTGCGCCTGTGGAAGAGTGCCTACTCGGTCGCTTTTTTCGGAGGTTCGATCCCGAGATAGTTCATCACCATCTGCAAATCCTTCCACGTCTCGCCCTTCTGCCGCGGATCGCGCAACAGGTATGCAGGATGATAAGTGACGGCGAGCCGCGCGCCCGGCCATGCTGGATCGCTGCCGGCGGGCTTGAAGTCATACCAATGTCCGCGCAGTTCGCCCAAAGATGAATTCATCGCCAGGAGATTTTTGGCTGCGGTCGCGCCCAGCGCCACAATGACCTTGGGTTTGATCGCGGCGATCTGCCGCATGAGAAATGGCGAACACGTGTCGCACTCGTCGGGCTCTGGCGTGCGGTTGCCGGGCGGCCGGCATTTTACGATGTTCGCGATGTAGACATCTTCGCGGCGCAGTCCCATGGCCTTGATCATATTATTCAGCAACTGACCCGCCCGGCCGACGAAGGGCTCGCCCTGTGTGTCTTCATCAGCGCCCGGGCCTTCGCCCACAAACATCAACTCGGCACGCGGATTGCCGACGCCAAAGACGATCTGCTTCCGCCCCTGCTGGTGCAATTTGCATCGCGTGCAGTCGCCGAGATCCTCGCGAATCAACTGGAGCGCGGCCACGGGATCGGACACGCCTTGCTCTGGCCTCGACGATACGATTTGGAAAACATCTTCGTCGACCACAGCCCGGGCGACAGCAGATTTTCTAGCGGCCATTTCCTCTCGCAGTTCTGTTGTAGATGAAGTTGAAAACACCGATGCGGAGACTGCAACTGCAGCCGACGTACCTTCCATCGATTTTGGCGGCTCCGGCTCGCGCCGGTAGAAATCGTAGATGCCCAACTCGTGGCAGTAGCGGACGCGCTCGGCAAGAGCGCGCCGCAACTCGGGATCAAGGGTGCGAGCCATTCGTTCGAAAGCGCGGACTATTTTCCCTTATTTCTCCACATCAAAATAAATCTTCGTGGTTGCGCGATAAAGAAGCACCCTGGCGCCTTCGAGTTGCATATCGAGTGAATCTACGTGCGCCCATTTTATGTTGCGCACGGTCTTCGCCGCCTCGGCTACCGCGGCCTCCGCCGCTTTCGCAAAGCTTTCATGAGAAGTTCCAACCACCTCGATCACTTTCTGCGTCATCACAATCTCCTTAGAATGAGGTTGGGAGAATTGTACGACAGGCAAGCCTCGAATGCCGTGACGGGTCTGCGCAATACTTTCGCGATTGTAGAAGCTGAACCTAGGCCTTCACCGGCGACTTGCGGCGTTCGCGGAGATGTACAACCTGGTCGAGGACGCGCTGGGCGACTTCCCACTTCGTCGTCTCAGGGACTTCAACAACGTCGTCCTGCGTGATGATTGTGGCCGCATTGCGCTCGGAGTCGAAGCCTATGCCTTCGCGTGACACATCGTTGACCACGATGGCATCGAGATGCTTGGCGGACAGCTTCTGACGAGCGTTTTCGAGGACGTTCTCGGTTTCGGCAGCGAAGCCCACCACGATCTGCGACTGCTTGCGCAGCGAAATTTCCTTCAGGATATCGGCCGTGGGTTCGAGCTCCAGTGCAATCGGACCTTTGCGCTTTATTTTTTGCGACGAAACTGACTTTGCACGGTAATCGGAGACAGCCGCAGTTTTGATCACAATCGTCGCTTGCGGCAAAAGATCGAGCACGGCAACGTGCATCTGCTCCGCCGATTCCACGCGCTTCAGTTCGGCCGCGGCCGGCGGAGCGAGGGCGGTGGGGCCGCTCACCAGAATGACGCGTGCGCCTCGACGCAACGCAGCTTCCGCCGTGGCATAACCCATGCGCCCGCTGGAGCGATTGGTAAGGTAGCGCGCCGGATCGATCTTCTCCCGCGTCGGGCCGGCGGTAATCAGAACCGTTTCGCCAGCCAGATCCTGCGCCGCGCCCAACGATTCCAACACGGCCGCGACAATGGTTTCATTCTCTGCCAGCCTCCCTGCGCCGGTCATGCCGCAGGCCAGATATCCCGATCCCGGTTCTACGATTTTCACCCCACGCTGGCGAAGAATTTCCAGATTCGACTGCGTCGCCGGATGATTCCACATATTCACGTTCATTGCGGGCGCGACCACAACCGGCGCGGTAGTGGCGAGATAAAGTGTGGTTAGAAAATCGCTGGCAATCCCCTGCGCAAAGTGCGCGAGAATATCTGCAGTCGCGGGAGCGACGAGTAGCGCATCGATCGACTGCGCAACCGCAATATGCTCGATCGCTGAGTCGATGTTCGGGGCGTTCTCTTCACCTGGCAAGAACATACCAGTGATTACTTTCTCGCCCGAGAGCGCAGCGAAGGTTAGAGGCCGAACGAACTCCTGAGCCGCGCGAGTCATGATGACTTGCACGCGAACACCGCGGTCTTGCAACAGGCGGACAATCTCCGGCGCCTTGTATGCCGCGATTCCGCCCGTCACGCCGAGTGCAACTTTCATGGGCAAGTTTTTCCGCGCAGGATTTTTATGCGTCGTGTCCGAAAGCCTGGTCGAGCACATCGGCGGCTTGTTCCGCGGCGCTGCGAGTTTCAGGGATCTCCCACTTCACTTTGCCCGCGCGGATTTCATCCTGCGCGATGCGGCAAGGTTTGCGAGAGTTGGTTTGCACCACGGGCGGCGCACCGGACTGCAATTGCCGGGCACGGCGGGCGGCGACCAGAATGTAACGGTAGTTGCTGTCGAAGCCTTCAATCAATTTCATGGATACTCTCCCCTAATGCGTGGGATTCAAATGATTGCCGAATATTGCTGTGCTTCTTGCCCTCGTCTCCGACCTCAAAGGCGTGCACCCCCATTTTCCCACGAAACCCGTGATTGCGGGGGCATGCGGCGGGTTAAATGATTACGAAGGTATGGGGTCAGGAAGTCACTGGGTGCTGGAACGATTCCAGAATTGGCTGCAAGCGGTCGCGGATATTGGCCAAACGGCAGCCATCGGCACGCCTCACGACTTCCGCCTCTTCTTGTGAAAGCGGGCGACCGGAGCGCTGCAAGCGTTCGGAGAGTACGATCGCTTGCAGCGTCTCAATCGATTCCGGGAGCCGATCGTTAATGAGGATGTAGTTGTAACGGTCGCAATTTTGAATCTCCCGGCGGGCGGCTTCCAGGCGGCGCTGAATAACTTCTTGCCCATCTTCACCGCGCTTCCGCAATCGCTCTTCCAGCGTCTTGCGATCCGGCGGCAGAATGAAGACGCTGATGGCATCGGGAAGTTTCTCCTGAATCTGAGCCGAGCCTTGCACATCGATATCTAGCAGCAGATCGTGTCCGTTTTGTTCAGCCTCGCGCAGGAAGCGGCGTGCGGTGCCGTAACTGTCTTTGCCAAAGACTTCGGCGTACTCAAGAAACTCGTCATCGCGAATCATCGCGTCGAACTCGTCGCGCGAGACAAAATAGTACTGCTTTCCGTTTACCTCCCGGCCGCGGGGGGCGCGGGTTGTGTAAGAAATAGAAAAGTCCAGGCCGCCGACCGACTTCAAAAGTTCGTTCACCAGAGTGGATTTGCCCGAACCCGACGGGGCCGAGATGATATAGACAAGGGGTTTGTGCGGCAGTAAGTTCATTCCAGGTTTTGTACCTGCTCGCGCGATTTCTCTATTTCAGCTTTCATGGCGAGTCCGGCCTCGGTGATTCTCAACGCATCGCCAGCTAGGCCTGACGTCTTCGACAACAACGTATTTGCTTCGCGGTTCATTTCTTGCAAAAGGAAGTCGAGCTTCTTTCCTACTTCTCCGCGTTCGTCGAGCAATCCTAGAAAATGTTGAACATGATTTTCCAGCCGAACGATTTCTTCCTGAATGTCACTTCGATCGACCAACAGCGCAGCTTCCTGCAATGCCCGGTCGCGGTCGGCGGCGGCTCCCAGCAACTCTTGAAGGCGCAACTGCAACCGCTCAAGATAGCCTTGCAAGCTCGCGCGCCGGTGCTGTTGCACGGCTTTGATCGCTTCGCCCAGATGCGCCATACGCTGGCGAAGTTCCTGCTCGATGCTGCGCCCTTCACGCTCGCGCATTTCGTTGAGTTGACCGAGCACTTCGCCGACTCGGGCCATCACCGCCGGTTCCAGCACACTCATGTCAGGATTCCCGGCGGAATCGAGCGCTCCGGGAATGCGCAGGATCGTATTGAGATCGGGTTCGGTCGCCACGCCGAACTCAGCCGCGGCCGCTCGAAAGGCCGAGATATAGGCGCTCACCAGGGGACGGTTTAGCGCGAGCGTCTCCGTGTTGGCACGCTCCAGGCTGAGCGTCACCTCAACGTGTCCGCGGGAAATTTTTTCTTTCAGCAGTCGGCGCAACTGCATTTCGAGCGAATCGGAGCCCGACGGCAAGCGAAAATGCAGGTCAAGAAATCGATGATTGACTGATTTCAGCGCCAGCGAGAAGGCGCTGCGTCCATTGTTCTGAGCGGAAGACGAAGCCAATGCCGTCGCGGGCGCACTGTTTTCGGTCTGGACCGCGAGTTCGCCTTTCACCTGCGCAAAACCCGTCATGGAGCGAAGAGGCATGAATGATTCCGAATTCCTGTTGCAAAAAATCAGTTCGGCTGCGCCGGTTCCAGTTTCGCCTCGAGATCGGAGAACTGCAACTCGTACAAGCGCCGGTACGTGCCCAACCTCGACATCAACTCGTCGTGCGTGCCAATATCGGCGATCGCGCCGTTTTCAATCACCACAATACGGTCCGCGCTACGCACGGTCGACAACCGATGAGCGATCACGAACACGGTGCGCCCGCTCATCAGATTATGTAACGCGGATTGCACCAGCGCCTCCGATTCGCTGTCGAGCGCCGACGTGGCCTCGTCGAGAATCAAAATCGGAGCGTTCTTAAGAATCGCGCGTGCGATGGCGATGCGTTGCCGTTCGCCGCCGGAAAGCCGCACCCCGCGCTCGCCAATCATCTCATCGTAACCTGCGGGCAGCGCTTTGATGAAATCGTGGGCCAGCGCGGCCCGCGCCGCGGCTTCCACTTCTTTCATCGGCACGTGCGGCTGGCCGTAGGCAATATTGTTGCGGACCGTATCGTTGAACAAAACGGTATCTTGCGTGACGATTCCCACTTGCTCGCGCAGTGAAACCAGCGTGACGTCGCGGACATCGTTGCCATCGATGAGCAATCGTCCTTGGGTAGTGTCGAAGAAGCGTGGAATCAGATGAACCAGCGTGCTCTTCCCCGAGCCGCTCGATCCCACAATCGCCACCAACTCTCCGCGGTGAACTTCGAGGTTGATGTCGTGCAGCACTCCGCGAGGCTCTTCGGTTTCCCCATCGCTTCCATAAGTAAAACTCACATGATCGAAGTGGACGTTTTTCGAGAATGGCGCCAATCGTTTGGCGCGCGGCTTTTCACGAACCTCGTCTTCAACGTCCATAAACTTGAAGATTTCACTCGATGCGCCTAGAGCCTGCTGAAAGTTATTGTTGAACAACGCGAACTTGCGGACCGGATTATAGAGGCTGAAGACCGCCGTGATGAATGCGAAAAAATCTCCCGGGGTCATCCGGCCATGCACGATGCGGTCGCGGCCGAGAAGGAGCAAAAGAGCAATGCCGATGACCCCAACCAGATCCATCAGCGGCGAACTAATAGCGGTTGCGGCGACCGAGCGCAGGTTGGCGCGGAATAACCGCCGTGCCGCGCCGCGAAAGCGGGAGATCTCCCACTTCTCGCTATTGAAGGCCTTCACAATACGATTACCGGTAATGGTTTCGTGGAGAATATTCTGAATCTCGGCCAACTTGTCTTGCCCATGCCGCGTGGTGCTGCGCACGCGATGACCGATCTTGCGGGAGGAATAAATAATGATGGGCACAAACAGCAGTAACGCCCAGGCCAGGTTCCCTCCCAGAACTACAACGACTCCGGCGACCGCGATGAATGTGAAGAGCTGCTGTAGGAATTCCGCCAGCACCGTCGACATGGCATATTGCACGCGCTCGATATCGTTGATCAGCGCCGACAGCAGCGTTCCCGTCGTGTGCTTGGAAAAAAAAGCGGCGGAGCGACGCATGATGGTGTTGTAGAGATCGTCGCGCAAATCAGTGATCACGCCAAAACCCGCATGATTTACCAGGTAGGTGCCGGCGTAATCGCAAATTCCTTTCAGGGCCGTGGACGCAACCAGCGCAAACGCCACTGCGCTCCAGGCATTGGTCAGCCGTGCGGGGACAAACTGTTGCAGATAAACCACGTGGTGCGTGCCGGGAAGCACGAACAGCTGAATATCTTTCGACCCCGTGGCTGGATTCAGCACGCGATCAAAAATGGGTTTGACCAGCAGGTACTTGAAGGCGTCAAGCGCGCCCACCAGAGCCATGAGTATCACAGAAACCAGAATCTGCCACCAGTAAGGCAGCGCGTACCGCACCAGTCGAGTCAACTGGCGCATACCGCTCCCCGCCTTGCGCCTGAGAACAGGCCGCACTGGCTTACCGGCTCTAGGATGAGCATGGGTTGCAAGTTTTTATTTTACTGCGATGCCTGGGCAAACCCCAAGTAATCATCGGGATATCGTCTCAGCCGTTTCACCCTTACCGCGGCATGTCCCGATGCACAACCTTCACGTGGTAGCCGGCAGAATGCAAGCGCTTGCTGACTTCCTCGGCGATCATGACAGAGCGATGCTGTCCGCCCGTGCAGCCAAAAGCAATCGTGAGATAACTTTTCCCCTCCCGGATGTAGTGCGGCAGCAGGTAAATCAGCAGGTCCGAGATGCGCAGGATGAACTCCTGCGTCTGCGGAAACGACCGGATGTATTTTGCCACGCGCAGATCGCGTCCGGTGAGCGGGCGGAATTCCGGCACGAAATGCGGGTTGGGGAGAAAGCGCACATCAAAGACCAGATCGGCATCTTCGGGCACGCCGTGGCGAAATCCGAAGCTGACGCACGAAACCAGGATGCTCTTCTCGGTAGCCTGCTCGCGAAAACGCTCAGTAACGTGAGCGCGCAGTTCGTGAACGTTGAACTTGGAGGTGTCGATGACGATGTCGGCCATGGCGCGGATGCTGGCCAGATGTCGCCGTTCCGTTTTCAGCGCGGCGTTGACCGGCGCGTCCGTGCCCAACGGATGCGGGCGGCGGGTTTCGCTGAAACGCCGCAGCAGCACCGCGTCGGAGGCCTCCAGAAACGCGACCTTGGTCGGAATCATGCGCCGCACCGACTTCAGAATGCCGGGCAGCTTCTCAAGTTTGGAGCCTTCGCGTACATCGACCACCAGGGCCGTACGGCGTATTTCGCCCGACTGCAGCGCCATCTCGGCAAAGCGCGGAATCAGTTCGACCGGAAGATTGTCGACGCAGTAGTAGCCGAGATCCTCGAAGGCTTTGAGCACGGAAGCTTTGCCCGAGCCGCTCATGCCGGTGATCACGACTAACTCAGGAGCGTGCGGCGCGTCGTGCGGAACCGCGCGCCGCGCTTTCTTGGCCTTTCCACCGGTTTTCCCGCGTTTGGCGGACCCCGGCGATTTTCGAGGTGTCATGCACTGGATAGTAGCATTGAAGGCAAGCGCAAACAGAATATGCAAGTCCAGACATTCCGATTTGAATAAGTTCCTCTCCGACAGGTAAGCTAATCCGCCATGAAGAAGTTTCAAGAACTCACGGAACGTGAAGTGCTGGCTCTGGCCATTTCCCTGGAAGAAGAAGATGAGCGCGTGTACTCGGAGTATGCCGAAGGTCTGCGGCAGGACTATCCCGCGTCCGCCTCGATGTTTGAGGCCATGCGCGAAGAAGAGTCGGAACACCGGAGAAAGCTGATTGAGCTATACCGGCAAAAATTTGGCGAGCACATTCCCTTGATCCGGCGGCAGGACGTGCGTGGATTCGTCGAACGTCCCGCGCTGTGGCTGATCCGCCCCTTGCGCATCGATGCCGTCCGCAAAGAAGCCAGCACCATGGAGGTCGAAACCCGTCGTTTTTACGAGCGCGCGGCAGCCCGCACCCAGGATGCCGGCATCCGCCAGTTGCTCGATGATCTCATCAATGAAGAACGCGAGCACGAAGAGCGCGCCCAGGAATTGGATAAGGAAAAATTGCCCGCCCATGTGAAAGCTGACGAGGAGAAGGCGCAGCGCCGCCTCTTCGTTTTACAGATCGTGCAGCCCGGTTTGGCGGGGCTGATGGATGGTTCGGTTTCGACCCTGGCCCCCGTCTTCGCCGCAGCCTTCGCGACCAAGAATAGTCACGAGGCATTTCTCGTGGGCGTAGCGGCATCGGCCGGCGCGGGCATCAGCATGGGGTTTGCCGAAGCGCTCTCCGATGACGGCAGTCTGACTGGCCGGGGTCATCCCTGGGTGCGCGGTTTAATCTGCGGCGCCATGACCGCGCTCGGCGGCATCGGCCACACGCTGCCATTCCTTCTGCAAGACTTCCGCATGGCGCTATGGGCCGCGGGAGCGGTGGTCATAGCCGAACTGGCCGTCATCACCTGGATTCGCCATCGCTACATGGATAGTCCCTGGGTCTCCGCCGCGCTGCAAGTCGGCCTCGGCGGCGTGCTGGTATTTATTACCGGCGTGCTGATCGGAATCTCCTAAAGAGCTTGCAAGTGTTCGCTCTCGTAAAACTCATTTTGCAATTTCAAGCCGACATCGTCGGCGTTCACTGCACGATTCGCATCGGCTAGACTGTCGATTCTCCAAGGCTCGACTCACGATAGTATTTGCAAATGTCCGAACCCGGTCCACAACCGAGCGGTGATGCGATTCCGGCGACGCTTTTTAATCCGGGCGCGGCCCGCTTCTGGATCGCGGTTTTGCTTACCGGGGCCGGCACCGGGCTGGGGGCGGCTGCGCTGACGCGGCTTCTCGAGCTCACGCAGCGCATCGCGTGGCGCGGTTCGGCCAGCGACATTCTGCAAGCGGCGCAACACGCCAGCGTCGAGAGACACATTCTCGTGACTCTCATCGGCGGCATCGTGGTGGGCTTGGGATATTTCATCCTCAAGCAAGTGACCAGCGCTAACGGCATCGAAACCACGGCGGCGATTTGGCTCTATGCCGGGCGCATGCCCGCGGTGCGCACGCTCGGCAGCGCCATCATTTCCATCTTCGCCGTGGGCATGGGAGCGTCTCTCGGCCGCGAGGGCGCGCCCAAACAAGCTGGCGCGGTGATTGCGAATCTCTTGTCCGATCGCGGCAGCCTTTCCGATGAGCAGCGGCGTCTGCTGGTGGCCTGCGGCGCAGGCGCCGGAATGGGCGCGGCCTATGGCGTTCCGCTGGGAGGCGCCATGTTCGCTCTCGAAGTGATGCGCGGCAAACTCGCTCTGCGTTACGTGCTGCCGGCCGTGGTTGCTTCCATGATCGCGACGGCCGTCTCCTGGCTGGCTTTGCCGAATGCACCTACTTATATCGTTCCGAGCTATGGCAGTCCGGCTTCGGTGATTGTCTGGGCGATTTTGGTGGGACCGATCGCGGGCATCGCTTCCGTGGGCTACGTTCGCATGATTCGATGGGCGGATCACAATAAGCCTAAAGGCTGGCACAGGTTTGTGGGGCCAATCATTGTGATGGGGATCATTGGCGTGGTATCGATCTGGTTTCCGCAAATTCTCGGCAACGGCAAAGATATTTCGCAATTATTGTTTACCAACCAAGTCGCACCGCTGGTCGTGCTGGCGCTACTGGCTTTGAAGCCTGCAGCCACGGGACTGTGCATGCGCGGCGGAATTCCCGGAGGATTGTTCACTCCATCGCTTACCGCAGGAGCCTTGCTGGGCGCCGTTCTCGGCCACGCCTGGGGATGGATCTGGCCGGGTGTCTCGCCCGGATTGTTCGCGCTCCTTGGCGCAGGTGCGGTTGTCGCCGCCACCACGCAAGGACCGGTTTCCGCCGTAGTCTTGATGATGGAGTTGACTGCGCGCGACCGCTCGTTCATGCTGCCGCTGCTGATCATCGTCACCCTTGCCACACTGATCGCGCGGTCGATTGAGCCGCGATCAATCTACGACGCCCGCCTGACCGACGAACAAGTCGCGCAACGGCAGAAACTACGCGAAGAGGCGGCGCGGTCGGTGTGAATAATCCGCTGCGGTGGTTTCTATTCGAAAATAAAGCCGCAGTTTCGGCCACTCTCCCGGTCGATTTGTCGGGAGGCGCGCCGTGTTTACCATTTGGTAATTAGCCCCCCCCCCTCCCCCCCTTGCCGTGATCTTGAAAATATTGGAGTTAGCAAACTTTCGTCCGCAAAATCCGTCTTCTAAAGGACTTAGATATCAAAATCCGTGAAACAAAGGACTTAGGTCTCGGCGGGGGGTGTGCCTCCCTAAACCGCATAGATATAGTTAGCATTACACAATTAGCTTATAGTCGCAAGGTCAGATGTCACAACGGGGTGTGGAAATGTTTCGGCGGCGGTGCTGAGTGGAGATGCTTGCGGATCTGCTGCGTGGGCTGGGCGCCGTTGTGAGCTGGGTTCGTCGTGAGTTTGTGATGCATCGAGCCGCGACGCTTCAAATCCGCAAAATCTGCTGAGCTCCGTCGGCATCGAGACCCACCCGTGAAACCGCGACGGGTGGGGCATCCCGCGTCGTGGTAGAGTACGGCCGGGGCAGCCCCCGACGTTTCAACATTTTCGGCATTTGATACGGGGGCTGGCCCACCCATTCCGCACCATCCTAACAGAGGATGCCCCACCCGCCGAGGGGTTCGGCGGGTGGGTTAGTCGGCTGCCGGGGCCGGTTCTATGATTTTGCTGTTTGGAGCGCAGAGTTGATGGGAAGGCTGGACCGGTGTCGGTGAAAGAGAAAGTACCGGCGCGCATGAAGGTAAGGCCGGTGGATTAGGCATTCGGGTAGCCCACCCGCCGAACTGCGCGGCGGGTGGGGCAGCCTCAGGTAGGAGAAGGCAGGTAGGTTGGGCCAGCCCCCCTCGACGATCATGGAGGGCAGGGGCTGTGGAAGGCAAGGTTAGATGTCACAGAGGAAAAATTCTCGGACAAGGTATCCTGCGCATCAGTAGCGCGTCCGTGGAGAACGCCAGCGTGGGGCGCAGTTTTCGCCGGTTGTTAGCAATCTCAGAACTCAGTTATCGAACCTTTAGCTGTGGAGGGAAAGGCTGGCGGAGATGAGACAGCGTTGTGCAAGGTAGCGCGCGAGCTGTATATCAAAGAATAGACGCTCAGCTTCCTTGGAAAACGGCAATAGCAATTCGCTGTCTACCTCGCTGCCGTTGACCTTGGTATGTACGATCTTGCATCGAATGTCGTAAATTCTCTGGGCGACCTCCGGCCTGAGATCGATGGAGGGATTAGCGAGAGACAATCTCTTATACGGAGACTTCGCCTTGTCTGTGTAAAACTCTTTTCGTTGAGCATCTGACTCCAAGAAACTGCGTAGCTCAGCTGGGTCGACGCATTCCATGACCGTCGCATGGAGTTGCGATTTTTCATCGCCGTAGGCCCCGCTCCGAGTGACGAAGATTACTGAGAGGAGCTTCGCAACATCGGCGTCGCGATCACCCCTAAAGGTCGGATCTTTAAGAAGCGCCTTTAGTCTGCGCTGAGCGTCAGCTTTTGAATAGACTGGAAAATAAAACTCGGCGACCTGATAGAAGGCAAGAAACTGGAGTAGAGGCATACCTACTGCGGTGCGCCCGTACCAGTAAAGTGATGACGGGGCCAGGTCGAATTCAGCCCTCGGATACTGGAGTTCGGTCACAAGATTCTTCTCTGCGGTTGAGGCTATCGTTCCGTACCGGCCCCTCAGGGCGCGGGCGAGGCCCAGAGGGATACTGGAAAGGAGATCGATCTGGAAGAACACCGCATTGCTGAGTCTCTGAAGCTGGGAAGCCGCCTCATCGTGGGTTTTTATCTGGGTTGCGCTGATCTTTATCGACAACGCGGACGACGAAGAAGATTGCCATCCTGGTAAAAGCTTCTTGAATGTTTCCGATGGTGGGCTAATCTCGATTGTCGGCGCACCTTCTTGTTGGGGTTGGAGCGCTAACTTCACGGAACTAAGATCGTATCCTGGGGGGCCCCAAGAGGGCGCGAAGAGACGACGAAAACGCAGCAATGTGCTCAAAGACGGCCCGATGCTTGGAAATCTTAGGAGCGCCTCGATGGTCCCTTGTTCGTAAGAGCAAGCTGCTTCATAGTCAGACAGGCAAACCCAACGCTCAAAATCTGTCGACGCAAAGTCAACTATGCGCTGATCGGTATCTAGGTTTACCTTGCGCGTGGCCCGGCCGCACTTGAGTTCTACTGTCAGCGCACTCTTCGACTCCGGACTCTGAGAGTCTTGGCACCCCAAGTTGGCTGCCGAGCAGCGCTTAACGATTTCCTTTTTCGCCTCCGCCGCATCTCGCCTTAGCGCTGCCTTTGCGGAGACTTTAGAGGTTCGCTTTTCCGGGACGCCGAAGTCGATTGCAGAATCGGTGGTAATCATTTCGACCTCCGCAGGTCTGGGACTACGCATAATAGCACCGCAAAATCTGGAGGCCCATCACGGCCCGGGGTCCGGAGGGAGTTCGAAGGCGTTCGCCAGCCCTCGACCTACTTCGACGTTGGTTGCGAGTGCAACGTACCCTGGGATTGAGCGGGAGCCGGGGGCTGGCCCAGCGCACTCCACCACGAAAAAGGCTGCCCCACCCGTGGCAGTTTCACGGGTGGGCTGCAACGAACCCTCCCCCCATGTTCGCTTGTCACAGCAAAATCTTCGCCCTCCTGTTACACCCTTCTCATGCCGACGAATCTGCACCGCTTCTACGGCGCGGGATACTCCCACTTCATTACCACAAGTTGCTTTCAGCGCCGTCCGCTTCTCGGCACGCCTCGCTCCCGCGACCTCTTCCTCGAAGTGATGGAGCAGGTCCGCCAGCGCCATCGCTTTGTGGTTGTCGGTTACGTGGTCATGCCCGAGCATGTCCATCTTCTATTTACTGAGCCGGAGCGCGGAAACCCTTCACTGGCGATGGCGGCTCTGAAACAAAACTTTGCGCATCGGCTGCTGCGCGAGCTTCGCGCCCAACCCGGGGCCAACGCGCTCTTCGGCAGCCCCCTCGCCGTAGGACACATCTGGCAACGCCGCTTCTACGATTTCGTTGTTTTCAGCGAGAAAAAGCGCGTGGAGAAGCTGCGCTACATGCACCACAATCCCGTTCGCCGCGGCCTGGTTCTAAAGCCCGAGGAGTGGCCCTGGAGCAGCTTCCGCCACTACGCCTACGGCGACCCCGGACCGGTTCTAGTCAACGAGCCCCAAATCGCGGCGCTCCAAATCCGCAAAATCTCCTGACCCCGGTCGGCATCGAGACCCACCCGTGAAACTGCCACGGGTGGGGCATCCCGTGTCGTGGTAGAGGACGGCTGGGCCAGCCCCCTGGGGCAGCCCCAATACTATCGTCCAATTGTCCGGCATGCGTACTTGTGGTGTGATGCGGGGTGTGAGGTAAGGATGAAGCTATGTCACTCAATGGGAACAAACACAAGATCGCTCGTAAGAACGTCCTGGGGAATACGGACGCTCGTGAGGAGACTCGGGCCAGCAAGGAGGAGATCTACCTCGAAAAGACTGAAGAAAAACTGCGCGCGGTCCTGATCTCCGAGGATCCCTCGGACTACGCGCAACCAGACTCGGGTTGGCTGGATCGCTGTTCGGCGGAAGAGATCAATCGAGAACTTGATCACGCCTCCGAAGCGCTCATCACCGGCGATTCCGACGACCCACCTCTCAGCGAGAGTGACGTAGAGGAGATGGTTAGTATGAGTGCGAATGCTCGCAGGCTCGAGCAGGCAGCTAACTCCGCGTTATAAGTCCACTTTGCGTAGCCGGGTGTCTGCCGTAATGGTCCTTTCCCGCAAAACCCCAAGGCTAGCTCGGCCCAGCTCCACTGATGGATCAGCGGAAAAAAGATTATCCGAATGGAAGTTTCCTAGAACATTCTTAAACCACAGTAGCCCGTTTGCCAGGACCACTGTGGTTAAACAGAATGCCCAACAACTCTCCGAGAAACCTCAGCTCGATCAGGCTGCGCGAGCCTCTTTGGTCGACTGTGCGTAGCTGTCGATTTGCTCCGCACCGGAAGTATTCAACAGGTCGCGGGCTTTGGAAACTTCCTCAGCGGTTCCGTGCGCGATCAACACAAATTTTCCGGCCTTGATCGATGTTTCGTACTTCACGACGCTGTTTTTCGGAATACCGAGGCTAAACAGTCCTGCACCCAGCGCACTGACGCCTCCGACCACAACGGCACCTTCGAGAGCGGCGACAATCCAGGCGACGACAGAGCCCGCAGCCACGATGGGTCCGACGCCGGGAATAATCAAAAACGCGGCGCCGGTGAGCAGGCCCCAAAGGCCGCCCCAGAACGCTCCCCACTTGCCCCAATACTTCATGCGGTCGCCGGTGTTATAGAAACCGACAACATCCTCTTCGGTTTGATAATCCCGGCCAACAACGGCTAGCTTTTTGATATCGAAGCCGTCACTCTTCAATTGCTTGATGGCATTCTCGGCCGCGGAGTGTTGACTGAAAACTGCGACGACTGAGTTCTCGTCCGGTTTCGGCGTGGTGGTCATATTCGTCTCCTTTTCCATTGGGAATTTGTAGGTTGGTGATCCGTTGTGTCGACTTCGATCGAGCTCACGTCGGCGGTTCTCTCACTAAAAACAGCGTTCTGGAGTTGGCGAATCAGGTCGCGGCCGGTAGAGCGGCGACTCCAGCTTCCACAACAACCATGCGCCTCGGCGCCGATCAGCGCCATTGGACGTTGGTATCGACGACACCTTCGTCCAATCGATTTGTCGTGGCAGTTTCACGGGTCGGCTACGGCGAGCCTTCCCCAAAAAACTCGCAATTGCTCCGGAAACTTTGGCAATAAATCAATCCCTCGATTGCGAAATCCGATCCTGGCTATCTATTGAGTAAATCGGCAGCCGTGCAACATGACCCACCTAACTCCTTTGTTTCACGGAGCTTAGTATGCAACTCCTTGGGATGAGGATTTTGCCTCCTGTGTATACACGTAACCTGCTGATTCTAAACAACCGAGGGGGTGGGGGGAGGGGTGACAAAATGATAAACCGGCGCTGAAAACAAAGGACTTCCCAGGTTTCCGCACGCTGCAAAGCGCAAATTCAACCTCAATTTCGCGCCCGAAACGTGCTTGCGCCCGCTGCGTTTCGCGTTGGGACCGCAAAGTCCCTCCGCTTCAGCATGACAAGTCCATTCTTGATGTCTGAATTTACGGGGCTTCGATCAGCTCCATCTTGCCGTCGCGCTTGCGGTGCAGGACCATCACTTTGCCTTTGGGATCACGGAAGACGAATACGTCGCGATCGCGGAAGTGGGCTTCTTTGATGGCTTCTTCGAGGGTCATCGGACGCATGGCGACAGCTTCATCGGAGCGCACCAGATGCACTTCGGTGGTTTTGGCGACTGCGGGATAACGATGGACGGCTACGGGAACGGCGGTTTTTTCCGTGAGTCCGACCTTAGTGTGGGCTTGCGCCCCCGCTTCCGGCGAGGATTCTTGTCCCGTGGCGTTTCCGTTCCACTTCTTTACTTCCTCGCTCTTGCGGGCGGAGCGCTTCTTCGATTGCCACTTGGTCTTGTATTTCACCGCCTGCTTTTCCAGGTGGTCGAGAGCCTCGTTGACAGCCCTGGTCATGTCCTTCGCCTGGGCGAGGCCAACCAGAAGGCCGTTGCGCGGGTTGATGGTGATTTCGGCTTTGTGACGATGTTTTTCGACGGCGAGGATGACCTTGGCTTCAAATTTGTCGCCCAGCATCTTGCGGATTTTGCCGAGGCCGGTTTCAACTTCTTTGCGGATAAGGGAGGTTACTTCGTAGTGCCTGCCGGTATATTCCACATTCATGAAGCGGCGCTCCTTCAAAGAACAAATGCAGAAGTGACTTCTGCATTCTAACTTCTGAGCTCTTACTCTTTTCTTCTGCGCTGGTGCGTACTGGGAATGCGCATATCTTCTCTGTATTTCGCTACCGTGCGTCTGGTTACCTGAATGCCTTGCGATTGCAGGATGCGGGTGAGTTGCTCGTCGGTGAGCGGGCGCGCGGGATCTTCTTCGTCGATCAATTTTTTGACGCGCCGCTTCAGGATCAGCAGGCTGGTGTTGCCGCCTTCCGGACCCTGCACGCTTTCGCTGAAGAAATAACGCAGTTCGAAGACGCCCTGCGGCGTGTGCGCGTATTTGCTGGCCACGGCGCGGCTCACGGTGGAAGGATGAACGCCGATTTCTTCGGCAACCTCCTTGATCATCATGGGCTTGAGGTAGTCGATGCCTTTTTCCAGAAAATCGTATTGGCGGGCAACGATGCAGTAACAGACTTTGGTGATGGTCTGCTTGCGCTGCTCGATATTTTTGATCAGCTGGATGGCGCTCTTGTAGCGCTCTTTCACGTAATCACGCGTGTTCTTGTCGTTGGCTTCGCGGGTGAGCAATTTTTTGTAGGCGGGGTTGAGGCGAAGTTGCGGAAGATCATCATCGTTCATGAGGACGAGCCATTCGTCGCCATGCTTGACGAATGCCACGTCGGGCTCGATGAGGCGCGCGGAAACTTTGTTGTACTGCAGGCCGGGGCGGGGATCGAGGGTGCGGATGTAATCGATGGCGTGCTGCACGGCTTCGAGGGGGCGTCCGATGGCCTTGGCGATTTCTTTGTGTTGTTTGTTTTGTACGCCGCGGAGGTGCTGGTCGACGACGGCGATGGCATCCTGCAGGACTTGTGCCGTGCCGTTCCCGTTCTTATGCCCGTTCTTATGTTGCGCAAGTTGTTGCTGATGATAGTGCAACTGCCGCAGCAGGCATTCGCGGAGATCGCGGCAACCCACCCCCGGAGGGTCGAGCTGGCGAACCACTTCCAGAGCTTCCTGAAGATCGGCGAGGGTGAAGCTGCTTTTATAGAGCTGGTGCGCTGGCGCGGGCGCCACGGCGGCGGCGCTCACGCTTTGACTGCCTAGGGGTACGTTGGCCGCCGCAGAGGTGGCGGATGGCGTATCTGATCCTAGTCCGTGCGCCGAGAGCGCGGCGGGAAGCTCATGCGCACTCGATGACGCGGCGGCAGAGATTCGGTCATGCAATTCGCTCGGGGAGATGGGGGCGACCTGCTCGTCCTCCGAAGTCGCATCCACGTGGGTAGCGACCGATGCAGTTTCGACCGGAGCTTCTTCCGAACTCAGGCCCAACGCAGCAGCTTCGCTGACAATATGTTGAGCCGTGGCTTCGTCGGCTTCTGGGGGCGCGGGCGGAGCTACGCCGAGCATCTCGTCGTCGCTCGCGATCAAGTAGCCATCTTCATTCAGATTGCCGATGATCTGCGCAGCGGCCTCGCGCACCGTGGGACTTAGACTCAAAGCCCCCAGCTGCCAAACCAGGTGATCGGTCAAAGTGGTCGGCTTCGACAAGAAATTTTCGAAGGACGGGCGCTCGATTTCTTCCATCTCGCCGCGCGTGCGGTAGCCCGGGTCGAGGTAGTCCTGGAAGAACGAGCCGAAGTCGATCTCTTCGAAGGGATCTTTCTTTTCGGCGGTGATGGGAGCTTCTTCGGTGGAAGTCTTGGTGGTGGCGCGGTCGAGCCCTTCTTCTTTGCGGCCGACATCGTCGATCAGCGGAACTGAGTCTTCGAGCTCTTCAAGAACCGGGTTCTCGACCATCTCGGAGTTGATCATGTCCTTGAGCTCAAGTTTGTTGAGCGCGAGGACGGAGACCATCTGCACGAGACCCGGCGTAAGGATCTGGCGCTGGGACAGCTTGACACTTAATTTGTGTTGAAGAAGGACCATGTTTCAGAACTGCAATGTTTCAACGCTTCAAAGTTTCAAGGTTTCAAGGAATCCGATGGCCCCCGCTGTTTAACTCGAATCCTTACAACCCTAAACTTTGAAGCCTCAGACCAAAGAGAAGCTCTCTCCCAAGTAAACTCTTCGCACTTCCGGATCGCTAGCCAACTGGGCCGGTGGTCCGTGACGGAAAATTCGTCCGTCATCGATGATGTAGGCGCGATCGGTTACCGACAAAGTCTCGCGCACATTGTGATCGGTGATCAAGACACCGATGCCGCTGGCCCTCAGACTGCTGATAATTTTCTGGAGATCGAGGACTGCGATGGGGTCGATCCCGGAAAACGGTTCGTCGAGCAAAATAAAAGTCGGGTTGATGCACAGACAGCGGGCAATTTCGACGCGCCGGCGCTCTCCCCCGGACAGGGCGTATCCGCGATTGTGGCGGATGTGCTCCAGGCCAAGTTCGTCGATGAATTTTTCCATCTTCTCGCGGCGCTCGTGCCAGGACATGGGCTGCGCCTCCAACACCGCGAGGATGTTTTCTTCCACCGTCAGTTTGCGAAAAACCGAAGCTTCTTGCGGGAGGTAACTGATACCATACTGGCGCGCCCGCAGGTACATGGGAACGTCAGTAATATCCTGGCCGTCGTACAACACGCGGCCAGTATCGGGGGGGATCAGGCCAACGATAGCGTAAAACGTCGTCGTCTTGCCGGCGCCGTTAGGGCCAAGTAATCCAACCACTTCGCCCTGCTCCACGCGCAGGCTGACACCATTCACAACGCGGCGGCCGCGGTACGACTTGCCAATTTCATCCGTGGCCAGATTTCGCATGCCTCATGCCCGCACAAGTCGCGTACGGCTTCGAGCCCCAGCACTTATCGTGCCACTCGCGTTTGTGTTACCACAGGAGTACTTGCTTCGCCTTCTACGAGCACCCTATCATCGCTCCTAAAGAAAGTCAACGAAACCCCGGTAATCTTGCCACGTTCGGCATCAAAAATGCTAGGCGGTCCTCCGGTGAGGACGAACTTGTCATCCGAAGCCGTGTAAACCAGTTTGTCTCCTACAGCCCGGCGGGTGGGTTGGACCATGATTACGTTGCCCTGGGCGACCATGTGATCGAGCTGCCCAGGCCCTGTAAGCGATTTATTTCCATAGCCTTGGCTTCGGGGCAGAAGGTAGGCGTCGAGTGTCTTGGAGGATTCGGTAAAGTTCTCACCTTTCGCGACCACCTCACCCTCATAGTGTGCCAGCCGCTCGGCATCGGAATAAGTTAGACGCGCGGCTGTGATGGCGATGGGGCTGGTTCCGTCGTTTTGCGCCCGATCGTTCTGTAGCGGCAGCGTCCCTCCGGCTTTGCCTCGATCGGATTGCGTTTCCTTGATCTTTGTTTTGTCTTTCGCGGTTTTGTCTCCCGCGCTAGCTCCCGGGTGAAACTGACTGGCCTGATCCTGACCCAATTTCGCCTGCACCAGCACGGTCGAAACTGGTTGGGTGGCCGTCCCCTGCGCCACTAAAAATCGGCGGTCGCGATCAAACTGGATCGTCGGCGCCTCCACAATGTTTGCGTCCTGCCACAGACGCGCGTTGCCCTGATACAAAGCGACCGCCGGAGAGTTGTGGGCCGTCATGGTCGCCGAAGTTACATGAATCGGCGAAGCCGACGCCAGCAGCGCGCCGTCGGGCTGCTCTTTGAGTTCACTGTAAGTGCTCTTCACGCCGCCCTCGGCAAAGGCGTCGTCGGTCGTGCGATCGATGCGGATCGTACGCGCGGTTGTCACCATGCTCCCATCCGCCACGCGCGGATTTCCGGTGAGCAACAAAATCCGGTCGGCGGGCGTGTAGACCGCCTTGTCTGCCCAGGCCTGAGTGCGCTTCTCAGGCGGCAGACCGTCGGTATAGAAGACGCTTCCCTGCTGAATAATCTTCTCAATCCCCGATTCGGTACCTCCTTGCGGAAAGAACGCGGCATCCAGCGTCTGGCTTGTGCTCACGCGGTCCGGAACTCCCACGGCGCTGTTGACGATTTTCGCGCGGGGCGCGCCGTGAACCGAAGCCAGGCGACTTGAGCCTTCGGGGGTCTCGACAAACATTGCGTCAAAACGGTCGGCGGTGATGACGGTGCGCTGGCCAGCCGCTCCGGAATTTGCACTCGAGCTTTGCTGGGGAGTGATCGTAATCCTCGGCGGACCACCAGTTTCTGCGCGGTCCAGCCGCTTTCCGTCAGCGATAAAGAAATCAATCGTCGGGGCGGTGATGTCGAAATCTTGTGGCGGCGAAGCACTCGCCGCCGAGGCCGCGGAACTGGTAGCGCTATTGGCATTACTAACACCGTGCTGCACCAGATGAACGCCATCGGACGCATGCACTTTCCGCAACTCGTTCCGTCCGAGAAAATCCAGAATTGCGCGTCCGGCAGTGCCCTGCATGGGTTGCGAGCCGGCTCGTTCGACGTGCACGTTCCCGGTCAAAGTTGCTGTCCGCAGCAGATTCTGCTTGCCGGTAAGGAACATCTCGCCTTCATCGGCGCGGGCGTGAACTGGCTGGGCACTCTGTTCTGCCGACACCGCATTGACGTTCCCCTTCGCTAGCACGCGGTCCACCTCATTGTCCGAATTTAGAAAGAGGGTCGCCGCATCCGACTCTACAGTTCCGCTAGACCGCTCCAGCCGCGGATGATCCAGCACAATCACCCGCGGATCGCGCGTAATCAGGCCGCGCGTGGCGAAAAGGCGGGCAGAATCCTCTCCGCCAAACGTCACGTGAACCTGCGAACCCAAGGTAAGCACCTTGGTCTTCGCCGAATATTGCACGCCCACTGCCCATCCCGTAGCCTGCGGCGTGCTGAAATCCACGCGCGCGACGGTGGCGGCGTCGCCGCTATTTTGATTAAAAACCAGATCCGTCGTCTTGAGGTGAATAGGATTCTTCAGTTCCTTCGGAGTGTCTTGATCTGGCCCGTTCTCGCCCCCAGGATTCGCCTCCAGATCGATCTGCACCTCGCCTTTGCCTAAGATGTTGCCCGACTTCTTGTCGTAGCTGAAATCGCTGCCGTAAATCTGGTCGAAGCGCGAAGAGTCGCGGCCATAAAGAATGATGCTGACGTTGTGCAGTTCGGCGCTGCCATCGAGCTTGAACTGCTTGAGATTGCTCGCCTGCACGGTGAACAGGGTGCGCTTGCCATCGGATTTCGAGAATTGAAATCCGTTGGCGGTCTGCTTGATGTCGATGCCCAGCTTGTTCGGAATTTCCTTCAGCACGTCGCGCTCGCGCATGCGGGCATAGAAATAAACTCCCGCGATCATGGCAATAAAGAGCATTGCGATTACCAGAAGCCAGCGGCGCAGGCGGTAGATGGGCAGGGGCATTACAAGTTCAGTTTAGCCCACACCGGCTTATTCAGTTACCTGGCCTGAAATCCCGCAGCGACAATTCCAGCCCGCCGAATTCGGGATGGTCGTTGTGGCCGATGGTGAAGGCGATGTCGATGGCATCTCCGGCGAGAAGGGGTGAGGATTGCAGGCGTTCGGCCATGTGCCAACCCAGGGCGTCGATAACAGGCTTGAGCCCAGTTCTCGGTTCTATGTTCCCAGGTCCTAATTGCGCGCCCTTGGCTTCCGCTTTTTCCGCTCGGGTGATGGCTGAGCTATCGGGATGACAGTTGGGCGTGACGAGGACGGCTACAGCCGAGAGTTCTTGCTGCACCGGCTCGGCTGCACGTTCGGCAGCTTGCAGTTTCAGCTTGATGTGTTTGTCTTTCAGAATCTTCGGGGGGGCGATCAGACGAACGCCTCGGGCTGAGAATGCGGGCTCGTGATTGGCGGCTCCGTGCGGCTCCAGCAATTGCAGGATTTGATACAGCGCCGGATTAATATCTTCGAAGTCCAATTCTGCTTCCAGATCAAGCACGGGATCGAAATCGGCTGCGGTCAGGCGCGTTCGCGCGAAGGCATCCAGTTCGGCGCGCAGCTGAGCGACGTTTGCGGCGGGCATGGCGAAGCCGCAGGCGTGAGAATGTCCGCCGTAGCGGGTAAACAACGCGTGCGCCGACTCGACGGCTTCCAGCAGATGAAAAGCCCGAATTGACCGTCCGGAGCCGAACGCTTCTTCGCCATCGCGTGAGATGACCAGCGCGGGCCGGTGATAGCGCTCGACCACGCGAGTGGCAGCAATGCCGATCACGCCCCGATGCCAGCCTTCGCCATCGACCACGATGCAGTAGGCTTCGCATAATGCGGGATCGCCGGCGATACGCTCATCGATAGAGCGCAGAATGCGCCGCTCCTCTTCCTGGCGCTCGGCGTTCAGGCGGTCGAGTTTGCCGGCCAGCAGGCGGGCGCGGTCGGCGTCTTTCACGCTGAACAGTTCGATCACATCGCGGGCAATATCCATGCGGCCAGCAGCGTTGATGCGGGGCGCAATGCGGAAGGCAACTTCGGTGGAGCTCGGCGGACGCTTATTCGAAACCTGCGCCACTTCGAGCAGTGCTTTCAGCCCCGGATTCACCGCGCGCCGCAGTTCATCCAGCCCCAGCTTGGCGAACACGCGATTCTCGCCGGTCAGCGGAACAGAGTCTGCGATGGTGGCAATGGCCACAACTTTCATAAACGATCGCAACATCCGAGCATGATCTTTTTCTGGCAGGCGGCGCTGCATTAATCCCTGCGCCACTTTGAAAGCCACGCCCGCGCCGCAGAGCTGCTTATAGGGATAGGTGCATCCGGCCTGATTGGGATTGACAACCGCCAGCGCACGCGGCACGCCATCCGGTCCGGGCAGGTGATGGTCGGTGACAATCAAATCCACGCCGAGTCGCTGTGCCGTCTCGGCCGGAGCGAAGGCGCGAATGCCCATGTCGACGCTAATGATCAGGCGGATGCCCGTGGCGGCGGCGCGCTCAATCACATCTTCGCGCAAATCGTAGCCCTCGCGAATGCGGTGCGGCACATGAAAATCGGCCGCGCCACCGCAGAGTTCGATGGCGGTTTTCAGAATGATGACGGCCATGGTGCCATCGACGTCGTAGTCACCGTAGATCAGCATCGGCTCTTTGCGTTCGATGGCGGCGTCGAGACGGTCGACTGCGGCACGCACTCCCATCAGTTCTTCCGGCGCATGCAGTTGATCAATGGAGGGGAAAAGAAAGCGGGCGGCGGAGTCAGGGTCACTGATTCCACGACGAACGAGCAGCCGCGCCAATGTGTGCAGCGCGGCGTTGGGGTTGGCGGAAGCTCGTCCGCGATTGGGGGTCAAGAATTGAAGCTGAGGGATATCCTTGAGTGCCGCGGCCAGCGTCCGTACGCGCACTGGATCTTCAGACGCCAGCTCCCAGTGCACAGCTAGTTCTCGTCGTCCTGATCCGGTTCGTCGATGGGAATACCGCCGAAATCTTCGGAGACTTCCAGCAGGCGCTGGTAGCGATCGTACCAATCGGTGCTAGCCTCGCAGAGGAACATCGATCCCTGATAGGCCCAGCCGAGCTGCAGAAATCCAACCTTGCCGATGTGAGCCTTCAGCCAGCGGGCATCTTCCACGTCGTCGCCGTCGGAAAACTCGGACTGATGCAGTCGTTCGATCAACTCATCGAGTTCCTCGCGCTCGAGTTTCCACGAATGCATAGTCAGAAACGGAGACCCCGCGCTTTTGGCCAGCTCAACAAAATCCTTCCAGCCGTCTGGATTCGTCCCCGCCTCCCACATGACGCATTGCACCTCGTCGTAATCCACGTAACCGTGAAAGCGGCTCATGCCATGACCTTCGATGAAGGCGATCATGTCGTCTTTGATTGTGGTTAGATCCTCTGGAAAGGGCGACATAAGGTTCAGGCTAGAAAACATTGTATGCCGACTGGGCGGAAACGTGCCAGCGGAGGGAGTCAGAGATAGTGAGTCAGTTTGGCTTGCGCCGGAGTCTCATTGTTTCAGGTCAGCGGGCCAGTTGGTGATCAGGGTGAGCGGTTCGGTGATGGATTGCGGCAGAACGGTGTTCATCACGAATTTCTTGCCGTCGGCGGAAACGGTGTAGGGTCCATTGGGACTGCTCACGGTGGTGGCTTTGAACAGGGCGTGGGGCGTGCCCAGTTGCAGGCTGGCGCCGTTCTGGCTAACGTCCACAGCCATCACCTGCTGGTCAGTCGAAAAGAAGAAAAGTTCTTTGCCGTCCTTCCGCCAATTTGGTCTCGTTCCTCCGGCGGTTGATACCTGCCAGCGGCCGGCGCCGCTCGGGAAAGGCTGGATGTACACCTCCATGGCGGCCGGTCTCATTGTTGGCATAGGCCAGCCATTTGCCGTCGGGTGAGAAAGAGGGTGAGACGTCCGAGAAATTCGTGGCTACCACCGGAAACGGTTTTTGCTCGCCGGACTTATCCGGGAACATGGGCAGCGCCCAGATATCCAAGCCAGTGCTCGATTTGGGATCGCTCCGCATGTAGGCGATGTATCGGCCATCGGGGGAGACGGAGAATGGAATGTCGAATATCCCGGGAGTTTCCAGCAGCTTCTCCTTGCTGCCTGTGCCATCGGCGTTTTGACGGTAGAGAGAGTCCTGGGTGCCGCTGGGCCCGTAATTGAAGACAATGGATTTTCCGTCGGGCCACCAGATGGGCCAACCGCTGTAAAGCGGGCCAAAGGTGAGGCGGGTTTTGGTGTGGCGAGCGAGGTCAACCACCCAAATGTCGCCGACGCCGTTGTTTTCGAGGACAAAGGCCAACTTGCTGGCGTCGGGGGAAAGCGCTGGGCCTGTAGTAATCGGCGGTTTCGGGCAGGACGGGCTCTCCTTGCTTGCCGGATGAGTCGTACCAGACCAATTGAGACCCGCCGCCCGCCGCGCCGTGCTGGTAGAGCAGTTCGCCGTTTGCGGAGGCCGTCAGGACGCTTCGCCAGGTGTCAGTATTGACGGCGACATGGTCGACCAGGGCCTTGGCTTCACCCTCCAACGCCAGACTGCGCAGGTTGAAACGTTGCGCCATCAGAGTGTTGTCGCGCACGAACAAAAGGTATCCCGGGGCGGCATAGATGGCGTTGGAATCGTTGCGCAGGAGCAGCTTGCGGTCTTTATCCTTATCCTTGGAATCGAGCGCGGCCAGATAGATGCCGCTTTCTGCGCTGGTCCCAGCCGTGGGCGAAGTAGAGAAAGTGGTTGCCATCAGGAAGAAAATCGGGCCAGCGATGGGAAGTCTCCTTGGCTGTCCAGCGTGGTCAGCGCGACGCGCGTGCCCCCAGCGGCATCGACGCGCGAAAGGCCTGAGGTGGTATCCGGCGCGAACACGATGGTGCCAGTACTGCTCCAGGTTCCTCCCCGTCCGCTGGAAGCATCGCAAAGGGCCTGTGGCGGTCCGCCGCTGGCGTCGAGCTTGTTCAGCTTGCTTGCGGCGAAGAATGCCTACGTAGCGGCTGTCGGCGGACCAGAACGGGTAGGTTGCGCCTTCGGTTCCGGACATGGGCTGCGCGACGCCCGAGTTCAGTGGCCGGATCCAAAGCATTTGCTTGCCGTCTGCGTTCTTGGCTACGAAGGCAAGCTCGCAGGCCGTCCGGCGAGAGCACGGGTGGGCCGGCGGTGTTTCCGGTCAGCACGAAACGTTGCTTTCTCCGGTGCCAGAATGTAGCAGTGAACTGAGACCTGCGGCATGCGCGAGGATTGTAAGTAGGCCAGCGCGAACGCAATGGCGGCAATGGCCAGCACTCCCGCCGCAGCCCACGGCAGCCAACTTCGACGCGCAGGTACAACGACCGGCGCCTGAGCCATAGTAGCCGGCGCCTCGGCGATCGCCTGCAACTGGAGCTTCAGATCGTGCGCTGTCTGAATGCGCTCGTCGGGATCTTTATCGAGGCAGAGGCGGATGACGCGCTCCAGCCCCGGCGGAGTCTGCGGGCGCAGAGTGCTGACCGAGGGCGGGTCGACGGCGAGAATCTGCCCCACGATGCTGGCCTGCGTCTTGCCTTCGAAGGTGCGCTTGCCGGTGACCATCTCGAACAGCATCACGCCGAAGGAGAAGATGTCGGAGCGGGCGTCGGCCTCGATGCCCTGGATCTGCTCGGGCGACATGTACTGCACCGTCCCGATCACCGCTCCTGCGGTGGAAAGCGGTGTGGCGGGCGATGGCGAGGGCATGGTCTGGGTCAAGGCCGCGGCGAAAACGGAAGCGCGAAGAGCTACCTTTTGTTCCGGAGGCGACGGTTGCGCTGAGCGGCTTGGCCAGACCGAAATCGAGAAGCTTGGCGCCGGATTTCGTGAGCATCACATTGCCGGGCTTCAGGTCGCGATGCACGACTCCGGCGCGGTGAGCTTTTTCCAGAGCGTCGGCAATTTCGATGGCGATGGTCAGAACTTGTTCCGGGGGGAGCGGCTCCCTTCCGCAGGCGCTCGGCAAGCGACTCTCCTTGCAGGAACTCCATGACCAGGTAGTCGATGGGGCCTTCGTTGCCCACATCGTGGAGCACGCAGATATTCGGATGCTGAAGCTGCGAGATGACCTTGGCTTCGCGTTCGAAGCGGGCGCGCAGCTCGGCGCTGGCCACCAGTTGCGCGTTCAATACCTTGATGGCAACCGTGCGTTCGAGACGCGTGTCGCGGGCGCGATACACTTCGCCCATGCCACCTGCGCCGAGCGGCGATTCGATTTCGTAGGGACCAAGTCTGGTGCCAGAGGTTAGAGTCATGCGTGCGCGCCATTATAGCTTGTGGCGCAAGCGGTAGTGAGCCATTCTGGGCAACGCCCCGGGGGACGATTCACTTCCCCAATCTAGTTCACCGCTGGCCTCTTTCTCACACTCCATTTAGAATCCTCTGTCCCACTTTCAGCAGAAATTGTCAGGAGGGTTTTCCACTTTGATTCCGCGTTACACACGCCCGGAGATGGGCCGCATCTGGAACGACGAAAACCGCTTTCGCACCTGGCTGGCCGTCGAGGTCGCGGCCACGGAGACTTTAGCCGAGGTGGGCATGGTGCCGAAAGAAGCGGCGCGCGCCATCCGCGAACGCGCAGATTTTAGCGTGGAGCGCATCCACGCCATCGAGGCCGAAGTACGCCACGATGTGATCGCCTTCACCACAGCGGTCGCCGAAATCGTGGGACCGCATGCGCGCTGGTTTCACTACGGCCTCACCTCCAACGACGTGGTCGATACGGCGCAGGCCTTGCTGATCAAGCAGGCATCGGCACAGATTGCGCAGGATCTTGAGCGACTGGCTGAGGTGCTGGAACGCCGCGCGTGGGAATTTAAAGATACGCCAATGGTGGGCCGCACCCATGGCATTCATGCCGAGCCGATTACATTCGGCTTCAAGCTGGCGAACTGGTATTCGGAGACGCAGCGCAACATCACTCGCTTTACCGCCGCCGCCGAAGACATGCGCGTGGGAAAATTTTCCGGAGCGGTCGGAATCTTCGCGCACCTTACGCCGGAAATCGAAGAAAAGATTTGCGCGCGGCTGGGATTAAAGGCCGCGGCGGTTTCGTCGCAGGTCATTCAGCGCGACCGGCATGCGCAGTATCTGGCGACGCTGGCAGTGATTGCCTCAACTTTGGACAAGATCGCGACTGAAATCCGTCATTTGCAACGCACCGAGGTTCGTGAGGCGGAAGAGTTTTTCAGCGAAAAGCAGAAAGGCTCTTCGGCGATGCCGCATAAACGGAATCCCGTGACCTGCGAGCAGATCAGCGGACTGGCGCGGGTCGTGCGCGGCAACGCGCAGGCGGGCTTTGAAAATGTTGCGCTGTGGCACGAGCGCGATATTTCCCATTCGTCGGCCGAGCGGGTGATTTTGCCGGACTCGACCACGCTGATCAATTATCTGTTGAATAAGACTTCCAATCTGATCGAAACGATGTTCGTTTATCCCGAGCGCATGCGGATCAACCTGGAGAGCACGCGCGGGCTGATTTTCAGCGGACAGTTGCTGCTGGATCTGGTGGAGCACGGAGTTTCGCGGGAAGATGCGTACCGCATCGTGCAGGCACATGCCATGCGGGCATGGAAAGAGGATTTGAACTTTCAGCAACTCGTGCTGGCGGATAAAGAGATTACCCGAAAAGTTCCACGGAAGCAGATCGATCACGCTTTCGATCTGTCACGGCAACTGAAGAACGTGGATAAGATTTTTGCGCGCGTGTTCGGCGAACAGAGCGGCCGCCAGGGAAAATCTGCGGCGACCGCAAAGAAAACAAAACGGTCCTCTACCCAATCGCTGACCGAGCCTTACCTGTCGAAAAAAGCCGCGTCTCATCGCGGCCATTAGTTCATTTTCCCTGTTTATCTGATGCGAGACTACGCGCAAGGATGCGTCAGCGCGAAGCGCAACTTTCAACCTCAGAGTGGGTTTGACTGAACAGGAATTAACCAGATGGTTAGATCGTAAAGTTTCGTCAAGTTTTGGGGTCGGAGGTGACCTTTCATGACCAAGCAGAGTTTTTTCAAGACGGTAAGTGGGCTGGTGCTGGCGGGTTTATTAAGCGCGACTCTCATCGCCCAGAGTGTGGCAGCCAATGGCAATAACGGTCCAATGCAGAATAAGATCACGCAGAAGTTGGCATCCAAAAAGCAGTTTCGCGATGTGAAAGCGGAGGTGGAAAACGGTACCGTGACACTTACGGGCACGGTGGATCTATACCAGCGCAAGCTCGATGCCGACAAATTGGCGCGCAAAATTTCGGGCGCGCAGGCGGTGCGCGACGAGATCACGGTGGCGGGGGCGAAGGTTAGCGATGAACAACTGGGCGAGAGATTGTCGCGGAAGCTGACTTATGTGCGCTCCGGTTATGACAGCACATTCGATTACTTCGCTCTGAGCGTGAAAGATGGAGTGGTCGTCGTGCAGGGAGCCGATCGAACGGGGGTGGGCCGCCAGGAGGCTCTGGGCGAAATCTACAATACGCCGGGGGTGAAGGATGTCGTCGACAACATCTCCGTAGAACCGGCTTCGCCGATGGATGATGGACTGCGTCTGCGGGCGGCACGCGTGATTTACCGCGATCCCGTGCTCAGCAAGTATGCGATGGATCCGGCGCGGCCGATTCGCATCATTGTGGAGAACGGACACGTGACGCTTTATGGCACGGTGATCAACTCCATGGATAAAACGATTGCCGGGATCCGCGCCAACCAACTACCGGGTGCCTTCACGGTGCAGAACAATCTGGTAGTAGTGGATGGAAAGTCGGGAGAGCAAGAGATGTAACGCGGGTCTGGGGTGGACGGGGCGCGGCGCGTGTCGCGCCTTCGTTCCCTACAGCCGGTTAATCAACGACGCAACATATGCCGCGCCGAATCCGTTGTCAATATTCACTACGCTGACGTTCGACGCGCAGGAGTTCAACATTCCAAGCAGCGCAGCCAGCCCCTTATACGACGCGCCGTAGCCCACGCTTGTCGGCACGGCAATCACCGGGACACCGATCAGACCTCCGACGACGCTGGGCAGTGCTCCTTCCATTCCGGCGCACACGATCACCACTCTCGCTCGGGTGAGCGATTCACGATTGGCTAGCAGCCGATGAATTCCCGCGACGCCCACGTCGTAGAGGTGTTCGACTTTATTGCCCATCAGTTCGGCGGTGACGACGGCTTCTTCGGCTACAGGAATGTCGCTGGTTCCCGCTGAAACTACCGCGATCGTCCCTTTGCCGTAGATTATCGGATCGCGCTGGAGCACGATCACCTGCGCCAGTTCGCGATATTCTGCCGCACGCACTTTTTTCTTCACCGCGGCGAATTGTTTCTTATCGGCATGAGTGGCCAGAACGTTGCCGTCATGCTCGGCCAGCCGAGCGAAGATTTGCGCCATTTGCTGCGGAGTTTTGCGCAGCCCGAAAATCACTTCGGGCATGCCGACGCGCAATGAGCGGTGGTGATCGACCTTGGCGAAGCCGAGATCTTCGAAAGGTAGATGGCGCAGGCGATCAACGGCATCGTCGGACGAAAGTTTGCCGCTGCGGACTTGCTCGAAGAGTTTGCGAATCGATTCGGCGTTCACGGGCGAGCACTCGGCATTCCGCAGTCAGCATTCAAAGCGAGATATAGATTAGCAGGTGGCGCTATCGGGTTGCCGAGCGGACTTTGGCGATCACCGCGGTGCAGACTTTGCGGGCCGCGCCCGGCTCGTCGAGATGGGCGAGGAATAACCGCCGCAGGCCACTGGGCTGCACTTTGCCTGCGAGATAGACATTGTAGATTTCGCTGCCCAGGCGATATCCCCAATCCTGTGCGATGGCTTCGAACTTTTCGGCATCGCCTCGAAGCGCTTCCTGTGCGGCTCGTTCCATGGCGGCGCGCGACAGCGTAACAGAATCGTCACTTTCGGGCGCGGGGCGTGCCGGATAAAGCACACGCGATCCGAAGTAGGCCACGGCATCTTCGATGACGCGGGTATAGAAAATATCGTTGAGCCGGGTCGCGCTTGCATTTCCCGCTCCGTTGCCGTTGGCACCGTGTCCATTGAGGCGCTGGGGCAGGCCGCGGCAGGCATGGTGCAGAAAGCGAGTTGCATCTTCGGCGGCATGCATCATGGTAAATTCGCGGATGTGAAAAGCATTCAACTCCGGAAGATACGCGCTGCCGCGCTCTTCGACCCGCGCCAGCCTGTTTTCCAACTGTGGCTCAGCGATCCCTTTGCGCAAGAGCAGACGGCGCAGCATCGCGTCCGATGAGTTGCCGTGCACCTCCGGCAGCATGTCGATGAGAAATTTTGGCTGCGTGCCATTGTGCGGCGAGTAACGGTTGATTTCAAGAAAGCTGGCCAGACTATCAATCAGGTTGTAAATCGTGGGAGCAAAATCCGGTCCGCCGTCGCACCGGCTCCACTGATCCAGAAAGAGCCGGTAGCTCTCATATTTTTCCAGAGGAGTGGCGTTGAAGACGCAAACCACTTCGTCATTCACGCGCACGGCATCAACCTTATCGGCGCGTTCGCCGGCCGCGCGCCAGTAGAGGGCGTCAACATTTTGCAAAATGGTAAGAATCTGCGCCTGCGGCATCTCTTTGCGCAGAAGCCGCGGCAGATGCCCCGGAGCGAGGTGGGATTCGCCGAACAGCACGAAAATGACGGCTTGAGGATGACGCTGACGGATTTCGGCGATCTTGGCCACGGCGTGGCGATCGCGCGCGCCGATCTTGCGCAAATTATCGCGCGGCATGCAATCGAGGCCGTAAATGCATTCGGCGTGATCGCGAGCGGCCACCAGCAACTCGTAAAATGGAGTCCAATCGTAACCCCAGTCAAGGTCGAAACGGATGCGCTGGCGCAACTCCGCTTCATCGATCTCACGCCGCCACCATTCTTCCAAAATGTGCTGGTCGCGGGCGAAGATCGTTTCCACGCCAAGCACGACTGGGCGATCTCCGGCCAGGGCGCGTTGTTCAAGGAGCGATGCTGCGTACCGCTGGGCCGCGGCCAGAGCATGGTAGTCGCCAATCAGGGCGATATCTGCCGCGCGCAGCGCATTCTGCACCTGCTGCGAGTCGAGAAGCGAATCGTACTGGCGGTACGCTTCGTTGAACTCACGCAGATATTTGCGGCGGCTGTGTGAATCCTGGGCATGGATTTCGCGCTCCACTCCGGCCAGCGCGTGAAGTTGCGCAGCGCTGCGGCGGGATCCGACGCCCGAGGCAGGCATCCGGCTTCCGGTTGTCGGTTGCCGGATGCCGGATGACGCTTTCTCGTTTTTTCTCCCTCTTCTCAGCCTTGACTCCTGTGGCGTGACTGCCTATGCTCCAAAGTTCGAGGCTCTGCCTCGTGGAGGTCTTTTGTCGAACGTTCCGCCGCAGAACCTTACGATCGCCACCACCGGTGCCAGTGGTTCGGTATTTCTACGGCAACTGCTGCGCGCGGTTGAACGCGATGACCGAGTGCAAACCGTAAACCTCGTCGCTTCGGACTCCGGCATGCGCGTAATGGCCGAGGAACTCGGAATTCAGGGCCGCTCGAATTGGATCGAGCAAATCGTCGGCGAAAAACCGGATTTCTCAAACGCACGTGGCAAACGCAAACTTCACAAAATCAAAGAACAAGCGAACGCTGATATTGGGGCCAACGTGGCCAGCGGCTCTTATCCCGCCGATGCCATGGTGGTCATCCCGTGCAGCATGGGCACTTTGGCCCGCATCGCGAACGGCGTGGCCTCGCACCTGATTGAGCGCGCGGCCGACGTCTGCCTGAAAGAAAAGCGCCCGCTGGTGCTGTGCGTGCGCGAGACGCCGCTCAATAAAATCCACATCCGCAACCTGTACCGGGCCGCCGACGCAGGGGCGACCATTTTTCCTCTCATCCCTGCCTTCTACTATCGGCCCGCCACTTTAGATGACATGGCACGAGAGTTTGCCTATCGCGTGCTGGCCCACCTGGGGCTCCCGCAGGCCGACGCCTTCCGCTGGAAGGGCTGACTTATCAATCACTTACGCAGGTACATTGCGGAACTCCTTACCCTAGGGGAAAATCAGACCGGCCTAAGGGGAAACTCTAGTGTAGGGAGGCTCAGGGCCTGGTCACAGATACCCGCCGGTCATGTACGAGGGGGCTGAAACGAGGTTCGGCCGCAAACTATAATTTCAGTTTGGGACCGGGAAAAGACGTCCAAACTTTCGGATGCGCATCAGAACTGGAAGACGACTCCACCCGAGTAGCGAATGTTGGCCTGATGGGTGGTATAGCCCTGAAACAAACCAATTCCGTAGGCGCCACCATATAGCTGGTGAAGGTTGATCGTAGTGTGGAACCAATCCACCTGCGCCGGCCGGATCGAAAAATGCTTCGTCAGTTTGTAATCGATTCCGCCTCCCAGCGCGGCGGCAAAGTCGGTAAAGCTCGAGGAGTTTCCCACGATCGTGGAAGACGGCCCGTGAATCGTGCTCGCCTCGAGCGTGGTGCGATCCAAACCAAACAGAGCATGGGCAAACGGGGTGAGCGGCGATTTGAAATGGTAGCTCAGGGATGGCCCAAATAGAAATGAATAAGCATGGGAGCCCGGCACGCCAGTCACGGTGGGCACTGAATAGAACGGTTGGCCGTAGCGGCCAGTGACGTCGGCTACCAGCCCGACCCAGGCATTCAAATTGTACTGGCCCTCGGCATTCCATCCCATAAAGTTATTGTTCACGTTGAATGTGTTCGGAGGCTGCCCCAGGGATACATCGAGGTTCGTGCCGCTAAGTCCGGCTAAATCTGCATGGACGATGGAATATCCTCCGAATACTTGAATCTTCGGCGTTGTGTCCTGCGCGAGAACGAATGAGCTGATCAAGGCGGTGAGAATAACTGTGGCGACGGCAAAACGAACCATTTCCGGGTTCTCCGTTAGAAGTTGTGGATGCGCGGAGCTTCAACTCGCGATTCTTCCTGCGCGCGCCGAACCTCCGCAAAATGCTTCTTACTTGTTATATATGAAGATCGTTGTCGATGAAGATCGTAAGAACACAGGCATCGGCGCTCGGGTTGCACGCGGGATGGTAAATCTACATTAAACTCAGTGCTCCGGCTTTCTTCCCGCACCATTTTTGCGTCAACAAAATTTTTTGTCATGAGAAGCAGACAAAGTCCGCAACAAAATACAAACGCTTGACCGCCGCATGACATGCCTCCCTGCACCGCGCCGTAGTGTTGCCCTATCGCGGTTCAATTCAGCAATGCATTCAAGTGGAGGAGACAATGAAGCAACTCACGGAAATCCTGGAACGCGGCGCCAACCGGCGTTCGTTCCTCAAGAACAGCATGGTTGCAGGAGCGGTGGCAACCGTAGGGGCTGGCATCCTGGGCAACGGAGTGCCCGCATTCGCCCAGGGGTCGAACGCCAGCAGCAATTCCAATCTGACGGCGGGAGACATCGCCATTCTGCGATTTCTCGCCGCCGCCGAACTGATCGAGTCCGATCTGTGGACCCAGTACGCGGAACTGGGCGGCATCGGTAAGCTTCCGCCCATCGAAATTAATCCCCACGAGAAACTGAACCCTTATCAGATCGCGCTGTCAAATCTTGATGGCGACGCCCCGCAATACATCGCCAGCAACACCTTGGATGAAGTGAGCCATGCAACTTTCCTGAATGCGTATCTCGAATCGAAAGGCGCCGAACCCGTCGACTTGAGCGCGTTCGAAACTTTGCCGGGCAGCACAGCCACAGGATCTTCGGGCAACCTGCGCCTCACCAACCTGATGAATCTGAACGTCGACACCAGTTGGTATGTTCGCTATCGCAGCGTGGGCAATCCTGATCTCGGCGCAACCTTCCCGCAGGCCATCACCCTCGAGAATGTCACCGCCATTCCGCGCAGCAACGACGACTACCACGGCCAAACCAACCAGAATTTTCCTGGCAACGATCACATTCAGGCGATCGCCAACGTGGCGGCATTTCATTTTGGCGCAATTGAGCAAGGCGGCACCAGTCTCTATGCGGCCATGAGCCAGAAGGCAACGCATCCCGAGGTGCTCGAGATCACACTCGGCATTGGCGGAGACGAGATCGCCCACTTTCTGGAGTGGGTCGATTTCGCTGGCAACGGAGTGCAGGCTCCCGTGGCGCCCTTTACCGACGTCAAGACGGGTCTGACCTTCCCCAATTTTTTCAGCCCGCTCAATCCGTCGATTCAACCCAGCCTGATTTTTCCCGTGCCCTTTGAATTCAGGCCCAACCTTCCCCACGTTTCGATGATCCGTCCGGTGACCGAGAAAGTCGCCGGCGCTAAGGCGGCGATTGCGGGCTTCACCGCCAGTGGGTTGTTCATCGGGCAGTCGGCGGAGTTTTTCAACGTGGTGAACGCTCTGGCAGATGCTGCAGACGCGGCCCAGCGCGGCGTGTAAGGCCACCAATCATCAAGGGTGTCATCCCGAGCGCAGCCGGGGATCGTGGTTTCTGCTCGGAGTCAGATTACCGGCGGTGCAGGCAGGAACCAAGGTCCCTCGCTGCGCCCGGGATGACAAGCCGTTTCTGTGCACGCTCTGACCATCACGTCTCATTCACTTTTGAAGGAGGAACATCATGCTCGAAGGTTTATTTCAACCCACACATTTACTCATCCTCGCCGGAATCGCTCTGCTGATCTTCGGCCCCAAGAAGTTGCCTGAACTCGGAAGAGGCATGGGAGAAGGCATTCGCGGCTTCAAAGCGGCGATGGCGGGAAAAGATGAGCCCGCGTTGCAGCCGGCAGCCTCCACGGCTTCCGAGGAAAAACAGAATCGCGGCTAGGGCTGGCGCTCCGGGTCGATGGTTTGATCGAGATAGATCCAGAGAACGCGAGCCAGCAGCGTAATCGTGGGCGCGAGCGGCAGAAAAATTACGACTGCCCAGATCGTGTCTTTCGTGATCCACCAGCCGGTGATGCGCCATAGCAGGGCGGCGATGAGCGCGACAATCACGATCCCCATGAAGTAGCTGACGTACATGGCTCCCAGAAAGTAACCGGGCTCGCGGTCAAACTTCAGATCGCAGACCGGACAGCGGTCGTGCATCTTGGGAAATCCGCGAAAGATGGAATACCGGAAAATGCCTCCTATGCGGCAGCGCGGACAGCGCTGGCGGAGAATGTCTCGTACTGTCGATAGCGGAGTGTGGGTTTCCGAAGTCACCAGTCAGCCCGGGTCCAGCTTTGGCTTTTAAGCTAACAGATCGGATTGACAGTTCGTCGAGACCGCACTTTGGACGCCACTTTCTAAATTGACGCACAGCCGGTCTTCGTACTAATCTGCATTTACACCGGGAAGGAGGTGGTCGAATGACAAGTTCTGAATGTGGCAGTAGATGGTGCAGTCTAAGACCAGGTGAGGTGGCTGAGACTTAGAGTCGGTTGCTCTAAGCGGGGCTCCTGACGCGGCAGACAAGAGAGCGCGCCGGGAGCTACAGCCCGCACACTAGCCGGTGAGTATGGAGCGACGCATCGCGTAGGTCGCGCGAAGGCTTCGGTCCTCGGATTTCAGCCTTGCGCTTGAGTCCACGACCCGGGAGTTGCCGTGAGAGGCCACGTAGAGTGACCACCTCTTGGTCAATCCCAAACAGTCCACCGGACGGCCCGCAAGTTCAATAACTTGCGGGTCGTTTGTTGTTTACGGGAGTCGCGCCTGGTTCCAACTTGGGTGCAGAATTTAGAGGTCAGTTCACCGTTCCCCATGCCGCCGCTCACCGCCGCTTTCGTTAGCCAGCGCTTGAGCCGGTTCGGCCATAGCTTCCGCCAGATCATCCAGAAACATTGCAGCGCGCGCGCCATCGATCACTCGATGGTCGCAGGAAAGCGTCAGCCGCACGATTGGGCGCACTGCGGGACGGCCCTCGACCGCAACGATGCGGTCCGCGATCCTGCCCACAGCAAGAATGGCAGCCTGCGGAGGAGTAATGATCGCGCTGAACTGGTCGACGTGATACATCCCTAGATTGCTGATTGTGAAGGTCGCGTCTGCAAGGTCAGCAGGACGCAGCTTCCCCGCCCGCGCACGCTCCGCTACCTCGTGCCGTTGCTGAGCGATCTCTGCCACGCCTGCAGCGTGCGCATTTGGGATCACAGCCGCCACTACGCCATCGTTCACTGCGATAGCGATGGCCATGTTCACATAGTCGTGAAGTCGAATTCCCTCTGCCGTCCAACTCGCATTCAATCGCGGATGCTTCATCAGGACGCGCGCCGTAAGCGCGACCAATAAATCGGTATGGGTAATTTTCTGCTGGCTCGTTCTTTCGGTCGTTGCAACCAATTCTTGCCGGTATTGGTTGAGGGCGCCGGCTTCAACGTCACGAGTTACAAAAAAGTGTGGAACGCTAGTCCAACTGCGCGTCGTGCGTTCTGCCATCAGTCGACCAAGATTGCTGGGCACCTCGATTTTGGCCGATTTTCCGACGGTGGCTTCGGATTTCGAAACGTCTGCAACAGCCTGGACATCGGAGGCAAGAATTTCGCCGCTAGGCCCCGTGCCGCGAACGGCAGCCAGATCTATGCCGAGTTCTTTCGCCAGACGCCGCGCCTTTGGAGAAATTCGCGCGGACAAACCTGCGGAATGAGAATGAGCAGCGGTCACACCCGCCACAGGATGCATCTGGTTTTTGGGTGGAGAAGTTGATCGCGCCGACGGCAAAGCAGAATCAGTTTGCGTGGGCGGCTGCTCCCCGGGCGCAACGATCCACGCGATGGTATGTCCAACCGGAATATCGCTTCCGACCGCGCCAGTGATTGCCGCGAGCACGCCATCCGCGGGCGCTTCCACTTCCATCACCGCTTTGTCGGTTTCAATTTCGAGAAGCGGCTCGCCCTTCGCGACGCGGTCGCCTTCCTTCTTGAGCCAGGCAATCAGCTTGCCGGTCTCCTGCGCCATCTCGAGTGCGGGCATAACAACACTGAATGCCATAGTTTTATGGGGAGGGCTATGCTACGGCCTTCAGTCCCCGACTCCTATGCGCTCGGTTTTCGCGCTCGCCTCAATCATCTCCAGCACATGTTCACTCGGCGCAGCCTCACTCTCCCGCGTCGTCGGCAGTGGGCCGTCGACGGTGACATAGTGCGCTCCCGCCACCAGAAGTTTTTCCGCCGGAAAACGCGTGATCACTTCATGGCCGGTCGGCGTGACCACAATCTCTTCTTCGATTCGCGCCGCGCTCCAGCCATCCGTCGAAGGCCAGAAAGTTTCCAGCGCGAAGACCATCCCGGGCTCGAGCGTCTGCGGATGATCCAGTGAAACCAGGCGCGAGATCACCGGCTTCTCCCAAATCGCCAGGCCAATGCCGTGCCCATACTGCAGCGCGAAGGCCGCCTCTTCGTTGGGGAAACCGAAATCTTGCGCCTTCGGCCATACCGCAGCGATTTCGGCGGTGTTGCGTCCGGGGCGAATCAATTCAATTGCGGCATCCAGATAATCGCGGCAGCGCTTGTAAGCATCGACCATGGCATGCGAGGCGTAGCCGATCGTGAAGCAGCGGTAATAGCATGTGCGATATCCCATGTAGGAATGCAGAATGTCGTAATACACGGGATCGCCCGGCCGCAGCACGCGATCGGAAAAAACGTGCGGATGCGGATTGCAGCGCTCACCTGAAATCGCATTCACGGCTTCCACATATTCCGACCCGAGGTCGTACAAAACCTTGCTTACCAACCCTACGGCTTCGTTTTCGCGCATGCCCGGCTTCATGGCGCGGTAAAGCTCGTCATAGGCGGCGTCGACCATCATCGCGGAAGTGTTGAGCAGCGCAATTTCGTCCTGGGTCTTGATGACGCGGACATTCGACATCAGCTCCTGCCCATCGACTACCTGAATGCCTTCGCGCTGCAGAGCGAACAAAACCGGCAGTTCGATGATGTCGATCCCCACCGGCTCTTTGTGCAGGCCGCGCATTTCGAGCTCGATGCGGATTTTTTTGGCCACGTCTTCGGCGCGGCCGTGCTCCGGCGACATGGTGCCGCGCAACATTGAGATCCCAGGCCGCGATCGCTCTCCGAGCCACGGGCAATTTAATTGATGATGTTTTGCTGCCGAGCCGAAATCCCACAGGATCGGCTCATCGTTCTGCGGCAGCAACGTGAAGCGGTTCGCCTTGTCCTGCGCCCAGGTGCCGATGTGCGTCGAGGTCAGATAGCGCACATTATTCATGTCGAAACAAAGCAGCGCGCCCATCGAGGATTTCTTCAGCAGATCTTTCGCGCGTTGTAGTCGCTGGCGACGCAAGCGATCGAAGTCGATGCGCTGCTCCCAATCGACGGCCATTGTCCCATGAGTTCTTAATGCCATAAAACCTCCTGGCTCCGAGTCGTGAGTGAGCCCTTACTTGCAGCTCACAGCTCGCGGCTCAAGGCTTCCCGCACATCTTCCGCGCCGCCGCCGACACGGTCTCCTCCGTCGGCACCGTTGCATCCTCGAGTGGTGGTGAAAACGGAATGGGCACATGCATCGCACCCATGCGCTTCACCGGCGCATCCAGATCGTAGAATGCTCCTTCGGCAATTACCGCGGCAAGCTCCGCAGTCACGCCGTATCGTCCGTAGCCCTCATCCAACACAATCACGCGCGAAGTTTTCTTTGCCGAGTCGATCAAAGTTTTTTCATCGAGCGGCCACGTGGTTCTAGGGTCGACGACTTCTGCGCTTATTCCTTCGCGCTCGAGCAGATTCGCCGCGCCCAGAGCCACCTGTACCATGCTGCTGGTCGCCACCAGAGTGATGTCGTCGCCTTCGCGTTTCACATCGGCCACGCCCAGCGGAATTGTGTACTCCTCTTCCGGCACCGGGCCCTTCATCTTGTACATCATCTTGTCTTCGAAGAACACAACCGGGTTCTCATCGCGAATTGCCGTTTTCAGCAATCCTTTCGCGTCATATGGAGTCGAGGGCAAAACCACTTTCAATCCCGGCACGTGGCTAAACCAGGCATGCAGCGACTGCGAATGCTGCGCCGCCGACCTTCGCGTCGCGCCCAGCGTCGTGCGCATCACCATCGGAACCTTCCAGTGCCCGCCCGACATGTAATGCGCCTTGGCCGCCTGGTTCACCATCTGGTCCATGGTCAGGGTGATAAAGTCGCCGAACATGATGTCGACCACCGGACGCATCCCAGTCATCGCCGCGCCCACGGCTACGCCGGTGAACCCGGCTTCCGATATCGGAGTGTCCACCACCCGCGCCGCTCCGAACTCCTCTACCAATCCCGAAAGCACTTTGAATGGCGTGCCGGCTTCCGCGACGTCTTCGCCGAAGATGCACACGCGGCCATCGCGCCGCATCTCCTCGGCCAGCGCCTCGCGCACCGCTTGCGCGAATGTAATCTCTCGCTCAGGCATAATTCGTCAGTTGCTTGCTCTAAAACTTTGGTCTCGGAGGGCGCAGCGTTCCATCACTGCAATAAACGCTTCAATTCCCTATGATGGCTTTAGCTCCCCCAGATGCGCATTCAGCGAAGCGCGAGCCAAAGTCGGATCAGGCATAAACGTGCTTCTCGACCTCATCCACCTTCGGATACGGCGCGTCAATCGCAAACTTCACGGCTCCTTCCATTAGGATACGGACTTCGGATGCGATGTCATCCAGAGCTCGGGCGTCGGCATATCCCTGCTCAATCAACCACTTTGACAAAACTTTGATGGGATCGCGTTCCGTTCGCCAAAGCTGCTCTTCCTGCTTGGTGCGGTAGTATTCGCGATTGATGTCGCCGACGTGATGCCCGCTGTAGCGATACGTATCGCATTGCAGAAATGCCGGCCCTTCGCCAGCTCGCGCCCGCTCCACCAATCGCGAAGCGATTTCATTTACCGCCCGCACATCCTGTCCGTCGACGATGGTTGCCTGAATACCAAACGCGGTCGCGCGGCCAAGAATGGTTCCTGCCGTAGTCTCGGCGAAGTGGGTGTACTCGTTGTACTGATTGTTTTCGCAGACGTAGATCACCGGCAGCTTCCACAACTGCGCCATGTTCATCACTTCATACAGCGACCCTTGTCCGAGCGCGCCTTCGCCAAAAAAGCACACTGCCACCCGATCGCTGCCTAAAGTCTTCGCGGAGTAAGCCGCGCCCGTCGCGATTCCTACGCTGCCGCCGACAATCGCATTCGCGCCCAGATTGCCCGTGGCCGGATCGGCAATGTGCATCGAACCACCCTTGCCGCGACAATAGCCGGCTTCCTTCCCCAACAATTCGGCGAACATGCGGTCTGGCGATGCTCCCTTGGCCAGGCAATGTCCGTGCCCTCGGTGTGTGCTGGTGATGTAGTCATCGACGCGCAACGCTTCGCAGATGCCAACCGCAACCGCCTCTTCGCCGCTGTACAGGTGAGCCAGTCCCGGCATCAGCGCCCGCGTATAAAGTTCATTCACCTGCTCTTCGAACAGACGAATGCTCACCATCTGCCGAAAAGCATGCATCCACTTTTCTCGATCGGACAAGGTGCCGCGCCCTGCCTCGGACTTGGAGATTGCACTCGTCATCTTTTTATTATTTCTTGCGGATCTATTTCTTCGGACCGGCCTCGGTCACCGGCGTCGCCACTCCTGACATCGCCGCCAGCACATCGAACATGCAGGCAAAATCGTATTTCGTGAATCCCATGCCTCGCGCCGCTGTCAGAATTTCATTACTCACTGCGGTCGAGGGCAAAGGCACATCGAGCTGCCGCCCTAAATCCATCGCCAGCACCATATCCTTTTGCATCATGTTCACGTCGAACCAGGCCTCTTCCGGCTGTTGCAGAACAAACGGTCCGCGGTATTGAATCATCGGCGAGGCCACCGCGCTGTGCGTCAGCACATCGACCGCAGTTTCCCGAGCAATCCCGCTCTTCTCCGCCAGCAGCACGCCTTCCGAGAACGCCAGCATCTGCACGGCGAGACTGAGGTTCACCGCAATCTTCATCGCCAATGCCAATCCATTATCGCCCACATACGTGACCTTCGGACCCACATCGAGCAGCACCGGCTTCACTTTTTCAAATGTCTCGCGCCGTCCGCCCACCATCACGGAGAGTTTGCCTTCCTGCAACGTGATCACACTCCCTGAGACCGGCGAGTCCACCATGTCCGCGCCCTTTTCGCGCACCTTGGCCGCCAGCCCGCGGCTCACGTTGGGGCTGATTGTGCTCATGTCGATAAACACCTTGCCCGCGCTCAGCCCCGCCAGCATTCCGTCCGGACCTTCTGTGATCGCCGCCGTGGCCGCGGCGTTCGTCACCATCGCGAAAACAAAATCCGACGCGCTCGCCACCGCGCGTGGCGACTCGCCCCACTGCATTCCTTTTTCCACCAGCCACTGCGCTTTCGCGCGCGTGCGGTTGTAGCCGGTCACGGAGTGACCCTTCCCCAGCAGCCGGTTCACCATCTGGCTGCCCATCACTCCCAACCCAATGAACCCGATCTTCGCCATTAAACCCCCAAGTGCCAATGGTTGGTGGTTAGCAATTCGTGGTTAGCAAAATTTCTCGTCTTCAAACCACTCACTACGAATCACTGCTTCACTCGCTTTCCAGACCCCTTGCTCGCCGCAGGAACCTGAGAATCTTGCCGCACCTGCTCCAGATGTGCGTGCATCGCCTTCCGCGCCATCTCGGCATCACGCCGCTCTACAGCTTCCAGAATGCGTTTGTGATGAATCTGCCCCCGCTGCGGACCGCCCGCCACATTGAAAATCTTGATTCGTTGCTCGCGTAGCAATCCAACAATCGAATCGATCAACGAAAGGATCAGCGGGTTTGCCGCCGCCTCCGCCAGCGCCAGATGAAAATCCAGGTCGGCCTCGATGTACGCGGCAGGATCGTTCTGGGCTCGGTCCATCACCGCGACCGCCTCGCGCATCGCCGCCACATCTTCATCCTTCACCCGTAACGCAGCCAGAGCCGCGATCCCCGGCTCCAGGATCAAGCGCAACTCCGCCAGATGCGGAGATCCTTCCTGTTGCCCGATCTTCACCATCAAGTCGAAGGATTGCCGCGCCGCTTGCGAAGTTCCATCGGTGATGAAAGTGCCGCGGCCGGAGTAGGCTTCCACCAGGCCTTTTTCGCGTAGCGTCTTCACCGCTTCCCGCACCGCGGTACGGCTCACCCCCAGCCGTTGCGCTAGATCCCGTTCCGCTGGAAGCTGGTCACCCGGCTTCAGCGAACCATTGAGCACAGACTCTTCGATCTGCTGCACGATTTGCTCGTACAGCCGCGATGTACGTACAACTTTGTACACAGGTTTCTCTCCCGCACGAGCCAACTGGGGGCGGCTGGCGATGGTCTGGCTACTATACCGCAGGTCCAGTGTTGGCGGGAGCGTTTCTCCGGGTTTGCAGACAGCGTCGAGCATGTGGCTTTACGGTAGAGTGGTATGACCGCTAGACAATACTCCTCCTTCCACAGAAATGCAAACCCCAACAAGAAGGCCTTTCAAGCGATGTGCAGAACCCGCATCCAGCGCGGCCGAGAGGATATCCAGTCCCACTGGCTCGCCGCGCAAACCTAGCCGCATCGCTTCTGGACATCCCTCCCGTCGGTAAAAGGAATCGCGTTGTCGCCTCCGATTCCTCTCAAAACGGTCCGATTTCAATAGACTTGCAAGGTCCCCGTCGGGCGAATTTCCTTGACTTCGCCCGCAAAGCAGTGGTATGGCTGTCGGACCAACGCAGTTCGGAGGAATCGCGATGACGTTCCGCAGCGCCCCCATGTCCGTGGCCCCCACGTTAACTGTCACCGCCCGGGCCCTGTTTCTTCTTCTAGCCCTATCTGTCCTCTCCTCACTCGCCGCAGGACAGTCCACCTTCGGGCGCGCCCTGGGCACAGTCGCCGATCAAAGTGGCGCGGCCATTGCGGGAGCCACCGTCGTCGTCACCGACGTGCAGCGCGGCAGCTCGCGGACCATGGCCACCGACGCCGCCGGCGGATACGTCGCCCCCGATCTCATCCCGGGCACCTACAAGATCCACGTCGAAGCTAAGGGCTTTAAGTCGGCAGAGAGAACCAATGTCACCATCGAAGTCGCCACCGACATTCGCGTGGACTTCACGCTTCAGCCCGGTAACGTTTCCGAAGTCATCATCGTCAGCGGAGACGTCTCTCTAGTCAACACGACCTCCGCCACTCTCGGCGGCACCTTGAGCAACGAAGAAATCAACGATCTCCCGTTGAGCGGACGCAATTACGAAAATCTGCTGCAGCTTCGCCCCGGCGTCATGCGCTATCCTGGCGGCGGATTTTCCACCACCAGCGCCGACGGCCTCCGCGCCGAAGACAACGCCTACTTCGTCGAAGGCCTCTTCAACAGCGAACCCTACTCCGGACAAGCCATCATCAACGGCGCCGGCATTGCTGGAGACTCCGCCACCATTCTCCCCATCGACGCCATTCAGGAATTTAACGTCCAGCAAAATCCTCCCGCCGAATATGGATGGAAGCCCGGCGCGGTCGTCAACGTCGGTCTCAAGTCCGGGACCAATCATTGGCACGGCACCGCCTTCGGTTTTGGCCGCGACGGCGTATTAGACGCCAGAAATTATTTCAATGACGATCCCAACCCCAAACTCACCCGTACCCTCGAGCAGTTCGGCGGCAGCTTTGGCGGCGCCATCATCAAAGATAAAGCTTTCTTCTTCGGCGCCTATGAAGGCCAGCGCTACAACGTTGGCAACTCTTTCGGCGGAATCACCAGCCCCTCCATGCTCGCGCTGCCCGCCAATAGCACTTGCAGCTTCATTACCGGCGATTGCGCCGATAGCATTCCCAACGCCATCGCTGATCTTCAGGCCGGTGGAGTCGCGGTCGACGCAGCCAGCTTGAATATCGCAGGTTGTTCGATGTCCAGCGCCGGCGTCGTCACCTGCAACGGCTCAGGATTCCCTCTCAACAACACGCAAGGCATCAACATCACCAACGGCTTCAATAACGACGTCCACGTCGACAACGTCGTCGCCAAACTCGATTACCATCCCACGGAACGGCAAACCTTCGGCGGGATGTATTTCTTCGGCAACAACTCCGGCACCGTTGAAGACTTCCCCGAGCTCCAGCAGAAATGGCTTTCCGACATTCACACCCGCGCGCAAGTTCTTGGAGCCAACTGGGTGTACACCCCCTCAGCCAACTGGGTCAACGAAGCGCGTTTCGGTTACAACCGCCTTTACCAGCCCACGCTGCCCGGCGATCTCAACACGCCAGCCTCGTCCTACGGTTTGAATACCGGCGTAACCGGGCCCGATACCGGCGGCCTGCCCCGCATCGGCTTCGGCGGATACTTCTTCCCCGGCCTCGGCGGATTCAAGTGGCCGAAGTTCCAAGGCCCCGATTCCATCACTCAGTTTGTCGATCACATTTCCTACACACGGGGAAAACACGCGCTTAAGTTCGGCGCCGAACTCCATCGCAACGACGTCACCAACGCCGCCTACGGCAACGCCCGCGGCAGCATCACCTTCCTTGGCGGAGTCGCTCTGCCCGCCTCCACCCCACTCGAAGATTTCTTTGCCGGACTGCCCTTCAAGTCCTCCGTCGAAGTCGGTAACCCCACCCTTCAACTGCACAACTGGGCCTACGCCGGATTTTTCCAGGATGACTGGCGCGTGACTAGAAATCTCACCATCAACCTCGGTGTGCGTTACGAATTCAGCAGCGTTCCCCAGGAAGCCCACAACCTGCTCGGCAACTTCGATCCCAACCTCGGCATGGTGCAGGTCGGCCATCAGATCAGCAGCCTGTACAACTCCGATCACACCAACTTCGGTCCCCGCATGGGCTTCGCTTGGGATGTCCTCGGCAACGGCCGCACCGTAATTCGCGGCGGCGGCGGCCTGATCTACGAAACCGTCAACTGGCAATCCTTCGTCGCCTTTAACAACGCCTTCGGTCCAGGCAGCGTGCCCACCGGAGCTCCCATCGACGCCGCCGGAGACACCTCCGGCGGCACCATCACGACCGGCAACGTCACCGTCAAGAATTTCCTCAACCCCGCTCCCTGGGATTCCCCCAGCACCCCGCTCTACGGTGGCAGTACGATCAATTGCTACAACAGCCCGTGTCCTATCATGTCGGTCGACCACAACCTCACCACTCCCTACGTGTGGAACTGGACCTTGAACATCCAGCACTCCATCACGCCGAATGTGTCGATCGAAGCTGCCTACGTCGGCAACCGCGGTTCGAACCTCGTCGGCATTCGTGACATCAATCAACCCCCCGTTGGCTCCGGATGGGGTACCGGTCCCGGCGGCGAACTCACCCTGTGTCTGGCCAGTGCCCCGCTCTACAACAATTGCGTCGTCGACAACAACAACGGCGAGCAAACCGACCAGCCCTTTTATTCGAAATTTCCCTATCTGGCCAACATCTTCCAGATGGGAAACATCTACCGCTCGAACTACGACGGCCTGCAGGTCACATTGAACGCCCGTAATTACCACGGTCTGAGCACGGTCGTCGGCTACACCTATGCGCATGCCCTCGATGACGTCAGCGCCAACTGGGATTTCGGTTATGGCTCCGGCCTCCCGCAGAACGCTCACAATCCCGGCGCTGAATACGCCAATAGCGACTTCGATATTCGCCATCGCCTCACCATCTCCGCTACTTACGCCATCCCTGGTCGCAAAGGCTACGGGCAGGCGCTCGAAGGTTGGGAACTCAACGCGATTGCCACTCTGGAAAGTCCGCAGTTCTGGGGACCAATGGATGAAGGCACCGACGCTGCCGGCGTCGGGCCGCTGCCCGTCAGCCCTCCCGCCAACACTCCTATTCGCTGGAGCTTTTACGGCAAGACCTCCGACTTCAAAGCGCAGAAGGGTGTCGGAATTCCGTATTTCTCCGGTGCCAGCAACCCCGCCTGCGCCGCGCAGGCCTTGCAGGTCGATGGCGGCACCGCCGGCCCATCCACCGCTTCGCTCAATCTCTTCGGCTGCTACGCCAACGGCGATTCCGTCATGATCCCCCCGCCGCTCGGCCAGTTCGGCAACATGCATCGCAACATGTTCGAAGACACCGGTTTTCGCAATCTGGATTTCTCTCTGGCCAAGAGCTTTCACTTTGGAGAAACCATGCGCCTCCAGGGACGCATCGAATTCTTCAACATCTTCAATCATCCGAATTTCGCCAATCCCTATGGAGGTCAAAACGGCTATGGTCTGAACGACCCGTCCGTCCGCCCCTTCGGCTGCGGATGCGCCACGCCCGATGTAGCCGCCGCCAACCCAGCAGTAGGCTCCGGTGGCCCTCGCTCCATCCAGATCGGGCTGAAATTTATTTTTTAGGACGCCACGAAAACACGTTCGGAACGGCTTTGAAAGGGCGCGGCTTCAGCCGCGCCGTAAGGCTCCAGAAAATCGAACCGGCTTCCGCCGCTGAGGTATGCCCTTAAGGGCCAGCAAAGTTTCTCCTAGAACTGATGGGGGCGAGATGAAAACTAACTTCATGAAAAAATCTTACATCCTATTCCTCCTGGCATTCTCCCTTCTAACCACCATGTCTCAGTCCCAAACTCCCCACCGCGATCGCACCATCGATGAAATCAAAACCGAAGCCATCCACCGCGCCGAAGTAGGCCAGTATCCGCTCATCGGCCTCGATCCCGCCGACGTGAAAGAAGCCTTCGAGACCATCCACACCAGCGACAAAGACGAATGGGCTGCCGGATTCATGCGCGTAGCCGACCGCTATTTCAACGAAGCCAAGTCGCTGGAAAAAGACAACTCCGATCCCGCCAAGGCCAACGCCGATTACATTCGCGCCTGGCGCCTCTACTCCTTTGGACGCTGGCCCATCCCCGCTTCTCCCGGCAAGCAGCGCGCGTACGAAAAAGCGCTCGAAGCTTTTCTCGATCACGCCAAGTTTTTTGATCCCCCGCTCGAGGTCGTCCACATTCCCTTTGAAGGCAAAGAGATCATCGGTTATCTTCGCTTGCCGAAAAACGCTAAAGGCCCCGTCCCGCTCGTGATTGCGGTCAATGGCCTCGACAGCCGCAAAGAAGATCTCACAGAGAGTTTCGGCGCCATCCTTCCCTTCGGCATCGGCTATCTCGCCGTCGATGGCCCAGGTACTGGCCAGAATCCCATCAAAGTCAGCGAGACCGCCGACCGCATGCTGTCGAAGGTGATCGACTACGCCCAATCCCGCCCCGAGATCGACAAAAGCCGCATTGCTATGCACGGCGTCAGCTGGGGAGCTTACTGGGCCACCAAGATGGCCATCGTCGAACGCTCTCGTCTGCGCGGTTGCAGCGCCCAGTCTCCGCCAGTCGACAAATTTTTCCAAAAAGATTTCTTAATGAACTCGCTCCTGGGCAATCGCGAATATCTCTTCGATCAAGTCCCCGCGCTGATGAACATTCTCGAAGGCGTGCACACCCTCGACGAAATGGCGGGCTATCTGCCCAAATTATCCCTGCTCCATGAAGGTTTGCTCGGCAAGCCCATGGCCCCCATGCTGATCATCGCAGGCGTAAAAGACACGCAAGTTCCCATCGACGACGAGTATCTTCTGCTCAGCAAAGGCGACGTCCCCAAAGATGCGTGGATCAATCCCGCGGGCGGCCACCTCGGCCGCCAGGTAGGCGTCTGGCCCGACCCTCTGATCTTCAAGCAGGTGATTATTCCATGGTTGGTGAAAACCTTGCAGATGAATTCCCCAAATCCATAGCAGTCTTTCGCTTTACAACCGGGGCATCCGTCTCCACATTGTCGACCTTAATGCTTCGGATGTGAATTGTCCGACTGGGTTGTTGGCGGGAACATTAGTTGGACACCGTTCCTGTACACCGGTCTTGAAAGAGAGAGTCGGATGGAAAAAAGGGTGCACAACATGCTTAGTACCGCTGGCGCAAATCGTGCAACAACTTCAAAGGTCAACCGAGGCCTCGTGTTGGATCTGCCCTCTTCTTCTACAAGCGGATTTCGACGACATCTTCTGACCGAGATCATAGGAGAGACAAAGTCCTTCGAAGCCCTCTGATTATGAATAGCCGCCCACTGCGATCTGTGCGATGTCTTCCACCCACAATGGCTTGTTTTTCCGCGTCGATATGACGAAGCAGCGGGCGAGCACACGCCCTGTCCGGTAGAGGATCGATGCTCTAGTGCATCCCAACCGGTTGCTCTTCGCCCGGTTTCGGACGCCGCATAAGGAAAGGTAAAGGAGAGAGCAACGCGACAAGAATCGACATAATCCAGAAACTGCTTTGAAAGCTGAGTGTCGTCGCCTGCCCCTGAACGATGTTATAGGCCAGAGCTAAGCCTTTTTGGGTAGCGGTTGCAAGATCGTATCCCTGCGCTACGAAGGCTCCGATGAGGCCGTTGAGCCATTGCTCAAAGTTGGTATCGCCGCGTCCGGTATGCGCAGCGAAGTTCATCAGATGTATCTGATTCTGGCGGGCGAGAAATGTCGTCAGCAACGATGTACCAATGCTGCCGCCAAGATTGCGTGCAAAATTCGATAGCCCAGAAACCTGGTTATTCTTTTCTCGCGGGACACCGACATAATTCAACGTGCTGATTGGGATAAAGATCAGTGGCAGGAACAAGACCTGCGCGGCTCGTAATGAGACCATTCGATAAAAGTCAATTTGAAGGTTGATGATCGTGAATCGATGAAGCGTAAAAGCGGTACCCAAAAAGCCTATACAAATCAGCAACCGCGGATCAATTTTCGTTGATGTAAGCCACCCTCCAATCGGCATCATCAACATCAAAACCACTCCGGAAGCAGATAAGGCCATGCCTGCGCGCTCGGCCGTGTATCCCAGGCTGGTTTGGAGGAATTGGGGAATCAACACTGTCGATCCGAATAACACCATGCCCAAAATGAACGAGAAGAAAACCGCAGTCCCAAAATTTCGGTTGCCGAGCAGGCGTACGTCGACAATCGGATCGTCGGCGTACCATTCCCACAAGAAGAACGCGACGAGTGCAGGCACTCCGATGCTGAACATGGTTGTCACCAGGGAAGAAGCAAACCAGTTTTCTTCCTGACCCTTGTCCAGAACAAACTGCAGAGTGCCGATAGCGACAACGATCAAAGCGAGGCCCGTGTAATCGATTCGAATCGAGCTTCGTTTTTCCTGTTTCAGCCAGGGCGGATCTTCGACCAATCGGGAGGTTAGAAACAGAGAAAGTGTGCCGATAGGGATGTTGATGAAAAAGATCCAGTGCCAGCTAAAATTATCCGTAATCCATCCGCCGAGCGTAGGTCCGATCGCGGGTGCCACCACCACGGCCATGCCGTAGAGCGCGAATGCCATTCCGCGCTGCTTCGCGGGAAACGTATCGGCCAGGATGGCCTGCTCTGAAGGTTGCAACCCCCCGCCTCCGGCGCCTTGCAGAATGCGCGCCACAATCAGGAACGGGAGACTGGGAGCAATACCGCAGAGAAATGAGCACAGGGTAAATATGACCACGCATCCCATGTAGAAACGTTTGCGGCCGAAAACCGTGGAGAGCCAGCCGGACACAGGCAGTACGATTGCACTGGATACCAGATAACTGGTCAGCACCCAGGTCGACTCTTCATAGGTCGCACCCATCGAGCCGGCGATGTGGGGCAAGGCGACATTTGCGATGGAGGAATCGAGCACCTCCATGAAAGTCGCGAGGGTGACGGTAGCCGCGATCAGATAGGGATTGTACGAGGGCCGCCAATCCGCGTGGGATATCTGGTTCGCTGCCATCGCTACCTTTCGATGCGGACTTCAGGTTCGACCGACATTCCCGCACGGAGCAGTTCGAGACCGGACTGACTTGGCTTGAAGCGCAGTCGGACGGGGATGCGCTGCACGACCTTGACATAATTTCCGGTAGCGTTTTCGGGAGGCAGAACGCTGGCAATGGCGCCTGTTGCGCCGCCGATCGTTTCAACATATCCATCGAAGTCACGATTCAATGCGTCGACATGAATGCGCGCAGGCTGCTGGGAACGGATGCCCGAAAGTTGCGTCTCTTTGAAGTTTGCCGTCACCCAGATGTCCCCGCTCTGCGCGATGGTCAGCAACTGCTGGCCCGCCGAGACACGAGTGCCGACTTCTGCCGAACGTTTCATGATGATTCCGTCGGCGGGTGCGCTGATCCGCGTGTAAGCGAGCTTCAATTGCGCCTGTTCGAGCTGTGCCTGCGCACTTTCGGAGTTGGCTTCTTGGGAGCGCAACGATGCCTCGCGGATGGCAATGAGTTGGGTCGCTGTAGTTCGGTACTGGCGTAGACGGTCCTCAGCCTCTTGGAGCTGCGCCTTTCTCTGATCGACGACTCGCCCGGCTGAATCTGCGGCGGCACGGCTGGCTGCAACATTCGCCTCTTGTGCCTTGGCCGCTGTCGCTACCTGGTCGTACTCTTGCTGCGAGACTTCCTCATTTGCGATTAAGATTTTGTATCGGGCAAGATCAGCCTGCGCTTTGGCGTTGTTCGCCTGCGCTTCTGAAAGCCTGGCGAGCGAGGAATCATGATCAAGCTCGGCGGCTGCCAAGGCCGCGTGGGTATTGGCTAATTCCGCTTCCGCCGTCGAGACGTTGGTGCCACTTTCTACGCGTGCAATCGGGACATTTGGGCGCTGCGCTAAAACCTGGCTGCGGGCTTGATTGAGTAGGGCCTGCGCCTGATCGAGCGCAACCTGGTTGTCGCGAGGATCGAGATCGATGAGCGGATCGCCGGCATGCACGAACTGATTATTTTCGACATAAACCTTGGTAATGGTTCCATCGACTCGAGGGCCAACCCCCCCGAGATGCATTTCCACGAAGGCATCGTCGGTTGACTCGTATTTTCGCGCATGAAGCCAGTAGAGGAATGCTCCCAGAGCGATGACGCCGAGAACCGCAAAGAAAATCGTGAAAGCGCGCCTGCGGCCGGCTGAATTCCGAACTGGCCGGCCCGAGGGCTCGTCCCCCGGCTTGCGAGATTCGGCGGAATCTGCCACGGCGGTCGAAGTTCTTTCCTCGCCGTCCATTTCCTTGCCGTTCATTGGCGATCTCCTTTCAACAAGTCTGGCAAAGTCGCCTCTGCCCGGCCCGTGGCACGTGCCAAGCTGAGACGCGCGAGGTCGAAAGAGAGCAAACTCGAAACGTAATCTCCCTCAGCCGACGCGACTTGTTCTTGCGCCTGCACGACTTCAACCGTCGTAGCCACACCCAGGTCAAAGCGGTCGCGTGCTTCTTTCAATGTCTCGGCCGCGTAGAAGCGGTTGCTTTCCGCCAGTTCCAACTGGCCAGACGCAGTTTCGAGTTCAATCAACGAGTCACGAACCTCCTGTTCAACTTTCCCACGTTCGTTTGCAAGCTCCGCTTTGGTTTGGCGCAGAGTCGTTTCCGCCTGCGTCGTGTCACTGCGCGTTCGCCCACCGGACCAGATCGGAACATTGAGCGTGCCGCTGAGATTGAAGACACCGTGGGTATTTCCGGGATTCGGTCCAGAGAGTCCGTAGTCACCGTTGAAGGATAGGGACGGCAAATACTCAGCGCGGGCGGCGCTCAAAGCACGCTCAGCCGCACGCAGCTGCGCAGAAGCAGCCTGAAGGTCCTGGCGACTCTCAAACGCCTGGGCCACCGCGCTCGCCGCATCCGGCAACGAAGCTTTTCCGGACGCCAACGGTTCACTCAGCGCTATCTCTCGGTCCAGAGGCAGACCGATTGCGCGAGCTAGCGCAATCTTCTGCTTGCGCCAGTCGGATTGCAGAGAATTTAGCCGCTGTTTTTGGGTTTGCAGTTCGACGAGTGTTCGCATCACGTCGATCTTCGCGTTGGTGCCTGCAGTCTTTCGGACCTCGGCCTGGTTGTAGACGGCTTGCGCATTATTGACTTGCGCGCGCTGCGAATCGATTCGCGCCGCCGCTGCTACTGTCTGCAAATAGCTGCTGGCTACAGCTAAGACCACTAATTCCCGAGTGTCGCGCAACGTCAAGCGGGCGCTGGCCTCGAGGTCTTTACTAGCCCTCCAGTTCTGAATCGCTACCGGATCAAGAATGGATTGGCTCACCGATCCTTGTACTTGCGAATAACTATAAGGTCCGACTACAGAGGGAATGGTGAAGCCCAGACTTGCCGGAATGTTGAACTTAAATCCATAGGCTGCCAAGTTCACCTGGCTTACGGTTTCCGAGGCATTGGCAGAGATATTCGGTAGCAATGCACTCAGCATCCGAATGCGCTCGGCCTTGGCCGCAGCGCTCGACGTACTTGCGCTAATCAGTCCTAAATTCGCCTGCAAGCCACGGCGAACAGCCTCCGCCAGAGTGAGCGAAACGTTACCGACGGGCACCTTGGGATCGGCAACACTGCCTTGAAGATCCCCGTTGATTTGAACAGTGGAGTTGATTGTGTTCGTCCCGTTCGGCGAAGAGTTCTGCTGAACTGTGACAGAGCCAGCAGGGCTCATTGCGCCCGACTGAGGCAGCGTGAGAGCGCGGGAAGGAGGGTTTGCAGTCGCCGTCTGGCCTTGGCCCGCCGCCGCTGCAGCAAGCACAATAATCGCGACAATCCAGCCTTTCAGCATATCGCCCTTTCGCCGCAAATATATACATACATGTATGCATTTGTCAATCGGAATGCTATAATCCCGCCGTAATGACTTATTTCCCAACTCCATCTCGAATCAAACGAAAGGATCGCAGTCTTAAAGGACCGAAACGGTCCTTCCCTGCCAAGGCACTCAGCAAGCATCAAGAAAAAACTGAGGAGACCAGGCGTGTGCTGCTAAAATCGGCGCGCTTCATTTTTGCCCGCGACGGTTTCGAAGCTTGCCGGATCGAAGACATTGCCGCAACTGCGGGACATACGCGCGGGGCCTTTTATGCGCACTTCGAAACCAAGGAGGAACTATTCTTTGCCTTGCTGCAAGAAGAAGCCGCGAAGCATGCAGCGCGAATTCGCACCCTTCTGGAAGCGCTCGGCAACGAAGCCGACCGCATGGGGGCGCTGCGGCAATATTCAGTAAACCGGCTTGCCGATCGCGAGTGGAGCATGCTCATGCTGGAGTTCAAGCTGTTTGCCGTGCGGCATCCTAAGCTGCGTGCAAAGCTTGCAGCCGTTCATCGCCGCATCCGGGCGTCGATGAAGCTTGAGGAGATATACCGGTTATTAGGGATCGATCAAAACGACAATGAACCGCGAAGTGCAGCCTTAGAAGGAATTATGGCCGGGCTCTTTCTCGAGTACATGTACGATCCCGAGCGACTATCGCAAAGGCGAGCCGCGGACTTTCTTGGTCAAATCTTTGACTCGCTCTTGCCCGGTAATAAGGCATGATTCCTCAGCACCGCCTCCGCTTTATCTCTCCTTCGAGGGAACGTACTTTCGCCGCTCTAAGCCAGGAAAAGGGTTCCGCAGTTCTTAAAACCTGCATTTAGTTCGAGCTCGTCGAGCAAGGATGAGAGTGCAACAAGCTACCTTCAGGGAGCCAGCGTCTGGTCCGGAACACTGTTTCCGACATTCTAAAATCCTTGCGCTGAAATTCCGCTGCTGCCCTGACTTGCAACCCAGCCGTTTTACGGCTCAATCCGCTCGAATCACGACACGACATCAACAATCAATTCCACTGGCTCGAACGGTTGCCCGTAGTCGGCGAAGTGCATCTGGGAGACATACGGTTCGGGCCGTTTGTTTTTTCACGTAGCCCCGGACGCCCTCCGACAGGCTCGGGACAGGCTTGCGTCCTAGCTAAAGCCACAACGTTGATGGAGGACGAAGCGCCCGCCGCTACGTGATGCGCATCACAGCCTTGAGTCCATCAATTTCGCTACAGTAAAACTCAGCATGGGCGGGTTCTCCATCCTCACCAATCGCAAACGCGCCATCGTGGCGTTGGTACATTCCATCGTGTTTTTGCTGATTGCGGTGCGGCAGATGGTTGCAGCGACCCCCGTTTCCGGTGTCTGGCTACCGGCCAAAGTCTCTACCGGAACCTGGGTGCTGTGTGCGATCTTCGCGATCGTTTCGTCGATTCTTTTGTGGCTGCTGGTCATCTCCCGCGGATGGATGGAAAAAATCTATTTTGCCTTCTGCACTGTGAGCGCGTCCTCAGGCCTGTTGCGAACCACCGCCGGCGATCAGACCTTTCATGTTGGAATCTACATCCGCGTCGCCATGCTCATCAGCGCCGTTCTGGTGGGATTGCTGATCGTGCGCACACACTCGCGGCGGGAAGAATTCGCCCAAGCACCTGGGTTTCAATCCTCTACTTAAGCTGATCGAAGGTACAGCTCCGCGGCTTCTTCTCTGGACGCCAGCGCAGAAATTTCGTTCCATGCCGAAAGCGTCCACCGGAAAAGTGATCGTACTGCACCTCAACCACAAGTTCAGGCTTCAGAGGTATCCATTCCGTCGAACGCTTGGTGCTCCAGCGGCTCGGCCCGCCCGGAGCCTTTCCGGTGAATCCGGGCTCTCCAACCTTAGCTTCCACAATCTTCTTGAGCTCCTTACGCTGCTCGCCGTTAAAGCTCGACGTAAATCCCACATGATCAAGCAGCCCCTCCCTGTTGTAGAGGCCGAGAAGAAGCGAGCCGATGCCACCGCCTTTTTCGGCGTAACGAAAGCCGCCCACGACCGCATCGACGGTGCGAATGCGTTTGATCTTCACCATGCCGATGCGCTCGCCCGAGTGGTAGGGCTCGTCAAGTCGCTTGGCCACGATTCCGTCGAGACCGAGTTTGCCAAGTTCGTGCATCCATTGTTTTGCCTGCTTGACATCGCGCGAGGAGGGCGACAGGCGCACGCTTCCGTCTTTCGGCAATTTCTTGAAAAACTTCTCCAGTTGCACTTCCCGGTCGGCCAGCGGTAGATCATTCAGCTTCTCACCATCTTCATTCACCAGCAGGTCAAAGCACATATAAGTCGCCGGAGTTTCGACCGAAAGCTTGCGAATTCTCGATGCGGCGGGATGAATTCGCATGAGCAAATTGTCGAACGACAGACGATGGCGCTCGTAAATGACGATTTCTCCATCGAGCACGAACTGCAGTTGCGGAAGTTTTGCCAGCGCTTCGACCATCTCGGGAAAATAACGATGCAGCGGCTGCCCGGCCTTCGATTGCAGTTGGACCTCGCTTCCCCGCCGGAACGCGAGGCAGCGAAAACCGTCCCACTTGGGCTGGTAGAGCCAGCCTTCGCCAGTGGGAATTTTGTCGACCGATTTCGCTTCTTCCGGCGCAAAAGGTGGACGAATTGGCAACCGGATCGGCGCGAACTCCTGTTCCAATTCTTTCGCAGGAACGGCGCCGGCCTCCACGCGGTCCGGCTTTTTTGTCGACGTTCTTGGCTCGCGGTTTGTTCCTATAACCATCTCATCTCCAGTCCAATCAAGGTTTGATGATTTTGCTGTGAGGAGGAATACGGTGAATTCGGTATATGTCGGTATCTGCGGGCACTTCCGTAGTGGCGCAGTCTGCTCGTTGGCGCCGTATCAGGGCGGGTCTTTAGGCATGCCGCCGTAGTGCGGCGAAACGGCTTTAGCCGCTGCGGCCGGCGAAGGCCAATGGGCGGCGGCTAAAGGCGTTGGCCTTGCGGTCCTGCCGCGGCATCGCTGAAGCGGTGCCCCGATACGAGTCGCAGCGTCAAAACACACAAATACCCGAACTTCGAAGCCCTTTGCCGATTAGCCGCACTCGCAGTATCCTTGGCAAGTGTCATTCCCCGATCAACCCAACCCTGAAGAACAGCGCGAAAGGCGGCGTCTGGCGGCCAACTACGCTGGCATGACCGATGGCGAGTTGCAGAAACTGGCGGGCAGCGCCGAGTCGCTGACCGAGCTCGCCTGGGATGCGCTGGAGGATGAACTCGACCGCCGCCATCTCGAACCCGCCGACGACGACACCCTCGAGACCCGGCAGCAACTCGAGATGCGCGAACTGGTGACCGTTCGGCAGTTTCGCGATCTGCCGGAGGCGCTGCTGGCTAAGGGCAGCCTAGAATCTGCGGGCATCGAGTGTTTTCTTGCCGACGATAATCTGGTCCGAATGGACTGGTTCATTTCAAACTTCATCGGTGGCATCAAGCTCAACGTCCACGCCGCCGATGCCGAGAACGCGCAGCGCCTGCTCGACGAGCCCATTCTCGAAGGCCTTTACGTGCAGGGCGTCGGACTTTACGAACAGCCGCGCTGTCCCAAATGCCAGTCGCTCGATGTGAACTTTCAGGAGCTCGATCGTCCCATCGCCTACATGAGCGCATTCCTGCGCGTACCTTTACCGGTGCAGCGTCCGGCGTGGCATTGCCATGCCTGTGATGCCGAGTGGGAAGATAATGCGGCGGAAGGTGGCAGGAACTCGTAGTTCGATGGGGATGGACTCAGACCATTAAGGACAGCAACTAAGGACAGTAACGGCGAGCCTTATCGGGCGCCATTCAGCCACACTTCCTGCATCAACCTGTACGAGCCTTTCCTCCTTCAGGAAACTCGAAAGAGACGCGATCATACTGGGCATCGCCGTCAACCAAAGTTAACTGCGCATTGCGCGTTCGCTGCAGGTGAGGAGAGCGGTGTGCAGTAACTTGGCAAATGGCTTAACCGAAATCTCCATAAATCAGCCTGCCTGTTTGAATCGTGAAGCCATAGAGTTCTAGTGGCCCACATTCTCCAACACGCTCAGTTCCTTGCGCACCGCATCGGCACGTGGGCCAGTCGGCTCCTCCTGAAGAAACGTATGAAATTGAGCCGATGCATCCGCGGGACGGTTTTCATGTTCCAGCGCCCGCGCCGCGATGTAGTGAACCAGCGTCTGCGAGTCGTGCGGCATAGTGTGGACTTTGTTGCAGTGGGCAATGGCGGCGTCGAAGTGCTGGTTCATCAGTTCCACATTCGCCAGCAGCATGAGAGTTTGTGGGTTGTTAGCGTCGAGGGCCGCCGCTTTCCCCAGGCTCGTTTCGGCATCGGGAAAATTGTGCTCTTTGATATCCAGCTTGCCCAGGTTCACAAAGGCGGAAGCGCAGTGGTCGTTGAGTGCAACTGCCTTCTGCAACACCTCACGCTCGTGGGCGCTATCCCCCAATCGGGCGTACACGACGCCGAGATTGTTGTAAGCGTCGGCATACGGGGGATAGAGCGCGATGGCCTTCATCAATTCATCTTTGGCGCGGTTCCAGTCCTGTTTGGCGATCAGTTCGTTGGCTTTGTCGAACGCCTTCTGCGCCTTTTTAGGAATATTCAAGTCGGCGGCCGAAACGGTGGCCCCGGCGCCAGCGGGCGACTTGTCGTCCGCCGGCGTCTTCACGGTGACGTAGATCAGTTGGCTGATTTTGCGGGAGTCCACTTCGAACATGCCGCTGTCCGTCTCCAGAATGCCATCGCCGGTCACGGCGATGTGATACGTCCCAATGGCCAAATTATCGAAGCCGACCATACATTCATCGTTGGTATAGCCTTCCGCAACGCGAGTGGTGCTGGCACCGGTCATGATCGTCACGCGTGCCCGGGTATGGCACTGACGGCCATTCTCGAAAACGATCCGCACGCGAAGATTGCCGGTCTGGTCGGGGTTTCCAAACTGGGCCAAGGCACAGGGGATCAATAGGAATACCACAGGGACGAGCAGGCGGCGGAAAAGCATATTGCCTCCTCGAAAACTATCCAGCGCGCGCCGATCGGGCTTACAGCCGGCGCCAATACGTCACGGATCGTTGCAAGCATTCTACCGCCGGTGTCAAGGAATGGAGATGCAAATGGTGAAAGCATGGGGAAGCCGATGTTCCCGCTTTCCCCTCAAGCCGGAAAAGCCCTGCAGGTTCGTTTAAGCCGCGCGAGCGCCCTTCAGCCTTGCCCGCAGGAATGCAATCCCACGAAGCATTGGCTGCAGAGGTTTGGCCATGGGGAGAAAAGCCCTCCGCCACAGCCGAAACCAATGCTCATTCAGCACAATCGTCAACGGCGCAGGGTAACGCGCCGGGTTTGCGCAGAACTGGCTCTTGAATCGCGCGAGTGACCCGGGACCAGGACCCAGATTGTAACGCGGCGTACCCATGCGATACATGTCGCGCATCGAGTGCCAGTGCAGGAATGCCGCCGCCTGCCGATGCCCGGCGTCGAAAGCGGCCAACTGGCAATGCGCTGTCGTGCGGTCGCGAAAGACGAGGGTGCTGCCCACCACTCTGCCGTTCCACCGTACAAAATAGACGCGAACGCGGTTGTGAGCGCGCGCCAGGCGCATCGTCTCCGTGTAGAACCCAAGCGGCCGCTCGATACGGAAATGTTTGCGCTGCGCGCATTCCTGATAAAGAGGCCATAGCCTCGCCAAAGCCTCTGGAGAATCGTCGGAGCCGAACTCGTATCCCGCCTCGGCGGCGCGGCGGATCTTGCGGCGCGCCTCGCGATCGAAGCCAGCGAGCGTGTCATCCTCAGTGTCGCGCTGCTCGACGATGTAGTCCTCGGACAAGACCGGATAATCCAATAAATAGGGAAACGCGTCGAAATCCTCGGCATGCCCGGCAGTAGCAAGCTGAGTGAGAACTTCCGGATCGGAGTGCGTGAAGCGAATAAAGATGTATCCCTGCGCCCGCGCCCAGTCGAACAACTCGGCGACACCCTCCCCGCCCCAATGCGTTCCAGCTTGTATCGGGGCCGGCCCGCGGAAAACCAAACCAATCTTCGCTGGGCCGAATCCGATGGTGAGAATACACACAAACGCCAGCGGATGGTCCGGTGTGCCCCACGCCAAATAGTGCGGCGTGACCCCCAAGGGACGATAGGGTTCATTCCAGAAGGGATACTGATAGAGCGAAGTACTGGTGGACAGTAGAACGTCATTCCAGACAGGCAGGTCCTGCGGGCGCACCTCGAACCACTTGGCGGGCAGCGCCGTGCGAGACGACCGGACCTCGATTGCGGAAATCGGGGTAACCAAACTCATGTCCAAATTCAGCTTTTGGGGGAAGCGGTTCGTCGCCGGGTAGGCAAGTCACCCGTTACTGAGACATCAGACTTTTATTCTGCTGCTATCGGGTGTCGTGCAAACAGCGCCCGGATGGCGCGCCTGAGGCTGTTGCAACGCCTCGATCCATCTTTTATGCGCCCAGAATGGCGTTTTCGTAATAGCCCGAAAGTGCCATTTCAAATGGCAGTGACGAGGCGCGCTGCCGCCACAGGGCGCCTCCCAGCGACAACTTCCTACGATCCACTTGCAAGTTTGGCGAAGCCTTGGTGGATCACTTCAACTGTATCCTTCGCCAGCTTTAGCGCCGGCAGTTCCTCTCGCGTGAACCAGCGCACCTCGGCGGCGTCGCTGGCGGCGGCGAGATCTCCCGCAACCCGGCGGCATAGAAAATCAATCAAAACGTAGTGATATTGCACACGCTGCTGGGGATCGCGCACGATGCGGTCGAAGACTCCGAGAAGTTCGCCGGGTTCGACGATGAGTCCGGTCTCCTCACGAGCCTCGCGGATGGCGGCATCGCGGACCATCTCGCCGACCTCGAGCACCCCTCCGGGAATCGACCACTCGGCCTGCAACGGTGGGTGGGCGCGTTTGACCAGGACGACGCGAGCGTGTTCGATGATGATTGCGCCTACGCCGACCAGCGGAACTTCAGGGAATTCACGTTTCATCGTGCCGTATGAAGGCTATCTGGTTTCGGAGCAATCAGGTAAGCTTGGCGTCCTTCAGGCGAAGGGCGATTTTATCCGCGAAGGGTTGTGCCAGCTGTCCCACCGAACTGGTGTAGGCGTTGCCCCAGAACGCTTGCCGAATAGTGTCCGTGTGTTCAAATACCTTTTTGCCGGTAGCAACTTCGGTAAGCCAGTAATGGATCTTCGCGGTCTCGCGTCCTGACCCCATCCCGAGCAGCATCCGCTCTGCCTTGACTCCTGGATGCCACTCCAATACTTCTCCATCAAGAATGTAAGCCTTACCTGCATTCCCTTTGGGAATCTCTGCAACCACCTCAAAAGTTGCTCCATCTTTAATTTTCAGCTCGGTTACCGTTTGAAGCTGCATCTGTTTCATTTCGTAAGGCCAGTTCAGCCCATTGGCCTGAGTAAAGGTGTCAACAACCAGCGACGGTTTCGCTTGCGCGCTAAGTGGGACAGCAGCAAACGCAAGAATCGAAAGAAGTATGGCCCGCTTTGCCATGGTCTAATTTCCTCGCTCGGAAATGATCTTCGGAAGGAACTAACCAAAAGTTATAACACTGAATCCTAGCATTACAATGGAGATTCCATGCCCCTCGAAGAATACAGACGTAAGCGGCGCTTTGAAGACACACCCGAGCCTCCGCCAAAGGTTGAGACCGAGGCGGGACACCGCTTCGTGGTGCAGAAGCATGACGCGACACGCCTGCACTACGATTTTCGCCTGGAGATGGAAGGCGTGCTGAAATCATGGGCCGTGCCCAAGGGACCGTCGCTCGATCCCGCCGACAAGCGGCTCGCCATGCAGGTCGAGGACCATCCGGTTTCCTACTTCGATTTCGAAGGCATCATCCCGGAAAATAACTACGGCGCCGGCACCGTCATGGTGTGGGATGTAGGTACGTGGCAGCCACTGTCACCGGTGCCGGTCGATGGCAAGTACGTTCCCGGCACGGAGGCCGAAGCCGCGCAGATGCTGGCCAAGGGCGATTTGAAATTCCGTCTCGACGGAAAAAAATTGAAAGGCGATTTCGCCATCGTTAAGATGAAAGGCCGGCGTCCTGGCAGCAAGGGCAATGAATGGTTGCTGATCAAGAAGCATGATCGGTACGCGGTCGAGGGTTACGACATTGACTCTTACGACGAATCGGTGCTGAGCAAGCGCAGCCTGGCGGAAATTGCCGGAGACGCGGGTGCGAAGGAGTGGAAAAGCAGCCGTCCAGCATCTGGTCGAGGGAGGTTAAAAGTGACTTGGCTGGCCGATGCTGTAGCGAGACTGGACAAGAAAAAAGCTGAGGCCCAAAGCAACAGCAAAAAGCCTACGGTTAAAAAAAAACAAAAGAAATCGACCTAGAGGGCACCCATCGGCTCCGCTCAGGGCAGGCGCCGGAACCCAGGGTAAAGCAAAAGCCGCCAGTATCCTCTCCACCTAAGCAGCCCTCCGTCTCTTCCGTTACCTCCGTGGTAAGAGAGCGTCCTGAACCTGCTAAACGCGCTCTGGGCGCCGTAAAGCGCCCCATGCCCACATCACTTTATCCCATGCTGGCCACCGCGATCGATGAGCCATTCGACGGCGAGGACTGGCTCTTCGAGATCAAGTGGGACGGCTATCGCGCTATCGCTTTCATCGAACACGGCAAAGTGCGACTGGTCTCCCGTAATCAGAACGATCTGACGCCGCGCTATCCCGAGCTCAAAGACCTGCCACAGTTCATCAAAGCAAAAACTGCGATTCTCGATGGCGAAGTCGTCGCCCTCGATGAAGAAGGCCGCTCATCTTTCAGTCTGATGCAGCAGCGCACCGGATTCCGTCCTGGCGGACGGCGTGGCTCGACTAATGCCGATGTTCCGGTGCTTTATTACGCCTTTGATCTGCTCTATCTCGATGGCTACGACCTGCGCAAACTTCCGCTCGAAGAGCGTAAGCAACAGTTAGCCGCGCTCATCGTCGCTGGCGATAACCTACGCTACTCCGATCATTACGCGAAACAGGGCAAGGCTCTGTTTGAAATGGCGCGCGCGAAAGGACTGGAAGGCATCCTGGCCAAGAGACGCGACTGTCCTTATCAGGAGCGCCGAAGCAGCGATTGGTTGAAGATCAAAATTCGTCACCGCATCGAGGCCGTGATCGGCGGCTACACCGAGCCGGAAGGCAGCCGCGCCCACTTCGGCTCAATTGTTTTGGGCCTCTACGATCAGCAAGGGAGGCTGATTCACGTAGGTCAAGCTGGGAGCGGATTCAACCAGAAGTCGCTGGCTGAAATCTGGAAGCTGCTCAAGAAGCGCGAGACCAAGCAGAAACCGTTTTATGGCGAAGTGGAGGCGTTGCGAAAAGTCTATTGGGTGAAGCCGGAACTGGTCGCTGAAATTGAATATGCCGAATGGACCGAGGGCGCCGTCAGTGGGAGCGGTCCGAAGTTGCGGGCGCCGGTGTTTCTTGGCCTGCGCGACGATAAGAAGCCACAGGAATGTTTATTGGAGGAACCAGTAAAGTAAAGAGAATTGACAAAGGGCCACGGCGACTTAGTTCCATGCTCCAGGGAAAAGAAATTTTCTTGATTCGCGACCGGCTTTCATACCCTCTTGGCGTCCTATCGTATTGCGAATGTTACGGATGAATATTGCTGCGCTGGAATACTGGCGGGCATGCCGCCTTCGCGCCTTTCATTTAGTGATTCAGCGTTTACTCATTGCCTGATCCTCGGGTTCGCCACAGAGTACAGCACATCCGTCAGGAAATTCACTGCGACATACGTCAGCCCAATCGCCAGGATGCAGCCTTGCACCAGATAGTAATCGCGATTGGAGATGGCTTGAATGGTCAGGCGGCCGATGCCGGGCCAGGAGAAAATCGTCTCGGTTACGATGGCGCCCGCCAGGAGCGCGCCGAATTGCAGGCCCAGCACGGTGATGATGGGGATCATGGCGTTGCGCAGAGCGTGGCGATAGACGACTGTGCGCTCGGGCAGTCCTTTGGCACGGGCGGTGCGGATATAGTCCTGGCCTAGCTCTTCGAGCATCGAGGTGCGAACCATGCGGGTGAGGATAGCGGCCAGCGCGCTCCCCATGGTTACGGCAGGAAGAACGAGATTCGCGAACGAACCGGCCCCCGACACGGGGAGCCAACCTAGCTTGATGGCAAATAGCAAAATCAGAATTGGACCTAGCGCGAAGTTCGGGAACGACAGACCGAAGAGGCTAACTACGGAGAGCAGGCGATCGTCCCAGCGGTTGCGGCGTTGCGCGGAGCGGACTCCGGCGGGGATTGACAAGACGATCGCAATGAACAGCGAGGCCAGCGTCAATTGCAGCGTATACGGATAGCGCTGCGCCAGCAGATGGGTGACCGGTTGGTTATAGCGGAGCGAGGGCCCAAGATCGGCGTGGAGGACTCCTTTCCAATAGCGTAGGTATTGCTCGCCCAGCGGGGCGTCGAGTCCGTAGGCGTGCCGGGTCGCAGCGATATCGGCTACAGGTGCGCCTTCGCCTAGCATTTGTTGGATGGGGTCCCCAGGGACCAGGTGGATGAGGAGAAATACGAGACTCACGACCAGCCAGATTACTGGGAGGGTATAGAGGACGCGTTGGAGGAGTAGCTTCAGTTGCCAGTCTCCGGTTGTTGCCAGTTGCCAGTGGTTCGTAAACTTGGCATCTCAGTCTCCGGCTTGGTTTGCGCTTTCTGTTTTGGTTTCGACATTTTCTAACTTTTCGATTTTTACCCGCGCGATGCGGTGCCCTTCCATCTCTTCTACGGTGTAACGATGCCCTTCGTATTCGAAAGAGTCGCCCAAAGCTGGGATTCTCTGTAGTCGCGCCAGCACGAAACCGCCCAGAGTTTCAAAGCCGGCATCCCGGGGCAGAAGCAGCCCGTGCTGAGTTTCGAGATCGCGTATATTTACTGCGCCTTCCAGCACTAAGACGGATTCGTCCTCCAATTCCGGCTGGGGCGGAGCGATGTCGAATTCGTCTTCGATGTCGCCAACGAGCTGTTCGAGAATATCTTCTACCGTAATTACTCCCGCAGTCGAGCCGAATTCGTCGACGACCACGGCTAGGTGGCGGCGGCGCTCTTTGAATTCGGCGAGGAGTTCGGAAAGAACTTTGGTTTCGGGCACGACCAGAACATCATGCATAATCTGCCCGATTTGCATGCGAGCGATCCGCGACGCCACGGGTTGGCCAAGATTCACCAACCTGAGCCGCACCCAGCGAACCAGCTCTTTGTAATAAAGCACTCCGACGATGTGCTCGGGGCCGCGTTGCTGGTCGTAAACGGGGATACGCGAGTGCTGGCCCTCGACGACTCGATTGAGAGCATCTTCGAGCAACAGGTCGGAGGGCAGAGAAAAAATGTCGGGGCGCGCGACCATGACTTCACGGACGGTGATGTTATCGAGTTCGATGGCGGCGTGAATCATTTCTTCCTGCGACTCGGGGATTTGTCCGAACTGACGGCTGGCGGTGACGATGAGTTTGAGTTCGTCGGGCGAGTGAATCGCTCCACCGCGGCGGGTTTCGCGTGCACCGAAGAGTCGCAGGACGAAGCCTCCGGAGCGGCGCATAAAGAAAAGAACGGGCCGGGTGACGGTGAGAAAAGCTTCCATAGGTCCAGCGACGGCGAGAGCGATCTGCTCGGCGCGCTGCAGCGCCAGCGTCTTCGGGACGAGTTCCCCCAGCAGCACGTGAAGATAAGTGATCAAGCTGAAGGCGATCACGATCGCGATGCTGTGAGCATAAACCGCGGCGTGCGGGACTCTCTGCACGAAATGAAGCGAGCCAACGAGGCTGGCGACGATGGGCTCGCCGATCCAGCCGAGAGTTAAACTAACAATGGTAATGCCGAGTTGGACGCCATTAACCACTTCATCGAGATGCTGGTGGAGGCGCTGCACCGTGCGGGCGCCGATGCGTCCGGCGGAGATGAGTTGCTGGATGCGGGTATCGCGGATACTGACCAAGGAGAATTCGGCCGCCGCGAAAAAGGCATTGGCTGCCACCAGGAGAAGGATCAGCAGCACCCGGAGCAGCACAAAGGCGATCATGAATGGGTAATTCTAGCAAAAGCAGCGTATGGTAGGCAGTAGCCTCTGCCAGCTAAGACATTGATGCATTTAAAGATCGGCTTCGAACCGCGCAATGGCGCAGCCTCGGCGAAAATGCTCTTATCGGCTAACCTTTTTCCTATGAGGACGGTCTAACTGGAAGGTGGCTCATCCTTTAGGCCACTTGGTTATCCCCGGTATTCGGATCGAAATCGCTGGAACCAAGGCAACTCAGATTGCGTACTAACCAATGAGGGCACGGAACAATTCTTTTCGCTGCGCTCGATTCCCCGACGCGTCATAGGAGGCAGTTGTGAACGGTAACGGTAATGGCAAGAAGAAGCGGCGCAGACTCTTCATTTGGGGCGGAGTTGGGCTGGCGCTTGTCCTCCTAATCGTGGGAGGCGTGTTTGCGGCGACGCGCGGCGGGACGAAGATCGATCCTTCGAAGCTGGCGAAAGTGGAACGGGGAGACCTGGCGAAGAGCGTGGTCGCGACCGGCAAGGTTACGCCGATCACCAAGGTCGAAGTGAAGTCTAAGGCCAGCGGAATTGTGAAAAAACTCTATGTGGATTACGGCGACAGCGTAAAGAAGGGCCAATTGCTGGCGCAGCTCGACAAGCTGGAGATCGAGGCGCAGGTAGCCCAATCCAAGGCGGCGTTGGATGCTGCCGAAGCTAATTTAACTAGCTCACAGGCTGATTTCGAGCGGGCCAAAGTGGATGCGGAAGGTCCAGACGTGCCTCTGTTGAAGCGCGCCTATGACCGTGCTGAAGGCATGGCAAAAGATGGCGTGGTGTCGGCCTCTGCGCTGGACGATGCCGAGAAGAATTACGAGATGTCCTTGAATAAGCAGAATGTCGCCAAGGCGCAGGTCACGGTGCTGCGGGCGAAGATTGCACAGTCGAAGGCGGTGGTGGCTCAGGATGCGGCGAACCTGAAGCAGTTGGAAGAACAGCTCAGCTACACGGATATCATTTCGCCGATCGACGGCATCGTGCTGTCGCGCGATGTGGAGATGGGCGATGCGGTGAGCTCGATCCTGGTGCTGGGCTCCTCGGCTACGCTGGTGATGACGCTGGGCGATACCAGCGAAGTCTACGTGAAGGGCAAGGTCGATGAGAGTGATATCGGGAAAGTCTATTTAGGCCAGCCCGCGCGTATCAAGGTCGAGTCGTTCAAAGACAAGACATTTACCGGCAAGGTGACGAAAATTTCTCCCATGGGCGTGGAAAAAGATAATGTCACCACGTTCGAGGTGAGGGTTTCGATTCAGAATCCGGGTGGCGAATTGAAAGCCGAGATGACCGCCAACGCGGAAATCATTCTGGAAGAGCATAAGAATGTGCTGCAGATTCCAGAAGGCGCGATTCTGTACGACAAAGATAAGAAGGCATCCGTGGAGATTCCCGATCCCAAGGCCAAAGATGGCGAGAAGAAGGTCGCCGTCAACATTGGGATCTCGAATGGAGCCAAGACGGAAGTGTTGAGCGGGCTGAAAGAGGGCGATCAGGTGGTGCTGCAGTAGGGCTGCTGCGGACAGCCTCCGGAGCCGGAATCCACGGCAAACCTTTGGAGCGGACATGAACAAGAGACGATTCTCCCTGATTTTCGTTCTGCTGGTTTCCACGTTTGCGGCCGCGTCCACACCGCAGGGGCATTTCGAAAAAACCTTCCAGGTGAGCGGGCCCGTCGATCTCGAGGTACAGACCCATTCCGGCGACATAATCGTGCGGAGCGGTCCAGCAGGATCGGTGACGGTCCGGGGAAAAATCTATGTCGGCGATCACTGGCTCTTTGGAAACCGTCACGTTGACGTAAGCGACATCGAACAGCGTCCTCCGGTGCGGCAGGACGGAAACAGCGTGCACATCGATTACGTCGACGCTCATGACATCTCGATCGACTACGAAATCACGGTGCCCGAGGATACTGCCGTACGCACGCGAAGCGGTTCGGGAGATCAGACGATCGAAGGCGTCCGCGGCAACGCCGATTTGCAGAGCGGCTCGGGAGACCTGAGACTCGCGAATCTTACTGGAGAAATCCGTTTGCAAACCGGTTCGGGCGACATTCGGGCGCGGGAAATCTCGGGAGCGGTGCGCGGCGGCGCGGGCAGCGGAGATATTGAAGTCGAAGAAACGGGATCTGGCAATATCGATTTGCACACCGGCTCGGGCAATGTGACGGTGCGCGGTATCCAGGGCGCATTTCACAGTGAGACTGGCAGCGGAGACATTACGGCCGAGGGTACACAGGCTGGCGCATGGGACATTCACACGGGATCGGGAAATGTGCACGTGCGGCTGCCCGAGAACGCCGCGTTCGATGCCAACCTCTCTACTAGCTCGGGATCAGTCGACATCAGGCCCGCAATCACAATGACGGTGCAAGGCCGCGTGCAGGAAACGCGCAAGCACATCGAAGGCAAAGTGCGCGGAGGCGGCCCGATGCTGACTGTGCGAACGAGTTCGGGCGACATAAATATCGAATAGCGGTGGCTAGTGAATGCTGGTTCGTGGATGAAAAACCTTCTCCCGCGGCGACGCTACAGAACACGGCCACCAACCACATGGTCCTAATTACCTCCGTGTCTTGACTCTGCGGTATCCAACAATTACTTTCGAGACTCTGGGAGTACTTTGTCTTCCCCGCGAGGAAAACTTTGGCACAACGGCCCATCATTACTCTGACTACCGATTTCGGCCTTAACGATCATTATGTGGGCGTCATGAAGGGCGTGATCCTGGATATCGTGCCCGACGCGCAGATTGTGGATATCTGCCACTCCGTGCAAGCCTTTGATGTGCTCGATGGCGCGCTTACGATTTCGCAGGCTTATTCCTACTTTCCCAACCGGACGGTGCACGTGGTCGTGGTCGACCCGGGCGTGGGTACGGCGCGGCGGCCCATTGTGGCTTCGTGCGACCAATACCATTTCGTGGCGCCGGATAATGGCGTGCTTTCGCTGATTTACGCGCGCGAGCCGCGCATGCACGTGCGCCACATTACGGCGGAACATTATTTTATGCAGCCGGTGAGCAACACCTTCCATGCGCGCGATATTTTTTCCCCGGTGGCGGCGTACTTGGCCAAAGAAGTCGACTCGCTGAAGTTTGGCGAGGAGGTCACGGATTTCGTGAAGTTCACCGCGCCCAAGCCGAAGGCCGCCGATGGCAACCGCTTGCGCGGCGTGGTTCTGAAAGTCGATCGCTTCGGCAATCTGGTCACGAACATCACTCCGCAAGACGCTCCTGCGCTGTTCGCGGAAGGCCCTAAGCAGTTCAAGATCGTTGTCGGTTCGCACGAGATTAGCGAGATTCACAGTGCCTATTCCGAAGGCGGTCCGGGAGAAGTGTTTGCGTTGATGGGGAGCATGGGGTTCCTGGAAATTGCCGCCAATCGCGGCGCTGCAGCGCAGTTGACTGGAGCGGGCAAGGGAGCCGAAGTGAACGTCATTCTCGGCGGCGCGGCCGCGACCGGCAAAGGCGCATAGCTGGCGAGATAAGACAATTTGTCATCCCGACCGGAGCTTGCATTGCGATTGGATCGCAAGCGCAGTAGAGGCACCTCTTTGTGCCCGGGCCTTTACTGATCGCACGGGATTCTCACGAGCTCTTGGGCTTGGGGTGGGCGTAGCGATCCATTTCGGCGGTCCACTTTAAGAAGCGCCACATGCTGGCGCGCTCTCGCCACAAAAATTCCCAGAACTCCAGAAATCCAATCTGGGTCATCTTCACGCCGCAGTAGGTCTCGATGCGCCACAACAAATAGGGACTACGCCACGGGGCCAAGCGATGGCCCTTGGTGGCGTTCCACAGAAAGCGAAGTGAATGGCGCATGGAATGATGATACAAGCCACCGGTCTCAACACCTAGGTCTTAGTGTTGGATCATTTTAGTGTGGGTCATTTTAGCGTTAGATCATCGGCCTGCGATACCGTGTTAAAATCCTGACTCCGCCAGGAATCTCCTTTCATGTCTGATGCCGATGCCCGCCAGAAAGCCGAAGACCGCTACTACGCCGCGCTCGATTTGATGGCCGATGGAAAGCTGGAAGAGGCGGTTGCGGCCTACCGGGAATCGATTGCAGCCGATCCCGCCTTTACTGATGCTATGCACGGGCTGACGCGTGCCTTACAAGATCTGCAACGCTACGATGAGGCAATTGGCGTGGCGCAGAAAATTGCGGAATTGGATCCGGATGATGTGCTGGCGCACACCAGTTTGTCGGTGTTGTATCAGAAGAAGGGCATGGTTCCGGAGGCCGAAGCCGAGGGTGCGAAGGCGCGGGTGCTGGGATGGAAGCAGCAGTTGAAGAAAGGCTAAATATCAGCCAGCTCTTGTGGTGCCGGAGGGGCGAAGGTCAATAAGGGCTAACGCCTGTGGGTGTTGAAAAAGTCCCTCAACAGAATGGCTCTTATCTGCGAGCATGCGCGGCGGCGGTTTTCTTGTCTGAGTTCGACTAGGTGGTGGCCGGCAGAACCGGTGTGGTCGGCGGACTGAGGAAGCGCACCAGTCGCTTGATGTTCTGGGCTACGGCGGCCAGAAAGAACTGCTCCCGCACGAACTTCAGTCTGCGTAGCCGCAAGCGGCGCAATCCGATCTGATTCTTGAGTTCCGCGAACAGCGCTTCCACCTTCTTTCTTTGTCGTTGTGCCTTCGCGAACTCCGGCGTTTGCGCCAACTCCCGTGCGCGTTGTCGTACCGCTTCATGAATGTGAATGGCGAGATATTTGTAGCGTCCCGTCGTGCATTGTGCTTTTTGTAAGCATGCCCCGCAGCGTTTCGCGCTGCCGATGTAGGCATGGGCTCGATTGCGAACGTTTAGCCCCACGTAGTTCAGTTGCTCTCCCGCAGGACAACGGTAGGTATTGCTCTCGGGCTGATAAGTAAATCGCTCAGGGCCATAGCCGGGATTGTTCTTTCTCAGGGCGCTGTCGCGGGTTCGCATATAGGGCGTGATGCTCCGATCCGCCAACCACTGTAAGAACTCTCCGTTTCCGTAGGTGGTGTCCGCCGCCACCGACTCCGGTTTGCATCCTCGCCATTGCGCGAAACGAGTGAGCATGTCCTGCGCGGCAACGGTTTCCTGGCTCATGCGCGCCGCCGTAGCCTGCACGCCCACGATCACACAACTGTGATTGTCGATCAGATAGTTGTCGTAGTACCCCAGTCGAGCCGGTGTCCCGCCCTTAGTGGCGTAGGTGGAATCGGGATCGGTGGTCGATACCTGGTCCTGTTCATGCACCAGCTCCTCCACCGGATTCTGATCTTCCAGTTCCCGCACATACTGACGCACGGTGTGATGAACTTGAGCCGCTTCCGCTAACTGCTGGCGTGGAATGCGACTCTCCTTCGCCGCATTCGCCTCCACGAAACTGCCATCGACCGACAGTTCCTTCCCACGCACCAGCCCCACTTCCACGCACTGCTTCACGATCCGTTCAAATAGCTGCTCGAATAACTTCGATTCCTGAAATCTTCCGTGCCGGTTCTTGGAGAACGTGGAGTGATGCGGAATCTCCTGATCGAAGCCCAGACCGGTGAACCAGCGCCACGCCAGATGCATGCGCAGTTCCTCCACCAGCTTCCGCTCACTGGTAATGCCATACAGGTACCCAATCAACAGGATGCGCAGCAGAAGTTCGGGATCAATCGACGGACGACCACCCTCGCTGTAACTCGCTTTCAGCTTCTCCCGCACGAAGGCAAAGCTGATGTGCTTATCGATGAGCCGCAGCAGATGTGTCTCTGGAACTTGATCTTCCAGGCGGAAGTAATAGAACAGCGCTTCGGAGCGGTCGTGTTGCCCCATCATGATCAGCAGTCCTCCGATGATGAGAATCAAACAGAGCATGAGCAGGATCACTTTCTTCTAACATGCTTTTGCTGAATCTCATCCCGCTAATCGAAGTGACTTTTTCAACACC
>CAWFUK010000066.1:0-10954 GCA_963818935.1 uncultured Acidobacteriaceae bacterium
CCCACGGCTGATTTCGCCAATTTCATAAAATCGCGTCGCCTATTTAGGAGCGGGCCTTCTTGCGGCGGTAGGGCTGCTTGTTTTGTCGCTCTGCGTACCACAACCACATTTTTTCTGAAGATTTTCCAATTTTCCCTGAAGACTTTCCAACATTTTGCTCAGATTTTCGACCAACTGTTCCGTGGTTGAGTTGACGACCGGACGAGTCTTGAGGACATCGTTGGTTGCAATCGGCGCGCCGGATGCGCCTGTCGCATCGATTTCGACGTAGGTAGGTCCAAGCACCCCTTCCGTTTCAAGCGAAACGATTGAATCGGTTGGAATCTTGACCTCGTATCGGGGGTTCAGCACCATGACTACTTCCACTGGTTCTTGCAGTTCAGGTCGGACACGTACGCTCTTTACCGATCCCACATCAACTCCTGCCGCACGTACATTTGCGCCGTCACGGAGACCCGAGGCGTTCGTGAAGTACGCCTTCACGGTTAACTTGTGCCCCGTTGATCGCACGAGGAGGACAGCTACAACACCAACCCCGACAAGTGCGACAACCCAGATTAGCCTGCGCATGTTTATTCTTAGTGAGTGGGTACAAGCCTAAGCGGGGCAATCATAAAGCACAGCCGCGAATGTCTCAACTGTTGAAACATCGCCATAGCGCTCATCTAACCTTGAAAGGGATTTCGAGTTAACCGCTACGCTCTACTGCTTTACCAGTTCGACCCGGCGATTGAGCGTGCGCCCGTCCTCCGAGTCATTCGATGCCCGAGGAGCATAAGGGCCGTCGCCATAGGCTAGCAGCCTTCCCGCATCCACTCCGTACTGAGAGGTGAGCACTTGCACTATGGCGGCCGCGCGCCGCCTTGAGAGTTCGACATTCGCGGCCAGCACCCCGACATTGTCGGTATGGCCCACTACATAGAGTTTTAGTTTGGCGTCCTGCTTCAGCAGTTTGACTATCTCCTGTAGCGCCGCACCCGACTCCGGCTTCACTTCAGCTTTCCCCGTATCGAACAGAATTCCATTGACCACGATATGACCGCTGGCGGCCAGGCCACTCGAAAGCACGGCCGCCGTTGCAACCACGTCCTGCGTCAACTTCGTTTCGATCAGAATGGACTGCGTGTATTGGCCCGCCCCGCCTACGCTCTCCCCGATCCAGGTCTTGCCTAAATGCGCGGTAAGATCGCCATAGGCCCCGGAATCGTAATCGAAAATATAACCTGCATTTTGCAGGGCAGTGTGGAGGTTCCGAACCACCTGGGCCTTGCTCGCGCCTTGGGGAGCCGAGTAGGAGATCTCGTGATATTCACCTTCGAGCCTCTTGAGTGGTTTCCCGTCGCCCATCTCGAAGTCATGGCTCTCGTCAGCTTTATCGGTGCAGGACTTGATGAAGGTGCCGGGGTAACGGCTAACCAGCGTCGAGTCCTTGCAGCCTGTGGCGTCTTTGGTCTGTGCCTGCGCTAGGCTGACACAGAACGACACTGCCACCACGCATCGAACCAAACGTATTGTTTTCAAGCTTCCTCCATTTCAATCTCTAAACTGGGATTTCCGTTTGTGGCCGAGTGCCGCAGTCTACTCCAAAACCTGCACTTCCGCGAACGAATTCCTGTCTATGCAGTGGTTGCTGCAAAATCGCGGTTACACTAACCTGGTCAAAACGCGCTATCGCCTGATAGCAAAAGTTTGATCGGCTTCGGAAAAGCATGCACAATGCAATGTGGCCCTTGACGGAGTTTTCAACTATGCGAAGAAACTGGGTACTAGCATTCGTCGCCTGTTTAGCCCCTTTAGCCACTGCTCAGAACGTTGGACGCATCACCGGAACCGTAATGGATGAGCATGGTCAGGTGGTTGAGGACGCGACCGTTTGCCTGTCAGTTTTCGGGGAGGGGGATTCAGCATCGAGTACGTGCCAGATATTCACTGATCATGGGCAGTTTCAAATCCCAAAAGTCGGATTCGGCACATACGGCGTGTTCGCGATCAAAGAAGCGGATGGGTATTCAATCAACAATCAAGGCCCTGGCCAGAAAGTGACCGTCTCTGCGGCGAATCCTTCGCCAGAGGTTACCGTGCGACTTCGACCAGGAGCGGCGGTCTTGAACGGAACCGTGCGAGACAAGACTAATGGAAAACCTGTGAAAGGCGTTTTCGTTCAGTATTTAGACGTGGATGGCAAAGCTTCCGGTTCCTCGCCTTTAGAAGCCGAGGGCGAGTTTCACGTCTCATTGCCTCCGGAATGTGATCTCGTCATCATCGTGTCTGCGAATGGTTATAAAGGCTGGGTTTACACTGACCCGCTAAACCCGACGCGTCCGGTCTTACGACTGGGTGCAGGTGAACGGAAGCAACTCGACATTCAGTTGGAGCCCGCCAGTCGTGATTGAACGCTGGGAAAACGTCCTTCCGCCCTGCGTTGGCGAAAAATCGCCATAGCGCTCATTGACCCTGGACGGAAACACGATTACACCGCAAAAAACGAAGGCCGGGTATTCCGGAAGGTGATTCCGGAGTCCCGGCCAACGCTTTGTTGCACCTTGGTGTAGAAGTTTTTAGTTGCCCGACGGCGAGTTCGCCGCCGTAGTTGGCGCGGCCGCCGGCGTGGTCGTGGAGCCGTAGCGCGTCAGCCGTGGATAGAACGGAGTCACTTCGAACGGCATTTTGTCGCGCGCCGAAGTGATGGCCACTGGAGCCGTCTTCACCATTTCCGCCTTATCATCCCAGGGATTGATCTTGACGCGTCCGCCCAGGGGCAGAGCCGCGACCTGATCCAGTTTGTTGTTGTCGAGAGCCGGGCCATTCTTGGCCAGCGCTGCCAGCCGGTTGATCGTACCGTTTTCGGCCAGAGGATTCCCCAAGTGCGTGGTCAACAGCGCATCGAGCTGCGGAGCGCGGGCTTGCAGCGCTTTGAAGAACAAGCCGACGCCGTCGAGTTTCTGCGCGTAGGGCGAGTTGTTCAGCAATTCGATGGCTTTCTTGTCGGCCGCAGTTTCTTCTTCAGGAATGTGCTTGAATCCCAAATTGCTATAGGTGGAGTCATCCGAGAACAGCATACGATCGTTGAACGCGTACTTGCTGCCCAGGTTGTGGCCGAGCACGATGTGCGCCAGTTCGTGCGAGAGCACAGCGGCCAGGCTGGCCTCGTCGGGAAGCACGTCGATCAATCCCCGGCTGATCACGATCGTGTTTCCCACGCTGAAGGTTTCGAGCGGCGCGGTGAGCAGCACGCGCGTGCGAACTGGACGCGGCAGATCGATGTTGTTGGTGACTTCGAGATTGTTGACGACCGTCTGCAGAATGCGGTCGACATCGCCTTCGGGCGCGAGCAGACCGGCGCGCGTGAGGCGCTCGATTACGTTATCTTCCGCCTGCTGCTGCCATTCACGTTCGGCTTGCAGAGGCGATGCATCCTGCGCGGTTGGGCTTTCGTCTTTCACGCTGTCGACGCGGATGTTGGTGAGTTCGTCGTCCTTATCACCCTTCTTGAGGTCGTAGCCCCAGATGCGGGTCTGGGCCTTGAACGCGATTTTGTTTTTAACGCCAGCGCTGAAGTCGCCCTCTTCACTGTAGATGTAGGCGGGCACCCAATAGCCTGGAATCAGGTTGAGGCGCCAGCTATCCATGTGGAAGAAGAAAGTGTTGCGCGCTGCCGCTGAATACGTCCCATTGAGGCGGACGATGTTGAAATCCTGGTCTTCCACCCAGATGCGGCCGAGGAAGCGTCCTCTGCCGGATTTAGGCTTGGGGGTAACGTCGAAGACGAGGCAGCGAATGTCACCGATGAATTCGCGGCGGATGTAATGGAAATCGTAGTGCGCGCGGTCGAAGTCCGTGCGGTCGGCATACACCATCCACGAAAAACCGGTAGGCTGGTACTCCACCTTGTACAGCTTCTTGAAGCCGCCCATCAGTCGTGACTGCATGCTCTGGTCCTGTTCTTTCAGATAGTCCTTGCGGTCGACGGTCTCGCCCATATCCATGCGGCCGAGGAAGTAATGATCTTCGCTTGGCACCGGGCCAAGTTGCGGATCGGCAGTCAGATTCTGGAGATAGGTTTCGACCACCGGAGTGCGATTGGAGAGCGCCTTCATCAGCCCATGCTCACGCTCGATAAAGTGATCGACCACCTGATCCATGGTAGTGGGCGCAGGCATGGGCGGTGGCACGGGCAGCGCGGTGCTTTGCGGCGTCTCCGCTTGGGTCTGGGATTGCGCCGAGGGGGCAGCCTGCGGCTGAGAAGACGCGGGCGCCGGCTGTGCAGCTTGCGCCGGAGCAGTTTGTGCGGCATCGGAAGCGGTCGCCGGAGTCGCCGTTTGCGTGGCGGCAGTGTCGGACTGAGCCGAAGGTTGGGAATCCGCGGGCTGTTGCGCGGCGGCGCTCAGCGAGGCCAGCAGTGCGGCGGTCAACATCCATTTCCAAGTGCGCATGACTTTCTCTCCCGGTGAAGCGATCTTTCTCGAAAATCTCAATCTTGTTCAATTCGTGTTTCGCTTAAGCGGATACGCGTTTAGTAAGCCAATTGAAACGTGACGTGCACCACTGCGGTTGAATCCACCGGCTGCCCCATGCGCAGCGCGGGTTTGAATCGCATCTTGTTGGCAGCCGCAATCGCGGCTTCATCCAGGCCATGACCGAGTCCGCGGACTACTCGATTCACATGCAGGCTTCCGTTCGCGCTGAACATGACTTCCAACAGGACTTCGCCTTCCAGCTTCAGGTTGCGGGCATCCTCGGTGTAAACCGGCTGCGGCTTGAAAGTGATTTCTACTGGAATGGTTGCCGGGCCGGAGTCTGCTTGCGCGATCTTGGGGCCGTCGTGAACCACCTGCTGAGATCCGAATCCGCCGGTTGCGACGGGACCGCCGCCGCTGGCTTTCGCTGTCGTGGCGACTCCGTTGCCGAAATCCGCGCTGGCCACTGTGCCTTTGATTCCTTTTGCGCCCCCTGTGCCGTTGCCATAACCCGGACCGACCGGCATGTCGAAGCCTCCGGCTTGCGCGGCGTATAGCTTCCCGCCTTCTTTGCCGGTCCCTTTTAAACCGTTGGGATCGCCGAAGCCTCCCGTCTGAACTTTGTCGACTGCGGCCTTGACGGTGGGAGCTACGGAACTGCCGAAGTCTCCGGTGTGGAGAAGCTTCGGAGTTGCGGTATTCGCCGCCATCTTGATCTGTGGAGTGGGAAACTGGTTGACGACTACCTTGGGAGCTTCCACCGGCTCAGGCGCGGGCCTGTGATGAACCTCCTGCGGCACGACCAGCTTCGGAGCGCTGAAAACCGGCTCCGGCGGGAGCAGCTTCGCCTTGATCGGTTTCGTTTTATTCACCGGGATGTGCTCCGGCTTCATGGCAGGAAGCGGAATCAACGAGGTAATGCGGTATTGCTTGAGCGGAAGTCGATCCGGAAAAAACGCGCCCAGATTGATCAGCAAAAGCGTCGCCAGCACCATGAGTGCGTAGCTGGTGCCCAGGGCGCGCTTGTCGATCTTGCGCTCCGGGAGAATTCCGAGCTGAAAGCCGGGTTGTTCCGTCGTCATGAATAAACTCCAAGGGGACCCAAGCCGGGGGGAGCGACCGGGACTGGAGGTTTCACGATAGGAGAAAAGGGACAGGGGGTAAACGTGTCCACGGCTCTTGACCAAAAGTAACCGCAGGATTTCCATTTCGGCTCTGCAGCCCAGAATGACGCTGCGAACCATGTGGGATGACCCGCCCGCCCGATGAGCTCAGATATACGGCGTCATCCCGAACGCCCGCGTTTTCACGAGCGGGCGGAGGGATCTCGGGTTGTGGAGCGGACACCCTCGTCCGCTGCTTTCGATCCTGATTTTGTAGGCTGCACGCCCGGATCCTTGCAAGACCGTGGAAGAGTGGCGCCTCAACGCCGCGCAAAGCGCGCTCTCCACCGCCCTGTCATTCCGACCGGAGCCAGAGCGAATGCGACGGCGGAGTGGAGGAACCTGCTTTTTCTCGGCGCGGACCCAGCCTGTATTCTTGCCGGCACCATTACAATCGCGGCTGCCCCACGCTTCGCGCCTTTCGAAGCGTGGGCACCACGGACGATGCTATCAAAGGCTTGTCGCCTCAGTTCTCATGCGGATTCCGAGGCGGCGGTGGCGACGAGGCTCACCGTACCCATCCATCGAAACCCCGATGGATGGGGCAGCCTTACTCGTGGTAACGCAAATGTCGGCCCCCCAACCTCGGGCTGGGCCAGCCCCTGAGGAACGTTTCCAGCCATCGGCCAACCGAGCGGGTGAAACGGATTGTGAATTTTAGTCACTATCCACGGGAGGTGCGTCATGCATCGAATGTTTTACATCGCGGCGTTTGCAATTGCGGTCGCGCTATCGGCTCAGTCCCAGGGATTCCAGCCTCAGCCGTTCGTGTTTTACAACTCTTACACCAATATGTGTCTGCAACCGATCAACGGATCGACGGATCGGGGCGAGGTGATCGTTCGGGAGCCCTGCGAGCCGGATACCAGCACTGGGCGCGCCGCTCAGGAATGGATCTACTATCCAGCCGGGAGCGATGAGCGCTTCATGAACGCACTGAGCGGCCTTTGCCTGGACGCCAGGGGTGGGGCGAAAGACAAAACCCCGGTACAGCAGTGGCCCTGCAATGGAATCAGCAACGAGAAATGGGAGAGCAGCCAGGTAAAACCCACCGGCGGCGGCGCTCCCGTGGTCTCTCGGGTTTCGGGAAGCAAGGGTTACTGCTTGGATGTGCCCGGGGGGCAGAAGACCGCCGGGGTCGCCCTATGGATCTACGCTTGCAACGGGACAGGCGCGCAGACGTGGCAGCTCAACGCCAAACCCATAAGCGGCCTGTTTGTACCCAACGTTATCAACCTTTCTCAGTCCGACGCGGAAAACTTGCTCACTACGTACGGTCTTCATTTCACGTCAACGAACAGTAACAATTGCGCCGCGTCGAAAAGGGGCTATGTCATAGAACAAATACCGGGCACGGGCCAGCCGGCGGGGAATGGAACCGTCAGCCTCGTCGTCTGCAACCAATTGTAAGGAAAATGAAAAAGAGTTCGGTGGACAGCGTGGCGGGGGATTTGGCCCAGCCGTACTCCAGCGCGGCGCGGGATGCCCCACCCGTGGCAGTCTCACGGGTGGGCCGCTGCGAACTGTCCCTGGCACGTTCGTCGGTCACAGAGAAATCGTCGCGTTGCTGTTATATCGCCTAGATGCCCGGCTGGTCTAGGCTTTCGACCTTTCGGGCGACCCATGCCGCAAACAGATCCCAGGTTTTCCACACCCACCATGTGACATCTGCCCTTGCGCTTCGCTCCCGACCTCGGCCATCATGAACTGGGGAAGGTCGACGGTTTTGCTGACGACATTCCAGCAGCACTCCGAAGTGCTTTGTTTCACGGATTTTACCGTCAAAAGGCGGCAATCTACATCTAAGTCATTACGCTGGAATAACTTAACACGCTGGCAGTTAAGTCCTTTAAATCACGGATCTTAGCCGTAAGCTGTTGATTTTAAAGATTCGGCATACGAGGGGGTAGGGGGGTATCTCGATCCGGTCGGCGCACAATCGCCACGAGAATGAACCGTCAAGCTAGTGATTCGGAGCAGAACTCTTTCTTCGCCGAAACCACGCGAACACGGGAATGCCGGCCAGAATGACCAGAACTCCATAGAACGAGTTCGGCCAGTCGCTGCGGAAGGTGTAATAAAGGAGGACGGCGGCGGCAACGATGAATAATCCGGGTACAAACGGGTAGCCGAACATGCGATAAGGCCGCGCGGCATCGGGATCGCGACGGCGAAAAATAAAGATGGTGCTGCCGGCGATCATATAGAAAAGCCATTCGGCGAAGATGGCCAGCGAAAAAAGTTGCCGAAAGCTTCCGCCGAGCAGCAGAAGAGCGATCGACATCACGGCCTGCACTACGATGGCGACCGACGGCGTCCGGTATCGCGGATGCACTTCCGCTAGCGCGGAGAAAAAATATCCGTCGCGGGCGACGGCGTAGGGCACGCGCGCGCCGCTCATGATGGTGCCATTCAGCGTCACCAGCATCGAGATCGCCATGCCGGCGGAAACGATGCTGGCTCCCATGCGTCCCATGACGAGCGCGACAGCGTCGGACGCGGGGCGTGGCGAAGCTGCGATCGCATTCGCTGGCAGAACGTATTGCACTCCGGCATTCACCAGCACGTAAAGAATTCCAACCGTGGCGACTCCGGCAATCAATGCGAAAGGAATGTTTCGTCCCGGATTTTTGATCTCGCCCGCAACCATATTCAAGTCGTTCCATCCGTCGTAGGCCCAGAGCGCGGCGACCAGTGCGGCCATGAAGCCGGCGATGCCTCCGGTGGCTCCGGTGAAGGTGGTGGCGAAGTTGGACCAGCCTTGTCCGGCGGCGGTTCCCGCGCCGCTGAAGCAGACCGCTACGATGCCGACGATGATTGCGATTTTCAGCAGGGTAAAGACGAGTTGGAATTCTCCGGCCTTTTTCACTCCCAGATAATTCAGGATGGAAATGAGAATAGCTGCCAGGATGGCGGCGAGTTGTCCCCAGCTGATGGCAAAGGGAAATGAAATCGCATTCGTGGGGAAAAAAGAGAAGATGGGGAAGGTGCCGAGGATGCGCACCAAACCGGTTGCGATGGTTGCCACCGATGCCGGCTTGGCGATGACAAACCAGGTCCAGGCGTAGAGAAATCCTGCCAGGGGGCCGTAGGCGTCGCGGACGTAGACGTATTCTCCCCCGGCCTGGGGCTTCATCGCACCGAGTTCGGCGTAGGTGAGGGCGCCGAAAAAAGACAGCAGTCCGCCGACCAGCCAGGCCAGATAAACCAGTTTGGCGGAGCCGACTGCCTGCATCATTTCGGCGGGAACGAGAAAAATTCCACTGCCGATGATGGTGCCCACCACTACCGCGGAAGCGGCGCCGATGCCCAGATCGCGGGCTAGTTCGGGGCGGGTGGTGGTTCGTTGGATTACTTCTGGCATGGTGGTGTGCCAGTATACTTCAGCCGCGCGGGCGTAGTGCGACGCCGTCGTGACGAAGCGAGGGCGAGCTCTGAGATGATGCAGGAAGAATAGAGCAGGTTGAACTTTTGAATGTTTCCAATGTCGCTCTAGGCGGCTTCGCTTTTTACCTGCACTCCGGCCCATTTCTCCAGCAATGTCAGAGTGGCGGCGTAGTCGAGATCCTGGTGGCCATCTTCGGTAGCCATTTCGTAAATTTCTTCTACGATTTCGAGGCCGGGCAATTTTACGCGAGCTTCTTTGGCCGCGTCCAGGGCGAGCCGAAGATCTTTGTGCATCAGGCGCAGTGGAAAGTTGGGGGTGAAGTCACGCTGCAAAACGAAGGGCGCTTTGTACTCGACGACTCCGGACTTCACCATGGTGGATTCGATCAACTGGACGAGTTGCTTCGGATCTACGCCAAGCTTGGTGGCGAGAGTGAGTCCCTCGGCGAAGCCTTCGAAGATAAGGGCGATCTGCAGGTTCATGGCGAGCTTGGTGGCCTGGCCTTTGCCGGTCTCGCCCATGCGGAAAATCTTCTTGCCCATGGCGGCAAAGAGAGGGCTGAGATGATCGATGGCGGCAGCGTCGCCTCCGACCATGAAAATGAGCGTTCCATCGGCTGCGCCGATTTTCGATCCGGTCATGGGAGCGTCGACGTAAGCTGCGCCTTTGGGGCGAACGCGTTCGGCAAACTTTACTGTGGCGGAAGGAGAAATCGTGCTCGAATCGGCGATGATCATGCCCTCGGTCAGCGATGCCTCAACGCCCTCGGGGCCGAATAAAACTTTCTCAACGGCGGCGGTGTCAGAGACGCACAGCCACACCACTTCTGCGCCTTGCGCGGCTGCCGCCGGTGTCGGCGCGATGCCCGCACCTTCCACCAGTTTGCCGGGAGTGCGGTTCCAGACTGTGACTTCGTGTCCGGCTTTGACCAGATTCGTGGCCATCGAGTGGCCCATGATTCCGAGACCTAAGAACGCAACGCGCATAAAAACTCCTCGTAGGGACGAACATTTTGGATTAGATATGAGCGAACGGAGTGAGGTCAAGCGAATCGCTCGGCCGTGGTGGCCAGTATTGCATCACGGGCATATTTGCATAGTTGGGCGGTGTGCACACTCCCATGTCCAGGCCGCGAACATCGCAAGTTTGAAAAAAGCTAGACGAGCTAGAACGAGCGGCCAGAGTCCCCTTAGTCCATAGCGGAACGGGTAGCGGGAAACAATCGCCAGCCATAGCAAAGGAGGTGCCAGAACCGCGAACGACGAGGGTCACAAGGCTGGAGCAACGAAGCAGGCACATGCCATAAAGGCCGAGACGACGAGTCATGGCAATAGATCTTTCAATTCGAGTTCAGGAGGCTCTCCAGCGGGGCGAGGGATCTCCCGCTCATCTGCTGCCGCCGGTTCTGGCTTGTATTCATTGCCCCAATCCTTCTCCAAGTCATCCCAGCGCGGATTCGTGGAGTCGATGGGTTTGATTTTCTTTTCTCGGCGCCAGCCTTTGATTTCCTTTTCGCGGTCGATAGCGGTGTCAGGATAATAGAAGAATTCGTAGTAAAGGAGTTGGGTCAGGTTGTAGCGGCTGTGAATCCGGGAGTGAGCTTGTTCTTATGCTGCCAGACGCGGTGGGTCAGATTTCCGGTAATTCCGACATACAGAACAGCGGAGAGTGGGTTGTTGGTCATGATGTAGACGAAAAATTGTTTAGGCGGGCCGCATTGGTCTTTCTTACCGCGATCTGGTTGAGAGTGTCTGTGACTACTGAACATAGAGCCGATGCGCGAGAGATCCCTCTCTCCTCCTGAAAAACGGCTGCGCTCGGGATGACGCCTTTGATGAGGGCTCTGACGTATAATCCAGCGTCGAGATAAATTCCTTCGAGGCCACTCTCTTGCCTATTGGAACCGCATTTCACGAACGAACTTTTCCGCTTTGCCACGATGCGTC
>CAWFUK010000067.1:0-114038 GCA_963818935.1 uncultured Acidobacteriaceae bacterium
CGCCTGGTTGCAACAGCTACGGTGTCCATTGTTTCGACCACCCCTGCGAACTAGTGTTCCGCCTACCGTCCTGCCGCCTCGGCGAAAACCTTCGCTTTTGGGGAGTGAGCAATTCTGAGCAGCGTCCTGATTCTGAATAAGGCACAATCCAGACACTAGCAAGAAGGGATTCTTCGCTTCTCCCCCCGCTCTGTGGAGGACATAATGTGGATTGCCAAGCATTTGAAGTTGTCGCACGCCTACTCCGAACTGGAGACGTTAGCTGCGGAACGCACCGCAGAGCTGCAAGAACTTACTCACAGTCTGCTTAAAGTGAGGGACGAGGAGAGGCGGAAGTTAGCGCGCGACCTGCACGACACCACCGGCCAGACGCTGACTGCGCTGAAAATGGCTGCGTCGCAACTGCGGACGTGCAAGGAAATGCCGGCGGCGCTGGCGATTGCTTCCGAGGTTGTGCAACTGGCGGATCAGGCCATTGCGGAGATTCGAACCATGTCGTACCTGCTTCATCCGCCGCTATTGGATGAAGTGGGATTTGCTTCCGCTGCTGAATGGTATATCGAGGGATTCGCCAAGCGCAGCGGGATTAGCGTACAAGCCGAGATCGCGAAATCGCATGAGCGATTGCCGAGAAACGTGGAGATCGCTCTTTTCCGTGTCCTGCAAGAGAGCTTGACCAACGTGCATCGCCACTCCGGCGCCTCCGATGCGAGCATCCGTTTTCAACATGCAGGCGACGCAGTGATTCTGGAAGTTCGAGATTCTGGGAAGGGGATACCGGAGGAGCGCCTGCGATTGCTTCATGGAGTCACTAAAGAAACAGGTGTCGGTCTAGTCGGGATGCGCGAGCGATTGCACGAACTGGACGGGAGGCTGGAAATAGAATCCGATGGTCGTGGGACAAGTATGCGAGCAACCGTTCCACTCGCTTCGGGAACTACAGCCGGCCCGTCGGAAATTCGCCGGATAGTCTGCGCATCAGCATCTCGTTAGAGACGTGGAGCCGGGGCTTCAATCATTGACGTGGGTGAGGGGGCGATGCCGTCCCTTTTGAGCCGTCCTCATCCACCAATTTCCGCTTTTGCTCCTCGATCCAGGCGTCGATCTGTCTCTGCACACCACTATCCGTACATCCCTGGCGGGCCTTTTGTAGCCGTTCGATTTCAGCTCTGATATCCGCGACCTGGGTGCGCGAAATCATGGCAGAAGTATAAGGTGCCGCAAAGAAAAATCAAGTGGAAGTGCATCGTGTGATCCGCGTCACACGCGGGCAAATGGCGAAAAATCGCCATAGCACCCATCGACGGTAAGCTTTACATTGGCCGGCCACTAATGCCTCACCCCTGTTGTATGATTCGATGCATCCGCACGTCGCGGAGCCGAGCGTCGTGACCCTAACCGCCATCAGAACGGCCGTTCCAGATCGCGGTTCATCGTGTGCCGCAGAGTTAGCCGATATTCAGCCGGGCGCGCCCATTTCTCGCGAGCTGGCCCTCCGCCTGATTGGTTGTTCCGACGAAGATTTCCCCGCCCTGCTCGCCGCGGCCCGCATGGCGAAAGAAAAATTTAAGCCCGGCATCATTACCTACTCGCGCAAAGTTTTTCTGCCGCTCACCAACCTTTGCCGCGACTACTGCGGCTATTGCACCTTCCGGCGCGATCCAACAGATCCCGGCGCGCATACCATGACACCCGAAGAAGTGCTCGCGGTCGCCCGCGCTGGCGAAAACCTCGGCTGCACCGAAGCACTCTTCAGCCTGGGCGACAAGCCCGAGCTTCTCTTCCGCGAGATGCGCGACACGCTGCGCCATCTGGGATACAAATCGACGCTGCACTATCTTGAAGCGATGTGCGAACTGGTGCTGCGCGAAACCAGCCTGCTGCCACATCCCAACCCCGGCCTGCTCAGCGCCGAATGGATCGTTCGGCTAGCCGCGGTCTCACCCAGCATGGGCCTGATGCTCGAAACCACGAATCACACCCTGCTCGCGCCCGGCGCGGCGCACGACAATGCTCCCGACAAAGTCCCAGCCAAGCGCCTGCGCACCATCGAAGAGGCTGGGAAGCAAGGCGTCCCTTTCACTACCGGGCTGCTGATTGGCATCGGCGAAACTGCCGAAGATCGCGTCGACACTCTGCTCGCCATCCGCGACCTGCACGAGCGTTACAGCCATATTCAGGAAGTCATCGTGCAGAATTTCCGCGCCAAGCCCAATATCCCCATGGCGCACGTGCCCGAGCCCGGTCGCGGCGAGATGCTGCGCGCCGTGGCGGTAGCTCGTTTGTTAATGCCTGACGTCAATATTCAAGCGCCCCCCAACCTCAACGCGCCGTATTATGAGGAGTTGTTGGACGCCGGCATCAACGATTGGGGAGGAGTTTCGCCGTTGACCCCTGATTACATCAATCCTGAAAAGCCGTGGCCGCATCTGGAGCAACTTCGCCTGCGCACCGAAGCCAAAGGTTTCCAGTTGCGCCAGCGCCTCCCCGTCTATCCGGAATTCGTGCCCGAACTGATGTTAAGAGCATCGGGAACAAGCTTGCTCCACGAAAAACTTGCAGCCGCCTGCGACCCCACCGGCCTCGCCGCAGAAAAGAGGGCCGCATGATCTGCGTGCTCACCGGCGGCACCGGAGGCGCAAAGTTCGTCGACGGCCTCCGCCAAGTCATCCCGGCGGAAGAAATCACGCTCGTCGTCAACACCGGCGACGACCTCATGTGGTGGGGCCTCTATGTTTCGCCGGACATCGATTCCATCACCTATGTCCTCTCCGGCCTGCTCAGCCGCGAGCGTGGCTGGGGCGTAAAGGGCGACACGTTTCTCTGTCTGCAAGCCATGTCGCAACTTGGCGAACCCACATGGTTCCACACCGGCGATCGCGACCTCGCCATGCACCTGCTGCGTTCGCGACTGCTGGCTGAGGGCAAAACGCTTTCCGAGGTCACTGCGGTCATCTCTGAGAAACTGGGCGTGAAGGCGCGCGTTTTGCCCATGAGCAATTCTCGCGTCGAAACGCGCGTGGATACTCCCTCAGGTGAGTTGAGTTTCGAAGAATATTTCGTGCAGCGCTGGTATCAGGATCCGGTGATTTCGGTGCGCTTCGCCGGAGCCTCCGATGCCGAGCCTGCGCCCGGTGTGATCGATGCCATCGCCTCCGCCGACGCCGTGCTGCTCGCGCCCAGCAATCCCATCACCAGCATCGGTCCCATTCTTGCTGTCCCGGGGATTCGTGAAGCTCTGCTCCGCGCCAAAGGAAAAGTTGCTGCCGTCAGCCCAATCGTGGGAAACGCCCCAGTCGCAGGCCCGGCGGGCATTCTCATGACTGCGCAAGGATTGCCTTGTTCGATCGCCGGAGTTGCCAAAGCATACGAAGATTTCTTAGATGTTCTCGTCTGCGACACGCGCGATGCCCGCGCTGCCGAGGCGCTTCGCGGCAAGAGCCTGCGCGTGCAATGCGCTCAAACCATTATGCGCACGCCAGAAGATAAAGCCTCTCTGGCCCGCACCGTCCTGTCGATGACCATACCAGGATTGCTGGCAGACGAACGTAGCTCCGATAACCCCGCTTCTGAAAAAGCAGTCGCCGGCGCAGACCAGCCGTGATCCTCATCCCCGTCAAGAATCTCTCCGCGGCCAAGCAGCGTCTCGGGACTTTGCTCGACCAATCCTCGCGCACGAAATTGGCGCAAGCCATGTTGCATGACGTTGTTTCTGTAGTTGCCGCGTGGCCGAATCGACCGCCCTGCGCCCTGGTCACCGGCGATCCTTTCGCCATCGACCTCGCCAAGAAATACGCCTTCGAAATCATTCTCGACCCTGTCAATCCCGGAGAAACCGGCGCAATTGCAATGGCCACAGAGATCTGCGTCGCTCGCGGCATCGACTTCACGCTGGTGATTCCCGCCGACATCCCTTTGATTCAAGCCAGCGAACTGGAACAAATTCTTGTGCACGCGCCAACCGAGGGTTCCGTGCTCGCCCCCGCCGGCGATGGCCGTGGAACCAACGCCGCTTTCCGCCGTCCAGCAAATTTGTTTCCCTTACGCTTCGGCAACGACAGCTTCAAACCGCACTTGGCCGCTGCGCAAGCCACAGGCAAGCCCTGCGTCGTGCTGCAATTGCCCAGCATCGCAGTCGACGTAGACAACCCCGAAGACCTGCGCCAACTTCTCAAGCACCCCGGCGAAACCCGTGCCCAGCAACTGCTTCACCGTTGGACTGTTGAAGGAAATACGCTTGCCGGAACGATCTAGACATCGGAATTGCTTTTGATTTGAAGGGGCGCGGCTTCAGCCGCGCCGAAAGGGTCACTACTTAAAAACAATCTGGCTTCAGCCCGGCCCCACCTACCGCTAGAATGAGCAAGTCCCGCGAGAGCTTGCCGAAGCGGACGTAACCCAATGTCCAAGTCTCAGTCGAAACCCGAACCCAAAACCATCTGCCCTCCCTCCGAACTCCACATTCTCCCGATCCCGCTCGCCGGCGAAATTTGTCCTGGAGATTCTCTTGTCGAAAAATTGCTGAAAGCCCTCAGCCAACAAAGCCTCGCTCTCCAAGCCGGCGACATCCTGATCGTCAAACACAAAATCGTTTCCAAAACCGAAGGCCGGATCATCGATCTGCAAACCATCCAACCCTCCGCCCGTTCCCTCGCCTGGGCCAAGAAATACAATCTCAACCCGCGGGTGATCGAACTGGCCTTGCGCGAAAGCCGCGCCGTGATCCGCCGCAAAAACGGCGTTCTCATCACCGAAACGCCTCACGGATTTATCTGCGCCAACAGCGGGGTCGATGTCTCCAACGTCGATGGCGGTCAGCACGCTCTTCTGCTTCCCGCCGATCCCGATCGCTCGGCCCGCAACCTTCATCGCGATCTGAAAAAGCAAACCAAACTGCACATTCCTGTTTTAATCACAGACACCTTCGGCCGGCCGTGGCGCGAAGGCCTGGTCGATCTCTGCATCGGCATCGCCGGAATGAAATCTCTGCGCGACGACCGCGGCCGCCGCGACCCGCACGGCTACAAACTACACGCCAGCCTCGAAGCCGTCGCCGACGAACTAGCCGCCGCCGCCGGATTGGTTTGCGGCAAGCTGAACCGCACTCCAGCCTGCATCATTCGCGGATTTCCCTACGAACCCGCGGTGGGCCGCTCGCGTGATCTTCTGCGCCCGGCTGCCCATGATCTTTTCCGCTAACTTCGCTACACTGTAGAGTCTTGGTTGTAGAAATGGAGAAAACCTTGTCCCGCGAACTCGCAGTCTCTGAACTGGAAACCTTCCCCGCGAGTGACTGGTACGACATCGCGCCGCGCCTCACTCCTGGAATCCGCTCTTCTCTTGAAAAAATTCTGAGTGCGCAAAATGGCAACGCCATTTCTCGCGAAGAATCTTACGCACTCGCCCACGCTCAAGGCGACGATCTTCTCGGCCTGCTCGCCGCCGCCAACTTGCTGCGCACCGACCTCTGCGGCAACCTGGTCACCTACGTCGTAAACCGCAATATCAATTTCACCAACATTTGTTTTGTGGGATGCAAATTCTGCGCCTTCAGCCGTGGCCCGCGCGCATCCGATACCTATTTCCTTGAACCGGAGCAAGTCGCACAGAAAGCCGTGGAAGCCTCGCAAATCGGCGCCACCGAAGTCTGCATTCAGGGCGGACTTCCCCGCGGCCTCCCTCCTTATTACTATCGCGACGTTTTGCGCGCCGTGAAAAGCGCGGTGCCTGCAATGCACATCCACGCCTTTTCGCCCATGGAAATTGTCTACGGCGTCGAGCTCACCGGCATGCCGCTCGCGGATTATCTTTCCATGCTTCGCGACAATGGCCTCGGCACGCTGCCCGGCACCGCCGCCGAAATTCTCGATGACGACGTGCGCCGCGTTCTCTCGCGCAACAAAGTTTCGGTAGCGCAGTGGATCGACGTGATCCGCACCGCGCACCGCTGCGGCATCCGCTCCACTTCCACCATGATGTATGGCCATTCGGAAACCCCCGAACACTGGGTCAGGCAAATGCTTCTGCTGCGCGAAATCCAGGACGAGACTGGTGGCTTCACCGAGTTCGTTCCCCTCGGCTTCATCCACGAGAACACGCTGCTCTTCCAGCAAGGCCTCTCGCGCACCGGAGCGACTCTCGCCGAGCATCTCAAGGTTCATGCACTGGCGCGCGTTCTGCTCGCCGGGTCGATCAACAACATTCAGGTTTCCTGGGTCAAATTGAACCGTAAGACTTCGCAACTTTGCTTGCAAGCGGGCGCTAACGATTACGGCGGCACCCTGATGGAAGAAAATATTTCGCGCGAGGCCGGATCTACCGCCGGCGAATACACCAGCCCGGAGGATTTCCAAGTCATGATTCTGGAAATTGGCCGCGTCCCCGCCGAGCGCAACACCACCTACTCGCACCTCAAGCTGAAGCTTCCCCTGGAGAAATCAACCACCGAAGAAATGCGGGAACCAGAATTTGCCTGACATTCAGTAACCCGCATTCGGAGCGAAGGAATATCCAATGAGCGCCGCGGATCTGCGTCCTATCGCCATCTTAGGCGGCACCGGCCCCGCTGGCATGGGCCTGGCCCTGCGCTGGGCGCGCGCGGGAGAAACCATCATCATCGGCTCTCGAGATGCGCAGCGCGCTCAAGAGGCCTCCGACAAGATCAAAACACAAGCTGGAGAAAATTCGCGCATCTCGGGCATGGAAAACTCCGCCGCCTGCGCCGCCGCAGACCTCCTCGTCCTAACCGTTCCGTTCGAAGGTCAAGCCGCGCTGCTCAAGCAACTAAAACCAGCAATCCGCGCCGGCAGCATTTTGATCGATGCTACCGTTCCCCTCGCCGCCAGCGTCGGCGGTCGCGCTTCCCGCACCCTCGGCGTTTGGCAAGGCTCCGCCGCGCAGCAAGCCGCCGAACTCGTGCCTAAAGGCGTGAGCGTCGCGGCCGCGTTTCACAATCTGTCGGCCGAACTGTTAAATGGAAACGATCCTCTCGACTGCGACGTCATCGTGTGCAGCGATGACCCCAATGCATCGCAGGCCACGCGCGTTCTCGCCGCAAGAATCCCGGGAGTCCGCGCCGTCGATGGCGGCAAACTGGAAAATGCCCGCATCCTCGAGCAGATCACCGCGCTGCTGATCGGCCTGAACATCCGTCACAAAGGCCACAGCGGCATCCGCATTACCGGATTGCCGCCGGAAGCCTATCGGTAACGCGCCCCTCTCAGAACGAATACTTCAATGAGAACTGGATCAGCCGCGGCGTGCCCACCGTCGAAGTGATCGGCGCATATCCGCCTACCTGACCACCGCCGGCTATGCCAAGCGGCAGGGTCGTCGCAGAAGCCAGCGCCGGAATCTGGAACGACGGATGATTGAACAGATTGAAGAAGTCCGCCCGGAATCGCAGCCCTTGGCCTTCGCTGATTTTGAAAACTTTATCGAGTGTGAAATCGACATTTTTCTGTGGTGGCCCGATGATGCAATTGCGCGGCGTGTCGCCATACACCGTCGCATCGCTGGGCGAGCCATTCGCAAGATTGGGAGCCAGTGGATCAGATGTGTAAGCCGAGTAATTCACCCAATTACTGACCCGCTGTTCCGGACTGCCGTGACTCGGCGCGCTTCCGCAACCGAAGCCGGGAGCGAATGTCGCCGTCGAAGACGGCGTGCTCGCCAGCGCATATGCCGTTCCTCCGGCCGGGTCGTAGACAGTGATGGGAGCACCCGACTGCAACACCACCACCCCGCTCGCCTCCCAACCGCCCAACGCCGACTTGCTCAAACCATTCGCATGCGAAAAGAACGGCAGTTGGTACACGCCGCTGGTCACGAAGCGTTGCCGCCGGTCGAAATCCGATAATCCTCGAGACGCGGCCGCATCATTTTGATTGTTCACCCGCGTCAGGAACGCCACCGACGCCGTGGAAACATCGTCAATCGACTTGGAATAGGTATAGGCGCTTTGGAAATAAAGCCCTCGCGCCATGTGATGCGCCAGCGTCGCCTGTAACGCGTTGTAGGTGGAATCGGAGTTGGGTGCAAAGTCTTCGAAATCTCCAGGCGCAATGCCAATATAGGGCGCGCGCGTGGAGGCATTCTCCGTGGTCGTATCCGTGATCGTGCACGATAGCCCCTGCGCCATTAAGTTGGTGCACCCTTGCCCCGGAACCACGACCGGATTCGCCGCCGTAGCTAGCGTGGCCTGATCCGGATCATAGGTCGAGCGCAAGCGCGAGCCTTTCGTGCCCACATAACCGAGTTCCGCAAACCAGTCGTTTCCAATTTGTTGCTGAATCGTGAAGTTCCACTGCTGCGTCGTACCCACGATCCAGTGCAGCGGTACGGCCAATTGAATCAAGCCATTCACATTTCCGCTGAAGGCCGGGCCGCAGTCCGTGCCAACCCCGGGAGCACCGTTCGCCAGACTACAAGTAGGGCTGACGCCCTGAAGAATGGCCGCAGTCGGCACGTATGTTTGAGTGGGGTTCGCGCCCAACGCGGGCACTCCGTTCGGGAACGCCGCGCTGGCGGCAAACAAATTGGTCAGACTGTCGGCTCCCGGAAGGAAACCAACCAGGAACGGATAGGTCGGAGGAACGATGGCCAGATTATCCACCGCTCCCAGGTCCTCACGCACGCTGTAAATGCCATAGCCGCCGCGAATCGAAGTCGTATGACGTCCGGCGACATCATAGGCAAAACCGATGCGCGGCTCCCACACCGTTGCGTACTCGTTGTTCAGGCCCGCTTGATTCAACGTTCCGCTGATTCCCGAGAGGCCGAACTTGTCGATGCACTTTGGGTAGACGTAAGGCTGTCCCGTCGTGATCGCCAGGTTAGGGTCGGTGTTCCCAGTATGGCAGAGCGTGTCATAAGGCGCTCCCAGAAACTCGTTCCGGAAGCCCAGATTTAACGTCAGGGTCTTGCTAGCCCGAACGTCGTCCTGCGCGAACCATGCGTAGCCCGGGATGCGATAGTCGTGATTGCCTAGGCCTCCGCCGCCCTCCCCGAGCAGCGGCGAACCGGCGAGAAAGCTTTGGAAATCAGAGCCGAAAGAAGTAGTGCCCGAAACGAAGAAGATCAATCCGTTATCCGCGATGGGCAGGCTGCGCTTCATCGCGACACGATCCACTTCTCCGCCGAATCGCAGTTGATGCGCCCCATGCGTGAGGCTCAAAGTATCGAGGAACGTATAGTTGTCCGACAGCGCCGACTGCAACTGCGTGGGGTATGCCCCGAATGCGAAAGTATCGAATTGAAAGCGATAGATGTTCGGGTCGCCTGCCTGTCCGTTTACCCCCACGGCCGTTGGCAGGTTAATTCCGACCTGCGTATTGGTCACCGGCGGCTGGTTGTTCAATTTGTCGCTGATGATATTGACCCCGGCCCGGAACTCGTTGATCACGTTGTTATTGAACACGTGGGTTTCGGTGATGCTGCCGAAACGGCTGTGCAGGGGAATATCGATGGGAAAATTCAGATTGTTCGTGCCCGGCTGGCCTCCAGTTTGGATCCCATAAGAATCGGCGCCAAACGGTTCGAAGGTATCCGAATTGGACCAAAAGAAACGCTCGGAAATGCGGTCTTTGCCATTGCGAAAGTCGCGATCCCAGTTCGCAGTGAACTGGTTATCCGTGAACTTGCCCGGGTCGGTGACGATGAAGGGTACGTAGTTGGGTGTGCCACCGCTGAGGCACGGCGTACTGGCGGGCACATTCGTGGGCAGCGGGTATAAGTACCCTCCCGCGCCGGTGCCGAATTGATTGCTTTTAAAGTTCAGCAGATTGAAGGCCACCGGATCGATGTTCGCCAGCGGAACCCCGCAGTCTGCGGCCAATGCGCTCATCGACTGCCGGTCCGCTAATGGCACATACGGAATGCTGGTATTGATGAAGGTTCCCGGAGAATCTCCGCTACGCTGCCGCGTACCTTGCAAATTGAAATAGAAATAGCCGAACTTGGCTTCGGATCCAATTGGCCCGCCAATATCGCCGCCAAAAATATTCTGCTTGATCACTACCTTGCCCAGAAAATAATCGTCCGCATCCAGCGCCGTGTTGCGGAAGTACTCCCACAGATCGCCGTGGAAACGGTTGGTCCCGCTTTTGAGCGTGGCGTTAATGTTGCCGCCCCCGTTGCGCCCCTGGGTAGCGTCATACAGGCTGGTGCTGACCTTGAACTCCTGAATCGCGTCGGGACTGGGCAAGGGCGTGTACGTCAATTCGCCGAACGCGTAGTCGGCGACCGTGATGCCGTCGATCAGATAATTATTGTTGTCTTCTCTGCCGCCATTCACGTGGATGTAAACTGTGCCCCGTCCCAGTTGCGCCGCCGCGTTCAAGTCCGAAGATGCACCCGCCGAGAGCGTCAGCAACTGCTGAAAGTTTCTCGTGGCCAGCGGAAGCTCGGTGATCGTCTGCGCCCCCAGCGATTGTCCCGTGGTCGCGTCGGTCGTATTCACCTGCTCGACCTGCGACTCCACCTCCACCACTTGCTTCACCGTATTTACTTTCATCACCGCGGTCATGCGCGTCGTTTCCGTAATGCGCACCACCACGCCGGGAAACTTCGTATCGGGAAAGCCTGGCGCATTTACCTCGACGGTGTAGGATCCCACCGGCAACAGCGTCGCCGTAAACAACCCGGACGCGTTGCTCGTCGTTTCGCGCAGCACCTGGCCCGTGGCTTCGTTGTGCACAGCCACCTTCGCATTGGCGATCACCGCCCCCGAAGCATCTTGCACGACTCCTTCAATTGCGCCGGTTGCGCCTCCTTGCGCAAATAGCATTACGCTGCACAACATTGCAAAAAGAAGGGATGCCACGATCAGGTTGCGAAGGGACTTCATATTGTCCTCCTGGCGGACGGCAGCGTTTCTGGCACTCGCCCATCGCACGGCGAATTAACGGGCGGGACCCGCAAGCCACTAGATTAGGAAGGGATATATCACGGCCATCCGGCATTGTTCAAGAAATATGCGAGGCAGCGCGCATCACGCAATTCATGCAGCGCATTAAAATTTTCAATGGGGACACTGCAGAAGTGTGATCCGCGTTGCTCGCTGGTTCCGCTAGTCTTCAATCGCCTGCGCCGTCATCTCCGCCGGTTCGCCCCCGGCCAGAGTCTGCGCCAGGATCAACTTCCGCGCCTCGACACGAATCTTCGGAAGCTGTAATCGAAACCACACGGCCCCGGCGATGGAAGCGCCTCCGCCGATGCCCACGGCTAGCGGAGCGCCCAGGTGTTCGGCCACGGCACCGCCGAGTAGCGCTCCGATCGGAGCCATGCCCATGAACATCATGGAATAAACCGCCATCACCCGTCCGCGCAACGCGTCCGGTACCATCACCTGGATCAACGTATTCGAGGACGCCATCTGCAACATGATCGTGTAGCCGACCGGCAGCAGCAGAATCACTGAAATCCAAAAATTATGCGACAGCGCAAAAACGATCAGGCTCGCTCCAAAGCCCGCGCTGCACCACGCCACCCATCGCCCCAAACCCTTGACGCCTTCGCGAAATGCCAGAGTCAGCGCTCCCAGCAACGCTCCTACCCCAGTCGAACCCATCAGAATGCCTAGTCCGCGGGCCCCGCCATGCAGAATCTGATCGGCGAAAATTGGCATCAACACCACGTAAGGCATTCCCACCAGGCTCACCACTCCCAGCAGCAGCAGCAATGCGCGGATCGGCGCCGTCTGGTTGACGAAGCGAAATCCTTCCATCATATGTTCGAACGGAGAAGCCATGACTGCGCGTGCCGGACTCTGTACCCGCATCAGCAGCAATCCGATGATCACCGCGATATAGCTGACCGCGTTGGCGAAGAAGCACCAGCCCTCGCCAATCTTCGCCACCAGAATTCCCGCTATCGCCGGACCAATGACGCGCGCTCCGTTGAACATGGAAGAGTTCAGCGCGATCGCATTCATCAGATCGTCTTTGCCCACCATATCCACCAGAAAGGATTGCCGCCCCGGAATATCGAAAGCATTCACCACCCCCAGCAGACTGGCCAGCACAAAAATATGCCACACCTGCACTTTGTGAGTAAGCGTCAGCACCGCCAGAATAAAGGCCAGCAGCATCGACGCCACCTGCGTGCCGATCACCACGTACCGCCGGTTCAACCGATCCGCCGCAATCCCACCCAAGGGCGCAAACAGGAATACCGGAATTTGGCTGGCAAATCCCACCGACCCCAGTAGCAGCGCCGATCCCGTAAGCCGGTAGACCAGCCACGATTGCGCCACGCTCTGCATCCACGTGCCGATCAGCGAGATCAGTTGTCCGCTGAAAAAGAGTTGGAAGTTGCGATGGCGTAAGGCCCGCAATCCCACTCGCCAGCGCGACATCCCCGGCCCGGCTTCCCTGCCATTCCCAGCGGCTGGCGCCGATATTGGATTTGATTCAGCCAAGATGGGTTCTTTGGATGACAGTAACACTCTCTTCGATGTTCTTGATTTCGCGAACCTGCACGTAGAAACTCTAATTCGCGCGTGAGAAATAATTCTACCCTTAGCGCCGGATAGCAACGAATCGCTGCAGCGAAATCAGAATCTAAATGAATATGTCGTTACCCATTCAAAACCCAATCACCGGAAAGGAAGACATTGCCGACCTTGCCCAACCTCTCGCCGCACTCGCCCAGTTCTATCGCGCCTTGAACAGCCGCGACCTCGATCTCATGGGTCAAAACTGGGACGACTCCGACGCCGCCGCCATGGATAATCCTCTGGGAGGCATCAGCCGGGGGTGGCCAGAAATTCGCAGCGTCTACGGCCGCCTGTTCGTGGGAAAAAGTCGCTACCATTTCGAATTTTACGATTACACTCTGCAACGCCATGGCGATGTTTTCGTCGCCATCGGTCGCGAGCGCGGCTACTTCGCGCCGCTAGCCTCTCCGTCCTTCGATCTCGCCATTCGCACCACGCGTATCTTCTTCCGGCGTGACCATCGCTGGCGTCAGATCCATCACCACGGCTCGATTGACGATCCCGACATGTTGGCTCAGTACCAGCAAGCGGTATTGCAGCGCGCGGCGTGAAACCTCCACTCTCAATCAATGCAAGAGCCGTTTCCATTGGAAACTGTGCCTCAATCGTTTGCCCGCTCCGCTACATAAATTTTTGACTTCCCAGACCGCCCGGACTGCGCTACATTGATCTTGCCCCCGGCGATTCTCGAAGGATGTGACCGCCCATGATTGCTCCTCTGGTTGGTGTCGAACGCCGCATTGGACAGCGCTTCTCGTTTAACCTTCCAGTCTCCTTGCGCGATGCCGCCGGCAACGGCCAGGGACTCGGCTTTACTCAGGACGTAAGCTCGCGCGGAGTTTTCTTGTTCACCGACATGACGCTGGCTGAAGGCGCGGAAATCGAGCTCACTTTAAAAATGCCCTCCGAGATCACGCTCGGCGAAAGCATGCGCGTCCGTTGCCGCGGCCGCGTCCTCCGCGTGGTTCGCTCGCTCGACAATGCCGAAACCAAACTCGACCCAAGCAAGTTCGGCGTCGCTGTCTGCCTGACCGATTACGAATACCTTCCCAGCACGGACGATAATTCGGCCGCTTTCCGCCGCATCTCAGCCCTGCACACTCCCGCCGAAACCGAGCGCCGCGCCGAACCAACTCCCAGCGCACCTCGCGTCCCCGCGCATTAGACCGAGCCGCCAGCTCCACAATCAGAGACTAAAGTCCCATTTCGAAAATTTTTCTGTCCACTGCGCCCTACCAGTCTTTCCAATCCCTCAGAACAGGCTTAGAATGATCCGTAATCAATGCTGTTCGTTGGGAGAAATTCCTGGCGCACATCTCACGCTGAGTTTCCATTTTCGCAAGCAAAAGATTTGTGAACAGGAAAGATCGCTTCCTCCGTTCCCGCGCGATGTACTGCCCCCGCATGATCTCACGCGGTTACTTCAGTCACTTGGCGAATAGTACTTTCTCTTTCTAACATGCAGACACCGAGAGAAATCAGCGAGAACCGCGCAATGCATGGGATTGCAGTAGCCCTCCTCACCGAGGACCACGACCGCTTATCCGATTTGAAGAATCGCGTCGAGGCGACTCGCTTGGCGCACACCGTATTCAGCAACGTCGGCTTTCCCACCAACTCGACTGATTCCATCCTGCGCCAGATTCAGGACCTTCGCGCCGAAGTCGTGCTGGTTGATATTTCACCCCAGAATCCGCAATCCGCCATCAAAGCCATCGAACTGATTCAAGCCAACACTCTGCAGCTCGCCATCTTCGCCAACGGCACCATGCAGCAGCCCACCACCATCGTGGCCAGCATGCGCGCCGGGGCTGGCGAATATCTCGACGACGACGCTGGCACCGAATCTCTTCTCGAAGCCCTCACCCGCTTCAGTTCCGATCGCACCCGGACTCGCGGAGGCGCCGGCAAAGCCCGCATCTTCACATTTCTAAGCGCCAAAGGCGGCGCCGGCGCCACTACTGCCGCCGTCAACACCGCAGTCGCTCTTCAGGCAGCCTACGGCAGCGTGGTTCTCGTCGATTTCGCCCCCGTCGGTCACGCGCAACTCCATCTCAATCTTCGCCCCAGCTTTGGAGTGCCCGACGCCCTGGAGAATCTGCATCGCCTCGACGCTTCTTTGCTCGAAGGATTGATGACCGTCGCCAAGGAGGGATTGCATCTTCTCGCCGGCCCGCAGCAACCCTATCACTCTGTGCCCACGCCTGCTGAGCTTGCCCGCTTGTTCGATCTGCTGGTGAATCACTACCGCTTCGTCGTAGTCGATGCCTCCAGCCGCCTCGATTCCACTACGCGCCTGCTCTCCGATCTCTCCAACGCCGTTCTCATGGTCGCGCAAACCGATGTCGTCTCGCTCTGGAGTGCCGGACGCATCCACGCCTTCCTCGAAGAAGGCGCCGGACGCAACCGCCTGCGCCTGGTTCTGAACCGCTACAAAAAAATTCCCGGCTTCACCGACGAAGACATCGAACAGGCGACCCGCTGCAAAGTTTTGTGGAAGATTCCCAACGCCTTTCACGCGATCTCGCCCGCCATCGATCAAGGCGCCCCGGTAGTGATGCAGGAAAGTCTGGAAGTCAGCCGCTCTTATCGCGCCTTTGCCGCGGCCCTGGCCGAAGCCTCCACCACTCACGAAGGTGGAGTCGATCTCGTCTACGCCCAGGAAAAATCCGACAAAAAGAAGTCCCCGGGCCGCCTGGTAGTCAGCCCCGCCCGCGCCGGCCAGTAGTCGCGGTGGCTTTGAAGGGGCGCCGCTTCAGGCCGCGCCGTTGTAGAGCGATTCTCTGAGGCAATGAGGAACCCGCCCGGACCAGTGCAGTTGACAATTCAATAGACCAGCCCTCCAAAAGCCCTTGTCATCCCGACCGAAGCTTCCTGACCGAAGGAGGGAAGCGCAGTGGAGGGACCTGCTGCGAACTTGCCCAGGAGAGACCTGCTGTCGTCTCTAAGTCGTGCCGTTAAGTCCTTCAACACCAACCGCGCTTCAGCGCCTGCGGGCTGCATTTCCGCATCAGCAGCGACCTATAAAGACGAGGGCTCTTGCCTCGGATGAACCTCATTATTCTGCTGTTCTGGTCTATTGATGAGATGGCTTGACAGCCCCCAACTATCAGCCGTTCCTCGGAAACATCCGCAACACGACCTGCGACTCTTTCTTCCCCGCATCCCCGCGATTCTCGGTCAGCGCCCCTTTCAACAAGTAATATCCCTCGTCCCCGGGATTCTTCCCATCCCCGCGCTCCACCGTCCCGGCAAATGCAAATGACACCCCTTGCACCGTCTGCGTAGTGAACTCGATCTTGTTCCCATCCAATTTGCCGGTCTTAAAATACTGATCGACAAACTCGCCCTTGTCTCCATATCGCGAAACGAATCCCGTAACCTTGCCCGCATCTTCGACGGTGATCTGAACAAACTCCCCATCCGACAAAAAACTGTACATCCCGGAATACTCCCGCCCAGCCGCAACCGCCCGCGCCGGAGCCGCAGGCTCTCCTGCCTTGGGAGCAGTCTTCGCATCCTGCCCTGCGGCAACAAGAACCAAACAAAAGCCAACCGCAACGCCAAATAAAACGCCGCGCCCAATTCTCATGAAGCTCCTTTGGATTCCATCCATCCTACTCTTTAGCCGCCGAGCTACGGCAGCCTCTTTAGCCCGCGCCACCTTGCCATTGACACGCCCCGCGACCTGACATAACGTGCACGGAGCCCGAAGATCGCCAGCGTAAACCGTAACCCTCCCTCAAGTTGATCAAAGTGGCCACCCAGGCTCATGTGGGGACAGCCGCCCCCGGCTGTCCAGCGGCCCGGACGTATCGGGCCGCCAGCATGCGGTGACGAAGAGGCGAGCAACCTATGAGCGGGGATTTGGCGCTTTTTAGTTTTATTGCCCCGACCCCATCCAGCGTCACAACAGAGGCTGCCCCACCCGTAGCTCTTGACGAGTGGGTGTCTCTGAGGCTCGCGGACCGCCCGCTTCCAAGAACGGAACCACGCCGCAAGACTTAAGAATCTCCTTGACCTCCATCCCGCTCTCTGCAATCCTATTCTTTACGCATTAGTTCTTTGACAACCGAATAGCAAAAAGGTAACCGGCGCCGAATCAGGATTTTACCGCCGAAGCTCCTTAATCTCTTGGAAATCGTTGCTAAGTCATTCAAAACAAAGATTTTAGAACTTAAGTCATTTGTTTTCAAGATTTTACAGACGCACTGCTCAGCAACTCGTGTGTTTCCAATATTTTACAGAAATAAGGGGGGGGAGGGGGTCGACGGATCCAGTTGGAAAACGAATACGAAGCCCGTCAACCTCTTGTGAGTCCATTTCTCCCTACACCCTTTATTTTCTGGACGCTATCTGTCATGACACTATTGTCTGTACAGTTTCGTCATGACGTTATGTTCCGACTGGAACAATTTGGCAATTCGCTCCACCGCGCACAGTGACTCCGGAGATTTGATGAAAGCCAGGGTCGCAGACTACGGAATCCTCTGATGACGCTTGGCCGGAAATCCACCAAAAATTTTATTTCGGCAGGAAGTCCGCAACCCGCGTTTGCCATCTAACATAGCGGCATCTAACATAAAACGATGCGCCAATCCCAGGGCTCCCTCGCAATGGAAGAGACGGAAGCGCCAGCCCCGGAATTGAGGCTGGTGGTCTCGCACGAGCCCAGATCCCAGGTCTTCTTAAAAAATCTTCGCGACCTGTTTCGCCCGCCAACAATCGCGCCGCTCGAACTCGTCTCGCCTCCCGCGCCATTCTGGCCCGACGTCTTCGTCAACCGCCGATTGCCATGGCGTCGCTTCCTGCAGTCCGGCATATATCACGTCATGGCGCTGGTAGCGATCTGGGAGGCCTCGCAATTCCTCGCTCTGCAAGCCCGTCCCATCGCCCGATCCGCGTTCGCTCACTCCGAAATCATTTACTACTCGCCCTCCGAATACCTGCCGCCGCTCGATACCCGCCGCTCGAATTTCGCGCACGCCCGCAAGGCCGATCCCGAATATGCGCCGCAACCAATAATTTCTCTCCCGCCAGAAGCCGACAACCGTTCGCAAACCATCGTCGCGCCGCCAAAAGTGAAACTCGACCATGACGCGCCCTTGCCCAACATGATCGCGATGGCAGAAGACACGAAGATGCCAATCGGCCCAGCGCCCGTGATTCAGGCGTCGCAGACCTCGCGCCTCGCGCCAAATATGGAGCGATCGGTCATTGCGCCTCCGCCCGATCTGCAAGCCGCATCGCGCAACCCGCCGCAAGCCTCGCAATCCGCGGTGATTGCGCCTCCGCCCGCAGTCGAAACTACTTCGACGCGCCGCATCGGCGATCTCAACATCGGAAGCAGCTCTGTCATCGCGCCCGCTCCGCAGCTTACGCTCGACGCGCAGCACACGCCGAGAAGAAGTTCCGCCGCACTGAATTCGCGAGCAGGCGCGCCGCAGGTAATCGCGCCGCCGCCTTCGCTGGCAACCACAGGCCGCTCGCGTTCGGGCGGAGAGGTAATTGCCCTGAGCCTGCATCCCGCCGTAGGAGCCCCGGCAGAACCCGCGGGCAATCGCCGCGGCACCTTCGCCGCCACGCCCAGCGGCCACCACGGAGCATCCGGCGCAGCCGGAGCCGACGCAGAAGGCGGCAAAGAAAGTGGAGGAGGCACAACGAGCAAGGACAGCGGAAAATTGCCTTCCGGGCTTTACGTCGGCAAGGCTGCGAATGCCGCGCCCATCGCGGGCGACCCCGCAGCTAAGACTTTGACTGCATCGGTCAACCCGAAGTTGATGGCGGGAGCGAGGCCATCGATGCACGCGCTGGAGCCAGAACGCGATAGCAAAGTTTCTCAGGAAGAGCGCGCGGTCTTCGGCGATCGCAGGTTTTATTCGCTCACCCTGAACATGCCCAACTTGAATTCGGCTGGAGGCAGTTGGATCATCCGTTTCGCCGCGCTCCAGCAGGAGCCAAACGCACGCAGACTCGCGCAAGATGGAACTTCAGATTTGTCCGCGCCCGCGGCGACGCGCAAAGTCGATCCCGCATATCCGCTGGAACTGATGCGGCAAAACGTGAGTGGAACCGTCATCCTCTATGCCGTGATCCGCGCCGATGGCACGGTAGGCGGCGTCCGCATCTTGCGCAGCATCGACGATCGGCTCGATCAGTTTGCCAGCGATGCCGTCGCGAAATGGAAATTTCAGCCGGCCACGAAAAGCGGTGCTCCGGTGGATGTCGAAGCTACTTTTTCGATTCCTTTCCGTCCGGCAAAGACTGCTGCAAATTTCTGAGGAATTACAGCGCAGGACAGGGGAGGCTTTCAGAACGACCTTCTAGGCTTTCGCGGCTTTCTTTTTTTCCAGCGCCGTGTAAATCGCAGGATCAGTGCAGATCTCGTAGTAATTTCGTTCGGTCCAGCCCAGCACCGAGAAATCTTCTACGTTAATCTTCGGCACCCGGCTTCGCCGCACCACGATCTTGCGGAAGATGTCGCGATCGACGGGTACGGTGGCGCTGAACAGTTTGTATTCCCCTTTATCGGACGATGCGATCGCGGGCGGCAAGTGCACCGAAAGAGGCAGCAGCGTGATCTCCTGCTCCAGCTTGCGGAAGGCCGCTTCATTCATTCGGATGCCGCCCAGGTTGAAGCTGATATTAGCGTCTTCCGAGTTTCCCGATTCGTCCGCGGCCGCATTCTGAAAAACATACACATGGAATGGTCCGGTCTGCGACTCCATCATCTTGCGCGCGCGCTTATTGCAGGAAGAGAGCCGGTCGCTTTCGTTCAGTGCTTCCGAGATCATGATCTGGCGTTCGCCATCCATCAGATACAGCGGCGCAGCCTCCTGTAACGTGATGCCGATACCCAACTCGAGGCCGGGCATGCCTGAGCCCTGCATCAGTTCGTTGTAGCCGCGCACAATTTCGATGATCTCGCGGGCCAGCACGCAGGCTCGGCTTACGGCCAACTCCGGCTGGCCGGCATGCTCAAGAATGGCGAGAATAATCGCATCGCCTTCGAGAAAAACTTTTTGCGCGCCATACTTGTCGAGCAGCTTGTTGACCGGATCGTAAAAATTCAGGCTGAAATATGAGGCAGGATTGAGCCCCTTATCCATCAGGGTGCGGGTGAGCTTGGTGGAATCGCGGACGTCGGCCTTCAGGACGACGTGCCGCAAAACTCGATCGACCTCGGGTTCCTGTTGCTCCTCGGGCAGAAGAAATTCGTAGAGCGTGCCGTTCATGCGGGAAAGCTCGCGCAGCTTTTCGGTGCTTACCAGATTGACGGAATCGAAGGCGGCATTCAGCGCCTCCAGGCGTCTGAGATCGCGATGGTATTGAGAAAAGTCCTGGAGAAAACGTGCCGCGACTTTGGCGCGCTCCGCGCCCCGGCAGCCCGCCACTTTCGCTACTGCGGCATAGAGACTGCCGGGAGAAAGTTTGCCATGCTCCTGAATCATGCGCTCGACGCGATCGCATTCGGGACGAGAGATCAACGCATTCTTCAATTGTTGCGGATTGATTCGTGGCGCGTATTCGCCGAGCAAGGGCACCGCATTGTAAGAAGCAATCACGCATTCCATCACTTGTTCGTCTTCCAGCAACCGCACCCATTTCGCGAGGCGCAACTGTTGGGCCGCACCTTCTGGTGTGGATTCATCGGGGGTTGCTGTGCCCACGAGCAGACGGGCATTCTCCGGCGCGCACAGCCAGGCATCGATGGTTTCGCTGGGCGTTTCTTCGCCGTAGAGCGAACGGACAAAATTCCAAACGATATCTTGCATGCGAGGATAGCGGTCGGGGTCGCGATCCCAATTGCCCAGCATTACATAATGTTCCGCGCACAAATAATCGTCGCGGCCATCATCGGAAAACAGCAACCGGTTGAGGAACAGTCCATAACTGCCTAAACCAGAGCTGGCAATCTCGCCAATCTTGGCCTCTCCAAACAAAGAGCGACGGGTACGCGCCAGCGTCTTTTTCTCGATCTCGCGCTGGGTTTCGAACAATTCCTGACCGGCTTTGCGCAGGATAATTTTCTTGCGCACCTGGAAGGCGGCAACGCGCTCGCGATACTCTACGGCCTTGCCCTGCCGCGTGCCCTCATAGCCTTTGAGCAGGAGACGACATCGTTCCAGCACTTGCGCAAACTGCTGATGCAACTCTATACGCAGGAATTTGGCAACCGCCAGACGAGCCAGCAGGTCGACCGAAATCTTTTCTTCCTTCTTGGCGCGATTCAGTGAGGCCGTCTGCAGTTCGGTAAGCAGCGTTTTGAAATCGGGTTTTTCCGCGGGCTTGCGGGTGGTACCGGCGATAGCTGCGTTTCTGAGCCACGATGGACCGTCGGCTCGCACCGGAGCTTCGGCCGCGAGCAAGCCTTCCAACTCGCCGTGGTGCACGATCAATCGCATCATCTGAGCGCGAGCTGCCTCTACGAAGCTGGGGCTCAAGGCCACGTCGTGGCGGAGGTTATCGACTCCGACCGCCAAACCCTCAAGCGTAATCGATGGGGCGGCGGCAAGCAGTTCGGGCAGCGCCAGTTTTTCTGGCGTCGAACCGAGGCGGAAAATAGGTAGTCGAGGCATTCGTTAAAAGCGGCGAAGGTACTGGCGTTTCCGCCGACACGTGTACATTCCGAGGCTAGCATGGGCTCTTGGGAGCCTAAAGTTACCTAGGTTATTGTCTATTCAGTTTTGATCAGTTGAAAAAGAAACGAACGAGCGAAGAACTTAGCAGGTTCCCGCGACCGCGGGATCAATTCTTCGAGCTTCAACCCGCGCGGAAGTCGCGCACATCTTCGCCGGGTGCGAAAACCGGCGCGGGAGAAGCGTTTCGCGCCTGCGCCATTTTTCGAGAGACGTCTTCGAAGTCCGCTTTCACCCAGCCCACACTCGAGACTTGGATTTCGCCATCCTGCGCGATCCAGAAGACGGTCGGCACGTTGGTCAATCCATAGGCATTGGATGCGGGATAGGTTTCCCGATCGTCGAGCAGAACGGGGAAGGTCACGCCAAATTCCTTGGTGAAGGCTGCTGTCTCTTTGGGATCGTTCTGCGAAACGCCGATGATCCTTGCGTTGTCGTGTCCGTACGCTTTTTCCAGCCGCTCTAAGAACGGAAACGCATACTGGCAGACGGGACAAGAAACTTTGAAAAATGCCAGCACCACCGGCCCTTGCGCCAATGCGTCGCGCAAAACAAATCGCTTGCCATCCATCGTTTTCAGTTCAAATTCGGGCGCCTTGGTGCCCGCGGTCAGTGCCGCCATGGGTCGTCCTCCGGATTTTGTTCTCAGAAGATTGCGTAGCCAGCTCATAGAACTTCCCCCTGAGGTGCTTTTATTTTAAATGATGGCGATTCCGGTGGTGCTCCCACAAAGTGCCTTCAGCGATCGTGCGAAATCTTCAACCTGGGTTGAAGGACGCCGGCCTTGCGCAAGATCTTGCGCGCCAGTCCGGTCAGGGCCACGCTGCCCAAACGGTCTGCAGGGATCCAGTGGCCGCGGACGTCAGCGGGCGCCGCGCCGCGCACCACTTTTACCGTGTAATCCGTCACCGTGATCGAATGCCGCAGGGTAAATGAAGCGTTGCCGTTTTTATTTGGGATTGACGACTCCGGCAGTTCCCACATCCCTGCCATGAGCGATGCATCCGGCGGCCGCCGCACCAGAAGCACCTTGCCATCGCGACAATCGAGAACGTAATGAACCTCGCGTTTCCTCTGCGGGGCTGGCCGGTTCGTCAATGTCAGTTCTCCGCGCGCGGCACACATCTCAATCACAGGACAGGTTAGGCACTGCGGGGCGCGTGGGGTGCAGACGACCGCGCCCAACTCCATGATTGCCTGATTAAAATCGCCGGAGCGCGGCTTATCGAGAAACTGGTCAGCAGCCTTCCACAATGGTTCTGCGGACAACCTCTTCCCTGCTACTCGCTGCAAAACGCGCTCGACATTGCCATCCACTACCGGAACTGGCTCATCGAAGGCGATGCTGGCAATCGCCGCTGACGTGTAGCGACCAATTCCAGGCAGGACCCGCAATCCTTCAGCGGTCCTGGGAAACTTCCCGTCATGCTCGCGAACGATAACCTTTGCGGCAGCGTGCAGCATGCGCGCACGCCGATAATAGCCAAGGCCGCTCCACGCCGCCAGCACACTCGATTCGCGGGCCGACGCCAGTTTCCCAATCGTGGGAAAGCGTCGCAGAAATTCGTGATAGTGCTCGATCACGGCGGCGACACGTGTCTGCTGCAACATGATCTCGGAGAGCCAAACGCGGTAAGGATCGCGGGTCGCACGCCAGGGTAGATCGCGGTGGTGCGCGTCGTACCAGGTGAGAAGATTTCTGCGAAACCGAGGAAATGGAAAATCGGAGAGCCAACCGGGGATGGGCTGAAACTTTTTCACGGTGAAGAGATCTTCGGGCTGGCGGCAGAGCTTATCGATGATACTTCATGTTGCGTTCCTATAGCGCCATTGACCCGGCGCCCGCCACACGAAATAATAACCTTGCCTGGTATCCGCACATTTGCGTGAGGTCATTCACGCCCAGTCGCGAGGAGCACTATGAACGACTTCAACCGCAAGGTGGAAGACGCATCGGCGTGCGTCAGCAAGAAAGTCGCCGAAGCCGCCGAGCGCATCGAGAAAGAGATCCCCGAGTTCATCAAGTATCTGAACGACGAGGTCGTGCCCACGGTGCGCCAGCACTCGACCAAAGCCCTGCGCGTCGCCAGCCTGAAGCTCACCGAGTTGGCCGACTACATGGAGCAACAGAAGAACGCGCAGAAATGAAGCGGCCTCGCGCGGCTCTGGTTCCTGGCATCGCGTCCTTGGCGCTTCTGACTGTGATCCTGCTGTTTGTTACAGGCTGCAGCCACAAAGAGGCTCGGGTTACGGTGCCTCCCCCGCCCGGCGTTTCACCCGCAGATGAAGAAACCACTCGAGAGCAGCCAGCAAAACCTTCGAACACGGAAAATAACGAAGCCGATCTCGCTGAATTAACGATTCCCGCGGGGGCTACACCTCTCGCCACAGAAATCGGACGCGCGAGCTGGTATGGACCGCCCTATCACAACCGGCGCGGATCGAACGGTGAAGTCTACAACATGCATGCCATGACGGCGGCGCATCGCACGCTACCGCTGGAATCGATCGTGCGCGTCACCAATCTCAAGACCGGCCATACGGCGGTTGTGCGCATCACCGACCGCGGCCCGTTTATTCCAGGACGGATTCTTGATCTATCGCTCGCCGCCGCGCGCAAGCTCGATGTTTATTTGCCGGGAACGGCGGAGGTGAAAATTGAAGTGATGCAAGCGCCCTCGCCGCTGGATACGGGCGGAAAATGGGCGGTGCAGATCGGCGGCTTTCCCAAAGCAGAGGAAGCCGCGAAGCTGGCGGACCATCTGCAGCGACGTTATCGCACCGCTAAGGTGCAGCGATTCCCCAGCCCGGCCGGAGACTGGTGGGTGAGGGTGCGTGTGCTCGATGACGATCGTGGCCGGGCGCAACAACTGGTGGCGGAGACGGCAACGCCCGAGGGCGCTGTCTTCCTGGTCAGGCTGGATTAAATCTTTTCACCACCGGGCAGAGAAAGCCGAGGAAAATCCCTTCCTCCAATCTAATTCGGGCTTCCCTCATTCGCTTTTCGGTGGCTCCGCGCCCTCGGGGTGGATTGTGGCCCATTCCAGGTGCTATGGTTTTCTCTTATGAGCGATCCTACGAATAGCTGCCTGTTCTGCCGCATTCTGCGCGGCGAGATTCCCGCGAAGAAAGTTTATGAGGACGATTATGTATTCGCCTTTGAGGACATCGATCCCAAGGCGCCAACTCACGTGCTCGTCATTCCCAAGAAACATTTTGCAGGATTGAAAGAAGCCCAGGCGGAAGATGCCGAACTGATTGGCCGCTGCCATCTGGCTGCGGCGCAAATCGCACGCGAGCGCAACATCGAGAAGGGATACCGAACGGTTTTGAATGTCGGACCGGAGTCAGGACAATCCGTGTTTCACCTGCACGTTCACCTGGTCGGCGGCCGTAAACTTGCCTGGCCCCCGGGGTAGGCTTGCGCCGGAACGTTCCAGCCTGCAATTTCCCCGAAGTAATCTAGAACCCAAACCATCCTTTGTCTACGATCAACTCTCGTGAGATTGCGTCTCTCAGTGAACATTCTTATGCGCTGTTCCTACATCATTCCTTCTATTCTGCATGCAATTACGCGCTTCGGCTTCCAACTTGGGATCGGACTCTTAGTGCTGGCAGTGGGTTCGCGCGAGGCGGAAGCCACCGATCGATCAAGCCTGCCCTGCTCGCTCGATGGACCACAATTCGACCCCGCCGTTACCAGTCGCGCTCTGGGCAACTACGCAGATACAGTTGCCGCATTGCTCAAAGAAAAAAGATATGTGGAACTCGACTGCATAGCCGATTCGGCACGCTCATCGAAGGCAAGGTTTTCCGGCGGCGCGTGGAAGATTCGCAGCATTTACATGGGTCTCGCTTGGCCCAGGCCGGGGCATCCAACCGAGGAAGACTGGAAGAAGCACTTTAGGCAGCTCCAAGATTGGAACGACGAAAGGCCAAATTCGGCAACGGCCCGCATCGCCTTGGCGGAGTCTTATATCGAGTACGCCTGGAATGCGCGTGGCAACGGATATGCCGAGTCAGTCACCGACAGCGGCTGGAAAATTTTTGACAAACGGATGGAGAAAGCGAGAAAGATTTTAGAGGCGAACCGGACCTTGGCCGCAAAATGCCCGGAGTGGTACCTCAATATGGAGAGGATCGCGCAGGCGCAGAGCTGGAAACCGGAAGCCGAAGACCAACTGGCAGAAAAGGCCATTGCATTCGCACCCGAATATCAAAACGTGTATCGGCTGCACGCCCAGACTTTGCTTCCGAAATGGCGAGGCAAAAAAGGAGATGCCGAACGCTTCCTGGAAGCGGCTACCGACAAACTAGGTGGAGACGCCGGCGATGCCGTCTACTTTCTGGTGACCAGTTCGTGCTTTTGTTTTGGTGAAGAACTCAACCAGTTCTCCTGGCCACGTTTGCAGCGTGGATTCGCAGCCAATGAGCGGCTCCACGGTCCCTCGTTAAATAATTCCAACTGGTTTGCGTACCTGGCACTCCAAGTCGGCAATGACGACATCATCGCAGATGAAGCGTTCAAGAGAATCTCCGACAAATGGGATCCGGATATCTGGGGAAACGAGGAAAGCTTCAAGGCCAGCAAGGCGCATGCGGCCGGGCTTGCTCCGATACAAAGGCGCGAGCGCCAGGAGGACGAGGAAGCGCGAGCGAACCTCAAAACTCCAGAGGGCGCTGCTTATCAACGAAGCGTTCTGCAGCGACTCGACCCTATTGAGAAGCGTTGTGCATCTGCCAGCGAGGCTGATGCGAGCAGGTTCGCACCGTCGATCTTAATCTCGAAGGAGGGGAATTTGCTGCAGGCGCGCGACAACCCCCACAGTTCAATGTCGAATTGCGTGGCTAGAGCTCTGATGGCACCACACAAGACCGAAAACAGTCCGCTGCCACTGCCGCCCCATGACCGTTATTGGATGATTCTCGAGATCAATCCTTCGGTGATCAATTCTGCCAAAAAATAGGCGGGTCCCTCTGAACTATCTTTTGGAGGAAAGCCCTTACTGTACCGTCGGATTCTCTTCTTCCGGGGCGCCGTGACGCCGCAACAACTGCGGCAGATTTTGCGAGAAAGCGGAGCGCGGCAGGACCATATCGCAGCCCACTTCATGCGCTTTCTGCTTCAGGTCGCCCTGCACGTGCGAGAGAAATCCAATGATTGACGTTCCCTTCTTCAGCTTTGCCTTCAGCTTGGGAATCAGCGTCAGCGGCTTGGCGTTGGCATTGTTGAGATCAAAAATGATCAGTGAAGGCTTCTCTTCGCCATTCTGCTGCATGCGCTCAGCCAGGTCTTTGTCGTTCTTGGCGAACTCGACCTTCACGTTGAGCTTGCGCGCAGTTTCCTGAATCTTGGCCTGGAAAAACAGGTCGTCGACGAAGGCGAAGATGCGCGAGTTGGAATCTTCCCGGGGCACGGGCAAAGGTTCGGGGTCAACCGGCGCAAAGGGCGCAGCAAATCCGGGACGCTGGCGCCTGGCTCCCTGGCCATTGCCGTTGCCCGATAAAGCGGCACGATAGCTGTGATCCATCGGCGCGGTGTAGATGCCGTCCTGGTTATGGCGTGCCTGGGTGGACCCTCCACTTCGGGGACCGCGTTGATTGCTGGGGCGCCGTCCGCGACGACGACGTCTTCCGCCTCCTCCTCCACCGCCGGAGGGTCTTCCTGGTCCTGCGTTCATAGTCCTCTTAAGCTGCTGGGCCGGACGGTTGGTCCGGTGCAGCGTTGAAAAAAGATAAGCCTCAAATTACTCGGATCTTAGATTCCCCATTGGTTGCAGCAGGCTCTCACAGCGTTGGCGCACATCCCGTCGAGGGATCGCGGGCTGCGACCGAAGCATATCCACGGTCAACTGCTACCTGGTGATTCAAACTCGAACTAGCGAAAAAGCCTTTTAACTTATGCGTATCGGTTATCCGTTATCGGAATCCGTCGCGCCGCCGGGAACGGCCTGGGGCGCGGAAGGCCTACGCGGGAACGAGGCCACATGAGAACAATCTCATGGTACTAGCACCAGGGCAGGCGCGCAAGGGGCAAAGTAGGAGCGTTTTGCACAGGAGGACATGACTGGCCGAGCCGCGCGGAAGTTCCCAGTACCGAGTACCAAGAAAAATCGTGGTACTCGGTACTGTCCCTTACGGTGCACTCACCGTGAGCGTGATCGTGGTCGAAGCCGTGAGCGGGACCGAGCCGCTCGTGCTCCCGGTGATCGTGATCGTGTATTTTCCCGGCGGCGTGCCAGAATTCGACTGGCTGTTGCCGCCGCTGCTGCCGCACGAACCCAGCCACATGGTCGAGAAGCCGAGCACGATGATAACGCTGAGCATGCGCACGCCGCGCCTTCGCGATCCCGCCAGGAAGACAACTCCAAACAATCCCGGAAGCAGGAGAGCATAGAGCATGCGGTTGCCACCCGGGTGCTTCAGTTGCGCGGTCACACCTTGCGTCACGATGCTGACGGTGGGATTGATTGAGGTTGTGTATGGGTTGGTACCGGGGTTGCAGTTGATCGTCGAAGGTTGCCCGGTGCAGGTGTATTGAATAGCCAAGGCGGTGGCAGCGCCGGAACCGGTGCCGGAGACGAATCCGTTGGCGCCTGCAACCGTGAGAACGACGGAATCCGTCCCGCCGACATTCACAAGGTACGTGGCGGATGCGGGCGTGATCGTGAAACTCTGATTGGTCGCAGTGACTGTGAGGCTGACAGTGGTAGTGTGCGACGTGCTGCCGGAGCCGCTGGCCTTTCCCGTTACGGTGATCGTTTCAGCGCCCGAGGGCAACGCCATATTCGCGGCGGTAGTGATCGTCAGCTGCACAGTTTGCGCGTCAGTTCCGTCCAGCGAAAAGGTCGCGGGACTGAAACTGCACGTGGCACCCGTCGGCAAGCCGCTACAACTGCTGGAGGTAAAACTAAAGCTTTGCGTAGATCCATTCACTGGAGTGACGGTCAGAGTGGCCGTAGCTGCCTGTCCCGCAGGAACAGAGGTCGGGGTCAGGTTGGTGGTGGTCACGAAGGTGAAGTCAGGCGCTGTCGCTGATCCGTTCCAGGCTGTAAACAGCGCGTTAGCATCAACTGAGCCAAGCCCGGTTACCAGGTTATAGCCGGTCGTGGAATCGGCGCTCGATGCCTGGTAACCAAAGGAACCAGTGGTTCCGCTCGCTCCTGGGCAGCGCAAGTCTGCAGGCTGATACGTCGGCTGGCTGCCTTCGCAATAAACCACGTTGCTGCCACTGGTGATCTGGTGGAAGGCACCATTCGAAGGGGTCTCGGCCAAGCTATAGAGCGTTTGGTTGATATTACCCAGGCCGTTGCTTCCGAGATACTGATTGAGTAGCGTGACGATACCGGCAAAGATTGGAGACGACGCCGATGTGCCGCCGACCAGGGCTGGATCCACAGTGCAAAGACCTGTGGTTTGGCTGCAGCCTATGCCGTTCACTGAGGTCACTATGTCTGCGGCGGTACCGGTGCCGCAACTGCTGGTGGTTTCCGTGTCGTAGGGGGCTGTGTCGGACAGCTGATCCACCGGCGTGCAGTAAATGTATCCGGGAAAGTTAGGCGACGCCAGCAGCGAGACGTCCGGCACTAATCGTGTAGTAGGGTCGGGTTGACCGGGAACCGTGACAGTCTGCCAGCTCGGCTGCGGGAAGCCGGATACACAACTGCTGAAATCCGAGTTTTGTACTGAGCAGTTGCTTGCGCCGCCGCCGCTGGAAACAATGGCATAACCCTCCTGGACGCTTAGGGGCGAGCCCCCGTTATAGGCAGTGCCAATTTCCACGTCGTCGTTCCAACTGGTCTCGGGCAAGGGTGCATTCTGCGCCGTGCCACCATTGGGAAGGGCGCCATTGGTTGTACTCCAATAGGTGCTGTCGAAACCCGCAGGATATGTGATCGCGGTGCCGCCAACCGCGGTGATCTCAGGGCTGCTGGCCGGATAGCTAACGGCTAGACCGTTAACGGCCAGATTGTTCGTGCTCGAATCAGTGGGACCGTCGCAGCTGGCCGCACCGGAATCGCCCGAGGAGTTCATGAAGGTGATGCCTTCGGAATTGGCTTTGGTCAATTCGATTTCGTCGCTGGAGACTTGATTATCGTCGAACTCGCAGGGGGCGCCGTAGCTCATGCTCATGACGGGCGCCAAGTCGTTGTCGATGGCGTAGTAGTACGAGGTGAAAACGTCGGTAGAATTGACGAAGATAATTTGCGCGCCGCGGGCGGTGGCGGCCGACCATTCCAAATCGAGATCGGCCTCGGTCAAGTCGCCGGTAGTTGAAACCCCTGGATCAGCCCCGTCCAGAACATAGTCGAAGTTGCTAGTATTGCAGGCGGTAATCACGCCACTGGCGTTCGTCGTGCAACCGCTGATCAAAGTCAACCCGAAGGCGGTGCGGAAGGCATTGAGATCTGCCAAGTAAACGTCCGTCTGCCCCACAATAACCAGCTTCTGGCCCGTGCCATCAACCCCCGTGTTGTACAAGGTTTGAATGTCATAGATTGTGGCGATGTCGCCTGGGGCTAGAAAATCCGGAATCTGATAGCTGTTATCGTAGTAATCGGGGCGAAGCTTGAGGGAAGATCCAAGCTTTTTGACGTACATCGGTTTTGGATGGAAGTCATCGAGGCCGCGAAGTCCCGCGACAATGCCGGACAGCGCCGCCGGAATGGACGGCACAACGGCATTCGCGAAGTGAATCTCGCCATTCACATTGTAATTGTGGATTTCAGTTCGAAAAGCGGTCTGAATCTGGGCTGCGGTGCCACTAAAGACGATCCAGTTGCGACCGCGAGCCACGCTGACCACGGTCAAGCCCTGTGACTGTAGCCACGCCGAGATATTCTTGACATCATTCGGGCTGAGGCCGAACCTGTCGGCATATTGCTCCGGAGTAATCCACTTGTGAAAATTGGGCGACTTGGGATCTTGCTGCTCAGCCACCAGTAGGCGCAAGGCCTGTTGCTGGGCCTGCGTCGGAAGGGTCAACAAAGTGACCTGGTTCAGATGAAACGAGCCCGACAGGCGTCCCTGATCGTACTTCGGCTTTGCCCTCTTCTGAATCTGACCCACCAGCGCAACCATCTGGCTGCTGTCAATCGTTCCGGCGATGCGGTCTGGTTGCTCGGCGAAGCAGAGGCTGGAAACAAGAAAGGGCAGCAAAAAGAACTTCCAGTGGCGCGTGGAAAACGATTGCATGAAAAACTCCGTCTGGGTCCGTTGTAGGTGGTACGTGTTCCTTAGCTTATACGGCTTTATTGCACTCTGATCAAGTTCCGAGAGTGTAAGGTTGTATCGGCAACAAGAATGTTACAAACCCCGCGCCGCTGAATTGGCCGCGCTGTTCGTCGCTTACATTCCTTTACATTCCAAGCAGGTTCGGACGAAGTTTAGCGTATCCGCGATCGTGCGCCCAAAGGTTCAGGGGGATAGAAGCAAGTTCGTCAACAAGCGGCACCGCTAGCCCGTTCTTGGTTAGGTCGATGGATTTTATGTAAGTCTGGCAGCTGTCGCAGCACTCGACGCGGATGTAAGGAAAGCTTTCAGCGGTATAAACGGGGAGCTTGGCATGGTCTTCCTGGCCGCATCCGGGACAAACCACGCGGCGAAAGTCCCACTCGGTCAGGCAGAATCCGCATAAAAGGTTACGCTTGCCAGCGTCGCCCTGCTGGCGAAGGACTCCGAGCGCGGGCTTGCGATTGCAGAACGGGCATAACGCAGCCGAGTAGCTTTCGAGATGCAAGGGAACGCGGGAGCGGATGAACTCGGCATAAGGCTGGAGGAACGCTTGCACGAGGAATTCGGCAGGGTCGGCGGGTGCGTCGATGTTCGTCCAACAGCGATCGAGCAGGTCGGCCTGAAAATTGGAACCGGAGTGGAGCAGGCCGCGAGCGACCTCAACGAGCGCGGCGGGAGCCTTTTTTTCAATCAACTCTAAAAATGACGGGAAGCTGGCTAAGAACTCCGAGTTGGTAGCGGCATTTTCCCGGTGCGCGAAGAGTGGGCGGGACGCCCACTCGACAACTGGCGGGACACCGGCGCTGCTGGGGCTGGCGCTACGCGGGCTGGCACTAACGGCGGCGGGCGATCCATTTTCGAGGCGTTGGTGAAGACCTTCTTGAAATTCCGCCAAGTGCGCGTAGAAGGTGAGAACCTCAGCCGCGAAAGGGTGCTCGGCTGACAGATGTTCGGCGCGCCGAATGCGCTGCTGCCAAGGAGATTTCACCATGGGCGATTATGGGGCTTTGGCTGGCGGCAAGCAACTCGCAAGAAATGGCAATTTTGCCCTCATTCGTATTGACGGCTCTGCTTCCGCGGACTATATTTTCAAAAGTTTGGGGTGCAACCTTCCGGGTTCAACCAAGTAGCTGGAGGATGCGCGATGGAGCTTTCCCGTAGAACTTTCCTCAGAGGCGCGCTGGCTGGTGGAGCGGGTTTCTCACTCCTCGGCTTCGATCTCACTCCCGCGCAGGCACAACTCAAAGAACTGAAGATGGCGCGCGCCACCGAGACGCGATCCACGTGCCCGTATTGTTCGGTTAGTTGCGGCGTCCTGATTTATACGATTGGCGACAAGGCGAAGAATGTCACGCCGCAGGTGATCCACGTCGAGGGCGATCCCGATCATCCGATTAATCGTGGAACGCTGTGTCCCAAGGGAGCATCGCTCGAACAGGACATCATGAATCCGCGGCGGCTGCTGAGGCCGCAGGTGCGGCGTCCCGGTGCCGATCACTGGGAAGACATCGCGTGGGCGCAGGCGATCGACGAGATCGCGCAGCGCGTAAAGAAAACCCGCGACGACACGTTCATCGAAAAGGATGATAAAGGAAACACTGCCAACCGCTGCGAAAGCCTGGCGTGGATCGGCGGCTGCACCGACACCAATGAGTTCAATTACCTCGTCGTCAAGACCATGCGCGCCCTCGGTCTGACGTACATGGAAAATCAGGCCAGGGTTTGACACGGCCCCACGGTCTCAAGTTTGGGACCAACTTTTGGAAGAGGGGCCATGACCAATGGCTGGATCGACATCAAGAATGCCGACATGATGCTGGTCATGGGCGGCAATCCCGCCGAGAACCATCCTTGCGGCTTCAAATGGGCCATTGAAGCCAAGAAGACGCGCAATGCCAAGCTGATCGTCGTCGATCCGCGCTTCACCCGCACCGCTGCGACTTCCGATCTGTTCTGCCAGATTCGCGCCGGATCGGACATTGCCTTTCTCGGTGGAATGATTCGCTACGCCCTCGAAAACAACCGCATCGCGCACGACTATCTCGTTAACTACACCAACGCCGCTTTCATTGTGAAAGATGGCTTCAAGCTGCCGGATGACGGCTTGTACTCCGGCTTCGATCCTGCCACGCAGACCTACGACAAATCGACCTGGAATTACGAAGAGGGCGGAGACATGAGCGGCGCGGCCGCAGGCGCAGCGATGGCGGGCTCGGCTAAGCACTCGACTGGCGACACCTCACCCAAGCACGGGCAGCCTTCGACCAATCCCAACGGCGGCCCGGGACTCACCGGGCAGGGATATCAAGGCGCCAGTCCAGGTGGCGCCAAAGCCGCGGAGCCCGGGAAACCCGCCCCCAAGCTTCCGGAAAAGATCGCTTACGACTTGACGCTGCAACATCCACGCTGCGTTTTTCAATTATTGAAGCAGCAGTATTCGCGATATACGCCGGAGATGGTGGAGCGCATCACCGGCATTCCGAAAGATCAATTTCTGAAGGCTGCGGATATGTACACGTCCATCCGCAAAGATGGCGACATGAAAAAGGTCGCCACCATCATGTACGCGGTGGGCTGGACGCAGCACAGCTTCGGCACGCAGATTATCCGCACCGCAGCGATGTTGCAGTTGATCCTCGGCAACGTCGGACGCGCCGGAGGCGGCGTGAACGCGCTGCGCGGCCACTCGAACATTCAGGGCGCGACCGACATGGGCGGAGTCTTCGACATCTGGCCGGGATATTTGAAATCGCCCAGTCCCGCCGATACTGATCTCGCCGCTTACCTGAAACGAACCACGCCCACGTCATCGAAACCGGCGCCCTGGGACTCTTTCAATTACTGGTCGAACACGCCAAAGTTTACCGTTTCGTTCTTGAAGGCTTTGTACGGCGATGCGGCGACCAAAGAAAACGACTTCGCGTTCAGCTACATGCCGAAGGTGGACAAAAATTATTCCTGGACGCAAATCTGGGACAACATGTACCGCGGGACGGTCAAAGGCATGTTTGCGTTTGGGATGAATGGAGTTGCGATCGGTCCCGACACGCAGAAAAATATCGATGCGTTGAAGAAGGCCGATTTCCTGGTGGTTGGCGAGATATATCCGGACGAAACCAGCGAATTCTGGCGCTCGCCGGGGATCACGCCCGATGAAATGAAGACGATTAACACCACCGTCTATCGCCTGCCCTGCGCCGGTTTCGCCGAAAAAGATGGATCGATGACCAACTCGGCGCGCTGGCTGCAATGGAAGTACGCCGCCGTGCCCCCGCCGGGTGACTGTCGCCTCGATCAGGACATTGTCGCGCAAATCTTTCTCAAGGTACGCGAGCTCTATCAAAAGCAGGGCGGAAAATTTCCTGATCCGATCCTGAACCTCACCTGGCCTTATACCAGGCCGCAGAATCCGGCGCTTTCGGAACTGGCGAAAGAGTTGAACGGCAAGGCTCTGGCCGACCTGACCGATCCGAAGACGCAGGTCGTCATCAAGAAGGGTCAGCAACTGCCGGGCTTCGCCTGGCTGAAAGACGACGGCACTACCGCTTGCGGAAACTGGATTTATTCCGGTTGCTGGACCGAGGCCGGTCCGCAGATTCAACGCCGCGGAACTGAGGATCCCTCGGGCCAGGGCATTTATCAGAACTGGGCCTGGTCGTGGCCGGCGAATCGCCGCGTGTTGTATAACCGCGCCTCGTGCGATCCCGCGGGCAAGCCGTGGGATCCAACGCGCAAGCAAGTGTGGTGGAACGAGGCGGCGCAATCCTGGGCAGGCAATGACGTGCCGGATTTCAAACCGGATTCCAACCCCAAAGACCACATGGGACCGTTCATCATGAATCCGGAAGGCGTCGGCAGAATCTTTGGCCCGCTGGCCGCATTCGCCGATGGACCGTTCCCCGAATTCTATGAGCCGATCGAAAGCCCGGTGCAGAATGCGCTGCATCCAAACCAGCAGAACAATCCGGTAGTCAAGAAAATGAAGACGCCGATGGATAAGTACGCCACGCCCGGCGACGGTTTCAACGTGGTCTGCACCACCTACCGGCTCACTGAGCATTATCACTATTGGACAAAAAATAATCAGATGAACGTGCAACTGATTCCCGAGCCGTTCATCGAGATTCCTGTCGAACTGGCAGCGGAGTTGGGCATCAAAGGCAACGACAAAGTAAAAGTCACGAGCGCACGCAGCTATTACATCGCAAAAGCTTTCGTCACCAAACGCATCAAACCGATGAACATCGACGGCAAAAAGGTCTACCAGATCGGAATTCCGATTCATCAAGGTTTTCGCGGCATTCAGGAAGATGCGGGCCGGGATGCACGAACGCTGCTGAACCGGTTGACGCCGACCGTGGTCGACCCAAACGCATACACGCCGGAGTTTAAGGGCTTCTTAGTGAAGGTGGAAAAAGTTTGAAAGAGATTGGGGAATTGGGGAATTTGGGCGATTGAGTAAATTAAAATCCGCGACCGCCGCGGTTCGAGGACTTAATTTACCCAATTGCCAAATAACTCGATCACTAAATTCCTATGAGTCAGGCGACTTTAGCAATCCGCAGAATCTCCGGCCATCCCGGACCCGCTCCCGGCGACAACGTGGAGCGTAGCGAGCAAGTCTGCAAGCTGATCGACACAACTACGTGCATCGGCTGCAAGGCTTGCGAAGTGGCCTGCCTCGAGTGGAACGGATATACCTTCACCGAAACCGTTTTCGATAACAGCTACCAGACCATGCCATCGACGGCGTGGAACTACTGGAACCTGATCAAGTTCAACGAGCACGAGCGCGAAGATGGCAGCATCACGCTGCTGATGCGCAAAGATCAGTGCATGCACTGCGCCGATCCCGGCTGCCTGGCGGCCTGCCCGGCCGATGGCGCGATCGTGCAGTTCAGCAATGGCATTGTGGATTTTCAGCAGCAGAATTGCATTGGCTGCGGCTACTGCGTCAGCGGATGTCCCTTCGATATTCCCAAGTTCAATCCAACAACCAAGAAGATGTTCAAATGCACGCTGTGCTCGGATCGCGTCGCCGAGGGGCTCGAACCAGCGTGCATTAAATCGTGTCCCACGGGCTGCCTGCACTTTGGGACAAAAGACGACATGACTTTTCTGGCCGAGTCTCGCGCGAAACAACTGCGCGAAAATTTCGGCATCGAGAAAGCCGGCGTGTACGATCCTGCCGGCGTGGGCGGCACGGGCGTCATCTATGTTCTGCACGATGTAAACAATCCCGAAGCCTACGGCGGCTTGCCGAAGGATCCGCACATTCCCTGGGTCGTGCGCTTCTGGAAAGGCCCTGCGAAGTGGATTGGGAACCTGGCCATGCTGTTCGGGGTGATCGGAGTAACGCTGCACTATTTCCGTTACGGGCCGAAGGAAATTCATCCTTCGCAAGAAGGCGATGGAGGGCGTCCGTGAGTACACACGTCGTATCGACGCCGCGCACCACGGGAGAGCCGGGAGAGAGAATCCTCCGCTACACGCTGGAGGAACGCGTCAATCACTGGTTCGGCGCGCTAACCTACATTTACTGCCTGATTACCGGGTTAGCCTTCTGGTCGCCTTATATGTACTGGCTGGCCGCACTGGTGGGAGGCGGGCCTACGGCGCGCTTCTGGCATCCCTGGCTCGGTTTGGCCTTCGCCGCGTCCATGTTCGTCATGTACATGCACTGGATTGGCGACATGCACATCACCGACGCGGACCGCCGTTGGAAGGCGAAGGTGAAATCCTACATCGAGAATGACGACCAGAATCTGCCACCCGAGGGCCGCTTCAACTATGGCCAAAAGATTTTTTTCTGGCTGATGTTCTACGGGATTATTCTGCTGCTGGTTTCAGGCGTCGGCTTGTGGTTTGTGGAAAGCATCCCCTGGAGTCTGCGCTGGCTGCGTTATTTGTCCGTGACGGTCCACGTTACCGCTGCCATGGCGACTATCGGCGGCTTCATTATTCACGTCTACATGGGCACGGCCATGATTCGAGGCGGATTCACTTCCATCATTCGCGGCGAAGTTTCGACCGCCTGGGCGAAGACCCATCACCGGCTTTGGTATGAGCAGGTCATCAAAAGTACGGGGCGTAAAGACTCGGGGAAACCTTGATGTCAAGAACTTTGATGTCCGCAGTGGTCCTCTTGAGTATGTAGCCTGCCCGGATCGAAGCTGAGGAGTGATTCAGGGTTTCCCTCCATTCTTAGACTTGAAGATTCAGAGTAAAATCCCAGCAACGAAGATATGTGGAGAAGCCCCATGCGTTCATTCGGAAGTTTTTCTTTTCTGATTGCCGCCGCGACCTTACTCTCACTTGCGCCGCTGCAAGCCCAAGTCGATGCAAAGTTCCACAACGCGCCGAGTTCGGCGAAGAACATGAAAGATCCGTATGAAGGTCAGGCCGCGGCTACAAAAACGGGCAGCACTCTCTATGCGGCCAATTGTCTTTCATGCCACGGGAAGCTGGGCAAAGGCACGGGGAACGTGCCGTCGCTGGTGGATGGCAAACTCGATGGGGTTACGTCCGGTGAAGTTTTCTGGTTCATCACGCGGGGCGACGTGGACAACGGAATGCCGTCGTGGTCGCAGTTGCCGGAAAAGCAACGCTGGCAGATTGTGACCTATGTGAAATCAATGACCGCCGCTGTTCCTACCGCGCTCGAGGCTAGCGGCACTGCGCCCTCCGGCATGGGAGCATCCACGTTAAAGGCGCCGCCACCGACGCCACCTTTCACCGACTTCCGCTATGAGAAGCCGGGTACGTTTCACAAAATCACGGTTGCCGATCTTCCGCAACCCTATGCGACGAAGTCATCGAGCAACGGTCCCGACCTAGTCGCGCGGCCGCAAAATGTATGGCCAGTGGCGCCCGCAGGATTCAAGGTGGAGTTGTACGCGACCGGCCTGGATAATCCGCGCACGCTGCACACCGCCCCCAACGGAGATATTTTTCTTGCGGAGAGCGAAGCTGGCCGCATCCGGGTTTTTCGCGGACTTACCGGAGATGGAAAACCTGAGCAGGTTGCGGTTTTTGCCAGCGGATTGAAAGGACCATATGGCCTCGCATTTTACCCTCCGGGACCTGATCCGCAATGGTTGTATGTCGGCAATACCGCGGACGTCGTTCGCTTCCCCTATCACAATGGCGATTTGAAGGCCAGCGGCGCGCCCGAACACGTCGCCGATCTGCCCCATCAAGGCGGGCACTGGACGCGCGCTGTTACCTTTTCTGAGGATGGCAAGAAACTTTTTGTGGCCGTAGGCTCGGGATCGAACGTCGACGACCCGGATACACATCCCGCGGAAAAAGATCGTGCGGACATTCTGGTGTGCGACCCAGCAAAGTGTGTCTTGAAGGTTTACGCCTACGGCATTCGCAACGCGGGCGGCGGAATCGCCATCGATCCGCAGACTGGCGAGTTGTGGTGTTCGGTGAATGAGCGCGACGCGCTGGGCGACAACCTGGTGCCCGACTACATCACCCATGTGCAGGAAGGCGGCTTCTATGGCTGGCCCTGGTGGTATATGGGCGGCCATCAAGATCCGCGGCATGCGGGGAAGCATCCCGAATTGAAAGACAAGGCGATCGTCCCTGACGTACTTTTGCAGCCGCACAATGCCTCGCTTGAGTTTACTTTTTACGAGGGCCAGCAATTTCCCGCAGGGTACAAAGGGGACATTTTCGCGTCGGAGCACGGCTCTTGGAACAAGGCGGTGCGCGTGGGGTATGAAGTCATCCGCGTACCGCTGCACCAGAAGGGCGCTGCCAGCGGCGAGTATGAAGACTTCCTCACCGGATTTGTGCTTCCCGACGGCAACGTTTGGGGACGACCTGTTGGGATTACGGTAATGCCCGACGGATCCCTGCTGGTCAGCGACGACGGATCAAATTCGATCTGGAGAGTGAGTTACACGGGGAAGTGAGGGGGCAGGTGGATTCAAAGCTGGAACCCCATGCAGCACCGTAGCCACCCTCGCAAAGAACGCGAGGATAGGGGGACCTCGTTTGTGGCGCTGCCAGAATCGGGCGCCCCCTTCTATCTTAATCCGGTTATCTTAAGCGCGATACGGAAGAGGTTCACCGCACCACTAAACTGGTGAATGGGGACACATACGCCAGCAGCGTCACCAGAATTCCCACCAACGCGGCGAGCGCGATGCTGTGAAAGAAGACGTAGCGCAGAATATCGCCTTCGTGGCCGTACCACTGAGTCGCGGTGCTGGCCACGACGATACTCTGAGCGTCGATCATCTTGCCCATAACGCCGCCGCAACTGTTGGCCGAGGTCATCAGGGTTGGCGAAATGCCGATCTGTTGCGCAGTAATTTTTTGCAGACTGCCGAACAGAACATTCGATGACGTGTCGGACCCGGTCAGAGCTACACCCAACCATCCCAGCAGCGTGCCGAAGAATGGATACAGCACGCCGGTGCGCGCGAAGGCGAGACCCATCGTTGCGTCCACGCCCGAGTAGCGGGTCACGATGCCGATCGCCAGCATGGCGGCGATGGTCAACAGCGAGAATCGCACCTTCATGACGGTCTGGGCGTAAATCATAATGATGCGCGGAATGCTGATCCGCATGATCAGTCCGGAGATTACCGCGGCAAATAGAATTCCGGTTCCGGTCGCGCTCAGCCAGTTGAAAGCGAAAACAGCGGGTTCTTTTGTCGGCTTGGGAACGACAGGCGGCACACGCTCAACGAGGTTGTGCAGGCCGGCTACGGGGAACGCAGGATTCGTGATCTTACTCGGCGGCGTCTGCCATCTGGACATCGATGGAAAAACTTTTTCCGGCGTGTTCATCAAGTTCTTGCCACTTTGCGTGCCCCAGGCGAAGACGCTGACGCTGAGAATCAGCCATGGTATCCACGCTCGTGCGACTTCCGCGCGGCTGTAGCCGTGGTTGGCGCGAGCACTCTTCTTCTCTTCTCCTTCGAACGTCCAGATTTTTTTCGGTTGCCAGAACAACAAGAATCCAATGAGGCACGTCATGGAGATCACAGCTGCAACGATGTTCACGATCCATGGGCCGTGCAGGTTCGAAACCAAAAGCTCGGGGATGGCAAACGACACGCCCGCGACCAGAATGGCGGGCCAAATCTCGATCATGGCGGAAAAACCCGCGAACGCCCAAATCAGCCAGAACGGAACCAGAATGCAGAAGGGCATGAGAATGCGACCCGCCATAGCACCCAGCGTGAATTCACTCAGGCCTGAGACCTTGGCTAATGCGATGAGGGGGGTGCCCAAGGCGCCGAAGGCTACTGGCGCCGTGTTCGCGATTAAGGACAAGCCGGAGGCCTGAAGCGGCCGGAAGCCAAGTCCGATCAGAAGCGCGGCGGTGACCGCGACCGGGGTTCCAAATCCAGCTGCTCCCTCGAAGAATGCGCCGAAGCAGAACGCGATCAACAGCAATTGCAGACGGCGATCCTGGGTGATGCCCGTCATGCTGTGTTGCAGCACTTTGAAGCGGCCGCAATCCACCGTCAGTTGATACATGAAGATGACGTTCAAAATAATCCAGCCAATGGGAAACAAGCCGTAGGCGGCGCCATATATCGCAGTCGTGGCTGCGAGTTGGCTGGGCATGTGGAAGACGAAAACTGCGGTGGTCAGCGCCGTTGCTAATCCGAGCAAAGCTGCGTAGTGCGCTTTGATGTGCAGGAGAGCGAGTGTACCGAGGAGAACCACGATGGGCAGCGCCGCAACCAGCGTGGAAAGCCACCAGCGTCCGGTCGGATCGTAGTTTTGCAACCATGGATTGGGCAAAGTAGGCATCCGCAGAATCATCGCTGCACCGACCACCCCGACGACCAGCGAAATTCCCCAAATTAGCGGGCCGGCAGATGGGGCGGGTGGCTGCGGAAGGCTCGCGGACGGACGCTGGGGAGCGGTTGCGAGGGGAGGGCTCACGGATTCCTCCTAACACTGCCGGAATTGGAGTGCGCACCACGGGTTGTGCGCCAAAGACTGGCAGCCGCGCAAGTATACATCTCGCGAAACCCGCGTCAAACGAAGTTTTTGTCGTGAGGCCCTACGCTGCCGAGCGGACTTTCAGAATCGGTTCAACGGAAGGCGATCGGAGATTGAAAAGATGGTGGGCGCTATAGGATTCGAACCTATGACTTCCACCGTGTGAAGATGGCACTCTACCGCTGAGTTAAGCGCCCATTTGGATGCGGTAAGTTCCTCATTATACACAGAGCGGGGTGTGCGTTCCCGGTAACGCCACTAATCACAAGCACCCTTCGCAGTAAAGTTTTGGCACGAAAGGCTAAAGACTGGGGTGCACATAACGCGCTCACGGCTGCACTGAATCTTGCCGATGATGACCGAGGGAGTGGTCGTCAAATGAAGCGGCGGACTTTGGTGGCGCTGTGGTTGATCGGGGCGGCAACTGGGCAAGAATTGCCAGAGGCGCCATTGTCGCAGCAGGCATCGATCTCGAGGCAGAGCTGGACTATGTTCGCGGGGCTGGGAGCGGAAATTGTGGCCGACAGCGTTACCACCCGAGTTCTTTACCAACGGCACCACGACGAAACGGATCCGGTGGCGAGACCTTTCGTTCATGCTGGTGTGCCGGGGCAAGTCGCCGTCAGTTTGCTTGGGGCGGGAGCATTGGCGGGCAGTTGGTGGATGCTTCGCCGCTCGCATCGGGACCGGATGGCGCGCAATTTCCTTTGGTCGGTCGCGGCTGTGGAAGGAGTCAACGATGCTCGCGAGTTTGCCATTCTCCGGACCAGCCGCAGGTGAGATCGAGACCGCGAAAATCGCACCTCGAATGCGATAATTATTACAAGCAAAGGCTTATTTGATCTGCGAGCCTGACCATCCCCCACGAAACCTTCTTTTCTGGAAAAGTTGAGTCAAAGATCACGATTTTCATGCGGCTACGCTCAGGTGGATCGGCGTCGGGTTAAGCTTCGCTCTGCGCGCAGCTGAAGGCCGCGGCTCCCACGTATGTCTTCCGAAATTTAAGGCCCTCGCTTTGGACAGCATGGGCCGGCGTGTTAGCCTATCGGCGGGGTGGGTCTGTGGCCAGGTTTGGCCGCTTTGCGCCCGTACCCATCGTAACCTACATGGCGAATCCGAGTAATCCTCTTCGGGCCGGGTTAACTCCCTTATCTGCAGGGACTTCTGACGACCCCGCTTTACCCGACGAGAGTTCAACTTTACAGGAAAACGGACAACTTTCCGCTCGCGGCGGGGTTCAAGGAAGTGTGAGCACTGCTGCCATCGACGGGGGCGTCCTGATGGCGACGCTGGGGCCGCGCGCGACGGGCGGGTTGCAGCCTGCGCTGGCGGGCGCGGAAGGCTACAGCGATGCCGAAGTGATGCTGCGGGTGAAGGCGGGGGATCAATCCGCTTTCGACTATCTGGTGCAGAAGTACCGCAGGCCGCTGGTGAGTTTTATGTATCGCATGGCGCGGAACACGGCCGCGGCGGAAGATCTGGCGCAGGAAGTCTTTCTGCGGGTGTACCGGTCGCGCGCGAGTTATGAGGCGAGCGCGAAGTTTACGACCTGGTTATATCGTATTGCGACGAATCTGGCGGTGAATCACGCGCGCGATACGCGCAAAGAGCGACCAGAGGTGACGGTCAGCCTGGACGAACCGGACGAAGAAACCGGGACCACGATGGACGTTGCCGATGGGACGATTTCGGCGGAAGAGGCGCTGGTGCGGCGGGAACGGATGATGGCGATCCGCAGCAAAGTGGAGGCGCTGCCGGAGCGGCAGAAGATGGCGGTGATCATGCACAAGTACCAACAAATGGATTACAAGCAGATTGCCGATGTATTGAAGCTAAGCGAGTCGGCGACGAAATCGTTGCTGTTTAGGGCCTACGAAACTTTGCGGGAGCAGTTGAAAGAATTTGTGTAGGCTGGCTGGCGCTTGAGGCGGCACTGACGACTTTGACAATGGCGGGATGTGGTACTGGCGAAGAGAACGGGACTGAGGGGAGAGCGGTTATGAGGTGCGAAGAAATTCATGAAATGATGCCGGATTTGGCGTCTGGCCTGGTGGGGATTAGTCCGGAGATTGGCGGTCATCTGGCAGGCTGCGGCGCGTGCGCGGGGAAGCTGGAAGAATTCCGCAAGACGATGGCGTTGCTGGATGAGTGGCAGGCTCCGGAGCCGTCGCCGTATTTTGATGTGCGGTTGCAGGCGCGTTTGCGGGAAGAGATGGCCAAGCCGCAGGCGGGATGGTTAGGGTGGTTCCGACGTCCGGTGCTGGCGGCAGCGATGACGGTATTGATGGCGGTGGGGATTGGTCTTTTCTACAGCGACGGTGGGCGAATCTACAAGGGCGATGACGTGGTTGCAGTGAACGATTCCATTTCGCAACCGGAGCCAGGCACGGCGGTGGGCGATTTGCAGGCTCTGGAAAAGAATCACGATCTGTATTCCGACTTCGATTTGCTGGACGATTTGGAAGTGCAGCAGGATGTAGTGGCGAATCCATAGTAAAGAAGCGGGCCCAACGCACGATGGTTGTTGCGTCGCCAAAAGGCGCGACGCTTCGCGCGGCTCGCTCAGGATGACAAGAGGGACGGGGAGAATGCGGCGGGGAAATTCAATCACGGGGTGGATGGCGACGGCGGTGCTGGCAATGGCGACCGTCGTGGCGTCCTCGGCTCCCTCCCCGGCGCAGCGGGGCCATTTCATGCTCATGCAGGGACGACCAGGGCAGCGAGGTCAGAATCATGTGCAGGCGCCGCGTTCGCAGCCACCTCGCCAGAGTCAAGGCCACGCGGGCGATTGGCTGCGGCGATATAGAAATATGTCTCCCAGTGAGCAGGAGCGAGCGCTGAGGAACGATTCCGGATTCCAGCATTTGTCTCCGGGACAGCAGCAGGTATTGCGGCAGCGCTTGCAGCATTTTTCGAGCCTGCCTCCGCAGCAGCAACAACGCATGCTGAATCGCATGGAAACCTGGGAGCACTTGACGCCGGGCCAGAAAGCGGAGGCGCGGGGATTGTTCGAGCGCATGCGGCAGCTTCCGCCTGAGCGCCGTCAAATGGTCAGAAGCGCGGTGCGCGATTTGCGGGCGATGCCTCCGACGCAGCGCGAGCAGATTATCGATTCCAATCGTTTCCGAGGAATGTTCTCCCCGGAGGAGCGCGATATTATGCGCGGAGCCACCCGGTTGCCGCTCGCGCCTCCGGAGCATGGGGAAGAAAATCCAGCGCAATAAAGCGGTTCGCTGATCTACCGAAGTCCCAAAGAATTCCTGGTGCCTTGAGTACTCCGTGAAATCCGTGGCGCCTTTTTAGTGAAAATCATGCGAGACGGTTTCTGCTTTGGTGACGAATAGCGGCAGCACGCGTTCCGCTTTCACCGAGATTACATTGTCCTGGTTCTGCAAGATGCCCTCGATGGCCAGAAATTTTTCTGAGGCCAGCAGCAGACGATTTTGGTGAAACAGGTCGGGAGCGATGATGGCATTGGCCACTCCGGTTTCATCTTCAATACTCAGAAATACAAATCCCTTAGCGGTGCCGGGACGCTGGCGCACAATGACGCAGCCTCCGATGCGAAGCCGCTTGCCGCTGGGCAGATCGCGCAATTCGCTGGCGCGGCGAATGCCCATGGCAGTAAGCCATTGGCGGCGATGGGCTACAGGATGCGGCCCGACGGTGAGTCCGGTGCCGCGGAAGTCGGCGACCAGGCGCTCTTCCTGGTTCATGGGCTGCAGTGGGGATGGCGAATCGGACTCGGGGAAATTTTCCAGCAGTGGGCCGGAGGCGCGGACGGCTCGTTCAACTTGCCAGAGAGCGTCGCGGCGGTGAAGGTGCTGTTTCGAGTTTTCAGTTTCCGGTTTCCAGTTAGAAGCAACGGATTTTCTGGAAACTAGAAACTGAAAGCTGGAAACTGCATTGAGCGCTCCGATTTCCGCCAGCGTGGTGAGTTCGTCTTTGCGCAATTCGGGGACGCGGCGGGTGAGATCGTGAATGGATTTGAATGGAGCGCGAGCGCGTTCGCGCAGCAGAGCTTGCGCAGATTCTTCGCGCAGGCCGCGAACATAGCGCAGGCCGAGACGAAGGGCGGGACTAGAGTTTCCAGTTTCTGGAGCCTCAGAGGTTAAAGCCCGGTCTTTACCTTCAGACGGCACGACTAAAGTCGTGCCCTTCCCAAAAATTGTTTCCAACGTGCACGGCCACTCCGAGCGCGTCACGTCGACGGGCAGCACTTTTAATCCGTGGCGCTGTGCGTCTTTCACGATGGTTGCGGGCGAATAAAATCCCATGGGCTGGTTGTTGAGCAGGGAGGCGGTGAATGCGGCGAGATAGTGGGCCTTCAAATAAGCGCTGGCGTAGGCGATCAGCGCGAAGCTGGCGGCGTGGGATTCGGGGAATCCATAGAGCGCGAAGGAAGTGATGGAAAGAATAATTTCTTCCTGCGCTTTCGGAGAGATTCCATTTTGCGTCATGCCGGCGCGGAGACGGGCTTCGATTTCTTTCATGCGGGCTTGCGAACGCTTGAAGCCCATGGCGCGGCGCAGGTCTTCGGCTTCGCCTCCGGTGAAGTTGGCGGCGATCATGGCGATGCGCAGCAGTTGCTCCTGAAATAGCGGAACGCCCAGCGTGCGCGCCAGCACCGGTTCGAGCGAGGGATGGGCATACGTGACTTCTTCCCTTCCCTGGCGGCGCTGCAAAAATGGATTTACCATTTGCCCGACGATGGGGCCGGGACGAATGATCGCGACCTGCACCACAATGTCATAAAAACGCGTAGGACGCAGGCGCGGCAGGCAGGCCATCTGCGCGCGGCTTTCCACCTGGAACAGGCCAATGGTGTCGGCCTGCTGTAGCGCGGAGTAGACGATGGGATCGTCCTGCGGAAGGTGCGCCAGATCGACTTCTTCGTCGTAGTGATCGCGAATCAGTTCGATGGAATCTTTGAGCACGGCCATCATGCCGAGGCCGAGCAAGTCGACTTTGATGATGCCCATGTCGGCGCAATCTTCTTTGTCCCACTGCACGACCACGCGGCCGGGCATGGACGCGGGCTCGAGCGGAACGACGGAATCGAGTTGACCCTGGCAGATGACCATGCCGCCGGAGTGCTGACCGAGATGGCGCGGCATATCCTGCACGGCGAGACAGAGTTCGTAATACTTGCGCAGGCGCGGATGTCTGAGGTCGAGGCCAGCGTCGCGGAAGCGGCGATCGAGCGCGTCGTTCTCGTCGCGGAATTCCCAGGTGGCAACGGCGGCGGAAATTTTGGCCAGCGTTTCGGGATCGAAGCCGAGGGCTTTGCCCATTTCGCGCGCCGCCATGCGATTGCGATAAGTGATGACGTTCGCAGTCATGGCCGCACCGCGCTCGCCATAGCGGCGGTAAACATATTGAATAACTTTTTCGCGCTCGTCGCCGCTGGGCAGGTCGAGATCGATATCGGGCCATTCGCCGCGCTCCTCGGAAAGAAAGCGCTCGAAGAGAAGCTCCATGCTGACGGGATCGACGGCGGTGATGCCAAGCGAGTAGCAGACGGCGCTGTTGGCAGCCGATCCGCGGCCCTGGAGCAGAATGTTTTGCTCGCGGCAGAAGCGGACGAGGTCCCAGACGATAAGAAAATATCCGGCGAGATCAAGCTTTTCGATTAACTTCAGTTCGCGCTCGATCTGGCGGCGGGCGCGGAATTGCATGTCGGCGGAGGCGCGGCCATAGCGAGTTGTGAAACCTTCCCAGGAACGATCGCGCAGGAACGAATTCATGGTTTCGCCTTCGGGCACGGGATAGCGCGGGAACTGGTAGCCGAGATCGTTCAAGGTGAATTCAAGGCGGGAAGAGAGTTCGAGCGTATTGGTGATTGCCTCTGGCAAGTCGGCGAAGAGTTGTTGCATCTCTTGTGACGATTTCACATGCCGCTCGGAGTTGCGGGCGAGAAGGCGTCCGGCGGTCGAGAGCGTGTGGCGATGGCGGATGGCGGTGAAGGCGTCGCAAAGTTCGCGATCTTTGGCCGTGGCGTAACAGACGCCGTTGGTCGCGAGCAGCGGGAGATTTAACGATTGCGCGATAGCGATGGCGGCGCGGTTGCGCGCTTCTTCTTCGCGATGAAAGTGGCGCTGCAATTCGATATAGACATTCTTGTGACCGAAGAGGCCGATCAGTTTTTCTATTTGTTGGTGGGCAGCATCGATTCCGCCATTGTGTAAAGCGGCAGCCAGAGGGCCATCGGAGCCTCCGGTGAGACAGATTAATCCCTCGGCGTGTTCTTCCAATTCTTCGTCGCAGACCGAGCCTTCGCCCTTTTTCGCGCGTAACTTCATTTTCGTAATCAGGCGGCAGAGATTTTGATAGCCTGCGCGGGAAGAGACGAGGAGTGGGAGACGAAATAGCTCTTTGTCATTCCGAGCGGAGCGAGGAATCCATATACTCTCGACGGATTGCTGGGAATAGGGATCCCTTCGACTTCGCTCAGGGCAAGCCTTCGACTCCGCAGGTGCTTCACTTCGTGAGGCACCTGCTCCGCTCAGGATGAGATGCGCAAAAGACGCGCAGGTCACTTCCGCGCCGATGTGAGCTTTGATGCCGAGCTTATCTGCCGCAAGATGGAAGCGCGGCGCGCCGTAGACACCGTCGGTGTCGAGCAGCGCCATAGCAGACAGGTTGAGCCGCGCGCAGACTCCGGCCATGTCCTCGGGCAAGGAAGAGCCCTCGAGGAAGCTGAAAGCGGAGCGGGCATGAAGTTCGGCGTACATCTGTAAACTTATTCACCACGGAGACACAGAGACACAGAGAAATCTTTTCTTTTCTTTTTTTGTTTCGTTTTTTCTCCGTGTCTCTGTGTCTCCGTGGTGAAATGTTCAGTCGTAGGTTCCTTCCACATACCAACCTCCTCCTAGCAGATCGTGCGTCAGGCGGTAGAGGGCGATTTCCTGATCCGTTTTTTGCAGGGCGATGTCCCATTCGTCGCGGGACCAGGCCTCGCGCTCCCACCAGTCGCCGGAACTGCGCCAGGGGCCGGCCTTCCAGAGCACAGTTCCCTGCACTTCTTTCTTCTTGGCGCAGAGCACACGGACGGGCTCTCCGTTTTCTAAGGTTACGGTGGCGCGCAGCGGTGGACGAAACATGCGAAGCGCGGCCACGGCAGGCGTTTCTTCTTGCTTTGCATTGCGATTGCTGTCTCGTTTCGTGTCCGACTCTTGACCTCGCTTCGCTCGGTGGACAGCCGAGGCGGCTGTCTCTACATGGTCCGAAGTTGCTGCGGGTATGAAGCGTTTCATGCGGAAAGCTTCGGGGCGGTGTGCATCCAGTAATTCGAGCGAGCCGACGCGAGATTCTCCGACCAGGCTGGCGATACGCGCGAGCGTGAGCTCCAATTTTTCCGGCTCGGGTGAGGGAGGCAGAAACAAGCCTGCCTGGGCGGAGCGTGGGCGCGTGGGTTCCGCGAGCAGATGAATTTTCTTGATGGGCGCTCCCGGAGGGTGCGCGTTTAAATCCAGTTGCAGAAGTTTGAGAAACAGTTTGGGGTCAAGCATGGGAAGTGGGAGACGTAAAGTGCGCTGAAATTGAGAGGCACATTGCCGATTGCTGAGTTTTGATTGCTGATTGAATTGCGAAAAGTTTTCGAGATCGAGGGTGAGGCGCAATTCTTGTGTGTTGAGGGCGCGCGAGGACAATCTTGCGCAGATTTGTTCCAGCAGGCGATGGAGCAGAAAGGCGAGCGGCTCCAGCAGAACGATGGGATGTTCCAGCTCCACGGCTTCTTCAAAAATCGGCGGAGCTTCCACCGGAACTAAAGTGCGGGAAGCCGCACCCTGAGCTAGTTTCTGCAGACGCAGGCCGGGCTGGCCCAGGCGCTCGCTCAAAGCAACTTTGGGCAGCGCGGCCAGAGCGCTTAAATTGCGGATGCCCCAGCGCTCCAGAGTGGCCAGCAAACGAAACGACTCATCTTGCTCCTCTTTCTTTCCATCCTCTTTTTGTCCGTCATTTTCGTAGCGATGCGCCAACAAAACTTCTACCGGCAAAGTCGACAAACATTCCGCTTCCTTATTCGAGGGAATTACGGTGACACCCGAAAAACCACGGGCGGCGAGCACGGCGGCATCGGGATTGGACGCGATGGCAATGTTGGCATCGAAACCGAGGCTGGCGGCGCGGTGCGCCAGATCGTGAGCAATCTGGGGCGGCGGGCCGAACAGAGATTCCATTCCGGCGAGGTCGAGAATGGCCGTATCGGCGGCGGCGTCTTCGACGCAGGGCGAGAAGGATTGCGCGCAATCGAGCAGCGCGGCGTGGGCCGTGGATTCCTGCGAGATCGAGCGTGGATGCAGCGTTAACTCGGGACAAAGCTCCGCCTGGGCTTTGGTCATGCCGGGCGTGATGCCGACGCGGCCGGCAAGTTCATTCACGGCGAAGATTTTTTCCAGTGGAGGCTTGCCTGCAAAAATGGCCACAGCTTGCGCGCGCGACTCCGGCTGGGCGCGAAAAAGCGCGGCCACGGGGAAGTTCGGAACGAAGATGCAGGCAAACATTGAAATTTGGTAATTGGGTAATTTAGTAATTGATAATTTGAAAACTGCTGTGATTTGCCGCGCCGTGGTTGAAATTATCCAATTACTAAATTTCCTAATTACTAAATTCTTTTCTTCATCCCGCCCAGGCGGTTTTGCTGGCAAAGGTGATTTCGGCGGAACGAGACGGCTTGCGATCCGTGCGGGAGCGCAGTAATTCCGCGGTGATTTCCAGTTCGGTCAGCAATTGCGCGTGAGCGGGCGTTGCAGTTCGTAGATTCTGAAACTGTTCGATTTGAGATTTTTGTGCCCCTAAATTTATGAGTAAAGACGAGCAACTTCCGGCGATCGATTGACGCTCGATGGCTAAGAGCACGGTCGGCGTAGGTTCGACCGCGCGGCGAAAACGGAACCAGGTGGTCAGGGGAATGCGACGCGCCGATTGCGGCGGCAGATCGCCAAGGTCGAGAGCAATCAGGCCGAAGCCTCCGCTTTCGAGCAGAAGGTCGGTGGCGCGCAGCAGCTTTTCTAGATGCTGCTCGTCCTGCTCTGAATTGTCTCCGCAGCGCACCCACAGCAAGAGATCTAAATCGACCCCGGCGGCGACGATAGACTGAGGATCGAGGGAGTCGCTGGCATCGACTACGGCGCAGAATTCTCCGCGCCGCGTCGCGGCCGCTAGAGCGGACAATAATAAGGTGGTGCGTCCGGAGGAAGCTGGGCCGCAAATTTCCGTCAGGCAGCCGCGGGGCAGGCCTCCGGTAAAAGCGTCCATGGCAGCGATGCCGGTGGAGACCTTTTCCGGGATGGGACGAACCGCGAGGTGAGAGGCGGGAGTGACATGATTGAGCCGGGAATCTTTCAACGCCGGGTGGAGATTTGCTGGCACAACCAGTTGTGGGGGACGAGCTTCGCCGAAAAGCTCGGCAGCGGTGGGCTGCGGGCAAACTGCGGCAACTTCTTCGCCATCAAAGACAAAAGGGCGGCTCAAGGCCGCCGAAGTGGAAAACACTGCGGAAGACATAAAAAACCTCGGAAATTTTCAGGGAGCGCCGGGTTTGGCTGGCCCCGCTGGCGTTTTCGCTTTTTATTCGCCTATTGAAATTGTGCGCCTGGGCGCGGGATTTGTCAAGCACCCCATCGTTAAAGATCCAAACCGCGCCACGGCCAGCCATCGTGGGGCCTTGCAGAATCGCGGCGAATTGGAGAACTCCCCATCGATCTATTCGCAGATAGGGACAGATAGGGATCCTTCGACTTCGCGACTGCTTCGCTCCGCTCGCAGCCGCTCCGCTCGGGATGACAGACCTGTTAAAAACTTTTTCGTCCCTGAGAGCCCGCTGTCAGAATCCAGAAACTGTTATCTCGTCCCAATCTGGCTGCTCTCGCTTACCTCGGTCGAGCTGATGCGTCCAATTGAAACACTACAGCGGCACGTGTTTTATACCGGGTTCTTACATCCAAAATGCAGTTCGGTGGCGGATTGAATTCCGCACGAGAAGGAGCTTCCCATGTTCAGGCTTTCCATGCACAGAACTCGTTTGCTTGTTTTGTTGTGCGGCGTGTTGGCAATGGCGGGTTTCAGCTACGCGCAAACCGCTACCGGCGAAACCATCATGCTCAATCTGCCGCGGCAGAGCCAGCATGCGCTGATCACGCAGCGCATTGGCATCACCGACATCACCATTAACTATCATCGGCCGCTGGCGAATGGCCGGCAAATCTGGGGCAAAGTTGTGCCTTATGGGCAGGTGTGGCGGGCGGGTGCGAATGAGAACACGGAGATCACGTTTACCGATCCGGTCACGATCGAAGGCCGGCCGCTCGACAAGGGAACGTATGGGCTGCACATGATTCCCGGCGAGAACGAGTGGACCGTGATTTTCTCGAAGACTTCGACCGCGTGGGGAAGCTTCAGCTACAAGCAGGATGAGGATGCGCTGCGGGTGACAGCGAAGCCGCAGGCGGCGGAGATGCACGACGCGCTGACCTACGATTTCGATGACGTCAAGCCGGATTCGACCGTGGTTACAATGCGCTGGGAAAAGGTAGGGGTGCCCTTCAAAGTTGCGGTGAACGTGAACGACATTGTCACCGCGAGCATTCGCAAGCAGATTCGCGGGATAAATCAATATTACTGGGAAGGTTGGGACGACGCGGCCGCCTATTTCCTGGCGAACAAGATTGATCTGGACGAGGCGTTGAAGGATGAAGACTTGTCGATCCAAGCTGAGGAGCGATATGACAATGTGTTGAACAAGTCGAAGATTCTGGACGCGATGGGCCGCAAGGATGAGGCTGCCGCGGTTCGCAACAAGGCGTTGGATCTGGCCAGCGCTCAGCAACTTTATTTTTATGCCCGCCAGCTTCAGGGAGAGAAGAAACAAGAGGAAGCGTTTGCGGTTTTTCGTTCGACGGCGAAAAAATTTCCCGATTATTGGACCTCGCACGTAGGACTGGCGCGGGTTTACAGCAGCCAGGGGGATTTCGATAAGGCGGTGAAGGAAGTACAACTCGCCTTGACGAGCGCGCCGGATTCGAATAAATCCAATCTGGAAAATTATGTGAAGCGCTTGCAATCGAAGGACGATATCAACCGGTAAAGTTTTTTGCGCGCAGAGGAGATGGGCCAGATCCGAGGCTGGCCCATTTCTGATGTGAAGCTATCCTGTGTTGTGCAGCCCGGCGGCAATGCCGTTGATGGTGGCGCTGAGGGGATACTCGAGTTTAGCCAGGTCACTTTTGCCGACATCGCTGCCCTGCGGTTTACGGCGCAGGAGTTCGACCTGGATGAGGCTCATAGGATCGACATAAGGATTGCGCAGGTGGATGGAGCGCGCCAGCACACGATTGCGAGCCAGCAACTCGCGCTGGCCGGAGACGCGCAGAATCATGTTGCGGGAGCGAAGGAACTCTTCTTCCAGCATGGAGAAGACGCGCGAGCGCAATGCGGAGTTCTTGACCAATCCGGAATAGACGCGTGCGATGTCGAGATCGGCTTTGGCCATTGCGAGTTCGACATTGCGCGCCAGGTCGGAAAAGATGGCGAAATGCTGAAACATCTGGCGCAATAATTTTTCGTTAGCTGAACTTTTCTTGGCGAAGCTTTCGAGGCCATATCCGATGCCGTACCAGGCGGGCACGGCGTGGCGACTTTGCATCCAGCCAAAGACCCAGGGGATAGCGCGCAGGTCTTCGAGGCGGCGGCCTTTGGTGCGGCGCGATGGGCGGGAACCGATGCGCGCGGCATCAAATTCCTGGATGGGCGTAGCCTGCTCAAAGTATTCCAGCACGTTGGAATTTTCTGCGATGTCGCGGCGATAGACTCGATATGCTTCGTGCGACATTTCTTCCATCGCCTCTTCCCACCGCGCCTGATCTTTTTGCTGCGGCGGAGTGCGGGTGAGAGCTTCGAGGCTGGCGGCAATCATCAATTCCAGGTTCCACTCCGCGAGCACGACATCGGCATATTTCCAGTTGAGAACTTCGCCTTGTTCGGTGATGCGGATGTGTCCGGAAAAACATTCCTCGGGCTGAGCGAGGATGGCGGAGTGGGTTGGGCCGCCGCCGCGGCCTACGGTGCCACCGCGGCCGTGAAAGAGGCGTAACTTCACTGCGCACGCTTTGGCTTCGACATGCAAAGCCCGATGAGTTTTGTAGAGTTCCCAGGTGCTGGTCAGCATGCCGCCATCTTTATTGGAGTCCGAGTAGCCCAGCATGACTTCCTGCCAGCGTCCCCAGGAGTCGAGCAGCGGTTGATATTCGGGATTGCGCCACAGGCTGCGCATGACGCTACTGGCGGAGCGGAGCGAGTGAATCGATTCGAATAGAGGGACCGGCATAAGGCCGGGGTCGTTTCTCGAGGAATCGTGGTTTGGAGAATCGACGGGGGGAGCAGGAGCTGGACCGGCAAGAGTAACTCCGCAGGCTTTTGCTAAACGAACCACATTGAGCACATCGTCGGCGGATTCGGCGCCACTGATGATGTACTGACGAATCGACTGCGCGGGATACTCCTGCTTGAGTTGCTGAATGACGCGGAGGGTTTCGATCAGTTCCCTTGCCTGATGAGAAACTTCATCGCCTGCGTTTGGCGAAGCGGCAGCGGGCGCCAATTCTGGCGATGTTTTTCTCAGTTCGGATTTTCTCACCTTCGTTTTTACCGGCTCGCTATTGGCCGCGCCGATTTTCTTCACGTCGATATTGTTTTCCGATAGTTCTTCGAGAACTTCGGCGTGTACGCGAGCGTGCTGACGGATATCCAGGACTTGAAGATGGAAGCCGAAGGTTCGAAGTTCGCGCAAAAGTGGATCGACAAAGGCTTCCGCCAAGCGTTGGCCACGATTTGCGATCAGGCTGGCGCGCAACAAAACTAGATCGGACTCAAATTCTGTGGCGGTTTTGTACGCATCCTGAACGCCGGGGCCTTCGCGCGCGCGCTGCAAGCGATGCAGGACGTAGGAAAGAAAACTGCGGTAGGGCTCGACGTTGCTGTTGGGACCCCAAAGCATGACGACATTTGGCATCGACTGTTTATAACGGGCGAGGCGCGCAAGAAAATCGGCAGGAGCGTCGGCCTGCCGCATCGACGAACTCAGACAGTCGCTCAAGAATTCCGTTGCGCGAATGTATTCGCGGAGTATAAGCGCGCGCGCCATGGCGAGAGCATCTTTCACACATTCGGAGGTGACCAGCGGGTTGCCGTCACGATCGCCACCGATCCAGGAACCGAAACTGAGCAGGTTGGGCAGTTCGGACGCGGCGAGATCAATGCCGTACACTTCGCGAACCGATTCCGTGACTTCGGCATAAATGTGGGGAAGAGTTTCGAATAAAGAAAGCCGGTAGTAGCGCAGTCCCGTGCGAATCTCGTCATCGACCGTGGGCTTGGTTTGGCGGACTTCGTCGGTCTGCCACAAAGCGGTAATTTCCGCGTGAATCATCTGCTCGCAGCGCAGGGCTTCAGCGACCGTGAGCGGAAGCTGATCGAGGCGCTCTAATTGCTCGGCGATGCGGCGCCGTTTGAGAAGCACGGTTTGTCGCGCAACCTCCGTGGGATGGGCTGTGAAAACGGGAGTCACCACAATTTGGCGAAGCGCGGACAGCGCCGCGTTGGCAGAGATTCCCGCCTGCTTTAAACGCAATAGAGTCCCGTGAAACGATCCTGGCGCGGGGACGCGTTGCCGGTCGAGTTGGCCGGCGCGGCGGCGGCGCTTGCGGTGATTGGTCTCGGCTAAGTTGGTAAGCTCGAAATAAATGGCGAAGGCTTTCGTGACCTGGTAAGCGCGGGGGAGATCCATTTGCGAAATCATGGCTTGGGCGCGGGCCACGAGTTCGCCGTGGACGCGCGCGGCCGCGCTGTGGGCTACGCGCTGGCGGTGGCGAATCATCAACTGGCGCAATTCTTCGACGGTATCGAATAGATCCTCGCCAACCTGCTCCACCAGGACTCGGCCCAGCAGGGTACCCAGTGAGCGCACATCGCGGCGCAGAGCATGATCCTTGGCAGAATCGTCGGACCGCGCGGTTAGTTCGGATAAGCGGGACTTTTGATCGTCCGCCTTCCACAGGGGCTTTTGCCGGATCATTGCGGGTTAGGACAGGATAAATGAAAAGGAGGTAGTTCTCAGTTCGCTACTTCGGGGTCTCGAAGCGGTAGCCGATGCCGCGAAGAGTTTTTAGATATTTGGGATGGCGGGGATCAGTCTCTATTTTTTCCCGCAACCTACGAACATAAACGTCAATCGAGCGGGGGGTAACGAAGGGAGTTTCTTTCCACACGGCGTCGAGCAGCTGGTCGCGCGTAAGCACGCGCCCGCAGTGACTCGCGAGGTACTCGAGCAGGCGAAACTCGCGCACCGTAGTGAGGACGGCGCGGCCTTGCATTTGGACCGTCAAGGAAGATGCGTCGATCTCGAGCTCGCCGAGGCGAAGCACTTCCGGCGTGACCGGAGGCTGGCGCAAACCGCGCAGCACGCTGCGGACGCGGGCTACCATTTCGCGCGGGCTGAAGGGCTTGGTGATGTAATCGTCGCCGCCGAGTTCGAGCCCCTTCACGCGATCTGCTTCCGCGGTTTTGGCGGTTAGGAAAATGATGGGAATCGAGGAAAGGCTGGGAGTCTGGCGAATCTGACGGCAGAGATCAAAGCCGTCGGCGCCGGGAAGCATGACGTCCAGCAGAAAGAGCACGGGCATCTCGCGCAGAGCTTCCGAAATGAGGGAACCACCACTGACAAAGCTTTGCACGTCGAAGCCGGCGGCCTGCAAATTGTGGGCGATGAGGCGGGCAATGTCCTCCTCGTCCTCGACCACGAAAACGAGGCGGCGGGACACGGGCGCGATTGCCGCATCGTTAAGCGGTTCGTAAGATCCGATGGGGAGATTCATCGTCGTGTGACAGCGCTGGGAGGAACCTCGATGCTTCCAAGGTCCCTCCAGAACTTTATGTTGGAAATGTTGCCAGGATGTTTCTCGAGTGTTAACGAATGATGAATTTGTGGGAGTGGCTTTTGGCTCTTAGCTTCTGGCATTTAGCGTTCAGCGAGACAAGACAATCCAGTGAACGCTCCCAGAATTCCAGCGAAACTTAGCATTCGTCGCAAACGCGATCTAGCGCGAAATTGAGAACCGGCAACTGAGAGCTGTTCTTGGAATAGAATCACAGTGGGCTGGAGGGTTCCAATGGTAAGGATCGGGGTTGTGGTGATTTCCGCTGGACTCTTCTTTCTGACGTGCCTGGCGCAGGGACAGGAAAATAATCCGACTGTATTTCTTGGCAATCAAGAAGCGCGCGTGAGCAACTTGCCTGCGGTCACTGCGGTCACGAAGGCTCGGCCTGCCGTGCTGGCGGCGGCACTGGAAATCATCCTCCATAACAAAGCGGTGTGCTGCGGGAAAGAATCGGCTCTTGCCGACGCGGTGGCGTATGCCGCGCTCTCGGATCCGCTTTCATTGAAGGACCTGGCGGGCAAAGTGTCGGGCAGGCAACGCACGAGCGAAGACCAACCAGTTCTGGTGGATGCGGAGTATGTGGCGGGAAACTCGATCACGGCGGATTTTATTGTCAGGTCGCTGCTGGGCCAGCGCGCCTTAATTATGGAGTGGAAGTCGCACCTTTATGTCTTGTATGGAGCGCTCTACAACGAGGTTCGCGATAACAGCGGAGGGCGAGAGTTTACCGTGGATAAGCTCTACTTGCAGGATCCCCGATTTTCTGACGAGCAACGCGAAGTTGTGTTCAACCGCGAGACTGATGATCTGACAAGAGTGCAGGGAGTGCTCGCGGTGAGTTTCACGGTTCCGCCGTCGCCTTGGAAATAGGCTCTCAGCTCTCAGCTCTCAGAAAAACAAAACCCAAGAGGCTGCGGTGTCAACATAGTTCGGGAATGATCGCTGCCTCAATTTGGCTTGTACCGAGAACCGAATACGGAAGTGAGAACCATTTTTGCTAGGTTGCGGCGCGCTTTTTGGGGGCGTGGCGCAGGCTGCGGCCTTCGATCAGGCTGTAGAGATCTTCGGCGAGATTGGTGGTATGGTCGCCGGCGCGCTCGAGGGCTTGCGCCATGAGAAGAACGTCGAAGCTCGAGGGAGTGCTATCAGCAGCGTGTGCGGTCAGATGCTTCTGAAACATCGCGTGGCAGACGCGGTCGATGTCCTTGTCCATTTGCAGGACCTTGCGGGCGCATTCAAGATCGAGGTCGACGAAGCCGCGGTAAACCAGGTCGAGCATCTCGCGCAGGATAGCCGACATTTCCACGAGTTGGCGCACGTCGGTGGGAGCTATCTTCTCGGTTCGCGATTGCACGCGCATGGCGACGCTCATCATCAGATCGCCAATGCGCTCCAAATCCGTGGTGCTCTTCAGGCTGGTCAGCAATTGCCGGGCGCGGGTCTCGTTGACACGCGTGATGGCGGCGGGCAGACGCTCGTCGATGTAGCGCTCGATCACATCCAGTTCCTGCTCGCATTCTTTGATGGCCAGAAAAGCCATGCGCGAGGAGTGGGTGAGCAGATCGCGCACATTGAAAGCTGCGTCGCGGGCGATCAAGAACGCACGGAGAGCGGTACGCGTGAGATCATCGAGCGATCCACTTCCTTTTCCAGCTGACTTCTTACTGGCCGCCGATTTCCGGCTAACCGTGGTATCGGGGACACCGGAGTTAGAAGGCTCTGCAACGGCGGTTCGCGATGCTGCAGATTTACGAGGCATGTCGGGTCAGTGTAACTCCGGATTGTGAATGGAGGGTTAATCGTCTTTTTCGAGAGCTGTGCGGCGGTTCCGATTCCATTTCTTCCGATGATAAACTCGACCTACAGAGTTGTGGAACTTCTCGAACATCTGCGGCGCCAGTTTGCTTACGATGAGTGGGCGAACCGCGAAGTGCTCGCCGGATTAAGGGCGGGCGTGGGTGAAACCGCAGGGCCGCTAAGACTTCTGGCGCACATTGTTTCGGCCGAGCGGCTGTGGCTGGAGCGCATCCGGAAGCAACCGCAATCGATGCCTGTATGGGCCGAGCTTGACTTTGACACCTGTGCGAAGGAAATCTCAGGTGTTGCGCAACTCTGGGGCGAATATTTGGGCCAGAGCACGCCCGCGACCTTATCGGAAATCATCACCTACAAAAACAGTAAGGGTGAGTCGTGGACCAGCAGCGTGGAAGAAATTCTGACTCACGTGCTGTTGCACTCGGCTTACCATCGGGGACAGATCGCGAGCCGGGTGCGTGCGAGCGGAGAACAGCCTGCGTATACGGATTTCATCCACGCGGCGCGGAAGAAATTGATTTAAATGCAGAGGGAGCGGCTGGCAAGGGGGATCGCGGGGTTACTTCATTACACCGCGCTGCGCGATTCCGATATTGTCGCGGCTGGTATTTTTCACGAGATACATCATCTCATCGGCCTGGCGGATAATGTCGTGCGCGTCACGCGCGTCGTGAGGATAAGTGGCGAGGCCCATCGAGGCCCTTACGTTTAGATTCAGCCCTTCGTCGCGGCAGAAGCTGCTGGCCCGGAGCGCGTCGCGCAAACGCTTGGCCACGACCAGGGCTTGATCCTTGCCGGTTTGCGGCAGCAGCACGACAAATTCGTCGCCGCCATAGCGAAAAGCAAAATCAATCAAGCGTAGTTGGGCTTTGATCAGATATCCAATTTCGGCCAAGAGCTTGCTTCCCACCAAATGTCCGTGGGTATCGTTAACGGTTTTGAAGTGGTCGAGATCGATGAAAAGGACGCTGAACTCGTAGCCGAAGCGTGACGAGCGATAAACCTCGGTCTCCAGCGTCTTATATAAATGCCGCGCGTTGAAGAGGCCGGTGCAATCGTCGGTGATGGTCAGTTCCTGGATCTTTTCGACCCAGCGCGCGTTCTCGATGGCGATAGCTGCGTAATCGCAGAGGGCCTGCAGGAAGAAAACCTCGGGCTCGTTGAACTGGCTGAGGTCCACATTCACCAACTGGATCACACCCAGCACCCGCAGTCTCGACCGCAGGGGCACGCAGATCACCGAGCGCGTTTCCCACTGCGTAGTCTCATCGACGCGCTTGGCGAAGCGGGGATCGTTTTCCGCATCGGCTGTGATCACCTGTTCGCCGTGTTTGGCCACCCAACCGGCGATGCCTTCGCCCAACTTCAGGCGGACTTTTTTTAAGCTCTCTGCCGCCTCGCCCACGGCGATGGCGAAATAAAGATCATTCTGCACTTCGTCCACCATGAGCAACGACCAAGTGTCAGGACGGAAGTATTCCGCCATTTTTTCCATGATGGTTTGCAGGATGGAGTCGAGGTCCAGCGAAGACGTGAGCGCCTTGGCGACGTCGTGGAAGATGGTCAGTTCCTGGCTTTGGCGGGTCAATTGCGTGCCGGTGGCCTCGGACATGACGCACTCCCTTTGCGAACTTCTTTAGTTTCCAATGGCTTCTTCAACTTCCAATGGACGGGGCAATAGTTCCCAAAATTATATGGACGCACTAACGTTGGAGCAATGCACCAAAGGTAACCGGAATCCGTAAAGCCAATATGACCTATGGGTTACGTTCGCGGCGGATCAAGAGTTTACGGGTACGCGTTGGCATGGCAGGCGGGCCGTTGCGGGGGGCGTGGCAACGTCGAATTCAGCCCGTGTATTCTTGTTCCATGCGCGAGACTCTGGATCCGGCCACTCTGTTATTAAGCATATTCGCAGCGATGTTGCTTTCCATGCCCGCCCTGCACGCCCAGACCACGCCGCCGCCTGCTGACTCGAAGACGGTTTCCGAGGTGGATGCCGGACTTGGCTCTTGCACCGCTGATTTCACGATCACCGACGAAAACGGTGGGCCGGTATACGCGGCGACGATTCGCGTGCACATCACCTATGGCTTTGCGTCACTGCATAAATTGGACATGGAGGTTGGCACTAACTCGGCCGGCAAGGCGCGCTTCATCGGATTGCCCGACCATCCTAAGCAAGGGCTATTTTTCCGCGCCTCGGAGGGAAAAAGAGAAGGCTCGGCCTTTGACGATCCGGCCAAGACCTGCAAGGCGAACTTCACGGTGCAGTTGTTCCGCAAAGATTAGTCCATTGTTTGCATAATCGGCGCCATAGACTGGGGGTGCTGTTAGAATGCGCCGCATGGCCGGACGCGCACTCAGAATTACATCTCGCATTGTGTTCTTTATCTGCGGGGTCGGCTCGCTCTTGAACGGCGTTCCTTATGCCTTGCTGCGGGGGGCCGAGCTGCCGGTGCAGAGCGAATGGGTCATCTTCGCGGTTGCGCTGGGACTGATTGGACTTTTCAGCCTGGTGGTGGCAGTGCTGCCGCGTTCGTGGATTGCGAGGGTCTGTCACACGGAACGGGATGACGATCAGCTGTTTTCCGCGCCCCTCAAGCTGCTCGGTGGCCTGGCCGTAGTCTTCTATGTGCTGGCCGTGGTGGCTTATTTCGCTCCGCACAGCTGGGATTTGAATGCTCAACTGATGCTGGCGCTGTGTCCGATGTATTTTCTGAAGATGACGATCGATCCCCCGCCCCCACAGATCTTCTTGATACTGGCTCCCATCAACGCTGCAGTTTACGGGGCACTCGGGGCGATGTTGGGGTACGCGGGATTGGCTTTCCGAGGAGGGCGAAAGTAGGACGTCAGGAGTTGCAACGTGGATTACTTGTCGCGCAGACACTCCCGTAACCGAAATCGCCCGGCGCCGGTGGCATCTGTTGCCGCCTTCGCCTATCATTATTGCCATCTCGATACGGGCGGGAATTCACCCGCTCCCGGAGCCATCCTTGGGATCGTTTGGAGAGAAACTTCGGCAGCAGCGCGAGCGGCGCGGCGTCTCGCTCGACGCCATCTCCAATACGACTAAGATCAGCACGCGCATGCTGCGCGCGCTCGAAGACGAACAGTTCGACCAGCTCCCCGGCGGCGTCTTTAATAAGGGTTTTGTTCGGGCTTACGCTCGACAGATTGGCCTCGACGAAGATGAGGCGGTTACGGACTATCTGGCCGCGCTGCGTGAGAATCAGGTGCAGCAGCAGGCGATTCTGCCGGATTTGCGTAGCCCCGCAGCCAAGCACGGCCATGATAATGGTCAAGCGTCCGGCCCACTTCGTCCTACAGAAGAACGCCGCAAAGAAGATCGTCGAAATGAGGAACGCAGAACTACTGACGACCGCCGCAAACAGCATCCCTCGGCGCAGAAATTGAAGAACGACAGCCTACCCGCTCAAGCTTCCGACGTGGTTCCACAGGATTCTTCTGCGGAAAACGAATCTGCGCCTTTGGACGAAAGCCACTCGCAGGTTCCGTGGGGCCTGCTGGCTGTGGCTTTGCTGCTGATAACATCCGCGCTGGCCTTTTGGAACTTTCGCCGTCACCACGATCGAGTAGCCGCATCTACGCCCGCCATGGCTTCGCAACCGGCAATGCCGACGGCTCAAGAAGCCGCGCCAGTCTCAGCTTCAACCGGGCTGGCGGCTGCCGCACCGGAGCCGAAGCCGAGCAAAATTTCCGCCACATCAGGACCGGCAAGCCCCACGACGGCAACTACAACCACAACGTCGTCCAGCGCAAGCGCGGCCAAGCCAATTCCAACCACGCCCACGGTTTCCAAGCCAACACCGTCGGCAGCATCCCCGTCGAGCTCCTCTCCGAATCCGACAAATACTTCGAAGAACGTCATTGCGGCTGCGCCCAAGCCGCCGCGACCCTTCGATTTGCAAATTCGCGCATCCCGCACTACATGGATTTCGATTGTTGCGGATGGCAGGCCCGTAGCGCAGGAAACTCTAATTGCCCCGGCGCAAACCTCCGTACGAGCGACGCACGATATTGTTGTCAAAGCTGGAAACGCAGCCGGCATCAGTTTCGTTCTCAACGGCAAAGAAATCGCCAGCCAGGGCGGGGATGGCGAAGTAAAGACCTACGTCTTCGATGCCACCTCCGTGCGCATGGTCCCGTCAAATCCCGCCGGGGCAGGTACAAACCGGTAGTGATCCTGTACCAGCTGCCAGGAACGAGGGTCCAAATACGCCTTTCCGGCCGAACATTCACCTGTGACCGCCATCACATCGCGGGGCTCGCTCGCCAGTAGTAAAATGTCGCGATACTCCCGCGGCTCAAGAGCCAAGAGAGACGAACGAGCAACGACAAATAAAAATTCCTCCAAGACGAGGCATCCCTCCATGTCAACGAAAGCGTTAGCGGATCTCCAGAACAGCAGCATCGATTCCATTCTTCACGAACAGCGCAGCTTCCCACCGCCGCCGGAATTTGCCGAGCGCGCGCACATTTCAAGCCTGGAAGAATACGAGGATATCTACAAAGAATCGATGGAGCAGCCCGACAAATTCTGGAGCCGCATCGCGGGCGAGCTGCACTGGTTCAAAAAGTGGGACAAAGTCCTGGAGTGGAATTCGCCGTGGGCGAAGTGGTTCGTCGGCGGCCAGATCAATCTTTCCTACAACTGCCTCGATCGCCATGTGAACGGACCGCGCAAGAATAAAGCGGCCATCATCTGGGAGAGCGAGCCGGGCGAGATTCGCACCTACACGTATCAGCAACTCCATCGTGAAGTGCAGAAGTTCGCCAACGTTCTGAAAGATCTCGGCGTAAAGAAGGGAGACCGGGTGGCCATCTACATGGGCATGACGCCGGAGCTGCCCATCGCCATGCTGGCCTGCGCCCGCATCGGCGCGCCGCATACGGTGGTGTTCGGCGGATTCGCCGCCAATGCGCTGGTCGACCGCATTCACGACTGCCAGGCCACCGCGGTGATTACGCAAGACGGAAGCTACCGGCGAGGCGCGGAGGTGAAATTATTTCCCGCCGTCGAAGAGGCATTGAAGTCGTGTCCCACGGTGAAGCACGTGGTCGTCTACAAGCGCACTGGAACCGCAATCAACATGCAGGCCGGCCGCGATCACTGGTGGCACGAATTGATGGCCAAGGCTTCTGACATTTGTCCCGCGGAACCGCTTGATGCGGAGCATCCGCTTTACATTCTTTATACGTCGGGCACCACCGGCAAACCAAAGGGCGTGGTTCACACGACCGGGGGATATTCGGTCGGCACTTACGTCACCGCGAAGTGGGTCTTCGATCTTAAAGAGGAAGACACCTACTGGTGTACGGCCGATATCGGATGGGTCACCGGCCACAGCTACATCGTCTACGGCCCGCTGCAAAACGGTGCGACCAGCCTGATGTATGAAGGCGCGCCCAACCAACCCGAGCCCGACCGATTCTGGTCGATCATCGAGCGCCACAAAGTGAACATTTTCTATACCGCGCCCACGGCGATCCGCACCTTTATCAAATGGGGAAATGAGTGGCCGAAGAAGCATGACATGAGCAGCCTGCGCTTGCTGGGCACGGTCGGCGAGCCGATTAATCCTGAGGCGTGGATGTGGTACCGCGAAGTGATCGGGGGCAATCGCTGCCCCATCGTTGACACGTGGTGGCAGACCGAAACCGGCAACATCATGCTGACGCCGCTTCCGGGCGCGATTGCGACCAAGCCTGGATCGGCCACGCGTCCGTTCCCCGGCGTGGCGGCTGAAATCGTGACCATGGAGGGCCAACCCGTTCCCCTGGGCTCGGGAGGATTTCTGGTCATCACCAAGCCGTGGCCCGGGATGTTGCGCACGGTTTATGGCGATCCTGATCGTTATGTAAAGAATTACTGGTCGCAGATTCCCGGCTACTACTTCACCGGCGATGGCGCGCGTAGAGATAAAGATGGATATTTCTGGATCATGGGCCGCGTCGACGACGTGCTGAACGTCAGCGGACACCGGCTGAGCACGATGGAGGTCGAATCCGCGCTGGTGGCGCATGAGGCCGTAGCGGAAGCCGCGGTGGTGGGGCGTCCCGACGATTTGAAAGGGCAGGCCATCTCCGCATTCGTGACGCTCGAGCAAGGCAGGATTCCATCGCACGAACTAAAAGAAGAACTGCGGAAGTGGGTGGCAAAAGAGATCGGCGCGTTGGCGAAGCCCGACGACATCCGCTTCACCGACACGCTGCCTAAAACGCGCAGCGGCAAAATCATGCGTCGTTTGCTGCGCGAACTGGCCGCTGGTGGCGACGTGAAAGGCGACACGACGACGTTGGAGGATTTCGGCGTGATCGCTAGGTTGAAGGAAGCCGACGAAGTCTAGCTTTATCCCTCCCCTGGGAGCTCCGCCCTCGTCTCTGCGTTGTTCGCAGAGACGGGGCGGGGAGTTTGACTTCAAAACAGCTCAACCCATGACCGCCGCACCGAGACGACGCCTAATAATCCTCACCGGCCCATCTTGTGCCGGAAAGACTCCGCTCTATAAGTCACTTGCCAAATTTTGTCCCGACTTACACAAGCCGCTGCAGAAACTGGTGCTTTTCAATAGCCGCGATCCGCGACCTGGGGAAATCGACGGCGTAGAATTCCACTTCCGCACCCGCGCTCAAGTTGAAGCGTTGCGAGCGAAGCGGCGATACGCGGTGATTGAGGCTCGTACCGACTTGCAAGCGGTCGATCTTGAACAACTCGATTCACTGCTAAGAGACCGCGATGCTTTTTTCGAAGGAAATCCGTACGTCGCGACTGCGTTGCAGTCGCATCCTCGCCTGGCAAAAATAAATCGTCTCAGCGTTTTTCTATCGCCGCTTTCGAAAGACGAAATCACATTCTTGAAAGATCCGGAACGCAATGTCTCCTTGCCCGATCTTCTTACCGACATCATGCGCCGCAAGCTGCTGCGCCGGACGCGACGGCAAAAAGGAGAGCTCTCCGCGCCCGATCTAACCAACATTGAATCTCGCGCCTCCGCGGCCTATCGCGAATTGCAAACTGCATGGCAGTTTCAGCATGTGATTCCCAATCATGACGGCGAAGATTCCGACAATTGGGAAGCTTTCTACTATCCCATCGGGGATGCTCGCAAAGCATTGCTTGCTTTCGCTGCGATACTGGAGGGTGCAGTTCCGCCAGGCGTAGAGAAGTGGGAACAAGAGCTCCTGGCGGATACGTAACCGGTACCCGCATCTCCGTCCCGGCTAGCAGGCAGACAACTCCACGCCATCGCTTTGCCATCTATCAGCGATCAGGCTATGATCCGTTGCTTTCGCACTTGCACAATTTTTCTGATTTTGTTCTCGAGATCGAGTTCGCTTCATAGTGAAGCTCCGCAGACCAAAGAACAAACCCAAACGCCTAAGGCGCGAGCGATTGGGCGCCGCCTGCAACAAAAGGGCGTGCCGAATTTCGGCGAAGTTACGCCCAAGCTTTATCGCGGGGGGCTTATTAACAATGACGGTCTGAAGGCGATTGCCAAACTTGGGGTGAAGATCGTGGTCGACACTCGCGCCGACAATAAAACGGAAGAACAAGAGGCGCGCAGTTTAGGCATGGAATACGTGGCCATTCCATGGCGCTGTCCGTGGCCTAAAGACGAAGTCTTCGCCCGGTTTCTGAAACTGCTGCAAGAAAATAAAGATAAGAAAGTATTCGTCCACTGCCGCCTCGGCGACGACCGCACGGGCATGATGATCGCCGCCTACCGCATGGCTAATGAAGGCTGGACGCCCGAGGAGGCCATGACAGAAATGAGATCATTTGGCTTCTCGCGGTCGCATCATGTGATCTGTCCCAGCCTTGCCCGCTACGAAAAGGAGTTCCCCAAGCGATTGAAGGACGACCCTGCGTTTGCCGAGATCCGCCGTGCAAAATAAATATTTGTGATTCGTTGACAGAAATCGGGTCAGTTCGGCCGGTTTTCCAGCACGAATTGCTTGAAAAGCTTACCTTCCGACTACGAATAAGTGGCCGTCATTCTGGCTGTACTCTTTTCCATCTTCGCCGATGGCCAGCGGCGTGTAGGCGGCGCCGAGTGCTTCGAGAAGAAAGATGTTCTGCCGCGGTGTTTTGAATACGCCCTTGTGTCCTTGCGGGATGGAATAGATGTGGCCGTCCTCGCTGGTGGCATAGACGATGCCGGAGTTGTCGATGGCCGGGGCGTTGACGCACCACTCATATCCGTCGGGGTGGTCCGAGTCGATGGTGGTGTTCTGGAACGACCATTCGACATTCATGTTGGCATCCAGCTGAGTCATGTAATAAGGACCTTCGGGCGCGGTCCGGCAGACGGGGTGCCCGGCCCAGTTGCAGTACGCGCCCGCGTTGTAGTGATTGTCTTTGAGGACGATCGAATAAGTGTCGTCATGTTGATAGATGGCGGGCGTTGAGTCCCACCCGAAGCCATAGGCATTGAGGTAATTTCCCTGCGCGTCAAAATGCATGGTATGGCCGCGGCCGTAATTGTAGTTATCGATGACCCCGAAAAGCACGGAGCCGTCGGGCGCAACGGTTGGCGAAGCCGAGGAGAGATCCGTAATGGTACCGGAACCATAGGCGTTGGTGGTGGGATCGACGCCCAACTTGGTGCCATAGCGGCAGGAACCCGGCAACGTAGTCACGTTGGGAGGAGCGATGGGCAGCAGGACGCCGCAGCCGTCGGTGAGGCGGTACTGAAGACTGGACGCCCATTTGGGAGACAGGTCGGGATGCACGGCAATGAGGTAGGCGGCCGCGCCGTCGAAATGCGCAAAGCTCGCGGTGTAGACGGTGCCGTCTGGGCCGATGGCGGGAGCGATATTGACTCCGGGACGCTGTGAACCGCAGAGCACCGTGGGAGGCGCTTTGATTCCAGGAGGCGGCCAGGGGAGCGTTCCTCCGTTATCGGCGTAGACATTGAATATGCCGGGGCAGGTGGTGGAGTTGGCGGGCGGAGCATCGGGAACGAGCGTGGCGTAGGTGACGGTGCTGGAAGTGTCATCCGGGCGAACCCGGACCAGCCATGCGCCGGCGATGTCGCGCTCGTTCCAGGGATTGCCACCGGAACTCAGTTGCAGAACGTTGTAATAAATATCGCCGTTTGTGGCGGCGGTCAGTGGGCCGGAAACGTAGGTATTCGAGGGATCGATTGAAATTTTCGAGAAGGGATTGATGTGGGTGATGGATTGGCCGGTTGCCTCATCGACCTTCCAGATGGTGCCTCCGGCGCCGGGGACGTAGAGGTATCCGTCGCCCAAGGCGGGATGAAAGACCGGCTCCCAGCCTTCCAGGCCGACGAAGCCGTGAAGGAAGTTGGTGGAGCTGGGTTCGGGTTTCCAGTCGGTGCTAAATGTCCAGGATTGGACGGCCTGTCCGTTGACCCAGTCATAACGGACGACGTTCCAAGTCATCCAATACCAGGCATTGGGGCCGCATTCTTCGCCGTAGATCCAGCCGATGAGGGGATTGCAGCCGATGTAGGTGCCGCTCTTCTGCTCCATGTAAAAACTGTCGCCGTCGATGAGCGTCGATTGATAGTGAGCGGTTAAGACGGCCTCGCCATAGAGCGGCTGGTTCTCAGTCTTTTCCTGATTCACGAACGGATCGTAGATAATGTCGGCGATTTTGGTGTTGAGCGGTTGGCCGAGAACGCCGACCATGCCGGAGTGTTGCGGATTGGCTCCCCATTGCGACCAGAAGGGCAGATCGTGGCCGAAGCCGGTGAGGAGCAAGACTGCGAGGGTCAGCAAGATGAAGGGTGGGAGGAGACGCAGGCGAGTCATAATCTTTACCTCCGGGTGCGCAGGTCGCGGTTGCGGTTGGGGATTTTAGCACGGTTTTGGGGCGGAAGTGTCAAAGGCATTGATGGGCGCGGGATTGGGCCGAGTGGAGTTAGAGAAAACGCAACAACCTAACCCGGAGGATGCGCGAACCATCCGATCAAACCAGCACCAGCAATCACCCAAGCCGAGTTCAGGCGAAGGCGCAAGAGCAACACTGCACTCACGATCAGAATCGCGAGCGTGATCCAATCGACAACGGCAGCACGGCCGAGTTGCCAGGCGACAACGGCCATGAGTGCCAGCGATCCTACGACAACTCCATCCAATACGGACGAAGCAAGTGCAGATCGGCGCAACTTGGGAACAATGGGCCCGCTGAAGGCCACGAAGGCGAATCCGGGCAGAAAGATTCCCAGCGTCGCAATGGCCGCACCGCGTATGCCGGCAACCACGTAACCAATGAAAGTCGCTGTTGTGAATACCGGACCAGGAGTGAATTGTCCTACAGCAACGGCATCGATCAATTGTTTTTCCGTGAGCCAATGCAGCTTATCGACGAACTCTGCCCGCAGAAACGCGAGCAACACGTATCCGCTGCCGAAGACGACTGATCCGATTTTCAGGAATGAGAGGAATAGGCGAAACAGGCTGTGAGGAACAGCCGCTGCCGTCGTGGCTCCTGCGAACAAGGCAATCCGCGTCGTTCTCGGAATCGCGGTCAGCGCAACAGATTGGTTCCGCTTTAACCAAAATGCTGCGCCCGAAGCAAACCCAGCAATTGCAAGAACGGCAACCGGAGAGATTCCCATGGCACTGAGAACAACGGAGCCTACACCCATCGTTGCGAGAAGCTTTGTTTTCACGGCCGTTCGACCCAGACCCCACAATGCCTGCAAGATAATCGCGATCACGGCAGGCTTTATGCCGTATAAAATTCCAGCGACTTGCGGCAACGACCCGAATTGGATATAAACTGCGGCGATCACCGTGACCAGTACAGCGGCCGGAACGATGAAGCAGCACCCTGCAACGATCAATCCCGGCCAGCCGCGTTTCGAATGCCCGATGAAGATGGCTAATTCCGTGGAACTCGGCCCAGGGATCAGGCTCGCGGCAGCGAGACGATCAAGGAATTCCGCTTCGCTGATCCAGCGTCGCTTGCGAACAAACTCGTCGCGCATCATGGCAATGTGAGCGGCGGGCCCGCCAAACGCGATCGTACCGAGTTTCAAGAAGACGAGGGCAAGGTCCGCCAACGACGGACGGACTTCCGGACTCCCGTCCGAAAGATCTGCCCCGAGCCGCGCCGAAGGGTCGGATCCCAAGGAAGAATCGTGCTTGCCGGGAGAGACATTCATCGGAAGAGGCGCCTGCAAGGGCGATCAAGAAGAATATCAGGCGGGGTGGTCCCAGTTCCCATCCACTACCCCAATTTTGCTGTTGAACTCGTGCTCCGGCATTTAGGCCTAAAATGATTGCGCCGGTCTAGCCCGTCTGTTAGCCTTTTAAAGATCATCCTGAGCTTCGCATTTTGCGCACAGCTTGCATCTATATGCAGATTTCGTGATGCATTCATCCGTATAAATCTCTGCGACACCTTGAGTGCCGCCCAGGAAAGTCTGAAGCAATCCCTAAGGAGGACAAATCTTGTCCGTAAAAAATCGCATTCTATTCACCTCTGAATCCGTAACCGAGGGCCATCCCGATAAGATCGCCGACCAGATTTCTGATGCCATTCTCGACGCTTGCCTGGCCGAAGATAATATGAGCCGCGTCGCCTGTGAAACTCTGACCGCGACAGGCTTGGTCATGATCGCGGGAGAAATTACCACCAAGGCGTACGTTGATTTTCAAAACGTGGTGCGCGGCACCGTGCAGGCGATCGGATATGACAACGCTCTCCACGGCTTCGACTGCAACACCTGCGCGGTGATCTTGAGCATCAACAAGCAATCGGGTGACATCGCTATGGGTGTAGATACTGGCGGCGCGGGCGATCAGGGCATGATGTTCGGTTACGCTTGCAATGAAAACGACGATTTGATGCCGACGCCGATTTCGTTGGCGCACAAATTGACGATGCGGCTGTCGCAAGTGCGCAAGAATGGAACACTTCCCTTCCTCCGTCCGGACGGCAAATCCCAAGTCACGGTTGAATATGATGCGAATGGAAAAGTAATCCGCGTCGATGCAGTCGTGATTTCGACGCAACACGCCGAGACGGTGAGCAACGAAGAGCTGCGCGCGGGAATCTTGAAACACGTGATTCAAGCGGTGATTCCGGCGCACCTGCTGGATGAGGACACGAAATATCACATCAATCCCACGGGACGATTCGTGATTGGCGGCCCCATGGGCGACACCGGGCTGACCGGGCGCAAAATCATTGTCGATACGTACGGTGGAATGGGGCGGCACGGTGGCGGCGCGTTCAGCGGAAAAGATCCGACGAAGGTCGATCGCTCCGCGGCGTATATGGCGCGCCACATTGCGAAAAATATTGTGGCGGCAAAGCTGGCGGACCGCTGCGAAGTGCAGTTGGCGTACGCCATCGGCGTGGCTGATCCGGTGAGCGTGCGCGTGGATACGTTTGGCACAGAGAAGGTAGATCCCGCGATTATTCCGGATCTGATTCGAGCGAACTTCAAGCTGACGCCGCGCGCCATCATTGAATCGCTCGATTTGCGCCGTCCGATCTACAAGAAGACAGCAGCCTACGGACACTTCGGCCGCAACGACCCGGACTTCACTTGGGAGATGACTGACAAAGCAGCAAAGCTGGCGAGCGAGGCTGGGCTGCGGGAACCGGTGGCGGCGCGGAAATAAACGGGAATCCCACTTCTCGCAGAAGAAGCGAGAAGTGGGGCACCCGGCCCCAGTAGCAATGCCGAATCGACAGTGTCAGTTGGGGATGGACCGAAGGTTCACTCTGAATTGGGCGGTTGGCATGCTGCTCTTTCTACTGGTTCGTGTATTCTGAAACAGCAGAAGCAACCAAACCACTCTCAGACTCAAACCAAAGGGAATCGAGCAACGAAAGGGTTTTAGCGAAGGAAGCGATAGGGGAGGCGTATGTCAACGGTAACAACGACGATGGTTAGTTCCGATATCAAGAACCTGGAGCTCGCGGAGCTGGGCAAGAAGCGCATCGAGTGGGCGAACCAGTCGATGAAAGTGCTACAGATTATTCGCAAAGAATTCATCAAGAACCAGCCGCTGAAGGGCATCCGCGTGTCGGCCTGCTTGCACGTCACGGCCGAGACCGCGAACCTGGCGATTTGCCTGCGCGATGGCGGCGCCGACGTTGTGTTGTGCGCGTCGAATCCGCTCTCGACACAGGACGATGTATCGGCCAGCCTGGTGCGGGATCAGGGCATCTCGGTTTTCGCCATCAAGGGCGAGGACAACGATACTTATTACCAGCACATTCTTTCGGCGATCGATCACAAGCCGCACATCACCATGGATGATGGCGCCGATCTGGTCACGATTCTTCACACCAAGCGCACGGATGCGCTCGAAGGGGTGATTGGCGGGACTGAAGAGACTACGACTGGGGTGATCCGGCTGCGCGCGATGGCGAAGGAAGGCGTATTGAAGTTTCCCATTGTCGCGGTGAACGACGCCGACACCAAGCATCTTTTCGACAATCGCTACGGCACGGGCCAGTCGACGATCGACGGAATTATCCGGGCAACCAACTTCTTGCTTGCTGGTTCGAAGTTCGTAGTCGCCGGCTACGGCTGGTGCGGTCGCGGACTGGCCAGCCGCGCGCGAGGTTGCGGAGCGGAAGTGATTGTCACCGAAGTCGATCCGACGAAGGCGCTGGAAGCGGTGATGGACGGCTTCCGCGTGATGTCGATGACCGAAGCGGCAAAGCTGGGCGATGTGTTCTGCACGGTCACCGGTAACAAGAGCGTGCTGACTCGCGAACACTTCGAGTCGATGAAAGATGGCGCGATTATTTCGAACTCCGGACACTTCAATGTGGAGATCGACATTCCCGCGCTGGAGAAGATGGCATCGTCGAAGCGCACGACCCGCGCTTTCGTCGATGAGTACTCGCTGAAAGACGGGCGCAAGATCAATCTGCTGGGCGAGGGACGTCTGATCAACCTGGCTGCGGCGGAGGGGCATCCCGCATCGGTGATGGATATGAGTTTCGCCGATCAGGCGCTCTCGGTCGAATACATGGTGAAGAATTACAAGTCGCTCGAGAAGCGCGTCTATCGCGTTCCCGACGAACTCGACAAACGCGTCGCCAAACTGAAACTGGAGTCGATGGGTATCAAGATCGACCGGCTGACTCCGGAGCAGGAAGAGTATCTGGCGGGGTGGAGCGAAGGGACGTAGAAAGTGTAGAGCAGGCACCCTTGCCCGCTACTGTTGGCTTAAGAGTAAGCCCCATGTCTCGTTCCTTTGCGAGACATGGGGCTTTTCGTTGCAAGGCATGAGTCCGCCAACACGGCGTCGGGCGCGAAGAGTTGAAACCGGGGACGGCTTGCGCCGTCCCCTTGCAGCGTGGGGGTGGACAACTTTGTGACCCTGGGCGAGGTGCGCCGCTAATAGCGGTCCTGGCGGACCCAGAGACGAACCTGATCTTCCACTGAAAAATAGTTTGCCGGCGCGCTGGCAAACTTGGACTCGAGAGCAAACGCGTGCGCTTCGAGCGGAACTGAGAAGTGAAGTTTGGTGTGCATGAATCGGCGCACGAAGGTCTCGACGTAGCGGTCTATTCCGAGAACGGCGAACTGGACCGCATGAACCAATCCGTGGAACAAGACTCGATCGGTGACCGGCTCGTTAAAAACCACGACATCGACGAAAGTGACGGAATGCATGTGGGTGAGTTGAGGCAGGTCGTCGAAACCGAGCGCGCGAAAATCTTGAAAGAAGGGCGGATTGGGGATGCGTTCGCCGGCCAGTTGAACAACCCGCACGCGATCGAGCAGAGGGGCCGAGAAGTACGAACCCATGAGATCCATCTGCGAGTTGCCGAGGGGCACGCCGGCGCCAAAGTAATGATCGCGCTGCTGGCGGAAGTAGGAGGAAACTTGCCGCGTCGCATTGAGGACATCTTGCTCCGTCACTTTCATGGGCGGTTCCGCGGTTTGAGCGGTGGGGATTCTCTGCTCGATTGAGTTGTAGTACTCGCTCAAGGCGTTGGCGGTCTGAAGGGATTTGCGCAGGATGTCGCGGCGGCCAAAGCGGGCGAGATCGTCGGCGGAAAAGCGCCGGCGCAACTGATGGGTGGCGCAGTGGGCGCTGACCAGCTCCAGATGGGCGTGCTCGAGTTCGGAATTCATCTGGGCAATCGCCACCCGGTCGTCGGGGTCTTCCGATGAATACATACTGCTTTTACTCCTGTACTGCATTTGGATACCGCAGGGAGGTCCAAACACGGGATAATTATTTATACGGCGTTACGTTAACGCTGTCAACATAATAATTCAAAACAACTATAACCTTTACATTGTTATATTTACATTGTATACATAACGGGAAGAGATGACCAATCTTCCTGGAGGATACCATTGCCGCGCCGACCGGACCCTGGTTTAGAAGATAAGATACTGGATGCCGCGCAAAAGCTGTGGAAGAAGGGGGGGGAGCGGGCGCTCACCATGCGCGGGGTGGCACGGACGGCGAAGACGAACACGCCGACGGTTTACCGTCGCTTCCGCGACCGCGACGATATCTTGCGGGGAATCCTGCGGCGCATACGGCTGGAGATTGCGGCCGAGCTTGAAGAAGCGGCCTCGACAGAAGGGGCGTGTCAATGCTATCTGGACTACGCGCTGAGCCACCCTCACGAATATGAATTGCTTTTCCAGCGGGGCTACGAACTGGAGCGTGCGGCAAGTTCCCAGCAGGCGAAGGTGAAGCCGGTGGGATACCCGGCGCGGGACGCAATGCGGCGGAAACTGAGGAAAGAGCTGGGAAATTCGTCCGACCAGGAGCCGCTGCTCACCTCGCTATGGATGGTTGTGCACGGGGCAGCCATGCTGCTGATTGCGAAATCGATCCCGCCGGAAGATGAGGCAAGAGCGCGGGAGGCTTTCCGGTCGTCGGTGGCTGTGCTGTTGCGGAATGCAGGCAAGTGAACGAAAGAGTTAGCGGGTCGCCATAGAATCGCGGCAGGGCCGATTTCTCAGCAAATTCTCATGTGCGGCTTGGAGCACAGACATCCGTTCTGATGTGAAACTCCGAAGTTGCCGATAAACACCAGAGGAAGCGTGCGGGAGCCGCGATGAAGAAAATTCTCTTGGTGGAGGACAGCAAGTTCTTGAGGCTGGCAACGGAACGAGCGCTGGCGCGGGCAGGCTATGAAGTAAGCAGCGCCTCCGACGGCGAGGAAGCATTGCGGATGGCGCAGGAGAAATTGCCTGATCTGATGCTGCTGGATATGTTGTTGCCCAAAATGGGCGGGCCGGACGTGCTGAAAGCGGTGAAAAAAGATCCGCGCACCAAAGGGATTGCGGTGGTAGTGATGACCGGGATGTCACCAAAAAATGCGGTACGGTTGCAGCAAGATGGAGCGGCGGGCTTTCTGGAGAAGTCGGCGCTGGAGTTGGAAAAGGGATCGGAAAAGCTGTTGAGCGCCGTGGGTGAAATACTAAAGCGGCTTGCCGAAAGCTCGGAGAGAACGACCGGGGCAGGGACCGTAGCGCCGGTCCACGGCTCTTTTTCGAACCACCCACCGCTCCGTTGATATCACTCTGCCGTATACGCCCACGAGTGACTTCCGGATATTCTGAGGAAAATAAATCACTTATCCCCGGGAACTTAGGCCGCATGAGCGGAGTCTATTCCGTTAGAGCGGTTGCCCGTGTGCGGTGGCGCGGCCTGTCGATTTTTTGGTTGGGGATGAGGTGGAAAATCCTATAATAGGGGTTTGATCGCTAAGTGATATCGGCAGGAGCGGGCATTTTGGGAGATCTGGCGAGCGCGATTGGAGCACGAGCGGAAGAGGCCGCGATTGTTGCGGAGCTCAAGGCCGGCTCGGAAGAAGCCTACGCGTGGCTGATCGGAGAATTTCAGCGTCCGGTCTACGGGTTGGTGTATCGCATGGTCAGCGACCCCGCGGACGCGGCGGATACAACGCAGGATGTCTTCCTGAAAGTGTTTCGCGGGATGAAGAGCTTCCAAGGGGAGTCGAGTTTAAAGACGTGGATTTATCGCATTGCGCTGCATGAAGCAGCGAATCGAAAGCGGTGGTGGTTCCGGCATAAGGCGCACGAGGCATCGATTGAGCCGGTGGAATCTGAGGGAATGGCGGCGGGCGAGTACATGATGCAGAACGCCGCCATGCAGAATGCGCTGACCGACCATACGGACTCTCCCTTTGATAACGTGGCGCATCAAGAAGTGCAGCGGCGAGTGGATGCGGAACTGCGACAGGTTCCGGAGCCGTACCGCACGACTCTGATTCTGCGCGATCTGGAAGAGATGTCGTATGAAGAGATCGCGGAGGTGCTGCAAATATCGCTGGGCACGGTGAAATCGAGGTTGACGCGCGGGCGGCAGGCTTTGAAAGGACGACTGGCGCCGTATGTACGTGAGGTGGGCGCCGAGTGGGGACTGATTGCTCCCCAGGAAATCGCGAAAGATGAGAGTTTCGAGCAACAGGGTGCTGGCGGGGGTAGAGAGGCTGAGGTGACGCCATGAAGTATGGGGGCGTGAAATCAGGTTTCACCCAACGAATGACGATGACTTGCGCGGACGCGAAGGGATTGCTGTCTCCTTATCTCGATGGAGCGGTCACGGGAACGGAGATGCTGGGATTGCAGGAGCACATGGAGCGGTGTGCGGCGTGCCTGCGGGAATATCGATTGTTGCGGCAGACGCAACGCTTGCTGATGAGCGTAGGAAGAGTGCAGGCGCCGGCAGATCTGGGACTGAAGCTGCGGCTGGCGATATCGCGCGAGGCTGCGGAGACACGGCGTCCGCGCTTTGAAGGCCTGTGGATGCGGATCGAGAACACGGTGAATGCGTTCATGGTTCCGGCGACGGCAGGGCTGGCTTGTGCATTGCTGATTTTCGGTTTAGTGACCGCGATCCTTGCGATCCCGGGTCCGTTGCAGGCCAATAATCAGGATGTGCCGCTGATGTTGAATACGGGACCGGAGCTTCAGCAGAGCGTCTTCGGAACGACGCTGAGCTCGATGAATACGGACTCCCTGGTGATTGAAGCTTACGTCGACAAGAACGGTCGGGTGCAGGATTACAGGATTCTCTCCGATCCAGGGGAATCGCAGGCGCTTCTACCGCAGGTGAAACGCATGCTGATCTTCACCACGTTCCGTCCGGCGATGTCGATGGGACGGCCGATTCCGTCGCGCGCGGTGCTCTCGTTTTCGCGCATCAGCGTGCAAGGATAAGGATCAAGGATAGAGTCGTTCGTTAGACAGCACCTTCCGGATTCATCGTTCGCGGCATATCCATGCTACGAAGAGGACGTAGCCGGGGATTTTTCGCCCTTCTTTGTATTTCCATCCACTCGGTATTTCCCTCCCCTCGCCGGTATCGCGATCTGGCGTCGATTTGCGGCGATAATCGGGTGCGAAGGGTATGGCTATACCACCCATCGGAAAATAAGCTGTGGCTAGGAAGGTGAGAGTGCACTGATCCGGTGATCCACCGTATTTGCGCTCTTGCCGGAGGGACTGCGTGATTCGTATTTTCCTGGTGGAAGACAATCCGATGATGCGCAGCCTGCTGCGAACAATTCTGGAGGAACCGAGGGACTGGGCGGTAGTCGGCGAGGCCGAGGACGGCCGGCGGGCGCTCGAAAAGTGGAATGAACACGCGCCCAACGTTACCGTCATGGACTTTGTCATGCCTGAAATGGATGGACTCGAAGCGGGGCGGAAGCTTTCCCGGGAACATCCGGAATCGCCAGTGCTGCTGGTAACGATTGATCCGTCAAAACAATTGGAAGATGCGGCACGGGAGGCGGGAATTAAGGGGTTGTGCCAGAAGGCCGACCCGAAGTGCGTCTTGAGGGCGGTCGAGACGCTGTTGCGCGGGGAAACTTTTTTCGCGCCGGAACTGGCGGCAACGTGAAGTGTCGCAAGGGTATAATTGCCCTCCTTAAAGTAACTTGGTTTGGCACAGGTAAGGAACGAGCACAGTCGTGTTACCTTGGCGCGGTACGATTTATCGGTTCTCGCGAACGGCTCCGGAGATTCCGGGGCCGTTTGCATTTCGTCAGTGGCGAATCGACGTTCCCGAATCGAGACTCCAGACGATAATTTTTCCCCACGGCCCATGGTGAACGAGCGGCGCGGGCTTAAGCTTCTCGCGTGGGCCTGTGGTGTAATGGCAGCACAGGACCCCGTCAAGGTCCGAGTGAGGGTTCGAATCCCTCCGGGTCCATTCTTTCTTCGGAAGGATTGTCTCTCAGGGACAAGTGGAGGGTTCGCAAGACGGAGTGCGACTCTCCTTAAAGTAACTTGCTTTCCGGTAGCGCTGTCTCGATAATAAGAGTGACCTTGACGGGGTGCCGATTTATCGGTTCTCGCGAACGGCTCCGGGATTTCCGGGGCCGTTTGCATTTTCCAGGAAGCGGTGAGATCGGGGCGCAATCCCGCTTTCGCAAAGGAAGCGAGAAGTGGGGCACTCGGCAACTGGGGTTCAGTGACGCGCTTGCTGAAACCTTTCCATCAGCGCATTCAGCGGGGATAGGTCGATATTCTCCAATATGTAGACGTTTCCTAGAAAATTAATCATCAGCAAGGTACAGTCGGCCAGCACTTTATAAGCGACCTGCGGCGGGTATTCAAGGACATCTAAGGATGTAGACAGAACGCCCCCATGTGCAAATTCATTTACATACTCTTCGGTCTTCTTAACAAGCTCAGAAAATTGACCTGACATGAATTTCTTGCGCCTACATAGAGCCGCATCAAGTTTCGCGGCACGCTTGCGTACTGATCCCATCTCCTTGCCCTTGATTGTCAGCGAAACAAGACGGTTGAATTCGGCATCGTCTGCCGCATAACCCAAGTAAAGTCCATTGATTACCGCATCAACGACGCTCTTCTGTAGTGCAAATGCGGCGGAAAGATGCTTATCTTCGACCAGCGCCACTACCCCAGACACCAGCCCAGCACAGCGAACAAAATAGAAATATGTCAACTGGTGACGCTTCGTTTGTATGGCCTTGGCGTGGCTATGCCCGAGGTCCGTTAATGATTGCACGAGCCGACGATATCGCTGGATTTTCTCTTGATCGACGGCTTCAACCATCTCAATTCAGGAAGTACTGGCGGTAGAGCGTGTCGCGCTGGGCAGGACGGAAACCGGCGTCGCGGATGATGCGGCGCAGCTCTTCTTCGGTGGTGCAGTTGGTCACGCCTGCGGCTCGCACTACGTTTTCTTCCAACATCACCGAGCCTACGTCGTTGCCGCCAAAGCGCAAACCCATCTGGCAGACTTTGAGTCCTTGCGTGACCCAACTGGATTGCACATTCAGAAAATTCGAAAGATAGAGGCGCGAGATGGCGAGGACTTTCAGGTAATCGACTGCGGTAGCTTCGTCCCAGTGGCGACCGCCAAGGGCGGTGTTTTGCGGCTGAAAGCTCCAGGGGATGAAGGCGGTGAATCCGCCGGTTTCTTCCTGCAAGTTATAAAGCTCTTGAAGGTGGTTGATGCGGTGCTCGTAGTTCTCGCCCACGCCGAACATCATGGTCGCGGTAGTGCGCATGCCGATCTGATGGGCGGTGCGGTGAACGTTAATCCAATCTCCGGTGAGGCATTTCAGGCGGGCAATTTTGTAGCGGACTTCGTCATCGAGAATTTCGGCGCCGCCGCCGGGGATGGAATCGAGGCCGGCATCGCGCAGGCGCAAAATCGTATCTCTGATACTGAGATTGCTGTACTCGGCAATGGCGATAATCTCAGAGGCGGAATAGCAATGCAGATGAATCTGCGGAAAACGATCTTTAATTCCGCGCAGCATCTTTTCGTGCCAGTCGATTTTGAGGTCGGGATGTAGGCCGCCCTGCATCAGGACTCCGGTGCCGCCGAGTTCAACCGTCTCGCGAATCTTTTCGTAGATGGTGTCGAAATCGAGGATGTATCCCTCTTTTGCCGCAGGGCCTTTCAGGGGGCGATAAAAGGCACAGAAGGTGCAATATTCGGTACAAAAATTGGTGTAATTAATGTTGCGGTCAATGATGTAGGTGACCACGCCTTCGGGATGCAGATTGCGGCGGACGGCGTCGGCTTCCATGCCGATGCCGATCAGATCGTCGGAGTGGAGCATCTCGAGGGCTTGGGCTTTGGTGAGAGACATGTGCCATTTAATTCTAACGGAGGCGGGGTTAAGGCTCCAAACGGAGGATTCGGTAACATCCCTACGACGCCCTTTTTTCCAGGCGAAGATATTGAATCAACGACATGACCGCGCCGAAGACGGCCAACCCGATCAAAATAGCCAACGCCGGTTTGTAATATTGGTTGAAAAACCGCAAGATGTGTCGGCCGTAGTGGAATCCCAAGAAGGCGCCAATTGTGTAACGCACCCCGCGACCTGCGGTTAACGCTCCAAGGAACTTTTTGGGAGGGTACTGCATCGCGCCGGCCGCAATCAGGAATGGCACAAATGGAAATGGCGGGGGGAGTAACGCGGGAATGGCGACGGCGGAAAATCCCCAGCGCTCGAAGATTCTCGAAACCTGGCGGGCACGTTTTTTCGAGAGCTTGCGGTCCATGGTTTCCTGGCCGCCTTTGCGCGCGAGCGCGTAAGTGATATATCCGCCAATCACCGCGCCTAGCGTGGCCATGAACGCGTAATAGGGCCACGGTTCATGATGACGGGCGGAGAGCCAGATGTTGAGGACGTCCATGCTGCCGGTAAGCGGGATCACGGAATTGTCGGCGATGCCCAACAAGACCAAACCCGGGCCACCCATGCGGCGGAGCTTATGCCAGATGGGAACGGCGAGCAGAGGATCGAGATGAAAAGGCATTCAGATTGGATGGAGTTTATAAGAATTCCGGCGGGACTGCGCCAAAAGAAATTTTTGGGGGGTGGTGGTTCACTTTGTTTTACGCGAAAGGACGGTGACGCGCGAGATCCATCACTTCGCCTGGAAGGCGGCTACGTTCAGGATGACACCCTCACAGGGAGAAGCCAAATTTTACCCGATACCAACATTTCGTGAAGAAATGCTTCGTTAACAAATCTCTGCTTGGGAATTTCTTTAAATAATGGCCACACCGGCAGCGGCGGCAACGAAACGAAGCTCGGGAGCGGGCGGTAGAGCGCCGATCTCAGCAGCATAGCGATAGAACAGATGCAATCCTTCGAGACAGGTTTTGTCGAGTTGATAATAAATACTTTCGGTGAGGTAGGAGCGAATGTCTTGTTGAGTGAGATTCAGACGCGGCGCCCACTCGCGGGCAATTTGTGCGAGGCTGGCAGGCTGAAGTCCATGGTCGCGGGATTGCCGGAAGATGGTCGCGAGATCAGGCGAAGCCTGTGCTGCGGGCGCGTTTTCGAATAGCGCATCCTGTCGGACCGCCCAGAACGCGAAGACAAACGGCTTACCGGTGTAGCGAATCCATTCTTCGGCGAGATCGAGAGCGAAGTAGCGTGAGCGGTCGATTTGGAGGGCGGGGTCTCCGATGACCAAGGCCGCTTCGTGTTCGGAGAGCATCTGCTCGACATCTGGCGGCATCGGGGTGAATTCCCTTCCCCCACCCAGCCATTTGTCGAACACAATTTTCGTCAGAGCAACCGAGGTCATGGACGAAGTATCGAGCGCAACGGTGCGCACCTTTTCTATAGGCACGCGGCTGACCAGAAGAATGGAACGTACTGGCTGGCGGGAGGCAATCGCGATTCCGGGCAACACCATCAAGCCGGGAATTTGGGCGTAAGCGGCTGCGGGAATAATTCCGATATCGGCGGTTCCGGCGTGCAGAGCGCGAGCACAGGCGGACGGCAATGTGTAGGAAATATCGAAGGCGCGGCCCACCTCGCCGTGTTCGAAATCCCACATGAGGGGTGCGGTGTTGAGGTAGGAGATCGCAGAGATGCGCAGACGTCTCATTCCTGTTTTGATTCTAGCAGACTGATTTTTGACCGGCTTTGTGACGACTTCCCTTGACCTAGTGGAAGGGAATGACTAAAGTCCGCCCTGTCTCTATCCGCCAAGGTTCGCTGAGGTTATTCAAGACTGGAGTGTCTCGCCATGGCTGACGCCGTAGCGCAATTCATATCTGCAACCCACATTTTGGAGTGGCTCGCGATCTCGCTGACGCAGGGCCTGGGGCCGACCAAGGCCCGCAAACTGGTCGAACTTTTCGGGAGCGCCCAAGCTGTCTTCCACGCGTCGCTTACGGAGTTGGAAGCCACGGGTATACAGGCGGTGTCGGCCCAGTCGATCGCCACGGGGAAATCAGCAGAACTGGCGCGCGAAGAGATTGCGCAAGCGGCTGCGGCGGGAGTAACGCTCATCTCGGCTGAAGATATGTGTTATCCGCCTCGGTTGAAAGAAATTTACGATCCTCCGCTGGTGCTTTATGTTCGCGGCAATCCCGAAGTGTTGAAGCAGCCGGGAATCGCGATGGTGGGCACGCGACATCCGACGCCCTATGGGTCGGGCATGGCCGAGCGGTTGGCATGCGATCTAGCGGCGCAAGGATTGGTGATCATCAGCGGCATGGCGCGGGGCGTTGACACCGCAAGCCATCGCGGGGCAATCGCGGCGAAAGGCAAGACCATCGCGGTTTTCGGGACAGGCGTCGATGTAATTTATCCGAAAGAAAATTCGCGATTGGCAGAGCAGATTCTCGCTCTGGGCGGAGCGCTCATTTCCGAGTTCCCTCTCGGCGCGGCAGCCTTTCCGCAGAATTTTCCTATCCGTAATCGCATCTTAAGTGGGATGTCAGTTGGCGTGCTGGTGGTCGAAGCGGCGGAATATTCCGGGACGCGCATCACGGCGCGCTGCGCCCTTGAACAAAATCGCGACGTTTTCGCGGTACCCGGCAATGTTACTAATAAGAATTCCTGGGGGCCTAACACGCTGATTAAGCAGGGCGCAAAGTTGGTCGCGACCTGGGAAGATGTGTGGGAAGATCTGCCGGCAGAAGTCAAACTCGCACTGACGCCAATGACCTCGAATGAATCCGGGGGCGCGTCTTCGGCATCTCTATTTCCGGACGAAGGGCTTCCTCCGCACGAGAAGAAAATCCTGAGCTTGCTGAAGGCCGACGAGGCCACGCACATCGACGAACTGGTGGAGCGACTGGAAAACGAAATGTCCTCTTCGGAAATTTTCGCGGCGCTGTTTGAGCTGGAGTTGGCCGGAAAAGTAAAGCAAATGCCGGGGAAGAATTTCGTAAAAAGCTTCTAGGGCTGTCAGATGCGGTCACACGATGAGCTACCAGGAGAAGTTTCCCATCGGAACGGTCGTGAGAATTGCGCCACTGGAGCGGCTGCTAGCGTTTAAGCGCGACTGGAAATATCATCATCCACTCCAAGATGAACAGCTTCAATTGGCTGGAACTATGGACAAGGTGAGATCTGTCGGCTTCTATCATGGTGGCGATGTCATCTACCAACTGGAGAACGCCCCGGGAATATGACATGAAGAAGACCTGGATGCAAACTGACCTGCTACCGATAGGGGCAAATATTGCTGAAGGATGCGGTCGAAGATCAGATGCTGAGATGAGACGGTTTATTCAGATCTCCCGCGGTTCTGCGAACGAAGTGGAATACCACCTACTGCTCGCGAAGGATCTGAATTTCTTGTCCGGTGACGAGCATAGGGATTTGGAGGCAAAGGTGTTGGAAATCCAGCGCATGCTGGGGTCGCTCGTCCAAAGCTTGAAAGTCCCGGTATTGGCTGGCAGCCAGTAGCTAGAGGCTAGGATCTTTTCACCCGTAACTTGTTGCTTTCGTCCCATTCGTGCTAGCTTCAAACGAAATCGTTGAATTGAGGAACCATTGGTAAAAAGTTTAGTCATCGTCGAATCGCCGGCTAAGGCGAAGACCATCCAGAAATATCTGGGAAAGGGATTTACGGTCGAGGCATCCCTCGGCCACGTGAAAGATCTGCCCAAAAGTACGCTGGGGGTGGATATTAATGACGAATTCTCGACCGATTACGTCGTTATCCCGGGAAAAGAAAAAGTACTGGCCAAGCTGAAAAAGCTGGCGGGACCGATGGATGCCATCTACTTGGCGCCTGACCCGGACCGCGAAGGCGAGGCCATAGCGGCACATTTGGCGGGAGAACTTGACGGCAACGGTCACGCCAAGAAATCAAAGAAGAAAAAGAAAGAAGATGGAGACGGGCCGCCGCGCATTCAGCGCGTCACCTTCAACGAAATTACCAAGCGAGCCGTGCAGGCGGCATTTGAGCATCCTCGCGCAATTGACCAAAATTTAGTGGACGCGCAACAAGCGCGTCGCGTGCTTGACCGGCTGGTCGGATACCAGGTTTCGCCGCTGCTATGGGATAAAGTTCGCCGCGGCCTTTCCGCCGGACGTGTGCAGACCGTCGCCTTGCGATTGATCGTAGAACGCGAGCGCGAAATCAAAGCGTTCGAGAAAAAAGAATACTGGACGATCGATGCGCACCTGGCGGCGAGCAAACCTCCCGCATTCGATGCGCGGTTTCTCGGCAAGGGCGAAGAGAAGATTGAAGTCACGAACGGCGAAGATGCGGAAAGGATCCGCGCCGCTCTGGAGAACGCCGACTGGGTGGTGCGTTCGGTAGACAAGAAAGAACGCCGCCGCAACGCCGCGCCTCCCTTTACTACCAGCAAGTTGCAACAGGATTCTTCGCGCAAACTGCGCTTCAGCGTGAAGCGCACCATGATGATCGCGCAGCGCCTCTATGAAGGCGTCGAGCTCGGCGAGGAGGGACTGGTCGGCCTGATTACCTACATGCGTACGGATTCCACGCGGGTTGCGCCTGAGGCGATTCAGGAAGTGCGCGAGTATGTCGGAAAAGAATACGGCGCGGCTTACTTGCCCGAGACTCCGAACACATACAAGGAGAAGAAGGAAGCGCAGGCGGCGCACGAAGCCATCCGGCCAACCTCGGCAATGCGCCATCCCGACCAGATCAAGCAGTATTTGAAAGAAGATGAATTCAAGGTCTACAAGCTAATCTGGCAGCGTTTTGTGGCTTCTCAGATCATGCCAGCGGTATTCGATCAGACGACGGTCGATATCGATGCCAAGAGCAAAGTTGAGACTTTCTGGTTCCGGGTCACCGGTTCCGTGCTCAAGTTCGACGGCTTCCTACGCGTCTACGAAGAATCGAAAGAAGGCAAGGACGAGGAAGACGAAGAACTGAAACACAAGCTGCCCGCGCTGGAAGCCGGACAGAAGCTCATGCTCAAAGAACTAAAGCCGGAGCAACATTTCACCGAACCTCCCCCGCGCTACAACGAAGCTTCGCTGGTGAAAGAATTGGAAGAACGAGGAATTGGGCGTCCCTCAACCTATTCGGCGATTCTTTCGACGATCCAAGAGCGGCAATACGTGCAGAAAGTTGGCGGGAAATTTTCTCCGACCGAAATTGGATTGGTGGTAACCGATCTGCTGGTGGAAAATTTCCGCGACATCTTCGACGTCGCCTATACTGCGCGCCTGGAAGAAGAACTCGACGACATCGAAGAGGGCAAGGAAAAGTGGACTGACGCTCTCGCCGACTTCTACAAGAAATTCCAGAAAGATCTCAAATATGCCGAAAAGCATATGGAGAACATCAAGCGGATGGAGAAGCCCACAGACGAGAAGTGCGAGCGCTGTGGGGCGCCGCTGGTGATCAAATGGGGCAAGCACGGTTCGTTTTACGCGTGTAGCACTTACGATAAAGAAGATCCGAACACCTGCACGTTTACGAAAGAAAATCCCATCAACCTGCCCGATCTCGATTCGGCGGACGTGCAGGAAACCGGGGCGCAGGAAGAATATTGCGAGAACTGCGGGCGGGTGATGGTGCTGAAGCGTGGGCGCTTCGGCCAGTTTATGGCGTGTACCGGCTATCCCGACTGCAAGACCACGCGGCGGCTGGATCAAGGCAAGAAAGTTCCCGACATTCCGCTCGATGAGCCGTGTCCGAAGTGCGGACGCAACATGATGATCCGGCACGGACGCTTTGGCGAGTTCACGGCGTGCAGCGGATATCCCGAATGCAAGTACGTGAAGCAGAACTTTATCGGTGTGAAGTGTCCAGAATGCAAAGAGGGCGAACTGGTCGAGAAGCGAGCACGCAAGGGCAACACATTCTACGGGTGCGGAAATTATCCCAAGTGTAAGTTCACATCGGCGCATAAGCCGATTGCGGAAAAATGTCCGAGCTGCGGCAGCGAATACCTGGTTGAGAAATTTCTCAAAGCTGGCCCGGTGATTGCCTGCCCGAACAAAGAGTGCGACTACGAGCGGCCGGCGCCGCCTTCAGAGGCCGCTGCAACCGGCGCGAGTTCCAGCGTTTAAATTTTAATCATTGTCGTCGGAGGAAGCTATGGCCAAGAAGCCAACCGCGATGGACGCGCAACTGATTCTTCACCTTTACGATTTGCGCCGGGAACCAGAGATGCGCAAGGCGCGTCACTGGTGGGTGGTGGAATTCTGGCCGGAGAATGCGGAAGACATTATAAAAGTCGCATCGAATCTCGGAGCGCCGGAAAACAACTGGTACCGTCAGGCTAGCAGCTATTGGAGCATGGCTTGCTCGTTTGTGCTGCAGGGGGTTCTGAGCGCCGACCTATTTCTCCAGCCCTCCAACAGCGGCGAAATGATGTTTATCTTTTCGAAGGTCCATCCTTTTCTCAAAGAGCTTCGGGAGAAGATGGGCGATCCCACGATGTTCGCGAGCATTGAAAAAGTCATTACCGGCTCCAAATTCGGGCGCGAGAGGCTGGCGTTTACTCTGAAACGGGTCGAAACCGTGAAAGCGAAGCGCGCGAAGTCCAGTTAGGCTGCGGACTTGGCTGGACATTTGCCGCATCGTTCCCACCCTTCGATTACGCTCAGGGCAGGCATTTCGCAAAAGATGCGAGAAGTGGGGGCACCGCTTTAGCCAAAATGCGGCGAAAGATCCCGGCGGCAAGGACCCACGCGCCGCCCATCTGTTATGCTAACCGGTTGTGCGGATGATCTGGTGGTTCCTGATTTTGGGTGTGAGCACACTGGTCGTAGTGTGCGTTGCGATCGCTTTATATATGCGCTTGCGGCGCCATCTACAGGCGGCTCACGCGGCGCGGGACGAAGCAGAGCACGAGAGGAAAGCGGGGGAGATTGCGGACTGACCTCCGCGTTCACTGGCTTACGTGGAGGCTCGGAGAATTTTCCATGGCAAAAATAGCAATGCAAAGGGTCAGCGATTTAAATGGAAGATGGAGCGGGGAGCGCAGTTTCGCTTCCGAGGCCGTGAAACAAATCGGTCTCGTGATTGGCGGAAGTCTACTCGTGGCATTGTGCGCCCGCATCACGATTCCTCTGCCTTTTACGCCGGTGCCGTTGACGGTGCAAAATTTTGGCGTGCTGTTGGTCGGCCTGCTGTTGGGCAGCCGGCGGGGCTTTGCGGCTATGGCATTGTATTTGGCCGGGGGCGCGATGGGGATGCCAGTGTTCAGTCCAGCGGGTGCAGGAGGAATGGCGCAGCTATTTCATGGCGCAACCGGCGGATTCCTGCTTGCCTATCCTTTGGTGGCATGGCTCGCCGGTTTTGTGATGGAACACGGGCGCAGAACTTTCGCGCGGGCGGTGATCGGCGGCATTCTCGGCGAGGTTTTACTCTTCGTTGGTGGCCTGAGCTGGCTGGCGGTTCTGACCCATTCGATCACGCAAGCCTTCCGCTGGGGCCTTTACTGGTTCGTGTTTGCGGAAGTGATCAAGACCGCGATGGCCGCCGGAATCGCGGCACGCTGGCACAATCGCTCAGCGAGGCATTAGGAGCGAAGGTTTAGATTTTGGAGTTCATAATGACGGTAACTTCGGAAGAAATAAAGCATTCGGCGGGAAATCCGGCGGAGGTGCGCGAAATCAGCATCGCACACAGCCCGGATTCCGACGATGCGTTCATGTTTTACGGCTTGGCCACGAACAAAGTTCGCGTTCCAGGACTGCGCTTCACGCACACGCTGTGCGACATTGAGACGCTGAATCAAAAAGCCCGCGAAGGCGTTTATGATGTCACTGCAATTTCCTTTCACGCCTACCCCTACATTCAGGATTTATACGCGCTGATGCCCTGCGGGGGCAGCGTGGGCGAAGGTTATGGGCCGATGGTGGTTTCGCCGCGTCCCTTCACGCAGGCTGAAATTAAAGAGAAGCGGATTGCGGTACCGGGGACGCTTACGACGGCGTACCTTGCGCTCCAGCTTTTTGCTCCCGGAGTGCAGACCGAAGTGGTGCCCTTTGATCAGATTATTCCGCAAGTACTGGAAGGAAAATACGAAGCTGGGCTGATTATTCACGAAGGCCAGTTGACGTACGACAAGGCCGGATTACATCGTGTCGTCGACCTTGGCAAGTGGTGGCAGAAGATGACGGGCCTGCCGCTGCCATTGGGAGGCAATGCGATCCGCCGCGCGCTTGGTCCGCATTTGATTGCAGCGGTAAACAATGCCTTGCGCGACAGCATTCAGTATGCGCTCGATCATCGCGAAGAGGCGTTGTCCTACGCCATGCAATTTGCCCGCGATCTCGACTCGCAAACGGCTGACCGTTTCGTGGGAATGTACGTGAACGAGCGCACGCTCGATTACGGCCCCGAAGGGCGCGAGGCCGTATCGCGTCTGTTGGATATGGGACACAAGGCTGGAATTATCGGGCCGGTGGCGCGGGTGGAGTGGGTGGGGTAAGGCTTCTGGCTGCTAGCTTCTAGCTATCGAGGGCCGAGTCGATGAAACGAGTTTTGCGCGTATCGGCATTGGGCATAGTCCCACACTTGAGTCACGAAATGAATAAGCGGCTTCGCTAGAAGCTAGCAGCTAGGAGCTAGAAGCTTGCTCCCCCAAACCCTGCTCATCGATGCTGATGACACACTCTGGGAGAATAATGTCTACTTTGAGCGGGCGATCGTCCGGTTCATTTCTTTTCTGAATCATCACGAGTTTTCTCCCGAGCAGGTGCGCGAGGTGCTCAACGATGTGGAGCGCGAGTGCATCGTCACGCACGGTTATGGGCTGCACAGCTTTGCGCATGCACTGGTGAAAACGTTTGAGCGGATCAGCATGAATCCCGTTACACCGGAGTTGAAGGCGCAAATCGTTGCTTTCACGCATTCGATTGAAAATCATCCGATCGAACTTTTGCCGGACGTTTCTGAAACTTTGCAGTATCTCTCTCAGCGGCACCGGTTGATGCTGGTGACCAAGGGCGCGCTCGCGGAGCAAAGTGGAAAAATTGAGAGGTCCGAGCTGAAGGAATATTTCGAAGCGGCCGAGATCGTGGCGGAAAAAAATGCCGCGACCTACTCCACTCTGGTGGAGAAACATTCACTTTCGTCCGCCTCCACCTGGATGGTCGGTAACAGCCCCAAGTCAGACATCAATCCGGCTCTAGCGGCGGGATTGAACGCGATTTTCGTGCCGCACGGCGATACCTGGATTCTGGAACACGAAGAAGTGAATGCTGCGCCGGCGCCGCAGAAACTGCTGATCGTTGGGCGATTTGCGGAGCTGCGGGAGCATTTCTGAGGTCCTCACCCCGGGGCTGAAGCCGCATTATTTGGGGGAAAGTTCCGGCGCGGCTGAAACCGCGCCGCCCGTTCCGAGCCCATCGACACGACGTCGAAGCGCTTCTACCAGCACCAAACTAACCAACAACGTGATCTCGCGTGGGCTGTTCCCGCATGCTACGCTCAATTTGCTCAGCGTTTCTCGTTGTCCGCTCAATCGTGGCCGTTGAGACCAACCATTTCCGCAGGCTGTTGCGTACTGTAGAAGCTCTCTCCGAACTCGGACCCGAGCTCACGGCGGAGCGCGACTTCACCGAGACTTCGCGCCGCATGCTCTCCGCGGTAATGGAGGCCGCTGGGGCGCGCGAAGGCGCACTGTTCATCTTCAACGAAAAGCCCACGATGCTGACCTCGATTGCCGCCAGTGGCTTCGAGATGCTGCCCGAGCCCGCGTTCATTCCTCTACTACCCAAACACGCGCATGCGCTGGCCGCGGCGCGCGCGCCCATTGTGCTCAACGCGTCGACCTATTCGGTTTTTCTCAGTTCCAATGGGAACGTTGCGCCTGAGCTGTTCAAGTGTGTGGCTCCGCTGAAGGCGGCGGGAAAACTTGCCGGCGTGGTTGCTCTTGGGCGGCGTCCCGGGGACGCGCCCTACGAAGACGCGGAACTCGACGCGATGGAATTGCTGTGCAGCTACATCGGGCTGGCGGTGCAGAACCATGCCCTGTCGCAGACGCTGGCGCAGCGCGTGACGGAAAATCTTCGGCTCATGGCTTCGCTGCATGGATTCTATGACACGGCGCTGGAAGCCTTCGCCACGGCCATTGATGTGAAGCACGTCAACATTCATGGACACTCGCTGCGCGTTGGCCGGTATGCCGCCGCGATCGGCGAAGCGATGAACATGGACGGCGGCGAAGTGGCCGCCCTGCGCAGCGCAGGATATTTGCACGACATTGGCAAGGTTGCGGTCGATCGCCGCCTGTTCAGCAAGCCTGCGGCGTTGAATCCAGAGGAATTTCGCGAGATGGCGGACCACACTGTGGTCGGTCATCAGATTGTGAGCGGCGTTGAATTCCCGTGGCCGAAGGTTCACGAAGTGGTGCGCTGGCATCATGAACGCTGCGACGGTTCCGGTTATCCTGATGCTCTTGCGGGTGAAGAATTGCCGATGCCGGTGCGCATTATGGCGCTCGCCGATACCTTTGACGCGATGACCAGCGTGCGTCCTTATCGCGAATCGCTCTCGCTGGGCAGCGCGTTGAGCGATCTGGTGCGTATGAGCCCGGAGAAATACGATCCGAACGTGGTACAAGCGCTGCTGATCGAGGTGCGGCGCGATGCCGTCGGCAGCAATCGAAGCCCAGTCCTGGGCGATCATATGACGATAAATATTGCCCCGTCTGACATTGACCAACTAGCCGCCACGCTGCAACACAAAGTCTCGCGGGGCAGGATTTATCTGACCTAGCGATCTGCGAGTTGAGCTTTTGGGCTTAAGCTTTTGCCTTCTCGCCTTCTTCTTTGGTAACTCCTCAGCAACCTTTTCGCTCCCTCCGGGTTGATAATAGGAAGAGTTTGTCCGCCGTAGCCTCTGGGGTCCAATGCCTTCGCGCCACACTCAATTTGCCGCCAGCGTTCTCTGTTTCGGCCTGGCCTGTGCCGTCCCGCAGATGCTGGCAAAGAAGGACATGGCCTCTGCGCCGAACGATCCCAGGCACGCACTCCATGCCCTCAATCGCCTGACCTTCGGACCCCGTCCCGGAGACCTCCAGCAAGTCATGGCCATGGGCGTTGACCGCTGGATCGATCTGCAATTACATCCCGACAAGATTGACGACGTCGCCCTCAACGCTCGTCTGGAGCCGCTGCGCACCCTTCGCATGAGTCCGAAAGAAGTTGCTGAGGACTTCCCCGACCCGCAAGAGATCAACGAAGTAATCAAAGGGAAGAAGCCCATGCCATCCGATCCTGCGCGCCGCGCTGTCTACCAGGTCCAACTGGCTCGCCAGGAAGAGAAGAAAGAAAAAAAACAAGAAGCGGACAGGAACGAGCAGGCCGCAGCGACGCCGATGAAAATGGCCGCACCGCCAGAAGGATCCATGGCGGCCCAAGCGGCAGCGGAAGCCGGAGCAAACGATGCCACCGCCAACCCCGGTACTGGCCAAGGTGACGATTCCATGGGGTCCGCCTCATTTCCGGCCAAACTCAGCCCCGAAGAAGAAAAACAGGCCCGCCTGCGCGAGGAGCAACTCTACGCCGACCTGGAAATGCAGCAGCAAATTGATCAATTGCCCGGCCTTCCTCCCGACCAGCGCTTCAAGAAAATCCTCAGCATGCAGCCGGATGCGCAGCTTGCCTTTGCCGACAAGATCAAAGGCGACAAAGCGCAGGAGTATCTCGAAGGCCTGAATCCACGGCAAAAAGAAATTCTCATCGCGATGAATAACCCGGGTAACGTGATTACCGGAGAACTCACGCAAGCCAAGCTTCTGCGCGCGATCTACAGTCAGCGCCAGCTCGAGGAGGTGATGACCGACTTCTGGTTCAATCACTTCAATGTCTTCGTCGGCAAGGGACTCGACCGCATGTTGCTCACCAGCTACGAACGAGATGTCATCCGTCCCCGTGCGCTCGGCAAATTTGAGGACCTGCTGGTGGCCACGGCCAAGAGCCCGGCCATGCTCTATTACCTCGACAATTATCTGAGCGTGGGCCCTGACTCCGCGCAGGCTCTGGGACTTCCGGCACATCCGGGCCCGTATGCGAGGCGCTATCCGCGTCCCAACCCGAAGCGCAAGAGCGGCCTGAATGAAAATTACGGGCGCGAACTGCTCGAACTCCACACCCTGAGCGTGAATGGGGGATACTCGCAGCGCGACGTCACCGAGGTGGCAAAAGTATTTACTGGATGGACCATCGACAAACCTGCCGAAGGTGGAGGATTTAAGTTCGATCCCGGCATGCATGAGCCCGGCCCCAAATTCGTTCTCGGCCACAAAATCAAACCCAAGGGCGAAGGCGAAGGTCTCGAACTGCTGCACCGCCTGGCCACGAGTTCGCAGACCGCGCATTTTATTTCGCTAAAGCTGGCGGAGCGCTTTGTCGCGGATGATCCGTCGCCAGCCTTGGTCGATCGCATGGCGAAAACATTCTTAAAGAAAAAAGGCGACATCCGCGAAGTGCTGGAAACGCTATTTCATTCGCCCGAGTTTTGGGACGATGCCACTTATCGCGCAAAGGTGAAAACGCCGCTGGAATTTGTCGCCTCCGCGGTGCGCGCCTCCGGCGCCGACGTGGAAGATGCCGGGCCACTTACCAACCAGCTTCGCAACATGGGCATGCCGCTGTACGGTGCCCAGCCGCCGACTGGATATTCAATGAAGGCGGAAACCTGGGTGAGCTCTTCGTCGCTGCTCAACCGTATGAATTTTGCCTTGGCTTTGACGGCCGGCAAGATCAAAGGTGTGAAGGTGGATACGACGCGATTGGCCGGAGCAAATTTTCCGCAGCCCGACGCTACAGCAATGCTTTCAGCTTTGGAGTCAAGTCTGCTCACAGGCGGAGTATCGAGACAGACGAATGACTCGATCACGGCACAAATGGAAGCAAAGAACAACACGCCGCAGAAAGCGGACAATAAGGCCGCACCGCACAAGCCCGACGCTGCCGGTCGTCCGCCCGATGTGAATATAATCGCCGGTTTGCTATTAGGGTCGCCAGAGTTTCAAAGAAGATAGCTGCTAGCTCTTGGCCAGACCCCGTCGTTCGCCAGGGTTTTGTGCCAGGATCTGGAAGCCAGGAGCTGTTCTTATGTCCATCACTCGACGCGTTTTTCTTCGTAACGGCGCTTTGACTGTAGTTGGCACGGCGGCGCTGCCCAGCTTCCTCGCTCGCGCCGCCATGGGCGCCGTTTCTGCGGGCACGCGTACCAAACGTCTGGTTGTCATCTTTCAACGCGGGGCGGCCGACGGTTTGAATATTGTCGTCCCTCACGCCGAGTCCCAGTATTACGCCATGCGGCCGAGCATCAACATTCCCCGCAAGTCTGTCCTCGATCTTGACGGCTTCTTCGGTCTGCATCCAGCGCTCGCATCCTTTCAGCCACTCTGGCAGCAACGGCACCTAGCGATTGTGCACGCCGCGGGATCGCCCGATCCCAACCGCTCGCACTTCGATGCGCAAGATTTTATGGAGTCGGGCACGCCCGGCGTTAAATCGACGGAAGATGGATGGCTCAACCGCTCGTTGGTCCATCTGCCGCAATCCGCGCCAAGAACGCCATTTCAGGCGATCGCGATGGGGCCGTCGATTCCTCGCATTCTGAGCGGAGCCGAACCGGCTATCGCCATGAACAACATCAACGATTTTTCCGTGGGCGGACGCGGCGCGAAACCTTCGCCGGCCGCGAGTGCATTCGAGGCGATGTACGACCGCTCCTCTGACGCCGTGCTGCATGGTACGGGCGAAGAGACGTTTGACGCGGTCAAAATGCTCAAGGCAGCCGATCCCTCCAAGTACAAACCCGCTCCCAATGTCGACTATCCGAAGGGACGCTTCGGCGACAGCCTGCGCCAACTTGCGCAACTGATCAAGGCCAATCTCGGCGTGCAGGTCGCTTTCGCCGACATCGGCGGCTGGGACCATCACGTCAACGAAGGCGCAACCGAAGGGCAGATTGCCAACGTGCTGCGCGAGTTCTCGCAATCAATCTCCGCGTTCTGGAGCGATCTCGGCGATCTCGGCGAAGACACTGTCGTTGTGACCATGTCGGAGTTCGGCCGCACCGCGCGCGAAAACGGCAACCGTGGCACGGACCACGGCCACGCCAACGTCATGTTTGTCCTCGGCGGTCCGGTGAAGGGCGGCAAAGTGTACGGGCGATGGCCGGGGCTCGATCAGTCACAACTCTACGAAGGCCGCGATCTGGCGCTGACTACGGATTTTCGGCAAGTGCTGGGCGAGGCCGTCGTGCGCCACATGGGCAACAAGAATTTGAACGAAGTGTTTCCGGGATATGAGAATCAGCCGGGGAAGTTCTTGAGATATCTTGGGTAGCCTCGCAGGCTAGCTCGATTAGATTTCTACCAGCACATCGCCGCCCTCAATCTTCAGCGGGTACACGGCAACCTTCATGCTGGAGCTCTGGGAAGCTTGCCCGGTCTTTGTGTCCCACGCCCAGCCGTGCCAGGGACAAACAACTTTCCCGCCATCCACCATCCCTTGCCCCAGTGGGCCGCCGCGATGCAGGCAAACGTTTTCCATGGCGGTGTACGTCCCATTCACATTCGCAACGCAGATCATTTTTCCGTCGCAGGAAAATTCTTTGGCTTCGTTGGCTGGCGGGAGTTCGGATTCAACAATGAGCTTAACGAACGCAGGCATTATCTTAACCTCGGCCCCGCAGTTTTCTGCTCACTTCTGCTTTGTCTGGCTGTCTTTCGGGGGCCCGGGGATAATCGTCCCCTGCTCGAACCGTATCAGCCATTCACCCTTCTGTCGGGTCCACACCGTGGTCAGGCGAAAACGCTGCGGAAATGGTTGGCCCTTGTAGGTTGCATCCACTTCCATTTTGCAGGTCAAATAGGCGGCGTCGCGGGCCATCAACTTGAACGCACACTCCGACAGTTTGTAGTCGCGCAACACAACATCGGTCCAGCCTGCTTCAATATCCCTGCGATGGTACACGCCTCCGTCGCCCGCCACTTCGGCAAAATCATCCGCGAGATGCGACAGGACGAACTTGATATCCTTTCGCTTCTCCGCTTCATACATCTGGTGGAGGGTCTCGGTGATCTGTTTCTCGACTGCCGTTTCTTTCGTCGAACTCTGTCCCACAACGGGGCCGCCGGACGAAAGACATAACGCCGTGACCGCGACTACCGCTGCGATCTTCATGGAAGGACGATTTCAGTTCTCAGATGGCGGAATACTCACTGCTGACAGCTATTTGGGCTGCAGCGTTTGCGCGATCATCACCTGGCGCTTGAAGTTCTCCAGCATATTGGCGTCGAGGCGAACTTCGGTCGGCCTCTTGGCCACCGTCATGGTATCGATCTTGTCTTGCAGCTTGAGCAGCGCGTAAAAAAGATTTTCCGGACGCGGCGGACAGCCGGTAACATAAACATCCGTGGGCACGATCCGGTCGACGCCCTGCAGCACCGCATAAGTATTGAAGGGGCCGCCTACCGAGGAGCACGCGCCCATCGAGATCACCCACTTGGGGTCGGGCATTTGATCGTAGATGCGCTTCACCACCGGCGCCATTTTCAGCGTCACCGTGCCGGAGACGATCATCAAATCCGCCTGCCGCGGGCTGGGCCGGAACACCTCCGCACCGAAGCGCGCGATATCAAAGCGTGAAGTCGAGGCAGCGATCATCTCAATGGCGCAACAGGCGAGGCCGAACGTCATCGGCCACACAGCGGACTTGCGCGCCCAGTTAAAAACATAGTCGACCGTACTAATCACGAAATTCTTTTCGAATTTGTTTTGCAGCCAACTCATTGGGTGACTCCGCCGACATTATACAGCCTGGCAAGCGAGCACTTCGCAAATGCCCTCTAGCCAAGAAAATCCTGCAGCAATCGCCACTTGCCAACTCTAATGTACTTACTGCTTCCCAGTTGCCCCTGACTCCGCGCTCAGCTACAAATAGAATCATTCATGACTTCACCTCCCGCCGTCGCCGCTGGTCGGGCACAAAATCGACATCCGCTTCGCGAGACCTGGGCCCGCATCCGCACCTCGCGGTTTTGGATCGTCTTTATCGCCTCCTCTCTCCGCATCGGCTGGATTCTCATTGGCCACACTTATAAATTCAAAGCGGCGGATCACAACTTCGGCTTTGGCTGGGAAATGGGGCGGATTGGCGCGGCGATTGCGTCCGGGCACGGTTTCAGCAATCCCTTCGACGCGATCACCGGGCCCACTGCGTGGGAGCCTCCGCTTTATCCCTATCTGATCGCGGGCGTGTTTCACGTTTTCGGAACTTATTCGAGAATGTCAGCGTTCGTTCTACTTTCGATGAACAGCTTATTTTCTGCGCTTACGTGCATTCCGATTTTTCTGATTGCGCGGCGAGTTTTTTCCGAGAAAGTCGCGGTTGGCTCCGCGTGGACGTGGGCGCTGCTTCCCTATGCCATGACGTGGTGTACGCGCTGGGTGTGGGAAACCAGTCTCTCTGCGCTCTTACTCGCGCTAATTTTCTGGCTCGCACTGACGATGGAGGATCGTGACGGCTTGAAGCCGTGGTTATTGTTCGGAGTGCTGTGGGGAATCGCTGCCCTGAACAGCACCGTGCTCTTATCGTTCCTCCCAGCCTCAGGATTATGGGCCTGGTATCGGCGGGCAAAACGCGGCAAGGCTTCGCTGACCGGAGTAGTGTTCGCGTCAGTGATTTTCATAGCGTGCATCGCACCGTGGTTGGTTCGCAACTATCAGACCTTCGGCAAGCTTATTTTAATTCGTGACAACTTCGGCGCTGAGTTGCGACTCGGCAACGGTCCCGGCGCCAACGGCACTTGGATGGAGTACCTGCATCCCGCGCAAGATCTTTACGCATTGCGGCAATACTCTTCTATGGGCGAACTGGCCTATATTGCCCAGCGGCGGCAGCAGGCTGTCGATTACATTGAGGCCGACTATGGCCGATTCGCCATTCTCTGCCTCAAGAAGTTCGTATATTTCTGGGCCGGATCGCCGCGTCCCACGCAGGTCTGGTGGCTGTCGCAGGCAAAGAACTCGCTTTTTCTGGCCTCGTCAGTACTGATGTTCTTGGGACTCGGGCGAGCTCTGCGGCATAAGACACCTGGAGCATGGCTGTTCTTGTGGATGATCTTGTGCTATCCCGCGATTTACTACATCGTGTATCCCAGCCAACGCTACCGGCATCCCATCGAGCCCGAGATGGCCATTCTGGCGGTCTATTTACTCACCGAAGCCGGAGCCAGAAACTTCAAGTCGTCCGAAACCGAAGACCCTTAACGGCCCTCCAGAAAAATTCACTGCCTTATAGATGGCCACAAAGGGCATAGTTTCGGTACCGCGCAAGAACGAGCCTCCTCGACCATCGAGGAATCTGCAGGGAACCTTCCCCCACCCGTCTCCGTATGAACTAACGTGTCTGTAAAGATTCTTGAAGATCGCTCTTACCAATTTCACGTCACGACGTCTAACCTCGTGAAAGGGAGGGAATCATGAACCACCCACGCCGATTCTCCGCTGTATCTGGGGCCGTTGCAGGAACCGCCTGCGCCCTGCTTGTTCTTGCGCTCACGGCGCACGCTTCCGATCGCCGGGATTTCACTGAAGAATTTCATCAGACCTACGCCCTCGCCTCCGACGGTAGCGTGGAACTCGAAAACATCAACGGTGACGTTCACATCAGCGCCTGGGACCGCAACGAGGTCAAGGTGGACGCCGTGAAGTACGCCGGGACCAAGGAGAGACTCGATGAGGCTCGCATCGATGTCGAAACCAGCCCCAACCGGATCACCATCCAAACCAAGTATCCCGATCACGACCACACATTCAATTGGGGGTCGCGCAACAATCCTGCGGGAGTTGAATACACGCTGACGATCCCGCGCAATGCGCAGCTCGACGAAGTCAAGCTGGTCAATGGAGGGCTCGATATTACCGGCGTGAAAGGCGAGGTCCGCGCCTCTTGCGTCAACGGCCGTCTCGATGCGCGCAACCTTGCGGGACGCGCGAAACTCTCCACCGTCAATGGCCACATGGAAGCCACTTTCGATAAGCTTCCGGCTTCGTCGGTCAAGCTGGAATCGGTAAACGGCTCCATCGATCTGACCATCCCCTCCGACTCCAATGCGGAGATCGAGGCCAGCACCGTCAATGGCGGCATCGAAAATGATTTCGGCCTCCACGCCACCCATCACCACTACGGCCCCGGACACAACATGCGTGGCGAGCTGGGCAGCGGCGGCCCACACATCAAATTGGAGAATGTGAACGGCCACGTCGAAATTCGTCATGCCTCCGATGGCCGCGCCTTGAGCCCAGCCAAGGACTTGAACCGCGGCGACAAAGACGATGATGACGACAGCGATATCTAAGGCTCATATGTTGGAGGGGGCGCATTTTCCGCTGAGACATCGGGATCACCGTAGCGAACAGTTTCTATCGCGTCCGGCAGTAGGTGCCGAAAGAGATAAACCAGCTTGAACCACCCGCTGGTTTCGAGCAGCAATAATGCTCCCCAGAGATCGCTGTGACGCCCCTTGTACCGATCCTTCCAGTGCCAAATAGTGACAATATAGAGGTAGACAAAGCCGGGGAGGAACAGTGCTGCGCCGGCAACCCCGCAAAAGATGGCAATCGTCCCCCGGCCGCGGAAGGCCGCGACGGCGAGAAACGGCAGACCAACGGCCGCGAAAATTGCCAGCCTCCGGAGAAGCTTGAAGCGACGCTGCCACATGACGGCCGAATGATATCGCACAATCTCAGATTTCAGTAGATCGTGTACCCGGGCGCCGGCGTGCGCAGATCAGGCTTCGACGCCATCAGCAACAACGCACCTTCGCGCTTAAAGGCCTTCAGATCGTCGAGGCTGTGGAACGACTTTGTTTTGTAATCGTCGGGAGTGGGCGTGTCATCAGGAATGCGGCAGGCTTCCACATTTTCAAACGCGTGTTTCTTGAGCAGTTCGACATACTCCGCTTCCGAGCGCACGTGCACCGGAACTTTCAACTTATCGACCCATTGCAGCGAGTACTGGTTGTCCTTGTAGAGATTGATGAGAATGAATAATCTTCCCCGCGGCGCCATCACGCGAAACAACTCCATCAGGGCGCGGTCCTGGTCCGCATAGTAATAAAACGACTCAACCGAGAGAACCTTATCGAAGAAGTTTTCTTCCCAGGGAATCTGCTGCGCCGATCCCCAAACATAAAGCACGTTATCGAAATCTTTCGAAGCCGTGCGCGCCTCGCGAATCATTTCGTCGGAAACATCGAGGCCGACGACTTGTCCAAATCCCGCCGGGCCTTCGCCGACCAACCGCGCCAGCAGGCGCGTCGCCCATCCCGAGCCGCAACCCAGATCGAGCACGCGCTCACCCGGACGCAGATTCATGCGGCGAATGGTCTTTGTCGTGATATCGAAATGATGCTGCTCCATCTTCGGGCCTTCGCCGGCAGTGGCCCAGCGGTTGAATTCCTGTTGCAGCTTCTCGTCGGGGGTAAGGGATTTTTCGGCCATATATTTGTAGCTTGTCGGTATTTGCAGCTTGTGGGCTTCGTCTCATTTTCCCACAAAGCCAACTACTTCATACTCACTCTTCACCAGTCCACTCGGGTACGTCAGGGTGGCGATGTGACGCAGTTGCACGTCCTTCGGCAGGCTGCCAAACAGAGGAATGCCTTCTCCGATTAACACCGGAACGCGCGTGATGACGAGGCGCTGAATCAGCCCCGCCCCCAGGAATCTTTGAATGGTGATCCCGCCATCGACGTACAGGCGACGAGCGCCAGTGGCTTCAAGTTTTGCGACGATTTCGGTGGGCTCGCCAGACATCTGTTCCACCACTCCACCGCGCGCTGCAGATAAATCAACCGGCCGGCTGCTCAGCACTACGACGCGCTTCTGACCATACGGCCACTCGGGAAACGCCAGCACGGTTTCGTAGGTTTTGCGCCCGATCACCAGCGTATCGATGCCGGCGAAGAATTCGTCAAAGCCATGTGGTTCGGGCTCATCCGGCAGAAAATCGAACTCGCCATTCAGGCGTGCAATGAAGCCATCCACACTGGTTCCGACAAAGACAGATGCGATCATGGCGACCTCTCAATAGGACTAACCGGCCCGCTAGTCGACTCCAGGATGTTCGTCTCGCTTCGCTCGACGGACAGTTGAGGGCGGCTCTCCCCACATGAGCTTGAATAATATGCTACAGTCTTTCTCCACATGGCAACGAGCCCATCGAAGCCGCCAGAGCCGGCGCCGAATCCCGGTTCGCTCTACTGCCCCAACTGCGCCGAAGAAGTGAATGATCCGTTGACTTGCGGAGATTGTTCAGCTGTAATCTGCCGCCGCTGCGGCACGCCGCTTGAGTCTCCTGACGAACTGGGGATGGGATAAATGGAACCTGCCCTGATCCCTCCGATCTCCACAACCCATGGGAATTCCGAGCCGAGCCTCGCTTCATCCGGTCAGGCATCTTCGAATCAACCCAGCCTGGTTCGGGGGCTCACTCTTCTCGACTCCGTTTTGCTCCTGGTCAGCGGCATCATCGGCTCCTCGATTTTTCTCACTGCCAAAGACATTGCCGGCCCGCTGCCCCAACCCATGCTTTTTCTCGGGGTTTGGCTGATCGGCGGCGTCATCTCGCTTTTCGGCTGTGTCGCCTTCGCCGAACTGGGTTCCATGTTCCCGGAATCCGGCGGCCAATATGTCTATCTGCGCGAAGCCTACGGCGACCTCGTCGCCTTCCTGTATGGATGGATGCTTTTCTCCGTCGCCAACGGAGGCAGCATTGCCGCGCTCTCCGTCGCCTCCGCTGCATATACCGGACAAGTCTTCCCCGTGGTTTCGCAGGAACACATCATCTTTACCATCGTCGGAATCACCATCACGCGCGCGCATCTATTGGCGCTGGTGCTCATCGCCATTCTCACCTATGTCAATGTGGTCGGCCTGCGCTGGGGCGCGCTGTTGCAGAATCTTTCCACGTGGACCAAATTCCTCGCCATGGCGGCCTTCGTTTGTCTCGGATTCGCCATCGGTAAAGGCGACTGGTCTCACTTCCGCTCGCCCGCCGTCGGTATCACCATGGGATTGCATCCCGCGCAGTTGATCTCCGCCATGGGCATCGCGCTGATCGCCGTCTTCTGGGCTTATGACGGCTGGGTCTACATCACCTGGGTGGCCGGAGAAGTCAAGGATCCACGCCGCAACGTGCCCCTTGCCATGGTTCTCGGTGTGCTCGCCGTCGGCGCCATCTACATGGCGATGAACATGACTTATCTCTACGCGCTGCCGCTCCACCAGATCGCACAGCACGAAACCATCGCCCACGCCGCTGCTGCCGCCATGTTTTCCCCCAAGGCTGCGGTCTGGCTCTCGCTCATGATTGCGGTCTCCTGCTTCAGCGCCGCTGCCACCTGCACGCTCTCGGGAGCGCGCGTCTATCTCGCCATGGCGCAGGACGGTGTGTTCTTCAAGCGCATGGCAGTCATTCATCCCAAATGGCGCACGCCCGCCTTCAGCCTGGTTGGCCAAGCCGTGTGGGCCGCGGTTCTCACTCTCAGCGGCCGTTACGATCAGCTCTACACTTACGTGATGTTCGGCATGGTGCTTTCCTACACTCTGACCGTGATCGGAATGTTTCTGCTGCGCTGGAAGCGCCCCGACGCTGAGCGGCCTTACCGCTGCACCGGATATCCCTGGCTGCCCGCGATCTACGTTCTGGTCAGCGGCGCCTGGACCCTCAACATGATCATCACGCGCCCCACCGAAGCTTTCTGGGGCACCGTCATCGTGCTGGTCGGCGTGCCCGGATATCTTTACTGGAAGCGCAGCGGCAAGTCTGTGTCGCTGCCGGCATCACCGTAAGCCGTTCATGTCGCACCGACCCCGATGTGACAGGCTCACCCGCCTTTGTGACCTCTCTCACAGACCGGCCCCGCGCCCCGGTCTCTAATTTGGAGTGAGCGGTCTTTCATTCGCGATCTTTAAATTCGACGATCTTTTGTTTCACGATCAGCGCCGGCGGAGAACTCCGTCCGCGAGGAGAAAATTATGAGCATGCTTGTTGCAGACAAGAAGGCCGACCTAGCCGGACCCGGAATTGGGGACTACCAACAGCTCGAAAAGGTTCTACCTTCCGATTATCAATCCTTGCTTTCCCCGAGGGAAACGCAGCGCGCCATTTTCCAGGTAAAGCGTTATATCGAAGATCATCTATCCAACGAACTCAATCTCATGATGGTAGAAGTACCGCTCATTGTCGACGTCGAGAGCGGTGTCAATGACATGCTCGACCGGGACGGCTCGCGCACGCCAGTCCAGTTCCACATTTCCAATGATCGCAATCTGCATCCCATCGATGCGCAGGTGGTGCAGGCGGCCACGAAATGGAAGAGAGTCGCCCTCAAGCAATTCGCCTGCAAACCGGGTGAAGGTATCTGCACTGACATGCGCGCCGTGCGCAAGGATTACTTTCTCGATCACGACCACTCCTCTTATGTCGATCAGTGGGATTGGGAGCGCGCCATCACTGCCGAACAGCGCAACCTGAATTTCCTGAAAACAATTGTCAGCAAAATTTGGACAGTTCTGGTAGGCGCTGAAAGGTTCGCCCAATCGATCTTCCCGCAGCTCAAGAATTCCCGTTATCCCAACCTGCCCGAAGAACTGAAGTTCATCCATGCCGAAGAGCTTCTCGACATGTATCCCGATCTGCCGCGCAAGCAGCGTGAGACCGAGGTTCTCCAGAAATATCCTGCCGTATTCATCATCGGCATCGGCTGGCCGTTGAAGGACGGCTATCCTCACGAGATGCGAGCGGCCGATTACGACGACTGGGTCACCGAAACTCGCGACCAGACGGGCAAAGACACGCACGGGCTGAATGGCGACATCCTCGTCTGGAACCACGTCACCAAGCGGCGACATGAATTGACGTCGATGGGGATTCGTGTCACGGCTGACACTCTGAAGAAACAACTGGAGCTCTCCAAGCAGCTCGACTTCATGAAGCTGCCATATCACAAAGCGATTCTGAATAACGAGATTCCGCTTTCGATCGGCGGTGGGATCGGGCAATCGCGCACCCTGATGCTGCTGCTGCGAAAAGCTCATCTCGGCGAAGTCAGCGTAACCGTGTGGCCGAAAATTCTGAAAGAGATGTGCGCGAAGAAAAACATATTCGTGTTGGAGTAGAGCCAAGTATTGCTGAAGTGTTGATTCACGCAGGAGGACTTTATGGCCCTTTTCGACTCTGCCACCGGAAAAACTATCCGCAATTATTCGATTGAAGAACTGGTCGAAGCCGCCAATCTGATGCGCGGGTACGATTTAGTTGCACTCTGCGCCGCCGGATCGGGCCATGCCGGCGGCACACTTTCCATCATGGATATCGCCGCGGCACTTTATCTGAAGGTCGCGAATCACGATCCAAAAAATCCTGGTTGGGGGGGACGAGATCGCATCATCTGGTCGGGCGGCCACAAGGCTCCTAGCCTCTATTTGGGCCTGGCCTTTGCGGGGTTCTGCAATCTAGAAGATGTCGCGCTGCTGCGCAAGCTGGGATCGCCATTTCAAGGGCACCCCCACTGGCTCAAGCTTCCCGGTGTCGAAGTATCGACCGGTTCGCTCGGCCAGGGTCTCAGCATTGCAGTGGGGGTCGCACTCGCCGGCAAGCTCGATCAAAAGACATACCGCACATTCTGCATCATGGGCGATGGCGAACAGCAGGAGGGACAAATCTGGGAAGCGGCCATGGAAGCCGCGCACCACAAGCTCGACAACTTAGTCGCTATCGTCGACTGCAATCGCCTTCAAATCGATGGCCCGGTTTCAGAAGTCATGAGCATCGATCCGCTCTGCGCGAAGTATGGAAGCTTCGGCTGGGACGTACTCCGAATTGACGGTCACGACATGCAGCAGGTGGTCGACGCCTTATCCGCAAACAACGCCGGCAGCGGCAAGCCGCTGGTAATCCTGGCCGAAACCGTAAAAGGCAAAGGCGTCAGCTTCATGGAGAATATAGCCGGCTGGCACGGCAAGACTCCCAATCACGAGGAGATGATCAAAGGACTTCGCGAACTCGGACTCGCCGAAAAAATTCCTTACGCCAGCTTGCTGGAGCATGCGGAAAACTACCAGCATGAGGCCATGCGCGCCCTCAATCAGAAGATGCCGCGCTTCAGCCGCGATTACTGGTGGAACAGCCAGATCGTGATGAACGCGAAAATGGAGCCTACACGCAAGGGTTTTGGCCAGGCTCTTGCGCAGCATGGCGACGATGAGCGCGTCGTCTGTCTCGGTCTCGACATCTCCGGCTCCATCACCATCAGCGATTTCTATGCCGGAAAACCCGAGCGCAAGAAGCGCTGGATCAGCATGGGCATCGCCGAGCAATCGGCAACCTCAGCCGCGGCTGGATTGGCGAAAGAAGGCAAGCTGCCCGTCTTCGGCACCTACGCCACCTTTGCTGCCGCCCGCAACCTCGATCAAATCCGCACTTCCATCTGCTACGGCAATTTCAATGTGATGATTGCGGGAGCCCACGGCGGCGTCTCCGTCGGCCCGGACGGCGCGACCCATCAGGCTCTGGAAGATTTGTTTGCCATGTGCGGCCTGCCCAATATGTCGGTGGTTGTGCCCTGCGATGCCATCGAAACTCGAAAAGCAACCAGCTATCTATTGTTGCAACATTTCGGCCCGAAATATATTCGCTTCGCCCGCGAGGCGACTCCCATCGTCAGCCAGGAAGAAACGCCATTTGTTTTTGGAAAAGCAAACGTCATCCGCCTTCGCCACATCACTAATAATTTCGCCGACGCCTTCGAGACCTACCTCGCAGAAAACTACGAGAACGAATCGGAAGATTTGACCATCGTCGCCTGCGGACCGATGGTCCCGGAAGCCATGCGGGCAGCCTACATCCTGCAACAGGAATTCGGCTGGGAAACCCGCGTCCTCAATATGCACACCCTGAAGCCGATCGACGAGGCCGCCGTGATTCGCGCCGCAAAAGAAACTGGATTGATGGTCACCGCCGAAGAACATCAGGTTGGCGCGCTGGCCTGGCGTGTCAGCTCCATCCTCACTAGCTCGCCCGAGCTCTATCGCGTCCCCGTGATCACAGGCTCCATTGGCGTCCGCGACCGCTTCGGCGAGTCCGGCGCTCCCTGGGAACTCATCCGCGAGTTCGAAGTGAGCGCCGAACACATCGCGCAAAAGGCAGTCGCCTTGGCCAAGGTACGCAAGCCCTTGCTTTCGGGAGCTCACGCCCTCTCTGGAGTGTGAGCCGCGTGCCGTCCTACTGCTGCTGTTGCTGTTGCGGCTGTTGCCGCTGTTCGTGTCGGCTTTGCATCTCGTCGAACTTCTTCTGCTGATCTGAATTGAGCACGCCGCGAACCTGATCATCCGTGTTCTTGCGGATTTCCTGCATCTTGGCGTGACGATCCGCCTGGGGAACCGATGCATCGGAGCGCAGGCTCTCCATTTGCGATTGCGCGGATTTATAGATATCCAGCACCTTGGATTGCTGATCCGAAGACAGGTTCAGTCTCTTCGTCAGCATCTCCGTACGCCGCGCCGGATCGAAATGACCGCGGCCATGTTCGGCCGGAGCAGCCTGTTGCGCGTTTGTTCCGTTGTCTTGTGAGCTGGCCGAAGGGGTGACTGCGTAGATGAGACCAGCCAGCATCAGGGCGAGTAGGCAGTGTTTAAGCATGATATTTCCTCCTGAACAAATTCGAATTGGCGTAATGGTATGAACCCCGATTATTTGCCGAGAGTTGTCGGATTCCCCTGAGTTTTACGAATCTTTACCAGTTGGATATCCGTCCTTGTGAGTGACCGGAGTCACTTTTCATATAGACCGTCTTGCAGTACCTTGGTAAAGGCCACTGGTGCCAGGCTTTCGCACCCCTGCGCCTTTCTTCGGGAGAAACAATGAGCCGTTCCCTCGCCATACGCCTTTTTATCATCGGGTTCTTGATTCCAGCGCTGCTGACGAGCTGTTCGCGCGATCCCAACGTCCGCAAACAGAAGTTTCTGGAGAGTGGTAACCGCTATCGCGATCAGGGCAAGATTCGCGAAGCGGCAATCCAGTATCAAAACGCTACGCAGGTCGATCCGCGTTTCGCGGAAGCTCATTTTCAACTGGGCGAAGCTTATTTAAAGCTGGGTGATCAGCGGCATGCTTCTTACGAACTCTCGCTTGCCGCCAATCTAAACCCCGATAATTACGCTGCCCATCTCGACCTGGTCAATTTGCTGGTCCGGGCGCGCACTTCCGATGGCTCGCCCATTCCGGATTACCTGAAAGAGGCCAAGGCCCATCTCGATCTGCTTAACGAAAAACAGCCCCCAAAGCCTGAAGTCTTTCAAGCGTGGGCAGACTATTACGTGGCGCAGAACAACACTACGAAAGCAATGCAGGAGATGCAGGACGCGATTGCGCTTGATCCGAATCGCGCCGATTCGTACTTGCGTCTGGCCACATTGCAACTCGGCGCCAACCTGTTCGATCAGGCGGAGATCAACTTCAAGAAAGCGGCGACGCTGGGGCCGAAGAACATGAGCGCGCAAATTTTTCTCGGAGCGTTCTACCAGTCACGCAACCGTTTGCCAGAGGCGGAACAACAATTCAAGAAGGCGATCGACGTCAATCTCAAAGACCCGACTCCACGCGCACAATATGCCGGCCTGCTCATGGCCGAAGGCAGAAAAGATGAGGCCGAGGCCTTTTTGAAGCAAGCCAAGAACGACTTCCCGCATAATCCCGATGGCTACCGCATGCTGGGAACTTTCTATCTGGCCAATAACGACATCGACAAGGCAACGACCGAATTCGCCGTATTGTACGGCGAGCATCCCAAAGATCTTGACGTCAAAAAACAATATATCGATTTGTTGATCCAGAAGAGCCGGTTGGACGAAGCCACGAAATTAAACGACGAGATATTGAAGGCGAATGCGAGGGACATTGATTCTCTGATCCATCGTGGCCAAATACAAATGCGGCAAGGCAACGGCAGCGGCGCTGTGGAGTCTTTGCAGCAGGCGCTCAAGAGCGATCCCAACAGCGCCATGGCCCACTATCAACTCGGCCTGGCCTTTGACCTGCAACATAATTCGCAGCAGGCGGAATCGGAGTGGCGCGAGGCAGTGAGCCTGGACCCCAGTCTGACCGATGCGCAGCGAGCGCTCTCCATCGCGGAACTGCACCACCAAGACTACGGTGCGCTCGCCCAGACGGCTCAGCAAATTATTACCAACGCGCCGAACTCGCCTGATGGCTACCTGCTGCGCGCCGTGACGGAAATGCAGCGGCAGAGTTACTCGACCGCCGAGCAGGATATGCGTAAAGCCGCCGAAGTAGCTCCTTCCAGCGCACTTCCTTACGTGCAACTGGGCAACCTTCACGAACTACAGAAGCAGTATCCGGAAGCAATCCGGTTCTATCAGATGGCGCTCGACAAAGATCCCGCCTCGACCGATGGTTTGCAGGGACTGATGAATGCCTACCTTGCACAGAAGCAGCCGGAGCAAGCCATTGCCGCGGCCCGGACGCAGATTGCCAAGGTTCCTAACAGCAGCGGGTTCTACGATCTGTTAGGTACGGCCCTCACGCAGAATAAGAAAGATTTTGCGGGCGCCGACGCAGCTTTTCATAAGGCAGTCGATCTCGATCGGAACAACTCCGACGCGCTCTTGAAACTGGCGCAGGTACAGGCTGCAGAAGGGTCGGTGGGTCAGGCCCTTGCCACCTACCAGCAGTCAATCAAAGATCATCCCAGAGAGATTTCGTTCTACATTCTGGCGGGGATGATGTACGAATCGCAGGGCAATTACGATCAGGCCAGAAGCATGTACCAGCAAGCCCTGGGCATCGATCCGGATAACGCGCTGGCGTCAAACAATCTTGCCTACCTGATGCTGCAACAGGGCGGCAATGTGGACGTGGCTCTGAACATGGCGCAGAAGGCGCGGCGCGGCATGCCCGACTCGCCGGCCGCTGCCGACACGCTGGGCTTCGCCTACTATCAAAAAGGGGTATACCAGTCGGCGATCGATATGTTCCAGGAATCGCTCCGCCTGAATCAAAGGTCGGGTGGGAACGACGATGCCATGGTGCACTACCATCTGGCGTTGGCTTATCAGAAAGCCAACCAACCCGTGCAGGCCCGCCAGCAACTGGAACGCGTGTTGAAAATCAGTCCAAACAACAACGAGGCGCGCAAGGCGCTGTCAGAGCTGCGCGGCTAGGCCATTCAAGAGTTCTGTGGGGGGAAACGTTTTGCGGGGGCCTGGCTTCTGGACGCGCCAAACTAAAGCTGACTTGAGCCGCTGTGAGACGTTGCACTAAGCCGTCCTGGCCAAATCCTTGGCTACGCTATCCAGCACTCCATTCACAAACTGCACCGACTCAGGACTAGAGAACTTCCGCGCAATCTCCAGCGCTTCGTTGATGATGACAGCCCGCGGGGTATCGGGATAACCCAAGAACTCGGCAACTCCAGCGCGCAACAGGTTGCGATCCACGGCCGCCATGCGCTCCATGCGCCAGTGAGCCGCATGGCTCTCGATGAGTTTGTCGATCTCCGCGCCACGCTCCGTCGCCACGCGAAACAAATCTTCGGCAAAGCCGCGGATCTCCGTGCTGGCGGATCCATGCTCCGCCCAGAATGTGCGCTGCACCTGGTCGACAGATTGCTTGCCCATGTCGGCTTGGAAAAGCATCTGCAAAACCAGTTCGCGAGATTTACGCCGTGTCCCCATCGCAATGATTGGTCGTTGGTTGTTCGCCTTTAGTGTACAAGGTCAAATCGTAGTTCGGGCGGGATCATCGCTTGGGCCGGGAAAGGGAGCGACCCCGAGCCGGCTTTTTGCCGGTGGCCTCCGACGAGAGACCGGAGACGGCTTTGGTCAGATTCGCCATCTCGATGGCAGCCAAAGCCGCCTCGACACCTTTGTTCCCCATCTTCAGGCCGGCGCGATCAATCGCCTGTTCAAGCGTGTCGCATGTAAGCACGCCGAACGCATGGGGCACGCCCGTCTCCTGCGCCGATTGCCCGATGCCCCGCGCCACTTCGTTGACGATCACGTCGTAGTGCGCCGTATCCCCGCGCAAAAGGCAGCCAATGCAGATGATGGCATCGTAGCAGTTAGTTTTCGCGACTGTACGCGCGGCGGAAGGAATTTCGAAGGCGCCCGGGACCCGGACAATGGTGCGAAGCGCCGCGTCCGATCGAATCAACACATCTACCGCACCCGCGAGTAGACGTTCCGTGATAAACGAATTGAAAGTGCTAACCACAAGACAGAAGCGCTTACCACTGGCATTCAGACCCCCTTGCAACTGGGTCACAAGGTCAGAGTCTCGAACTACATCGGCCCGACTGCCCCCAATCCGCACCCGCGCGCCGCTGGGAAGTTCGACATCAAAAAACCTGAAGTGGTCCCCCATGTTAGGACGAGAGAACTCGCCAAGCAGCTTAAAACCAAGCTTCTTCACGACCTCAAACGCAGAATCCGGATCAGTTACGATCAAGCCCAAATCTGCGTTGTCCTGCCTGGTCCCATACATCACTTGCAGGCTCATATCTCTGGGCCAGTAATCGGCGTAATGATAATTTTCGTTCGATCCTCGTATTTCCTTATGAACCCCGAGTGAGTCGAGGAGTTTGATCAACGCTCTAAAATCCGCCAAAGACTTGGTAAGCGCTGTGAGTTGTATGGATTTAATCAATCCCTCTCCGTGCCTCTGAGACTTCATTGTGGTTGGCGGATTTTTGCTGGATCCGTATGAACCCGTGAAGGTCCGCCGCTACTTGCCTTTGAACTCTGCTGCCCGTTTTTCCAGAAACGCCGCAGTTCCTTCCTTCTTATCTTCCGTAGCGCAGGCCACGGCGAACAGCACGGCTTCCAGATACAAGCCCTCGCTCAAAGTCATCTCCATGCCTTTGTTGACGGCCTCCATGGCATACTGCACGGCCAGCGGAGCATTCGCAATGATCTTTTTCGCGATCGCCTCGGCCCGGGGAATCAACTCGGCTGCCGCCGTCACCTCATTCACCAGCCCAATGCGATGCGCTTCCTGTGCCGTAATCATCTCGCCCGCCAGCACCATCTGCATCGCAATGCCTTTGCCCACCAGCCGCGGCAATCGCTGTGTGCCGCCGTAGCCAGGGATAATTCCGAGCTTCACCTCCGGCTGTCCCAGCTTCGCATTCTCGCTGGCTAGCCGCATCGTGCACGCCATCGCCATCTCGCATCCTCCGCCGAGAGCGAACCCATTAATGCAAGCAATCACCGGCTTGCCCAGATTCTCAATCAAGTTCAAAACATTCTGCCCCCGATGCGTATATTCCTTGCCAGTCACCGCATCATGCTTGGCCAATTCGCCAATATCCGCTCCGGCAATGAATGCCTTTTCGCCCGAGCCGGTAAAGATGACTACGCGAATCGACACATCATTCTTGATGTCATGAAACGCCGCCCGCAACTCCTCCATGGTCGCCATGTTGAGCGCATTCAAAACCTTCGGCCGGTTGACGGTCACGTAAGCAATCGAGTTTTTCTTTTCCAGTAGTATGTTTTCGAAGTTCATATAGGTTCACTTGGCAAGTTCGAATGCAACCAGTCCTACGTGGCCATCCACGAAGGCATGCTCGCGACAGCGCACGCGAGATCGGGGAGGAAAGAGCCAGCGTTCGTCGCCAGGCTCTACATCGACCGTGATCTCGTAGATGCCATTCGAAACCCGGTCGGCGTGCACAGGCCGCCAGCAGTCCATCTCTTCATCCCGGAGCGGAATGTAAATTACTTCGCTCACTACCGGACCGTATCGAGTTGACAACGCTCGCACAAAGGAAATCCGTGCGGATCCGTGGCCAAGAATTTCACTTGCCCCGCGCCACCACGGCCGCGATCTCTTCCTTGCTCAACTCGCAACTGATGCACTTCTGCGTCCACAGCCGGTTTCCGAACACTTTTCCACACCGCGGACATTTCCACTCCGTCATCCACCACGCGCCCGCCAGATAAACGCCGGTCCAGAACAGTAAAATGGCGAAGTCCGCTGGCTCGCCCAGTTTCAGTTTCCCGATCACCAACCCGAGAAGCACAAAACTGACAAACAGCGCCACCACCAGATTTCGCCGCACCACATAGCTCTGCCAGGCTTTTCGGTACATTTCAATCTCCTCCGCACCGCCTTCGCCAGGTGTCCGATCGGATTTTCTTCGTTTCTCCATATTCATGCGGAACAGCCCGCCCCTGGCTGTCTGGACTTACAGTTTATTCGCCTTGGGCGCATTCGCATCCGAATAATCGTAGAACCCTTTACCACTCTTGCGACCATACCATCCCGCCATCACCATCCGCTTCAGCAGCGGAGGCGACGCAAACCGCCGCTCCTTGAACTCGTCATACATTACGTGCGTGATGTAATAAGTCGTGTCGAGCCCGACGAAATCGAGCAAAGTAAACGGCCCCATGGGGTACCCGCAACCCAGCTTCATCGCGTTATCGATATCTTCAATTGACCCTACACCTTCTTCATACGCACGAATAGCATCGAGCAAATACGGCACCAGCAGGCGGTTTACGATGAAGCCGGTTTTGTCCGAAGTCCGCACCGGAACCTTACCCAGCTTTTTCGCAAACGCATAAGCCGTTTCATAAACCTCGTCGGCGGTAGCAATCGTTCGCACCACCTCGACCAGCTTCATGAGCGGCACCGGATTAAAAAAGTGCAGCCCGATAAATCGCTCCGGTCGCTTGACGGAAGTCAAAAGCTCTGTCACCGAGATCGATGACGTGTTCGAAGCAAAGATCGCCTCTTTCTTCACGATGCCATCGAGCGAAGCATACATCTTCTTCTTCTCTTCCACATTCTCGATGATGGCCTCAATCACAATGTCGCAATCGGCCAGATCGGACTTGTTCGTCGTCCCTTTAAGACGGGAACGAATCGCATCCTTCTGCCCCTCCGTGATCCCGCCCTTCTCGACGGGACGCTCGGCAAATTTCGCCAAAGATTTTTCGATCCCGGCGAAACCCTTATCGAGATACTTTTGCTCGACTTCGAGAACAGTTACATCGAATCCAGCCGTAGCGCAAACCTGCGCGATGCCGGAACCCATCAGCCCACAACCGAGAACTCCAACTTTCTTGATATCCATATAATTCTATTGTTGAGTTTCCTTTTCTAAATCTCGCAATTGTGCCGCTATCTTCTTCAACTCGTTCGTCGCATCTTGCCAACGATCACGTCTGTCGAGGTCTAGCGATTTCTTGTCAGACTGGAACTGGTCATTCATTCTTTTACATTGCTTTCTGAAAATATCAAGCCTCGGATCCTTGTTGCTGCGATCAAGGAAGTCATACCATTCCCGGTTCCTCGCGGGCCGATTCGCCAGGAATCCGTCAATTAGATCCGCAATTTCGGCCGCCGTTTTATCGCGCACAGACATCCGACACCGATCAAACGCGTTATCAGTTCATGCTCTCCACCACCATCGCAATCCCTTGCCCGCCGCCGATACACGCTGTCGCCAATCCATATTTTTTTCGACGGCGCCGCAACTCGTACAGCAGTGTAATCACCAGCCGCGTCCCGGTCGCGCCCAGCGGATGGCCCAACGCAATCGCCCCGCCATTCACATTCACCTTCTCGCGATCGAGCCCCAGCTCTTTTTCGACGGCCAGATACTGCGCCGCGAAGGCTTCATTCACTTCGATCAGATCGATGTAATCCAGATTCAGCCCAGCCTTCTGCAGCGCCAGCTTCGTCGCCGGCACCGGACCGCGCCCCATCACTTTCGGCTCGACTCCTGCAATCCCCCAGCTTACAATTCGCCCCAAAGGCTCAATGCTGCGCTTTCGTGCTTCCTCCAGCGACATCAGCACCACCGCCGCCGCTCCATCCACAATGCCGCTCGCATTGCCAGCAGTGACGGTCCCATTCTTTCCGAACGCCGCCTTCAACTTCGCCAGCCCTTCCATCGTAGTCTGCGGACGCCGGTGATCATCCTCGGTCATCGACTCGCCGGTCGGTTCACCCTTACGATCTTTCAGCGGAACCGGAACCAACTCTTCTTGAAGACGTCCGGCCTTGTAGGCTTCATCCGCCTTTTGTTGCGAACGCATCGCGAATTCGTCCTGCGCCTGCCGCGTGATGCCCTGCTGCTCACCATACAACTCCGCCGTGTTCGCCATGTACAACCCGCAATAGGAATCGAGCAGGGCCACCATCAGCGAATCTTCCAGCTTCCCGCCTGGAGCCAGCGTAAAGCCATCGCGGCCGCGAATCACAAAGGGAGCCTGCGACATGGCCTCCATCCCGCCGGCCAGCACAATCTTCGCCTCGTCGAGCTGAATCATCTGCGCCGCATTCACGATCGCCTGCATCCCTGACCCGCACAGTCGGTTCACGGTCAGCGCCGGAGTTTCAATCGGCAGCCCCGCCCGTAATCCCACGTGCCGCGCCCCATACAGCGCATCGCAGGAAGTCTGCTGCGCATTGCCAAACACCGCGTGATCGAATTCCTTCGCGTCAATTCCCGCGCGTTCAATGGCTCCCTTGGCGGCAACCGCGCCCAACTCCTGCGCCGTGAAATCTTTCAGCTTGCCGCAATAGCGTCCAAAGGGCGTGCGCGCCCCGCTGACAATGGCAATATCTCCCGGTTTCATCATGATTTTCCTGGCAGTCCCCGTACGCAGAAGGGATTAAAAGTGGTGGTGCAAACTCACTAGTTTAGCAGTGAGCAAGAGGATTTGACCACAGAAGAGGATTGAGCCGTCGGGTGATCGGGGCATTGAGTGAGTGCTGCTGAGTCATTGCATGATTCGGATCGATCACCCGATGACCCAATCACACAATGACTGAATGTTTCTACGCCACCGCTCCCGCCGCAAGCGCCGCCTTCAGCGCCACAACTTTCCCCGGCCCCTGCGCCACTGAGGTCGCCAACGCGTGTTCAGCCCGGTTGATCACTTCCGTCACAATATCCACGGGATCATAGGTGTCCTGCACCACAGCCTCCGCCAGGCCGGCGGAAAATTCCATCGCCAGGCCTTTCTCGGAGCCGTCCTTCGCCGGCAAGCGCACTTCCGCAATAATTCTGCGCAGCTTTTCGACCGCGTGCATTGCGTCCCTTTCCGTCGTCTCTCCCAGGATGATCGCGATTGTCGTCGTGTCGTAGCGGAATGCCAGGTCGTTGGTGCGAATGTTGGCAGCGAACTGCTGGCCAATCTTTTCCATGACGTTTTCCACAGCGGCCTCGCCATATTCCTTGATCAGGGCCGCACTTCGCCCAAACTGCAACAGCAGCACCGAGAGCGCCGCCGCATTCTGCACCGCGCGTTTGCTTTCCGCTAGTAGCAAGTCCAGATAAGAGCCGCGCTTCAGGAGCCGAGAATTCTCGTCCGTGACCGACAAACTCTTCACCAGCCGTCGCAAGCCCGCATTATTTAGCGCAATCACCATCTGATCGGCCAGCGTCTTCAGCACGACCACATCTGTGTTTGGCCAGACGCGCGCTTTGTTCTGGATGAGCGCCAACATGCCAACGGAGTCTTCTCCATTAATCAGCGGAAGGGCCAGCACCGCCGTCGCACCCACGTCCGCCGCCGCTTGCCGCCCGCTCTGCAACTCCGGCCCCTTCTGCGCATCGGCAATGTAAACGGGCTCGATCGGAGCCACATCCTGCAAGGCACACATTACCGCTTTGATGGCCGCATGGTTTGCTGCCGTCACTCCCTTTCCGCAAAATTCCTGCAACGCCGTTGGCGCCGAACCCGGCGTCCGCATCATGGCCACACATCGCGAAACCTCCCAGTGGCCGCCGATTTCATTAACCGCCGTAGTCAGCACCGCAGGGGCGGTACCCTGGTGATACAACTTGCGGGTAATCTCGGCCACACGGGTGACATTGCGCATCTCGGCCGCCGGATCGCTTACCGGCGCCGGCCCCACAACCCCCGTGGCTGGTTCTGCCTTAGCCGGCTCAAGTACCGCGCCGCCTCCATAGGTGGGCGTCATACCGGCCGACAAGTAGAGCCGCTGCAATTCTTCGTTGCGTTGTTCTTCTCTGGGAAAAAGCTCCTGAATTCTCTGAAGCCTCTCGACTGCTTTGTTCCGCATGCCGTACTGCACCAGAATCTCGGCTTGCAGCATCAGGTCTTGCAGGGTTCCGGCGCCCAGCGTAGCCTCCGGCTGCTCGTGCTCTGGCTCAACTACAGGCTTGCTGGCGGGAGTAAACCTGGAAGCGATCGCCTGGAACTTTCCGGGATCGATTTTCCCCTTCAGCATCTCCAGGCGCTTGGCATGACCGAACTCATAGGGATCGACTTCCGCCGCCTTGTCCAAACAGTCCGATGCTTTGGCAAAATCTCCCGCTCCGCAGAGCACATCAAAAAGCTTCAGCAAAGTCTGGCAGTAATCGCCCTCGCGATTGGAGGCGTTAAACAACTCCGCCATAAATTCCAGCATGTTTGCCGAAGCCCGCCGCTTCTCGAAGAGCTCCTGCATCGTTGCCAGGAATTGGCGCCGCTCGCCGCGCTTGGCATGAAACTGGCCCAGCTTGCGCGCCAGATTTACAGCCGGTTCATCCTGTTCCGCGTCCAACAATTGCCCGATCAACGCAGTGACCTGCGCGATGCGCTGCGGATTTTTTTCGAAGAGCTGCCACACCAGCGGCTCGGCTTCCTCATAGCGCCCCGCAGCCAGCAGCGCCTCCGCATAAATCTCGCGCAATTGCGGCGAATTA
>CAWFUK010000068.1:0-97575 GCA_963818935.1 uncultured Acidobacteriaceae bacterium
CACAGCCGATTACACCAACTATCCGAACCAGCATTCCGGGGATGGATTCGGGGCACTTTGGGAAACAGGCGGCCCGAAACAAATCGCACCTCACTTCCCGCCCAACTCATCCTTCTCGTGATAATTCGGATACGCCGGCTTCTTGTACTCCGGCACCGGATGCTCCTTTAACTGCTGCAAGACCACCTCGATCGCTTTGTCGAGCTGGGCGTCGTGTCCCTGGCGGTAGGCGGCGGGATCGAGATCGACTTCGATATCAGGAGGCACTCCCACATTCTCGACCTCCCACTCGCCCTTCAGCCCGTAGATGGCCGCTCGCGGCGCCGTAACATTGCCGCCATCAATCAGCTCAGGATAGCCGCCAATTCCCACCAATCCGCCCCAAGTCCGCTTGCCGATCAATGGCCCTAATCCGGCCTTGCGGAAATACCACGGCAATGCATCGCCGCCCGAGCCGGACATTTCATTGATGATCATCACCTTGGGCCCAAAGATCGCCTCCGACGGACTCGACCAATCATGCCCTTCGCGCGTGACCACCTTGCTCATGATCGGACGGCGCAAATAATCGATGATGTAATCGGCCAGCTGTCCACCTTCGTTGAACCGTTCGTCAATGATCACCGCCTGCTTGCCCACCTGCGAAAAGAAGTACCGGTTGAAGCTGGTATAGCCGCCGCCACCGGTATTGGGCACATAAACGTACGCCACTTTTCCGCCGGTCGCTTCATCGACCTTGCGCCGGTTTCCCTCGATCCACGCCAGATGACGCAGATTCTCTTCGCTTTCCACCGGAACTACCGTAACCTCACGCGCATCCTTGCCATCAGGATTCGGCCCAATCTTCAGCACGACCTGCTTACCGGCAGTCTCCTCAAAGAAACTGTAGATGTTGTCCAGGGCGTGCAACTCGCGTCCATTCACTGCCAGAATGTATTCGCCCGCCTTGGCATTGACTCCAGGCTGGGTTAGCGGAGCCTGTAATCCTGGATTCCAGTTTTCCCCGTCATAAACCTTCGCCAGGCGGTAGCGCCCGTTCTCCAATGTGTAGTCGGCTCCCAGCAGTCCGCCTTTAAGTTTTTTCACTTCCGGCACCTCGCCGCCATCGATGAACATATGGCCGACCGTAATTTCGCCGAGGCACTCTTCAAACAGATACGTCAGTTCCCCGCGCGAGGCGATCCCATCCAGATAGGGCTCGTATTTCTTTTGCGCTTTCTCCAGATTCAGACCGTGGTAGTGCGGATCGTAGAAAAAGTCGCGCTCGATCCGCCAGGTCTCGTTATAGATCTGCTTCCACATCGCCCGCGGCTCGACGTAGACCTCCCATCCATCCAGTTTCAGCGGACCGATGCCCGGCTTCGGCGGACCTCCAGAGCTGGGCGCCTCTTCGGCCGACGCCGTCGACCATGTGTCCCCTTTGCGATAAAGAATTTTTTCTCCATCGTATGAAACCCTGAAGTCGTTGACTTCTTCAATCCACTTATCCACCTTGCGCTTGCTCAAGTCGAATTTCTGAATAGTCTGCGGATTGTCTCCCTCCAGAATCACCATGGGCGCCTCGAGCAAAAACAGCACTCCGGACTTGCCCGCCAACAGGTTCACATAATTCTTCCCCGCAATCGGCAGCGCGAGAATGCGCTGGTCGATTCCATCAAGATCAATTTTGACGACGACCGGCTCTTTCTTATCCTTATCCTTACTCTTGTCTTCGTCTTTATCTTTATCTTTATCTTTGGCTTTGTCGCTTGCTTTGTCTTTGCTCTTGTCTTTCTCTTCCTTGGCGTTGTCGGCGCCCTTATCCTTATCCGCGGCGGTGACCTTTTCTTCATCGCTCTCCGGAGCCAACGGTGAAGGCAAGTCTTTGCTCAGCACGGCAACGTAGACGCTGCGCGACACCCGGTGCTCATCGCTGGACATATCAAGCCCCGCCGTCGTAAGCGCCGTGTCGGTCGACGCCGTGAAATAAAGATACTTTCCATTCTTGTCAAATACCGGAAACAGCGCGTCGCTCATTCCATCCGTGATCTGAAAGGCCTTGCCCTGATCGAGGGAATAAACAAAGACCGCGTGCAGGCCGCTGATCAATTGCCGCGTATACGCGATCCACTTATTATCCGGAGACCAGTTCGCACTAAATTGCGTCTGGCTGAAGCCACCGTAGAGATCCTGGTCGATCAACTTCGGTTTCGGACTGTCCAGATCGAGATACCACAGGTTCATCCGCTTATCGGAATACGCAATCTTCTTGCTGTCAGGAGACCAAACCGGCGTGTAGAAGAACGATGGCGGATTGCCCAGATTGATGTGCCGCACGTCGCCCAATCCGTTCTGCGCCCGGATGCACAGCTCATATTCACCACTCTCATCGGAGAAATAGGCGATTGATTTTCCATCCGGAGACCATGCCGGATCGCGATCGGCTACCGCGGGCGAACGTGTCAGATTGCGAATATCGCCCTTGTCGGTGGGTACGGTAAAAATTTCACCCCACGCCTCAAACACCGCGCGCGCGCCGGTAGGCGAAAAGTCGAAATTCTGAATGCGTTTCGGCTCAACCTTGGCGAAGTGCGGACGCACCGCCAGCAGATCGCCCTTCACGCGAATCGAAATATTTTTCGCCTGGTGCGTATTCAGGTCGTAAACCTTGATCGCACCGAATTGTTCGATCACGATTGCATCCGGCCCCGCTGAGGCGCTCTTGAAATCAAATCCGTCGCTGTGCAGAGCTTCCGAAACCTGTTTGCTCTTGGTGTCATACGCGAACAGGCTCACCGGCCCGTTGCGGTCCGACAGAAAATAAACCGTGTCGCCCACCCACACCGGATAATGATCATTGGAATTTTCCCGCGGGATTTTCACCACGCTCGAATCCTTCAGATCCGCAATCCAGATCGGCGTCGCCTGTCCGCCGTGATAGCGCTTCCATGCCGCCTCCCATTGAATGTGCGGCACATACGCCAGGTGCGTGCCGTCGGGCGAATAGCTGGCTTCGGCAGCGATCGGAATCGGAAGCTGCGTGGGAAATCCGCCATCCACCGGCACGGTATAGAGCTGGAATTCGAAATGCCGGAAGCTGTTGCCCCACGAGCCAAAAAGAATCTTCTTCCCGTCGGGAGTCCAACCGGTCACAAGATCGTCCGCCGGATGGAACGTCAGTCGCCGCGGCACGCCCCCACTCGCTGGCACGACATACACATCTTTATTCCCGTCATACTCGCCGGTGAACGCGACCATGGTTCCGTCAGGAGAGAAGCTAGGATCAGTCTCGACGCCCACGCCAGAAGTAAGCCGGTGCGCATCGCCGCCCTCGCGGCTCACAATCCAAAGATTGCCGCCGTAATTAAAGACAATCTGAGTTTTGCTGATTGTCGGAAAGCGCAGCAGTAAAGGTGGATCATTTTGCGACGAAGCGGCAGTGACGAATAGAGAAAGCAGCAAGGCAGAAAAGATGAAGCGGGCAAACACACCCCGAAAAGTGTTACGCATAGTGATCTCCTGAAAATCTGTGGAAGGTGACCGCAAATCTTAGTGCGGCGATAGCAGGCGGGTCAACCGCAACAAGCCAGCATGCAGCTTTTACTCCGCCTTGCCCTTGCTCTTTCCCGGCAGCCCCGCCGGATTCTCATGCGTTCGCTCGCGAAACTGGCCGCGCATTCCCCCAGCCAGCGTGACGCTAGCCTCGCCGAAGCGATCGCGGAGCCGGTCAGCCACAGTCAGCGCATCCTTCCACCGCTGCTGCCGCCCAGCCTCCAACAAGTTCATCTGCTCTACTTGCGCCTCGAAATGCGAAGCCTGCACGCCCAGAAGGCGTACCTGCCGACCCTGTTTCCAGTTCTTACGAAATAGAGTTCGAACCTGCCCAAAAATTTCGCCATCAAGCTGTGTCGGAGCCGCCAACGAATGCGCTCGCGTAATCGTGGTGAAATCCTTATAGCGCAGCTTGAGCTGAATGGTGCGCGCATGCAGATTGGCCTCGCGCAAGCGCCGCCCAACCATCTCGGACAATCGCATCAAAGTCGAACTGATCTGGTTTTCGTCCGCGGTATCTTCGTTGAAGGTATGCTCGTGGCTGATCGATTTCGCCTCGCTCTCTGCGCCAACCTCGGAGTCGAACCATCCACCGGCATCTTCGCCGCGAGCTTTGCCCGCGAGCGCCAATCCCCATTTGCCGAACCGTTCTTCCAACTCCGCTTCTTCCAGTCGAGCCAGGTCTCCCACCTTCTTGATACCCAATTCGTGCAGATGCTGCTCCATTACCTTGCCCACACCCGGAATCTCGCGCACATCCAGGGGCGCGAGAAATTTCGCCTCCTCGCCCGGGATAATCCACAACACACCGTTCGGCTTGGCCTGCGCCGAAGAAACTTTCGCAATCAGCCGCGACGCGCCAATGCCGATCGAACAATTCAGCCGCGTCTCTTCTTTCATCTTCTGATGCAATTTGTGCGCCGCCTTCAGCGGAGGCCCGTGCAGGCGCACCGTCCCGGTCATATCGAGATAGGCTTCGTCAATGGAAGCCATTTCAACTTTCGGCGAAAATGCCGTCAGCACTTGGTAGACTTTTTCCGAGCATTCGCGATACCGCTCCGGATGCCCATCCACAAAAATGGCGTGCGGACAAAGCTTGGCCGCCGTGCGCAGCGGCAGCGCCGAATGCACGCCAAACTTTCGCGCTTCATACGAAGCCGCCGAAACCACGCCGCGCTCGTCCCGTTGTCCTCCAACAACTACAGCTTTCCCTTTCAGGGAGGGATCGAACAACTCCTCCACCGACACAAAGAACGCGTCCATATCAACGTGGAAGATGGTTCGGGCAAGAGCCGGCAGCTGAGATGCGACGGCCATGTGCGGATTGTAGCAGGCGAACAAAAGGAGGAGAGAACAATCCGCGGCCGAAAACCCATGCCGTCTCTTTTCAGGGCAAAGGGGCACAACAGGCACTTGCGCTCGGGATTTTCCTGCTTGACAAATCCACGCCGTTCATACAAAGTAATGCGCCAGCGCTGATTGCGTCATGGCTTCCCCTCGGAGCCGCCTGAGCGCCGCGCCTGTGCAACTTCAGCTAAACATCTGCAGTTACAGGAGAGATTATGGAAACTGCCATCGGAGTTTTTTCTTCACGGGATCATGCCGAAACCGCAGTCAAGGAATTGCTGCAGAACGGTGTTCCGCAGCAGTCTATCGTTTTCCTCACTCGCTCCGAAAGCGACGCCAATCGCATTGGAAAAGAACTGGGCGCGACCGTCGGTGGTTTTGCCGGAGGAGCCGCTGGCATGGCTGCCGGAGTGGTGGCTGCGTCCCTGCTCTTACCGGGCATTGGAACTGTGTTTGCCCTCGGCTTTGGCGCCGCTGCCCTGTTGGGACTTGCCGGCGCAGGCGCTGGTTCCGCAGTAGGCGCGGGTGCCGCTCACGATGGCAAAGCTCCGCAGCCATCGTCCAATGAAAAAGCTTCCGAAGATGCTGCCTTTTTCCGCGAGGTGCTGAAGGAAGGACGTTCCCTGGTCGTGGTAACCACTGAGTCGCAGGAAATTGCCGCCTCGGCATGCGGCACATTGGACCGGCTGGGTCTGGCCATGCCAGAAAAAACCGCCGCCAAAATGCAAACCCACACCCGTCAAATTGAAGACGTAGTCGTCATCGATGTAAGCGGAAGAATCACGCTGGGCGAGGGCAATGTAGCCCTGCGCGACTTGGTTCGCGAGCTGGCGCAGAATGGAAATCACAAGATCATCTTCAACCTGAGTGAAGTTCACTACATCGATAGCTCCGGTCTGGGTGAGCTGGTCAAGAGCCATACCACCATTCGCAACCAAGGCGGCGAATTGAAACTCACCAACCTGAACAAGCGAGTGCATGACTTGCTTCAGATGACAAAGCTGTCGGCGGTTTTTGACATCCACAACGAAGAGGCGGCCGCGCTGAAGTCGTTCGGCGGCGCATCTCCAGATAAAGCCGTTGCGTAATCTTTGGCCATGGCCGGCGCTCGCCGGCCATTTCCAACCCCGACGTCCTTCCGAGCGAAGCGAAAGCCTGCCCTGAGCGAAGCCGAAGGCAACCCCATGGCAGTCGGCGCCACCAGCGACCCAGCAAGGAATTTCCACCACCTCTGGCCCACGCGTCGGGGAAACGCCTGCGACTTCACGCCATGCTGTGATGAAGGTCATTGTCCCCACCCCACTCGAGGAATTCAATCAGTGCAGGTGCAGATTGGAGCCCCCCATGCGCACACGATTTACTGTACTTGGAATTCTGCTTCTATCTGTGATTTCGATTCAGGCGCAACAAGTCGTCATCCACCAAACTCCGATTCCGAAAACATCCTGGGCCTCCGGCGAAGAGATGTACGCGAAGCTGTGTTCGGCTTGTCACGGGATCAATGGCGACGGGCACGGCCCGGCCGCTCCAGCGTTCAAACTTCCGGTGGCAGATTTGACGACGCTGGGCAGGCGCAACGGCGGAAAATTTCCCTATGACGAGTTTGATCTGATTATGCGCTTCGGGAGGGAAGGCGCAGAGCACGGATACCACCGTTCTGCCAATTGCCCCGAATGCATGCCGGTCTGGGGACCTTTATTCGCCACGCTTCCCAACGAAACCGAGGCCACCATCCATCAACGTATCAACAACCTCGCACATTATGTTGCATCGCTGCAGTCGAGGTAGAAGGTAGAACCATCAAGGAGGTCCGTATGAGGAAGACCGCCATCTCCTTTGCCGTTGCTGTTTTGGCGCTGGCATCAGTGATTAATCTGGGCGCTGCCAGCCTCGCAGGCGTAACCCTTCCCGACACAATACAGGCCGGCGGCACAACCCTAGTGCTCAATGGCATGGGATTGCGCACCAAGTACTTGGTGAAGGTCTACGTCGCGGGACTGTATGTGACGCAGAAGTCCTCCGACCCCAATGCGCTCCTCAAGGCCGATGCACCCAAGCGGATTGTCATGCACTTCGTGCACAGTGCGAGCAGAAACCAGATGGTAGACGCATTCGACGAATCGTTCACCGACAATGCGCCGGATGCGAAGAAGACGATGGCGGCCGACATTGACCGGTTGTTCAGCGCGCTCGAGCCGGTGAAAGAGGGTGACGAAATGGTTTTTACTTACCTCCCCGGCACGGGCACGATCTTCGCCATCAACGGCAAGGACAAGGTGACCATAACTGGTCAGTCTTTCGGACAAATGCTCTTCTCAGTGTGGCTCGGGCCGAAGCCGCCCAATGCAGGTCTGCAAAAGGGACTGCTCGGGCACTGAGGCAGCTTCGAAGGAGGCAGACTCAAGGGCTACACCAGCACCTTCTCCACCGCGGTTGCCGCGGCCGCACGCCCGCCCTTCACCCGCTCATAGACCTTGCTATACTCCCGCGCCGAAGCATTCCACGAAAAATCCTTGTTCATGCCGTTCCGCATCAGCGCATGCCACGAAGTCTGATCGCGGAAATCCTGCAGCGCATGCTTGATGGTCAGCAGCAAAGATTCCCCGTTGTACTCCGTGAACTTGAAGCCAGTTCCCTTGCCAGTGCGCGCGTCCCAGGGCTCGATCGTGTCATCCAACCCGCCAGTGGCGCGAACGATGGGCACGGTCCCGTATTTCAAGCTGTAAATCTGGTTCAACCCACAGGGCTCGTACCGAGAAGGCATCAGGAACATATCTGACCCCGCCTCAATCTTGTGCGCGACGGCATTGTCGTAAGCCACTTTCAACGCAATCTTGTTGGGAAACTGTTTATTCAGCCGGGCAAACATTTCTTCGTACACCTTGTCGCCGGAGCCCAGCACGACCATGATCATCTCTTCGCGAGCCAACCGGTCCATGACCTGCGCAATCAGGTCAAAGCCTTTTTGCGCCGCGAAACGCGAGACGATTCCAATCACCGGCACCTTCGCATCGGTGTTCGTCACCCCAAACGTGGCCAGCAAATCCTTCTTGCATGCCGCCTTCCCGGAAAGATCCTGCGGAGAAAATTTCGCCACGGTAAACTTATCCGTCTGCGGACTCCATTCCTCGTAATCCACGCCATTCAGAATTCCCGTGACGGTTGCCGCACGATCGCGCAGCACGCCCTCCAGTCCAAATCCATATTCAGCGGTTTGGATTTCCTGACTATATTTCCGGCTCACCGTGGTCACATAATCGGAATAAATCAGCGCCCCTTTCAGAAAATTCACCTGCCCAAAGAACTCCATCTTCGACATCGTGAACAAATCCCAGGGCAGCATCAACAGGGGCAAAACCTCCGGCGGAAACAGCCCCTGGTAGCCCATGTTGTGAATGGTAAACACCGTGCCCACATCGCGGAACGCCGGATCTTCTGCATAAATGGTTTTCAGCAGCACCGGAACCAGTGCCGATTGCCAGTCGTGACAATGAAAGACCTGGGGCACGCCCAGAATTTTCGTCGCCTCGATCACCGCCCGCGAAAACAAGGCAAAGCGCTCCGCATTATCGGGATAATCCCCCGCCGGCGTCCCATACAGCGCATCCCGGTCAAAATATTGCGGACAATCGATAAAGTAAAAATGCACTCCCGCCACTTTCCCGCCCGTTACCACCGAGGCAAATCGATACTTGTCGTCAAACGGGATGGTGATACTGCGCACCACGGTTGCGGCATCGGCCAACTTGGTCTGTTTATAGCGCGGCAGGTAAACGCTTACCTGATGTCCCAAAGCCGCCAGCGACCGCGGCAACGCTCCCACCACGTCGGCCAAACCGCCGGTTTTCGAATACGGCACGCCTTCTGAAGCCACAAATGCGATGTGCATGAATCCTCCCAGAGAAACTCCGCGAATTGCGAGTACACGATATGATGGAATATATTTTTGCGGGGCCGAACACCCGCGCTGCTTTCGCGCGGACCAACTAGCCAGTCTATCGCCCCGAGGAAAAGAGGGTCAACGTGCCGAAGGTGGTGTCTGCTCGCCGTCCACAACATAAGCCCAAATTGGGACAGCACTTCCTTGCCGACGACAGCTTCGCCGCCCAAATCGTCGCCGCGCTCGGCGACACCTCGCAAAACACCGTGCTCGAAATCGGTCCCGGACGCGGCGTCCTCACCTCGCTGCTGGCCAAGCGCACCCGCCGCCTCATCGCCGTCGAACTCGACCGCGTCCTGGCTGCCCAGCTTCGCCTGCGCTTCGGCATGTTCCCCAACGTCGAAATCATCGAGGCCGATATTCTTTCCATCGATTTCGACTCGCTTTTGGGACCCAAGCCTGGCTTGCGCCGTCCCGGGATCGAATTTAAGCCAGAACCGGCAAGAGTCATCGGCAACCTTCCTTATTACATTACCTCCGACATTCTCTTGCGCCTTTTCGAGTATGCAAAATATTTTGAGAGCCTCGTCATCCTGGTGCAGCGCGAAGTCGCCGACCGCATTGCGGCCGCGCCCGGAAGCCGCGACTACGGCTTGCTTTCGGCTACCGCACAGCTTTACGCCCGAGTTGAAAAGCTTTTCACGCTGCCACCCGATGCCTTTTCGCCTCCGCCGAAAGTGCACTCCACGGTTCTGCGCCTGACTCTCGCTCCGCGCAAAAAAGAGTTGGGCATCGACGGTGATGGACTCGCCGATGGCTTCATCGACTTCCTTAAACTCTCGTTTGGCCAGAAGCGCAAAACACTGTGGAACAATCTCAAATCCAACTATCCCGAGCCTGTGTTGCGCGCCGCGCTGGCGCAAGCCAAAGTGAAGCCCGCGGCCCGCGCTGAGAGCTTGAGCCTGGAAGAATCCGCCGCGCTGTTTCGTGCCTTGCGCGACACCCGCAACGGCTCGTAGGATTTCCCCAGAGGTGATTCAATGGCCGCCGCCCTAGTTCGCCATCCCGCGGTCGCCGGACGTTTCTATCCCCGCGACGAAAAATCCCTGCGCCAAGACGTCAACTCTTATATCTCGCACCCTCCAACCCACACAACGAAGGCTCTGGCCTGCATGGCCCCGCACGCCGGATACATGTATTCCGGCCACGTCGCCGGCGCAGTTTTTGCCGCCATCGAAATTCCCCAACTGTGCCTCGTTCTCTGCCCCAACCACACCGGATTCGGCCACGCTTTGGCCATCATGAGCGAAGGCGCATGGCAGACGCCGTTAGGAAACATTCCCATCGACGAAAGGTTCGCCGCCGCTCTCAAGCAACGCTGTCCCATACTTGTCGAAGACTCGGACGCCCACCGCAGCGAACACGCGATCGAGGTCGAATTGCCGTTTCTGCAAACTCGGCAGCCAAAACTTAACTTCGTTCCCATCGCACTCGGCACACGCCGGTTCGAACTCCTCAAACAACTCGGAGAGGCCATCGCCGAAACGATCGCATTGCACTCCGCCCCGGTTCTGATCGTCGCCTCCAGCGATATGAATCATTACGAATCCGACGCGGTCACGCGAATCAAAGACCAGAGCGCCATCGCACCCATTCTCGCCCTCGATGCCCGCGCCCTCTACGACGCAGTCACGCAAAATAATGTCAGCATGTGCGGCTTCGGCCCCGCCGTCGCCATGCTGACCGCCGTCCGCAAGCTGGGCGCAAAATCCGCCAAGCTCATCAAGTACGCCACCTCAGGAGACGTTTCTGGCGATCTCGATATGGTTGTTGGCTACGCCGGAATTGTCATCTTGTAATGGCTGTAAATTATCTCCATGACCATTGACGGGACAGTCGCCGCCCAGCACGCCCTTGCTCTCTTCCTGTTTGTCGGCGTCCCCATCTGGGATCTTCTCGAAACCCGCGCCCTCAAGACCAGCCCCAATCCCCGCAGAAAAATATCGTCCTACCGCAGAATCGTGGCCATCGAGTGGATCGCCGCGCTCGCCGCCTGGCTTCTGCTGAGAACAGAACTTTTCTATACCGCGCCCTCCGCCCAGCGCAGCTCACTGCATAAAATCGATTCATCCTTTATATGGGGCTTCGTTCTGGCACTTTTGGTGGGGTCGCTGCTTCAGGCATTTCTGGTTGGACGCAATCTGAAAGTTCGCGACAAGCTTCTGAGAGCTTTTCGCGCTTTGGATTTCATTTTGCCGGTCACCCGCGAAGAGCGCGCCTGGTTCGCGCTGGTTTCGATCACCGCTGGCATCTGTGAAGAGATTTTGTACCGGGGTTTTCTGATTCGATATCTATCCGATTCACCGTGGCACACAGGAACCTGGTACGCGCTCGGGGTTTCAAGCCTGGCCTTCGGAATGGCTCACGGCTATCAGGGTGTAAAAGGAATCGCGGGCACCGCCATCATCGGAGCCGTGATGGCGGTCATCTTCATCATGACCGGCAGTTTGTGGATGCCGATGGCTCTGCACGCGGCCTTCGACCTGCGCGTGCTCCTGCTGTTTCGTCCCTCAGACCTTGCGGCCTAAAGCGCTAGTGATGCGCCGCGCCGCCGCCCCCACCCGAAGCATGTCCGGCCGCGTGGCTGCCTGCTATCGTCGAACGCTCCTCACCCGGCCAGTGCTCGCCCGCCGTCAACGGAGTCCAGCTAAACTCCGGTGCGCGTTCCATTTCTGCCGATCCCCTTTTCGCCACCTGCCGGTCAAACGAATGAAGGCTGCCGTAGACAGCGCGCGGAACGCCCAATCCCGCCGTCCCGTTCCTCACGGTCATGCGCGGCAGGGGATCTGCCGTCAGCACCGGGCCGCCTCTACCAACTGCAACCGTATTCACCGTTCCGCCAGGCACAGCCGGAGGATGAAAATCAGCCGCCACCGCGCCACCGTAATGTAGCCCACCGTGCCAGGTGTTAAACCCACCCGGCTGCCATCCCCAGCCAAATCCCGGCGCGAAAATCCACGTCCCGTAGTAGTAGGGCATCCATCCCCAGGGATACGCCGACGCCCACATATACCCCATGCCCGGATACCACGACCACGCGCCATCCATAAACGGATTCCATGCCGCTCCCGCGAAGTAGGGCTGCCACAAATTTCCATAGCCGGGCAGCGTGGTATAGCCGCCGTAATAGCTGAGATCGCTGACCCCGTAGCCGAGGGACGTATTGTTATTTTTCGCATACTGATCGTGATATTCGATCGATTGCTGATCCCACTCGTCGTAAGGATCTTCCGCAAAATTTTTCGCTTCCGCCGGCCGGTCGTTGTCGTTCACGTCAAACGCAACCATCTTCTTCTTCGCAACTTTCACCACGCCCGCAGGCGCCGTCACATCGATTTCGTTCTTGAAGCTGGCAATCTCCGCCGAGTTCGAAGAACTTTCCGCCCGGAAGTGCGCCGCCGGCCCCAGCACAACTTTTTCCTGCGCGAAATTCAAGGTGAAATCGTCTCCACTCTTCCCCAGCCAATCTACATAAGCGCGTCCCTCGACCAGATTCACTGTGGAAACGCGCTTCCCCGCATCGCTCAATCCCAGCGTACCGAACTCGACCGTCGTGTTCGGAGTCAGGCGCAGCGTGCTGCCATCCTCAAATTCCACCTCGGCGCGGCCGCTGCCTTGGGTGCGTAACTCTGTGCCTTGAATGATGGGAAGATTGGCAAACGCGTTCTCGAATCCCAATCCCGAATTTTTGTTGATCTGCACCGCGCCCTGCACGCTGCTCAAGCGAACAATGCGCACCTGCGAATCAGCGAATGCCGGCAGCGCCAGCAGCGCGCTGACCAGAACCGTCCCTAGAATCGATCCAAATCGCGGCCCGTACATATCACCCTCCGGAACAAACTCCGCTTGCTTGCCCTTATTAGAACACCGTTTTCGCGCGCCGTTATGCCAAAATCGTCGCCGGATACCGGAAGCCCGACTCCACATGCCCGAGGCCGAAGCCGGCTCCATCAATGCCCCGCCCCATTGCCCATCGCAATCAATTCCTGAGCCCGCGCCCGCACTACATTGATCACCGAATTATCCTCCACAATTTCCCGCAGTACCGGCGCCACCGTTCCGATCTCGGTCAACTCGCCGTTCGTCGCCTGCGCTTCCATCTGCTTCAACTCCGCATCCAGCGCCAGCTTCTGATAGCGGTGGTAGTAGGCCAGCCGCCGCCCATATTCCAGCGTGCCATCCAGTTTCTGGAAAAGCTCGGTCAACTCCCGCACCGGCTCCAGGTTTGAATAGTTATATTGCGCGGTGTTCGAATGCGCGCCGTCCTGATAGCTCAAAACCTTCGCGCCCGTGAAGGCCAGCTTGCGATTGCCCGAGTCAACTTTTCCGGCAAAATACTTCGCCTGTTTTGCCCACTCAAAGATGTGCTCGCGATTCGCCTTCGACACCTCGAAGTTCGCGCGGTAAGGCTCCGCCTCCGCATCGTCCGCGATCGTAGCCGTACACTCATAGCGCGCCCGTCCGCTAACATCCACCGCGATCGAATAATGCGCCGGATTCGACTTCGGAAAATCCATCGTGAAAGTAACGGTAGGAACGGTGGTGACCGCAGCGTTAGCCGCCTGCTGCGCCGGAAGAAATCCGCCAGTGGCGGCGAAGATCAAGAGAAGAACAGCGCCGCATCGGAGACCACGCACTCGGTGCCCGGTACCCGGTACTCGGTACTTGCGCCGCATCACCGCGCCGCCACCCTCTGCCGTTCCAGCGTCCCCGCAGTATGCAAGTGGCAAATCGCAATCGCGAGAGCGTCCGATGCATCCATCGGCTCGGGAGGAACCTCCAAACCCAGTAACCGGGTTACCATATGCTGCACCTGCTGCTTCTCCGCCCGCCCATATCCCACCACTGACGACTTGATGGTCAAGGGCGAATATTCTGCAACCTCAAGCCCGGCCGAGGCCGCGGCCAGCATGGCGACTCCCCGCACCTGCCCCAGCTTTAGCGCCGACTTCACATTCAACGCGTAGAAGATCCCTTCGATCGCCACTTCATCCGGACGATGCTTCGCAATCAGCCCGCCCAGTTCGCAATAAATATGCGACAACCGCCGCGCCAGCGTCTCCCGCGGCGAAAGCTTGATCGCCCCGCAGGTCAGGCAAACCAATTGCCCCGTCGCACGCATCTCGACCACGCCGTACCCGGTATACTCGCCGCCGCAATCGATTCCCAGGACTCGCATCTGAAAGAAGTTTAGCGCGGAAGCCGCCCAGAGACTAATTGGCCTGATTGAGTCTCGCCATCCCTAGTAATCAGCGCTAACAACACTTCGGTCTTCTCGCCTTCACTTCTTCGAACTCCCGGCGGAATGCCGCATACGCCGCACGCGAAGACACAACGCCGGCTCGCTGCAAAAAGCGGGCATACGCCGCCTCATCAAAAATCTCCCGCAACATCGTCCAGAGAACGCGCCAGCCGGAAACCATGCTTTTCATCCCCGCTCCTCCACTAATCGCGTGCGCACAAAGGGAGACTCCTTCACCCGCGCCTCTCTCCGTCCACTCAGAATTCCCATCCACTGTCGCCCCGATTCAAACAGCACCAGCGTCACCATCACGACCAGCATTCCCGTGACCGCCGCGTCCAGGCGGTTGTTGAAGATCAACTGCGCCGTAGCGCCTGTGGCCGGAGCCGCCGCCAGCGCCCGCGCCGCCGCCAAAAATCCAATCTTCGGATCGGCATCAAACATCTTGTGCCAAGACGCAGTAAACGTCACCGCCACCAGCCAGCCCAGCGGAACCAGCGTGACCGCCGCATACTTCCCCTTGTGCATTTTGATAATGATCGTCGTCGCCACGCACAAGGCCACCGTCGCTAGCAATTGATTGGCAATGCCAAACAGCGGCCACAAGGAGTTGATTCCGCCCAGCGGATCCTTCACTCCCTGCCACAAGAAATATCCCCACGCCGCCACGATCAGCCCGCTGGTCGCCAGGATCGAGGGATACCAACTCGTCCGTCCCAGTGGCTCATAAACATGTCCCAGGGCGTCCTGAAACATGAACCGCGCGACCCGGGTCCCGGCGTCGAGCACGGTCAAGATAAACAGTGCTTCGAACATGATGGCGAAGTGATACCACAGCGCCATCAAGTTCGCGCCCCCGAGACTATGCGAGAAAATATGTGCCATGCCCACGGCAAAAGCGGGCGCGCCTCCCGTGCGGTTGTATAAAGTCTGCTCGCCAACGGCATGCGCCAGAGCCTGCATATCTCCTGCGGTGACGGGAAATCCCCAACCGGAAATCGTCGCCACCGCGGCCGCAGGCGCTTGCCCCACGATGCCCGCCGGCGAGTTGATGGCAAAATAAATTCCCGGTTGCATCACGCAGGCCGCAATAATCGCCATGACCGCGACCGCCGACTCGCACATCATCGCGCCGTAGCCGACCATGCGCGTCTGGGTTTCGCGTGCAATCAGCTTCGGGGTGGTCCCACTCGAAATCAAAGAATGAAAGCCGCTGATCGCACCACAAGCAATCGTGATAAAAGCGAAAGGAAAAACTTTTCCCGCGAACACCGGCCCCGTGCCATCCACAAACCGAGTCAGCGCCGGCATTTGCAGCGTGGGATGCAGCGCCACGATTCCGATCCCCAGCAGCGCGATGGTTCCCAGCTTCACGAAGGTGCTCAAATAATCGCGCGGCGCCAGCAGCAGCCACACCGGCAGCGCCGAAGCGGCAAAGCCGTAAACCATAATGAGAATCGCCAGCGTGGGCGCAGTGAAGGTGAATAGCCGCGCCAGGGCCTCATGCTGCGAAACATACTGCCCACCCCAGATCGCCCCGAGTACCAGGACGAATCCGAGGGCGGAAACTTCTAAGACTTTTCCCGGACGAATTCTGCGTAGATAGACGCCCATCAATAAAGCGATGGGCATCGTCATGGCAATGGTGAATGTTCCCCACGGACTCGCCTTCAGCGCATTCACCACGATCAGCGCCGCCACGCCTAATAAAATGATGAGAATCGAAATCACCGCGACATACGCGACAAATCCGCCCACCGGCCCGATCTCATCCTTGGCCATAGCCGTCAGCGACTTGCCGTCGCGCCGGACGGAGAACAGCAGAATCACAAAATCCTGCACGCACCCGGCGAACACCGCTCCCGCCAAAACCCACATGGTCCCCGGCAAATAGCCAAACTGCGCCGCCAGCACCGGCCCCACCAGAGGCCCCGGCCCGGCGATGGCAGCGAAGTGATGCCCGAACACAACCCATCTGTTCGTGACCAGAAAGTCGCGGCCGTTCTCCAACCGCTCCGCCGGAGTCGCTCTCAATCCATCCAGCGCCAGAACCTTCGACGCAATAAATTTGCTGTAGAAGCGGTATCCCAGCGCATAGCAGCAGGTGGCTGCTACCACCAGCCACAGCGCATTGATCGGCTCTCCGCGATGCACGGCCACCGAACCCACGGCCGCAGCCCCCAGCAACGCGACGACACCCCACAGCAGAATCGCAAGAGTCTTGTTCATACTTAGGTTAGGGACCCCGCCGGAAATTTCCAGTTGAGCATTTCCAGTCGAGCATTGTGCCCAATCCTGAGCCGCAGCGCAACTCTCAGCGAAATTCAAATTTATTCCGCCGCGTACTCCGAGGCATTTCTTCGCGTACTCAGCGGACAAGGTGCCTGACGCTACAGTTGCGAATTCGCTCGGCCAGGTCCGTTCGTGTGATTGACGTCACATAACTCAGGGTGCGGCTTGCGGCATAATAAAAAAATGGCGTTTGCTTTCCCAGACGAACGTTGGCTTCCGAAGTCTGTCCTCTGCTTACGCGATTACGACGCCAACAAATTTCTTCATGATCTGGTCGCGGGCATCACCGTCGGCCTGGTCGCACTGCCGCTGGCGATGGCCTTCTCGATCGCCTCCGGATTAACTCCGCAAGCCGGCATCTACTGCGCCATCGTCACCGGCTTTCTAATCTCGCTGCTCGGCGGCTCCAAAACCCAGATCGGAGGTCCCACTGGCGCTTTTGTCGTGGTCATCGCCGGCATCGTCGCCCTTCACGGGGTCGACGGACTCTTCATGTGCACGGTGATGGCCGGCGTTCTCCTGATGATCATGGGCCTCGCGGGCATGGGTACTGCGGTCAAGTTCATCCCTCGCCCAGTCGTCATCGGCTTCACCAACGGCATCGCCATCCTGATCGCCAGCACCCAGGTCAAAGATTTCTTTGGATTGCAACTCGCCAAAGTCCCCGGCGTCTTCTGGCTGCGCATGGAAGCGCTGGCTGCGAACTTCCACACCATCTCCTACACCGCAACCATTTTGGCTGCGGCGACGGTGCTGATCATGATCGTCTGCCGCGCCTTTTCCAATCGCATCCCGGGCGCGATCGTCGCCTTCTTACTCGGCACCGCTGCGGTCGTCATTTTCAAACTGCCGGTGGAAACCATCGGCTCCCGCTTCGGCGGAATTCCCTCCGGCCTGCCACATTTTGCCATCCCTCGTTTTCGCCCCGACCTCATCCACGGTCTGCTCGGCCCCGCACTTACTGTCGCGATGCTGGGCGCAATCGAATCGCTCATGTCGGCTGTGGTCTCCGATCGCATGAGCAACGACCATCACAATCCCAACGTTGAACTCATCGCCCAGGGCGTGGCCAACGTCTTTTCTCCTATGTTTGGAGGACTTCCCGCCACCGGCGCCATCGCCCGCACGGCCACCAACATTCGCTCCGGCGCTCAATCTCCAATCGCAGGCATGATTCACGCCTTGACCTTGCTCTGCATCCTGCTCTTCGCCGCCCCGCTCGTAGGGCACGTGCCACTCGCCGTTCTCGCCGGGATTCTCATGGTCGTTTCCTACAACATGGGAGAGTGGCGCGAAATTCCCCAACTTCTGAAGCTCACCAAAACCGACATCAGCGTCTGGCTGGTCACCTTCGGCCTTACCGTTTTCGCCGACCTCACCGTCGCCGTCGAAGCCGGAATGATTCTGGCCGCCCTGCTCTTCATCAGCCGCGTCGCCTCCACGACCACCGTCTCCCAAGTGACCGATGAATACGTCGAAGATGGACGCATGCACATCCTGCAAGATAAGGACATTCCCTACTACGCCACGATCTTCCGCATTCACGGACCATTCCTTTTCGGCGCCACCGATAAAATCTCCGCCGTCACCGAAGACCTGCACACCCTGCCGCCCGTCGTCATCCTTCGCCTGCGCAATATGACCGCGCTCGATGCCACCGGATTATTCGCCATCGAAGAGATAGCCCGCCAACTGCACGCGAGCCATCGAACCCTGATCCTCTGCGGCGCCCGCGAGCAGCCTTCTCACCTGATCCATCAAGCCGAGTTCGAAGCCGTCGTCGGAGCCGAAAATATCTGCGACAACGTGCAAGCCGCCCTGCGCCGCGCCCAACAAGTCCACGATCAGATGGAAACCGCTGCCATTGGATTCAAGAGCTGAAGCACCTTTTTTTCGTCCGCAAAGAACTGTTCCCTCCCCGCCCACTCTCGATTTAAACTAACTCTCCTCAAGATCTTTGCCCGGAGGTTTCCATGCCACCACTCAACGCCACCGGCAGAACCAAAGTCGATCCTGCCCACGAAAGAAATTTCGATGGCCCGATCAAGCGCGACATCCTGAACGGCCCGCAGCAACTCTATCGCTTCGGCTTGCAGCCCGGCCTCTGGTGGTATGACGACACCGTGCTGAAGGAGATGCGTGAGGAATATATGGAAGCCAACCTCAACGGCCTCCGCTCGAATGCCGTCGATGTGATGATGTTCCCTCGCAGCGGATTGGCGATCAGTCGCCAGTGGAACAAATTGGGCTGGGTCACCACTATGGAGCTACGGCACGGCCAGTCTCTCGAGGCCTGGGTCGGCCGCACCAGCCCCCAACCGGAGTGGACCAATCTTCCCGACGGCCGCATTCTCAATGGAGGCTTGGTCCAATATTTGATCTACGACGTAAACAAAGCCCCAGGCTCGATCTTCAGCAAACAAACCACGATCTCGCTCTTCGAAAAATGGGGCAGATCAATCGCCGGAGTCCGCATCAAAAATTACTCCTGATCCCTCCAACCCACGGGTGGGACCAGACGCCGCGGAAGTCCAACTTCTTACGCCTCCCAAAACTCACCGAATTATTTCTCAACCACGTGCGCAATATTGCTATATTCTCCGCACAATGTATTCCGCGCCGGAAGCGCCTCCGTTCCCTCTCCGCAAATTGCGCCAGCTCACAATGTGTCTTCTCTTGTTGCTGACATCCCCGGCTCTTCTGGCTCAAACCATTTCCGGCACGGTCCAAGATACATCAGGCGCATACATTCCCGGCGCGCGCATCGAAATCACTGGTTCCCTCCTGCCACAAGCGCTCGTCTTCTCCTCCGACGAGCAGGGCAACTTCACCTCTCCCGAGTTGAAGCCCGGAACCTACACCCTGCAAGTAACCCGTGACGGCTTCGAACCGATGCTGAAAACCGTCGCCGTGCAAGCCTCCGTCAAATTGCAACTCACTCTCGAGATTGCCAAACAGAAAACGACCGTCTCCGTTCCGTCAAAAAGTTCCGGCTTCGCCAACTCCGACCCTGTCTACCGGCAGCTCCGCGACCTCGGCTTGGGCGATACTTTTCACTTCGACAACTTCACCCTGATCTGGGATGCCGGTACGTTCCACTTCGAAAAAGGCACGCTCACCATTCTCAGCCCCGTCCATGGAATCGTCACCGGCGCGATTTTCATCGGCGAAGGACACTTCAATCTCAAGCCTGCCATCCCGCTCTACGCCAGCGATCTCCAGCGTCGCACCGGCGCGCCCGAGGTCAATGAAGACTTTACCGAAGCCGTCTTCCGCTTCACGACCGAGGCGCGCCTGAATTTCATTCAGGGGTTTGGCGAGCGCACCGAGACCCCTACGGAGGCCTCCGCCGCGCTCAACCGCTGGCGGGAAAAAGTTCGCCAGCGCCGCGAAGAGGTCTTCAGTTTCACCCAGAACCTCCTGCAGGGCGAGACCATGGACAATGTCGACGCCGATCTTCTCGCCGCCGTCTACAATCATGCGCATCCCAAATTCTTCAACGCCTATCTCCGCGGCAAAAAGCACAAAGACCTTCGCTTCTTCGTGCGCGCCCGCGTGGGTGCCATCCCTCAACTCGATTCGCCCGAAGAGGTCGCTCTCATTAACTACGATCCCGAAGCCATGGACGACGGCGTCTGGTACCTGGCCCACTTCAAATTCGAGTACGCCAACCGCACCGCAAGCTCCGCCGAAGACCGCCGTCTGTTTGCCACGCGTGGCTACAAGATCGAAACCGTCATTGCCAGAAATGAACATCTCTTCAGCATCGCCACCGTCAGTTTCGAATCTCTGGTGCCGGGCGAGCGTGTGCTGAAGTTCGGCCTCCTGCCCAACCTGCGCGTCACCCGCGTCACCGACGAGCAGGGCCGGGATTTGTATTACGTTCAGGAAAGCCGCAAGCAGGATGGTTCCTTCTACGCGATTCTTCCCCAAGCTCCGCCCGTGGGCAAGACCCAGTCCATCACCGTTGAGTACGCCGGTGACAAAGTTTTGGAGCAGGCGGGAGAAGGCAGCTTCTACGTAAACGCCCGCACCTCCTGGTATCCCAACCTGAATGGCTTTGGCGAGAAGGCGCTCTACGATCTGACTTTCAAAGTACCTAAGAAATACAAAGTCATCAGCGTCGGCGAACTTCAATCGGAGTCGATCGAGCAGGATCTCGCCGTCAGCCACTGGACGACGCCGTCTCCCGTCGCCGTCGCCGGATTCAACTACGGCGGCTACGAAAAAATCGAGCTAAATGACGAAATCACCGGCTACAAAATTTCCGGTTATTACTTGCCGGAATTGCCCGACAATCTCCGCCACCAGCGCGCGCTGCAATCGATGGCGCCCAAGAGCATGACGAAATATGCTCTGGAACAAACTCGCGCTCAGTTGCAGTTATGCACTTTTTATTTCGGCAAAAGTGCATACGACGAAATTTACGTCACCGAGCAACCCAACTTTAATTTCGGTCAATCCTGGCCCAACCTGGTTTACCTGCCCATCTCCGCCTACACCGATTCCACCCAGCGCTGGATGCTCTTCGGCAACATCAACGACAAATTCACCGGCTTCGTGCAGGAGGTCACGCCCCACGAAGTTTCCCATCAATGGTGGGGTCACACCGTAAGCTGGGCGTCTTATCACGATCAGTGGCTGTCGGAAGGCTTCGCCGAATTCTCCGCGGGATTATTTCTGCAGCAAGCGGTCGGGGGCGACTGGCGTAAAGACTACATCGAATTCTGGGAGCGCCTGCGCAAGCGCATCCTGGAGAAAAACAATTTCGGCGTGGCGCCCAACGATGCCGGCCCGCTCTGGATGGGACTTCGGCTCATTTCCCCGCGCACCGGAAGCGCCTACCAGAACGTAACCTATCCTAAAGGCGCATACGTTCTGCAGATGCTGCGCTCCATGATGTTCGACATTCAGAACGGCGAAAAAGACAAAGCCTTCGCCGCCATGATGCACGACTTCGTCGACAGCCATCGCAATAAACCGGCGACCACCGAGTCCTTCCAGGCCATCGCCGAAAAGCACATGACTAAAACCATGGACCTGCAACACAACGGCCGCCTCGACTGGTTTTTTGATGAATGGGTGTACGGCACGCAGGTTCCGCGCTACCACTTCGATTACCAGCTCGAGCCCGCCGAAAGCGGAAAAATAAAGCTCCACATGACCATCACCCAAAGCGAGGTCGACGAACACTTCGCCATGCTCGTCCCCGTCTTCGCCGACTTCGGCAAAGGCATGCTGCGCATCGGCCAGGTCGGAATCGCCGGCAATAGCACCCGCACCGTCGATACAATTCTTCCCGCCCAACCCAAGAAGGTAGCGCTTAACGCCTACAAAGAGATCTTGGAACGGTAAGCCCTACCCCGTGAACCTCTGTGCCCTCTGTGGTAAAGGCGAAGCACCGGGACAGGCTAAGTGGGAGCAATGTTGTAGCGGGGATTCCAGTCTTGGTCGTCGGAACCGCACTCGAAATATTCCTCAACAAGCTGTTTTCTCCGGGAGAGTCGGTAGCGCCCGCACATGGGAAATTATGGCAGATCAGTCGAGGCGTGCGGTCATTTAGCAAGGGGTCCGGGATGTATGCCCTCGCCAAGGACAAAACTCGATCCCACGGTGCCCACAACAGCCGCTGCTCGCGGTAGGGCGAGTCTTTCACGAATGCGATAAACAGCTTCGATGCCGGTGCAGTGCGCACCCATCAGATTTGCCACTTTGAAGTCTTTCATCTTGTCCGCAGTCCAATTCAGTTGCTCGTCAGTCGCCGAAAATAGGTGCAGCCCACCGATGACCGCATCTACTGACTCGTTGGGAAATTCCTGTCGGGCAAATGTCAGGATGTTGATGATTCCTGCGTGCCCGCAGCCAGTGATGACAACCAGCCCTTCCGGTGTGTTGAGCACCAGTGATTGATCCTCGGGGATATTGTCCTCGACCAAGCCCGCCGGGGTCTGCACTTTTCCGGTGCTGCTCCAGTTGCGTTCCGGATATTTGCGGGGAACCGGACCCGTGAGCCAAGCACCGGGAAAAATTTCATCTGCCCCTTCATGTTCGATGAACTTTCCCCCGGTCGCTTCGTACTCTTTCTTTATTGTAATCATGCGGTTATCCTCACCGCCGGGCTCAGGTCTGCTGTAGAAAATGCCGTGTGCGACATGCACCACTGAGAGCGCCGAGGGATTCATCTTCATCATCTCTTTGCGCAGGCTCATGAGTCCACTGACGTGATCCCAGTGATTGTGGGTGAGGATCACTTCCCTGACATCAGACAAATCGATCTTCAGGTCGCGTGCATTTTGCAGCACGGTATCGGGATGGGCTCCCGTATCCAACAGAACGCGATGACCATCTGCCTCGATCAAGGCCGAAAAACCCCACTCCCCCATTCCCGTTGTACTGCCCACCAGCATGGTCGAAAGGAGGGTCACCTTGAGGGCGTGAATCTGTGCGGGCGTATTCTGAATGCTCACGGCTGGAGGGTTTTGAGCTTCGGCCGGCTGCACACTGACAATCAGAATCGAAACAAGGATCAGCAACGCAGAAATGTATATTCGGTCATTACGTCCACCATTGCTACTCATTATTCCCTCCGGGGCTCGGAATTGAGTACAAGCCTTTGACGTTGGCCGCCGCGGGTAAAGCTCCTACCCCATCTCGCTCGTCATAATAAACAGCGGCTTCATCTCAAAGCTGTGATAGTGCGGCCGCAGCCGGTCCGTGTTGTAGTGTTCCCGAACGTTCACAACTTTCTTGATCGAAGTCACCGTATCGATCGGCATGTTGTCGTAACGCCCGTTCCTCAACACCACCAACCGTCCGTGGATCCTGCCCAGGAGGAGATCCAGCGCCAGATTTCCATAAGCCATCGGCACGATCGAATCAATCGAATCCGGATCGCCGCAGCGCACCAGATACCCCAGCTTCTGGTTGATTACATCAATCGATTTGCCGTTGTTGTACTTGGGAGAAAGCTCCTTCAACTTCTCTGACACCAGATCGCCGATGCCGCCCAGCTTCTTATGGCCGAACGCGTCCGTCGTCTCCGCCTCGAAGATCATCTCTCCGCCCTGAAACATCGCGCCTTCAGAAACCAGCACCACCGAATAGTGGCTGGGATTTTTCCGCCGGTCAGAGACCAGCAACTCAGTCAGCCGCTCGATATCAAATTGGTGCTCCGGAATCACGCAGCGATGCGCCGCTCCCGCCATCGTGGGCAGCATGGCCGTGAATCCCGCATAGCGCCCGAAAACCTCCAGCACCATAAACCGCTCATGCGAACCCGCGCTCGTGCGCAGGCTGTTCGTCATCGAGATGGTGCGGGTCACCGCGGTACTGAATCCGATGCAGTAGTCCGTTCCCGGGACGTCATTATCCATCGTCTTCGGAATCGCGACGACCTTAAATCCCTCCTGATAAAGCCGCACGCCATAGCTCAGCGTGTCATCGCCGCCAATCGGAATGAGATAGTCGATTCCAAGCCAGTCCAGGTTCTTCAGCACTTCCGGCGTCAGATCGTTTTTTTCCGCGTTGTAAGCAGATTGCAAATGCGGAGGCACGCTCGAACCCTTCACCCGGCTCGGATTCGTGCGCGAGCTATGCAGAAAAGTGCCGCCCGTGCGGCCGGTACGGTTGACCACATCCTCCGACAAAATTTGGAAGTTTTCGCTATTGTCGTAATCTTTTTCGCGGACGATATCGACCAGCCCGCCCCAACCCCGGCGAATGCCAATCACCTGATATCCCTCGCGCAGCGCGCGGATGGTTACAGCTCGAATCGCAGGGTTCAGTCCAGGTACATCACCCCCGCCGGTAAGAATTCCGATCACACCCTTCTTAGTTGTCACGTTCTCTCCATGTATGGTTCGCAGACGTCGTGGTCAGCGCAGATTTATGTAGGACAGGTTATTGTGACAGATTTGCCCTCCGCCGACGACCCCAGGGAAAGAATTGATCTGCGTATAATGATCAATCTTGTTCCCCACTCAACCTGCAAGAAGTGACGACTCCAAAAAGACGGCCGCCGCTGTCTCGCTGTACTCCGCCCTGCTTCTGATCCCCTGCTTCTGGCAATCGCGAATTCAAGCCGCCGATCTCGGCAGCCACATTTACAACGCATGGCTCGCCTCGCAAATTCATCGCGGCGCAGCTCCCGGCCTCTGGATCTCCTCCCGCTCCAACAACATCCTTTTCGATCTGATCTTGGAATGGCTTCTAGTGCGCGTCGGCCCCGATTGGGCGCAAAAACTCGCGGTCGCACTCTGTGTCCTTATCTTCGGAACAGGCGCCCTGTGCTTCATCTTTCGCGTGGCCGGCCGTAATTGGTGGTTCGCCGCGCCCTGCGTAGCCATGCTCAGCTATGGCTTCATCTTCCACATGGGCTTCTTCAATTTTTACCTGTCGCTGGGCCTGTGCCTCTGGTACCTCGCCATTACCTGGGAACAGAGCTGGAAGCTGCACGCCGTCGCCGCTCCGCTTCTAATCTTCGCGTGGATTGCCCATCCTTTCCCCGTGCTCTGGGCCCTCGGCGTGTCCTTCTATGTCGCGATTGCCAGCCGCATTCAGCCCTCTCGACGGATTCAGCTCCTGGCCCTGGCGCTGATCGCGATTGTCATAGCGCGTTATATTCTCATTCATCAATATGCCTATACCTGGTCTTTCCGTCAGGTTTTTTTCATCACCGGAGCAGATCAGCTAAATCTTTTTGGCCCCAAGTACATCGTCCCCTTCGCTCTCCTGCTATTTCTGTGGATGATCTTGCTTCGCCAGCAGCTCAGACTCGGCCTGAAAAATCTGGCGCTGCGAATCCCCTTCCAACTGTGGCTTCTCAATGCCGCCGCAATTGTGCTGATCCCCGCGCAAATCATATTTCCAAAATTCACGCTGCCCTTTGGATTCATCACCGACCGTCTTTCCTTATGCGCGGCTCTCTTGTTGTGCGCGGTGTTGGCCGCAGTTCCCACCGGCCACCTGGTAAAGTTTGGCCTGATCGCGGTGGCATTCTTGTTCTTCGCTTTCGTTTACGTCGACAACCGCGAACTCAATAGCATGGAAGACCGCATCGACGCCGTCGTCGAACAGTTGCCTGCCGGAGAACGGGTCGTGAACCCGCTATCCTCCCAATCTTTGCGCTCGCTCTGTCTCCAGCACGACCTTGATCGCGCCTGCGTCGGCCACTGTTACAGCTACGCGAATTACGAGCCGCCCTCGCGACAGTTTCGCGTGCGCGCAGAGCCCGCCAACTACATCGTGTTGGACAATCAAGCCGATGTGAATGCCATCGCCGACGGCCGCTACGTGGTTCAGCAGAGAGATTTGCCACTGCATCTTGTTTTTCAATGCGGAACCGATTTAAAAGATGTCTGTTCGCGCCCGCTCAAGGCTGGGGACACGATCGCGAAACCGAATTGAGAATGGAAAACTCGCGATGCTTGGCATCTGTCATCCTGAGCAAAGTGCTTGCGAGGGAAGCGAAGCACCCGCGAAGTCGAGGGATCCTTACCTGAATGCGGCGACACAGGCCTGTCTGGGAGTTGTCACAACACAACCATACGAGATAGCTTGACCACGTTAAGACAAATGCCAACCAAGACGCGACTGCGGAAGCTGTCTCTACTCCTCCTCGTATTGTTTTCCTCAGCCAATCTGCTCTCCTACTGGCGCCATCTCCCACGCACCGAAGCTTCCGCCGACAGCACCGATACGGTTAAGCCCAAAGCTCTCACCGATCTTTTTCCCCGCTGGTACGGAAGCCGCGAACTTCTCCTCCACCACCTCGATCCCTACGGAGTCGAAGTCTCCAACGCAATCCAGATCGCCTTCTACGGCAAAATCCTCGATCCCTCGCGCCCCCACGAACCCCGCGACCAGCAGCGCTTTGCCTATCCTTTATATGTCGTCTTCCTGATGGCCCCCACCGCGAAGCTCGATTTCCACACTGTCCGCATAATTTTCTGGTGGTTGCTGCTCATCGCCACCGTCGCCAGCGCATTTCTATGGCTACGATTTCTCCGCCTCAAATTATCGCCGCCCGCCCTGATCGTTCTCCTCGCAATACTGCTGACCAGCATTCCGGCAATGCAAGGCATCAGCATTCTGCAATTAGGCTTGCTCGTTGCATGTCTCATAGCGGCCGCAGCCTTCTCCATCATCTCTGGACGATTATTCCTGGCCGGCGTCCTGCTCGCCCTGGCCACCATCAAACCCCAACTCTGCCTACTCCCGATCGCCTGGTTCGCGCTGTGGGCTCTGAGCAACTGGCGCCAGCGGCGCTCGCTCCTGCTAGGATTTTCCGCTACCCTCGCCGCGCTGATCGTGGGTGCTGAATTTCTTCAACCCGGCTGGCTCCTGCGCTATCCCGACGCGCTTCGCGCCTACGCCGGCTATACCAGTGCCACATCGCTGCTCGGCGTCCTTTTTCCCGAAACCCTGCGCTGGATTCTTACCCTCCTGCTGCTTCTCATCGCGGCCGCACATTGCTGGCACGCCCGCCATCAACCCGCGGATTCTCTCGCGTTCGCCACCGCCCTGGGCCTGGTCCTCACTCTCACGGTCTTAGTCGTTCCTACGGTGATTCCGCCGTTCAACCATGTCCTGCTGCTTCCCGTAGCCCTTCTGATGATTCTTCACTGGAAAAATCTGTGGCGAACCAACGCTCTCAACCGCATCGCGTGCGTAACCTTCACAGGATTCGCTTTCCTTCCCTGGATTCTCGCTCTCATCCTCTTGTTCCTACCCTCAGCGTCGCTGCAGTCTCGCGCGGTCTGGTCCGCCCCACTCTCCGCCAGCCTCGCGCTTCCCTTCGCCGCTTTTGGTTCTCTGATGTTGCTGCGCCGCTTGCAAACCGCGCCGCGCTCAGACTGATCAGATAAGCCTGCTAAAGGTAACTCGGATAAACTGGCTCGAATGCCCCATGCGCCCTTCCTCACCGCCAAGCGCCTGCGCGCCCATGGCCTCATCCTCGCCCTCTGCCTCTGGTCGGTTTACCTCTGGAACATCTCCACCCCCGGCCTCTTCGATCGCGCCCACAATCTCAAAGGCACCGACTTCCTCCACTTCTACACTCTCGGCTCCGTAGCCCTGGCGCATCGCGGCGCGGATCTCTACAACATGCAAGCGCAATCCGAACTTGCATCGCAACGCGTTCCTGACGCGTCGGGAATCCATTATCTGCCCACGTATCCCCCGCAGGTTTCTATCTTCTTCGCGCCATTTGCGTGCCTGTCGTATCCCTCGGCTCTGATTCTCTGGCTAGCTGTCAGCGCCTTTCTTTACGGCGTATGCGTCTATGTGGTTTGGCGCGCCTGCCCCAACCTGCGCGAATATAAATCCACCGTCATCATTCTCGCGATCGCTTTCCCCGCCTTCTGGCACCTCATCGCCTGGGGACAAACTTCCGCCCTGGCCCTCGTCTGTTTCACGCTAGCGTTTCTCGCTCTGCGCTCCGGAAACAATTTTCTGGCAGGCCTGGCCTTCGGATGTCTCATCTTCAAACCTCAACTCGCGCTCGCCACGGCGTTAGTTTCCCTCTTGACCCTCAACTGGACGTTAATCGTCGGCGCCCTGATCTCCGCCGCGGCCCAACTCGTCCCCGCCTTTATCTACTACGGCCCGCGACCGCTCCTCGAATGGAAGCGCGTGCTGCTCAATTCACCGAATCTGCTGCCGCTGCTCGAGCCCAGACCCTACCAGACCCACTGTCTGCGCACCTTCTGGACCATGCTCATCCCCTGGCCTCCAATAGCTCTTGCGCTCTACCTGGCCTCCGCGCTCGTGATTCTCGCTCTGACCATCTTGTGCTGGCGAAGCCGCAGTCCCCTGTCCGTGCGCTACTCAGCCCTGCTGCTCGCCACCGTTCTATTCGCCCCACACCTTACCGTCTACGATCTTGTAATTCTGGCGCCCGCATTCCTCTTACTCTCCGACTGGCTCGCAACTCAGCCCGGCCGCGCGTCGACCAGGCGTCTAGAATTTCTGCTCTACCTCGCGTTCCTACTCCCACTGCTAGGCCCACTCGCCCGCTGGACGCACCTCCAGCTATCGGTCATCGTGATGACCGCGCTGGTCTATGGAATGTTTCGCTTGGGCCGGAACACTCGGGCAGGAAGCTTTGGGCTGTGTGGTTGAACAAAACTCTATTTTTATGAATCACCGAACCAGGAAGGTTTCTTCGTGTTGAAACCCGCGGTTGTGGCGCAGTTTGAATTTCCGCAGGCTGGCATTCGGAAGAACGATGTGGGAAACTGTGGGCATGGCGACCAAGAAGTATCTGATGGTTCCGTGTCCCAAATGTCATGCGAAGCCGGGGGAACCCTGCAAGCTAATTGGCAAGTGCATCAAGACAGCACCGGGCGCATGGGTCTCGACGAAGGTTTGCCACGATGAGCGAATGGCTCTATCTGGAGAGGACGCCGGCCAAGCCGCTGCCGGGATCGTGGGAGAAGCAACCGAAGGACGCTAGCTTTCTATGTCCTCGAAAGTGGTTACGTAGATTTCTGGTGAATAACACTTAATCTGATCCGTACCCTCTAGGTGCTTTACGATTTCAGCAGATTCCAGTTTTTTAAACCTGCTCGAGCTGTTGGGTATGTGTAGAATCTATCAAAATACATCACTTCCCAGCTCCCCTGACCGAAGCCGAGAGGCCCCTCTGTAACGAAGAAGTCTTACTCTACGCCCCGTACAAAAACCGCAAAGCCTCCGGAAACCGCTCCGCCCATGCTCCCTCGTTGTGTCCAGCCCCATCCTGAATCACTAGCCGCAGCCGTTTTTCGCTCAGCACCGCCCGCCGCATGATGGCCGCCAACTCCCGCACATCGTCCACTACAGTCCGACTCCTGTCGGCGACTCCCGCCTCAGCCGTTCCCACTCCCAGAAATATTCGCTCCGGCCAAATCCTTACCGACCGGCTCTCTTTAATCAACTGCCGCTGCGACGCCCACAGCGACGGGCTCTCCAACAACAACCGCCCAAAATCCCCAGGCCGCGCAATCACCGTATGCAGCGCAATCAGCGCTCCCAGCGACGATCCCCCCAGTCCTGTCTGCTCCGGCCCCGTCGCCACCCGGTATTGCCCTTCCACAAACGGCATCACTTCCTTCATCAAGAAATCCGGATAATACTTTCCCTGCACCCGCAACATCATCGGATGCATCGACCGGTGCGGCATATACTCACGAATCCGGTCTTTCCCGGTATTGTCGATTCCCACCACAATCATCGGCGGAATCGCGCCTTCGCGAATCAACCGGTCGGCCGCCTCGTCGACCTGCCACTCCACGCCTCCGAATGCTGTCGACCCCTCGAACAGATTCTGCCCGTCATTCAGATAAAGCACCGGATAATGCCGCGATGAATTCTCGGGTGCGTCATAGTCCGGAGGCAGCCACACCCGCAAATATCGCGTGTTCCGGAACACTCGGCTGCGAAACTCATGCAGCCGCAAGTCACCCGTCGCCCCGCCGGCGCGAATCGCCTCAGGATTCCCTCCCGCCTTGATCTGTTTTTTTCGGGTTGCCATCAAAAGACTTGCAGAGATTGCAATCGCTGATTTCTGATTGTTGATCGCCGATCGAAAAATGCGGACTTCCGGGCTTTCCATCCACCATCAAGAATCAACAATCATCCATTCCTAACCTTGACCACCCCCGCCAACACCACAATCCCGGTAATCAAGCCCAGCGAAGTTAAGCAAAGTATGCACCAGGTATCGAGCACGTATCCCTCGATGTACGTCAGATACAGCGCGAACGCTAGTCCCGCCAGCGCCGCCAGCAATAACCGCAACGGCGTCTCCCTCCGCGACCGATACAGACTTGCCAGAGCCAACAGCACGCCGTACCCGGCCACGCCAATCCCCGCCACCGGAATCCCCATCACGCTGGAGTACTCGCTCCGGTTCACGATGTCGCAATTAAATTTCTCTCCGACATCGCAGAATTTCGTAGCTGAAGTCGCATAGTGCCGTTGCAACGAAATCCCCGACACCACCATCCCCGCCAACGCCAACAGGGCAATCAGCAAGAATAAGATTCGATTTGCCGCAGCCGTCGCGCCCGTCCCCGTCTGATTTCCGCTCACGGCAAACTGCACCCGGTCTTGTCGCTCAACTCCTGCAAGGGAAATTTCCCCTCGACCAATGGCTGCCCCAGTCCAAACTGCCACGATGGAAAATGCTGTACATTGGCGGCTTTACAAGCCGCCGCCAGTTCGCGAGAGTCCTTAATGGCGCACTCCACATAATTCACATACCGGAAGGATCTTCCGAACTCTTCCTTCTGCTCGGCGCAATGCGGACACCAGTACGCGCCGTACATCTTCACCTGCTTCGACGAAAGACACTTCGCGAAGTCGTCATAGCGATGGTTCGCGTAATACCACCACCCGCCATACGCTGCGATCGCCACCACAATAATTGCAGCCCACTGCAAATTCTTCCGCGAGGATGCCCCCGTCTCGGGCTTACCGTCCCGCTCCTGCCGCCGTTTTCGCCGCTCTTCAGACATGATTATTTTTATAACACGGGCCTTGCGTTGCGAGGGACTTTGCGATGCACGCTTCGCCGTTCAATCAATCATCAGCAAGCAACAATTCAGACTCCAAGTCGCCTCACACCACCACATTCAACCCTCCCGCCAGCACATCCAACTCCTCGCACCACAGCGTCAGCACTTCCCCATCCACCATCACATCCACCGGTGCATCCAAATCGAATTCCACCCGCTTCACCGCCTTCCGCTCCGCCAGCGGATGCTCAATGTGCGTGCCATCATAAAGGCGCGGCAAATTTCGGATCAGCCCCACCCTCCCAATCGGCCCCCACCTCACGTATTCGATCAGCCCGCTATTCACCGAAGCCTTCGGCGCGATCATCATCGTCCCGCCCGTGAATTTGCTGTTATTAAACGTAAGAAACAAACAGCGCCGCCGGTCGTACTCTTTTTCGCCATCGACCCGCACCGGAAAGGGGCGCCTTTTCAGCTGCGCCAGTCCCAGGAAAATCGAAATAAAATATCCCAACTGCCCCTGCCCGCTAAAGCGCCGCGCCCGCAGTGTGGCCACGTCCGCCGTAAATCCGACACTCAATAAATTAATGTAGTGGATCGTTCCCTGACGGTGGCGCAACCGCAGCACATCGCACGATTGCGTTCGCCCCGCAATCAAGGCTTCGATCGCGTGCTCCACTCCACGATCGCTGAAGTCCCGCAGAAAAGAATTCCCCGTCCCCAACGGCAGAAATCCAAGCGTAGGACGCTCGCCCTCACCCGCCTCCGGAAAAATTCCATTCACCACTTCATACGAAGTTCCATCCCCGCCGCCGGCAATAAATCGCCGGCGCCCGCGCTCATAAGCCTCGCGAGCGATGCGCGTTGCATCCCCAGCGGCACGGGTCTCGGCGACTTCAATGGCAACCCCGCCCGCGCGCAACCGCTCCAGTGCCGCACCCAGCAGCCTGCGCCCGCGTCCCCCACCCGCCGCAGGGTTCACAATTGCCAAATATGAATTGGATGGATCAAAAGGCATGAAGAATTTGTAAGTTGGTAATTTGGCAATTTGTGATTTGAAGGTAAATCGCTCGGCGCCGAGATCGTCGGGTTTTCAACTTACAAATTACCCAATTAGGAAATTGTAAATTCGCTACAGCGCCACGACCGCCCCGCGTTCAACTGTCTTCCCCATCTCCCCGGCCAGCACCTGCCGCTTGATCTTCATCGAAGCCGTCCGGGGAAAATCCTTCTCCCAGACCAAATACCCGCCCACGCGCTTGAAGTCCGGCAACCGCCGGTTGCGCGCCACGATTTCTTCCAAGAGCTTGCCGTCGAAGTGCTGATTCTGTTCCAGCCGCAGCACCATCACCAGCATCTCTTTTCCCAATTCCTTTTGCGGCCAGACATAATTCGCCGCGAACACGCAATATTCTTTCACCGGCAATCCATCGAACACCGTCTCAATATCTTCGGGATAAATATTCTTCCCACCCTCGGTGACGATCATGTTTTTCTTTCGCCCGAACAATTGCAGATGCCCGCTCTTGTCGAAGCGCCCCAGATCGCCGGTCAGCAGCCAGCCATCGACAATCGTCTCCAGCGTCAGTTCGGGATCATCCAGATAATGCGACATCACGGTCTTACTCCGCGCCGCAACTTCACCGATTCCCTCCTCATTCGGTTTCAAAATGCGCAGTTCAACTCCGGGCAGCGGCTTGCCCACTGTGTCGGCGCGAAAAGGTTTCAGATCGTTCAAGGTTAATGCCGTTCCCGCCTCCGTCAATCCATACCCATTCACCACCGGAATTCCGAGATCATAAAAAAACTGCATGGTCGAGGGCTCCATGAACGCCCCGCCCGTAATCAGCGCCTGCAACTCGCCGCCAAATGCCCGGTGCACCTGCGGCAGCAAGGCTCGACTCACCCCTACGTGTGGCTTGCCTTTCGTCAAGATTTTATTAATCCCGATCATTCGATTCAGCAGCCCGCGCTTCCATCCCGGCAACTCCTCAAACTTGGCTCGCAGCCCGCGTTCCAGGCTCTTCACAATCAGCGGCACCAGCGCGCAATAGGTGATCCGGTAGCGCACAAACGCGTCGCGCACAAATTCCGGCCGCAGCGTCCGCAAATGCACCACGCACGCCCCGCAGACGAACGGTCCAATAAATCCCACCATGAAATCGATCGCATGGTTCGTCGGCAGGATGCTCAAATACCTTACCCCCGGCCAAAATGGATACCACGCCGTCAACGCCCGGCATTGCTCCAGATAATTTTCGTGCGTCAGCACGCATCCCTTCGGACGCCCGCCCGTCCCCGACGAATACACAATGCACGCCACATCGTCCCGCTGCCGCATCACAAAATCCGGAGCACCCTTGCGCTTGAAATCTTCCCAACGGAATCCCCCCGCCAAATCCGCCCCCAGCGGCGCCTCCGTCACCAGCACCATCTTCGTCTGGATGTTCTGAAACTCCGGCGACTGCATCAACGCCCGCCACAGATAATATTCAACGACCAGCAATTTCGCCTTCGAGTGCGCCAGCAGTTGCAGTTGCTCCGCCGCCGTCAACTTATAATCCAGCGGGACCAGAACCCCGCCGGCATAGAAAATCGCGTACGCCGAAATCAGCCACTTGGACTGATTCGTCATCAGAATGGCAGCCCGATCGCCCGGATCGAAATCCGCATCTTCCAGCGCGCGCGCCAATGGCAAACTGATTTCTTTGAAATCGGAATAGGTGAGGCGAACTTTCTCGCGTTCGCGGTCGGCCTCGATCAGGCAAGTCTCGCTGGCGTAGCGATCCAAAGCATCGCGCAACGCCGCGCCCAGGCAGCTATATTTTTGCAGATCAAGCATGAACAGACTATTTCACCACAGCGGCCGACGGACCCGCACAAAACCTTGTTGCTCACTTAGTGACGGCGTGCGGCGTTCCCTCGAACGGCTTCGAATAGCCCAACAAGATCCGCAGATCGCGCAGATTATTTCCCGTAGGGCCGGTTTCAATCGCATCGCCCAGCGCTTTAAAAAATGGATAAGCATCGAACTTCTCGAGCGCCACGCCTCCATCCAGCCCCAACAATCGCGCCCGCTCCACTGTAGTTCCATCCGCTACCGCGCCCGCCGCCGGACTGTTTCCATCAATCCCATCCGTCCCAGCGCTTAACACGGTAATATTTTCTCCGCTGATCTTCGGCGCGCAGGCCAGCGCAAATTGCTGATTGCGTCCGCCCACGCCGCCATTCGTGACTTTCACCGTGACTTCTCCGCCGGAGATGAGACAGACGCGGGCAGAGTCTTTTTTCAACTCATGCACCCGATCCAATAAATATTCAGCCGCCTTTGCATAATCCCAATCATCGCAGGAATTGTCCACATGAACGGCGAATCCCGCCCGCTCGGCCGCGGCTTTTGCTTCTTCGAGCGCAGTCTGATTCGACGCGAGCGTCCACCAGCGCGAACGATGGAACGCCTGATCGTCGGACTTTGGTGTCTCCTCCAAAACGTGCTTTTCAAAAAGCTCGCGCGTGGAATGGGGCAACTGCGCCAGCAATCCATGCTTCTGGGCAATGCGGTAACAATCCTCGACGCTGGTCGAATCCGGCATGGTCGGACCCGAAGCCAGCGCATCGGAAGCGTTGTCGGGTACGTCCGACACCAGGAGCGAAACCTGTTGCGCCGGGAAGGCAGCCTGCGCCAGCCTTCCACCCTTCACCGCCGAAAGATGCTTGCGGATGGTATTGATTTCAGCAATCGTCGCGCCAGAGTGCACCAGCGCGCGATACGTCGCGATCAGATCGTCGAGAGAAACTTCGTCATCCATCGGCTTCTCGACGATCGACGACCCTCCCCCGCTGAGCATAAAAATTACCAGCGAAGCCACAGTCTGCGCCTCAAGAGCCTTGCGAATGGCCTTGGCCGCCTGAATCGACTCAGCATTGGGCATGGGATGGCCGCCGTGAAAATATCGAAAGCCGCGCACCTGCGAGGCCGGCTGCACCGAGGACGCAACAATGCCTTCCAGGGCAGACTCGCCCGCCTGCCGCGCCAGTGCCTCGACCATCGTGTGCCCGGCCTTGCCAATCGAAATCACGAGGACACGCGAGAAGGATTGCAGATCGTATAGATCCTCGCAGACCCGCAACACACCACGCTCGCAATGCAAGTGGCGGGCAAAGGCCGCGGAGATCGAGGCCTGCTTCAGCGCGTAAGAAAAGATTTCGCGCGCCGCGTCGCGCATCTGGGGGAAAATCTCAGCTTCTTTCATGCCGGTCGTCCTACGCGCAAATAGCATTTTGATTTAGCTGAGGGCCGACGGCTGAGAGCTGACAGCTTGCTTTACCCAGCCTGCAATCGCCTCGCGCAACTCCCGCAAGCGGCCCTCAAAGAAATGATCCGCGCCGTCAATGATCACCAACTGCTTGGGCTCCGCCAACGACGCGACCAGCGACTCCAATTTTTCCCGCGGCCCAAACTGATCGCGATCTCCGCTGACAAATAATTTCGGCTTGGCGCACTCGCGCAGAAAATCAAAGGTGTAAGTACGGGGCAATTCGGAGTCTGCCGCAACCGGGGCCACCGGCGTTCCCACGCCAATCACGGCCCTCACGCGAGCGTCAGGACACGCGGCCCGCAGCCCAACTGCCGCGCCAAACGAAAATCCAGCAAATACTAGGGGCAAATGAAACTCCGCATCCAGCCAATCCAGCGCCGTTCTAACGTCATCGACTTCGCCACCGCCATGATCGTGGTCGCCGTGGCTCAATCCCGCGCCGCGAAAATTGAAGCGCAGCACCGGAAAGCCAAAACTGTTCAGCGCCTTCATGGTATGAAACACAACCTTGTTGTGCAGGGTCCCGCCGAACAATGGATGCGGATGGCACACCACCGCCGCATGCGTAGCATTTTCGGTGCCGGCATTGAGCAGCGCCTCCAGCCGCCCCGCGGGGCCGTCAAGAAATAGCGATCGTATCGTCGAATTCTGCGAATTCACAGGCTTCAGGGTACAACAACTCGAAAAAAGAAATCAGGCGTAACGATCCAGAAGGCAGGGGTAAAATCTGCGGCGCAGACGAACGTGTTCTTACTTCTGCACCTGACTTTCATGCTTCTTTCGCGTTTGCGCGGCATTTGCCCGCTTTGAGAAGAAGGAGATTTCGCTTTATACTTCGCGCATGTCTTCGCTAAATTCCTCCCCGGGTGCAATTTCTGCAACGCAACTTTTTGCTTCAGACATTCGCTACTCTGCATGGGCGAGCCAGCGACTGCTCGATGCGTGTGCAGGATTGAGCGCGGAAGAATTGGAGCGTGATCTGGGCATTTCGCACAGCAGCATCGTGGCCACGCTACGGCATCTATACGATGCCGAAAGAGTTTGGCTCGATTGCCTGAGCACAACCGCACCAGGGGGAAGCTGGCGGCTGCCCACCGGACCGGCGCCAAAGCTTTCCCTGATTGAGCTGCAGCAGACGTGGCCGAAGCTCTGGAAAGGTTACGACACGTGGCTTGAGGGATTGTCCGAGGCGGAGATCAAATTGAAGGAAGACTTTTTGGTGCAGATCCCGGACGGATCGAGTCCGCAATTCGCACGCTGGAAAATCTTGCGTCACGTGCTTGACCATGCGCAATTCCATCGTGGGCAGGTGATTGGTATGATCCGAAGCCTGGGACACACGCCTCCGGCAATCAATCGCGGCGACTATTGGCTGGCGGGCGGTTCGGACGGACGCCGGCACATCTAGGACTCATACTTCTTACTTCCGCATTCTCACTTCTGATTTCCGCATTTGCTATGATCGTCCTTCTCATGGACGCTATCACTCTCACGCGGCAGCTCATCGACATTGAATCCATCTCCGGCAACGAAGCGGCGGTCGCCAATTATCTCTATGGAGAGCTTTGCCGCGTCGGTTACTCCACGCGCAGAATGCCGGTGGAAGGCGATCGATTCAACGTCTACGCTACCTCTCCCGAGCAGGCGAATCCTGCGGTGGTTTTTTCCACTCACATGGACACGGTGCCTCCCTTCATCCCATCTTCTGAAGATGAAGGCCGCATCTACGGACGCGGCTCCTGCGACGCCAAAGGCATCATCGCCGCGCAAATTGCGGCCGCGGAACGGCTACGCCAGCAAGGCATTTACGTCGGGCTTCTCTTCGTTGTGGGAGAAGAACGCGATAGCCTGGGCGCAAAAGTCGCCAACGATTACGCAGCGACGCAACCCGGCCACGCTTGCAAATTCCTGGTCAACGGAGAACCCACTGAGAATCACATCGCGCTCGCGTCGAAGGGAACCCTGCGAGTTGAAGTCACTGCCGCGGGACGCATGGCTCACTCGGCCTATCCCGAACTGGGCGACTCGGCAATCGACAAGCTTCTCGCCGCCCTCACCCGCCTGCGCGCCATGCCTCTACCTTCCGACCCGCAAATCGGCCCCTGCACGCTCAACATCGGATTGATCGACGGCGGCCGCGCCCCCAACGTAATTCCCGATTACGCGCACGCCGACTTGCTCTATCGCCTGGTCGGCCCCTCGACGGAATTGCGCCGCCAGATTCTCAATACCGCGGGCGATTCCGTGAAAGTCGACTTTCCCCTGGAACTTCCCTTCCTGCGCCTGCGCACGGTCGATGGATTGCCCACCATGATTGCCAAGTTCACCACCGACATTCCCCGGCTGACGAACTGGGGCGAGCCGTTGCTGATCGGTCCGGGATCGATTCACGTGGCGCACACGGATGGCGAGTTCATCGAGAAGCGGCAACTTGCCGAGGCGATCGACCTTTACTGCGCCATCGCGACCCGGCTCGCACCAAGCCAGATGGATTCTGCCACGTAATCTGCCGACTCCGGGCGTCGTCTCTCGAAGAATTTGTGGTGTGAAGCGTAAAGGTCACCACCCCCAGTACGACCCTCGTCAGCAACGTGGGATTTCGTGTGGAACCATAGTAGATGCTGGATGGACGACCTAAGCGCCCCAAACGGGCACTCCGGTTCTGGTACCGTTCACTATAGCGTCTCAGTTCACTCCATAAAGCTTCAGCTCAACCACGTCCGCGTAGCGGGCAAAATCGCGATCGGTGGTGAAGACCTGCCAGCCACGCCGAATCGCCGCGGCGCAAATCACGAAGTCGATTGGCGAGCCAGCAATGCCCCGCCTTCGGCATTGATTATGAATGTGGGCAGATTCTTCAAAGTCGGCAGCTTCCAGGGCAGGCTCGTCGAATGCGCGGAGCTGATCGCGCAATTTTCGAAAGACACTCTCCACCCGAATACCGGACAGCACCTCTTGCCGGATCGGACCTATAATGCCGGCGACGCCATCGCGCACCAGATCACGCAGAGCCCCGGTCAGCAACCGCTCACGCGGATTGAGATCCGTATGGGTCCGCCGCAAAGCCAGCGACCAGATCGGTGTGTCCACAAGAACCATGCGGCGAACTCTGCTCAGGACCGCTGTCTACGGCGTTCGGCCTTGTAATCGTATGTGGGATCGAAATCGATCGTGCCAAAGAGTTTCAAGATCTCAAGCTGCTTGCGGCGCTTGACGTATTCCGACAATGCGACCGTCACCGCCTCTTTCTTGGTCTTGTGGCCACCCGCTCGCCGGGCGGCCTCGATCAAACTGTCGTCCAGGGCTAGATTGGTGGCCATGTGTAAATGTTTACACATAGTAATGTGTAAGTAAAGCGCTTTCTTGCGCACTATAGAACCGTTAGGCGGGTAGTCGTACGGGGGGAAACGTCGTCGCATGGATGTCACGCGGATTCCGATCCGCACGCAGCGGCCTTTGACGTCCAGTTGCCGTTCGTAGCGCATCGGGCTCACAATCAGCGCGAGAAGAGAGCCGTTCTGGTCAGGTCACGGTCGCTGCGGACCTTCCAGCTTGTGCTGCTCCTCGTCTCTGACGTTCGCAGGGATGGAGTTCTTGGACTTTCGATAGACATTGGCGACTGCTAAAGTCCACAGTGGAACCAGATCAATCCCAGGGGCAAGCTTCAACAGAAACGACGGCAGAAATTCCCAGTGCCAGCCCAGCAGGTTCACCATCAGCGCCGCCACGCCGAAATCCAATATGTCATCCGCGGGCGAAATCGCGCCTTCGACAAACGCGGGCAAAATCAAAATTTGCAGCGCGTCGGCGACCAGAGCGACGATCATCGCCGTCATAAATCGCGGCCCCGGAGAGATCGTAATTTCGTCGCCGCTCATAACACAGCCCGTCCTCTAAGAACATATTCTACGCGCCAGCTCGAGAACTTAACGGGCTAACGCACCCTTCACCAATTCCACCACCGCCCTCGGATCGTTAACCTCGACGATCAATTCGTTGTATCGTTCGTCCTTCAATTCAAGAACCACCGTGTTTTCTGGATTGTGCACATCCCAGAACACGCGCTTGCCATCGTGATAAAAAGTGCCCGCGGTCAGCACTCCAGGAATGTTCGTGCCCGGCAACCTCAAGCCATGCCACCAGCCATGGGCCACCGACGGATCGGCCCGGATCGCCGCCACGTGCGCCAAAGGAATTTCCAGAGAACTCTTCAGTGCCCAAAGTTGATCCGCTCCGCGTACGTGCAAAATGACCTTGTCCTCTGAAATCGATAGATCGACCATTGCTTCCCCCCTCATCTTGGATGCGCATCTTGGATGCGTTCGCCAAGCTTCCCGCTTTCACTCGATCGTATTGTGGCCGGACGAAGTAAAACAACGCGTAGAATGTTAGTACTTCCAATCGTAGACTCTGAACTGAAAATGATCCGACTCGTCCCTGGAGTGCTGTTAATTCTCATCGCCTCGTCCGCTGTGGCGCAAGACGTCGGCAAAATCGCGGCCGCCGTGGATGACCATTACAACCACCTCCGCACCCTGCAAGCCGAGTTCACCGAGATCTATCACGGCTCGGGCATGCAGCGCACCGAGTCCGGGACCCTCTGGCTGGCGAAGGGAGGCATGAAAAAACCTGGCAAGATGCGCTGGGAATACCGTTCTCCCAAAGCGAAGCTGTTTGTCAGCAACGGGAGAGATGCGTGGTTTTACCTCCCGGATGACCGGCAGGCCCGCAAGACCGATGCCCGCAATTTGGACGACGTTCGCTCTCCCCTTGCATTTTTGCTTGGCAAGAGCAAGCTGCAAAAGGAGTTACAAGGTCTGTCATTGGCGCCGGATGTGACCCCCATAGCTGCCGGCGACGTGGTCTTGCGGGGGGTGCCGCAAGCTATGGCCGATCGCCTGAATGACATTTTGCTGGAGGTCACCCCCGAACACCAGATCGTGCGCATCGTGATCGACGCAGTAGATGGATCAGTCACCGACTACCGGTTCACCGACGAGAAGGAGAACGTGCCAATTCCCGAGAGCCGGTTCGAATTCGCGCCGCCCGCTGGGACAGAGACCACGGAGAGCGTGGAGCAATAGGATCGGATTTCGGACTTCCGACCTTGACCCTTGGACTTCGGCCACGGCTGTTGTGGGCGCTGATGTCTGTGGTCGGACGGGGGGAGTGGTGGTTACTTGCGATACCTCAAGTGTGGTGACTTCCGGCGTTCTCACCCACTCGATCGTGGGCAGGAATGTTAGACTGAGCCGATAGGGTTCTGCTTCGGTCAGGAAGCACGCTAAGGGCGAAAAAGAACGGTTTCATGGCGGAATTTGTAGTAAAAATCGCAGACGAACGCGGCCACACCCACCAGCAGGTGGAGCAGGGGTACTCCGTCGCCGAAGTGCGCGAGCGCTTCGCCGCCCAGGGCTATCTGGTCCACTGGGTCAAGCCGCAGGGACTGCTTTCCACCGGCCTCGCCGGCCGTCGCGGCCGCAAGCTCAAGCAAAGTTCCTTTCTGGTCTATAACCAGCAATTTCTTACTCTGATCAAGGCCGGCCTTCCCATCCTGAACTCGCTCGATCTCCTCATCAAGCGTCAGAAAGACGTCCGCCTCCGCGCTGTTCTCGAAAACGTCCGCGAGCGCGTAAAAGGCGGCGAACTTCTCTCCGACGCCTTTGCTACCCACGCCATGGTGCCCAAGATTTACACCACGACGCTGATGGCCGGCGAAAAGTCCGGCAACATCGACGAAGTGCTCACCCGCTACATCAACTTCCAGCGGCTGGCCATGTCCTTCCGCAAGAAGCTGTTCGTGTCGCTGATCTATCCCACGCTTCTGGTCACCGTGGTGACCATCATGGTGATGTTTCTTTTCACCTTCGTGGTGCCAAAGTTTGCCGAACTGTTCAACAGTCTCGACGCCAAGCTGCCCTCGATCACTTTATTCATGCTGGCCGTGGGCACTTACGCGCAGAAATATTTTCCCTTCATCGCCGGAGGGCTGGCGCTCTTTATCTTCCTTATTTTCCAATGGAAAAAGACCGATACCGGCGCCGATCAGATTGATCGCGTGATCCTGGGCCTGCCGCTGCTCGGCGACATCCGCCTCAAGCATCAGGTCGCCACTTTTTCGCGCATGCTGGCCACGCTTTTACAAGGCGGACTTCCGCTGGTTCCCTCCATGGAAACCGCGGCTTCTTCCATGACCAGCCGCCGCATTTTGAAGGGCATCATGCGCGCCAGCGTGAGAGTCCGCGAGGGACAAGGCTTGGCCAGCAGCCTCGAAGAACAAAAGGTTTTCCCCGATCTCGCCGTCGAAATGCTTGAAGTCGGCGAATCGACAGGCGCGTTGCCGGCCATGCTCAATTCCGTGGCCGAGTTTTATGAAGAAGATGTGCAAACGGCGCTGGGTGCTGCCATGGCCCTGATCGAGCCGTTGATCTTAATTGTGATGGCAGTTTTCGTAGGCGGAGTGCTGATCTCGTTGTATTTGCCAATCTTCACTCTGGGAGTGCATTAAGAAAGATTGAGTAATTGAGTAATTCGGTAATCGGGCAATTTAAAAGCCCCGTTTTCAGATTTTCAAATTACAAAATTACCCGATCACTAAATTACCCAATGGTGTTAGGTGTTTTGAATGGCAACGGCAGATAAGAAATCACTTTTCGTGAACGGCGAGACTTCCCCGCAAGTGGCGTCGACGGGCAATCCCATCACCGACCTCGAGCGCGCGCAGGATGTCGCCCGGCGCTATCGCTGCGAGTTTGTCGACCTCACCGACTTCCAGCTGCATCACGAGCTCTTCAAGAAATTCTCCCCCGAGCTGATGTTCCGTTACAAATTCGTCCCGCTTGAGGAAACTGCCGACGGCAAGCTTGCCATCGCCATCGCCGATCCCAGCCAGCTGATGATGATCGACGAAATCAGCCTGCTGTTGCAAAAGCGCATCGTCACCAAGGTCGCGACGCTCAAGCAGATCGACAACATCCTCACCAAGACCGAGCAGTCCCAGCGCGTTCTCGAAGAGGCCAGCGAAGGCTTCCAGATCATCCGCGAAGACGAGAACACCGGCGCCGAAGAAACTCTGACCATCGATAAGCTGACCGCGGCCGGCGATACCAGCCCCATCATTCGCTTAGTCGATACCACGATCTTCACCGCGCTGCAACGCCGCGCCTCCGATATTCACATCGAAACCCGCGACGATTCCGTGGTCATCAAGTTCCGTATCGACGGCGTGCTCACGCAGGCCATGCCGCCCATCGGCAAAGAACATCATTCCACCGTGATCTCGCGTATCAAGGTCATGAGCGAGCTCGATATTTCCGAGCGCCGCGTCCCCCAAGACGGCCGCTTCCGCGTGAAATATAACGGCCGCGCCATCGACTTCCGCGTCTCCATCATGCCCTCGATTCACGGCGAAGACGCCGTGCTCCGCGTCCTCGACAAAGAATCGATGAGCGAAAAGTTTCGCTCGCTCACCCTCGAAGTGGTTGGCTTTGATGACGACGACCTGCGCAAGTTCCGCCGCTACATTAAAGAGCCCTACGGCATGGTGCTGGTCACGGGGCCGACGGGCAGCGGCAAGACCACGACTCTGTACGCCGCAGTCAACGAGATCAAGACCGACGAAGACAAGATCATCACCATTGAAGATCCCGTCGAATACCAGCTTCGCGGCATCACGCAGATTCCCGTCAACGAGAAAAAAGGATTAACTTTCGCCCGGGGCTTGCGCTCCATCTTGCGTCATGATCCTGACAAGATCATGGTCGGTGAAATCCGCGACCAGGAAACCGCCCAGATCGCCATTCAATCCGCCCTCACCGGCCACTTGGTGTTCACCACGGTTCACGCCAACAACGTAGTCGATGTCATTGGCCGTTTTCTGAACATGGGCGTCGAGCCTTACAACTTCGTTTCGGCGTTGAATTGCATTCTGGCGCAGCGGTTGGTGCGCTTGATTTGCGAATCCTGCCGCACCCAGGTTCACTATGCACCTGAGGTTCTCGAAGCCAGCGGCCTCGATCCCGCACAATGGTCGAAGGTTGCATTGTATGAGGGTCCCGGCTGCATCGAGTGCGCTGGTACAGGCTTCCGGGGACGAACCGCCATCCACGAATTGCTGGATTTAAGCGATCGCATCCGCGAAATGATTCTGGGTCGCAAGCCCACGTCAGAAATCCGCCGCGCCGCCCGCGAAGAAGGCATGCGCTTCCTTCGCGAATCCGCGCTCGACAAAGTCCGCCTCGGCCTGACCACGCTGAAAGAAATCAACAAGGTCACCTTCATCGAGGCCATGAGATAAGGCAGTGTTAGGGATCCGTAGTTAGTGGTGAATGGTTCGAACATATATTTAAGAAACGGGTCTTGGGAAGGGCACGGCTTCAGCCATGCTGCTCGGGTCCAGGAAAGATTCGGGCTTTAGCCCCTGAGGACGAACTCGGCTTTACAAACCACTGGCCACTGATTCAGTGCCCTTCCAGCTATTGCATTTCGCGTCACACAGCGTTTGAATTAAAGATAGAAACAGAGACCAAGAAGGAGATCAAGAGCGCGGTCAGCGATCTAGGATTTTGAAGATTTTTGACCACTAGCCGCTAACCGCTGTTTTTATGCCTTCCAATTCCAATCCCGCAAAACCAAAGCTGGCGTGTGAGGTCGCTGCCGATCGTATTCTGGTCGGCCGCCTCGCCGAAGACGGGCGCAGCCTCGAGGCTTGCGCCGCCCGCGAACTCGCCCCCGGCTGCGTGGTTCCCGATCTCGTCGAAAGCAATCTCCGCCAACCCGACGCGATTATCGCGGCCATGCAATCTGCTCTTTCCAGCGTCGCGGGACGCTCCCACGACGTCATCGCCATCCTTCCCGACGCCGCTGTCCGCGTGGCTTTGGTCGAATTCGATACCCTTCCCACCGACACCGAAGAAGCCGAAGGAGTTGTCCGCTTCCGTCTGAAAAAGTCGCTGCCCTTCGATGTCGACAAAACCCGAGTTTCCTACCACGCGCAAAAATCGAAAGATGGCATTCGCGTGGTGGCTGCCGTAGCCTTGGCCAGCGTGGTCGAAGAATACGAAGCTGCCTTCCGCGAAGCCGGCTTCAGCCCCGGAGTAGTTCTGCCCTCGATGCTCGCCGCCTTGGGCGCGGCCGAAGCGCAGAAGCCCACCTTGGTCGTCAAAGTCGACGCCCGCACCACCAGCATCGCCATCTTGAATGCCGACCAGCTTCAGCTCTTCCGCACCCTAGAAAACACGCGCGGCGTCACCATCACTGGCGAGCAGTTGGCCGAAGAAGTGTATCCCTCAGTAGTCTTTTTTCAGGATACGTATCATCTAAATATAGAGAAAATTTTTGTCGCCGGAATTTCCGATACCGGAGGCGCAGCGCCCGCCCTCCGCTCCCAAACCGGCGCCGAAGTGCAGGAATTAGTGAGCGCCTCGCAATTAGGCGTAAGCACGGGAGGCTCCGTCCCGCGCTGGAGAATGGCTGGCGTCGTAGGAGCGCTAACGTCGTAACCCGCAGCCATTCGACGGAGCGAAATTTGTCATTCCGGCCGGAGCCGGAGCGACAGCGACGGCGCAGTGAAGGAACCTGCTTCTAGGCTACTGAACCGAACTTTATGCGTCTCGATATCAATCTCGCCAGCCAGCCTTACGAGGATGCCCGCCAGTTTTGGCTGCGCTGGGGCACCGGTCTGGGTCTCATCTCGCTCCTCACCCTGGTTCTGCTGACCATGACCATCACCGGCTGGATCAACGCCCGCCGCGACCACGCTGATATTGCAAAGCTGAAAGCCCAGATCGCCCAGCGTGACCAGAAGCGTCAGCAAGCGGAAGCGTTCTTGAATCAGCCGGAAAACCGCGCTACTCGCGACCAATCCCAATTTCTCAACGAATTGATCGAGCGCAAATCGCTCTCCTGGACTTACGTCCTCGAAGATCTCGAAAAAGTTATGCCGGCTCGTGTGCACCTGGTTTCGATCCATCCCGAACTGGATGAAGACAATCGCCTGACCTTGAAGATGCTGGTGGCCGGAGACTCTCGTGACAAGGCTCTCGAACTGGCGCGCCGCATGGAAGATTCCAAGCACTTCGCTCAGACTTACATTCAGAGCGAAGGCGGCGCGGCCCCGGGCAGCGGAGACGCTGTGCAATTCAACATCGCGGCCGTCTATGTCCCCGAGCCCGTGGTTGTGCCGGAACCCGCGCCGGTCGTAAGAACAAAAATTCCGTTGCGCATGCCGCCAGCCGCGCCCAACAAAGGGAGCCAGCACTAATGCCCGACTTGCGCCGAACTCGGAAGAAAATCAAGACCGCCCTCGGCATTCTTGTGGGCGTTGACGTAGTCGCCATCGCGATTCTGTTTTCGCCGCTGGTCGGCTCCACCGAATCCCGCCACATGGAGCTCAATCAGTTGTGGGCGGAGTTGCAAACCAAGACGCGACTGGTAGAACCCCTAACCGATCTTCCCAAGAAAGTGCTCGCGGCGAACGTGCAGATCGCCGACTTTTACAAAAAGCGCTTTCCCTCGCGCGAATCGCAAATCCTCACCTCGCTCGGCAAGCTGGCCCTCGACGATGGAGTCACCATCGAGCAGGTCAAGTACAAGGTGCTCGATACCGATGCCAGCTATCTGCATCCCGTCGAGATGGAAGCGGATCTTTCCGGAACCTATGTCTCGCTGGCAAAATTCATCAACGCCCTGGAACGCGATGATATGTTTTTCATCATCAACAGCATTTCGCTGGCCGGCGAACAGAAAGGTCCCATTAAGCTGCAAATGAAGTTGGAAACTTATTTGAAGGTGGGCACGCAGTGAAACTCGGAATTGAAAATCGCAAGCAGACGATCGCAGCCGCCGTGCTGGGCGCGGTGCTGGTGCTGGTCGTGATTTACGAGTTCTGGCCCTCTTCTTCGACGAGCGCCTCCGCGCCCACCACCTCGATCACCTCGGAGCTGACTCCACCCGCCGCCAAGGGTCGCGCGCCGCACAACCCGAAAAATGCTTCCGCGAAGAAAGAAAAGCTTCCGCAAAGCCTCGACCCTACCCTTCACCTCAATGAACTGGAGGCGACCGAGCAAATCAAGTACGAAGGTTCGGGAAGAAATATTTTTGTCTCGCAGACGGAAACAGAAATAGTCAAGCCCATGGGGAACGGAACCACCGATCAGAATTCGCAGGAGGCGCACACCTATACCCCTCCCCCGATTCCGGCCGCACCCCCGATTCCCTTGAAGTTCTTCGGCTTCGCCAGTGGGCCCGGAGAACCGAAGAAAGCCTTTCTGTCGAAGGGCGATGATTTTTTTGTCGCCGGCGAAGGCGAAATCGTCGACCGCCGCTACAAAGTCGTAAAGATTTCTGCGACCTCCGTTGAAATTCAAGATGTCGTGAGTAGCGGCCCGCCGCAAAGCATCCCACTGTCGCAGGGGAATCCGTCGTGAAGATGTTCACCTCCCAAATCGGAAGATCGCAGCGCCGCCCTGGCAAAAAAGAATCGGGCTACGTTTTGCTTACGCTGCTGCTGATGGTTGCGCTCATGGGCATCGTCGCCATGACTGTGATGGTTCCACTGAAGTTCGAGATGCAGCGCGATCGCGAAGAAGAAATGATTCATCGCGGCGTGCAATACACCCGCGCCATTCGCCTTTATTACAAGAAATTCGGACGCTACCCCACGCGCCTCGAAGATCTCGAAAACACCAACAATCTGCGCTACCTGCGCAAGCGCTACAAAGATCCCATGAATCACAACCAACCCTTCCGCCTGCTCCACTACGGCGAACAAGGGGTGACCATGGGGGGTGCCTTTGGCGGCGGAATCATCCCCGGCGCAACTCCGGTCGGCGGGCAAGGCTTGAACGGCGCGTCCGGATCAGCCTTTGGCAGCAGTTCGGGATTCGGAAACAACTCTGCCTTTGGCAATCAAGGCTCAGGCTTCGGCAATAATTCCAGCTTTGGCAACTCCAACTCAAGCTTCGGTAATTCCAACTCCGGCTTCGGCAACAATTCGAATTCTGCATTCGGCAGCAACGCCGGAGTGAATCCCAACGGCGCCTTCGCCCAGCCCGGCTCCTCCGACCAGAACAATGGCTCGCAAACGCCAGGACAACCCGGCAATAACTCGACCACTGGACAGGATTCTGCGCAACCGGCTTCGCAGGGCTCCAGCAACGGCCAAACGAGCGGCTTCTCTGGCGGAAGTGGACAACCCATCGCCAGCGGACCCATCGTCGGCGTAGCCAGCGTGAGCAAAGACTCCACCATTCGCCTCTATAACAAGAAGACCAGATACAACGAGTGGCAGTTCCTCTACGATCCCTCGATCGATACTGGCGGTCTCATCAAAACACCCTATCAGCCGGCGCTGACCAACTTCATGGCGAGTGGCCAGGGGATTGGGCAACCCGTCAACGGCCAAACTGGCCAGATCGGTAGTACTTCGACGTTCGGTGGAAGTTCGAGCTTCGGGTCGAGCGGGTCGAGTTTTGGCTCAAGCGGATCGAGCTTTGGTTCGGGTGGTTCCAGCTTCGGCGGCAGCTCGGGATTCGGAGGCGGTTCTGGATTTGGCAACTCAGGCTTCGGTAATTCCGGCCCCAGCGGACCCACTCCGCCGCCAGAACCACCCCCCGCCCCACCGCAATAACTTCAGCCCCTTCGCGAACCAAACAAAAACGGCCTCATCCGAAGATGAGGCCGTCTATTTCTAAACTCTGCCCAGAAGCTACACGCTGAACGAAGACCCACAACCGCAAGTGCTCTTCACATTCGGATTCTCGAACTTGAAGCCAGCGCCTTCCAGCGTCTCGACATAATCCACGATGCAGCCGTTCAGATACATCACTGAGGTCGCGTCGACGAACACCTTCAATCCATCCATGTCGAAGGTCTTGTCCATCATTCCGGCGGCGTTTTCAAACTGCATGGAATACGAGAAGCCGGAGCAGCCGCCACCAACCACGCCAATGCGCAGGCCGGCGGGTACGGGATTCTGTTGTCCCATAATCTCTTTCACTTTGGAAACCGCGCTGGCGGTGAGCGACACCGGCGGCGTCTTCTTCACTTCTGGGGTACTGGTTACATTGGGAACGGTTGTCGTTGCCATTTCGATTCGGTCTCCTTGACTCTAAAGTCTTCTAATTATAACAGAGGGCGCAAGGGCGAAGCACTCGTAATCCGGCTCTTGACCGCCGCATACACCCACATAGTTTGATGCCATCGCGCAAAGGAAGTTTCCTCCCCCTCTTGCCAACGGGTCTATAATGCTTGCGTTGGGCTGTTCCACAGGGTTCGGCGCGCGGGCCAACTACCGCAGGCCACTCGGGAATTGCCTATCAGCTTGCAATCTGACGAGGTGATTTATGACGTGGACATGGACACCGTTGATGGTATGGCTTGCGATAGTGTGGGGCGTTTTCACTGTGGGATTGATCCTTCTGCTTATCTACCGCAGCACCCTTACCATGCACGAGGACGAAGCGTTATATCTGGATGATGCCAGTGCTCACATGCGCCAGGAGCAAACCGAGCTCATCACGAAAGTAAACCGGCTTACCATTCCCGTGTGGGTTGCTGGCGCCGGCTCCGGTGTCCTGCTCCTCGTTCTGGCCGGCTTGTTCATCTATCAGGGTCTCAACGCGGTTCAGTAGTGCGCTGGTAGAAGGCATCCCGAATTACCGGCGGACTGTCATCCGAAGTAAGACTGTCATCCCGAGCGCAGCGAGGGACCTTGATTCTTGACGGCACTGTTTTCCGTGCCTGCAAAAACCAAGGTCCCTCGATGTACTCGGGATGACGTCTCTTAGCAGGAGCTCGCAAAACCCTACTGCTGGGGCGTAAGCGATCTCAAATACGCCACCACCGCTTTCGCGTCGCCCTCACTCATCCGGAATGGCATCATCGGCAAGCGCAGCGGCTGGCCCGTAATCCATATGCCGGTGGTTAACAGTTTGACCATATCCGCATCGCTGGCAGGCGGCGTTCCCCCAATTCTCGGAGCCTGCAACGGCCAATTAGAATCCGCGCCTGATGCCGGCACCCACAATACCGGCGCTCCCTGCAAAGCGCGATGTTGATCCAGTGCGCCGTTTTCGTCGCGCGGAGTGTGGCACTGCCCGCACATGGCGACATTCTCCACCAGATATTTTCCCCGCGCTACATCTCCGCTCGCGTTGTTCGTCTTGTTCGGTGGCGCAGCCTTGACCGCCTGCTGTCCCTGCAGCCCCGGCGCGCAAAAAACTAACAACGCAATCAATCCCGCGTGAATTCTCTTCATGAATAAAAGGTAGGCGGAACGAATCCCTGGAGTCAAATCAAAAACCACATCGGATGAACTGGCTCGGAGAGGAGTTAGGTTTTACTGACCGCGGATCACGAGCCACTGACCACTGCTGTTTTGGTGCCGGGAACAGGACTCGAACCTGCATGCCTTGCGGCGCTAGCTCCTAAGGCTAGTGTGTCTGCCAATTCCACCATCCCGGCCTCGCAGCGAACGGTTCGTCTCTTTTCAACCCAGTATATCAACAACAACTTCTCAGTCATTTGGGCGTGTTTCGTTCTGCAGCGGACCTTCATAAGAAAGCGGCCCAGGTTGCCCTGGGCCGCGAGTATTTGTGCCCTTCAGCCGTCACCGTAAAGCTGGTGCCGCCGACTGCAGCCGCCCGAGCACCTGTCAGAGTGACTGCCGGGTTTATCAGCGCATTCACAACAACCGGCATGGTGCCCGTGTACGTCGGTAGCGCCGCGGTGATCGTCTGGCCAGCCTGCCTCACGGTTTGGCCGATCGAACCCGAGCTGCCGCTGTGGTTGTTGTTTTGCAGGAGACTGCTTTTGTCTGAAGAGCTGCGGCTGGAGCCGCGGAGCATGCAGGAGCGTAAATCCCCGCAACCCGCATCAACTCACCGACATAGCCAGGTGTACCAACACGAATGCACGTACACTTCTGTCTAGACGCTATGTTCCAGCTGGAACATTGTACGTACATTTCCGACAGCACACTATGTTCCCGCTGGAACATTGTACGTACACTTCCGGCAGTCCGCGATGTTCCCGCCGGAAGCCAATGCTGATTACGCCTGCATCACCGGGGAAACCGCCAGCACGCCCGCCGCCAATTCCAGGTCATGCAGGTCTTCGCGGCTGAAATCCTGAGTGAAGCGCGCATCCAAACCCTTGCGCGAAATCTGCAGGACGCCCAGTACGTTCGATCCCGGATCCATGATCGGCACCGACATCAACTTCTGAATCGGCGGCGGTGGCGCCGGCTCCTCCGCCTCGCTCCCCACCGGGCGGATCGTCTCAAAGATGCTGGCATGCTTCACGCGCGCGAAATTATTGAAAATTTCCCCTTTCTTGCTCAGCGCAGTATGAGCTGCGACCGCCTTGCTGGAGATCGGAATCGCCCCCGTAGTGCGCAGATGCTCGGGAAACACAAACCGCAGCAGGCCGCCTTCCAGCCGCAGCAGCGCCACTTCCGCGTGGCTCACACGAAACACTTTCGCCAGCACTTTGCTGACATCTTCGGGTGAAACCTCAGCCCCCAGCACCGATCCCAAAGGCAAAAGGTTTTCGGGAAGCATAATGTCATCGAGAGCCGTGTCTTCAGGCTTATGAGTCATAGAGAAATACACACCCAGATCAATTTTGTTCGATCAAATTGTTAGAACGGCTTTGGTCTGGCACTTTTCCCGCCAGATAAACCCTTAACAGACATCCTACAAGCCCTTTGGATTCAGCCAAGTAGCTTACGTCCATGACCTTTCGCGCTGGGCTCTTCGGCAGATTTCTGCCAGAAACCCGCAACCCGCCTGACAATTTTTGTCGTTGGCGCGGCGGCCCGGCCGCAGGCCTTCCCTTCACCGCCCAAAGTCATTACACTGCCTCTATCATGAGCCTTCCTACGCAACCCAATGTCAAGCTGACCAACGAACCCGACTATCGCGAAGCCTACGCCAACAGCGTGCAGATGCGCGTGAACGTGTGGGACTTTTTCCTGGTTTTCGGCACCCTTCAGCAGCAGACCGAAAGTCACGTCGAGATTCGTAATTTCCAGGGCATCTATCTCAGCCCGCAACAGGCCAAGGCGCTGCTCGGGCTGTTGCAGCAAAATGTCTCCGGCTATGAGAGCGCCTTCGGCGAGATCAAACTGGATCCGCGCTTGAGTCCGGCGGGACCGGTGCATTAATAAGGTGACCGCGAAGTCGGAGACGCATCCCGCGCTGGTGTTCGCGGCCATCTTCTTATTCATCTTCCTATTGCACGCGCCCCTGCTGCGCCTGCCCTACTTCTGGGACGAAGCCGGTTACTACATTCCCGCGGCGCGCGATCTGCTGCTCAGCGGCAGTGTGATTCCGCACTCCACGGTTTCGAACGCGCACCCGCCGCTGGTGCTGGCGTGGCTGGCGTTGTGGTGGAAAATTGTGGGCTTCGCCCCAATCGTAACGCGGACGGCGATGCTCGTCGTCGCTGCTTTCTCACAGCTTGGTTTGTTTCGGCTGGCCGAGCGCGTCGCGAATACCAACGTCGCAATTGCGTCGACGCTGTGCACCGCGCTCTATCCCGTCTTCTTCGCGCAGAGTTCGCTGGCCCATGTCGATCTGGCGTCCGCGGGACTTATTTTCTGGGCGCTGTCGGCTTACGTGGAAGATGAATTCATCGCCGCCGGAGTGTGGTTTGCCTTGGCGGCATTGGCGAAGGAAACCGCGATCATCGCTCCCCTGGCGCTGGCGGCGTGGGCGTGTATCGGTCTAATCGCGGGTTGGCACTCAGACCTCGCGCGCAAAAATGTTCTGCGGCGTATCGCTTCGCTGCTGCTCGCGGCTGCTCCCCTCGCGCTCTGGTATGTCTACCACTACCGGCACACCGGACACGTCTTCGGCAATCCCGAGTTTTTCCGCTATAACGTGGCCGCGACTTTAAGTCCGCTGCGATTTGTTCTGGCGCTAGGGATGCGCCTCTGGCAGGTCGTCGCCTACCTTCATTTATGGTTTCTGACGCTGGCCACTTTGGCGGCCATGTGGATTCTGCCGCCGCTGGACGATTGCGGCGCCGAACGGCCGCGCATCACCTTTGCCGTGCAGATGATTTTTTATACGGTCGTGGCGGCATACGTTTTGACCATGGCATTGATTGGCGGCGCGGTGCTGGCGCGCTACATGTTGCCTGCGGTTCCTCTGGTTATTCTGGTTTGCGTTTCAACTCTATGGCGAAGGGTGAGTTTTTGGCGCGCGGCGATGGCCTGTGTGGCGCTGGCGTTCGTAGCGGGATGGTTTCTGAATCCGCACTACGGATTCTCGCCAGAGGACAACCTCGCCTATCGCGATTACATTCTGCTGCATGAAGACGGCGAGCACTTTCTGGAGGCGCGCTATCCTATGGCGCGAGTGCTCACGGCATGGCCGGCTTCGGACGAAATCAGGCGCCCATGGCTCGGTTACATTACCCGTCCGATGCACGTAGTACGCATCGAGAATTTCTCGCTCGATGAGGTTCTTTCCGCAGCCGAGCTCCGCTCCAATGACGCCCATTCAAATTATGAGGTCGCGTTGATCTTCTCAACCAAATACGAGCCCGGCCCCGCCGCGTGGGATCGCTGGCAAGAGTGGAACGAGTGGAAGTCCCGCTTCTTCGATTTTCATCGCGATGTGCCGCCGGCAGCTGCGGCGCAGATTCTCGGCGGGCATGTCGTATTTTATGAAGCTCGGCAGGGACAGTGGATTGCCGTGATCGAGATGGAGCGCAACGGCATCGAGAGCGCGAGGGCGACGACTGGGAAGGACACGAGTGGAACTCGTGCATTTCCCCGGTTGTCCCGGTGAAATGCACGTAGCGGTACGGGGGAAGCTGCGCCCCTGCAAAGCTACCTCTGCATCAGGTGGCAGGAGTGGGTTTTGATGACCAGCCACAGGTCGCGGCCGGGAGCGAGTTGTAGCGTGTCGCGCGCGGCCAGGGTCAAGAGCACTTCCATTTCGACTCCGCAATCTACGCGGGCGGAAATAATCATGTCGCGGCGTTCGAGCGATAGCAGGCGTCCGGGAATGATGTTCCGGGCGCTCAGCCCCTCGGGCTTGGCGATGGCGAGAAGAATGTCACCGGCGCGAATGCCCACCCGCAGCAGCGTTCCCGCTTGCGCACGAATGAGCGGGGTTTCAAGCAGAACGAAGGTTGGCGGCTTGACCGGCACTTCGTCCGAATCTTCGCCTGCAGCCCGGCGATTCGTCACCCGGCACGACGTCACTCGGCACGTCATGGTGCCGCGATCCTCGTGTACCAGCCAGACGGTGCCGTCGAAAATGTTTTCAAAGCCGGCAAGTTGGGCCACGCTTTCCTGGCGCGGAGCGCTCAGGACCTCATGCGGCGTGCCCTGCGCGATGATCCGTCCCGCTTCCATCACCAGCACACGCTCGCCCAGTGCCAGCACCTCTTCGCGGCTGTGAGTGACATAAAGAATCGGGATGCGGTGCGCCTGGTTCCAGAGGCGGAGGTCGTCGAGAATTTTTCCTTTCGTCGCAGCATCCAGCGCCGCGAGTGGTTCATCGAGCAAGAGAACGCAGGGGTCGGTCACCAGCGATCGCGCCAAAGCGACGCGCTGGCGTTCTCCACCAGAGATCTGTGCGGGGCGCTGGTGACGCAGGTGATCGATGCGAAAGTCTGCGAGCATCGCGGAGGCTCTCTGCTTGCGCTGGGATCGAGAAAGATGTGCCAATCCGAATTCTACGTTTTGCTGCACCGTCAGATGCGGGAAGAGCGCGAGCTCTTGCAGAACGTATCCGACGTTTCGCTGGGCGATGGAAAGGTTGACCGAGTGGGGGCGAACAGCAGGTCCCTCCGCTCCGCTTCCCGTTCCCTTCAGGAACGGGTGGCTACGGTCGGGATGACAGAATAATGTGCGCTCCTGTGCCTTCGTCCTCCGAACGGAGGCGTCCGGGGCTACGGTGATTCGTCCCGCGTCGGGCGTAGTCAATCCAGCGACACAGTCGAGCAGCGTGGTTTTGCCCGATCCCGAGGGGCCGAAGAGAATGGTGAATCCGGGCGCGGCCGCGAAATTTACGTCGAGGGAAAACTCGCGCTCCGGCGAAGAAAAACTTTTGCGAATGTTCGCCGTCAAACTTGGATTGCTGAGCTTATCTTCTGCCATCGGATTCACTTACGGGAGCGGAGCCAGGTTCATGATTTTCTGATTCGGACTGCGTCGATTCAGTCCATATACCAAGGCGAGCACCGCGAAGCAAAAGACCAGCAACAGCAAGGCCATGGCATTGGCTGCGGCGTAATTGGCTGCTTCTACTTGATCGTAAATATCAATCGAGACGGTGCGGGTGACGCCGGGAATGTTGCCGCCAATCATCAGCACGACTCCGAACTCGCCCATGGTGTGGGCAAAGGCGAGCGCCACGCCGGTGACCAGGCCGGGCAGGGAGAGTGGAATCACGATGCGAAAAAAAGTGCGCAGCGGCGAGGCTCCGAGCGTAGCGGAAGCGGCCAGCAGTTTGCGATCGACCGACGAGAACGAAGCGGCGAATGGCTGCACCGCGAACGGCAGACTGTAAAGGATAGAACCGATCACCAGTCCGGTGAAGGTGAAGGCGAGAGTGTGCCCGGTCAGAGATTGCCACCAGCGTCCCAGCGGGCTTTGCGAACCGAGCGCCACGAGCACGTAGAAGCCGAGGACGGTGGGCGGCAGAACGATGGGCAGCGCCACGATCGCTTCAATGAGAAATTTCCAGCGCCAGCGCGAGTTGGTGATCCACCAGGCCAGCGGCAGGCCAACAATAAATAGGATGGCCGACACGATTACTGCCAGTTCGATGGTGAGCCAGAATGCTTGCCAGTTGATGAGCATGAGTGGGTAGTGATTAGTGGTTCGTGAGTAGTAAACCAGATTTTCTGACCACTCACCACTGTGCGCGAATCACTGCATTCCGAATCACTACATTCCGAATCCGTACTTCTTCATGACCGCCGCGGCTTCTTCGGTCTTTATATATTGCAGGAAAGTTGCGGCATCCTGCCGGTGCGGAGAGTGCGTGATCAGCAACACGCCCTGGTCCAGCGGCGGATAGGCATCGGATGGGATCATCCAGTATCGGCCTTTGCCTTGCATCGATGGCGCCATGGCATGGGCCAGTGCGACGAAGCCAACCTGCGCATTGCCCGACTCGACGAATTGAGCCGCTTGGGCAATATTTTCTCCGAGCACGAGACGGTCGGCTACCTTTTCATCCAGGTTGTAATGCTTGAGCGTGGCTTCGGCGGCGCGTCCATAGGGCGCGTGCTGCGGATTTGCCATGGCTATCTTTTTCACCGAAGGATCGAGCAGGACGTCGATGCCTTTGTGTTCGACATCGAGCGGCGAATCTTTCGGCACCCAGAGCACCAACCGGCCTACGGCATAGCGATAGAGGGTTGCGCCGTCGCCCAGACCGGCCGCGATCAACTGCCTGGGATAACCCATATCGGCGGAAAAGAAAATGTCGAACGGGGCGCCGTTTTGAATTTGCTGAGTTAAGGCTCCGGATGCGCCAAAGGAAAGTTTCACGGCAACGCCGCTGCTCTTCTGAAAGTTGGCGGCAACTTCCTGCAGAGCGGAACTCAGGTCGGCAGCGGCCGCTACATTAATTTCGCGCCCGGCAGATTCAGCATGGCGAATTGGCGTCGCTGTCGCAAGTAACAGCAAGGCAATTGCACTAAGGAACAGGACTCGAGGTTGAGACATCTTCTAGCACTCCTGAAGACTTCGAGTTTCCAGTTTCTAGTTTCTAGCTCAATGCACGCTGCTCTGACTTCTGAAAACTGGAAACTGTTTTCGAGATTGTACAGGCTCAGAGCTACATCTTTCCCGGAATGGTCCACACCCGCATATTTATTGGGCATTTTGATTGACCTGCTCTCTTTTGTGCTTCCATACTGGCCACAGATTCGAGCTTATGAACCCAGCCAGGTTTTCTCTTGTGGTTCGCGCTTTCCTGCTAGCACTTATCTTTTTATCGACACTCGTGATCGCCTATGGTCAAAGGGCGAAGACCAAACCACAATCGCAGGAGACGCGTGCCGGGGCGGATGCTGATCACGAGCGAAAAAGGTCGGAATGGTTCCTTCGCGGCCGCGTGGTTCGCGGAAAAGCTTCTGCCGAATTGCGCCGGCGGGCTTATCAAAACAAAATGCGAACTCGGGCCGCTCGCTTGATACGCGGTCAGATGTTGCGCAGGCAAACGTTCTACGGCAATACGCAGGCCCCGCAAATATCGGATGGGTGGACGCCGCTGGGGCCGGTGCCACTGGCCTCCGACGCGAGCGGCGACGGATTTCAGAATTACAACCAGGTTTCAGGACGCGCTACAGGGTTGGCCATTGATCCCGCCGATCCCACGGGCAACACAGTCTTCGTGGGCGGGGCGCAGGCGGGAGTTTGGAAGTCGACGAATGCGGCCGCGAGCGTGGCCAACAGCGTGAACTGGAGTCCGTTAACCGACGATCAGGCTACGCTCTCGATCGGTTCGATCGCGATCCAGCCGGGAAATTCGAACCCGGCAACCAGCGTGGTTCTGGCAGGAACCGGCGAGGCCGACAACTCCGCGGATTCTTATTTTGGACTCGGCATTCTGCGCTCCGCCGATGGGGGCAACACATGGACGCTAATCTCAACCGCCAACAGCACGGCGGGTACTTTGTCTTTCAGCGGCCTGGGCGGAACACGCATGGCGTTCAGGACGGCGGTTGGGCAGACGAACACGGTGGTAGCGGCGATGGCTGCGAGTGCGGTGGGCGAGGTCGATGGTGCGCTGACCAGCAATACCTATCCGGGCCTTTACACCTCGACCGACGCCGGAGAGACTTGGACGTATGACGCATTGTTTTCGGGCGCGAGCGAGGCGACGTCGGCAACCTCGGTGGTTTATAACGCGACGGCCGGGCTATTTTTCGCGGCGCTGCAATATCACGGTTTCTATTCTTCTCCGGACGGACTGACGTGGACGCTCCTCGCCAATCAGCCAGGCGCGGCTGGTTTGCTGAGCACAACCGCCTGCCCGCAAAATTATGTGACAACTTGTCCCATGTATCGCGGGGAAATTACGGCGGTGCCGAACCGCAACGAGATGTATGTGTGGTTCGTTTCGCCGGACTCCAATGGCAATGCAGTCGACCGAGGAATCTGGCTGAGCACCAACAGCGGGATTTCGTGGACACAAATCAACGACAGCGGCATCAGCAATTGCGGGGACGAGGCGGGCTGCGGAGTCGATCAGGGCTTTTACAACCTGGCACTGCTCGCCCTGCCGGACGGGAGCACCGCGACCGACCTCTACGCGGGCGCCATCAATCTTTATAAGTGCACCATTGCTACGCCCACCGGAAGCCCAAGTTGCGCAAACCCTTTCATGAATCTTACGCATGCGTATGGTTGCGATCCGCTGGGCGCGCCGGCTCACGTGCATCCGGATCAGCACGCGCTCGCTTACAGCATTCTGAGCTCGGGCACGGACTTGATGTATTTCGCTAATGATGGCGGGCTCTACCGGGCGCTGGATGGTTACACCGGTCTCACCAGCGGCTCCTGCACGGGCACGAATCTGTTCGACGACCTCAATCAGAACTTGGGGTCGATGACGCAGTTCGTCAGTTTCTCGCAGAGTGCGACCAATCAGAACACGATTCTAGGAGGCACGCAGGGAAACGGCTCTCCCGCGACCGAGACGGCAACCACCAGCGAAAGCTGGGGCAATGTTCTGAGCGGTGATGGTGGATATAACGCCATCGATGCCAACACCGGCAATTGGTTTACCTCGAACCCGGATACGGGTTCGGGCACGCTCGATATTTATGGATGCTCCTCCGGAGTCGGCTGCACCACCTTCAGCTTTGAAGACGATGTGGTCGTCGAAAGTGAGGACGTGGGCGGCGACGATGGAGGATTCTATTTCCCCTACCTTCTCGATCCGCAATCGAAGACGTCATTGCTGGTGGGAACGTGCCGCGTATGGCAGGGACCAAGGTCGGGCGGGGCGTATACCTTGCTCAGCCCGAATTTCGATACGCTGGGTATCGGAACTTGCTCGGGGAATGAGGTGAACGTGGTTCGAGCGCTGGCTGCGGGAGGGGCAAGCAACGCGAATGGTTCGCAGGTGACCTACGCCACGACGGACGGGTTGGGACCGAACGCCCTCTCGACGCCGATTGGCGGCAATGTTTGGGTCACGACCAACGCGATGGCGGTCTCGGGCGTGAGTTCCACGTTCGTGAATGTCACGCTGAACGGTCCCGGTGGCACGAGCATCAATCTCAATCAATTTCCGATTTCGAGTGTGGCCATCGATGCTTCAGACCCAACCGGTAACACGGCCTATGTTGCCGTGATGGGATTTACTGGCGCGGGCGGACATGTGTGGAAGACCACGAACGCCGGGGCGAGCTGGAGTGACTTCACCGGAAGCGGAACGAATGCGCTGCCCGATGATCCTGTAAACGCCGTAGTGGTCGATCCCAGCGCGAGCAATGTTTATGTGGGGACGGACGTTGGAGTATTTCAAAGTTCCACTTCAGGCGCAGCGTGGACTGAATTGGGACCGAGCGATCAGGAAACTGGATTTCTGCCCAACGTCGCCGTTACCGCACTCGCCATTTTTGACTCGGGAAGCCAGAAGCTGTTGCGCGCCTCCACCTATGGACGCGGCGTATGGGAGTTCAATCTGGCAGCCGTGCCGGATTTTCAGATCGCCGTTCCAAACTCTCCACTCACCGCATTCGCCGGCACCACGCCAACATTCAGCGGCACGGTGACGGCTTTGGACGGATACAACAGCTCAGTTACGTTGAGCTGCACGGCGGGAGTGACAAGTCCTCCCAGCCCTTGCACTCCCAAGCCAGCGAGTCTGACGCCGACTGCCAGCGGCAAGGCATTCTCGGTGACTACGGGCAGCGTGGTTGGGACTTATAACTTCAACGTGCAGGGAGTGGGCTCCGATTCCAACCACACTACGCACGTGGACGCGCTCACTTTGAATGTGGTGAATTTGATCTTGTCTACGCCATCGCCAACCAGGATTACGGAACCGCGCGGCGCGACATCCCCGGCGGTGAGCTTTACGGTCAGCGTGCAGGGCGCTTTCAATCAGAGCGTCACCCTGAGTTGCTCCTTCGCTCCCAGCATTACGGGCGCGGCGTGCACTTTCACGCCAGCCGCTACCGTGAATCCGACTTCTACCGCGCCTGTAAATATGACTGCGACGATGACGGTTCCAGCCTCGACGGCGATTGGAAATTACACAGTTACCTTGCAGGCTACGACTGCGGGTGCACCCGCGCCATTCACCACTTCGTTTACCTTGGCCGTGGTGCTGAACCCCACGTTCGTCATCAGCGAGCCCACGCCTTTTCCGGAGGTAAATGCGGGCAGCACGGGAACCAGCGGTTCCATCACAATCGATTCGCAGGACGGCTTCAGCGGCACAGTCAGCTTGAGTTGCGTGAGCGCGTACGGAGCCAACAGTTGCAGTGTGAGTCCCACGTCAGTGAACGCCTTCCCCGCCGAGATCAGTCTGATCATCAACGGAACGAGCTTCGCTCCGGGCAGCTACGAGATCGAGGTGCAAGGGATTTCGGGCGCGATCACGCAGTCGGCGAATGTGCCGTTCAACGTCGGCACGTACACTCTGACGGGCCCTTCGTCGCTGTCTTCCGCGCCCGGAGGCCAGTTGCCGGGAAGCTTGACGTTTACTCCCACCTATTTCTATAGCGGGCAAGTCAGCGCCAGTTGCAGCGCTGCGGCCTTGCCCGGTGCGAAGTGTACGATTTCTCCGGCCAAACCCATCACCATCAACTACCCCACTGTGGCGACGGCCACCGCTACCATCGTAGTTCCGAGCAACGCTTCTCCAGGCAATTACAACGTCATTATTACGACGCTGGACGTAACCGGCGAGCCCACCGCTTCGCTGACCATCGTGCTGACGGTGTATCAGGATTTTACGATCAACCCGCCCACTCCCAGCACACAAGCGATCAGCCCCGGCCAGTCGGCTGCCTACAGCTTCAGCGTCCAACCCGTAGGCTCGTCATTCGCGAACGCGATCACATTTTCGTGTTCCGGCGCACCCGTGCCTGCGCTGTGCACCTTCACGCCGAACCCGGTCACACCCGGAAGCAGTTCGGTTGCCGTGGTGATGACTGCCGGGAGCACGGCCGGGTCGAACGCGGGCGGCTATTCGCTGGTAGTGACGGGAAGCGCGGGCAGCCTGTCGCATTCCTCGGCGGCTGTGTCGCTGACGGTTGGCGAAGGTTTCCAACTCGCAGTCACGCAGCTGCTGCCCAGCACAGCGGAAGCGGGATCCCAACAGTCCGCGAAAGTATCGTTGACTGCGAACTATGGCGGCTCGCTCAACGCCACGTGCAGTTCGAACGTGCCCGCGAGTCAATGCGCGGTCACGCCGAATCCCGTGCCCATCACCGGGGGCAATCCTGCGACGCTAAGCCTCTTGCTGAATCTGCCGAACGATGCCGCTCCATCGAGCACGGATAATGTGGTGTTAACTGTAGCCGATCCATCCGGACAACCAAGTCAAAACCTGACGCTTCCGTTTGCGATCGTACAGGACTACGCGATCGGCAACTTTTCGCCGGCGACTCAAACCATTAGCGCGGGGCAATCGATCACGTACAACTTCAGTGTTCTGCCCGTGGGCGCGACGTATAACAACACGGTGATGCTAAGCTGCGGGTTCAGCCCAACGTATGCGGGCTCATGCAGCTTTTCTCCGAATCCGGCGGGGCCGCTGAGCGACTCGACATCCGCTTCCGTGGTTGTGACGGTTTCAACGCCGGGTGCCAGCGGGCAGATGCGGCCGCCAGCGAGAAGCTTTAGCTGGCTCTACGCGGTTTGGTGGGCTGTGCCGGGAATCGTGGTGTGGGGGGTGGGACGCAAGCGGCGGCGAACTCACCGCGGCCTGCTGGGAGCGGCGCTGGCGCTGCTGTTTCTCCTACTGTCGTGCGGTGGTGGCGGAAGCAATGGCGGTACCACGACCACGCAAACGCCGCCGGGTGGCGGGATTCCAGTGACCTACACCATCACCGTCACGGGCTCGCCAGCCAGCCTCAGCCAGCCCGACGGCGCCACGGCTACGCTCACCGTACAATGATCCGCAGGGGCGGATTCAAATTTCGCCGTCGAGTATTCCGTGGCCGATTCTCGCAATGACGTTGTGATTGTCGGCGGAGGCGTTGTCGGTCTCGCCGTCGCGCTCGAGGTCACAAAAAGATTTCCGCAACTGCGCCTGCTCTTGCTGGAAAAAGAAGCGGGCGTGGGCCGGCACCAGAGCGGCCACAACAGCGGAGTCATTCATTCGGGCGTTTACTACAAGCCGGGATCGCTGAAGGCGCGGCTGTGCGTGGAGGGCGCGCAGGCCATGGTGGAATTTTGCCGCGACCACGGCCTTCCCTACGAAGTATGCGGCAAAGTGATTGTGGCCACGGACGAAGAAGAGTTTCCCCGGCTGGAGGAGTTGCGCCGGCGGGGCGAAGCCAATGGCCTCGCCGGTCTTCGCCTGATCAACTCCGACGAGTTGCGCGGGATTGAACCGCACGCAGCCGGACTTCGCGCGCTAGTCGTGCCTTCTACGGGGATCACCGATTACGCAGCCGTCTGCGAAAAATATGCCGAGTTGATTCGAACTCAGGGCGGGACGATTCTGACCTCCACCGCCGTGACTGGCCTGCGGGCGCTGGGGAGTGAAGTGGTGATTGAAACCACCGGCGGCTCGTTCAAGACAGGCTATCTGATCAACTGCGCCGGACTCTTCAGCGACCGCATTGCGCGAATGATGGGGGCAAACAGGCGCGGACGAGATCAGTCGGAAAGAGATCAGGAAGTGATGATCGTTCCCTTTAGGGGCGAATATTACGATCTCGTACCACAGCGATCGTCGCTAGTCCAGGCACTCATCTATCCTGTGCCCGATCCGCAGTTTCCGTTTCTCGGGGTGCACTTCACCCGCCGTATTAATGGCAGCGTGGACGCCGGTCCCAACGCGGTTCTCGCCTTCCGGCGCGAAGGTTACCGGCGCACCGACTTCAACCTGTATGACCTGGCCTCGGCGCTGGCTTTTCCAGGATTCCGAAAGATGGCGGCAAGGCACTGGCGCAGCGGGTTGGATGAATTTCGCCGATCCTTTTCGAAGGCTGCATTCGTTCGAGCTTTGCAGCGGCTGCTGCCCGAATTGCTTGGGGAGGATCTAGTTCCGGGGGGCTCGGGCGTGCGTGCGCAGGCGCTGAGGCGCGACGGTACGCTGGTGGATGATTTTCAGTTTGTCCCTGGCGGAAGGATGCTGCACGTGCTCAATGTTCCCTCGCCGGCAGCAACGGCATCGCTGGTAATTGGGCGAGAGATTGTGCGTACTGCAGTGGCCAGCGATCAGTGGCCGCTGGCCAGTTAGGTTGCTACCAGTCACGAATCACTACCCGCTGAGTTTTAGACTCTGGTGCGGCGCATTTCTTTTACTGGCTCCAAAGCGCGTTTGATCATCGGAACACTGACTGGGGCCTTGCTGTTCTGTTTGCCATCAAACGCTTTGGCGCAATCCATGCATTGACTATCGGGCAGGGTCGTGCCGGGCTGATCCTTGCGAAGCCGGAAGACGTAGAGCACAACTTCCACTCGGCTGGAGACGCCCAGCTTGTCGAAGATGCGGAAGAGATAATTTTTGACGGTGTGTTCGGTGAGCTTCAACCGGCCAGCGATCTCGCGGTTGGAGAGGCCTTCCGCCACACAGCGGACCACTTCCTGCTCCCGCTTGGAAAGAATGGCTTCTCCCCGAGAATCGAGCACGCGCACCGGTTCGGACTCGCGCAAGGCTTCGAGCAGATAGCGCAACTCGGCGCTGTTCGCCCATACATGACCGTTATGAACGCTGCTGATGCACTTGGCCAGGGCTTTGGAAGATTCGGTGCGCGAGAAAACACCCTGCGCGCCGCTGCGGAAGGCTTCCACCACAGCCGCGGGATTGGATGTGTCCATCAACAAGATGACCCGGGTTTGCGGGTGAGAGGCGCACACGCGGCGGGTCAGGTCGAAGCCCAGGCTCGAGGATTCCTCCAGAGTGGAGCTGACCAATACGACATGCGGTTTCTTGTGGACCACAGCCTCTAGAATGGCGGAGCTTTTGGGCTCGATTCCCGTGACCTCGAATTGGCCGTCCTGCGCCAGCGACTCAGCCAGCAACTGGCTGCTCATCCGAGTGCTGTCGGCAGCAAGGACGCGAATTCTCTCCGCCATCGCCGGCGGCGCTGGAATCACAATTTGAGCCATTTCTTTCTTCTCCTGTTTCCCGGGTTGTCTTTACCGCTGCCAACGACTGCCAAAAAAGACTGCAAACAAAAGCGCCGAAACCTCTCGGGGCTCGCAAATAATCAGGGGATCTAACAGGTTGCTTAACTTTTATGAGTGGGGCACTCTGTTCTTTCCAGAATGGCTGTATTTAATACCAATCGTTCGGAGCACATCGTTAGATGGACTTTAGTCTCAGTACCTTATAGCAGTAAATGGCACGTCAGTGCTATCAACCCCGCACTCCTTGAGTAATGAATTTACCGCATTCGAGGCTGTGGATCGAATGTTTTGCTGGGGCGGGGGTGGAAAGTTGGAAAAACCCCAAAACAGCGGACAAAAACGCCACAAAAGCCGAAACAGCCTTTAGACTAGTGGGTCTCGAATTTGCGGCTGGCGAGTGGTGGTCGCTTGGCTCGCGGAACCGCCGAGAGCTTGCCCTGAGCGGAGTCAAAGGGCGGCTGTTCCACCATAAGCGGTTTTCGACCTCTAAAGTTGCTCAAAACGGAGGAATTGCTTGGTCGTTCTGGTCATTGGAGGAGCGGGATATATTGGCAGTCACGCGGCGCGCACACTGCGCCGCCGCGGACACGAGGTCGTGATTTACGACAATCTCTCGACTGGATTTGCGTCTTTAGCGGACGGATTTGAGTTGCTGCGCGCGGACATCGCCGACGCCGCGACCCTGTCGACTGCCTTGCGGCGAGTCGATTCGGTGATGCACTTTGCTGCGCGCGCTTATGTAGGCGAGTCGGTCGAAAACCCGCGCCGGTATTTTCAGAACAATGTGGAAGCCGGACTCGTCCTTCTCAACGCCTGCCTCGATTGCGGTGTCCGGCGCGTGATTTTTTCCTCCACCTGCGCCGTGTATGGCGTCCCCGCCAAAGTGCCCATCCCGGAGAACACGCCTCGCCAACCAGTCAATCCTTATGGCGTGTCAAAGTTATTTTTCGAATACGCCCTCGAAGCCTACGATCGCGCCTACGGCCTGCGCTACGCCGCTCTGCGCTACTTCAATGCTGCCGGAGCCGATGAGAGCGGAGAGATCGGCGAGATGCATGATCCCGAGAGCCATCTGATTCCTTCGGCCATGTTGGCCGCCACCGGCGCGCGTCCGCAAATGGATTTATTCGGCACCGATTACCCCACGCCCGACGGCACCTGCGTTCGCGACTATATCCACGTCAACGACCTGGCCGACGCCCACGTCTCGGCACTCGAGCATCTGGAAAATGGCGGGGACTCCTTCGCAGTAAATCTCGGCACTGGCCACGGATACTCGGTCAAAGAAGTCCTGAACAAGATCGAAGAAGTATCCGGTCTGAAAGTTCCGGTGCGCATCGCGCCACGCAGGCCAGGAGATCCTCCCGCACTCGTAGCCAATCCCGCGGCCGCAGAGAAGTTGCTGGGCTGGAAGGCTACGCGGTCGTTAGACGACATCGTCAGAACCGCCTGGACGTGGATGCAGAAGCAGCGGACCGTGGCCAGCAAGTAGCGCCCAAGAAAATTCTACGCGGCAGAATTTGCGCCCTGAAGCGTCCCCGGCGCCTCCGCTCGCTCGGCGTCAGCTTTCTCACCCGCGCCTTCCAGTACCTCCTGCGGGCAAAGCCAATTCAGCGCTGGCGTGGTCGTGAATGTCGTGGCCAGCGCCATGACGATCATCATCGAAAACAATGCGGGCGAGATTACACCGATGTCGAGGCCGACATCGAGAATTACCAACTCCATCAGGCCGCGCGCGTTCATCAAAGTTCCCAACCCAGCCGACTCCCGCCACGACATTCCCGTCACGCGCGCCGCAATGGTAGACCCTCCCAGCTTGCCCGCAGTCGCAACCAGAATAATCAGGAAGCAGTAAAACCACATCTGCGGCCCTTTCACCAGCGCCACGTTGGTGCGCAATCCCGTGAAGGCGAAGAATAGCGGCAACAGCAGCGTGACGGTGATGGTTTCGAAACGATCCAGAACGTAACGAATGAACTTTGGATCCTTGGGCATGATTGCGCCCATGAAGAACGCGCCAAACAAGAGATGAATGCCCAGACGCTCGGTGCACAATGCCGAGGCGAGCACAAGGAACATCATGAAGGCCATGCGATTTTCGCTGAGATGGCCGTACTGCTTATACGCGTCCTCAAAGTTCTGCAGCAGCCGCTGCACCCCGTAAATCATCACCAGCGCGAAAAGCGTGATCCCGCCCAGCGTGATCCAGATCGAACCAGCGGAATGCTCGGCCCGAATCAGCACCACGATGTAGGCCAGGATGCACCATCCGGTCACGTCATCGACCGCGGCACAAGCAATCGCCACCGTCCCCAACCGGCTGTGCAGCATTCTTCGCTCCGCCAGAATTCGCGCCAGCACCGGAAATGCCGTGATGCTCATCGCCGCTCCCATGAACAACGCGAAGCTGCTGAAGGCAACACTGTCATCCGAGAGCCGTGGATAAAGATAAAACGACAGGCAAGCCGCCAGCACAAAAGGCGCCGTGATGCTAACGTGACTCGCCAGCACGGCAGCATGACTTTCTTTTTTCAATTCCTTGGGGTTGATATTCAATCCCACCAGGAACATGAAGACGATCACGCCGATCTGCGCCAGCGCATTCAGAAAACCCAGGCTGTTCGAGGGGAAAAGATAAGCCTCCGCATGCGGAGCAATCCAACCTAAGAACGACGGGCCCAGCAGGATTCCCGCAAACATCTCGCCAACCACGCGCGGTTGCCCGACTCGCTTAAACATCGCCCCAGTCAGCCGGCACGTCGCCAGAATCACCGTCACCTGCAACACCAGGATGAAAAGGTTGGGCATTAGTGCGCGCCCCCGCTTGCCGTGCGCGCCTGCTTCACCGCGCGGAATTCCAGTGGAACGCACGAAGCGCATCCGGCTACAGAAAATTTTCCGCTCAAAGTTCTCGGTTCAGTCTGAGGGTCGAGCGTGGCAGTTAAAGTCCAAGGCTGAGCGTTGCAATCGGGCTGAGCGGAATTATCTGCAGCGGCAAACGAGGCGTTAATGGTTTTTCCTTCGAGAACTCCGTCCGCACTTTTGCTCCCACCATCCAGCACGACGACCAGCTGTTTTCCGGATTGTGAAATCGACAGCGGAGAGTTTGCAACCACAGAGAGGAAGCTGCTACAGGTAGGAGCCGGAACGCGATTCGCCGCAGCTTCGATTTTCCACGTGCCGTCTACCGATGACGGCGCACTCAGACGCCGTCCACTCCGCAGGATTCCCACCAGCCCGAGCACGGGCAATGCAACCAGAAAAATATATGCCAGTAGGAAGTTGCGGTTGGTGTGCGAGATGGCCGTTTCCCCTTTCGACTGAAATCCCGCGGCACATAGCTTACATGCCGCGGGAGTTTCAGACAATCCCGAAATCCTACATCTGGGGGCGGAAAGCGTCCGAGGTCAAGTTGCCCAGCAACTTATGCCACGGATGCTTTTCATTTTGCTCGACCTTCGCGACCATCGCCTTCATCTTGGTCAGCACCTCAGGCGCGTCCTCGTCGTAAACATCTCCTTGCAGGAGTTTGAGCACGTCGAGCCGGTAGTTGCGATCTTCGATGAAGTAGGTGAACAGCACGTTGAGCCGGTAGTAAACCGAAATGAATTCGTACCAATTCTTGGTGCCCCGCTTCAGCTTGGTCTCGTAATTCGTGAAAGCCTGGCGCGAGAAATCATTTTTCTCCAGCGCCGCGAGCACATCTTTATGCGCAAAGCGCGAACTGTTCAGCGCGATGCTCACGCCGGTGGAGAAAATCGGATCGACGAATCGGCCCGCATCGCCCACCAGCATAAACCGGTCGCCCGCCAGTTGCTTCATCGCATAGCTGTAATCGCCCTCCTCTTTGAAAGGACGAATGCGCTGCGACTTACGCAGAGTTTCGGCGATCAGAGGACGGCTGGCGGCGGTTTCCCAGAAAAACTTCTCGCGGTCTTCTTTCGATTTGGCAAAATTCTTTTTCTGCGTGACCACGCCGAGACTGGTAACCGTATCGGAGATCGGAATCTGCCAGATCCAGGTATTCGAAATGGGCAGGAAGTGAATGTAAATGTAATCCAGATTGGTATCGCGTTTCGCGAACACTTTGCGATCATAGCCGTCGAACCAGGAGTGGATGGCGTACTGGTCGAAGACCGGATCTTTAATTTTGAGTTTCAACTGGTTGCCGAGGAAAGTGTGGCGGCCGCTGCAATCGATGACCATCTTGCAATTGACGCTCATTTCCTTGGGGCCGATGCTGAAATAAACCTCGGGATACTGCGGATCGAAATCCACGCGCGCGACTTTCACGCCGTCGTAAACCGTGGCGCCGAGCATCTGCGCATGCTTCAGCAGCATCAGATCGAACTTGCCGCGGTCGACGTGGTAGGTATAGTTGTGCTCTTCCATACCTTCCTGGCGGCGCTCTTCGAAACGGATATCAACGTTGTATTCGGGCGCCATACCATCGAGGTCGTGAACATAGGACGGCTTCTGATCGTCGGTGGTCCAGACCGCGCCGAACTTGTGGGGAAACTTGGCTTCCTCCATCTTTCCGAGGAAGTTCAGATCCTTGAACACGCGCGTGGACGATGGAACGAGAGACTCGCCCACGTGGGGGCGGGGAAATAATTCGCGTTCGAAGACCACACACTTCACGCCTTCTTTCGCCAAGTAGCAAGCCATGCTGGATCCGGCAGGCCCGCCGCCGATAATGCCTACCTCAAAATCCGGGGTTTCATGATTCGTTTTCAAAGCGATCTCCTATTAATTTTTCCGACCCTCAGGGGCTCAAGCCCCATCCATTTCCTATTGCTGGGCGGGCACGACTAAAGTCGTGCCGCACCCTTTCAATGCCGAACTTGCGGCTCCGGTCAAAGCCGAACTTGGTTCCGGCTTGCGGAAGTCGGATTTCTACGCTGAAGCTTCCACGAAGGCGTCCGCGGTCAAGTCTCCCAGGAAGCCGTGCAGCGCATGGTTCGGATTGGCCTCGACCTGCTTGACGATGTTCTGCATGCGGGTCAGCACTTCCGGCTGGGCGTCATCGTAAACGTCGCCTTGCAGCAGCTTCAGAACATCGAGGCGATAACGCGGATCGGCCACAAACGCGGTGAATAAAACGTTCAACCGGTAGTAGACCGTGATGAAGTTGTACCAGTTGCGCGTTCCGCGGCGAAGCGTTTGCTCGTATTCGGAAAAGGCCTCGCGGCTGAAGTTGCCGGTCTCAAGCGACTTCAGAATATCTTTATGAGCGAAGCGCGAGCAGCTCAGGGCAATGCTGACGCCGGTGGAAAAGATGGGATCGACAAAGCGGGCCGCGTCGCCGATCAGCACCGTGCGGTCGCCGGTGATCTGCTTCATGGCGTAGCTGTAGTCGCCTTCTTCTTTAAAAGGCTTGCACTGCATGGAACCCTGCGCCTTCAGGCCTTCATAAAGTTCGGGACGGCTCTTGATGCACTCCCAGAAAAAGTTTTCCCGGTCGGCCTTCGACTTGGCGAAGTTCTGCTTCTGGGTGACCACACCAATACTGGTGACGGTATCGGAGATCGGAATCTGCCAAACCCAGGTGTTGGTAATGGGCAGGAAGTGGATGAAAATGAAATCGCCCTGCGTCTGCTTGTTCGATGCCATGCAACGGCGGTCGTAGCCGTCAAACCAGGTGTGAATGGCATATTGGTTGAATACGGGATCGGAGATGCGCCATTTCATCTGATTGCCCACCAGGGTCTTGCGGCCGCTGGCATCGACCACGATGCGGCAGGTGGTCGACATTTCTTTCTTGCCCATGGTGTACTTCACGGCAGCATAATCCGGATTGCTGAAATCCACACCGGTGACGCCGATGCCTTCATACACCTTGGCGCCAAACTCATTGGCGTGCTGCAAGAGCATGAGATCAAACTTGCCGCGATCGACGTGGTAGGTATAGTTCTGGCCCACGTTCTGCTCGCGCTCGGAGAAGCGGATGTCGACATGGCAGTCAGCCGAGACGCCGCCGAAATCCATGTTGTAGACCTTCGCGTCGGACGCTGCGGTCCACGCCGCGCCAAACTTATGGGGAAATTTCGCTTCCTCCATTTTGGGCAGGAAGTTGAGTTCCTTGAACACGCGCGTCGACGATGGCACCAGCGATTCGCCTACGTGTTCCCGCGGCATTAACTCGCGTTCGAAGACCACGCAGTTGACACCGGCCTTGGCCAGGTAGGCTGCCATGCTGGAGCCTGCCGGACCGCCTCCAATGATTCCCACTTCAAAGTCAGGTACAGAAGAGTTCATAGCTGCTGCTTTCTCCCAAAGATGTTTGTTAGAAACGACATCCCCATCGCGTCGCCCGTCATCTGCAAGTTTAAATTCTTAGAATTCAAAGTCTTGTGGAAAGGCAATATCTCATCGCACTCAGCCCGTAGACAAAACTACCGTCGTGGGTGGTTTGAGGTATGCCAAGTAGTTTTTGGAGGAGAGTTTCTACTGCTGACGCTACTTCTCTGGTGGCGCCGTGTTGTCATAGTAAACCAGAAGTTTCTCAATTCGCCAAGCCTGAAAGAATTTGCACACTCGGCGGAATGGTGACTTTAGTGAGCGTGGTCGCGACATGGGACGAAAGACTCTACGGGTGCAACCGAAAGTTGCCTGCAAACTTGCGATTAAACATTTGTTTAAGAAGGATTTAGATAGATAGCGAGCGACCCATCTCTGGCCCGGTGGAATTTGACAGGCTGGGCGGCGGGTGCCAACATTGCAATCAACCCGTCTCGTCCTCAACTAATTCTTCTCCACGTTTTTCTTACTCTTCAAGGGGGCTTCTTGCTGGATTCCAGGTTCGATCGGCGACGCCAAAGCTGTTCTCTGTTCTTCCTGTTGTCAGGAATGCTTTCTCTCGCGGCATGCGGCGGGAGTTCGCAACCGAGCGTGACCGTACCGCCGCCGCAAGAAACGGTCAGCATCACTGCTATTCCCTGTTTGAGCGCGCCCTGTTCGATTGGAGCGGGCGCGAACTGGCAATATGCGGCATCAGTGACTGGCAGCACAAAGCAAAGTGTGACTTGGTCCATATCGCCGACGACGGCTGGAAGCATCGACGCGAGTTCGGGGTTCTATATCGCGCCAAACACCGTGCCGAGTTCGCCGACTGTAACCGTAACGGCTACGACGGCCGACGGCAGCGCCAGCGTCTCGACTACTCTCACCATTCAGGCGAATGATCCCCTGGGCTCGGTGACTTACTCGGTGTTGCCCTCGTGCACGGGCAGCATTCAGAACGCAGCCTGCTACCAGCTCACGGTTTCCTGTCCTGGAGTCGCCGATCTCTTTGCTTACTTGAAAGTAAACAATCCTACGGGAACTCCGATCGGTACCGTGCTGTTTGGAACCGGTACGGGCGGGACTGGTTTGTACGATGATCCTACCGCCGGCGGGTACGAGTATGGCAGCGAGGTGATCACAGATGTTGCGGGAGCGGGATTCAACACGGTGCAGGTTTCATTCGGCGGGCCGTTCAATCCCAGCCCTGCGCAGCCCAATGGCTGGCTCCAGGGGCCGGGCGGAGTGCGCCGTCTAGCGTGCCGCTACGCGACCATCGCGGACTGGGTCTATCACAATCCAAGCATCATCAATCCGGGCGTTTCCGCCAGCGCGAGCAATAGCGCGCCGATGTGCGCCACGGGAAACAGCGGAGGTTCCGCGGCGGTTGTTTATGCCGCTTACGAATATGGTCTGGGAACAAATCTGAACGAGTTCGCCATGATCGAGCCTACGAGCGGCCCGGTGATGACGCGCATTGATCGGGGCTGCAGTCCGGCGAGCGCGAGCGGCACGGGAGCAATTTGCGCGGGATCGAGCAACGTCGCCAGCATGACTTATGAGACGGCCGACGCCAGCGTGATTGACGAAGCGTATCAGGCTTCGGGGGCGAGCGCGCCGACTCCGTGCACGAGCGCGATCAACGGAAGTACGCCGCCGGCCGGATTATTTCTTTCCGACAGCATCCTCTACGACACGTCGAGCTTGCCCATCGCATTTCCGAAGATGACCGTGAAGTTGCTCTACGGCGATCTCGATACCAGCAACGCGGTGCCGGAAGGAATGACGTGGGGTGAGTCGATCACTCCGTCGTCTTCGTCGCCGAGTCCTTTCTTTCAGTGCTTGCCGGGAGTGCAGCATGACATTCCCAGTTCTCCGGTCGGAACTGCGTCCGGCGATCAGCCAATCGCCAGCGACATCATCAGTCTGTGCCACTAGCGGCATCGATGAGTAGTGGTGAATGGCTAATCGTGAGTGGTTGGGGGTTTTGCTAACTACGAATCACTATTCACCAACCACGGATTCAATGGAATTTGACAGTGCACGGGGAGAATGGCAATATGTCTGGCACTGGGCGCACGCCACGTCACTCTCCCCTGTGTAGCCTGAATGGGTTCTTCTGGGTGGGGGATATCTTGCGAAATTCTAACCGTCGAATTCTGGTGCGCGCGATCGTGTTGTTGTCCGGGCTTCCGCTGGCAGGGTGTATCGCAAGTGCGCCCGGCAGCGGCGGCCAGCAGCAGCAGCCGATTCAAGTCATGGTGACCGCGCCGGTCGCACTCCCGGCATCGATACCTGTGAGCACAGGCACGGCCAGCACGATACAGTTTGGAGCAACCCTAACCGGAACCAGCAACCAAGCAGTTACCTGGGGAGCGCCGACGCTCAGCTCCAATTCGACTTCCAACGCCAGCGGCAGTGGGCTTGGGACAATTACTGCCAGCGGCCTTTATACTGCACCCTCCACAATTCCCAACTGCCCGGCCGGCGTGACCACACCCTGCGAACTTCAGGTAGTGATCACGGCCACCTCGCAAGCGAACAACACTTACTCGGGACAGGCGCTGGTTAACATCCACGTCATCCTTGCCCTTTCCCCCACCTCCGACACCATTGGGCAGGCCGCCTATCTTCAGTTCACGCCTACCATCACGGGCACCACGAATCAAGACGTCAACTGGTCGGCGACGTGTAGTAATTGCAATAGCGGCCAGGGCGGCGGTTCTTTCGACCCCAACAATAACGGTCTTTACATCGCGCCCCCATTTGAGCAGGGCGTTAGTACGCCCCAGACAGTCACCGTAAGCGCGACCTCGAGCTTTGATCCCACGCAAACGCAAAGCGCGACTGTTACCGTAGATCAGACGGACCCGCTAGGGACTGCCGCGGCTACCACGATATCCTGCCCCGCATTTGCCGCGGGGGTGACTGGCACGGTAACTTGCTACCAGATCAATACGACGTGCGATCAAGTGACTGATTACACCGCCTACATTAAAGTGAATTCGCCCTCGGGAAGTCCGCTCGGCACTGTGATCTTCGCGACCGGGTCGGGTGGCAGCACGCTCTACGACAATTCTCCAGATTTCTTTTATACCGATAGCAACAACAACACAGTCAACGGCGGTTTAACGGTGGTCCAAGGCATTTTGAATTTGGGCTATACCACCGTGCAGCTATCATTTGGTTCGCCTTTCAACACCACGAATACAGAAAACGGCTGGCTCCAGGGGCCGGGCGGAGTGCGCCATTTGGCCTGTCGTTTCGCCACCGTGGCCCAGTGGGTCTATAAGAATATTCACAACTCGAGCACCACCGCGGCGTTCTGCGCCACTGGCAACAGCGGAGGAGCGAGCGCCCTCGGTTACGCACTCTCTGAGTTTGGTCAGGATGCAATTTTCAATATGGTCGAACCCACCAGTGGGCCAGTCACCACTCGGCTGGACCTAGGTTGCAGCGCTCAGGGAACGAACTACTACACCGGCAAGACCGCCTGCACAAGTCCCCCAAATTTGGACATGAGCTATTCGCCGGGCGTCAACGGAACCGCTGGGATCATCGACACTGCCTACCAAAGCGTCGGGGCCAGCACACCTACTTTATGCTCGGATGCTGTCAATGGTGTCAGCTCGGCGAATTCATTGCGCTTCGAATCCGATAGCATTGACTTTTCTCCTTCGAAATCACCTCCGCTTCCTATTTCTCCCACTACGATCAACATATTGTTCGGGGGCGACGATGGCAGCAACGCAGTGGGCCAGGGAGAATGGTGGTGGAAGTCGGTCGGGCCGCCTCCAACTCAGGCTTGCATGGCAAATGCTCCGCACGCGATTCCGGCTGATCCGACCGGGCAAGGCGCAGCCCAGATTGTCACCGACATTCAAACTCTCTGCGTAGTGCCGCCAGGCTAATGAAAAAGCCCGCCAAAGTTCGGCGGGCTTTTTACCTTGACGATCGCTTCTACTTGCAGCTCGAAAGCTTGAAGTGGGCGATGCGGGTGTCCCAGTTGGTTTCGCCGCCGATCTCGTTGGCCTGGTAGTACTGGTTGACATACCAGAAAGTGCAGCCATCCGAGGGATCGACGTTCATGCTGGTCAAGTTTCCCCAGTGGTTGGAGTTCTCTTCATCGCCGACGCCGTTATAGAGTGTGATCTCGGTGGGCACGGCGTTCAGGGTGCCGAGGCTCCAGTAGGCCGCGCGAATGCCGGGATGCAAAGAACTGCTGGACACGCTGTAACCCACGGCGGCATTGCCCGAAACATCTTGCGCAATGCTGGGCGTGAAGCGGTAGATGCTGTTGCCGTTGGTGACGGTGCCGCTCTGATAAAGCGTGGGATTCCCGCTCCCGCGCAATTCATACCAGCGGACTCCGGTCTGCTGATTCGTGCCCGTTCCCACCTGGATCGTATGACTCACCAGAAATGATTGATAAGTTCCGAAATTGCGGTACGCCACGCGCGGCATCAGGCGATCGCCGATCGAGTCGACATAATTTCCCGTGCTGCTGCTGGAAGGCTCGGTCACGCAGACAGTGTTCGTCGCGTTGGTGACGTCATAACAACCTGGCTCATAGCTGGTCACGGTGAGCTGCGACTTGGTGAACGTGGACTTCGAGGGGCTGGTCCAATTGACGTGAAAGTTCCACAGGTTCAGCTTGGTTGAGGTCGTGGCTTTCCCGTTCGCGGTGGGATTTTGAATGCTAACAAAGTATTCGTGGCGTCCGGTGGGCGGCAGCGTCGTGCCGTCGATATCGGCTGGAATCAGGCTGTGCGCCAAATACAGAGCGCCGTTCGTCGGAATCGGGCTGGGGTTGCTGAAGCACTGAAATTCGCGCACCGTGCCGTTGATCAGCATGTTGGTGCGATCGAAGACGCAGGCCACGACGCCGATTTCCTGGTAGGAATTATTGGGATCCTCGAGATCGAAGCTGGCATAGTAGCCGTCGATCCAGGTGGCAAACTTCGGCCAGTCCGGATAATAGACATTGCCAGAGGAGTTGACTCCCAGCACTGAGGTGAGATCGAACTGGTAGGTGTACCAGTCGGCGGTGGTCAGATCGGCCGTAGTCGAGACCGCGATGCAATAGTAGTAAACGTTATTGGCGGGACCGGCGCGCCGGGCGATGACCCAGCGCGAAGCCTGCTGGTCAAATTCGATGTAGCCTTCACCGCCGCCGTTGCCGTAGCAGTTTGACATGCCGGCGTTTTCCCATGGTGTATCCCCAGCTTGGGGCGACGACCACACCGGAGCCCAGGTAGTCTTGTTCCAGGCCTGGTAATAACTGTTCACCCATTCCATGTACTGCAGCGTGCCGACCGCACCGTTGTGATCGATCTCGTAGCCCGCCCCGCTGATTTCCGACGCGTCGATTCCTTCAAACGTAGTTACGGTTTGAGCCGGCAGTGCGGCCGGAACCAAGACGAGCGGTAAGAAGACAAGAATAAAAGCCGTGAAAAGCGCCTTGGACATAGAGGTTTCCCTTTTGTTTGGCGTTCCTAAGGGGGGATACACAGAACCGTAGTTCATTGAAGCTAGCACGGCTGAATGGTTTTTTCCAGGAGCCAAAAGTCCCTCGGATGTCGCATTCCCCGCGGGTTTTGGGCACTGCAGGGTGCGAGGAATGACTGAGGTATGCAAAATCTTTCATCCTTGACAGGAGAGAGCGGACCGCCAACAATAGTGAAGATTCTCTTCGGCGCTGGCGAACTCCCGATTGCCGGGTTTTCTCCCCCCTACGTGGCCGATTTCTATTTTGGGCGACCCAAATCCTGCGTACGGTGCGGACTGCTGCTCTTGGAAGCGATTCAAAGTGCACCACCGAACCTGCGTCAAAAATTAACTGGCAAGCATCACGCAGCAACTTAGGCTTCGGGCGAAGCCATTTTTTGTCCCCGTAGTTGGAACGTCAGGTGAGGAATAGGGCTAATGAAATCGGTTTTTCGCAACATTTCGCGCATGGTACTGGGTTCTCTCCTGCTGACGATTCTGAGCGCAGCCGCCGCCCACGCGCAAAGTTCGAATTGCCCCTCCGGATGGACGGGAGAAATTTGCGCCTCACCCGCTTCCTGGACCTTCGCCAACACTTATCTTGGCAAAGACAGCGGGAACAAGACGTTTACCATTTACAACAATTTCACCACTGACAATCCCATCACAATCGAGACGGTATCGTTTAACTGCACGGTGGGCTTGCCTACCGATTGGGGGATTGCTTCCGGCACCGTTCCATTTCAGATGGGCACGTTTCAAACGCTGACCCACTACTCGATTTTCTTTCAGCCAAGCTCGGCTATCCTCGACACCTGCAATTTTGTTCTGACGATGGAGGACGGATACGTTCTCGACGTTCCAATCACCGGACAGGGAGAATCTGGGGGCGCGATTGCCAGCCTGAGCACGACGTCGATGAACTTCCCGAACCAGGGGGTGGGAACGACCAGCGCACCGCAAACGGTTACGGTCACCAATACCGGAACCAGCACGATGCACATCGAGGCCATCAATATTTCGCCTCCAACGTTCACCACCAGCCCGCAGTTGGTTTTCCCGTATGAGTTGACGAAGGGAAGCAGCGTCACGCTTTCCGTCTACTACACGCCCGGGGAGATAACCTCGGAAACGGGCGTTATCGATTTTGATTATGACGCGGTCCCGGATAACGGCGTCACGCTCAATGGCAACTCGATCGCGGACACGGCGCTCACCATTTCGACTCAGCCCACTCTGGATCAGGGCACGCAGGGATACGCTTACGAGCAGCAATTAGCCACCAGCGGTGGGGTCGGTCCTTACACGTGGGTGGTGGCGTCGGGTTCAACTTTACCGCCCGGACTTAGTCTTTCCAGCACAGGCGATCTTACCGGCACAATTTCTTCCTCCGCGAGCACGACTACTCCTTACACGTTCACGATTCAGGTCACCGACACCTCGACTGGGAACACGGCAAGCAATTTGTTCACGCTGAGCGTCTGGCCTTATCTGGGAGACGGCAACGGAGAAAGCTGCAATAACCTTTCGTGGAACGACCCGGTCCTAGGCACGCCGATGCTGGCCCTGAACGATCTGGGCACCGGCTACTATCAAGGAAACACAACATACGGCGAAGGCGGTCTTTATCCCAATGGCAGCAATGTGCGGCCTACAGCGCAGGAAGCCGCTGGCTTAGCCTTCGCGCAAGGCATTCAGCCGCTTGATTCCAACGGCAACCCCAGCCCGACCGGAAAATACGTTTTGATGGCTATTGGGGAATCGACGGCGCAGAACGAGTTCAACCGCTTCCTGCCCATGGCGAATGCCGATCCGGCGAAGAATCCGAGTCTGGTTCTGGTGAATGGAGCGCAGGGCGGAGCGACGCCGAACAATTTCACCAGCACAAGTTCCGCGTATTGGACCACGGTGCTGGAAAATTACCTGCCGCAGAACGGCGTGACGGCGAATCAGGTCGTCGCCATCTGGATGGAAGATACGGACGGAATTGCCACAGGAACGTTCCCGACTGACATCACCACGCTGCAGTCGGAGTACGAGACGATCATGAACACCATGCTGACGTTGTTCCCGAACCTGAAGCTGGTGTATTTCTCGTCGCGCGTGTATGCGGGATATTCCAACGGCCTGGCGACTCCGGACAATCCGGAACCATACGCGTACGAAGTAGGCTTCGCGGTGAAATGGGCAATCGGGGACCAGATTAACGGCAACTCGAACTTGAACTACAACCCGGCTAACGGACCGGTCGTAGCGCCGTGGATGGCTTGGGGAACTTATTATTGGGCGAACGGCATGCTGGGCCGGAGCGACGGGACGGAGTGGGATTGCGAAGATTTCTCCGACGATGGAACGCATCCTTCGACCACCTACGGGCAGTTGAAAGTCGCGACCAAGTTGTTCGAGTTCCTGAAGACCGATCCCACGACGATTCCGTGGTATCTGGTGCCGAGTTACGCGCTGACGCCGACTGCCGGAAATAACCAGACGGGGGGTCTGGGGACGACCTTGCCGATCGCGCTAACGGTGCTGGCGAACAATACGAATTCTGGAGTTGGGATCTCTGGCGTCAGCGTGACGTTCAACGATAATGGTGCGGGCGGGACCTTCACACCGAACCCTGCAGTAACGGGCAGCAACGGCCTGGCATCGACCTCCTACACTTTGCCGGCCACGGCACAAACCGTGACAGCTTCTGGAAGCGCGACTGGCTATAGCTCGGGAACATTCACCGAAACTGCCACGAGCCAGTTGCTGGCTGCGACGGGAGGCAACAACCAGAGCGGACTGATAGGAACCAAGCTGCCGACAGCCCTTACGGTCACGGCAACCAATGGCGGAGTCAACGCCTCGGGAGTGGTCGTCAACTTTACCGACAACGGCGCCGGTGGCACCTTCACCCCGAAGTCGGCGACCACCAACAGCAACGGCAAAGCGTTGACAAAATATACTTTGCCGGGCACGCCACAAACGATCACGATTACGGCCAGCGCCACCGGCTATTCGTCCGCGATCTTTACCGAGACAGCTACCACCACAGAAGAGTTGGCGGTCAGCAGCGGCAACAACCAAACCGGCGGCACGGGCACAACTTTGCCTGCCGCCCTGACAGTGTTGGCTACCAATAACGGATCCCCGGTCTCCGGGGTCACTGTGACCTTTAGCCAGGGCAGCGCGAATGGGACCTTCAATCCTCCGACGGCCGTAACGAACAGCAGCGGGCTGGCATCGACCACCTATACCCTGCCGTCAACCGCCCAGACAGTCACGGTTACCGGATCCGCAACCGGTTACACTTCCGCCACCTTCACCGAAATCGCCGCGCTACAGACCCTGGCTGCGACCTCGGGAAATAATCAGAGTGGTACAGCGGGTGTCGCGCTTCCACTTCCACTTGTCGTTACTGCAACCAGCAACGGTACCGCTGTTTCTGGAGTGACTGTAAACTTCAGCGATGGCGGTGCGGGAGGAACTTTCGGCACATCGAGCGGCACGACTGGCAGTAACGGAACCATTTCGACCACTTACACGCCGAAGGCAGGTGTAGCTGGGACCATCACCATCACGGCGACGGCCGCGAACTATAGTTCGGCCACTTTCACGGAGACGGCGGCACTGCCGGCTTTGACTGCGACCGCTGGCAATAATCAGACAGGATCCGATGGCACTGTTCTGCCTGTTGCACTCACGGTTACGGCATCGAACAATGCCTCGGGCGTGACAGTCACCTTCAGCGATAACGGCGCAGGCGGAGCTTTCGGCACGCCCACGGGCACGACCGGCTCCAACGGAACGCTTTCCACGACATATACTCCGGGAACTTCAGGAACGATCACCATCACCGCAACGGCCACGGGCTACACGTCTGCCACGTTCACCGAAACCATCACCCAAGTCGTGGCCAGCATTACCGTGGTCTCGGGAAATAAGCAGTCGGGAACAGTCGGCACTACGTTGCCGTTGCCCATCGTATTCAAGGCGAAGAACTCTGCCGGCAAGGCTCTGGCAGGTATCGCGATCACGTACGCCGATGGCGGACTTGGCGGTACGTTCTCGCCGAATCCGGCAATCACCGGCAGCAACGGAGAAGCCAGTACGACGTTTACTCTTCCGACGGTGGCGAAGTTGATCGTGGTCAACGGGGCGAACGGAAGCATATTTGTAAATACCGACGAGACGTCCGTCGCCGGGCCGCCCGCTGAACTCAAGGACGTCTCCGGCAACAACCAGAGTGCGAATCCTGACACCAAGCTGGCCAAGCCGCTGATCGTTTCGTTGGCAGACAGCTACGGAAATCCGATTTCCGGAGTCACCGTGAATTTCACCGACAATGGTGCAGGAGGAAAATTTGGAACGCCGAATCCAGTCACGGGTACCACCGGAGATGCGCAGACGACTTATACGACAGGATCGAAGGCAGGAACCGTGACCATCTCGGCCACGACTTCAACCTTAGGACCGGTCAACTTTACGGAGACGGTTAAATAATGCATTGAGTGCATTTAGCCAGTTAATAGCCGGCGGTATCCGGTCACGTAACAGATGTTGAAGGAGGCAGTTTGAACAACCATCGATTCTCGACGACGCTCGGCGCTCTAGCCTTGGCGATCCTAGCCGCAATCTCCTGCGTCGTGTGTGTTCCCCAATCCCAAGCGCAAGTCAATGTGCTGACCAATCGAAATGACATTAGCCGCGACGGCCTGAATTCCAACGAAGTGCTGCTTTCCTCTTCGAATGTGAATTCGAACCAGTTCGGAAAGTTGTTCGCGTTCAATGTGGATGGTTATGTTCAGGCGCAGCCGCTGTACATGTCGGCGCTCACGGTAAATGGCGCCACGCACAACGTAGCGTTCGTGGTCACAATGCACGATAGCGTGTTCGCCATCGACGCTGATACCGGCGTCCAGTTGTGGCAGACGAGCCTGCTCTATCCGTCAGGGGCAACCACTGTGCCAATGTCGGCGCAAGGTTGCGGTGGGGTTACGGGGTTCGACGAAGTCGGCATTTTGGGCACGCCGGTCATCGATCCCACGACAAACACCATGTATGTTGTGGCCAAGACGGATGTATCCGGAACCTATTACTTCTATTTGCACGCCCTCGACGTTACGACTGGCCTGGAAAAATTCGGCGGACCAACGTCGATTACGGCCACGGTCGGATCACTTACCTTCAACGTCCTCGACGAATTGCAGCGGCCTGGGCTGCTTGAGTCGAACGGTTCCATCTATATCGGCTTCGGTTCGAATGGCTGCGACATCAGCGGCCGCGGGTGGTTTTTCGCCTACAACGCGAGCACGCTCCAGCAGGAAGCGGTGATGACCACGCAGCCCGATAACAGCTATGGCAGTTCCATCTGGCAAGGCGGCACTGGGCCAGCGGCCGACAGCCTGGGCAATATTTATTTCGCCACGGCCAACGGACAATTCGACTACGGCACCAGCGATCTGGGCGACAGCGTACTGCAGCTGACCCTGGGTTCCGGCGGATTTACCCTCGCCGATTACTTCACGCCGTTCGATCAGGCCAACATGTACGACAACGATTTGGATTTGGGTTCCTGCGGCCCCATTCTTTTGCCCACTCAGACCAATAGCAGTACCCCGAATTTGATCCTCACCTCGGGCAAGGATGAAGACATTTACTTGCTTAACCAGAACTCCATGGGCGGCTATAACACCGCCAACAATGATCAGATCGTGCAATACATTCCGGCCACGCTTTTGGGCGAACTGCACGGCAGCCCGCTGTTCTGGAACAATTACGCATACTTCCTGGCCCAGCAGGATTATCTGCGAGCCTACCAGTTAAGCACGAACAGCAGCACGGGCGTCACCTCGCTCACCACAACGCCGGTGGTCGAGACTTCCAGCAAGCTCACCACGCAAGGCTTTCCATCGATTTCAGCGAACGGAAATACGAATGGCATTGTGTGGGTGGTGCGCAACGTGAAGAGCGTGCCCAAGCTTTCTGCCTACGATGCGATGGCATTGCTCCTGCTGTACGATTCCGGCCAGGCTGCGAATGGGCGCGATACTCTGGGCATCATCGGACACGGCGCCGTGCCCACGATTGCCAACGGTAAGGTGTACGCCGGCACGCAAACCCAGCTTGTCGTATATGGATTGTTTAACGACATCGCGGCGACTGCGGGCGGCGGCCAAACCGCTGCGGCTGGTACTACCCTGCCCACCGCGCTCACCGTGCTGGCTAACAATCCGTACACGGGCCAGCCCATCTCTGGGGTTAGCGTAACCTTCAGCGATGGCGGTGTGGGCGGTACTTTCGGCAGCCCAACCGTAATTACCGGTAGCAACGGACAGGCGTCGACCTCTTATACGTTGCCGAAAACTCCGAAGAACATCAGCATCACGGCAACCAGCACTGGTTACGCGTCAGCGTCATTCGTCGAGACCGGTGTGGTTGGCCCGGTGGCATCCATCGCCACAATCTCCGGCAGCAAACAGACCGGGCCGGTGGGTACGACGTTGCCGAATCCGATTGTAGTCAAAGCAAAGGATGCTTTCGGAAACCTGGAAGTGGGCGCGCAGATTTCCTTCAGCGACGGTTACGGCGGAATTTTCTCGCCGAATCCGAGTGTCACCGGAACGAACGGCGAGGCGAGCGTCACATATACGTTGCCCACCGTGGCCAAGACGCTTACGGTTTCGGCAACGAACGGAAGCGTGACGGACAAGATCACGGAAGCGGCCACGGCCGATCCTCCGGCTCTGGTGAACATTATTCAGGGCAACAACCAGACGGCGCATGTGAAGAACAAGTTGCCAAAGACCTTAATCGTTTCGGTGACCGATCAATACAATAACGGGCTCTCGGGCCTGACCGTCAACTTCACGGATAACGGCGCGGGTGGCACGTTCTCGAATCCGAATCCGGTCACGGGCACGACTGGACAAGTGACCGTGACCTATACGACCGGACCGAACGAGGGAACGGTAACGATTGATGCGACCTACTCGACGCTGGCTCCGGCGGTGTTCACGGAGACGGTGGATTAAATTTGCCAGGCGATCTGGAAGTTCTGGGAGAATCGGGGGCACGGCGTTCAGCCGTGTCCCCAAGCTGTTGTAGACCTGCTCGCGCTTCCGCGCCTGAGGTAAGCGGGCGTCGCGCCTGCAGGTCGCACCTCAGCGGCTAAAGCCGCACTCATGCCGCAGCGTTTACGGCACGAGTAAAACTCGTGCCCTTCCCGACCTTGCCTTCTCGATCTTGCCTGCCCGGTCTCGCCTTCCGCAATCTTGCGTTCCCAATCTTCCATATCCGATCTTCCCTGCCCCAATCGCGCCTTGCGATTTCTTGCTTTCCGAGCATGATGAATTTCTTCGCCGACTACCCAGCGCTATTCCTTTGGCCGCTTTTTTGGCCCGACGCGTTCCAGGATGCGGCGAACCTTTTTGGGCGAGATGGAGAGGCGCGCCGCCACGCGGGAAATCTTGCGGCCCTCGCGCTCCCATACTTTGGGAATCACCAGTTCAGCGAATTCTTCTGTAATCTGCTGAAAAGTCTTATCTCCCACCGACCCCTGAGACCAGGCGCGCAGCGTGGGATTCACACTTCCGCCGCGCTGTACTTTGCTTCTGAGTGTTTGCAAATCTTCTGAGGCGGTTTCGGCGTGATCGCCCTTGGACAGGATGACGGCCTGATCGTAGCAGCGGCGCGCGGACTCCGGGTCGTCGAAGAAACGGTTGCAATACGTCAGTCCCTGCCAAATGTGGGCATGCACGAGCAGGCGGCGATTCTCGGTATGCTTCGCCAGTTCGATGGCTTCCTGCGCGCAATCCTGGGCGACGCGCGCGTGGCTGCCGGGTTCGTTGCTGTCTCCGATTTCTTCTTCGACGCGGGCGTTTTCGATCATGCACTGAAGGATTCGCGTGCGCGCCATCAGGATGTGATCGCGGCGGGCTTCGGCGAGAGCAAAAGCTTTTTTCGCCTGGGCTTCGGCATCCTCCAGATCGCCGTTATCCAGGTGCAGGAAGCCATAGTTCAAATACACGCTGCCCAATCCGTGGTGATTGGGATATTGCTCGTAGATGGCCGCCGCCTCGGCGAGTTCAGCCAGAGCCTCCTGACATAGTTGCTCGAAGCGGTTGCGATAGGGGAGCTTGCTTTCGCGCGCGCGAGCTTTGCCGCGAACAGCGGCTTTGCGGTGGCGGGCGGCATCGGCATCGATTTTGCGACGCAGTTGCAGTGCAATCAGCCGCTTCACGTAAGCCATGTTGTTCAGCGAGCGGGCCACGTTGCGATGGCGGGGATCGAGCTTCCGGTAGCGCGCGATGGCCGCGGTGAAATTGTCGATAGCATGTTGATAGCGGCCCTGGCGGCGCGCGATGCGCCCGTAGGAGGAATAAATATTGCCCAGAGTAAGGTGGTCATCGGTTTTGCTGAGGATGGCTTCGGCTTCCTGCAAAATATCGGTGGCCTGCTTGGCGTCGCCTTTTTGGAAGTAGAGCCAACTCTCGAGCACGCGCATGACCGCGGCCATGGCGGAGTGGCCGAGTTGCTGGGCCAGTTCTCTTCCCTTCACCGCAAAGACGAGGGCCTGATCGTACTCGCCCTTCATGCGCAGGCAGCGGCCTTTCCAGAAGTTGGCGATGGAAAGCAGTTCCTGGTCGTCGGTCTCGGATTCGAGACTCAGTACGAAATCGAAATGGCGAATGGCCTCTTCCGTGGATTCTTCGGACATGGCCAACATGCCTTCGGCCATGCGCAAGTGCAGGTATTCGAGCAATGGCAAACGCGCGCGCACGGGACGGGAGAAGGAGACGACGATCGATTTCACCAGCCCGGGGCGCTGAAAGCCAACATCAACCCATTGCGCCAGATAGCCGGTGAAGAGCGCGGCATTTTTCTGTTCAGGACCGAATGAAGTGAGCAGATAAGGATGTTCTTCAAGGCGGGCGAAGCCGCGTCCCACGTGCCGGGACACTAAATCCTGCTTGAGTTGTGCGAGAAACTCGTCGGAGATCTCGGTGGGGTTATGGCTCATCGTCCGCGCAGCGGAGCTTCGCTGGTTGTTTCTGATTGAATCAGTTCTGATCTAATCAGTCGATGTAATCATAAGCCAGCAAGGTGAGGAATTCAGGGAATTCGGCGCTCATGACGAGGCGCTCGAAAATCTCGGCAGCTTCATTCATGCGGGCGCCCTTCAGAATGGTTTTCTTTTGTGCGATCACTTCGCGAACCATCTCGCGCGTGACGCGGCGGCCGTCGCTGAGTTTGGCGCCGTGGGTAAGCCATTGCCAAACCTGCGAGCGGCAAATCTCCGCGGTGGCCGCATCTTCCATCAGATTGTAAATGGGAACGCAACCGGAGCCGCGAAGCCATGATTCCAGATATTGCAGGCCAACGTCGATGTTCCAGCGCAAGCCCTCTTCGGTGATGTCGCCTTCGGGGACGGTTACCAGATCTTTGGCAGTTAGATTCACCTTGGCGCCCCGAATGCCGATCTGATTGGGCTCTTTCATGTGCTCATCAAAAACTGCTTTGGCGAGCGGCACCAATGCTGGATGGGCGACCCAGGTTCCATCGTGCCCGGCTTTCACTTCGCGCAGCTTATCCTGGCGCACTTTGTCGAGCGCCTTCTCATTGGCCGCGGGATCGTTCTTAATGGGAATTTGCGCGGCCATTCCACCCATGGCGTGAATGCCGCGGCGATGGCAGGTTTGAATCAACAATTCGACGTATGACTTGAGGAAATGCTTTTCCATGGTAACGCTGGAGCGATCGGGCAGAACGAAATCGGGGCGAGTGCGGAATTTCTTGATGAAGCTGAAGATGTAATCCCAGCGGCCGCAATTCAGTCCGGCGGAGTGCTGGCGGAGTTCGTACAGGATTTCATCCATCTCAAAGGCGGCGAGAATAGTTTCGATCAGCACTGTGGCGCGGATGGTGCCGCGCGGAATGTCCAACTCATCTTGCGCGAAGTTGAAGACGTCGTTCCACAAGCGCGCTTCGAGATGGCTCTCCAGCTTGGGCAGATAAAAATATGGGCCGGTTCCCTTGCGCATGAGCTTCCTGGCGTTGTGAAAAAAGTAGAGACCGAAATCGAATAAGGATGCTGAGATCGGCAGGCCGTCGACCAGAAAGTGGCGTTCATTCAAGTGCCAACCGCGTGGACGCACCAGCAGCGTGGCCAGGCGCGGATTGAGTTGATACTGCTTCCCTTCCGGACTGACGTAGCTGATGGTGCCATCGACCGCATCGCAGAGATTGAGCTGCCCTTCGAGGTTATTGGTCCAGGTGGGAGAATTGGAATCTTCGAAGTCGGCCATGAATACATTGGCGCCGGAGTTCAGGGCGTTGATGACCATTTTGCGATCGACGGGGCCGGTGATTTCGACGCGGCGGTCGAGCAGATCGCGCGGGATGGGCGCAACCTTCCATTCCAATTCGCGAATGTGCGCGGTCTCGGGCAGAAAATCGGGCATCTCGCCGGCGTCGATTCTCTGCTGGCGAATCCATTGGCGCGAGAGTAGCTCCTGGCGGCGAGGCTCGAACTGGCGTGCCATGCGGGTGAGGAACTGGCTGGCTTCGGGGGTGAGGATTTGCCCCGTCACCTCATTGCTCTTGTGGTCGGTCACTGTCGTTGCCATGTTTATATCGTAGCGCTTCGAGATTCGGCAAATTTTATAGTGGGACAAAACGGACCAGTCGGCCGAAACGGACGATCCGCTTTGCCGTGGCGCGGGCGAATAGCATCTACTGCGATTGGAACGAAACGACTGGAGGATTTCTAAAGTATGCAGACGCAGCCGCCCAACCTGGAGCAACAGTGGAACACAGATCCCCGCTGGAATGGCATCAAACGCCCGTATAGCGCCGAAGACGTCGCCAAACTGCGAGGTTCGGTTCACATTGAATACAGCCTGGCGCGACTGGGCGCCGAACGGCTCTGGGAACTGTTGCACAACGAACCTTATGTCGCGGCGCTGGGTGCGCTCACCGGCAACCAGGCGGTGCAGCAGGTGCAGGCCGGCCTGAAAGCGATTTATATGAGCGGCTGGCAGGTGGCTGCCGACGCCAACGATGCCGGGCAGATGTATCCCGACCAGAGTTTATATCCGGCGGATAGCGTTCCGAACGTGGTGCGCAAGATTAACAATTCTCTGCTGCGGGCCGATCAGATTCATCATCTCGATGGCAAAAACGGCGTGTATTGGATGGCGCCCATCGTCGCCGACGCCGAAGCTGGATTCGGTGGCACCTTGAACGCTTTCGAATTGATGAAGGCGATGATTGAAGCCGGCGCGGCTTGCGTCCACTTCGAAGATCAGCTTTCTTCCGCCAAGAAGTGCGGACATCTGGGCGGCAAAGTGCTCGTGCCGACTTCGGAAGCGATTCAGAAGCTGGTGGCAGCGCGGCTGGCAGCGGATGTGCTCGGCGTGCCCACATTGATTATGGCGCGCACGGATGCCGATAGCGCGCATCTGCTGACCAGCGATATCGATCCGCGCGACCGCGAATTCGTCACTGGAGAACGCACCGCGGAAGGCTTCTTCCATATTCGCGCCGGCATTGAATCCGCCATTGCGCGCGGCCTGGCCTACGCGCCTTATGTCGACATGATCTGGTGCGAGACTTCGCACCCGGATGTTGAGGAAGCTCGCCTGTTCGCGTCAGCGATTCACGACAAGTACCCGGGAAAATTGCTGGCCTACAACTGTTCGCCATCGTTCAACTGGAAAAAGAATCTGGACGACCGCACCATCGCCAGCTTCCAACGCGAACTGGGAAAGATGGGATACAAATTCCAGTTTGTGACCCTGGCAGGCTTCCATGCCTTGAACCTGAGCATGTTCGAACTGGCCCGCGGGTATCGCGACAGCGGAATGACCGCCTACTCGCGCTTGCAGGAAAAAGAATTTGCCCGGGAGACGCAGTACGGCTACCAGGCCGTCAAGCACCAGCGCTTTGTGGGGACGGGATACTTCGACGCCTTAACCCAGGTGATCGCAGCCGGCACGGCTTCCACGACGGCGCTGGAGGGATCGACTGAGCAAGAGCAGTTCGCGGAAAAAAAGCCGCTGCTGCGCCCGCTCCATGGTCCCGATGCCGGGTGCCAGCCCATCCTGGGGAATTGCCCTTCGATCGTATCGGAGATTATGCCGAACGAGGAGGCGCTGATGCCGTCCGGAGATTAAGCCGCCAGAGCAGAAAATAAAGTGTGGGAATCGAACGCGCCCGGTTTGAGCTTTTGCTCACGCTGGGCGCGTTCTTTCTTGCGTTCACCTAGTCTATTGGCCGGGTCGAAGATGCGAGCGCGATTCCCCGTAACTGGTTGAATTCAAGCGAAGTGGCTGAAATCAGCCAATCCGAATGTAGCAACTTTTCTTTCCCTTCCGCGTTCAAATAGATAGGCGTTCCAAAGATAGAACAAAGGAAGCGAACGGCCTAGGATTAGCGGTATAAGATCCGCAATAGAGGATTGGCGATAGAACCGAGGGCGGATCGGAACAAGGGGGATACCATGAGTTACTTTAAATATTTGGCTTTGGTGGGAGCTCTAATGCTGCCGCTGATGGCTGCGCAGCCCTCGCATGCGCAAGTCGCGGTGGGCATTGGAGTCGGCGGTCCTCCGGTATGCGACTACGGATATTACAACTACTATCCTTATGCCTGCGCGCCCTATGGCTACTACGGCCCTGACTGGTTCTACGATGGAGTGTTCATCGGCGCCGGGCCCTGGTATGGCTGGGGTTGGGGCGGCTGGGGTGGTTGGGGTCATGGCTGGTATGGTCGCGGCTGGGGCTATGGACATGGACACGGCTACGGGTACGGACGCGGTTATGGATACGGTGCTCGTGGATACGGATACAGCGGACGCGGCTACGGCTATGGCGCTCGCGGATATGCACACGGCGGAGGCTACCGCGGTGGCGGCGCAGGCGGTTACCGGGGTGGTGGCGGCTTTCATGGCGGCGGCGGCTTCCATGGTGGAGGCGGTGGATTCCACGGTGGTGGCGGCGGCGGACACGGCGGCGGTGGACATCGATAATCCCTGCCGGGACCGAACTTGATCCCGAAGCAAGGATGTTCGCAACGGCTGGCAGCGAGGCTGCCAGCCGTTTTTGCATCTGACGACGAGGGCCAGCCCCCCTAGGCCGAGATAGCCTTGATGTAGTGAAGTCTGAAAGGACCTCTTGCCCTCCGCATTCAATTCACCCGTGTCTCCCGGTCAATTTTCCGGTAGTGTTCTTCGAACAGATCCCGCATATTCGCGAAGAACCCCGGCAAGTTTTTGACCATCTCGGCATAGAAACCACCGAGGACCGGCACCTTCCCCAATGCGACGGCAAGAGCCGCAAATTCGGTGGAAGTCTTATTGTCGAATATGCCGGTCGTGAGCATGGCCCTGTGAACGCTTAAGAAAGTGTCCAGGTCTACCGTGGCCTGAAGAAACAGTGCCGTGCCCTGGCCGGCGAGTATTGCTGAACCGGAGGGCCTTGCGGAGCCTCCACCTACGAACCTGTTGAATGAATCACGCGGGGGTGCAGTACTCATGGCACCTGGGCTTCCTGTAGCGACATCCGTCAGAAATGTGTCGTCCGGCTTAGGTGCAAGGAACATGAACTTTTGGGCTGCTTTTGCTGCTTTCGCGATGGCGCTAAGCGCATCGCCTGTTTGTCCGCCGTTTTTGTTGGCGACAGCTTGGCCCAAAGCCTGCACGGCCGAGTTATGGCTGCGTATGGACGAGTTGAGATCGTCCATTTTCGAATCGAGAGCATCGAAGAAATTGACCGCGCACGTGGGACAGTCAGGCATGATGTTAGTTGGCAAACCCCAGCAGAATTTTGCGCCCTTAATAGCCGGCGTGGCGCCGCCGAAAGTTCCGCTCGCTTTTATATAGTTATCAGTGTGCTCGTCCTTCCAATGACCCGGCCCGTCCCAATGTTGGAAGGCATCATCTAAATCATGAACGCCCATGCCCCAGCCGGTCCGGGCCGCATCTTCAAGCTCGTTGATCATCGCCTGCCGCATGGACGACTCGGAACATTGTCCAATCGATTGTCTCAAGAGGCAATACGTTTCAAAAGCGCCGTTAATCATCCTTAGACGGTTTGCGCTGTAGGCACCCTTGCCCCACTTCGCGTCAACCCAACTGAGGTCTGGGATGATTGCCGGATCCTGGCCGGCCCACCACCTGCCGTAATTTGCCATCGGTGTATCCCCCTGAACGTACTCAGTAACACTAGGTAGTCACAGATTCCCTCGGTGCCGCCCATTATAGGAAAAAAGGTGGGATTTCCGCTATGGGCCATCCCGTCCAGTTCAGCACACACTCAGCAGCCTTTTTCTGACCCACGCTTGTGGAGTTGCAGTCCTGAAGGTCGCCGCTGGGCCAGTGTTGGTGAAACATCATAGTCGGCGGAGCCTCATTCTGAAAAGCGATTCTTCCGGAGCGATTTCTAAACCCGATAAATCCTGTACCCGCGCGGCCGGTTCTTATCATGCGATGGGTCTTCGGAATCTGCGCCATCGGCTTCGGCCTGCAACATTTGACTAACATTAATCAGAACCTCGAATATGTCCCGAAATGGCTGCCTCCGGGAGCGGAGTTCTGGGTGATCGTGACTGGAATTTGCTTTGTGCTCGCAGGGTTGGCCATCCTCAGCGGAATTCTCGACGTGCTGGCGGCCTGGCGGCGGTGGGATCGTCGTGGATTTTGGCGGACGCGCTGGCCAACAGCAAGCGGGCTGGCCCAGCCCTACTCTGACACGGCACGGGACGCCCCACCCGTGGCAGTTTCACGGGTGGGCTGCTGCGAAGCTCCATGCCATGTTCATCGACCACAGTGAAATCCTCGCGTTCCTGATACATCGTTTCAATGGCGGGTGGCCCAGGCTTTTGACCTCGCGGGCATTAGCAACACAGTGGGAATGATCATGCAAAGACTATTGAAGGTGGGCCACTCGCCCACGACCGGCATTTGTGGAGTGATCACTGTCACTGCCGCGAACGCGATTAGAGAGTACAGTGTCCCGCGTACGGTCAAAAGGAGGGTCATGATGAAAAGGACATTCCTGATGATGTTGGCCTTGCTGCTTTCGGCCACGGCGGCTTTCGCGGGGCCAAAAACGCGGGGACAGACATGGACCTCAGGCTGGGACAACTTCAGTGAACCGCTAAACTACAAGACAAGCTATGTCAGCTGGTCAGTGAATTCGACCAACAGCAAATTGACAGTCACGTTTGCTTTGGAAGGCGCGACTCCCAGCAAGCTTTATCAGGTCGGACTAAACTTTTTTTGCACCACGTTTCCTGCCACCTTTGGTCAGTTTCCGAATGAGGTTATTGGCGGCGGCGTCTGCCCGCTCTACACAGCACAAGGTGTGACCTTAGGCTATGCCGCGATAGAAGTTGGAGTAGTTACAACCGACATTTACGGCAATGGCTCCTTCACGATCGTCATCGGTCCGATTGCCCCGGGCACCTATGACCTGGAGTTCTTTGCGCGTGATGGAGCAGGTTGCGATTTGATCGGTGGTGCGGGCAATGGCGCGTGCACGATTGATTTTCAGTCGCCCGGCCCGATATACGGAGACGCGATCACGATTACGATTCCCTAAGCACCCCCTCCACAGACCTTCGCAGGCGCCCAAGCCCGCTTCAGTAGCAAGGATGTTCGCAACGGCTGGCAGCGAATGGCTGCTGGCCGTTTTGTATGAGGGGAAATCGGGCGTCCCGTCTGTACCCGAGTTCAGCACTACTCCGCACCAAAGGCTTCGCGATGGCGGGAGCAGTCTCTTCCAGTCGATGATTGGCGAGACATCGCCATAGCACTGGTTGACCCTTGCCGGGGGGTTGAACGAAATCCTCCTGTCCGGAACGATTCACCGTTGCTTAGGTTTGCCCGTCACGGATGCTTGGGGGTATGCTGCCCCCAGTGGTCCGGGTTGAAACTCAGATCGAATGAAGGGGGAATCGTGTTCAAAATCAGTGCGCTTGTTTTTGTAGTTCTGCTAGCCGTTCTTTTATTCTCTGCGCCTGGAGCCCAACCTCAGGTTGCGGTGGGCGTAGACATCGGAGTGGCTCCGGTGTGTCCTTACGGATATTTCGACTATGCCCCGTATGACTGTGCCCCTTACGGTTATTACGGGCCCGATTGGTTTGTGGGCGGGGTATTTATTGGAGCAGGCCCGTGGTTTCACGGTCCGCGCGGCTTTTTCGGACATGTCGACAACCGGTTTGATCCTCGTCACGGTTATAGCGGACCGCTGCCGGGGCGCGGGGCCGAGCGCTTCAACCACTTTCAAGGAAATGAGGCGCGAGATGGGCGCGGCAACGTAGGCAATGCCGGCCATGAAGCGGCGGGTGAGCACGCGCTCCCCGGATATCGGGGTGGCGGCCATGCTGGACACGGCGGCGGACACCACTAGAGCGCGTACGCGATTCGGTAGAACGAATCTGGTTCAAGCGAGAGACGAGATAAGGCGCGAGGGCGTCTTATCTCGTTTGCTTGCGCGTGGGGAGTGGTCTTTTCGAGGCGGTTGGCGCATCGGCAACGAACCCGTGCTGGCGGTATATCAGGGTACATCGTTGGTTCAATGAAGAACCATGCTGAAACTCAAGCTCATTCTTTGCCCCGTCGATTTCTCAGAGTTCTCATCCATCGCATATCGCTATGCACTATCGGTGGCTGAGCACTATCAAGCCAAGCTGGTGGTACAGCATATCGTGGAGCTATGGCGACACCCCTCGGCTGGCTTTGCTGCGTCTGCCGCGCTCTATGATGAGTTCTGCCAGTCGCTACGGGAAAGCGGCAGCGAGCACCTGCAAGAATTTGTAGAGAACTACGCTCGCGAGGGAACTCAGCCGGAACTTGTCGTGCAGCACGGCATGGCTCCCGATTCCATTCTGTCGCTGGCGGAGGCGAGGAAAGCGGACGTAATCGTCATGGGAACCCACGGCCGGCGAGGTTATGACCGCCTCATGCTAGGGTCAGTGACCGACCGAGTGATGCGCAGCGCTTCCTGCCCGGTGCTGGCGGTACGGAACCCGCCACGGGACCTTGTGGCTGCAGATGATAAAGACGGGCACCACGTGCACAGCTTACGGCAAATTCTCTTCTGTACGGATTTCTCGGTGAATTCAGAGTCGGCTCTGAACTATGCGATTTCCGCGACGGAGGAATATCGTGCTGAACTCACTCTGTTGCACGTATTGGAAGAGGTTCCGAGCTCGGCAAAGATGGAGAAGACCATAGCAGCAGCGACCGAGCAACTCGATAAACTAATTCCTCCCAAGGTACGCAAGACCCTCAAGTTTAAGACGGCGGTACTCATCGGAAAGCCATACCGGCAAATCATTCAGTACGCAGTGGAAGGGCAAATCGACATGGTGGCTATGGGGGTGCGTGGCCGGGGCGCCTTGGACCGAGCAGTGTTTGGATCGACGACCTATCGGGTGATGCAGTTAGGACCCTGCCCAGTTCTGGCTGTCCGCGTTTGAATGATCAAAACCGCCGGTCATTTCGATTCGGTATGGATGAAGTTTCCGAGTGGAAACTCCACGTTTATCCTTGACGTAACGTCGCGATAGCACTGATGTACCTTCTTTTGCGTGGTCACTTTTGGGTTCGAAGCTTGGCATCTTTTGGTCCACATCGGGCTTCTATAGGGTTGGGGGACGAGGTCGGCTGGGGAGCCCCGCTTCCTGGGAGGGTTTATGTGCAAGTATGCTCTCGATTCCCCAGTGATCTCCGGCTGTCTTCTGGCGCTCTGCCTGTCGCTGATCGGATGCAACGGCGAGTCCACAAAAATCTCAGGGCTTTGCCCGGCCACCGGCACGTGCTGCGGCGGCGCACCCGGCAGCAACATTGTTTGCAGCAACAACGTGCCGCTGCTCTATGCCACTACCAGGTCAAACCAGATTCTGCCCTTTTCGATCAGTTCCTCCGGGGCTTTGACAGCTCTGACTCCGGCCACCGGTCCGGCGGATTCGGAGAGCGTTACCGGGGCGTTTGGATTGCTTTTCGCCGATCAATCGAGCGATTCGGTATACAGCTACATGGTAAACGGAGCTACCGGAGCGCTGACCCCTGTGCCGGGATCGCCGTTTTCACTCGGGGCTCCCGAGGGTGGCCCGACGAGCATCATGGTCGGTCCTTATGCGTATCTCTACGCCACCGAGCCCAACGGCACAATCGTCGGCTACGGCACAACTTCCCAGGTCAACGCGCTCGGTGCTCCACTGCCAGGTTCGCCCTATGCAGCCGGCATTGCGCCTTCGCAGATGGACTTCGCGGCAGATGACGATACCGGGGTGTTTTACCTCTACGCTTCCGACCCCGGCGATCCCAATGGAGGCGTTCTCGGCTACTCTCTCGATTCCACTGGGTCGTTGACTCCCATTCCCGGTTCTCCTTTCCCCACTGTGCCCAACGCCCAACCTACCGTCGTTCGTTACGGTGCTTTCTACCAAAGCCTGGGGAGTCCGGTCGGTTCGTTTCTATTCGTTTCCTTAACCGCGGCGGCCAAGATTGCTGTTTTTTCGATTGATACTAGCACCGGAATCTTGACGGCGGTTCCCGGATCACCGTTCGCCGTCGGCGACGGCCCCGGCATGCTGGTGGAAGACGATTTCAATCATCTCTATGTGATGAATGGGATTGACCACACGGTTTCCGCCTTCAATGTCGGCAGCAACGGCGTGCTCAGCGCGATCGGTTCGCCGGTTCCAGCGGGCACCGCGGACGGTGGTATGGCGTACTTTCCTTGGAATCAGTTGTACGTAGCCGACACCGCGTCGAGTGCCATCGTGATCTTCAATCTCGATCAATCGACGGGCGTGCTCACGCCAGCCGGACCGCCCTTCGCAGCGACCAGCCCTCCTCTGCAACTGGCATACGTGGGGCCATAGCTCCTCACCGAATTGTTGCTCGGAAGCTATTACGAATCGCTGGCGAAAAGACCGGCCTTCTCATCCCATCTGCTTTCGTCACCTGTTCAGGACCTTCGGCTCGCAGATGCCGCCCTCGCCGGATCTTCTTGTGTCTCGATTGACGTCGGGCGTATGCTCTCATCCCATGAAGTCTACTAGACTCAGCTTCTGGCGAGGTGTGGGACTAGGTCTCGTGTCAGCGTATATGCTCGTGTCGCTGAAGGAAGGATTCATATCACTAACGGCTTGGCTTCTTCAGGTCGTTGGAGCGATTTTCTGGCTTGTTTTCTCGTTCGCAAGAGGCCTCTCCTCGGATCGTCCGAACGAAATCACGCCCCCATCACGCCACTCAGGGACTTTTTCGGAAAGTTCGTCTCCCCGGTAGACCTTAGCTGTTGCACAATCGCGGTTACACTCACCGTGGTCAAAACGCGCTATCGCCTGATAGCGACAACTGACGCTTCGCCTGCTGTTGACACCCGGCTTCCAAGTGCAATAATGATGCCCTTAATCCGGAGGCTCCCATGAAGTTGGGTTTGAGAATCGCGCTGGTTGTTGTAATCGTTCTGATTGTTGTTATCGGAGTGGGTGGGGTAAAAGTGCTCGGGCCACGCGCGTTTCTTGGTCCGCGTGCGAGACCTCTTACCGCCCGTACCTTCGACGTCACGCCGGCACGGCTGCAACGCGGAGAGTATTTGGCGAACTCAATCGGGTGCCTTTATTGTCACTCGCCGCACGACTGGAGCAAGCGTGATGACCCGATTCTTCCGGGGATGACTGGCGCCGGGCAGCAACTCCCGTATACCGACCTTCCTGGCAAGGTCTTTGCGCCGAATCTCACGCCTGATAAGGAGAGCGGTGCTGGCAGTTGGACGGATGACATGCTGGCACGGGCCATTCGTGAGGGCATCGGCCATGACGGTCGTGCCCTCTTCGGGATCATGCCGTTTGCTCATTACCGCAACATGCCGGACGAAGATCTGGCCTCGATCATCGTGTATTTGCGATCGTTGCCGGCGGTCAGAAACGCACTTCCTAAGACTGAGATTATTTTCCCGGTAAATTACATCATGCGGAACGACCCGCAGCCCCTTACCACTACGGTCCCCGCGCCCGACGTTTCTGATCCGGTAAAGCGCGGTAGATTTCTGGTCAATTTGATCGGCTGCACAGACTGCCACACCCCGGTGGATGGTCACCACATGCCCATTCCGGGCATGGAATTCTCAGGAGGGCAGGTTTTCCACGCAACTTGGGGCACGGTCGCAAGTTCAAATCTCACGCCGGATCCTTCGGGAATCCCCTATTACGATGAGGCCGTGTTCATTAAGGCCATGCGCACAGGGAGGGTAGAAGCTCGCGAACTGAACAAGACTATGCCATGGTCAGCGCTCCGCAACCTGACGGACCAGGATTTGGCGGGAATGTTTGCTTACCTGAGGACGTTGAAGCCAGTCGCCCATCGCGTGGACAACAAGGAACCGCCGACGCTCTGCCCCCTGGATGGGGCGATGCACGGCGCAGGTAACCAGAACAGGAAAGAGTAGATACCATAGCTCTGGTGAGAAACCCGATGCGCTGAATACCCCTCAATGCCTCAATGAGCGAAATCGCCGATTGCGACAGTAAAGTGATTTACGGGACGTGCATCGTGTCCTCAAATCTCGAAAATACGCTCCAGTCGAGATACATGACTTCGGTCCCAAGTCGCGTCGATCATCTCAATCATCTCCAGGTCCAATCGTCTTCTTGATTTCTGAAGCATCTCTCTTGCTTTCGCCATGTCCTCCGCCTGACAGTAAAAGGTAATGAAATCTCCCTCAGCGGACCGTTCAAGAAAGATGTGTTCGGCAAGAATGCCTTGGTCGCTTTTGCACTCGGCCACCTCGACGACCCGATTCGGCACCTGCCGTGCCCAGGTGACGAACCGCTCAGTCATTCCAGGCTTGAGACGAATCCTCATGCATTCAGAATCACGCATTTTGTCCCGCTCTCCCAGGCGAGAATGCAAAGTATGCTGCACCAGAGATCGTCTCCCTGTCGGTGACATTCGTCACAGCAATCTCCCAACCCTCAGGAGATGGCGCTTGGCGAAAAATCGCGCTTACGCTCATGTACCCCCCGTGATCGCGCCAAGTCAGTCCAAGTTCCAGCCACCCGGAGCCGTCTTAAGGCGAACTGGGGACCGACGGGACATTTCCTAATTCTTACGTCCGGGGCTTCGACGCAGGAATTGGGCAACGTCCCGCCGATCGCGAGTTTGCCTGTAAATTATCTGACTCTTCTCAGGATTGTTTTCGCGGGCCGGCCGAGGGTTTGCGATTCGGTAAGGCCGCCCCCGCTTCGCTCGTCGAGCAGTCCCCTTTCGTTCCGAACGCCACCACACCGGAGTCGACTTCCTCTCCGCCGTAGACGTCATCGTAGACGCCCCGGCTGATGGTGCCACCGCTGGCGTGACCGATGAACACCAGGCCGGCATTCTGACCCTCGCCGCCCTCGGATTCGAAGGTCGCAATCAGGAGCCCGTCGATGAGCTGGAATGAGCCGAAAAGCGGTTCCGTGCCGAGATTCGCGCCGGAGAGCTGGGCCTGTCCGCTGTGCGGCCAGCCGAGGGAACCATTGTCAGTCAGCATCATGCAGTAGGAGCCGTTGCTGCCCCGCGATTGAGTCACATTTGCAGGATAGTTGCCGCTATAGCTCTGCGCCCTAGCGGCGCTGGGTGTCAACACTGCGAAGACCGCAATGGGCAATGCCATGGCCACGAATGCACTAATTTTCTTGATCATTTCCCCTGCCTCCCAACGAAATTTGTAGGTCTGTCAAGCCACACAAGATATACAGACAGAGGACTCCGCCAGTTGTCATGAATGTGTAAAATCACGATCCGGAGGGCGGACGGACTCTCGCCGGCTGGCGAAAGTGGGCGAACACTGCTTGCCTGATGGAACTATAATAATCTTGTTGGCTCTTTCCAATCAGTAAAACACAAGGGATAGCGTGCTCGACTTCCGTCGACCACGATAGAAGTCCGAGCGATGCTCCTTCAGCGCACAGTTCGAAGGAGGATGTTATGAAACACAAAGATGCACAGCAGCCCTCTGATCCGCCCACTCAACCCTTAAATCTGAAAAATATCGAGGATCTGAACTGGCAATTGCAACAGGCGCAGCTTGCGATTGCGCGGCGAGCCTACGAATTGTTTGAACAGCGTGGCGGCGAACACGGTCACGCCTGGGAAGACTGGTTCCGAGCGGAGTCGGAGCTACTCTGCCCGGTTTCGGTTGTAATGTCGGAATCCGATGACCGCATCAGTATTCGTGCTAACGTTTTCGGCTTTGACGAGACGGAGCTGAACGTCGCGGTTGAACCGCGTCGTGTGACTATCCTGGGCAAGAAACAGCTGAGGCTGGGAGAATCCAAAGAAAGCGAGTACATCGACC
>CAWFUK010000069.1:0-61377 GCA_963818935.1 uncultured Acidobacteriaceae bacterium
GAGGCCTTGTCGGAGGCGCGAACCAGGCTGGCGCGCGTGGGTGCTGAGGGCGTGCGCGGATTTCTTAAGGGAGGCGTCGAGGCGTGGCGCGCGGCAGGATTGCCTCTGGCCACGCTTTCGCAGATCAGCGCTCAAGCTCTTAGCGACAAGTTGCACGTTTCCGACACGCAGGTTTTGGATGTGCGCCGCGAACCCGAGTGGAGGCTGGGCACATCGAAGGCGCTGTCTGGTGGCCTTTGGACAATTTTAAAGTTGCCCCACCGGAGATCGATCGCAATGCTCCGATCGCCGTGCACTGCAAAGGCGGCTATCGCAGCATGATTGCGTGCAGTCTCTTACAACGCGCGGGCTTTCAGAATGTGGTCGATGTGATAGGCGGATTCGATTCCTGGCAGCAGGCGAGTTTGCCCTTCGTGAAAGAAAGGGCGGTGGAAGCTTAGGTAGCCCGGAACCGCACTGCGCGAATGAACACTTTCTTTTTCCCCATACGAACAAAATGAAAAACCCCGCCCAGAGTTTTGCTTGGACGGGGCGAGTTTACAGAACTTCCTCTTACTGTATTTTGCAAAGGCTGATCAGATCGTTGGCGATCTGTAGGCCGGCGAGCGTGTCGGCAATCGAATGTTCTCCGCCCGACAGGCAGACTTGCGACTTCGTGGTAGTGATGTTGTTGAACCAATCCTGACCGATCGGAATGCCCGCGCGTTATCGAGTGAGCCGAAGACAAGGTTGATGTTGGTGCTCGGGAAGTCATACACAGCGCCCGGCGCTTCGGCGCTGTCTCCCAGGAAGAAGTTCAGGCCGCCGGGCGGCAGGGTGCCAGCAACCGCATCGGTACAAATTCCCTCGTCGGTTGGACTGTTGGGATTGTAGGCGGGATCCCAGATCGAGCCGTCAGTTTCCAAAGCAAGTGCCCAAGGTTGGGGCTGATCCGCACTGCACGGCCAGTTTGCCTTCGGTGCAGCCGCAGCCCCAGTCGAGGCGCGCCGTCGGCGGACCGCTGGTGATCTCGGCCATGGAGAGAATATTCGCCGAACTGTATTGGGACAAGGGATACGGCCAATGCGCCTGCGCCGCCGCTGTTTCCCGTCGCGCAATACGGCAGGCTGGTGTTGTTTTGAATGCTCAAGTAAATCCACTGGTTAAGAGTCGCAATGCGGCAGGCGGATTCGAGCACGCCGCCCGGGCCATCCACCCAGCCGTTAACTTGCGTGGTGTTAAATGGACTTCCCCACGAGATCTGCACCGTAGTGTAGCCTGCGTTCAAAACGTTTTGTACGGCCGTGCTGCCGTAGGTGAATACGCTGTCGTACAGGCTGACGCCGTTGGTGCCGGTGCTGTAGGTGACTGTCCCCAGAGAAGCTCCGGTAGGCGTATTGGTCTTCACATAGGCGTAAATGTCAGGAAGGCCGGGGCAGGAAACCGTAACTTGCTGGCAGACGCCGTTCTTCAGTGTGCCCTGACAAGCAATGCTGGTCGCATCGCTGACTGTGCCCATGGCACGCGTTGCCCCGGTGTCGCATGTGGCCATGATCGTCGTGTTGGAGTTGATCGTCGCCGTGGAATATGTCGGGATGCAAGCCTCATCCGTGGGCTGGCTGGTACGCTCACGGTGTAAGTCGCACCGTTCGCGTAGGTATTGGAGAACGTCTGCGTATTGTTACTGCTAAAGGTTAACGTCTGACCCTGGTCGTCTTGCATGACCACAGTGCCGGAGAGTCCGCTCACAGACACACTCAACGAGTAAGTGGTGGCTGCGCAAGTGGCCGTCACAGTGATGTTGGAGGTGATCGTGCCGCTGGCGTTGCTGCTGAGCGTGCAGGCAAGTTTGTCCGGCAGGCTGCGTCTGTACGCTGACCGAATACGTTGAACCGCTGGTGTAGGTGTTGGAGAAGGTCTGCGTGTTGTTGGTGGTGAAGGTCAGCGCGGCGCCGATGTTGTCTTGAACGACCAGAGTTCCTGTGAGGCCGGTGACGGCGACACTAATCGTGTATGTGGCGTTGGCGACGCAGGTGGCCGTCACCGTGATGTTCGAGGTGATGGTGCCGCTCGAATTGCTGCTCAGAGTGCAGGTCTGCCCGGCGGGCTGGGTTTGAACGGTCACTGAATACGTAGAACCGCTGGTGTAGGTGTTCGAGAACGTCTGCGTACTGTTGGTGGTGAAGGTCAGCGCGGCGCCAGTGTTGTCTTGCACAACTAGAGTTCCGCTCAGGCCAGTGACGGCTACGCTAATGCTGTAGGTCGCGTTGCTGACGCAGGTGGCCGTCACGGTGATGTTTGACTCGATGGTGCCGCTCAAGTTGCTGCTGAGCGTGCAAGTCTCCCCGGCGGGCTGAGTTTCGATCGTGACGGTATACGTATTGCCCCGGGATACGTATGGGCGAAAGTTTGTGTGTTGTTGGTAGTAAAGGTCAGGGTGTCGCCCTTGCTGTCTTCGACAACCAACGTTCCCGTAAGGCCCGTGACCGCGACGCTGATTTTGTAATAAACGGTCTTGGCGCAGGTAGCCGTCACGGTGATATCCGAGGTGATGGTGCCGCTCGCATTGCTGCTTAGCGTGCAGGTCTGGCCTGCCGGCTGAGTCTTGATCGTGACGGTATAGGTGGCTCCGCTGGCGTATGTGGTGGGGAAGGTTTGTGTGCCATTGGTAGTGAAGTCCAGTGTGTCATTTTTATTGTCATGCACGACCAGCGTGCCTGAGGTCAGCCCGGTAACCGCGACGCTGATCGTGTAATTGGAGGAAGTTGTTGTACACGTCGCCGTCACAGTAATGTTCGACGTGATGGTTCCACTCGCGTTGCTGCTCAGTGTGCAAGTTTGGCCGGCAGGCTGGGTTTCCACGGTCACTGAGTAGGTCGAGCCGCTGGCGTAGGTGTTCGAGAACGTCTGCGTCGTATTGCTGGTAAAAGTCAGAGTGGGGCCGATATTGTCCTGCACCACAAGGGTTCCGGTAAGGCCGGTCGTGACCACGCTGATCGAGTAATTGGAGGAAGTTGTTGTACACGTCGCTGTTACGGTGATGTTGGAGGTAATGGTACCGGTCGAGTTGCTGCTGAGCGTGCACGTCTGACCGGTCGGCTGAGTCTTAACCTTGACGGTGTAGCTTGATCCGCTGGTGAAAGTCTCGGAAAACGTCTGAGTCGCATTCGTGGTGAAGGTTAGCGTTTGTCCCTTGCTGTCCTGCACGACCAGTGTTCCTGTGAGCCCGGTGACCGCTACGCTGATGGAATAACTTGTGGCCGCGTAGGCATGGATTGCCGATGTTGTGAACAAGAAAGCGGCCAGGGCAGCAAATAGCAGGGAGCGGGACTTCATCGGGAATCCTCCAACGAATTTCAGCGTTCTTTTGGCGATAGTTCGCAATATTCTCGAGTGAACTTTAAAACCCGTTGTGAAAACAGGCAGGTACAGGGAGGGGAATCGAAGTGTAGTACAGCAATTTTGGCAAGTCAAGATTTGAGTAGAGCGATTTTCATATATTCAAAAACTTTTCGCAGGAGCACTGTGCAGAAATTTGCAAACTTTTTATTCTTGCCGACAAGTGCCTCTTGTCTTAGCGAATTCGCAAAAGCAGAGCGGATGGGGTGCTTTCTGTATTCCATACTCTTAACTCGGAGAAGAGGTTCTCTGCGTTTTCGCGCGATAGAAGCCGAAGTTCTCTAAACACGATAAACTTTCTCATAGGCACATGAATTCATGAAAACCGCAAAAATAGCCAAAACGTTCCGAGTCGACGATGGGAAGCATTTCCGGTTGAAGCAGGTTGATCCCGCGGATACAGCCCACGTCAAATCCGAGGACGAAGCCCAAGAGCATCTCCAAAAAGATGTTGCGCGCATGGAGCAGCTGCAGGACAAACTGTACGCCCAGGATTTATGGTCGGTGCTGCTCATCTTTCAGGCACTGGACGCGGCCGGCAAAGACGGCACCATCAAGCATGTGATGTCGGGGGTGAACCCGGAAGGCTGCCAGGTTACTTCGTTCAAAGTGCCATCGAGCACGGAATTGCAGCATGACTTTTTGTGGCGCACGACGCGGCATCTGCCGGAGCGCGGGCACATCGGCATTTTCAACCGGTCATATTACGAGGAAGTGCTGGTGGTAAGGGTGCATCAAGCGGCGTTGGCGAACGAGAAACTCCCGCCGTCGTTAGTCACAAGAAACATCTGGGAGGAACGCTTCGAGGACATCATTAACTTTGAGCAGCATCTGGCACGGAGTGGTACGGTGATCCGAAAGTTCTTCTTGCATCTTTCAAAAAAAGAACAGAGGAAGCGCTTTCTGGCGAGACTTGACGAGCCAGAAAAGCATTGGAAATTTTCGGATGCCGATCTGCACGAGCGTGAATATTGGGATGACTATCAGAAAGCTTACGAACAGATGATCCAGAAGACGGCATCGAAGCACGCGCCCTGGTATGTCGTTCCGGCGGATAATAAATGGTTCACGCATCTGGTAGTCTCCGCGGCGATTGTAGAGACCCTGGAAGGCCTCGATCTCTGTTACCCGAAAGTCGATGCGGCGAAACTCAAGGAAATTAAGGCCGCCAGGAAAGCGCTGGAGAAGGAATGAAGTGTTTCTAAAGGCGGCAATCCTTTTGGTCAATTGCCAGCTAGTGCGACGGCGGGATTTTAGCATAACCTCCGGGGCGGCATTACTATTACAATGTCTTTCTAACGATTCATTCCAGGAGAAAAACCGAACATGGCTGGTCTAGAACCCTTCCCTAAGCACAAGTCTGCAAAGAGTCCGATTCTGTGGTGGATGTCATGGATAGTGGTTTTATTTGCAGCGGCTGCGCCTGCGTTTGCCCAGACCAAGCCGGAGCGCCAATCTAAAGCCGTGAAGCCTACGCGAGGCGCCGCAGCTTCGACCCAAACTTCCGCAGAGCAGAAACCGGCTGATCATTCCACCAAACCGGAAGACAAACTTTTCAAGGGAATGAAGTATCGCCTGATCGGGCCGTTCCGCGGCGGACGCTCGCTGACCGCGGCGGGAATTCCGGGTGATCCGACGACCTATTATTTTGGCGCGACTGGGGGCGGAGTGTGGAAGTCGACGGACGGCGCCATGACCTGGTCGCCGGTTTTCGATAAAGAGGGCAGTGGAGATATTGGCAGCCTGGCCGTGGCTAATTCCGATCGCAACATTATCTATGTGGGCACGGGCGAGGCTTGTATACGCGGCAACATTGGGCAAGGCGACGGAGTTTATAAATCGATGGACGCGGGCAAGACCTGGAAGAACGTCGGCCTGCGCGACACGCGCGCGATTGGCAAGGTCATTATTAATCCGAACAATCCAGATATCGCTTTTGTGGCTGCGCTTGGGCATCCATATGGGCCGAATACGGAGCGCGGAATTTTCCGTACGACCGACGGCGGCAAGAGCTGGGAAAAAGTTCTGTACAAAGATGAGAACACGGGCGGCGTCGATGTCGCTTTCGATCCGCACAATCCGAATATTCTCTTTGCGGCGCTGTGGCAGGCGCGCCGCACTTCGTGGAACATGACCGACGGAGGCCCGGGCAGCGGCCTCTACCGCTCCGGCGATGGCGGCACGACATGGAAGCGCCTCGAAGAGCACGGGCTGCCGAAGGGGCCGTACGGGCGCATTGGAATCGCCGTCGCCGCTAACTCCGATCGCGTCTACGCCCTGATCGAGGCGCGCAATCCGGATGGCGGACTCTACCGCTCGGATGATGGCGGCGAGACTTGGGAGTTCATCAATCCCAGCCACAGTCTGTGGCAGAGGCCGTGGTATTACATGCACATCTTCGCCGATCCTAGAGACGAGAATGTGGTCTACGTCATGGATGTGGAGAGTTTCAAGTCCACCGACGGCGGCCATCTTTTTAACAAGATCAAAGTGCCGCACGGGGACAATCACGGATTGTGGATTGATCCCCGCGATACGCGTCGCATGATCGCCTCGAACGATGGAGGAGTCACGGTGACGCTCGATGGCGGCAAGAACTGGACCCGCCAGGATAACCAACCGACGGCGCAGTTCTATCACGTCATCACGGATGGAGCGACTCCATATCGCGTCTACGGTGCGCAGCAGGATAGTGGAACAGTGGCGATCGCCAGCCGCAGCGACGATGGCGTAATCGACCGCTCGGATTGGTATGACGTTGGAGGCGGTGAGGCCGGGTATATCGCGCCCTATCCTCCCGACTCGAATATTGTGTATGCAGCGGATTATCAGGGCAATATCACGCGCTTCGACAAGCACATCGGACAAGTGAAATCGATTACCGAGTTTCCCGAGCTGTCCGATGCATATGGCGCGGCCAGTCTGGAACATCGCTTTCAATGGACGGCGCCGGTGCTGATTTCTCCGAACGATCCCAACACGCTTTACCATGGCGGCGAGCGTCTGTTCAAAACCACCGACGGCGGAGCGCACTGGCAGGCGATCAGTCCTGATCTCACACGCAACGACAAGAGCAAACAGCAGCCATCCGGTGGCGACATTACGCGCGACGACACCGGTACGGAATACTACGACACGATTTTTGCCGTTGCGGAATCGCCGCTGGCGAAGGGATTGATCTGGGTGGGCACCGATGATGGGTTAATTCAGATTACACGCGACGAAGGCAAGAGTTGGAGCAATGTCACGCCCAAAGATATGCCGGAGTGGAGCCGCGTCAGCCAGATCGATGCGTCCCCTCATGATGCGGGAACGGCCTACGTTGCTGTCGACCGCCATCAGAACGATGACCTTCAACCTTATATCTATAAGACCAACGATTACGGCCAGACCTGGACCAAGCTCTCGAATGGAATTCCCCAAGGCAGTTTTGTGCGCGCCGTGCGCGAAGATCCGAAAAAGCGCGGATTACTTTACGCCGGCACCGAGAATGGAATCTATGTTTCGTTTAACGATGGCGCGGATTGGCGCTCACTGAAACTGAATCTGCCGACGACCCCGGTTCACGACCTCGTCATCAAAGATAACGATCTGGTGGTAGCTACGCATGGGCGCGCATTCTGGATTCTTGACGATCTAAGTCCCCTGAGGCAGTTTAATGACGAGGTGACGAAGAAAGAGGTTCATCTTTATACGCCGGCTCCGGCGTATCGGATTCAGGCGGGCGCAGGAGGCGAGCGCCATGGTTCCGCTCGGACCGGACAAAACCCGCCCGCAGGCGCTGTGATTTATTTCTATCTGAAAGATGTGCCGAAAAAGGAAACCGAGACGAAGCTCGAAATTTTGGACGCTGCGGGAAAAACCATCCGCAAATATTCCAGCGCGGAGCTAGAGCCGCTGGATGAGCCCGCCGACCCGGACGATAAGAAACCGGAGAAAGAAATTAAGCCGGAGGCTGGGTTGAACCGTTTCGTGTGGGATTTGCGCTACGAAGAAGCGCACCGAGTGCCGGGCTATTACTTGTGGGAATACGGCGGCGGCGCGCGCGGTCCGGTGGCTGCGCCGGGGCAGTATCAGGTTCGCCTGACGGTGGGCACCGAGAGTCAAGTGGTGCCGTTGGAAGTGAAATTGGATCCGCGGGTGAAGGTCACCCAGACGGATTTGGCGCAGCAGTTCGACATGCTGATGCAGCTGCAGGAACAGTTGAATGGTGTGTACGACGCGGTGAATCAGATTCAGGATGTGCGCTCGCAGGTCGCTGGGCTGAAGAGGCGTTTGCCGGAAAATACGAGCACCAAACCCATCGAAGTATCGGCGGAGGATCTGGAAAAGAAGTTAACCGGGTTGCGCGATCAATTCATCAATTTGACCATCAGCGCGAACGAAGACTCGCTCGCCTATCCTCCGCAAATCGATGCGAAGCTGGCGTTTCTCGCGATGGATGTGGGCAGCGCGGATTCGGCTCCGACGGCGGCGGAGCAGTTCGAATTCGAGAAGTTGAAGAAGCAGAGTGGGGAACTGCTCAGCCGTTGGGACGAACTTCAGCGTCACGATCTAGCGGATTTCCGGAAGCTGACGGCGGAACATAATCTTTCCACTGTGGTGGTTCCACCGCCGGGGCACACAACGGAATCAGAAAATACGGACGCTCACTGAGAATCCGGGTCTTGGGTTTTGGGGTCATAGGGCTTATGCGCAACACCTAGGAGAAGACCCGAGATCCAAGACGTGTTACACCTTCGCTATTACTTCCGTGCTACCCAAATGGCACTGTTGGGCCTTGTTGACGCGCGATTCCACTGCTATTTTGCCGATAGTGATGCTGATCCTCCCCTGTTGTGGTGGCTGAATCGAAAGTTGGGAGATCGTATGAGGTTCATGCATCTGTGTTATGCAGCTCTGGGCTTTGCGGTGGCGCGCTGGGTATTTCGGCGGCAGCCGGTAGCGGATCCGGTTTCACGGTTGCGATCTTCGGGTCTGCTCTAAGAAGCTCGGATGAGTTTGGGCGCGCGCCCCGTTGCGCCTCCATTTCGTCAGCGCGCGCCCGCTGTCTTCTCTTTGCGAAATCCTGGTAGTTACGGGTTACCACCGTTATCTCCGCCTAGTTACCTGCCGTCGCTACAATCGTGGTTAGAAGTTAGCAACTGGCATTTCGCAAGTGCGATCGCTAGTAGCGGAATACTGATTGCCGGCTCCGGAATCCCCCGTGCGAGCATCTCTGTCAATTCGTCTCACCGTGGCCCTGTTGTTCCTGGGATGTTTTGCGTTCGTTCTGCCTCAACTTCATGCCCAGGAAGATGAAACTCCGCTAGGCGATATTGCCCGTCAATTTCGCAAGAAAGCCGCTGCCGCTGAACCTGTCATCGACAATGACAACTTATCGAAGGTAGTGGATGAAGCCGAAGCTCATCGTGCGTCTGGGGCGGCGCCGGTATTCTCGCTGGACTCCGGTGGGAAGGGCTTTCAGGTCTCTTCGCCGGATGTGGTTTGCAGCCTGTCGTTCAGCGCGAAGGCCACGTCGCTGTTGGCCGATCCGATCATGCTGGACGAATTGCCGCGCAGCGAACTGGCAAAACTTGATGGGCCTGCCACGCTCGACGGAGACTCGCTGCAAATTTCAATGCATAACGGAACCGCATGGGACTTGCGCGAGGTCGTCATCGGACTGACCATCGTCCGCCAGCCCGAACCGGATGACAAAATATCGTTCCTGGGACAGGCTCGGATTGTTCCCGCAGTGGTGGGCAGCGTTCCGCAACAGGTGCAGGATCAGAAGCGCGCGGATGTCACGATTCTTCTCCACGTGAAAGGATCGGCGGCACCTGACGCGACTGCAACTTTTCGCACGCCTTTGAACTTTGCTCTCTTTCCTGACCAGGAGTGGCACTGGGCGATCGTGAGAGCCAAAGGGATTCCGCCGCCAGCAATCACCATGCCCAACCCTATGCCGGTGCCAACGGAACCGGTGGCTACGCAGCCCCCGGTCTCGGACGTGAAGTAACATTTCGCATCGCCGGTTAGGGGCGAACGTCCCACCCGCCGCGAGCCGCTGTCGAACAATCGCGCATGCTAAACTGGCCTTAACTTCCATGGTTAAGGACAAACGATGAAGTTTGGCGTCATTATCTTTCCCGGCTCCAATTGTGATCATGATGCTTACTGGACGATTCAGCAGGTCGCCAAGCAGCCAGTAACGTTTCTCTGGCATGAATCGCATGATCTCGAGAACTGCGACGCGATCATCGTTCCGGGGGGGTTTGCGTACGGCGACTACCTGCGTACCGGAGCGATTGCCAAGTTTTCTCCGGTAATGGAATCGGTGCGGCGCTTTGCCGATGGCGGAGGGTTGGTGCTGGGAATCTGCAATGGGTTTCAAATCCTGTGTGAGTCTGGCCTTTTGCCGGGAGCGCTGATGCGCAACACCGGGCTTAAATATGTGTGCAAGCCGGTGCAGGTACGGGTGGAGAATGCGGCCACTCCTTTTACGAATGCGTGCTCCAAGGGAGAAGTGTTGACCATTCCGATTGGCCACATGGAAGGGAACTATTTCTGCGATCAGGCGACGCTCGATCAACTCCATCGAGAGAACCGGGTAATCTTTCGTTATGCAACTCCGGGGGGTGAGATTTTGCCGTCGGCGAATCCCAACGGTTCGCTGGATAACATTGCCGGCATTTGCAGCGAAGGAGGCAATGTGGTGGGAATGATGCCTCATCCGGAGCGTTCGTCCGAGCCCGAACTCGGAGGCATTGATGGAATGAAGATTTTTCATTCCATGGTGGGCGCCATGGCTGACCGGTAAAATCTATACGAAGGGCCTGGCCGCCAGTCGCGCACAATTTGTTTGATAATCCTTCGGCTCGGTGTTACTGTTCTCGGCGAAAGCTGCTTCCCCTCTCGACACAATCTAAAGTTTCGCAGGCAAATACAGGGAGGAGTGTGCTTGATGACAGCGAAGCAGTTTCTCGATGCATTTTCTGAAACCTTAATGCAGGATGAACGAATTCTCAGCCCGCGGGAGCGCGAGTTGTTGATGAGTATCCTGCAAAACTCCAGGCTGGCCAGCAATAATTCAGAAACACAATCGGCAGTGGCCGCGGTGATTGCGCGTTCGGTGGGTGAAACCGTAGCGCAACGTGCCTTTTCGTTGTTGGGTGGCAGTATCGTTGATCAGATTCTGGCTCGCTCAGGAATTTCTGCCGGGATAGAAGAATCTACATCTGCTACGACGGTGCGAGCGGGCACCGCGCCCAATGTGAGACCTCCCGCACCGCAGCCGCCGAACGCGCCTATGGAGGCTCCCATTGTTCCACCCCCGGCTCCGCAGCCTCCCAACATCAGCCTGCGCAGCGCCCCCAAAGCCCCCAGCGGGCCGCGTCCGATGGAGGATCCGCCGGCGCCTCAGCCGCCGAATGCGCCTCAGCCTCCGAATATCAGTTACGGTGTTCGGTCGGCAACTGCGCGCCAGTTTAGTGAAAATAGTTCGCACGGTGGTGTCGAGCTTTTAGAAGTGCCTGAGATTAAAGGAGCGCGGTGCGTCGTCTTGGATGAATTTCTGGCTCCGCAGGAGCTCGACGAACTGGTTCGCTTCACGCTAGCCCATGAGTCGGAGTTTCAAAACGGCGAGGTCATATCGCCCACTGGGGATGCAGGAATGATTAATTACAGCCATCGCCGTTCCCGCGTGCTCATGGATCTTGGAAAACAACAGGATATGATTTTAGAGCGAGTGCGGCACGTACTTCCCAGCGTGCTCGAGCAGTTTGGGCTAGAGGAGTTTCCCATTACGCGCGTAGAGGCGCAGATCACGGCCAGCAATGACGGCGATTTCTTTCGCGTTCACAGCGACGATGCGCAAGAGACTGTCGCCTCGCGCTACATCACCTTCGTCTACTTTTTCCACCGCGATCCGCGGCAGTTCGAGGGTGGAGAGTTGCTTCTGCACGATTCACGAGACCACTCGAAGACTGGAAGTTATCAGACGATCGTGCCGCAGCAGAACCAGATCGTGTTTTTCCCGTGCTCGGTGTTGCACGAGATCAACCCGGTGAAATGCGCATCGCGCGCTTTCGCGGACAGCCGATTTACTTTAAACGGATGGCTACACAAATAAAGGACGCAAGCTGGCTGGAATGGATTGCCGGACTGATGGGGGTAGGATCGCGGCAGACGGTCACCGCGACTCTGCCTCCTGACCGGTTTCATTGCCTGCTCGACGAGTTGCCGCTGCATCTGGTCCCGCAGAGCCAACTCGAAGCACAATTTTCACGGCTGGATATTTCTCGCCAGCCCTTGTTCGTGAATCCACAATGCTCGATTCTGCACGCCGGACAAGTGCCGGAAGAACTGAAAGAGCAGCCGCACCTGCTGGAGGGTCTCCATTTGCAGGGAACGGTGGCATGGGTGCGTGACCCGGCTACGGGCGCGCAGCTTCCGTTCTGGCTGGGACCCCGGTTGGAAGCGATCATATCGCAGCTCCGCTCGGGGCATGCGGCGCCTGATTCCATTCCCGAGCAGGCACGCTTGCTGCTGGTGCGCGCTGGACTCTTGACGTCAGAGTCCTACATCGAACGTCGGCGTCAAGAATGGAACGAAGCTGTGGATTACGGCATGACGCAGTTTCGAGACAAAGGATATGTTCCGCTGCGCACTCTCATGCATCCGTTCCATGTGGCCGCGTTGCGCCGCTACTACCGCCATGCGATCCGGCGCGGAGCCATTCGGCTGGGAGATCATCAGAGCTCGCGGCGTTACGTCGCTCACAATGAAAGTGTAGCGCGATTTTTTCACCATCAGTTGGCAAACGCAGCAAGCGCCATCGTGGGCGAAGTGGTTAAGCCCTCCTACGTTTATGTGGCGTCGTACCTTGGCGGCGCGGAGTTGAAAAGACATATCGACCGGGAGCAATGCGAATTCAGCGTCACTTTGTGTTTGGATTACTCTCCTGAGCCGGAGTTGGCTACGCCGTGGCCGATTCGAATCGCGACGGCGGAGGGCTCAGTTGCGGTTTATCAAGCGTTGGGTGATGGGTTGGTTTATCGGGGGACAAAGGTACCGCACTACCGCCATGTTCTGGGCGCGGACCAAACCTCGAGCTCGATTTTCTTCCACTATGTTTCGAAGGATTTCTCCGGCTCGTTGGATTAGACGCTTGGCCGACTCGCCGCGTCAGCGTAAGCCGGAGATCAAGTAAAGCACGGAGAGAACCTGATAGTAGCTGTAAGCAAAGCGCGAGCCGTCGCGAGTCACAACCACTGGAGCAATGTTCACCACTCCCGAGTTCTCGGGCCGCAGTTCGAGGAGCAGCATCCTCTTCCCGGTATCCACGTTGACTTTGTAGACGAGCGTGTGAGCGTGGCCGCGAAGATATCCGATGATTGAAGAATTGTCCTCTGACCACCGAATGGGAACGAAGTCCGGTTCGACGTTGGGGATGAGGTGGGGCGATGCGCTTCCGGCGGTCGCGTAGACCGCGGCTGCTTTGCCTTCATTTTGAAAAAAAATGTACCTACCGTCAGGCGAGATCAGCCCACCTGTTATGCCTTCGGGTGTAATCGGGATACCTTTTCCGCCGTCCAGATCCACCAGATACATGCGCACAGAGTGACCGGATTGGTTGGCGTTGACGGTGATGTGTTTTCCGTCCGCGAGAAAGTGAGCCGAGCCATTTTTCACGTCGAGCCCCGGTAGGCTAATCGTACGAGGTTGACCGGGACCAATGGGAATCAGCTTGACCGTTCCCGGGTTGCCTGGATAAACGGAAATTGCCCACTTGCCGTCCGGGGAAAGCGTGCCGGCGCTACCTTCGGCCAGTTGCATTGGAGGCGAACCATCGATCTTGCGAATGGCAAGCACATAGTGGGCGCCCGCGGTTTCGCTGGCATCTTCGAATAGGACCGATTGTCCGTCCGCCGAAATATCCTTGGCAACGTTCCAATCATGCCAGGAGATGTCCACGCTCTTGCCGTCAAGTGCGGTGGTGGCTAAGGCTACGCGTTCGGCCTCCAGGCTCACCAGGGCGCGGCCATCTGGCGCTATGTCCTCCAAGGTGATTGCGGCTGGCAGCTCCAGAACTTTACGCAGGCGTCCGGACATGTCCACAGCCCGGAGGACGCGGCTGTAACCAGTTTCGGCGGCGGTAAACCAGATTTCTTTCCCATCGGCACTCCAAGCGAGGCCGTCCTCCGAGGCCCATTCTTTTGAGAGCAGCCTGAAATGTCCATTAAGATCCACTAAAGCAACCGAACCGCGGTCATCCCACAGCGACGGGTGATCCATAAAACCAAGTTTGTCGCCGGTCGGGGCTAAACGGATATGGCTGATCCATCCCTGGCTCTGATAAAGCACGTGGCCGATCGGATATTCGATTTGATCGCGGCCCTCGACATGGTGGATTACGGCGAGTTCATCTTTCGCATCCCAGTCTGCGGAAGGCACATCTTGCAGGACTTCTCGGGGAGAGCCTCCGGCAACAGGTACCCGAGCCAACATCCCTCCTTCAATTTGCATATGGGCCCCGTGAACCCCGTGCATGGTCACCGCCAGCTCGCCGGTGTGGGAGACGGCAAGCAACTTTGCGTCACTGACGTTGAGCCGTTGGCTTAAGAACGAATCCGCGACGGTCGAGAACAATTGCAGCGGTTGGTTGTTCCAGGCAGCGCCGTACACAACCTCTCGAAAGCCGGGTGCAAAGCGCGCCGAGTAAACCGTGCCCTGTTCGTAGGTCAAACGGTGGTACAAGGGAGACTCGACCTCCGGGCGGAACTGCTTTGCCAGTAACAGTACGGTGGCCAGCAGAAATAAAGCCGCTACGGCCCAGGGAATCATTCTCGACCGCGTTCCTAATTTCCGCGGACGGGTCGACCGTCCTGATGTATCCGCCAGCGTGGTGAGCGCGAAAGCCAAATCGCGCGCCGATTGAAAGCGATTCTCTGGCTCCTTCTCCAAGCAGTGCTGAACGATCTGCTGGCAGGACGCGGGAACTTTCGCCTGCTCAAGATTGGCTTCAGGAGGGTCTTCCTTAAGCACCGCGGTGATGGTGTCGACTTCGGTTTCTCCTCGAAAGGCGCGGCGTCCGGTAAATATTTCGTAGAGAATTGCGCCCATGCTGAAAATGTCGCTGCGATGATCTACAGCTTTGGCTCGCAGTTGCTCGGGCGACATATACGCGACCGTACCGACCAGGGCGCCGCTGCGGGTCACAGTGGTAAGTTCTTCCACCGAGCGTCCGGCTTCCGCCGGCTCCGCCTGTAACTTCGCGACACCGAAGTCGAGAATTTTCACACGGCCGTCCGTGGTCACGAACAGGTTCTCCGGTTTCAGGTCGCGATGAATGATACGGCGATCATGTGCCGCAATTAGACCCTGCACAATTTGCATCGCGTAATCGATGCCTACGCGAACCGGCAGAGGGCCTTCCTCCAGCCGCTTGCGCAGGGTCTTGCCTTCCAGCAGTTCGCAAACGATGTAAGGAGAGCCTTCGCTGAAACCGACGTCGTAAACGGCAACGATGTTGGGATGACTGAGAGCGGCGGCGGCTCGCGCCTCCAATTCGAAACGGCGGAGATGGTCAGGATTGGTGCTGGAAGCGGGACGGATCAACTTCAGAGCCACGTCGCGGCCCAGTCTTTCGTCACGCGCGCGAAAGACCTCGCCCATGGCTCCAGAACCGATTTTTTCGATGATTCGATAATGACTGATGACTTGGCCCGGCATCTACAGGTTAACGCCCCGCTGGCATGTTATGGCCCATGTTCGATACAGTCAATACCGGATTGTCAATTGAATGGCGCTTCCTGGCGAATTCATAGCAAGGGCAAAGCCGCGATAAGCTCCCGGTGGCCTCCGCGGCTCGGTGCGAAAACTCGTGCTATAATTCATGTTCGCCTGCATACTTTCGAGGCTGCCTGTGCGCTTTCTTCGGGCGAATCCCGTGTTAAAAGAAATCAATCGATCGAGGTCTATCCATGTCCGGCCATTCAAAATGGGCCACAATTAAGCATAAGAAGGGCGCGCTGGATGCCAAGCGCGGCAAGATTTTTACCCGCCTTATTAAGGAAATTAGCATTGCCGCCAAGAACGGCGGCGGCGATCCCGATGCCAATCCACGCCTGCGCACCGCCGTCCTTGCCGCCAAGGCCGAAAACATGCCTGCCGATAACATCAAGCGAGCCATTCAGCGCGGTACCGGCGAACTGCCTGGCGCGACGTATGAAGAATTTACTCTCGAGGGCTATGGCCCGGGCGGTGCCGCGGTTCTGCTCGATATCAACACCGACAATCGTAACCGCACCGTCAGCGAAATCCGCCACTGCTTCGGTAAAAATGGGGGCAACATGGCTGAGGCGGGCGCCGTGTCGTGGATGTTCCACAAGAAGGGCGACATCGTCATTCCTAAGAGCGCCGCGAAAGAGGACGATCTGATGAACATCGTTCTCGAAGCCGGGGGCGAAGATTTGCACGATGACGGCGAAAATTGGGAGATCCTTACTGCACCTTCGGCGTTCGAAACGGTGCTCGAAGCGGTGAAGAAAGCAGGGATCGAGCCCGCATCGTCGAGCGTGTCCATGATTCCTCAGACCTACATCAAACTCGAAGGTCAGGCGGCAAATACGATGATCCGGCTGATGGAAGCGCTGGAAGATCAGGACGATGTGCAGAATGTGCACTCCAATTTCGATATCGACCAGAAACTTCTGGAAGAAGTCGCGGGATAGCATCATCCGATTTGATTGGTTTGCAAGCCGCCCTTGTGGCGGCTTTGCTTTTGAGGAGCTTGGCATATATTCCTGCGTCAAAAAAGTTTTCAACACAACCGTGGAAAATTCTGTGGAAAACAAAGACCGTATCCCCGTAAGTGCTTCTGCCGGAAATGCTTCAACATTTTGCACCGAAGCGGGTGCTGGCACTTTCGTGGCATGATTGCGATAAACTCAGGCTGCGGCAAGATCGTCTCGCGGTTGGCGAATTTTTGAAAACAAGACTCGATAAGATACTCATCGACCGGGGACTGGCCGGCTCACGCGAACGGGCGCAAGCCCTTATCCTCGCCGGAAAGGTTATCGTCAATGAACAGAAAGTGGAAAAGGCGGGCGCTCAGGTTGATGCCGAAGCGGTAGTTCGACTTCTCGGCGAAGATCTGAAGTATGTGAGCCGTGGCGGACTCAAACTGGAGCGCGCTCTGGAACACTGGCAAATCGAGGTCTCGGGCAAAATCTGTCTCGATGTCGGCGCTTCCACCGGCGGCTTCACGGATTGCCTCTTGCAGCATGGAGCCGTTCGCGTAATCGCCATCGACACGGGTTATGGCCAGATGGATTTCAAGTTGCGCCAGGATCCGCGGGTGCGGCTCCTGGAAAAGACCAACGCTCGTTACGTGACCAGAGACCTGATCGGCGACGAGGTCGATCTCATTGTCATTGATGTAGCATTCATTTCCGCGACGCTGGTTCTTGTTCCGGTGGTGGCTGCAGCTTTTCCCGCGTCGGTTGAGGGGCGTGGAGGGCGCCAGTTGGTCGTTCTGGTAAAACCTCAATTCGAGGCGGGAAGGGAATTCGTTGCTAAGGGAGGCATCGTGCGCGATGGGTCAGCCCAGTTGGCTGCCGTAGAAAAAGTGAAGAAAACCATGATCGATCTTGGATGCACGCACACTGCTGTGATCGACTCGCCCATCCTGGGTGCGGAAGGCAATCGCGAATTCCTGCTGTGGGGAGTCTTCTAATCGTTCGTGCGCTTCTGGGTTTGAGCTTTTTCTTTTTCGAATTCTGTACAATCTTTCTTTCGTCTTCCCAACATGGCTAATCCGGTCCCATTCTCCCAAGCGAAAATCGCTGCCATTATCTCTCGTCCGGCACGGCCGGAGGTCGCCCGAACCGTTCCCGAATTGCTGAAGTGGCTGCACGCGCACGGCTATGGCGTCATCGTCGACCCGCAGACCGCGAAATACTGCGACGGACTGGAGGAAGTGATGCGCTCGCAAATGTCCGCGCGGACGCTGGATCTGGTGATTGTACTGGGGGGCGATGGAACACTGCTCTCCGCGGTGCGCGAGACTGCCGAATCCGACGCTCCCCTGCTGGGGGTGAATCTGGGCTCGCTCGGCTTCCTCACGGATGTTCCACTCCCGTCACTTTTCTCGATGCTGGATGCTATCGCGCAGGGGCGTACTGCGATCGAGCAACGCTCTCTCATGCAATGCGATCTGCTGCGCGGCGAAGAAGTGCTAGGGACTTACCGCGCGTTCAACGATGTTGTGGTGAACAAGACGGCGCTGGCCCGGCTGAATCACTATGAGCTTTATGTCGATCAGGCGTTCGTGTCCAGCTATCGCGCCGACGGTATGATCGTGGCGACGCCGACGGGTTCGACGGCTTACTCGCTCTCCGCGGGCGGTCCGGTGGTGATGCCGACGGTGAAGGCATTTGTGGTTACTCCGGTGGCGCCACATTCGCTGACGCATCGGCCGCTCATAGTTCCCGATTCCGCGGTTGTTGAGATTCTGCTACGCAGCGAGGAAGTCGCATATTTAAGCCTGGATGGTCAGCCCGGCCTTGATCTGCGCGATGGAGACCGTGTCCGATGCCGCCTTTCCGAGCACAAGGTCAGCTTGTTTCGTACGGAGAAGGATTTTTTTCACGTGCTTCGCACCAAGTTGAAGTGGGGAGAGAAATAGGGTCACAACTCTGACGCAAATAGCTGGTGTACTTTTTCGCGCCGCCGGATGACCTTAACCGATTTGCCACTCACCAGCAGTTCGACCGGCCGCGGACGTGTGTTGTAATTCGACGAGAGCGCCATTCCGTAAGCGCCAGCATCGAGAATGGCAAGCAATTCTCCCTCGGTGACCAGCGGCAATTCGCGGTCTTTTGCAAAAAAGTCGCCAGACTCGCACACGGGCCCAACGACGTCGACAATTTCTCTCTTGTTCGGCGGGGCTTTGGTTTGCACGACCGGAACAATCTCATGGAACGCGCCATAGAGCGCAGGCCGGATGAGATCATTCATTCCCGCATCCACCACCAGAAATTTCTTGCCGTCGTTTTGCTTTCTGTAAATGACCGACGTAAGCAGTACACCGGCAGGCCCGATGAGTGACCGCCCCGGTTCGAGCAGCAGATGCAAGCTCAAACCGCGCAGGGGATCCGTCACAGCTTGCGCGTATGCAGCAACATAGTCCGCGAAGTTTAGCGCCGGCTTTTGATAAGAGATCCCAAGTCCGCCGCCGACGTCGATGTAATCGATTTTGTGACCGTCGGAACGCAGTTCGCGCACAAAGGCGGCGACCCGATCCACGGCCTCGGCAAACGGCGCCACATCGGTAATTTGCGAGCCGATGTGAACACTGACGCCTGCAACTTTCAGATACCGCACGCCAAAGGCTTTGGCGTACAGGGCACGCGCACTGCCGATGGGCACACCAAACTTGTGTTTGTGCAAGCCAGTTGAAATGTAAGGGTGGGTATCGGCGGCGACATCGGGATTCACGCGCAAAGCCAGGCGCGCGACCTTGCGCAGCCTAGCGGCGCATTCCGCGAGAGCGCAGAGTTCTGATTCGCTCTCGACGTTGAAGAGCAAAATTCCGACTTTGAGCGCCGCCGTCATCTCTTCGCGCGATTTTCCGACACCGGAAAAGACGACCTTCTTCGCTGCCCGGCGATCGGCGGCCAAGACCCGCTCCAGTTCACCGCCGGAAACTACATCAAAGCCGCATCCCTCGCGTGCCAGGAGGCGCAGGATGCTCAGATTGGAATTGGCTTTGACGGAGTAGCAGATGGTGTGCGGCACTTCGCGAAAAGCCCGGTCAAAGGCAGCAAATCGTTCCCGGATGGTGGTTGCCGAATAGACATAAAGCGGAGTTCCGTAACGCTCAGCCAATGTAGCCAAGGGCACATTCTCACAATGCAAAACGAAATTTGCCGTTCGGCGCAATATTCCAGAACGCTGTTCGCGCCGAACGAATCCCGGAGGCCGCTCGGAATGAGTGGGAACGAACTCCACAACTGCAGTACGCGGCGTCATCTCTTTTTAGAAGGACCGGGCCCCGCGGCGTCCTTCACTTTGATCGCCACCACGGTTTGATCATCGAAGGTTTCGACTCCAGCCGAATGCTCCGCGGCAGCTTTGAATAGAGAACTCACTACGCAATCTGCAGACTTACCCGCGCACTGGGCGATGATTTTCTCGACTCGTCCGCGGCCAAAAAGTTCCCCGCGCCGGTTGCGCGCATCAAGAATGCCGTCGCTGAAGAAAACGAACATGTCGCCGGGCTTCATTTCAAAGCTGAACTCGTCGTAGCTGGCATCGTCGAACAAGCCCAGCGGCAAACCGGTCGCCTCGATAGCAGCGATTTTCCCATCGTGAACATAGACGGGACGCGGCAAGCCGGAGTTCGCAACCTGAAGCGTGCTGTTTTCATCATCCCAGACCGCATAAATGATGGATACGAACTGCGCCTCGATGCGGCGCTCGGCCAGAGACAAATTCACTGCAGATAACATTTCGGCAGGACCGGGTTCGATGGGCGCATGAGAGCGCAAGATGCCGCTCACCAACGCGGCGTAGATCGCGGCGGGCGCGCCTTTCCCGCTGACGTCACCAATGGCGATTCCCAGACGCGAGAGAGAGTAGGGGATGAAATCGTAAAGGTCGCCGCCGATGGCGCGCGCTGGGGTGAACTTCGCGGCCAATTCCAAATGCGCCAGCTTAGGCAACGTTTGCGGCAGTAAGCGCATTTGCAATTCGCGAGCCAGCGCCAGATCGCGCTCCAAGCGGCGCTCTTGGCGCGCAATCTCTTCGTAGAGGCGCGCGTTTTCAATGGCAATGGCAACCTGCGCAGCCAGCGTCATCATGGTGCGGCGGTGTTCGTCGGTGAAGAATCCGCGCCGGGTGTGCTCCAGATCGAGAACTCCGATGACCTTATCTTTGTAGACGAGCGGTACCGCCAATTCTGATCGAGTCTCCGGATTCAGCGAAATGTAGCGCGGATCTTTGCTGACATCAGGTACAAGAATTGCTTGCCTGGTCTCTGCCGCGGCCCCTACGAGGCCGCGACCGATGGGAATCTCGTGCTTCACATGAACGTTCTCATGGAAGCGTAAAGAGAAGCGATGTTGAAGTTTTTCGCCGGAATCATCCAGCAGGAGAATGCTGAACATTTGAAAATCGATCAAGCGGCGCAGCAGTTCTGCGATCCGGCCCAACAGTTCGTCGAGATTCAGAATCGAGCTCAGTTCGCGAGCGATTTCATTCAAGAGCAACAGAATCCGCGCTTGTTTTGTCGTGCGCGTATAAAGTTGCGCGTTTTCGATACCCGCCGCCATGCGCGACGCGATGAGCGTCAGGAGGCGCTTGTGCTCATCGTTAAAGTAATCGGTCTTGCGTGCCTCGATGTCGATCACCCCGATCACGCGATTCTTGCTGATCAGGGGCACAGCCAGCTCCGAACAGACATTGGGAACGGCGGCCACGTAGCGGGAATCTTTGGTTACGTCGTTGATCAGAATGGTCTCGCGCAACTGGGCGGCTTGGCCGGTGACTCCTTCGCCCAGCTTAATGCGGGCGCGTTCGGCGACTTCGGGCGGATATCCCACTTGAAAGCGAAAGCGCAGATCCTGAGTTTTTTCGTTGAGCAAAAGAATAGCGAAGATTTCGTAGTCAATGACTTGACGGACCACCTCCGAAACGCGGCGAAGGGTGGCGTCCAAATCGAGCGAGGTCGACATGACATCGGCAACCTCAAGCAAAAGCGGATCGATGGAAACGTGTTTTTCGTGCTTATTGTGAGTCGAACCCATTTGTCTTCTAATGATAGCAGCCGGAGTGCGAGTGCCCAGTAGCTAGTATCGATACCAGGACTACGGCCGTCACTCCCGCGGCACAATGCAGACGTCGGCCAGATTACGATAGCGCTCAGCATAATCGAGGCCATAGCCAACGACAAATTCATCGGGAATGGTGAAGCCGACGTAGTCTCCTTGCAGCGGCAACTTGCGGCGCGAGGGCTTGTCGAGCAGGGCGGCGATTTTTAGCGATCGTGGTTGATGCGCCAGAAGGAGTTTCTTGAGCACGGTCAGAGTCAACCCGGTATCGAGAATATCTTCTACCACGATCACATTCTTGTCCTTCATCGACTGGTCGACGTCCTTAGTCAACTTCACTTCGCCGGTGGAATCCCAACCGCTTTTGAGCTCTTGTGTGGGGCTCGGGCGATTTCCGTAACTGGAGACGCCGATGAAGTCGAAGGTTGCGTCCAGCTTGATGTTGCGAGCTAGATCAGCGAGAAAAATGGCCGAGCCTTTCAACACGCCGACGAGGATAACCGGCTGGCCGTCGAAGTCACGGGAAATTTCAGCGCCCAGCTCCGCGACTCGCTTGGCAATTTCCTGCCGCGAGATCAACACCTTGAGTTCGGTCATGGCGTTTCATATTAAACTAAGCAGCGGGCAACTGGTGGATTGAATCTGGCCACCAAATTGTGACCGATTTCTTCAACCCTCAGGCGTTGCAATTGCGTAATCGGATGATTGCGTGAGGGCGCAGCGCCGAAATCCGAAAGTCGGAGGATTTGTAATGAATCTTAAAGGTATTCAACTTACATGGTTGGGGCACGCGACGTTTCGCATGGTGACACCCGGCGGACGCACTGTCATCATCGATCCGTGGATTATGAATAATCCGTCGTGCCCGCCTTCTGAAAAGAAGGTGAAACACGTCGACCTGCTTCTGTGCACCCATGGCCACGGCGACCACATCGGCGACGCGGTCGAGATCATCAAGCAGCATAATCCGCAAGTCGTGGGCATGCCGGAATTGTGCGGGTGGCTGGAGAAGAAAGGCGCCAAACAGACCGCCATGATGAATAAAGGCGGTACACAGAAGATCGGCGATATCAAAGTGACCATGGTGCACGCCGATCACTCCTGCGGCATTCAGGATGGCGATCAGCTCATCTATGGCGGCGAGGCCTGCGGTTATGTGATCGAATTCGAAAATGGCGTCAAGATCTATCATGCCGGCGACACGAATGTTTTCGGGGACATGGCGATTATTCACGACCTTTATGCGCCTGAAATTGCGATGCTGCCGATTGGCGATCATTTCACCATGGGGCCGCGAGAGGCGGCTTACGCGTGCAATTTGCTCAAGCCGAAGACTGTAATCCCCATGCACTTTGGAACGTTTCCGGTGTTGACGGGAAGTCCGAGCGAACTGGAGAAGCGAATTCCGCGAGTGGAGGTCTTCACGATGAAGCCCGGGGTCACTGTAAGTGCGCAGGAAGTGGCCGCAGATTGATTCACCACCACGGTTCGCGATTCGATGCGAAAGGGAAAAATGCCTCAAAGCAAATTGCAAAAAGAAAGCAAGCCGAGATGGCGGCACTATGACTTCACCACGGTGGGAGCGGTTGACGACTACCTGTATTCGATGCTGCCCAAGCGCGATGACGTACTAGTGGAGATGGAAGACTACGCCTCCAAGCACGCTGTGCCGATCGTTGGCCCCGCCGTAGCGCGGGTGCTTCAGCAACTTGCTCTGATGATCAATGCGAAGTCCGTATTTGAGCTCGGATCGGCTATCGGGTATTCGACGATCTGGTGGGCGCAAGCGGTCGGCGCAAAGGGGAAAGTCATTTACACGGATGGCGATCCTAGGAATGCCGAACGTGCCCGCCGCTATTTCGATCGCGCCGGAGTCGCTAAACAAATCGAAGTGCGTATCGGCGATGCGCTGGAATATCTTTCGGAGCAAAAAGAGCAGTTCGATGTGATCTTTAACGATGTCGACAAAGAGGATTATCCCCGCGTGTTGCGGTTGGTTTCGCCGCGTTTGCGCAAGGGCGGGTTGTTCATTACAGACAACGTGTTGTGGAGCGGACGCGTGGTGGAGAAGAATCCCAAAGACGCGAGGACCAAAGCTATTCTTGAGTTTAACCGCCTATTCTCCAACTCGCCTGACTTCTATACGACAATTCTTCCGATTCGCGATGGACTGGCGGTGGGGATGAAAAAGTGAAGTCAAATTGATTTCACAGGGATCGCGAGCAGGTCGTCGACCAAGCCGACTTCTTTTTGCAGGAATGGCTCAGCATGGGTGACTCCGCCCAGCATGCCGTAGTAGCGGGACATGGAATCGACGCGGACGCGAATTTCCTGGTGGGCTGGGAAGAGATCTTTGCCCGCTTCCTGGTCGCTGAACTGCGATTTGTAGGCGAGGATCGAGGCGAATTTCGGTTCGAACTGATCTGTGATGTCGACTACAAATGTGGGGCGCACGTCATAGTAGAGCGTAGCGTAAATGATTTTGAAGGGGCGATGCGGGGGCAGTTTTGTAGTGGCGCCGGTCTCCAGCTTCGACAGTCCCGCGAGAAAACAGGCTTCGTATCCTAGAATCGAAGCGGTGTAGTGGTCAGGGTGACGTCCCTTCCAGTAGGGCAGAATTACGACGCGGGGTCTGGTCTCGCGGATTACGGCGGCGACTTTCAGGCGATTCTCCCAGGTATTTTCTACGCGGCCGTCGGGGATGTCGAGGGCGCGGCGCCAGCTTGCGCCGAGAATTTTGGCTGCATCTGCGGCTTCGCGGGCGCGATCTTCGGCGGTGCCGCGGGTGCCCATTTCTCCTTGGGTGAGATCGAGAATGCCGGCGCGCTCGCCGCGCTGTGCGGCTTTCAGCAGCGTGCCGCCGCAGGTTTGTTCAACGTCGTCCCGATGGGCGGCGATGGCGAGGATGTCGAGGTTCGCGGAAGCCATGCAGTTTGGAGCGGGTGATCTGTATCCCGGTAATAATATACTTGCCGATTACCGAATTTTACGAGAAGTAGAGTCGGTTGATGGCAAATGGCCGCTACCAGCCTTTGACATAACCGGCACTTCTAGCCGCTTCATGGTATGATCTCGCCCTCCCCTAAGTCCCTCCGGAGGCACATTCATGTACAAGATCCTATGCATCGCAGTTCTGTTGCTTGCGACGTTCGCGTTCGTTTCTGGCGGCAAGCACGCTGACGCTTCGCCTGCGACGACGATAAGCTCGCCCCTGATTATTGTGAAAGGAAAACTTGCGAATGTGACGGGGGTGATTCCGCAAACGACAATTTTCACGCCAACTGCGACGGGCTTGTATCGTCTTTCGGTGTACGCAACCACAACCACCGCTGATCCGAGCAGCGGCTCGTACTATGGTTACAATCTGTTTTTTACCGATGTAACAGGCACTCAGCAGAGTTATCAAGAACTACTTGCTTCCACCGACAGTCAAACTGGAGTGTGGAACAATGGCCTCGTCCCTTATTCGGTTGCGTTTCAGGCTGAAGAAGGAACTCCTGTCAGCTACTCCCTAACCCTAGAGAGCGGTCCGAGTGACACCGCGGTTTTCGCGCTGTACTACGTAGTGGAGCGCCTGGAGTAGGGGAACTGCGAACGAGCGTCCCATTCTTTGCGGAGGATTGCGTAGCAATCGACATCGACGTATTCGCCCCATTTATTTTGAGCTTCGCGGAGGTGGCCTTCGTGAACCATCCCGAGTTTCAAGAGAATTCTGGCGGAGGCGGGATTGCGGGTCATGCACATCGCGGCGATGCGATGGAGTTTGAGGTCGTCGAATCCGTAGCGAACCATGGCGCGGCCTGCCTCGCTGGCGTAGCCGTGTCCCCAGTAGGGGACGCCGATCCAGTAGCCGAGTTCGGCTTGTTGATGTTCCGGCTTGAGCATGAGGCCAATGCCTCCGCAGAGTTGGCCGCCGTCGCGGAGGGTGATGGCGAGCCAGAGTTTGTCGGCCTGGCGCGCGTGGATGAGGAAGTCGCGGGCGTGTCGTTCGGTATAGGGGTGAGCGATGCGCAAAGTTGTGGCGGCAATTTCTCGCGCGCTCAGCAGTGCCACTAGCGCCGGAATGTCGGAGTCGGTGTAGGGTCTGAGTTTGAGCCGGGATGTTTCGATCTCAGGCACACAAGGGGACCCGAAGGCGAAGCCTTCTCATTTTTTTCTTTCCACTAGATAGCGGGCTAATTCTTTCAGCGTATCTGCGCGTTCACCGAAGCTATCCAATTCCTGCAAGGCGGCCGTGACTAAGGCGTCGGCTTTGCGTTCGGATTCTTCGATTCCGAATAAAGCCGGATACGTGGCTTTTTGTGCGGCGGTGTCTTTGCCGGCGGTTTTTCCGAGTTGCTCGGAGGTTTGGGTGACGTCGAGAACGTCGTCGACGATCTGGAAGGCCAGTCCAATGGATTGGCCGAAGGCGCGGAGCCTGGCTACTTCTTTATCTTTTCCTCCGGCGTAGAGGCCGCCACTCACCAGGCTGGCGGTAATCAGGGCGGAGGTTTTGGCGCGGTGGATATATTCGAGCATTCCCGCAGTGGGCTGCATGTGTTCGGCTTCGAGGTCGACGACCTGGCCGCCGATCATGCCATCGATGGTACCGGTGCCGCGGGCGATCTCTTCGATGATCCGCACGCGCTGCTCGGGCGCACAGGCCAGGCGCGCGAGCACTTCGTAGGCCTGGGTCTGAAGCGCGTCTCCGGCGAGGATGGCGAGCGCTTCGCCGAAGGCTTTGTGGCAGGTTGGGCGTCCACGGCGGAGGTCATCGTTATCGAGTGCGGGCAGGTCGTCGTGAATGAGGGAATAGGTGTGCAGCATTTCGAGAGCTGCCCCGAGTTCTTCTATTTTTGAGGGAAGCGATCCGGCGACCATGCGGGCGGCTTCCAGGCACAATACTGGACGCAGACGCTTGCCACCGGCGAAGACGCTGTGGCGCATGGCTTTGTGAATGGACTCGGGGTACTGGGTTTCCAGCGGAATCAGGCGGTCCAGGGCGGCGTCAGTGAGAGCGCGGCCTTGCTCGAGAGTTGATTGCAGCATTGCGCAGAAAGTATAGCAAGACAGCGGTTAGTGATCAGTGATTAGCGACTAGAAAAAACCGCGGCCCGCACTTCCGATGCTGGCTTCGTGCTTCTTGCCAGCCACTAGCCGCCAACCACTGTCTTAAGCTGCTGCCGCTTTGACGACGGCCAGGCTCCTTACGACCGAATTCAGTGCGTGGTTCACGTCTGCCGTTGGGCATAGGTCGGCGGCGCCGGCATCGAGGGCGGCGATCCACAATTTCTCATCGGGTATGCGGTGAGTACACACGATCGGGAGCGAAGGAAAGTCGTGGTGCAGGTTGCGGACGTCGGCCAGGCGAGAACATTCCATATCGAGGACCACGGCTTGCGGCTGGTTGCTGGCCACGCGCTGGCGAAGCTCATCACCGGAGCAGGTCAAATAGGTGAAATGAAAGTCAGAGGAGAGACCGCTAACCATCGATCGAGCGAGTTTAGGATCGCTCTCGACGACCACTACACTTAAGCCCATAGATCCTCCTGACAGACGACCGTCAGCAACAGCGGACTAGGGCTGCGGGGAAGGGTTTCTGGGACCACTACACCACAGACATTACAACTGCGAGTCCCTGCGGCGTGATCGGGCAACCTGAGCAGCTATCTGCGGGCAGGCGCTTTTTCCGCCAGAGGCTCAAACGGCTCGGCCTGGAGCTTCCCGTTCTTTTTCAGCAGGATCTCCACCTTGCCCTCGGCTTGTTCGAGCTCCTTGCGGCAGGTAGTGGAGAGCAGCATGCCCTCTTCAAAAAGGCTGAGAGACGTTTCTAATGGGACGTCTCCTTTTTCCAGGTCCTGGACGATTTTTTCCAGTCGCTGGAGGCACTCTTCAAACTTGGCCAACGGGGTTACGCTCCTTCTCTATTGTAATGCTACTAAATTGGTGGTGTGTCCAGTCTTTTCTTGTAAATTGTTGGTGAATTGTATTGTCTTTATAACCAAAACGGAACTATGCACTGGCCGGAGCCTTCGTTCCCAACGCCTCGAGCACATCAACGGCTGAGCTGTAGCGACCCTGCGGGGCGCTGATTTGCGCGCCCTGCACCGTGGTGCGAACGGCGATCAGCATTTCGCGGGCGATGGCGATGCCTTCCTCGCGGGCGGCTTGCGGCGAGGCTGAACGCTGCATACGTTCGAAAATGGCGTCAGGGACGGAGACGCGAAGTTCGTTTTTCATGAACTCGGCATTGCGCACGCTGACCAGCGGCCAGATTCCCGCTATGACCGGAATGCGAAATGCTTCGATGCGGCGCAAAAAGTTTTCCAGCAGGCGGAGATCGAAGACGGGCTGTGTGACTACGTATTCGGCTCCGGCTTTTACTTTGTATTCAAAGCGGCGAATCTCTTGATCCAGATCGGTAAGGCCGGGATTTGCGCCGACGCCGATCACGAAACTCGTGCCGGTGCCGATGGGATTGTCGCCGAGGTCGAGGCCGCGGTTCAGGTTGTGGACGATGTTGACGAGGCCGATGGCATCGACATCGAATACGGCGGTCGCGTCGGGATAATTGCCCATCTTAGGAGGGTCGCCGGTGATGCAGATCAGATTCTTGATGCCGACGGCGGCGGCGCCGAGAAGGTCGCTCTGGATGCAGAGCACATTGCGGTCGCGGCAAGTGTAGTGGAGGATGGTCTCGATTCCGGCTTCGCGCTGAACCAGTAGCGATAAGGCCTGATTACTCATGCGGGCGGAGGCGCGCGGGCTGTCGGGAATGTTGATGGCGTCGACGCCTACGGATTTCAGGAAGCGGGAGCCGTCGAGTTCCTTTTGGATGTCGGTGCCTTTGGGAGGCACCACCTCGACCATGGTTACGAACTCGCCGCGGGCGAGTTTGGCCCCTAGGAGGGAACGCTCTCCGAGCGGTTGCGCAGGCGTCGCCGTCGGACTCGAAACAGTTCCGACTACCTGGACCGAGGCTGTTTTGTTTCTGGCTTCGCCGACCCGCAGAGCGGACTTCATGAAACGAATGTGGTCGGGAGTGGTTCCGCAACATCCGCCAACGATGCGTGCGCCAGCGGCGATAAATTTGCGAGCGTAGCTCGCCATGTATTCGGGCGAGCAGAGGTAAATGTTTCTACCTTCCACCGAGCGCGGGATGCCTGCGTTCGGCTGTGCGGCGAGAGGCAGCGAGGTGAGGGCATGGATGCGCTCGATCGCTTCCAGCATCGCGACGGGACCTACGCTGCAATTGCAGCCGATGACGTCTGCACCCCATTCTTCGAGGCGAGGAGCGAAAGTTTCGGGATCGGAGCCGTCGAGGCAGTTACCGTCTTCGTCGATGGTGACCTGCACGACGAGAGGCAATTTTGCTCCGACATCTTTTGCGGCGAGTACAGCTTGGTGAAGTTCTTCGAGGTAGCCAAAAGTCTCGAACATCAGGAGATCGACGCCGCCTTCGGCGAGCGCTTCGATCTGTTCGCGGAATGCCTGGCGGGCTTCTTCATAGGAAGTTTTGCCCAGCGGTTCGATTCTGGCGCCCAGCGGGCCAACCGATCCTGCGACCCAGACATCGAAGCTCTTGGCGGCCTCCCGTGCCAGCCGCGCTCCCGCCCGATTAATATCGCGCACTTTGTCGGCGATGCTGTGGCGCGCGAGGCGGAAGGAGTTGGCACCGAAAGTGTTGGTTTCAACAATTTCAGCGCCCGCCTGGAGGTATTCATGATGGATGCCACGAATCAGGTCAGGTTGGGAGAGATTCAGTTCGTCGTAACAGCGGTTGATGAAGACTCCCTTGGAATAAAGAAGGGTTCCCATCGCGCCGTCGCATAAGACGGGAGATTGCTTGATCCGGGTAAGAAGGTCGGCTGCCATATACTTGCTCAGAATACAGGAAGCGCTTTGCCTGGTGCTTGGCGAATGCGGTTAGGCGAGCCATCTGAGGCGGAATCGATGGTAGTGTCTTAACTCTGGTAAGACACTACCGAATCGATCGCAAGGCGATGCAGCTTTTTTCAGCTCTGTTATAATTTTCTACTTTGCACTTAAATCTCAATCTTTCATGTTGTTAGGAGCATTCCGTTTGAAGAGAGTTGTGCTCTTGTTGGTGATACTGAGTGCTGGGTTCAGCTTGGTTTGCTGTGGCGGGGGCAGTAGTAAGCCCAGCACTGCCACGCACACCAGCGGATTGACTGAACGCGTGTTTGCGTCCCAGAGTGTATCGGCCGCGCCGGCGTTCCCAGAAGTTGTCATTATCAATGGGGAATACGATGCAATCGCGAAGGCGCGCCCGATCGGGGCGGGAAGTTCTCCCGGCCTTATGGCGATTTCTCCGGATCGTTCGGTTGTGCTTTCTTTCGATGCTGGGACCAACAGCGCAGACATCATCAGTTCTGCTACTGAAAGCAACACTGGATCCGTGGCGCTGGGTGGGCCAACCACCAGCATGATTGCCGTGTCGAATACCACGGCTTATGCGGCGGTGCCGACGATTACGGTGAATGGGTCTGCTCCGGGAGCAGTGGTGGAGTTCAATATTGCCTCGGGCGGCGTGACGTACAACATGAACGTTCCGAATGTGCAGATAGTGGTCGCGAATCCCAGTGGAACTGAATTGCTGGCTTTCAGCGGCGATTCAGATTCGGTGACCGTGCTTTCGCCATCTGAGGTAGATATCGGCAACCCGGTAACGGCAGTGATTCCCACCTGCGCGGGCTGCCGTCCCGTGAATGCGGTTTTCAGTCCGGATGGAACCACCGCCTACATTTTGAACTGCGGCGCAGAGTGTTACGCCGCCGGTGGAGTTTCGGCCAGCGTTCAACCATTGAATATGGCCAGTCTGACTTTGGGTGCGGCCGTGCCGGTGGACGGAGCCACGGTCGCATATCTGAACGGCTCCACGCTTTACGTGGCAGGCAATTCCGTCACAAATAACTCATGCACTGGAGAAACCACAGCGGCTACGACGTGTGGGCGTTTGGACATGGTGGACATCAATGCGATGGCGGTGACAGGCAGCATCGTCATCACCGATGGTTACCATGACCGTATTGATTTGAGCGTGAACGGCCAGCTCTTCGTTGGCTCTTACAACTGCACCAATGTCGGAGACGTCAACGATCCGGTGGGTGAAGTGCGCGGGTGCCTCACGATCTTCAACACCACGAATAATGCGGTGATTATTCCTCCGGATAACGGCGACGTCACGGGATTGCAAAGTTTCAGCAGCCGCGATGTGGAGTATGTGGCCGAAGGGGGGAATTTGCGGGTCTACGATACGCTGATCGATAGCCTGCTTTTGACGGAATACATTGAAACCGGAACCATCGTGATTCCAGGTCAGGTTGTTGATGTGAAGGCGGTGGATTTCTTCTAGGCGGATGGCGGGCAGAGTTCTCTCGTCCCTGCAAAGCGTACCGCCTGCGCCCGCCGTCGCGCGCAAACATCACTCCTGGGCCGATTCCTGTTCCCGCCGCATAGCCCGCATATCAATCCCTAACTGCTCGGCCTTTTTGTACAGATGACTGCGTTCCAGCCCCAGCGATTTCGCCGCCAGGCTCACGTTGGAATGGCTGCGTCTTAACTCCGCCAGAATTACCTCGCGCTCGAAGGCATCGACGCGCTCGGCCAGCGGTCCTGAGGAGATTTGGGATGACGCTACAGGAACGGCTTTCGGCATCGCCGTCTGCACGGTGGCGAGATCGACCTCATGATTGGTTGCCAGCAGCATCAATCGCTCCACCATATTGCGCAACTCGCGCACATTGCCGGGCCAGCTATGCGATTGCAAGGCCTCCAGCGCCTCAGCAGAAAAGGGAACCGGCTTCCATCCATTCTGGGCGGAGAACTGTGCGGCGAAGTGGCCAACCAACCTAGGAATGTCTTCGCGGCGCTCGCGCAACGGGGGCAACAGCAGGGGAAAAACGTAGATCCGATGAAATAAATCCTGGCGGAATTTCTCTTCGCGCACGCGGGCTTCCAGATCGCGATGCGTAGCCACGACTACGCGCACATTCACGCTCACCGGCTTGTCGCCGCCGATGCGCTCTACCTCGCCTTCTTCGAGCACGCGCAGCAGCTTGGCCTGCATGGCAAGCGGCATATCGCCGATCTCATCAAGAAAAATCGTACCGTGATCGGCCTGTTCAAATTTACCCACATGACGTCCCGCGGCTCCGGTGAATGATCCTTTCTCGTGGCCGAAGAGTTCGGACTCAATCAACTCCGCCGGAACGGCCGCGCAATTTAGAGTCACAAACGCTGCCGAAGAGCGCAGGCTGCGTTCATGAATAGTTCGCGCCACCAGTTCTTTTCCGGTACCGGTTTCGCCCAGGATGCAGACGCGGGTTTCACTCGCCGCCACCCGCTCGACTTGCGCCATCACACGCTGCATGGCTGCGCCCTGCCACACGATTTCGTGCTTACCCAGACGCTGCCTGAGCTGCCGGTTTTCACTTTCCAGACGCTGGAGCTTCAGAGCATTCTCCACCGTCAGCAAGAGTTTTTCCGTCGAGATCGGTTTTTCCAGAAAATCCAACGCGCCCGCCCGGGTTGCCCGCACTGCCATTTCGATGTCGGCCTGCCCTGACATCATCACCACCGGGGCCGTCACTCCTTGCGCTTTCAATTCTTCGAGCAATGCGAGCCCGCCTTTTCCCGGCATCACAACGTCGGAAAGGATGACATCGAACTTTTGCGCTTTGGCCAACTCGAGGGCCTTCGCGGCGTTATCGCACACGGTGGCCTCATGCCCTGCCAGGCGAAAGGCGCGCGACAAAGACGCCAGAGTGTTGGCCTCATCATCCACAATCAGCAAATGTGCCTTTGACAATCAACCTCCCGCCCGGGGCAGTTCAATCACAAATGTAGTGCCGTGTCCCGGCTGACTCTGGACCTGAATTCTTCCACCATGATCGCTGACCACCGACTGCACGATGGCCAGACCGAGGCCGGTGCCGTGCTTCTTGCTCGTATAGTACGGAGTGAAGATTTTCTCGCACTCATCGGGGGTCAATCCTGACCCGGTATCGGCGACTTCGATCATCACTTTGCCATCTTCGCCACGCGTGCGCAGGGTCAGCGTCCCGCTCTCGGGCATTGCATCCATCGCGTTGAGGACGAGATTTGAGATCGCACGGTGCAGCATCTCTGGGTCAGCCGCTACCGTTTGGAGATGAGAATCGAGTTGCAGCAGCACACTGATCTTGGCGCGTCCGGGAGCCTGCAGTTGCGCCTGAAAAAGCTGCGTCACTCCGCGGATCACGTCATTCACCTGCACCGGCTGCAATTGCGGCTGCGGCATCTTGGAAAATTCGCTGAACTTTCCAATGATGCCTTTCAAATTGGAAATTTCGGCCAAGAGCGTTCTCGAACCTTCGCGGAAGACTTCGTCGAACTGCTCCGGCATCTGTTGCCGCGCCCGGATCAAATTCTCCACTGTGAGCTGCAACGGAAACAGCGGATTCTTCAATTCGTGCGCCAGCCGGCGCGCCAACTCTCGCCAGGCTGCGACGCGCTCAGCTTGCACCAGGCGTTCTTGTTGCGCGAGCAATTCTGTGGTCATGCGGTTAAAGGAGTTTGCCAGTTGCGCGAGCTCGTCGTTGCCATTTACCTCAACCCGCGCGTTCCAATCCCCTGCCGCGACTTGCTGCGCTACGTGCGCCAGTTGCTCGACCGGACGAGTCACGCGGGCTGCGGCCCAGCTGCTCAGAAGGATTGCCAGCACAATTCCGCTGCCTCCGACCAGCAAGGCTGCCGAGCGAATATGCCGCATCAACTCTACATAAGGACGGCGCGAGTTGCCGATCAAGAGGATGGCCAGCAGCGGACGATCAGGCCCTGAGCCCGCGCCCAGCAGCGGAATTGCATGAAACAGTTCGTCCTCGGCCGGATCGTCTGACCAGTGCACCAGCGTGTGCAACTCCTGTTTGGAGTGGCGCACCGCATCGATCAGAGGTTCCAACTTTTCTGCCGATCGTACCGCTGGGGTCAAGGTGGCGGAAGGATTGAGCAGCAGGTCGGGGGCGAAGTGGTCACCTCGATTCTGGTAGAGGAGAGCCCGCATTCCGGCGGGCATATCGAGTGCGGCCAGAAACGGCTTGTCGAGACGCCGTCCACCGACTATGAAAATCGGATGCTCGCCGATGTGTGTCTCGCGCACTGCGAACAAGCCGAGTACAGTTCCGTCTTGCAATTCTTCTTGCTTCAAGAATGCGGGTTGATCGACCGAGGCAACAAAAGTGGCCACGGCCGCCTCGGGATACCCAAACTTGGCCGGCCACTGAGCGGAAGAGACGATCGTCCCATCGCTCTCGACAAACTCGAGGAAGTCCAGTTGGCTATTTTCCGCGGCTGCTCTGGCCGACTCGAAATACGGACCTGAATCGGCGGGCTTCCGGTTCAGCGCGGAGGCCATGCGGTCCGCCGCGTCCGAAGAGGCAATGGCTTCGACCCGATGGGTAACAGATTCGCCTTGGCTTATGAATTCGCGCCGAAACTGCGTCACCAGCGCGGAGGTTCGTTCGTTCTCACTGCGGTCGAACGCGCGCCGCGTTACGGCCGATACCAGAAATGCCACTGCCGCGACCGACAGAAATACTGTGAGCGCGAACACGGCCAAGAGTTTGCGGCGAAACATCATGGAATGTTGTAGACCGTTTCCAGCGAACCACCAAACCGTTCGCATCATATCTCACCATGAAGTCTCGCCGCTGTGATTCGCGCGGGGTCCGATTGGCTGCGGATCAGGAAAGGGGTCCGCCGCAAACGTGGGAGCGGACCGCGACCAAAACTACCGTGCCTGCTGCCTCTCTCCCTTCTCGTTTTGCTCGACCAAATTCATTCCTTTCAATACGTCGTTGGCGAAAAAGAATTTTCCGTCCGCCGGGACCATCATGATTTGCAACTTATCGCTGAGCCGCTCCGCCACTATCTTGTTGATCAAAAGCGGATTGCCCTTTAACACGGCCGCCTCGCTTTGCATCTTCTCGGCATCGGCTGCGGCGGTCAGACGGATGCGATTCGCTTCGGCAGTGGCGAGCATATCCCTGCGCTCTTCTTCCGCTTTGCTATCGACCACTTTGGCCTGCGCTTCCGCGTCGGCAAGAGTTTTTCGCCGCTTACCTTCGGCTTCGCTGTCGATCACCTTGGCTTGGGCTTCGGCTTCGGCATTCTGAATCGTCGCCTCCTTGCGCGCCTGGGCCTCGAGTCGGCTCTGCTCGATTTGTTTCTGCTTGAGCGGCAGGGTGTATTGCATCGCGTCCGATTCCGCCTTGGCCTGCAAGACATGCACCTGCGCTTCGCCTTCAGCCTGCTTCACTTGCTGCACCTTAACAGCCTCGCCTTCGAGTTCGGCGATCCGCACTTCTTTGGTCTTTAATTCCGTCTCTACACCCATGCGGTCGTTCTCTTGTTCTTTCAGCAGCAGCGTCTCGAGCCCTTTGGCATATTCCGGCGGCAATTGGATGTCGCGCAACATCACCTCTTTCACCACGATCCCATCGGCTGCCAATTTTTGTGTGATCAACCCAGCGGCACGCTGGCGCACCTCTTCGCGTTTCGCGGAAAAAACATCGCGCACCGTGTAGTTGGGAACGATCTCCCGCCATACGCTAGCTACGGTCGGTGGCACAATTTCTTTTTCTACCGGCCGGGGCAAATTTCCCTGGATGTAATCCAGTTTCTTTGGATCGAGCCGGTAACGGACTGTGATTGCCAGCCCAAGGGTTAATCCTTCCTTGGCCTGCACATCCAAGAGTTCGGGCTTGGTAGGGAAATTGGTCGGCGAGGGCTTGGTGGAAACTTCGGTATCGCCGGTGGTAAAGATCTGATCCCGCGTATCGAAGAGTGCGACGTCTTCAACCAGCGGCATCACCATGTGCGCGCCGGGATAAAGCGTGCCCGGGACGGTGCCGCTTATTTCGCTCACTCGTATACCCGCCGTTCCGCTGGGCACGACAACGATGCTGAAGGCCAGGAGCAGCGGTCCCCAGGCCAACATTCCGAGTGCCAGCGAAGTTCGCCAGCGCACGGATACCGGCGCGGCGGTTGTCGCTCCTCCGGGCGTCGTCATCAAACGCCGGTACAACAGTTCGCGATACAAATCGTAGGTGAGAATGCATACGGCCGCGATGATCATCGCCACGCCGCCCGTAATCAGCAAATACTTCAATGCCAGCATCGTCGTTCTCCTTTGCTCCTTAGCGCTTCTGCCCGGCTTTCACCGGCACAGTCTGCGGCGGGGAGTTCCTGGCGAATAACAGCCGGAACACCTGCCCAAAAATCAACTCCTCCGCCAGCAACGCTACCGCCAACGAAAAAATCAAACCCGCCACCACTGCCATCAATGTGATCACCATCTGCATAAATCCCCCGGTTTTAAGTTCTGTCTCGCCTCTGATCGATAGAGTGTTGTCCTACTGGCCGCCCATGTGTGCCGAGGCGGTCACGCCGGCCCTTCGATAGTTCCGCCAAAGACGCGAGCAACTTCTTCATCACGCTGCCCACGAATCTCGACTACATCGCCGACGTGCAGCATGGTGTAGAGCTTCTCCACGTCGCGATTCCGCAGGCGGATGCATCCATGCGAGGCGGCATGCCCGATCGAGTGCGGTGCGTTCGTGCCATGGATCCCGTAGCCTTTTACGCTGAGCCCGATCCAGCGTGTTCCTACCGGATTGTTTTCGCCTGGCGCCATGGCCACGCCGTCGTGGTAATAAATCGGATTGGCGACCCGATTGATGATCTCGAATTCGCCGGTTGGACTCGGGCTCACAGAAGCGCCCACCGAAACGGGAAAGCAGGCTAAGACTTTGCCGTCTTCGATTACGGCCAAGCGGCGATCCGCAATGCTCACCAGCACCAAGCGGCGAGCGCGTTGACGTTCCGCGGCGGTGGTAACCTCCTGTGCGAAGCCGGGAACCGCGGCTGCCAGAGCCACAAGCGCAAAGATCCAACCTATGGCCAACTTTCTTGCCTGTACCTTTTTGTCAGCGCGTTTCATCTTCGTTCTCCATGTGCCTGTGCCGCACGCAGACCTACATTGCAGGACGAAGGCCGAGGCTGAACTACCTGAAAAACAAGGAGTTGTGGGTTTGTGAGGGTAGGAAAGCCGTGGCTGGAAAAGGTCACTGTGTCAGGGCAAACATAGACAACGCGGCGGGACAAGAGGGTGTCGAAACGTGCGCCTAGTCGAGCGAGCCCAATGGATGGAAGGTTTTAAGCGCCCGGCCCCTGCCGTCTGGGGTAACGGCTCTGTGGGGTTCTGTGGGTTGGAGCCGGGCGATCTCAACTAGTAAGGACTAGTTCAATGACCGCATTCTGGCATAAGGAAATCGTCATTTCCGTGATGGCCGTCACGGTTCTGCGTGAGGTTAGTACATCGTCCTCACATCGCATCGTGACAAAGATCACCGACTTCTCCGGTTGGCGCTCCTACACTGACAGCGAGCAATAATAAATAACTTCCTCTGGAGAAATTCTTCATGGCTTACGTAATCACCGATGCGTGTATCAAAGATGCCCTTTGCGTCGATGTCTGCCCGACCGACTGCATTCATCCCAAACAGGATGAGCCTGGCTTTGAAGAGGCAACTCAGCTGTATGTCGATCCGGCGGAGTGCATCGACTGCGGCGCCTGTGTTCCGGCCTGTACGTCCGATTCGATTCTGGCGGTCGACGATGTGCCCGAGGAGAAGAAAGAATTCATCGAGCGCAACGCCGCCTATTACAAAAAATAAGCTTGCGCCTCCTCTGGGCGCACCATGACCGGCGCAAGGGTAGACGGAACATTCGGCACCTTGCGCCGGTCGCATTTTGTTTGCCTCCACCGCCGGAAGTTCATTACGACGGAGACGGGGAGGCACGGACGGGGTCAATTCTTATCATTGTCTCTGTCTCTTCCTCGTCGTTTTTTTCCGTGTCTCTGAGCCTCTGTGGCGAGGCGTTTGACTTCACGGGTCTGCTCTAGCTATCGTTGCCCGCATGAATGTCGTCAAGTCCACACGCCAGTTCGAAGACTGGCTCGGTCACCACACTCAGGTCGACAAAAAAGATCTTCAGTTGAAACATAAGAACATGAAGGCCGATGTCTTCATGTTTCTACGCGCGACCTACTATCGGTGGGCGCAAATCTGGCCACAAGTGTGTCCGGAGGTCGCCCGGGCTCCGCAGGTTCTGGCCGTGGGCGATCTTCATGTCGAAAATTTTGGGACGTGGCGCGATATCGAAGGCCGGCTGATTTGGGGAGTCAATGACTTCGACGAAGCGTGGCCGATGGCCTACACGATTGATCTGGTGCGTCTGGCGGTGAGCGCCCATCTCGCCGTGGAAGCCGGACACCTTCCGCTGAAGCGGGAAGACATCTGCGGGGCGTTACTCGACGGCTATCAAGAGTCGATGGAGGAAAAGGGTTGCCCCTTCGTGCTGGGCGAGGATCACCAATGGCTGCGGCTGATCGCCGAAGGCGAACTACGCAATCCCGTGCGCTTCTGGCAGAAGATGGACTCGCTTCCGACGGTGAAAAGCGAAGTTCCGCTTAGCGCCATTGATGCTCTGGAACATCTCATGCCAGCGTCCGGAATCGTGTTTCGAGTGGCGCATCGTACCGCGGGACTTGGCAGTCTCGGCCATGCTCGTTACGTCGCCATTGCCGACTGGCACGGCGGACGCATCGCCCGAGAAGCGAAGGCCCTCGTCGCCTCTTCTTCATATTGGGCAAAGATGCTCGAAGCTCCGAAGGAAGAGGGACCGCCCGAAATTCTCTATCAGACCATTATCAGGCGCGCGGTTCGTTGTCCTGATCCCTTCGTGCAACTTCGGGGGCGGTGGATCGTCCGGCGCCTTGGCCCGCACTGCTCGCGCATCGAGCTTGCCTCTTTGCGCGGCCCCGAGACGGAACTGCGGCTGCTTCATTCTATGGGATGGGAAACGGCCAACATTCATCTGGGCAGTGCGTCGGCCCGAAAGCTCGTGCTCCGTCACCTGGGGAAACAAAAAGGAAGATGGTTGCATGAAGCTGCCGAGGCGATGCTCGCCGCCGTCCGCGAGGATTGGGCAGTCTGGAAAAAGAAAGGTTATGCTTGAAGCGAATATCCGCAGGAGAGCTTGCCTGATCGCGTTCCAACAGCTTTCGTCTCGGTGAGGTTGGCAAGCTTTCTCCCGCCTGGCAGGGAACCTTCCCTGCCATGACCAAGGACCGAAAGCGTTCGACAGCGAACATACCGGATGCCGCCGATACTGTAATACTTCCCTCCTGTAACGCCTAAGCAAGCCCACATGAACCAAGCTGATAGTGACCGCATTCACGAGCTCTGCTCGCTTATCGCGGTTGAGCAAGATCGGGAAAAGTTCCTAGCCCTGGTCGAGGAACTCAACCGTCTCCTCGCTGCTAAAGACCGCAGGCTTCAAAAGAAGAGTACAGAGAACGAAAAGAATGGGTAGACCTCGTACGCTCGCCCGTAACCCATGTGGGTTGATGATTGGATGACTTGGTAATCTCAGATCCCGGAGTATGGAAAAACTCGAGAAGGGTTCGCCTTATCTTCTCCGGCAATATCCTTACGAATATGCGTGAGATAAGAATCGAGACTGCAGGATTCACGGAACAGGCTTTCCAAACCATACGCATCCAAAAGGTATGGATATTTTGACGAGGGAAGACGTCATCGTTAAAAAAATCTCAAAGCCACCGAAGCTGGATCCCTTGCGCGCCGGCTCTCGTTCTGATTCTGGCGGTAGGGCGATACAAAATGTGATTTTGTTGTCGCTGCCTGACAAGGAGTACAACCTGCTTCGTCCCCACCTCGAAACCGCACCCTTGCCGCAACACAAGATTCTCGAAGAGCCGGGCGAAAAGATCGAGTTCACTTATTTTCTGAACGACGGAATGTCGTCGTTGGTGGCCCTCAGCCGCGACGGCAGAAGTGTCGAAGTCGGGATTGTTGGCAAGGAGGGGATGGTCGGAATGTCGGTGGTGGCGGGCCTGCTGCGAGGGACTTTCCGTTCCATCATGCAAATGTCGGGAAGTGGGACTCGCATCCGCGCCGAAGTTTTTCAGGACATCCTTCCTTCCGCTCCTACGCTGCGGGCGGAACTGAGCCGCTTCACACTCATGCACGGCATGCAAGTGGCGCAGATCGCAGCCTGTAACCGGCTGCATGAGGTGGAACAACGCCTGGCCCGTTGGCTGCTGATGTGCCAGGACCGCTTCGATTGCCAGTCGCTTCCTTTAACGCACGAGTTTCTGGCGCAGATGCTGGGTACGGGACGGCCCAGTGTGAGCCTCGCCGCCGGAGCCCTGCAAAATGCGGGATTGATTGAAAATCTGCGCGGCACAGTAAGAATTCTGAATCGCAAGAGCCTGGAACAAGCCGCGTGCGAATGCTATGCAGTCATTCAGAACTTCAATGGCGGACTGGGACTGAAATAAAACCGTGAAGGTTCCCGCGCTTTGCGGTGCAAGGGTGTCTTTGACCCTCGTCACGGCGGGCAGGCGTTGGGTGAGTTACACTGGGGCGGCCAATGCCGCCCACTTCCCGAGATGCCGGTCACCTTCTTACCGAACTGGAAGCTGCCAAGAATGACTTTGGAATTAAGCACGCTTCGCGCGTCGCCGAGCTTTTGGGCCAACTAGCCAAGCTTTCCCTAACGAATCCTCAGCATCTGATCCGCTTTCACGAGTGCTTGCTTTTTCTCCGAGCCTTTCCGCACGCTGCCGATCAGGTGCGGTCTGTCGAAAATGTGCTCGATACTTTTTACCAGCGTGTTGAAAAGCTAGAAGATGGCGACCTGTCGATCTTCGACGACTTTGATACTTCCGGTATCGCAGGTACGGCGATGCAAGACACTCTTTCCTTCGATGTCGCTCAATGGCTGGTGTCACGCATTCCGCGAAATATAGAAATCGCGTGGGACGATTACTGGGACGACTATCAAGGGGAGCGCGGCCGTGGGAACACGTGGCCGCGGTTCCTTCCGTTGTTGCAAGAAGACGCCGATGTGGAGGCGAACATTCCATGGTTGAAATGGCTCGATGCGGCTCGCGGCCGCGCCAACCCGCTCGCGTGGCTGCTCAACCGCTTCGCGCAACTCCCACTGCCCGAGCGCCAGCGTGCCGAACTTTACGATTCGCTTCGCCTGCCTGTGCGTTGGCGTCTGGAAAATTTAAAGCTGTCGCGCACTCGGAACTGGATTCGTCCTCGCCGCTTTTATTTTCATGACGCCCCGTTAATGCAGCGCAGTGAAGTGTCGCTTGAGCGCGAACTGGCTCAGCCGTCGCCCAAGCTCGAGAGGCTTTCCCTCGAGGCAGGCGAGAAAGTCATGCAGCACATCCGAGAGATCATGGTGGTGCGTTATCGCGAGCTCTACGGCACGACGCTGGGCGATCCGCGCTGGGTAATTCGCGCCGATCTTGGCCGCGGTGTCGTTATGCATTTCTGGGGACTTCCGCCCAACCGCCGGCTGCCGCTGCGCGCCTATCTCGCCGGCTACACCATGAAAAATGGAGTACCGATCAACTACGTTGAAGCCATTGGCCTGTGCGAGTGGATCGAGGTCGGCTTCAACACTTTCTACACTTATCGACAGGGCGAAACGGCGTGGATTTACGCGCAGGCGCTGCGCTGCCTGCGCGCTCTGAGCAATGCGAGTTGCATTTCGATTTATCCCTATCAGATCGGACAGAACAATGAGGAAGCGATCGAATCCGGGGCTTTCTGGTTTTACCGGAAACTCGGATTTCGGTCGGGACGTGCGGATCTGCAAGCTTTATGCGAAAAGGAAGAGAAGCGCATTGCCGCGGATCGCGAATACCGAACTCCGCCGCGCACGCTGAGACGGCTCGCGGAAGCGCACGTGTTCTACGAAGTCGATGGGCACGATGTAAGGGCAGAAACGACGGTTTCATCTGCTGCGGGAGCTTGGGATACTTTTTCGACGCGCAACGTCGGACTCCTGGTGAATCGGCGGATGGCTCGCGAATTCGATGGAGACAGCAGCAGACTGCGCCAAGCTTCTACCGCGGCGGTCATGCGCGCTCTAGGAATCAACCTCACTGGCTGGAGCCAAGAGCAAAAAAAATCTCTGGAGAATTGGTCGCTCGTGCTCGCCTTAATCCGCGATTTATCTCGCTGGACGGCTGAGGAAAAATCACAATTGAAAAAAATCATTCGGGCGAAGTCTGCTCCCGGCGAAATGTCCTACATGCGTGAATCGCAGCGCCATCCGCGACTGCGCGCCGAACTTCTTCGTCTGGGTTCAAAATGAAAATGGTTCTGCTATGATTTGCGGCCTGGAGGACTGTACATGAACTACATGCGCCTTGCTCTCGCTTCTCTGGCTGCGTTCGTCGCGTACTTCATGCTGGGCGGCCTCATGTTCGCGCTCTTGCCGTCGCTGCGCACCGAGGTACAAAAATATCCCGCTGTTTATCGCGACCATGATGGCCAGATTAGTCACATGCCCGGCGGCATGCTCGCCATCCTGCTGTCGATGGTCGTGCTGACTGTCATTTATGCGATGCTCGCGGGCAACGTGACTACCTTTGCGCAAGGCGCACGCCTGGGCGCGACCTTTGGAGCGCTGATCGGACTATTCGCCATCTTTGCGTTCGTCCTCCACAATTGGGTCAACCTGAATATCGGGTTCAAACTCGCCGCGCAGCAAGCGGGTGCGTATTTCATGGAATGGATTGTTTCTGGAATTGTCATCGGAATGGTTTACCGTCCTCTGCCTCCGCATTGATTTCCGCTGTGAATATTTGCTCGTCTTGGAGGGAGCCATTTTTCAGGCGGAGCTAAAGGATAGCCGCGCACAGCCTGTTTCTGTGTGGCGAAGAAAAAGCGAAGATGCTACACTGCTTTGGTTATGGCGCGCCGTCCCAACCCGGAGAAGCGCGAAGAAATCCTGAGCCGCGCACACCTCGACGAACTGGCGCAAAACCTGTCGCACCTCAGCATGAACGCCATTCTTGACTTCTACCAGCGCGCCTACCGCGACTGCCGCATCATCAACAGCAGCACCTTCCCGCCGGCACGGGCGATTCAAGAGCTGGTGCAGGCCTGGAAACAGCTAAGGAAGAGGCGGGGCAGGTAAACCGGATTGTCGATACCCCCCTACCCCCCTTATGCCGAATCTTTAAAATCAATAACTTACGGGTAAAATACGTGATTTAAAGGACTTAGCTCTCAATGCGCTAAGTTGTTGCATTTCATCCGCTTAGAGGTGGATTTCCCCCTTTTCGGCGCTAAAATCCATGAAACAAAGGACTTCGGAGTTTTGTTAGGGCTTCGCGGCAAAACTTGGAACCTTGCGCAGTTCATGATTGCCGAGGTCGTGGGCTGGAGCGCAAGGTTAGATGTCACAGGGGCCCTGTTGAAATCTCAGTTCTGGCAAAAGCGGCGAGGGGTGGGCACGCGACAACCGGCTGCGGGTTAGAATGTGGCTGATCACCAGCATGAGACGAGCGTATGAATTCGCGAGCGTATCAGTTCTGTTGCTTTTGGTCGGCGCGGTTGAAGTTCAGGCAGGTCGCGAGCATCGGCGTCAGGGAAACTCGCAGCCGGGCGTATTCGACTATTACGTTCTTGCCCTTTCCTGGTCACCGGAGTTTTGCTACAGCCATCGCGACCGGCCGGAGTGTCAGAGCGGGCATCATGGCTTTCTGGTGCACGGTCTGTGGCCGCAATTTGTGAATGGCTATCCGGAAAATTGTTCGAATGAGTCCGGCCTCGCCGATCCTTCGTCGGTGAGCGATATCATGCCGGATGCAGGGCTGGTGGCGCATGAATGGAGCACCCACGGAACTTGCAGCGGGCTGGATGCCGAACATTACTTCAAGCTCATACGGCAGGCGTTTGCTTCGATTAAGGTTCCGGCGCGATTTGCGGCTCCGACTCGAGCATTTTCGATAACGCCCGTCGAAATCAAAGAAGATTTCCTGCAGGCGAACCCGAACTTACGAGCGGAAGACCTGACCGTGAGTTGCGGCAATAACTATCTGACTGCGGTCTCGGTGTGCATGAGCAAGACTTTGGAGCCGACCGCATGCCAGTCTCTACGTGATTGTCGCGCGAACACGGTGAGGGTTCCGCCAGTAAGGTAGGGCGCGGATCGTCCGGTTAGACTGTCATTTCTCGAAGACGCTACGCTTCATTTCGCTTCCCCAGAGGCGAAGCGCGTTATTCGTGGCTGGGCAAACAGGGAAGGTACCCCAATTTATTGACGAATGGACGTCGGGAAACGTTCCGTCTGCCCCAGTTTTGCCCGCAGCCGTCGCTAATTACTGTATTCTTGTCTCTCGATCGCCAATGTTGAGAGCGTCTCAACGCGAGTTGCTGAAGGTGTACCGCCAGCACAAGGTATTATGCGGGGGATGCAACTCTGCATCGTTCAGGCTGCTCTTGACCTATGCGGTCGAGTGCGGATTAAAAGTTCTCCTCATGAATTATTACAAGGCGACGGAGTATTCGTCTCTGCCGAGCGAAGCTCAAATTGGGCATGATATTAGGGCGGCGCTTAAGCACCTGCGATCAGGGGCGACCGTGCGCGTTGTCAGGACGCAGCACGGTCAGGGTAGCCAAGAGGACGTTCATCCGGTTAATTTGCACCAAGCATTTCGGTATGGAGTACCGATTTCGCTGACGGCCGAGGTTACGGATGACCTCAAGAAGGTCATAGCTTGGATAGATACGAGGCTTTGATGAACCAGAGCTTGTTGTACACATGGGTCGATATCGACTCCACGATTAGCCGGGAGATCGCTGTCACGCGACCTGAGTGGCTGCTTGACGCATCGGCTTATAACGATGGTCTGTTCCTCACGGTGTTGCCAGGAACGACGAGCCAAGCCGTCAACGAGGCCCTGCAGAAGTGGTTCGGGCAACGGTTCACGCCTGAATCGGGGCTGCTGCTTGACGGAGTTGCCGGTCAGCAAAAAACATTCCCTGTTTATACAGAGGAGGGTTCCACCGATGATGTGAGGCCGAAGAGGAGTAGGCCATTTTTTCGAGACATCGCAGTACTACCAATGGCAGGTAATAATTTTCAGCTTCCCCCGCCTCTTCCGGCGGATACGCCGCCGGTATTCGCCTTCTATTCCTTCAAAGGGGGAGTGGGCAGGACGACGCAGCTAATCGCTTTTCTTCAGGTGTTGTCCGAGCGTGGCCTTAGCGCCCTCGTCGTAGACGCGGATCTCGAGGCACCGGGGCTAACCTACTTGGCTGGCGCCGAGGCATCATTTAGGCCGGCCGAGTTCTCATTCGTGGACTTCTTGGCGCTCTCCCATGCATCGACAGAGGCAGACTTCAGCGATGCGCTGTTAACTGCCACGGCGGCCTTGCGGCGTCAGTCTCTAAGTGTCCGAGCTGATAATCGTGAGCTGGAGCATTATATCCTTCCAGCCTTCCGCAGCGACTACCAGTCTCTAACTATTGATGTCAGGCCCGAGCATCTGATATCGGGGTCCGATCGTTATTGGGTGCTCCCCGAGTTGCTCGGGGGCCTCGGACGACGACTCGGCGTCGATGCGGTCCTTGTGGATCTTCGGGCCGGGCTGTCGGAATTGGCAAGCCCCGTCTTGTTCGACCCACGGGTGCGGAGGGTGCTCGTAACCACCCCGGGCAGACAGTCGCTGGACGGCACCAGAATTGTCCTCCAGGAACTCGCGAAGGTTGCTCCCCCGAGGTCGAGAGGAGACCTGCTTGACCCGACGATTGTTTTGAGTTTCGTCCTCCAAGAATTGGTAAACAGCAATTCAATATCCGACATTACGACAATGCTGTTTAAAAGCTACCCACAGGAGGAGGCGGCCCCGGCGTTGTTGGTCGAGCAACTTGACACCTCGGATGGCGTTGGCTTGCCGAGAATAACAGTTGAACAAACCTCTTTCGCGCAAGAGTTGCTCTATCTCTCCTCGATAACCGACACAATGACAAGGCTCCAAAATACAAGTGTCTGTAGGGTTGCTAGCAAGCTTACAGCCGACATTCTTCCGCGAAGTGGCTCGGGCCAACCGCAGGCGCTGGCGGCGACCGCGTACGGCAGGATCAGGAGGGCTCTTGCGGAACTCGCATCGGACCTTGAGTTCGCCGAGTCCGGTCGCGGTGACAAGTTCCTCAGGATAGCCCCGCTCCGCGCCTTAGCTAGACAGTTCCTCGACACCGTTCCAATAGCCGTGATTGTCGGTAGCAAGGGCGCTGGCAAGACGTACACGTGCCTTCAGGTGATCAGATCGAAAAAGTGGTCGGAATTTGTGAAGATCGCGACGGCGCTTGATACTAATGCGCCGTCCGGCGTTCCAATGGACGATCTGATCTGGCCGCTTTTTCAGTCGATCAATTTGAAGGAGGAGGCTAAGAAGATTGTTGACGACTGCCGGCAGGAAACGGCTCTTTCTCTTGGCATTCGGCAACGAATGGGAAGCGTTGCTGTTGAGGATGCCATCCGAGAGTCGCTGCAGCACCCCGGCGCGGACGAGACGTGGTGGCGGCATCGCTGGTTCACGATTCTTGCTCGGAGTATCGGGCTTGAACCGGCTGCGGAAAATGAGTCCGCTGGGAGGATCATCAGCTTCCTCGGCGAACGACAAAGAAAAGTTTTGGTAGTCATTGACGGGCTCGAAGGATTTGTTCCCTTCTCTAGAATCGGTTCCCCACCAGCAAATTGCGCTCCGGGCTCTATTACAAGGCATACCAAATTATTTGCGGGAACGTCCTAACTCTCCTCTTGGCGCGCTGGTTTTTGTTCGGGCCGACCTGGTCAGAAGCGCAATTCCTCAAAACACAGGCCAGTTTCTAAAACTGTACGCTCCTTTTTCATTGCGATGGAATGACGAGGAGGCCCTGCGCCTCGCTGTGTGGCTGTCTCAGACCTCCGGCCTCCAGGCAAGTAAGGTCCCTGAATTACTCACGGTTGACGAGGCAAAGGAGTTCCTTGTGGCGGTTTGGGGACGAAAACTAGGCCCCGATAATTCCCGGGAGGCGAGGTCGGCAGAATGGGTGATCGCCGCCCTAAGTGATTTTCGCGGCCAAATACAGGCTAGGGATTTGGTCCGTTTTTTCCGCTTTGCTTCGGCCGATCCGAGGAATGCGGGCGTGGCTGACCGTTTGCTTGCTCCTAGGGCTGTTAGGGACGCGATAGTGCCCTGCAGCAATGAAAAAATAGAGGAGATCAAGCAGGAGATACCATCACTCGGAATCATATTTCCTCGCCTCCAACAGGCAACGAACAGGCGAATTCCATTCGACGCCGCAACTTCTGGCCTTACCGCTGCAGAAATCCACTTCTTGGAAGACATCGGCGTCCTAATCGAAGATCGCGGGGAATATTTCATGCCAGAGATTTTTAGGTTTGGTTTGGGCTTCCAGCTTTCGCAAGGCGCTCGACCCCGCGTCCTGAGTCTCGCGAGACGTGCTCTCACTACGACGTAAGGTGAGGAAGACCCGCAACCGGATGCGCCAACACCTTCGCCTTTACACCCTTTCCCCCCGCGTGATAACCTCAGTATCGTCACCAAGATAAATCGAAACTGAGAACAGGAGTGCACCAGGTTAAGTGTTAGCCAGAGAGCAAAAGAAATCTGTCATTGACCAGTATCAGACGCATGCGACGGACACGGGGAGTCCCGAGGTTCAGATCGCCATTATTAGTGAACGCATTGGCCAACTGACGGATCACTTCAAAACGCACCAGAAGGACCACGGCTCGCGCCGCGGCCTGCTCATGCTGGTCAGCAAGCGGCGTCGCTTGCTCGACTACCTCAAACGATACGATTCCGAGCGCTATAAGACAGTCATCGGGAAGCTCGGCATCCGCAAATAACTGGGAAATGAATTTGGGTGGTCCGCTGATCGTGACCATTCCCACCCTATCGCAAAGAACGCGACAGGATGGGGCACCCGCAAGATTCCCCAAATGTATCTTTGAGAAACCGCCTTTCTCTTGAAGCCGGTACAGCATTGAGTCGAACTCTAGCGTGCGTAAATACGGAGCATAGTGCAGCCCATTCGTTCTGGGGCGAGCTCCCATGGCACCCGCTCATCTGGCAACCGTAACCCAGGCCCAATGCGTGTCTCCATCCCTGCCAAACAAGCAAACTGGAAGCGCGCCTGCCCTCCTGATCACAATAAGAAGGATGAAAAATGAAACCAGAAGTTAGCACAGCGACTGTGGAACTCGCCGGCGGCAAACAACTCTCATTCGAAACTGGAAAACTGGCCAAGCAGGCTCATGGAGCGGCCGTGGTCCGCATGGGCGATAACGTGGTGCTGGCCACCGCGACCGCCAACGCGGATCCGCGCGAAGGCATTGATTTCTTTCCCCTCACCGTCGATTACCGCGAGTACACCTACGCCGGCGGACGATTTCCCGGCGGATTTATCAAGCGCGAAGGACGCATGAGCGAGCGCGAGGTTTTGACCAGCCGGCAGATTGATCGGCCGATTCGTCCGATGTTTGCGGAGGGGTTCAAGTGCGAGACGCAGGTGATTGCGTTCGTGCTGTCGGCGGATAGCAGTAACGATCCGGATGTGCTGGGCATTAATGGAGCGTCTTGCGCGCTGGCTTTGTCGGACATTCCGTTCCTGGGGCCGATCGGCGCGGTGCGCGTGGGTCAGATCAACGGGGCATTCGTGATCAATCCGACCTACGATGAGATGCGCGAGAGCACAGTGAACATCATGGTGGTCGGGACGGCCGAATTTATTGTGATGATTGAGTCGGGCGCGAAAGAAGTCAGCGAAGAGACGGTGGTCGACGCGATCGAATTTGGGCACGCGGAGATCAAAAAGATTTGCGCCGCGATCAGCGACTTGCAATCGCGAGTGGGCAAGAAGAAGAGGGAAGTGACTCCGCCGGAGTTCGATCAGGCTTATTACGATGCGCTGAAAAAGAAAGTCGGCGCCGAGTTGTCGGATGCGCTCGATACCAAGAAGCATCCGAAGGCTGAGAGCTACGCGCTGGTCAAAGAGATCAAGAAAAAGCTGCAGGCCGATATTCCCGAGGATGACGAGAAAGCTCTGGCCAAGCTGAAGCACTACTACGAAGTGCTGCGCGAGCGCATCTTCCGCGAGGAAGTGATCGAGAAGAAGCGGCGTCCGGATTCGCGGGCGTTCGACGAAGTGCGCGATATCTGGATCGAAGCCGGAGTTCTGCCCCGGACGCACGGCAGCGCGATCTTTACTCGCGGCGAAACGCAGGCTCTGGTTACGACGACTTTGGGAACCTCCGACGACATGCAGCGCCTGGAAGGTTTCGAAGGCGAAGCCAAGAAGAGATTCATTCTGCATTACAACTTCCCGCCATTCTCGGTGGGTGAGGTTGCGTTCCTGCGCGGAGCGGGACGGCGCGAGATTGGGCACGGAGCTCTGGCCGAGCGCGCGATTTCCGGCGTGCTGCCTTCGGAAGAATCCTGGCCTTACGCGATGCGCGTAGTTTCCGACATTCTGGAGTCGAACGGATCGTCGTCGATGGCGACGGTTTGCGGCGCTTCGCTGTCGCTGATGGATGCGGGCGTTCCGCTCAAGGCTCCGGTGGCCGGAGTCGCGATGGGACTGGTGAAGGAGGGCGATCAGTATGCCATTCTCACCGACATCGCGGGTGCGGAAGATCACTACGGCGACATGGATTTCAAAGTTGCCGGGACGAAGGATGGAATCACCGCGCTGCAAATGGATATTAAAGTCGCGGGCATCACGTCGCAGATTATGCGCGAGGCGATGGCGCAGGCGAAGCGCGGTCGGTTGCACATTCTGGGCAAGATGGAAGAAGTGATCACCGCGGGACGGGAAAAGATTTCTGACTTCGCTCCGCGCTTCTATACGGTGCAAATCCCGGTCGACAAGATTCGCGACCTGATTGGGCCGGGTGGAAAGATGATTCGCAGCATCGTGGAACAGACTGGAGTCAAGATCGATGTGGAAGATTCCGGGCTGGTGAAGGTTGCGTCGAGCGATCAGGCGTCGGCGGCGAAGGCGCTGCAAATTATCGGCGACCTGACGGCGACGGCCGAGGTGGGGAAGACTTATCTGGGCAAAGTCACGCGGCTGGCGGATTTTGGCGCGTTCGTCGAGATTATTCCCGGCACCGACGGATTGCTGCACATCAGCGAAGTGGCAGAGCATCGCATTGCGGATGTGCGCGACGAGTTGAAGGAAGGCGATCAGGTGCTAGTGAAGGTGCTGGCGGTCGAAGGGAACCGCATCCGGCTGTCGCGGAAGGCGATTCTGAAGGAACAGCGGGCGAAGATGGGCGGCGGCGCGGAGGGCGGTGGTAGCGCGCCGGCAGCGGAAGTGGCTGAGGGACAGGCTGTTCCGGCGATGACAGGCACGATGGTCATTGAGGGCGGGGGCGATTTTCCCGAGGAAGCGGAAAACGAGCCGAACTTCAATCGCGATGGAGCGCCGGCGGCGGGTAGTGATCGACCGCATGGCGATCGTCCGCATGGCGGAGATCGCGGTGGACGCGGTGGACGGCCCGGCGGCGGTGGTGGGCGCGATCGAGGGCGTGGCGGGCGCGGGGGCAGGGGTGGTGGTGGTGGACGCGACCGTGGACGCGGCGGACCGGGCGGCGGAAGGCACTAAAACTTTATTGCCACGGATTGGCGCGAATTATCACGGATAAAGCAGAACCAATAAAAACAAAGGCCACAGCTCAACGCTGTGGCCTTTTTCGATTTTCAGCTTACTCAGTGACCGTGAAGCTCTTGCTGCTGGTCAGCGTCCCCGTGGGTGTCGTTACTACGACCGGCCCCGTGGTTGCGCCGCTGGGGACGGTGGCCCTCATGTATGTGTCGCTTACCAGAGTGAAACTGGCCGAGACTCCGTTGAAGGTGACCGAGCTCGATCCGGTCAGGCCCTGGCCGAGAATCTCAACGCTGGCGCCGACGGCTCCGCGCGGCTTTACGAAGGCCACGAACGGGCTTAGGCCGTTATTGAAGGAGTAGACGTAGCCGTCATTGTGGGTGCCATCGATTTCTGAGACTCCATAGAAGATGCCATTGGTATCCTGCATCGGCGTCGCGATGAACTGGCCTTCGCCGAGGGAAGCGAGCGCGTCGTAAGTGCTGTCGCTGAGGTTCCAGCTATAAATCTCAGGAAATGTGTAGCTGACGCCGTAGAGGTTGCCATCATTGCCCTGCACTAGGCCGGCGTTCGGATTTCGGCCATCGGTCGTGCCGTCTCCGAAGCTGTAGAAATCGTCGAGTCCGAAAACGCTGCTGAGATCGTAGATAGTGCCTTGCCCGTAGACTCCGCCGCTTTGCGTGGTGCCATACAGCGTGCCGTTGGAAGCCAGCATTGGTATGGCAACGGGATAAAACGGCCCATGGCCACCGTCATTGTCAGGGTTGAAGGTGTGGGTCTCTTTTAACACTCCCGCAGTGGTGACCTTCACGATGGTTCCGGCGTTATCCGCGCCGCCGACGTTCGCGGCCGCGTAGAGATTGCCGTCGGATCCTTGGACAAGACCGTAAACTCCAACTCCGGTGGTGGACTGGCTGAAGGTGAAGATGACGCTGTATACGCCGGCGCTGGTCAGCTTGTAGATGGTGGCCCCATCGCTGGAATCGGGGGTGCCGGAAGTGGCGCCGTAGAAGTTGCCATCCGTGGCTTGGATTGGAGGGCCATAGGGATATTCGCCATCGCTGCCGCCGGCGAAAGTGTGCAGCACGGTGAGGGTTCCAGCTGTAGTGATGGCGTAGAGAACGCCGAAGTTGTTGGTGCCTCCCATGACCGTTGTGCCGTAGTAGTTTCCATTGGTGGCCAGGGTGAGGCCGCCGCCCGGATAACTGCCGTCACTGCCATCAAAGCTGTGCACAACGACGCTGTTATTGTCGCTCAGGTTGATTTTGATGACGGCACCCAGGCTGTTGGCGCCGCCGTTGTAGGTGGTGCCGTAGAGGCGTCCATCACGCCCCTGCACGAACGTCATGTAAACCGGGTTCGCCCCGTTGGTCCCATTAAAGTTCAGGATAGTACTAACGGTCTGCGCCGAAAGCAGGGAAGCGACGGAGAGCAGGAACGCGGCGGCGAACTTGGAAATGCGCATGGAGGAACCCCTCGTTTAGCGTTTGTAGTTCGAGCGCCCAATACAAAGGATGTAGAGTCGTTTCAGTGGATGCGATTCCACTTGCCCCGTGGAGGCGAGTAGGGAGAGTATTCGTTCTACATTGGGGTGCTGTCAAGATGCAGAAACTTGCAACCTCGCCTTTGCTAGCGTCGGGCATCGCAGAGCATTCGATCGCGTCAACTAGCCGCCGTGCGAGTGCTATGCAATACTGAAAAGCGGTTAGGAAGAATGGGCCGGGATGGCGAAATTGGCAGACGCAGCGGACTTAAAATCCGCAGGTCCGAAAGGACTGTGGGGGTTCGATTCCCCCTCCCGGCACCAGCACTTTTTATCAACGAATGCAAAAAGTTGGGCTGAGCCGATGCCTTCAGGACTCCGCGGCGCTGTTGGTTTGAGCAAAATCTTTCTTGTCTTCGGTTTCGAGTAGGGTGGTGGTTGACAAATGTCGATCCGTACGAACTTTCGGCTGTCAGCCACTATTACATCGAACGAGTTTCAGTCTAAAGGGAGCGTTCGACGAGAGTCGCGAGCTCAAAGAAATCCTTCGAGTCTAACGTGGCGCTGAAGCCCACTGATGTTGTCCGCGGAAGGCTGCCAACGATCAACGCGCATCCTTGTCCGTCCGGGACGATTCTTAGAAGCCGGTCGCGCTTCAACGTGCGTCCGCCAGAAAGCGATTCCGTTCGGGCGAACTTGTTGGCCAGCTTGAGCAGGTCACGGTTTGCATTCAGCTTGCGGGAGGCTTCCGGGTCTCCGACGAACTTGGCATTTGAACGAGTGAACCAGCTTAAGAGATAAGGGTTGTTGGGATGCGCTTTTAGCGCTGCCTCGCGAAGGAACCCGTTGGGCGGCTCCAAAGCGATCTCACCTCCCACGAATTTTGAGAGCCGGGAACTATACAAGGTTGTCCCAGCCAAGCAGCCGGTTCCCAACTCGCACATAGAAACCTGCAAGCGGGCTGGCCGGGGCGGCGGCAGCTCGAAATTCAGTTGAAAGACGAATTGTAACTGGCCGCCGACGAGGGCGGTTCTTAATGCCGAGCCTACTGTGTACGGCTCCGGGGTGCCCTCGGCTACGGTGTACGCTATCGGCACGGCGGCTCCCAGTTCTTTGCGGATGAGTTCTTCAACCTTGGGCGCGACCGTCTGCGGGTCTCTTGAGTTGTAGGCTAGATTATTCATTTGCACCTCCAGTTCCGCTATTCGCTCAGGAGCGGCGCGCGGTGCTTCTGTACGCCATGACGAACAGATTGAGGCCAAGGATGCCAGGAACGGCGTCGATGCATCCCGAAATCAGCCCTTCGACGAAGCCTCCGCAGACCAGCAGCACCGCCACGGCAATGAGTACGATTCCGCCTAACATAAACTTCATTTTGCGGTTCACGAACCGCCTTAACCGTCCGATTGATTTTGCTGTTAAAGTCTGACCCCGAGCTTGAGGAATTCCTATACGCCAACGAAACGGTTGCACGATTTTTGGATCATCTCCTTTTGGGCCATGGCCGTAAACTCGTTTTTGGGCATACCCCTCAGCATCTCCACGGCGGCGTGCACGCTGGTTGCCCAATCAACGAATCCATTCATGTTCAGGCCAGTCTTGCCATTTAGGAACATGCCCATCTGCTTGGTGAAGGTGGTTTTCCCCTTAGATCTCAGGGTGATCACGTTGGCCGGAACGCCAAGCGTTACCAATTCAATGCGAAGGGGATCAAACTCCATCGCTTCCCAGTTTAGGTCGTCGGACCTCGCAGCCCAGTACTCCTCATCGCGCTGGTAAGCCCAAGCTATCCACAAGCCCAAAGACGCCGAGCGATAGAGCACACCCTCGTCGACATCGTCTGGCGCCTGGGTGACGAAAGAGGTGTCAAGGACCAACTCTTCCAACTCCCTCACCACGCCTAGGGACACATTCGATCCCGACAAGCTATCGGCAAGCTCAGCCACATTCCTGTCTCGGGTATCGATTCTCAGATACATTTCAAGAAAGTAGGAGAGGGGATCTTCAGCGGCGGGCTCAAAGGCGTCTGGGGCAAGTTTCTCTGGGTGCAGATATTTCACCGAGGCAGCGGTAGCTGTTTTTACGACGCCCTTGGCTTTGTCTTTAGCCCATTTGATAAATTCTTCGGCTGCCGCCTTTTCCATGCCTGTAGCTATCTTTCCGGCCAGGGACCCCGCGACCCCCCCGGCGATGCCTACGGTGACTAAGGAGAGTGCGAAAGTCAGAATCTTCGCCTCCGCGTCCCGGTCAGCCACCAGTTGGTCGTGGATGTGTTTCAGGATGCGCCCTTGTTGTTTGTAGGCATTGGCATACGCCTTGCCGGCCGTGTCAGCAAAGACTTTCCATGCGGCGACAGCGGTGTGAAACTTGTTGCGCAGGTCTTGGAGCTGGCTATCGGCGGTGTCTTTGTTATCCATGACGATGTGCATGGTCAAAACCTCCACAATTCTTTGCGAGAACGGATTTGAGGGAGTCGTTGCAGAGACCCTAATTGCTCCCTCTGTCTAGAAGAACGGAAATCGCGGTCAGAAGACGACAAGGCAGGCGCAAAATAATGAAGAAGTTTTTTTAACGCTGGACGATAGTCCGAAGGCCCGCGTGTGGAGCGACTTGGCTTAACGATTGGCGGAGAAGAAATTGCGCATTGGGAAGCTTGTTGTTCCAATGATTCCAAAGGTCGGTTCTCTGGGCTTCCAGTTGGAGGGCTTCCTCGGTCCTTCCGGCGCGGCGAAGAAGGAGGGCCAGCGCCGTCCAGGTTCGCGAGATGCAGGTGGAATCGCGAAGATCGTTTTGCAGATTGGGTCGCCAGGCTGAAAGTTTGTCCAAAAGTCGCTGATAGGTGGCGATCGCCTTGGAGATTTGCCCGGTTTCGGAGTAATGGTCGGCCTGGGCTTGCAGAACGTGGTAAGCGACGGACATGGGCTCGATCTTGCTCGCCGAATATATTTTGGCCTCGCCCAGCAGTTGAAAAGCGCGATCGATCCGTTGCTGTGCATCAGGAGCGCTTCCGATCCAACGAACTGGATACGACGAGGCGGCGAGCAACTCGGCCTCATCCAGCCGCGTGCTCGAGTTGGCCTTCGCCTCGCGTATCCGCAACAACGCCTGGTCATACACGGCCAATGCTTTGCGAGCATCTTTGTGCCGCAGAACATTGCCCGCCTCCAACGCGTAAGCGGCTTCCTTATGCCGGCTGAGGTAATCGACAGAATCTTTTTTCGCGAGGTCCTCGGCGATGTCGACCGCCTTCTGAAATTCGGCCAATGCCTCATCACTTCGGCCAAGACTGGGCTCTGCATCGGCCCTGCCCAGTATCATGCCCATTGAGATCAGGGCGTCGCCGAGATTGATCAGCATGGCGGGATGTCCCTCAGCCGCCTGCTGCTCTTGTAATTGAACCGTTTGATTCACGGTTTTGAGCGCTCCCTCGAGATCGCCCGACTGGCGAAGCGTATCCGCCAGCACCTCATAGATGCTTCCCTGCACCCGGTGGGCCGTTTTCACCGGCTCGGAAATCTCCAGAGCGCGGCGGCAGTATCGTGTGGCATCGTCAAAGTGGCGGCAGTTCATGGTGACGTTGCCGACGTTCATGTAGAAATAAACCATGCTGTAGATATCGCGAGGGTCGGCGTTGCCAAGGCTGAGAAATCGCTCGATGAGAGAAGCCGCTTGGTTAGCGTGAGCCAAAGATTCCTCGCGGAGCCCGTCATTATCAGCAAGCGTCATGCGATCGTGGGCGATCGTGGTGGCGATGAACAGCGCCCGCCGATTTTTCGGATCATCCGCGAGAATCGCGTTCACAAATTTGGATGCCTGGCTGAGGCTTTCCTTGGCTTCGGCAAACTGTCCCAGGTTTGGAGAGGTCGGATCGCCTTGCGCGTGCGCGACCCTCACGTAGGCAAACGCGATATCTAATGCCAGCTCCTGGTCGATATGGCCTTCGCTCTCCAGGGACCTCAGATACTGAAGTGAATCCGAGACCATCTGCATTCGGACCTTGGTCGAGCCTTGCAAGCCTCGGAGCCTGGCATCCAGATCAATGAATCGATTGGCCAGCTGACGAACCTGGGCGAAGCGCTGTTCGGCAATTTTTCGTTGCCGGTTGGCCACGTACAGACCGACCGAGAGGCTTGCAATCACTAAGATGAGGGCGCTAGCGGCTGCGAAGACGGGCGTCCGGTTACGCAGCACGAACTTGCGAGCGCGGTACCAGAAACTGTCGGGTCGGGCGCCGATGGGCTCCTGGTTCAGGTAGCGTGAGAGATCATCCGCCACAGCCGTGACCGAGCCGTAGCGTTCGGCTGGCTTTTTCTTCAGCATCTTGTGGACGATGGTGTCGAGATCTCCACGCAACTGGCGCCGCAGCCTTTCTGGCGTCGCACCGCGATTTGCAGCGATCACATCATCGCTCACGGCAGCATCCGACGGCCGCATCGGTTCGCGTTCGGTTACGGCCTTGATGAGTTGGGCTGGGGAATGTGGGCCGCTGCCGGCTGGATGCTTTCCCGTTAGTAATAGATATAAGAGAACACCCAAGGAGTAGACGTCGGTTGCAGTAGTTACCGGCTGCCTCGAGAGTTGCTCGGGCGCGGCAAATTCAGGAGTCATTGCCGAACCACTCTCGCGGGTCAACAGAGTAGGAGCACCGGTCTGACCCTCGCCTTCCAGAAGCTTGGCAATCCCGAAATCCAGCAATTTGACTGCTCCACTGCTGGTGACCAGCACGTTGGAAGGCTTGATATCGCGATGAACAATCAGGTTGGCATGCGCGTGGGCCACTGCCAAAAGCACATCGAGAACGATTCGGATGCGACTGTCTACATCCAGCTTGTGCTGATCGCAGTATTGATCGATGGCGATGCCATCCACATATTCGAGAATCAAATAGGGTTGGCCGCCGAGGGAGACTCCGGCATCGAGGAGCTCGGCGATGTTCGCGTGCCTGAGGCGGCCCAGGATGCTGCCCTCGCGTTTGAACCTTTCTTCTGCGGCGACCCCGGCGAGCGCCATGCTTATAAATTTGACGGCGGCCTGGCGCTCGAATCGGCCATCGCTACGCCGCGCCAGCCAGACACTACCCATGCCTCCCTGACCGATCTGAGAAAGCAGAGTGTAAGCGCCTATACTTTGGCCGGCGAGACCTGAGGAGAAGCGCAGTGGAGAATTTTGCAGGAAACCTTCGTTCTGCAACCTCTCCTGCTCTTCTAACAAACCTTCCAAGGCGGACGCCAATACCGCATCTTTCTCTCGAAGGCCATGGAGCCATGGCCCTCGTTCTGCAGGCGCCATTTCCAGAGCTTCATCCAAGTAGGGACTTAGGTGGCGCCATAGCTCGGGGGTAAGGGATTTCATCGCAGTGTCAAGCTGGCAAATCTGTTTGCATGATGGAATGAAGGTAGAGCCGAGCCTTCTCCCATTTCCGCTGAACCGTCCGCTCCGATACTCCTTCCAAGCTCGCGATCTCACTGAAAGAAAAGCCGCAGAAGAACTTGAGATCCACAATTTGCGACAGCGAGCTGTCCACCGAGGCGAGCTCGTCTAAAGCCCCGCTCAGGCGCACAAGCTCATGGGTATCAGCCAGGCTGTTCGCTACATCCGTGGTCAGGGCGGTAATCTCAAATCTTCCGCCACGTTTCACCGCGAGGCGATTGCGAATGTGATCAATGATGAGCCCGCGCATGACTCTGGCGGCGTAGGCCATGAATCGGGGCTGATCTGGAAAAGAAGGTCCTTCCTGACTGGCCATATTCAGATACGCCTCATGAATCAATGTCGTGGCGCTCAGGCTGCCGACACCCTGGCGAGCCAGTTGATGCCGGGCAAGACGATGGAGTTCGGCGTACAGAAGGGAAAACAACTGGTTGGCCGAGGGTTGATCGCCCGAATCGGCTAATTTAATTAGTAACGAAATATTGGCGTCGGTTTGCCCCATTGCCGCCCGCCCTTTCACATGGGCAAAAGACTCTCGCATTTCGGATAAATAGTCAAGACCGGTGACAGGAGTTCGCTGCGGTTGATACGGTGGAAAGCGCGTCCGGTGAAATCTGGTAGAAGGCTTATCTTGCGTAGGGAATGGCCGGAGCGGCGCTGCTCCGAAGATCGCAATCGGCGAGCCCGTGCGGAGGTTTAGCTCTCCGATTCCCCGAGTCGAAGCACGGGAGACTCGGCTCGGCAACAGAGGCCATATCGCTGCCACATCCGAAACCACGGGCTATGTGCGAGCTGTTCGTCGTGCCTGCGATTGGCAGCAGAGATGTCGCTTGCGCTGAGTGGCCTTATATCCGGCGCTTCGAACATTTCCTGGAGTTGCTCGATGTCGTCAATGATGCGTTCAACGTCCATACGTCACAATATCTAACACAAGCCCGGCAAGGGTCAAACGGAACGGCGACCCTTCGCCGAACTAGCTCATATACCAGCCGCCATTGACCGAGACGGTCTGCCCGGTCATGTAGCCGTTCATCGCCAACATCAGCGCAACGGATGCCACATCATCCACCGCACCAAAATGGCCCATCGGGATAAGATTCGGGCTCGCATTGGGGTTGCTGGTTACCATATCCGTCTCGATCAGCGCGGGAGCTATGGCATTCACGGTGATGCCATCTCGAATGAACGCCGATGCGTAAGAGTGGGTCAGCCCTATGATCCCCGCCTTGGACGCAGCGTAGTGCGCCCCTACAGCCCCGCCGGTCTGTGCGGCCACCGAGGACAAATTGACGATGCGCCCCCATTGTCTTCGCCGCATCCCGCCGATTACCGCCTGTGTCACCAAGAATACAGACTTGAGATTGACGGTGAGAACTTCGTCCCATTCCGCTTCCGTGATCTCTTCCAATTTGCGCGGTTGGGCGATGGCTGCGTTGTTGACGAGAATGTCGATGCCTCCGATGTGGGCCTCGGCTTGCGCGACCATGCGCTTCACGTCGGCGGCGACGGACACGTCAGCCTGAACCGCGATGGCCTTCCGCCCTCTCTCGGCGATTTCGCCACAGACCGCATTTGCGGCGTCGGCTCGCTCACGGTAGTTCACTGCGATATCAGCGCCCGCGTTAGCCAACGCAATGGCGATTGCAGCTCCGATTCCTCGACTACCACCCGTCACCAGGGCGATTCGATTCTGCAAATCTTTCATAGCTTCCTACTCCAATTCGTCCTGCGCCCAGTCAATCCGGCAGCACCGGAGAACCCACACTCGCTGCTCTCGCCAACAGGCACAGAGTACCATGTGGACATGAGCAGAATATTCCCGCAAAGCCTGGACGCCGATTCGGATCGCTCGGCACGAGCTGATGTCCTTCTACGCGAAGAGCCAGAAGAGGAAGAGGACGAAGAGGAAGAGGAAGGAAACGTCAGGGACGATGAAGATGAAGATGACGAGGGTGAAGACGATGAGGAGGACGACGGAGGCTATTCGGTGCGAGTGTGCCGTGTGTGTCTGTGCTGAAGGATGAAGCGCGAAGATTTCATCAAGGTTGCCGAAGAAACTTTGGATTCGCTGCCGGAAGAGTTCCGCAGCCGTATCCAGAACGTTGCGATTCTGGTCGAGGATTTCCCTCCGAACCAATCGAGCCCTCGTCTCGGACAGCAAAGGCGTCTGCTTCTAGGCATCTTTCACGGAGTGCCGGCCACGCAGAGGAGCGTCTTTGATTTATCGATGGGTCCTGCCCACATCGTGCTATATCAGAAAAATATTGAGGCGGTCTGCTCAAGCGAGGCCGAAGTGCGTCATCAAATTCGGCAGACTCTCATACACGAACTCGGTCATTATTTTGGCATGACCGAGGAGCAACTGAAGGATGTTTAGATGCCCACAACCTCGATAGCCAACCGTTCGGACGTGGCTTTCGAGTCTTACAGAATAGGGAAAGGATCAAGCCATGAAAATCAACGTGAAAGCTCTTGCTGTGGCATCCGCAATTCTGTGGGGAGCAGCAATGCTTGGCATGGGTCTGGCGAACTTGATCTGGAGCGGTTATGGTCAGCAATTTCTCCAGACAATAGCGTCGGTCTACTTCGGCTACCATGCGACGCGCAGCATCGCGGGGGTCATTGTCGGAACTCTCTATGGAGCCGTGGACGGTCTCATCGGTGGTGCGATCTTTGCCTGGCTCTACAACCAGTTTGCCAAGCCCGGCGTCTGAGCATCGTAAGGCTGAAAGCCGACGCTGCTAAGGTTCGCGTGTGAGGGCGGTTCGCACAGCCCTTGAGAGAACTCGATGGGTCCAATTGGACATCTTTCGATAGGACTGGCAGCCAAACCTGCGGTTCCCAAAGTGCCGCTCGGCGTTCTGTTCCTAGCCACATGGATTCTCGATGTTCTAGCCATTGCTTTCGGGTTCGCAGGCATCGAGCAGGGAGGCAGGGCCGGGCTTCCGTGGTCACACGGTCTCTTCATGTCAGTTATCTGGTCTGTTCTCGCCGCTCTCCTCGCCAGACGCATCTATCGCGACTACCGTGCTGGCGTGGTCGTTGGGCTCTTGGTCTTTAGCCATTGGGTGCTAGACTTCGTTTCTCATCCCATCCCCTTTTCCAGTTTTTCTTGGCGTTCATGGCAGTGGAGCTATGGACATCCTTTACCATCCGACCTGCCGCTTCTTTTCAGTGGCTCGCCGAAAGTCGGACTCGGCTTGTACAACACCATAAGCGCCGTTGAAGCTACGGCGTTGGAATTTGGAATGTTCATTCTGGGAGCGACAGTTTATGCAGCTTACGTTGTGAAGAAAAGAAAAACCGGAAGATCGCAGCCTGCTTGAGCTACAGAAATGGCTGAAGGAGGCTGTCGCACAGAAGTGCTCTCTGATCGATATTTGTAATGGCGGTTGTGATCCCCTCCGGATCGAGCCCCATTGGAGATGAACAGATGACGAACCTAGCGGCACGAGTGTTGATATTCAGCTTGAACACAGGGGCAGGGCAGCCGATGTGGAAAAGGTTTCTGGAAAATTCCTCTCCCGGCGTTTAGCTTTCCTCAGGGGCTGAAGGCCGCAATCTTTATAGTGACTCTACGGCGCGGCTGAAGGCGCGTCCCTTCAAAGCAATTTCCACAGCCCAGCAATTTCTATCTTCAGGCAATTTCGAACTTCAAATCCTCTTACCTTCACCAGACGCGGCATACTTTGTCGGCTGGCTTCACCATGGGCTGGCCGGGCTTGCAGGAGAAGGCCTCCTGAAATTGGGGCATGTTGACCACCACTCCGTTGATGCGATCTTTCGCGGGGGAGTGCGGGTCGGTCATAGCGCGTACGCGAATGTCTTCCGGACGTTCGTTGGCGCAATCCCATTGCGCGAAGCCGATGAAGAATCTTTGCTCGGGGGTCAGGCCATCCACGGGTTGCAGATGCTGGTCTCTGGTGGCGTCTTTCCATGCGATGTAAGCGAGAATCTCGCCGCCGAGATCGGCCACGTTTTCGCCAAGGGTGAGCTTGCCGTTGATGTGAACATCATCGACGGCGATGTAGGAAGAATATTGATCGTCGACGCATTGGGTGCGGGCGTCAAATTTCGCGCGATCTTCTTTCGTCCACCAATCCTTGAGATTTCCATGGGCGTCGAACTGGCTGCCTTCGTCATCGAAGCCGTGGGTGAGTTCGTGGCCGATGGTGCCGCCCGTGTTGCCATAGTTGGGAGCGGCATCCGTTTTCGGATCGTAGAGCGGCGGTTGCAAAACGCCGGCGGGGAAGTTGATGTCGTTCATTTGCGGATTGTAGTAAGCATCCACGGTGGGAGCGGAGATGTCCCACTCGCCATGGTCGACTGGCTTGCCGATTTTGTTGATGTCGCGGCGAGTCTCGAACTGATGGGTGCGCGCGACGTTGCCGGCGAAGTCATCGCGCGTGATGGTGACGGAGCTATAGTCGCGCCACTTATCGGGATAGCCGATTTTGTTGCGGATACCGGCCAGCTTGGTTAAGGCCTGCTGCTTGGTTTCGGGGCTCATCCAGTCGAGCGCGCGGTGCAACTCCGGCTCCAGAGTCCGCCCCAGCTCCGGCTCCGGCAGCGCCGGCCCCGGCAGCCGCGCCGGGGACATCGCCCCCGCAATAAACGCGGGTTGAACCGCGGCTGTGGCCTATATTTTGAAGTGTTGCCATGAAAGTCGCTGTCACGACTTTGGCGTTTTGCGTCGCCGCCCTGCTGGCGCTGGGGC
>CAWFUK010000070.1:0-202006 GCA_963818935.1 uncultured Acidobacteriaceae bacterium
CAGAATTCATCTTCAACACAGGAAAATGGAAGATGAAATTTTTCAGAATGTTAATCTAAATGAAATTGGAAGTATTAAAACCTTTGAAACTGCACTAAAAACCAAAAAAAATGAATTCGTCCCTGTTTTAATGTCTTTATCCCTAATTAAAATTAGCGAAAGTAACCTTTAGGTGTAGTATGTATCGGAAGCGATTTTACAAAAGAAAAGGAAATAAAGAAAGCATTAGAAAAATCAGAGAGACTTTACTCAACATTGGTTAAAACAGACCCAGATTCCATTATCACCACAGATCTATATGGAAAAATCCTTTACGCATCCCAACACACACTGCAGTTGTACGGTTACGAAGATTCCACTGAATTGATAGGGAAAAGTGTCTTTAATTTAATAATTCCAGACTGTCAGAAAAAAGTAAAAAATGATCTTAAAAAAACTCTTCAAGAGGATATCTTAAGAAATTTAGAATATAAATTAATAAAGAAGAATGGAATTCAATTCATAGGAGAGTGGAATACTGCTGTAATTAGAGATTTACAAGAAAATTCTGTTGCATTCTTGATTACTACTAGAGATATAACTCATCATAAAAACATTGAAAAAAAGATGCAGATATCAATACAAGAGAAAGATGTTCTATTAAAGGAAATACATCATCGAGTGAAAAATAATCTTCAAATAATATCAAGCCTCCTCAATCTCCAATCAATGTATATAACAGATGAAGAAGCTTTGGATGTTTTTAAAGAAAGTCAGAATCGTGTGAAATCTATGGCTATTGTGCATGAGAAACTTTATCAATCCGGAAATTTTGCTGAAATTAACTTTTCAGAATACTTAAGAAACTTGGCATCCAGCATTTACAGTTCTTATGGAGTCGATATGAGCACTGTAAAATTGAAAATAAATGCAGATAATATATTCCTAGACATAAATAATGCTATTCCCTGTGGTCTTATGATTAACGAATTATTAACTAATGCTATAAAGCACGCCTTCCCCAATGGAAGATTAGGGGAAATAAGCATAGATTTCCATAAAAAAAATGATAAATATATTTTAACATTGCAAGATAATGGTATAGGCCTTCCAGATGACTTAAATCTTGAGAAAACTAAATCATTAGGCTTAAGATTAATAAACAGTTTAGTATCACAATTAAATGGAAAACTTGAAGTTACATTAAATAATGGAACTAGTTTCAAAATCACATTTTGAAAGTAGTAAAATAATTTTTAACCCATGGGATCAATTCTAAGAATTTTTTTAATAAATCTGATTTACCAATCTAATAATCTAAATAATCAATTATTGGAAATAATATTAAACTGAATATTCGTGGAGGGATTTAAAACTGGATTTGAAAATTATAATCGTCAAATTATTGTCTCCAGAAGGTTGTAACCTGATACTGGGACAAAGTCATTTTATAAAAACAGTAGAAGATCTTCATGAGGCCATTTATAACACTGTTCCCCAAGCAAAGTTTGGTATAGCCTTTGCTGAAGCATCAGGTGAATGTTTAGTGAGATCTACAGGTAATAATAAGGAATTAAAGGAATTAGCATCTCAAAAAATATTGGAGTTAGCCTGTGGTCATTCTTTCCTAAGTATCCAACCATATCCTATAAATATCACTCAACGCATAAAAAGCGTTCCTGAAATTGTAGGGAATCCAATCCGGCAATTCTGACGATGGGACCGTCGAGATCGTCGAAGGCTTCTTCATTGATGATGGCGGCGATTTCGCCGGCAAGGCCACCAGTGCGGGAGTGCTCATGCAGGATGATGACCTTGTTTGTTTTTTTCACGGTCTGTGTAATGGCTTCGCGGTCGAGCGGAGAGACAGTGCGCAGGTCGAGGATTTCGATTTCGATTCCATCGTTCTTCAGAACCTCGGCAGCCTCTAGCGCGGTATGAACCATGGCCGCGTAAGTAATCACGCTCAGATCGCAGCCTTCGCGGGCAATGCGTGCCTTGCCGATCGGCACGACGTAATCTTCGACAGGAACTTCCCCTTTAATGCGGCGGTAGAGATATTTGTGCTCGAAAAACATACAGGGGTTATTGTCGCGGATGGCGGCTTTAATCAGGCCTTTTGCGTCGTAGGGCGTGGCCGGGCAAATCACCTTGAGGCCGGGATTGTGGACGAACCACATCTCGGGATTCTGCGAGTGGAAGGGGCCGCCGTGGACGTATCCACCGCTCGGGCCACGCAGAACGAGCGGTGCGGGTGCGCCCCAGAGGTAGTGCGTCTTCGCGACCATGTTGGAAATCTGGTTGAAGGCGCAGCCGATGAAATCCATGAACTGAAATTCGGCGACGGGACGCATGCCGGTGAGCGACGCTCCAAAGGCCGCACCCACAATGGCAGATTCGGCGATGGGCGTGTCGATGACGCGTTCGGGACCGAAACGATCGATGAAACCGTCGGTGACTTTGAAGGCGCCGCCGTAAATGCCGATATCTTCGCCGAGGCAGAAGACAGTGGGGTCGCGGTCCATTTCTTCCCAGATTCCCTGGCGGATGGCTTCGAGATAGGTAAGCTGCATAAGATCAAATTCTTTGCCGCGGATTCTAAACGGATCAACACGGATACGTCTATTTCAGATGCACGGCAGCTTGGGTTTCTTTGTAACTGCCAGAACTCTTCTTCACCTTCGGCATTCCATACTTCGGCTTGATCTCATGGCAGCCGTCTTCGCAGAAGACGCCGCCTTCGGCTGACTCCGGCGTCGGCATGGGCGAGTTTACGGCGATTTCTCGTTCGGCTTCGATCACGCGCTCGACTTCAGCAATTAATTCCGCATTTTCTTTCGCAGACAGCCACTTCTTTTCTTTTACTAAATAATTCTCAAAGCGCGCGATCGGATCGCGCTTTTTCCAGAAATCGAACATCGGCTTGGGCACATAGGCGGCGGCGTCGTGGATGGCGTGGCCTTTCATGCGCATCAGTTTGGCTTCGATCATGGTGGGGCCTTCGCCGCGGTGGGCGCGTTCGACCGCGTCGCGGGCGGCGTCATAGACCTGGCACGCGTCGGTGCCATCAACGATCACTCCGGGGATGCCGTATCCAATAGCCCGTTCGGCGAGATCTTTGCAGCGGTACTGCATCTCTGACGGCGTGGAGTAGGCCCAGAGATTGCTCTCGACGATGAGCACAAGGCCGAGATTTTGCACGGCCGCGAAGTTAATGCCTTCGTAAGTGACGCCGGTGGATTGGCCCCCATCGCCGATGTATGTCATTACGGCAATGTTGCGTCCCTGCAGGCGAGCGCCCAGCGCCACACCACTCATCACGGGAATCAGATCGCCGAGCATCGAGATGGGCGAAACCATGTTGCGCTTTTCGATGTCGCCGAAGTGCGAGGTGCCATCGCGGCCGCGCGTGGGCGAATCGGCTTTGGCCATGTACTGCATCATCGTGTCGGAAGCACGAAAGCCGCGTACCAGCAGCGATCCTTGATTGCGGATCATGGGCGCGAACCAATCGTCTTTGTCGAGCGCGTAGGCCGAGGCGCACGAGCACGCTTCCTGGCCCAGCCCGAAATAAACTCCGCCGACCACTTTGCCCTGCTTGTAAAGATTTTCGAGCGCGGTCTCCATTTTGCGGTTGAGCAGCATGTAGCGGTAAATCTCGATGCATTGCTTTTTGTCGAGATACTTGGAGTCGCGAATCGGCGGGACGGGCGCGTTCAAGTTGCCTTCGACTTCGTAGCGCACATGCTCGGCGCCGTCTTTATCTTTTTCGACGGCTTGGCGAACGGTGAGGTCGGGATGCTCGAGGCGGAAGTCGGGAATGGAGTAGGTGCGGAGGTCTGCGGCGGTTTGCGACTGCGCTGTTGCGCGCGATCCTCCGTTGCGCGGACGGTTCCCATTAGAAGCGTTCTTGGATTTCGTTTTCTTGTTCCCCATTTCAAAAAGGCGCTGAGGGCGCAATGTATTGATGGTATCGCGAGTTAGCAGAACTCGGCTAGGAGGGTGTTGTTTTAGTAGTGTGTCAAACTGATACACTGCCGTTGTTTTCAGCAGAAGCTAGTTCAATGTGCCTTCGCGATGGCTTGCTTGAGCAGTTGGATTTTATCCTCCCGCCTGCCTTGCAAGGCAATCTGCAGGGCTGTTTCACCCTTATCGTCTTTTAAGAGCGGGTTAGCGCCTCTGTTGAGCAATAACTCGAGAACAGCAGCGTCTCCAACCATCCCGGAGGCGAGCATGAGGGCGGTTGTGCCGTCATGTGCCCGGGCGTTCACGTCTACTCCCAAATCCAGCAGTGTCTTCACAATGTCAAACGCGCTGTTCATTGTGGCTACGGCACAATTGCAAGCCGCAATCATCAGGAGGGTCATTCCACGCTTGTCGCGTGCTCTAAAGTTTGCGCCTCGTCTCAACAGAAATTCAAAGATTTCCGTTTGCGCATAAGTGGCGGCCTGCAGGAGCGGGGTGGCTCCTTCCTCGTCCCTGGCCTCGATATCGGCTCCGCTGTCGAGCAGTAGCCTGACGGAGTGCACCCAAGGCAGTTCGGCGGTCTCGTTTGCCGGGTTGACCCCCGTTTGAGGTGATTCCGGGCTCGACATTCGAACAACCACTGGTCCTCCTTTGGCAGCAATAATCAGGGCATCATTTTTTTCCGCATGGTCGGAGACTCTCGGGAGCAGCAGTTCCAACGCCCCTGGATCAAACGCTCTCGCGGCAAGCATCAGAGCTGTCTCATTCTGGTTGTCTCGGGCAGAAACGTTTGCTCCTTTTTCCAGCAGAAATTTTAACGCTTCAACGTTTGAGTTCGCCGCGGCCGTCATCAACGGCGTTTCGCCGCTCGAATTCTTGCCTTCGATGCTTGCTCCCTCGGAGACTAAGCGGCGAAGAGTTAGCGTGTCATGGTCTCTGACTGCCTGGAAGAGACGCAGATTGGGATTGGCTGAGTCAGATTCTTGAGCGCGAGCTGATGCCAGGCTGATGACGATGACGAGCAAAACGAGGGTGTAATGCTTAGTTATGCCTGCCCCGAGGTTACGTGCGCATTCTTGGTGAACTGACATACGCCGATTATGCACCGGCAGCGGCAAAAGCCTCTTCACCGAGGGCTACTGGCGGTTACTTGGGTCACGCCCAAGTTGCGTCGTCGTCCTCATGTATCCGTCGCAACCCATCGGGTGGCTGCATCGGCACACCGACGGTTCGGCCCATCAGTGCATCGAGCGTATCAACCCAGAGCATCTGGCTCTGAAAGACGACTCCGAAATTGCGCGAGAGGGATTCGGCGACTGCGTTGAGGTCGAGTTCGCGGCCGAGTTCGCGCTGCATCGAGGTTACCGGCTTTGCCGTGATGCCGCAGGGGACGATCAGGTCGAAGAAGCTGAGGTCGGTGTTCACGTTGAGCGCGAAGCCATGCGAGGTGACGAAGCGCGAGATGTGAATGCCCAGGGCGGCCAGCTTGGCCTCGTTGTCCGTCCAGACGCCCGTCAGCCCTGCGATGCGCTTTGTCGGGATGCCGAAATCGGCGCAGGTGCGCATCAGCACGTTTTCCAGCCGCCTTACAAGCTCTACAGCACCCAGCGTTTTGCGTTTGCCATCTGCGGCCGCGAAGCCGCGCAGATCGAAGATCGGGTAGCCGACGATTTGGCCGGGGCCATGGAAGGTGACGTCGCCGCCGCGATCGCATTCGAAAAGTTCGACGCCACGTTGCTTCAGGAGTTCGGGCGAGGCGATCACGTTAGCGGCTTTTGCATTGCGGCCCAGCGTGATGACGGGCTTGTGCTCGAGCAGCAAAAGCACGTCGCCGATTCTTTCTTCTTTACGGAGAGCAACTAGTTGCTGCTGCAGACGCAGTCCGGTTGCGTAGTCGACGGTGCCGAGTTGTATGAGAGAGATCAAAATCTTTTCGCCACGGATTTGACGGATTCACAGGGATCAAGATCAAGCCTTTGGCTTATCCGTGTTCATCCGTGGCCGGTCCTTTAGGCATTGATTGCGATGCCTTCCACGCTGTTCACCGCGTCCAGCATGGCTTCTGCCAGTGTCGGATGGGCATGGATGGTCCACATTAAGTCTTCGACGGTGGCTTCGAGTTCCATGGCGGCGACGGCTTCGGCGATCAGTTCGGTTGCCTGCGGGCCGATGATGTGCACGCCAAGAATCTCGCCGTAGTCGGCGTCGGAGACGATCTTAATGAAACCTTCGTGCTGGCCGACGATCGACGCGCGGGAATTTGCAGTGAAGGGGAACTTGCCGATCTTCACGTTGTATCCGGCTTCGCGGGCTTTGGCTTCGGTGAGGCCGACGCTTCCGATTTCCGGATGGCAATAGGTCGCGCCGGGAATGTGTTCGGGATTGATTGGCTTGCCGGGTTTGCCCGCGATCTTGGCTACAGCCACCAACCCCTCCATGGCGCCCACATGCGCCAGTTGCGGTGTTCCCAGCACGATGTCGCCGATGGCATAAATGCCGGGCTCGGCCGTCTGCATCCACGAATCGGTTGGGATGAACTCGCGCTCCGGCTTGATTTTGGTCTTTTCCAGGCCGATGTTTTGGGTGCGCGGCTTGCGGCCTACGGCGATCAGAATCTTTTCCGCTTCGATCTTTTGCTGCTTGCCATCCACTGTGATGGTGACGGCGACTCCGTTTTTGGTTTTCTCAACTCTTTCCGTCTTCGCCGAGGTGTGGAAGTTAATGCCGCGTTTGCGATAGACGCGTGCCAATTCTTTCGAAACTTCTTCATCTTCGACCGGAACCAGGCGCGGCAGCATTTCCACGATCGTGACTTCGCTGCCGAAGGAGCGGTAGATCGAAGCAAACTCCACACCCACCGCGCCCGCGCCAACAATTACGAGCGACTTCGGCATTTCTTTTAGGCTGAGAATCTCGATATTGGTCAGAATTCGGTCGCTTACTTCCATGCCCGGCAACATGCGGGCTTCGGAGCCAGTAGAGAGAATGACATTCTTGGCCTTCAGATGGATCGCTTTGCTATCGTTCACTACTTCGACTGTAAATATGCCGTTCTGCGCGCCGCCGGTGAGCTTGCCGTAGCCCCGGATGGTCTCGACTTTATTTTTTTTCATCAGGAACTCGAGGCCCTTGGTGTGCTTGGCGACGATTTTCGATTTGCGATCTTGAATGGCGGCCCAATTGAGTTTGCGCGCATCGACGCCTTCGATGCCATATTCCTTGGCTTCTTTCAGGTGGTCCCAAAGCTCGGCGTTGAAGAGCAGGGCCTTGGTGGGGATGCAACCGACGTGCAGACAGGTGCCACCGAGGACGTTGTCTTTTTCGATGAGGGCGGTTTTCAGTCCGTACTGGCCGGCACGGATGGCAGCAGTGTATCCGGCAGGGCCGCTGCCGATGATGGCGACGTCATAAATGGTTTCTGGCAAAGTTGATTGTCCCCTCTAACAAGAGATGAGTGAAGGCAAACGAATGATTCTAGAACAGCATCGTGGACGCGCCAAGCAGCCCGTCAGCGTGGTACGGGGCTGGCCCGAGACTTAGAAGCCTCGCACTGCTGCAAGGGTAAGAATATTTGCCGCAGCAGCCAGCCCCACGGCGGCGACCAGCCTAACCCAGACGGCCTTGCGATCGGTAAAGACCCATGAAATCGTGGCAACGGCCAATGCTTCAGAGACGACCGCGATCCTTAGAGCTCTCATAGCACGCGACCCCAATGTAGCAAGTTCTCGCTCTCGTCCGGGCAGACCAACAATGTCGCCGTAAGCAATCCCTTGCGCCATATAAGACAACCAAAAGTAAGCGGCGAACACGAGCAGCAGTCCGGCCAATCCCACTAGCGCGAATTGTGATCCTCGGCCTTTCAACAGGCTGCCTTATTGACTTGCGCGTCCAATAATCCCACGAATTCCTTCGATCTTCAAACGTGAACCTGCAAACGGAAAAGGGCCGCCCTTGGGGCGGCCCGAATCAGCGATGCCGAGATATTAGTTGTTCTCGTTGCTGGCGCGCTTCCACGAGATCAATTCGCCAATGGTCGAACTGGTGCTCGATACCGGTTGCTTGTAAGCTTCCACCTCGGAACGCGAAGCTTCTTCGCCGACCGCGCGAATACTGAGCCCGACTTTCTTGTCTTCCGGGTTCATCTTGATGATCTTGAAATCGTGCTCGACTCCCGGCTCGAGATGCAGCGGCTGGCCATTGCCATCCACCGCTTCTGATTTGTGGCAGAGACCCTCGACGCCATCGGCGATTTCGACAAATGCGCCGAAGGCCGCGACCCGCAGGACCTTTCCGTGAATGACATCGCCGATGTGGTGCTTCTCGAAGAAAGTCTCCCAGACATCGGGCTGAAGCTGCTTCACTCCCAGCGACAGGCGACGCTTGTCGGGCTCGATCGCCAGGACGACGGCTTTTACGCGATCGCCCTTCTTCAAAACTTCCGACGGATGCTTCACGCGCTTCGTCCAGCTCAGATTGCTCACGTGCACCAGGCCATCGATGCCGTCCTCGATTTCGATGAATGCGCCGAAGTCGGTGAGGTTGCGCACGCGGCCTTCGACCGTCATGCCGACGGGATACTTATCATGCAGAGCATCCCAGGGATTTTCGGCCAGCTGACGCATGCCCAGCGAAATTCGCCGCTCGCCCGGATTCACGTTCAGCACCACGCACTCGACCTGGTCACCAACATTGACCAGCTTCGAGGGATGCTTCATGCGCTTCGACCATGTCATTTCGCTGACGTGGACGAGGCCTTCGATGCCCTGCTCCAGTTCGACGAAGGCGCCGTAGTCGGTCACGCTGATGACACGGCCGGAGACATGCGCGCCGACCGGATAGCGATGCTCCGCGTCCAGCCATGGATCAGGGGTCAACTGCTTGAAGCCAAGCGAAACTCGCTGTTTATCTTTGTCGTACTTCAGCACCTTCACTTGAATCTGATCGCCGACATTCACCAGATCGCGGGGGTGCGTCAAGCGTCCCCAGGACATATCGGTAATGTGGAGCAATCCGTCGAGGCCACCGAGATCGACGAAGGCGCCGTATTCGGTGAGGTTTTTCACTACGCCGGTGAGGGTCGAACCTTCCTCAAGGTGCTCGAGAGTCTTGCTGCGCTTTTCGTTCTGCTCGCCTTCGAGGAGTTCCTTGCGCGAAACTACGATGTTGCCGCGCTTTTTGTTGACTTTGATGACGGTAACTTCGAGCTCCTGGCCCTTCATGCCGTCGAGATTGCGGATGGGGCGCAGATCGACTTGCGAACCGGGCAGGAATGCGCGCGCGCCCAGAATATCTACCGTCAAACCGCCCTTGGTGCGTTCAATCACGGTAGCCTTAATTGGCCGCTTCTCGTGATGAGCCTTTTCCACTTCATCCCAGGCGTGAATGCGCGCGGCCTTCTGGTGAGAGAGATTGACGTAACCTTCCTCGGTCGTTCCCTTCTCGCGCATGACCTCGATCTCGTCGCCGGGCTTGAACTTCGGCTTGCCTTCGTGATCGAGCACTTCGGAAATCGGCAACATGCCTTCCGATTTGGTGCCGATGTCAACGACCACATGCGTCGGGGTAAGCTTCAGCACTGTCCCTTTAATCACGCGGTCTTCACCCACGGCCTCTTCGGTCTCGGTGGTGAAGCTCTCTAATGCGGAGGCAAAATCCTCGCTGGCGTGTTTGTCATCCGCGGGCGCCTGCGCTTCTTGCGCAGAATCGGCCGTCGCGGCTGGAGTTGGGACCGGGGCCGGATCGTGCTGGCTCAAGCTGGGCTGATTTTCCTCAGCCTGGTTGTGCGCAGCAAAGTTTTCTTCAGCCATGTTGTGCTCGGGCATGTTGTGCTCGGTCGAAGTGGATTCCTGTGCCGTCGGTTCTGCAACGGCGGTGGCGGATTCGGGGTTATGGGTGGCGGTGTCGTCGAACAAGGTTAAGCCTCTCTGATGTGCCTCGCACTCGGTGCGGGGAGGATACGGGCCTGCTGAGCGGACTGCTGGAGTGAGTCGTATGGTTGTGGTGGGCTCACCCTGGCGAGTGAGCTTGGACAATCCCAGCTGCCGGACGTTATACAGAAACCCGCGTCCAAAGGGAACTCCTCGACTATAGCAACGCTCAACAAACAGTGTCAAACTCTATTGTCGAAAGCTGGTTAAGGGAGTGTAAATTCTAATCTCAGCTTCGAAGTCCCGCGACTTCTGTATTCCCGCATGGCGCCGCTGGCTCTTTCCAGAATTCGCATCAAGGAAGATGAGTGAAATGATTCCATAACAATGTCGGCTCCCAGGCCCGAGTAGACTTTGGTGGTGCCAACCAACCAAGGCTCGGGAGAAAGGAGCCGAACATGCTAATTATAGGTTGTGACTATCACCCGGGCTTCCAACAAGTTGCGCTTGTCAATACTGAAACTGGGGAACTACGAGAGCGGCGACTGATGCACCGGGAAGAAGCCGAGCAGTACTATCGCGCTCTGGGAACGGCCGGAGCTGAGGTGCGCGTGGGCATGGAGGCGAGTGGCCATGCCGGATGGTTCGAGCGTCTGCTCGCAGAACTGAGCTTCGAGCTGTGGATGGGGGATGCAGCGAAGATTGCAGCCAAGCGAGTGCGCAAACAGAAGACGGATCGGCGCGATGCGCAGCATATTCTGACGCTGATGCTGAAAGATGACTTTCCCAAGATCTGGATGCCGAGTTGGGAGATTTTCCTCGGCAATAACAACAGCGGCAATGTCACGGTGGTAGACGGCACATCGAATACCGCAGTTACCCTCACCAACGCCAACACCGACAGCACTTGGGCGATTGCACTGAATCCGGTGACGAATACAGCCTACTTCGCTGATTACTACACCGGCAGGATGGCGGAAGTTACCGAACAACAGGTGCAGCAGAATCCGCTGGTGACGTGGATTGATCCGCTCACCGATAACCAGACGACAAACACCACACCCACGTTCAATCTGACGGCGAACAGTGCATTCTGGCCGACGGCTCCGACGCCGCAAGCGGTGTGGTATCAGTTGGACACTTGGCAAGGACCGTGGACACTAGCTACCGGCACGGCGCCGAACTTCACGATTACGACGCCAACGTTATCGCTGGGAACGCACATTCTTTACGCCTTTGCCACCGACGGCCAGGATGCGACTTCGACCGGAGCGGCGCAACCGTTTATTGGCAGCATGGCGGCGTATGTATTTACGGTAACGGTAGTGCCGACGAAGACACCTCCGCGCCGCGGCTGTACAGGAAGGGTATGCCGTCTGTGAACTCGTTTCAACGAGTCGCTCCATGCACGATCAGTCGGAGCGAGCCAGCAGCCCCGCAGCAATGCGGGGTTTGTTGTTGACGATCCTTGCACCGCGGAGAAGTCGGCAAACACGGCCACCCCAATCCGGGTGGGCAGCTTTTTCGTTCGTTAGGCCACCCACAGTTTCCCTAACTGTTGCGATCAGGCCGTTACACTCAGAATCCCGGAGAGAGTTCACACTTCTTCTCCGCCGCGCTGGGTTCCGCGCCCGCGCACAATCTGCTAACCTGCCTGTGCGATGGATTACCTCTGGACTCCGTGGCGCTATGCCTATGTCTCGACTGCCGAGAAGGCCGTCGGCTGCGTCTTCTGCAATGCGGTGAAGGCCGGCGATGATGCCAAAGTTCTTATCGTCTACCGTGGCCGGCATTGCTTCGTCATTTTGAATGCGTTTCCTTACACGCCGGGACACGTGATGATCGTTCCTTACGAGCATCTCGATGAATTGCGAAAGCTTCCGGCCGAAGCCGCTAGCGAAATGATGGCGCTCTCGCAGCGGATGGAGTCTGTGCTGCGGGAACTCTACACGCCTGACGGCATCAATCTCGGGATGAACATCGGCAAAGCTGCAGGAGCCGGAATTGCCGGGCACATTCACATGCACGTGCTGCCGCGCTGGGTGGCGGATGCCAACTTTGTTTCAGTGGTGTGCGAGACACGGATTCTGCCGGAGACGCTGGAGGAGACGTGGAAGAGGATGACGGCAGCGCTTAGAAAGTAACTGCCTCAGCGGGGAACAATAGGCCCTTCTTGCGACGGCAATCTACCGTTCGGCATTCGCCTGGGACCAATAAAAACTATGAGTACGAAACCGGCAAGAAAGAACGGGCTAATCTGCGAAAGGGAGAATCCTAAGAAGTGCAAAACTACTCCGTATAAGGCAATCGCCAGACTGAGAGCGTAAGTGACAATGTAACCTTTTCGCCAACGGAGCAGTGCATTCGGGTTCTGCGGTTGAGTCTCAAGCATCAGTTCCACGTGCAACAGCCAAACCCTACGAATCGCGAAGATAAGAACCGCTTCTATTATCGCCACTACCCCGATCGCCCGAAAGACGACCGGATTGGGCGCGGTCGAAGAGGGAATACGTAAAATCACAAACAAATACATTACGACAGCGCCTGCAAGAAACACGCGAACCGTCTGAATCAGTCTTCGCGAGGCTTCCATCGATACGACTTCCGCATTGCGATTGTAACAGCGTCAACCCAGCAGCTTTTGCAGTTCTTTCTCGTCGATCACTGCCACGCCCAAGTCTTTTGCCTTGTCCAGCTTCGATCCAGCATCTGAGCCAGCTACCACGTAATCCGTCTTCTTGCTAACTGAGCCGGTGACTTTTCCGCCCGCGTCTTCAATCATCTTTTTCGCTTCGTCGCGGGTGAAGTGGGCCAGAGTTCCGGTCAGAACAAATGTTTTTCCGGCCAGCTTTGTGCCACGCTCTTTCTTCCGACCAGTCAAGGTAAGGCCCGCTTCGCGGAGGCGTTCGACTAATTTGCGATTGGCCGCGATGCTGAAAAATTCGACGATACTTTCGGCGATGCGGGGGCCGACTTCATTTACCTTCTGAAGCTCGTCGACGCTGGCGTTCTCCAGGGCTTCCATCGATCCAAAGTGCTCGGCGAGGAACTGCGCGGTGCGTTCGCCAACCATGCGGATGCCAAGGCCGTAGATCACACGCTCCAGCGGCAGCTTCTTGGAGTTGTCTATCTCATCGAGAATGTTTTGCGCGGATTTGTCGCCCATGCGTTCCAGGCTGAGCAGATCTTTCTTCGTAAGCTTGTAGATGTCGGCGACGTTTTTCACCAAGCCGCGATCGGTGAGTTGATTGACAAGCGCTTCCCCCATGCCGTCGATGTTCATGATCCCGCGAGAAGCGAAGTGAAGAATCGTTTCGCGCAACTTGGCCGGACAATTCGCATTGACGCAGCGGTAGTCGACTTCGCCTTCGGCGCGAACAATTTTTGTGCCGCAGACGGGACAAGTCTCGGGCATGTGAAAAGTTTTGTGCCCGCGGGGATGGTCCTTATCATCGATCACTTTGGCGATCTTCGGAATCACGTCTCCTCCGCGTTCGACTTGTACCCAGTCGCCGATCCTTACGCCCAGACGCTCGATCTCGTCCATGTTGTGGAGGGTTGCGTTGCGCACGGTGGTGCCGCCGATCAGAACTGGAGCGAGCATAGCGACGGGGGTAAGTTTTCCGGTGCGGCCTACCTGCACACGGATGTCTTCTAATTTCGTGATGCCTGCTCGCGCGGCGTATTTGTAGGCGATCGCCCAGCGTGGAGCCTTGCCGGTGAAGCCGAGTTCGTCCTGCAACGAAGTGCGATCCACTTTGATCACGATGCCGTCGATTTCGTACGGAAGCGAATCGCGCTTGGCCTCCCATTGTTGAATGAATTCCCAGACTTCTTCCATCGAGTGAACCAGCTTGTGATTGGGATTGACCTTGAACCCAGCCTTTTCGAGGGCATCGAGAGTTTTCGAATGGCGGTCGAAAAAAGTTCGTCCATTGTAAAAAAGAAAATACGGGAAAAAATCGAGGCGGCGCTGCGCGGTCACATTGGAATCGAGCTGGCGTACGGTGCCGGCAGTGAAATTACGTGGGTTGGCAAAGGTGGCGAGTCCCTGGTGTTCGCGTTCTTCGTTCAACTTCTTGAATGCGGCAGTCGGCATTAACAATTCACCCCGCACTTCAAAAGTGTTGGGAATGCCGGCTTTATGAAGTTTGTTTGTGTCGATTGACAGCGGGATAGATCGCACGGTGCGCACGTTGAGGGTGACGTCTTCGCCTACGCTGCCATCGCCGCGAGTGATGCCACGCGCGAGTTTGCCATCTTCATAAATTAGCGCCAACGACATGCCGTCGAGCTTCAGTTCGCAAACGTAATCCACTTCGGCGCGGCCGCTTAGTTCGTGCACGCGACGCTCCCATGCTCGCAATTCCTCTTCGTTATAAGTGTTGTCCAGCGATAGCATGGGCGAGGAGTGCGCCACTTTGATGAAGCCTTCGCGCGGCTTGCCGCCAACGCGCTGCGTAGGAGAATCCGGCGTAATCAGGCCGGGATTCTCCGACTCCAAATCCTTTAGCTGCCGCATCAGCTTGTCGAACTCGGCGTCGCTGATCTCCGGTTGATCGAGGACGTAGTACAGATATTCGTGGTGGCGGATCTTTTCGCGCAGGGATTCGATCTGCTTCTCTGGGTCTTTGCTGGCCGCGGGCATCGGGAAGATTATAGGAGGAGAGACTCGCGTAGGGACAGTCGGCACACGTAAGGACAGCCGAAGCGGCTGTCCCTACGTAAGCGGTTTTATACCAGGTCTTCCAGCTTTAGCGCCTGCCGTTCACCCTTCCACGAGGTGTCAAATTCCTTTTGGACGAACCCTGCGTCGTACTCGCGCTTCTGTTCCAACAGTGCGTGGTGAAGTCCCCAGAGCGAACGCGGATTTCTTGGGTTCCGCTCCAAGTCCGCGCGGAACACTTTCTCCGCGCCTGCCGCATCGCCGTTCAGGAGCATGGCTGCGCCCAAAGATTCACGCACCGGGAAGAACCAGTCGGGTGGCTCGCCATATTTGAGAGTGTCCTGAATCTCGACCGCTTCCTGCAGCATGCTGACCGCTCCGGCTGAATCCTTCTTGGCGACGGCGATCTTGGCCCCCAAAACGTCTTTGGCGATCTTCATGATGTCTTTGGTCCTGTTGTTGATCGGCATCTGGAAAACCGCGTCTGGAGGGGTGGCCGCTTCGGCATCGGAAACAACTTTGTATTCCGCCTCAGCCTCGCCGACTTTGCCTGTTCCGGCAAACGCCATCCCGCGGCCGAAGTGCCAGAAGATGCTCGCGGTTTTCATCGCTGCATCGGGCTGCGGCATGGCGAGGATTTCGTTCCAACGGTGGAAGCGCAACTCCACCGCAACGGGAATCGTCATGAAGCCCTCGAGCGGAGGCATTTCCTTCACGTGCGGGCCCACATTCTCCACCAGCAACCGGGCGTTCTCGCGCGCCTCCGCATAGTTGCCATTCATAGCCGCGCACATGGCGATGAAGTGCAGGTTGTGGCTGTAGTACATCATGGGGTAAATGCCCTGCGCCCCGGTGGCCTGGATGTAGGCGCGGTCCACTTCGGCAGCCTTTTCGTTGGTCTTCACGGCGGCATCGTAATCGCCGGTTCGAATGTAAACATGCGCGGGCATGTGGACGATGTGCCCGGCGCCGGGAGCCAACCCCGCCAATCGGTTGGCGGCGGCGAGCGCGCGCTCGGGATTAGAGGAAGCCTCCACGGCGTGGATGTAATAGTGGATCGCGCCCAGATGGTTGGGGTCGCGCTTGATCACCGACTCAAGCGTGGAGACGATTTCGTCCGTTCCTGCCTCCGGGGATCCGTCGACATGCCAGAGGCCCCAGGGATGCAGATTCATGCCAGCCTCGGCGAAGAGGGTGGCGGCATCAAGATCGTCGGGAAATTCGCGCGCTACCTGCCGCATGGCGTCGCGATAGTCTTCGGCCGCCTTTTTCAGATCGGGATTAGCATCGCCTGGGAAACGGCGCGCCAAGGCTTGGATATAGGCCTGATCGCTGATCGCGGCGCTTGCGCAAAGGTCGACCGCTTTTTGTACTGCCTCGTGCGCCTGCTTGTAGCGGTCAGGGTCGGCGGGATCGTTGTAATTCGGTCCGACGGCCTCTGCGATTCCCCAATACGCCATGGCAAGCTTGGGGTCGAGTTCTGCCGCATGGCGGAATGAGCGCGCGGCCTCATCATGATTGAAGGCGTAGATAAATCTCAAGCCTTGATCGAAAAATTCCTGTGCTTGTGGATTCTCGGTTGAAACAGGGTGATGGTGGTCGCCCAGACCAGTGACCAGCGTGACCGGTTGAGATTGAGCGTGCGAAGCATGGTCCTGGGCAGCCGCGCCCAGGCAGAAAAGCACACAAAGAACTGCGCCCACAGTTTTCATTGGTCGGTCCTCCGATCAGACAGATAGTCGAAAACAGATTCGGAAAAGAGCCGATAGTTAGAAAGACGCCCCTTGCAAATGACGGTAGCTTATGCCAAATTGATGCCCTTGCCAAGTCAGAAACGCATGACGCCAAAAGCTGAAGAACCGAAGGGGACCGCAGACACTGCTTGGGTCGGATTGCCTGCCGCGCTGGTCCACGCTTTTGAGATTAACAACCGCATCAACCAATACTTGATCGAAAACGTTCTCGCCGAAGCTTGGACGGCAAAGCCGCCGGAGGGCAAAGGCCGGACGATTTCCGCCATCATCGCCCACATGCACAACGTGCGGGTAATGTGGCTCAAGGCGGCGGCCAAGGGCAGTGAAATTCCGGAGCAACTTGATCGAGCCACCCTCACTCCCGCTCAGGCTGTGAAAGCGATGAATGCGAGCTGTTCGGCTCTGGTCGAACTGTTGGGTCGCGCGGCAAAGTCCGACGGCCGGATCAAAGGCTTTCGTCCCGATGTGGCGGCGTTTTTGGGATATTTGATTGCGCACGATGCGCATCATCGCGGGCAAATCGCCATGCTGGCCCGCCAGGTCGGCCATCCCATTTCACAAAAAGTGATGTTTGGTATCTGGGAGTGGGGCTCGCGGTAGATCTGCTTGTAACCTCTAGAATCTTCCGCAATCTTCCCCGCCAACCGAAGCTGTGCCGCGCTCAGGTACAATCCAACTTCGGCCACGCCATGCGCAAGGCAGTTTTGCTCTACAACCCTGACTCCGGCGGGCGCGGCATTAAGCGCAAGGCAGAGCTGGAATCCGTGCTGGCACTACTTCGCGGCGCGAACGTTGAAGCGGAGCTTATCCTTACTGACTCGCCCGCGCACGCGAAAGATAAAGTTCGGCAGGCTATCGCCGACGGCTGCGATGCGGTATTTGCCTGCGGCGGCGACGGTACGATCCACAATATTGTGCAGGTGCTGGCGAATACCAGGGTTGCGCTTGCCGTTCTGCCAATGGGTACGGCAAACGCGCTGGCTCACGATCTCGGGCTGCCCATGAACGTGCTGGCCGCTGCGAAGGCGTTGCTGAAAGGGGTGAGCCGCAGAATCGCGCTCGGCCAAATACGGTGCGTCGACATGCAAGCCAATTCAGCCGAGCGTTATTTCATTATCACCGCTGGCGCGGGTGTGGATGCCCACCTTTTTTACAAACTGCTGGCTGGAACTAAGCATCGCCTCGGAATGGCCGCCTACTACGCGAAGGCGTGGCAGCTGTGGTTCAGCTATCCGATGACGAAGTTTCAGGTTGAATTTGCGGAAAGCGGATCGGACGAACTTCAACGTGCACACGTTACGGAACTGATGACCATACGGATCCGCAATTTTGGCGGCGTGCTGCGGGAATTGGCTCCGGGAGCCTCGTTGGAGAGCAATGATTTGCGGGTGGTGTATTGCCGCACTGCAAATCGGCTGGACTTTCTTTCTTATGTCACACGCGGACTGCTGGGACGCAAGTGGAAGGTTCGCGGCATCGATCTAGCTTACAGTGAGCGTGTGTCGTGCAGTTATCTATCGGGATCCTCGACTGCATCCAAGATTTATGTTGAGGCGGATGGGGAACTGATTGGAACTCTTCCGGCCGAAATCTCCGTGGTGCCGGACGCGCTGACGCTATTGGCGCCGGCCCACTGATGTGCGTATCACCTTTGCAAGATCAGTAAGCAGCGAAATAGAATCCATAGACCTTGGAACCGGTTACTCATTTTTTGACGGGCGCGTGCATGGGACGCGCCGGGCTGAACCGCAGGACCGCGCTCGCCACGCTCACATTGACGCTTGCCGCCGAGGCTCCCGACCTCGATGTGCTCGGCCGCTTCGGCGGACCAGCGTTTGGTTTTGCGCATCACCGCGGATTTACGCACTCTTTTCTGGGTGTTCCACTCGATGCCGGCGTCGTGCTCGGCTTTGTTTATCTGATCTGGCGTCTGCGGGGACGCAAGGTGAAAAATCCGAATCTTCTTCCGCGGTGGGGATTACTTTTTTTCTATGCGTGCCTCGCGGGACTCAGCCACATTTTGCTCGACTTCACCAACAACTATGGCGTGCGACCGTTCTGGCCATTTTCTGAGAAATGGTATTCGTGGGACATCGTATTCATCTTCGAGCCGGTCATGTTCGCGTTCTTGCTTCTGGGGCTGATCGTTCCCTCGATGTTTTCATTGATCGACCGGGAAGTTGGGGCTCTCGCGCGTGGACCGAAGGGCCGGATTGCGGCAACGGTGGCGCTGGTTGGTGTTGTGCTGCTGTGGGGTGTACGCGACTTCGAGCACCGGCGTGCGGTGACTGCCTTGGCTGCGCGCAGCTATGAGGGAGTTGATCCACTGCGAGTTTCCGCTTATCCGACGATGACCGATCCCTTTCATTGGTATGGGGTGATCGAGACCCCCGCATTCTTTGCGCTGGCTCCGGTGGATTCTTTGGGGCCGGAGGTCGATCCCGAGGGCCGTCTCGAGATCCGTTACAAGCCGGAGGAAACGCCGGTGACTCTGGCGGCGAAGCAATCTTACCTGGGTCGCGTGTTTTTGGATTGGGCGCAGTATCCGATTACGGAGACCGAGCAACTGCCGAGTCCTGAAGGGGGATACGTCATCCACTTTGAAGATTTGCGTTTTGGACAGATGCCCGGCCTGTTGAGAATGCTGAGCCGCAGCCGGGGGCGCGAACTGGAGGAAAGAGGGCCGCTCAGTCAAGCGGTTGAAATTGACAAGAACCTTCACGTAGTTGGGGACGTTTACGGTTCGGGCCAAAACCAGGTGATCGTTCCCGAACCGCGTTAAGGATCTTCGGCGTTCGCACGACGAGCTTCTAATCGCGGAGTGCGCCGAAAACGCGGAGTGAATCAAAGTCGAATGCAGCGGGCAGGAATGCCCGCTCCACATAAACAAACCCTCACTTGCATACGAACTTGGCGTACTATAATTACTCTGTTCCGAGGTGATTATGCTGGCTTATCTATTCGTCCTGCTTGCCATTGCTGTGCGGTTTCTGCCGTTTGCCGGGCCGTTGAATGTGTTGCCGCATGCGTGGCACTTTACTCCGGTAGCGGCTGCGCTGCTATTTTTTGGAGCGCGCGGTTCGCGGCGGCAGATGTGGGTTCCTTTGGTGTTGTTGGCGGGCGCGGACGTGATTCTCACCAAGCTGGTTTATTCCTATCCTCTGACTTGGGATCACGCGGTCACCTGGGCGTGGTATGCGGCCATTCTCTGGCTGGGGACTGGTCTGCGGGAAAAATCCGGGATGGTTCGCGTGGTGGGCGCGGCGCTGGCCAGTTCGGTATCGTTCTTCCTGATCAGCAATTTTGCGGTGTGGGCGGCTTGGAATATGTATCCGAAGGATTTCAGCGGATTGATGATGTCGTATGCGGCCGGGCTGCCATTTTTCCGGGGAACGGTGGAGAGCGACCTTTTCTTTTCGGTCGCGTTTTTTGGAACGCCTGTGTTCTTGATGGCAATGTCGCGGTGGTTGGGGAAGAGCGCGGATCACGTCGCGGCGGCGTAGGAATTTGTCGATCTCGGGCTACAGTAAAGTCAAAGTCGAAGGCAGCGGGCAGAGCCTGCCCTGAGCTTGCCGAAGGGAATGCCGGCTCCCACACAATCTCCCCAAACCATCTTCCCGCGAAATTCTAATCCTGGCGGAGGACAGATCTGTTCTTGCTACGCCGCATGAGGAGCCATACCAGCAGGCCTCCAGCGATGACACCGAGGAGCGCGGCGAGATGACGGCGGGCTACTAACGCGATCAGATCTACGATCTTTGGGCCGAACCATAGAGTCAGCAACGATAGGATCAGGAAACGCACGAATCTTCCGGCAAAGATAGCCGCCAGAAAATCGCGAAAACGCATTTCGAAGACAGCGGCGCCGAGCACGAAGATTTTGAACGGCATAGGCGGAGGCAGCATTGCGGGAAACATGAGTGCCCAAAATTCATGCTGCTCGAAGGAGTTGTGAATTCGCTGGAAGCGTTCCTCCGGGATGCGCTTGCGCAGCAAGGCCTCGCCGCTGGCATATCCGATGAGATAGAGCGGAATGCTGCCCAGGGCCGAGGCCAGCGATGCCATGATCACATAGAAGAGCAGTCGTCTGTGGTCGCGGTAGACATAGGCCGCGACGATGGCGTCGACGGGCATGCCGAGCAAGGCGGAATCGGCGAAGGCGATCACGAAAACGCCCCAGATGCCGAGATGCTGCATCAGCAGCCAGATCCAGGCGAAGTAGCGCGCCAGAATGTGTCCAATCGTTTTCAAACGCGAACTTTAGTCTACGTGAAAAGGCGGCTGCGTATTCATCGGATTGAAAAATTGGCGCGAGAATGGACGAAGTAACCTGGTTTACCTGCAGTCGATCGGGTTACTTCGGTAGTTACCCGATGCACTGATTTTGATGCAGCATTCATCACTCCGTAACATGCCGCTGCTAGAAATGAATTATGGATCCGCACGTCTACAACACGCTGATCCTCTCCGACCTGCACCTGGGTGCAGAGACCAGTCGTGCGCGCGAAGCGACACGGGTGCTGAAGGAAAATCGATTTCAGCGGCTGATCCTGCTGGGTGATATTTTCGCCGATCTTAACTTTGCCCGCCTGACTAAGGAACACTGGAAGTTTCTCGGCTACATCCGCAAGCTGTCGAATCCCAAGCGCAACATCGAGGTGGTGTGGGTCGAAGGCAATCACGATCATGGGCTCGACGGATATTATGTCGCACCTGGTGGGGGTTCGCGTTTACCAGGATTACCGCTGGAAGTACCAAGGGTGGCGCCATGTCGCGATTCATGGTCATCAGTTCGACGGCTTTCAGGTGAACAATCTGCGGCTGAGCAGTGTCGGCACGTCGATGTATCTCGCATTGCAGAAGCTGGATTTCAAGAATAAGCCGATTGCACGACTGATCGACCGGCTAAACACGCGATGGTTGCGCATGTCGTCGAAGGTTTCGGCCGGAGCTATGGAGTTTGCGCGCCAGCAGAAGGCCGACCGAATTTTCTGCGGTCACACGCACGAGGCGATTCAAGTCGAGCAGGACGGAATTGAATACTGCAACTCAGGCGGCTGGGTTGATTCGCGTCTGACTTACGTCACGGTGGACGAAGAGGGGGTTCAAATCCATGAATACAACGAACACCAATACGATGAACGAACTGACGATCGTGATTCCAGCGAAGAACGAGGCGAAGCTGATACCGAATTTGCTGACTTCGCTGACGAATCAGGATTACTCGAAGATGTCGAGTACGAGAGTGTTAGTCGCTGATGCGAACTCGACGGACGGCACTCCTGAAGTTGTGCTGGGCTTTCGCGACCGCCTGAAGGTGAGCGTGATTCGGGGCGGAATGCCCTCGGTCGGACGCAATCTGGGAGCGGCGCACGCGGAAAGCACCTACGTTTTATTTCTCGATGCGGATATCGATCTGGCGCATCCGTCAGTGATTAGCCGCGCTGTGGAAGCGGCGCAGCGCAAGCAGTTGCATTGTGTGACCACCAATATTTTTTGTCGTGGCGGCAGCTGGATCGACAAGTTGTTCTATGCGGGCAACGATTTCTTTCAGTATCTTTCGTGCATTCATCACCCCTTCGCTACGGGAATGTTCATGCTGTTCGATTTGAAGAAATTCCGCGAGTTGGCTGGATTCAATGAGCGAGTGCTTTTCGCGGAGGACTACTTGCTCAGCCAGCAGGTCGAACGCAAGCGCTTCGGGATCGTGCGCGGCGGCGTTTACACCACCAACCGAAGATTTCAGAAGATGGGGCACCTGCGCGTCGGCTGGCTCTTCCTGAAAACCGCGATGAACTACTGGAACGAAAGCTACTTCTTGCGCGATCACAAATATTGGGCGGAAGAGTCTAAGTCGAAAGCTTAAGTCGCAGTGATTCGTCGAAGGGTGCTGAGAGGTCGTCAGAGTTTGTCCACGTTCTTCTTCGTGGCCACGAGAACAGGATCCGGTCAACCAGCCGAATCCTGTTTTCGCTTTTATGCGCGTGGCGGCTAGCTCTAACCATTCAAAATCGCAGCACGATTCCCGTCGAGATGCGAACGTTATCCTGCGTTCCGCCAAAAAAGCTGGTACGCACGTAGTCTCCCTGAAACCGCCAGGCGACGGGCTTGATGATCTTGTAATCGAGGCCGCCCCCGAGTGCGGTGGCAAAAGAAAAATCTGTGCCGATGCCATTGTTCACGCTCACATGCCCGCCTCCAAAAAGCGCTTCTGCAAAAGGACGAAATTTCCCCACGGAAGCTGACACTCTGGGCCCAAAAAGAAAGTTGTACTCGGTGACATTAGCGCTCACGCTGGAACATGATCCGCCACCGACACCGACCGGGGTCACACAAGAGGTAATAAAATTCTGCGAGCCGTAGTGGCTGTCGAAATCGGCGACGATTCCGAGGAAAGGGACAAGCTTGCCTTCCACCGAAGCTTCCCAACCGTTCGTGTTGGCGCGGCCAAGCGATGATAGATCAGTGTTGTAGTAGGAATAGCCGAAAAAGACGTTGCCTCCGGGGACCTGCGCGCTGGCGAGACCGGCGAACAAAAGCAACACAAACGAAAGCAATCCTATTCTGCGCATGACGACAAAATCCTTACCTTTCTGACTTGAGCTGAGCTACAACTGCAACTGGAGTTAGATGCTCGGACGCGGGAATCCGTCAACGGCGTCGTCCGTTTTATCTAACAACGAATCCCAACCCAGAAGACCGGGAGAAGTTTCGACTAGAAGATTAGTTGACGCTGCAGATACGGTTGCTGTCAGAAACGCCAGACGAGCCCGGTCGTCCCGCGGAAGTCGTTCTGGTCCTCGCTCAACAGGTGGGTATGCGCGTAATCAAACTGGAGACGCCAGGAGAAATTCTTGAAGGGCAGTTTGCGGTCGACGCCTGCGCCGGCGTCGATGACAATGGGAGTGAATGTCTGGCCACTGGAGTTGGTAAACTGGATGCCGCCCAGCGCGTGCACAAACGGACGCCACTTGCCATAGTGCATGGAAAGGCGCGGCCCGAGAACTATGTTGTACTGGGTCACGCCCGTGCGATAAAAGCCGCTGCCATCAAGCGCGATCCCGACGTAGGTGAGGTGGTGAAAGGGAAACATTTCGACCGAACCTTCCCAACCGCGAAATCCGAGACGGTTCACGACGTCGACATTGTCGGCGTAGCCAACTCCGGCGTACACATTCCCGCTGGGCAGAAGTTGTGCGCTCGATTGAGTGGGGAACAGCAGCAAGGGCAAGAATGCCAGAAAAAGCACGGCGGCGAATTTTGACACGAAGATGAGTCCTCCCCGGCAATTATGCCAGCAGCAAATTCTACCTGAATGCGTGAAATTCGTTAGATCAGTGTACTGCACCCTTGGGATGTCCAAGCTCTTGCGAAATCATGCAGATGCAATAGTGGATGCAACATAGAAAAAATTACGCTCTTTTCATGATTCCGAAACCACCCTGGGAGCGTCTATCTACTAGCATAGAAACTCATACTACAACCGAACCTAGAGTCAAAGGCAGATCTCGAACCGGGCGTTGTGGGCGCCCCCTGGAATGCAGCATCCCTATTAAGGAGTGGAAGTTGAAACTCAGTCTGGAAGTTGTAAATCGTGGTGATGTAATGATCGTGCACTGCCACGGCCGCCTTGTCTACCGCGACGAGGCCGCCGCGCTTTCGCATCTTGTGCGTGAAGTCCTTGCGAATGATGGCAGGGTAGTTCTTGATCTCAGCGGCGTGAGTGCGATTGATAGCGCGGGGATCGGCGAGTTGGCGTTTTTGCAAAGTCTTGCGCAATCGCAAAATGCAGACCTGAAATATGCCAGCCCTAGCCCTCTGGTGCGCGATTTGCTCGATCTCACCAACCTTGATTCGGTGCTGGATATTCATCCTAGCGTGGGTGACGCAGTCGCGTCGTTTCACGCGGGAGGGGTTTGCGCCGACTGCTGATTGCCGGTTTGAAGCTGAAAACCTTTTTGGAGAAAGCGAGAGAAGTGGTGGGACCGCATCTCTCGCTTTTTACTTCCTCTTTAGCTCTCGCGTTGAAATCGATAACGCCCGGCCCGCTCCGAAGCCACGGCTTGGGCCACCTTCAGAAATGCTCGCGCGGCGTGCGAGAGCCCTGCTTCTTTGCGGTAGATCAGCCGCAGCTTGCGTTGCACGCGCAGTTCGCGCACCGGAATGCGCACCAGTTCTCCGCGAGCGACCTCCGTCTCCACGCTGATTTCGGGCATCAGGGCAACGCCGTTTCCCATGGCGACGAACTGCTTGATCGCTTGCAGCGTGGGCAGTTCCAGATCCATATGAAGGGGAGTTTTGTATTTTTGGAAGGTTTGCAAAACCTTATCGCGATACGGGGATGAAACAATGTGCGCCACAAAAGACTCGACACCCAATTGCCGGATGCTGACCTGGGGCGAGGATGCCAGCGGATGCTTCGGGGGCACCACCAGCACCAATTCGTCGAGATAGGTTACGACGGAGTGAAGGCGAGGTTCTTCGGGTTTGTACGACAGCACGCCCAATTCTGCGCTGTGCTGCAATACATCATCGGGAATGCGGCTGCCGAGGGAACGGTGCACGGTGATCCTGATCATAGGATGCAGGCGGCGGAATTCCGCCAACACAGGTAAGAGATAGAGCGCTGTAAATTCGTTGGCTGCGATGACCAGCCTGCCCTTTTGTAGTTCGCGCAGTTCGGTGAGGGATTCATGCGCATCCTGCCGCAAATTCAGCAGTCGCTCTGCGTACTCATAAAGGACCTGCCCGGCATCGGTGAGGACGCCTTCGCGGGACGAGCGATCGAATAATGCCTCGCCCAATTCGTCTTCCAGTTTGCGGATGGTCTGGCTCACGGCAGATTGCGTGCGATGAAGTTTCTCGGCGGCACGGGAGAATCGATGCTCGCGAGCGACCGCGAGGAAGACCTCAAGCTGGGAAAGCTCCATGGAGAGTCCTTATGTTAAGTTTATTAACCATTAGCACCACTTATTATATAAATACTGTTAATGCTTGCACAATAATTATAAGTTTTGCTTCAGGCAGGCGAGTCCGTACCATAAGACAATGCAGCAAGAATTTGCTGTCATTTTTCTAAGGAACACTTATGGCGAAAGAGAAGGTTCGGATCACGGTTTTCGATACGACTTTACGCGACGGAGAACAGTCGCCCGGTTGCAGCATGAACTACCAGGAAAAGCTGAGGGTCGCGCATCAACTCGACCGGCTCGGCGTGGACGTAATCGAGGCCGGGTTTCCCATAGCCTCGGATGGCGATTTTGAGGCTGTAAAGGCCATTGCTGCCGTGATTCGCCGGCCCGTGATTGCGGGCCTGGCCCGAGCCTGCCACACCGACATTCAACGCGCATGGGACGCGTTGAAAGATGCGGCGCGCCCGCGCATCCACGTATTTCTGGCCACATCCGACATTCATTTGAAATACAAGCTGCGCATTACGCGTGAGGAGTGCCTGGCGCAGGCGCGCGAATCGGTTGCCTTCGCCAAGTCGCTTTGCGATGACGTGGAATTCTCCCCGGAAGATGCAACCCGCACCGATCCGGATTTTCTTTGCCAGGTGCTGGAAGCCGTGGTTGATGCGGGTGCTACAACTTTGAATATTCCCGACACAGTTGGTTACACGGTGCCCACAGAGTTTGGTGAATTGATTGCGACCATTCGGCGGCAGGTGAAAGGAATCGAGAAAGTAACGATCTCCGCGCACTGCCATAACGATCTGGGCATGGCGGTGGCGAACACCATGGCTGCAATCTCGGCCGGGGCACGCCAGGTCGAGTGCACGATCAATGGAATCGGTGAGCGGGCGGGCAATGCTTCACTGGAAGAGATTGTGATGGCGATGCGAGTTCGCTACGACCGCTACCCGTATGAAACGGCGGTGTCCGCCGAGCATCTGTTTCCCGCCAGCCAGATGTTGAGCGAAATCACGGGCGTACCGGTGCAGCCGAACAAGGCCATCACGGGACGCAATGCCTTTGCGCACGAAGCCGGCATTCATCAGGATGGCGTGCTGAAGAATCCGTTGACCTATGAAATCATGACGCCGCAGTCGGTTGGCGTGCCGGACTCCAAGCTGGTGCTGGGCAAACACTCGGGCCGCCACGCGTTGGCCATTCGTTGCGAACAACTTGGCTATCAGTTCGACCGCCGAGCGCTGGATGATATCTATCGGCGCTTCGTGCGGCTTGCAGACAAGATCAAGCACGTCGAGGATCATCATTTGCTGGAGTTGATCCGCGAAACGCACAAGCCGTCGACGTCGGCTACGCCGCTATTCGAGCCGCTTCCGCTCGCGGCCGCCGCCGCTGCTGGCGTTCCGGCCCAAGAAGCGCCGCGGCCGTTTCCGATGGCTCCGCTGCCGAATGCGTTCGGCGTGCCGTTGCCAATCTCGTCTGAGCACCATCACGATCAGGAAGATTATTTGTGGGGAGTGTAGGAGAAAGCGATTGTTTGATCGCTGATTGATGAGTGAAAGTCGCTCGGCCTGTTTTGTTCAATCAATAATCAGAAATCGACAATCAGCAAGGGATGCACCTACATGACGCTTTCCGTTACACTGACTCCCGCATGGTTCTGAAGATCACGATCCTCCCTGGCGACGGCATAGGTCCGGAAGTGACTGAGCAAGCCGTTCTCGTGCTGCAGAGCGTAGCCGACGCGTTCGGCCATCAGCTTCAATTTCAGCAAGAAAACATTGGCGGAGCTGCGCTGACGGCCGCGAATGATCCCTTGCCCCCGGAAACGATTCAGGCGTGTTTGTCATCTTCCGCGGTGCTGCTGGGCGCAGTTGGCAACCCGGCGTTCGATCATAATCCCAACCATCTTCGTCCGGAAGCTGGACTGCTGCGCCTGCGGCGCGAACTCGGAGCGTACGCGAATTTACGACCGGCAGTGTGTTTTCCCGCGCTGCTGGATTGTTCACCGCTGCGCGACGAGCTGGTTCGCGGCACCGACATGCTGATCGTGCGCGAATTGCTGGGAGGGCTTTACTTCGGCGAACCGCGCTCGATCGCAGGTGCGCCGGGCGCGCGCCTTGCGATCAATACGATGACTTATGATGAGCCGGCAATTGAGCGCATCGCTCGCGTGGCCTTCGAACTCGCGATGAAGCGGCACAAGAAAGTTCTTTCCGTCGACAAAGCAAATGTTCTGGAGTGCTCCCGGCTGTGGCGAGAGGTGGTGACGCGGCGTGGGAAGGATTATCCCGAGGTGCAACTCTCGCACATGTACGTGGATTCTGCAGCTATGTCGCTGGTGCAGCGTCCGCGCGATTTTGATGTTGTCCTGACAGAGAATATGTTTGGAGACATTTTGTCCGACCAGGCCGGTGGCGTGGTGGGTTCGTTGGGCCTGTTGGCTTCGGCAAGCGTTGGCGGTCCCGTCGGCATATACGAGCCGGTGCATGGGTCGGCGCCGGATATCGCGGGAAAGGGAATTGCCAATCCACTGGGAGCGATTCTGTCTGTCGCGCTTTTGCTGCGGCATTCGTTTCGACTCGAAGGCGAAGCTCGATGCGTTGAGGATGCAGTGAGTACCGTGCTGAACCGAGGCGTGCGCACGGCTGATCTGATCAAGGATAAAGAGAAGGCGGCCTCCACCGTGGAGATGGGGCGCCAGGTGGTTGCTGCCGTGAAGGAAGTCGCTGCGACAGCGTAAGGGTCTTCAGCCCGCAACGGAGTTGTGCGTCTCTCCGAGACTGGTTCCAGTTTTCCGCTTTTATCCAGCGCCGAAGCGCCGGGCTACCGTCAAACGCCGCTCCGCGGCTTAGCACGACGTCTTTACACTGCAGTCCCGAAGGCCCATCCGGGTTCATTTGTTGGTCACGTCGATCATGTTGTCGTCGGCGTTGCGGTCGATCAGCTTGTTGTAGGGATCGATGCCGGCCAGTGTAGGCTGCTGATCGACTTCGATGGTGAACGTTTTATGCTCTTCCGTGATTTTTTCCTTCTTCAGATAGAGCGGTTTTTCTTCATCTTTCTTGCCGCTGAAGACGCCGATCTCAATGTAATCGGCTAGCGGCACACGAGTTTCCGCGCCGTTGCCGTCGGCCTGCATCTTGCGAGCCTGCACTTCGAGCGTGACCTTATATTTTCCGTCGGGAGTTTTCTGCGAGGTGGCAGAGATAGCCTTGTTGTCGTAGAGAACGATGCGATTGAAGCCGTCGTCGACCATGTATTGCAGCTCAGGCGGAGTTTGCGCACGGATGGCGTCGACCAGCATGCGGGTGTCGGGATAGTCTTTGTCGAGCGCGGCGGCGCCGGCGGCACTGTCGTGCGCGTCGACCTGATTGTTGGCGTTGGCGTAGCGGTACTGCATCAGGAAATTGTGCAGCGCCAGATTGAGCTTGTCTTCGCCGATGTAGTCGGCAAGAGTGTAGAGCACCTGGCCGCCTTTCTGATACCAGACGTAGTGCTCACGCTGGACCATCGCCAGCGGCGGCTCGTGGCGGACTTCTGCGCCACGGCCTCGCAGATACGAATCCAGTTCGTGGCGCAGATAGCGATGCATGAGGTCGCGGCCGTATTTGTGCGCCATCACTTGCAGGGCAGAGTATTCGGCGAGGCTCTCCGACATCATGTTCGAACCTTCTACATCGGCGCCGATCAACTGATGCGCCCACCATTGGTGGCCGAGTTCATGCGCGTTGACGAAGTAAGTGAAGTCGATGTCGGTCGGCTTCTCGACGCGGCCGATAAAGCCGATGGCCTCGGAGTACGGGACAGTGTTGGGGAACGACTGGGCAAAGGTGCGGTAACGAGGAAATTCGAGAGATGCGGTACTGATTGAACTGGTAGGGACTGTAAACGCGTCTGGTAGTAGTCGAGTCCGGCACGCGAACTGGCGAGCATGTCGTCGACGTCGTAGGTATGCGCGGGATCGTAATAAACCTCGAGGGCGATGTCGCCGTTGGCTCCGTGGTAGGTCTCTTTGCGGACCTGGTAGCGAGCTGAGATGTAGGCAAAGAAGTCCGAGGATGTGGGTTGAGCCCATGCTGTATTCGTAGAAGTGGCGGCCATTCGCTTGCCATTCGCGCTGCAGATATCCGGGAGCGATGGCGATCTGATCTGCCGAGGTGCTGACCACGGTGTGATAGGTGATCCAGTCGGAATCACCTCGGAAAAAGACATTATTTACCGAGTGGACCGGATCGCCGCGGTGCGCCATTTCCTCGAGCGCGGGAAGATGTTCTTCGCGGCGGCGGCGAGGGTCGTCAAGCTCCATGTTGCGTGTTGTAGCCGATGTAGGGAAGATAGTCGGAATCGAAAAAAGTGCCGTTGTAGGCAAGTTCGGGCAATTCGTTGCCGTCGCGGAAGCCGCGGGTCTGATGGCCGACGTTGCAGGTGAGAGTGATCGTTTCGCCGGGCGCGAGAGGCTGCTCGAGTGCGTAAATCGAGTAAAGATTGCGCGGCGCCGCGCTGACGCGATGGAACGGCGCGGTCGAATTGCAAATTCGTGACCGATTGTTTCTGATCGGTGATGTGGATATGCGAGATGGGCTGGTCGGTCTTGTTCTGCAGCGTCATGCGGACGCTTCCGTCGAAGGATCGGCGGTCAGGATAGATGTTGATGGTGGCATCGACTGCGGTCACTTTGGGCTGAAGCAGGTTTTCGTATTGCTTGAACTTGCGTTCGTAGTCGGCCTGAATGTCGCGGCGCGCTTTGGAGTCGAGATATTCGTTGAGGACGTGGGCGTTGTAGAAATACCAGGAGCCAGCGCCGATGGCGATGATGAGCGAAAAGCAGCGGCGACGGGAGCGAGGCGTGGGGCAAGCCGCACGGCCTGGCGGGCGCGGACGCGCAGGGAATCTTCAGCCCCGCGGCGTGCAAAGGCGATCGAAATGACCGCTAAGAACGCACATGATCGCCAACCAGTAGGTGATCGACCAGAACAGCGCGGGCACGAAGTGGCCGTAGCCGTTCATGTCGGAGTAGGTGTATGCGGGGACCTGCCCGATCAGGTAGAGCGTGTTTTCCCAGCCAAAGCTGTAGAGGATCGGCATCAGCACGAAGATGCCGATCACGATGGCGTGACCGACAAATTTGTTCGACACCATGGTCTGCACGAACATCGCGAGAAGAATAAAGGCCAGAATCTGCGGGAACGTGACCAGGTAGAGTTCCTTGAGATACTGCAGAAATTCGTAGTGGTAGTAGCCGAGGATGGTCTGCATGCACGATGCCCATGAGCATGGCTACGGCGAGCAGAATGAGCTTCGACGACGACGATGGCGGTGAAGCGAGAGAGCCAGTCGGTCGATTCGCGCATGGGCAGAGCGTCATGGATGCCGCTGAAATTGGTGTCGCGCTCGCGCCACAGCAACTCCGCCGCATAAAGGGCGGCAACGATGTAAAGAAACAGTAGTGGCGCTGCCTTCGACCGCTTGCACCATCAGATAGGTGACCGGCCAGACGTTCTGCTTCGGCGACGTGGCCGGCGAAATATCCGTTGTTGACGGCGAAGGCCACGAGCAGGGCGACGATGGCCCAGAAGGGAATGTCGCGAAGAATGTTGCGCATGCGCAGGCGAGTGAGCGAAAGATATTGCGCAAAGGTGGTGGAAGAATTGAATGCCTGATGAACGTGCGGCAGTCGGGCCGCGACCAGCGGATCGCACCGGCAAAGCCTCTGTGAGTTCCTGCTCTTTGGCTTTGGCGGCGCGGCGGCCCTGCGAGCGAGCCGTGAGCGCCTCCACCGACATGGGGAACAGAGCCCACACCGCAACCAGCGAGATCCACGCCCACACCGATCCAGAGCAGACGGTTGTAGAGGAAAACTCCGTTCACCAGCGTCGGCGACCAGTGAGAACAGCTGCGTGTTTTTCTCGATGACCGTCCAGTAGCGGGTGATGTCATCGGTCAAGAATGATGCCGATAGGATCGAAAATTCCGGACCAGAAGCGCTCCAGAGAACGCGTGGCGAAGAAAACGGTGATGCCGATCAGGTAAATCATGAACAGCGCGACACCCTGCAGATAGACGATGAATATCTTGCGGGTGAGCGCGGAGACCGCGAAAAAGACGGAGCCGATGAAAAAGATCTGCACGACGAGGATGGAGAAAAAGGGCTGGAGGTAGACCCAGAGATGATTCGGGCCGATGCGGGTGTGGTCCGCCCAGGGTGCGAAGGTGCCGAGGTATGTGCCGAAAATCATGCCCGAGAAGGCAAAGACCGTCGTGACGAACGAGCCAGCCCAGCGCCCGCCAAGGTAGGCGAACTTCGAGATGGGCTGGGTGAAGAGCATCTGGTAGGTGTCGCGCTGGAAGTCGCGCAGAATTGAAGTGCCGAAGATGGCAGCGATGACGATGATGCCGAAAAGCGCCGCGCCCATATCGTTAAAAGTATTGGCGAAAGGCGCCGTTGAGCAGGATCTTGCCGTTGCTGTTGCCAATCGGGCCGAAGCTTTCCGACGCTACGCTGAGAAAGGAAAAGGCCAGCCAGAGGAGGAAGTAGACGTAGGTCGAGATGCTCTTGAAGCGGAACTTGAGCTCGAAGGTGAAGAACTCCCAAAAGAGTGCCATTTGAAATCCTCCTCGAGTGCGAGGGCCTTAGTTCGGAAGCACTTTGGCGCCGGATTGCGACTTGCTCTGCTGCGAGAGATTGAGAAAATAGACATCCTCAAGGTCGGACTCGACTGCGTTGAACCCGTCGCCCGGAGACGTGTCAGAGTAGACGCGAATCTCATGCTGTCCGCCCACCAGGTGCGTGGAGATCACGTGAAGCTGGGTTTCGATCGAGCGCAGTTCGTCGTCGGTGGCGACTACTTTCGACCAGATCTTGCCGTTGAGGGCGGCTAAAGCCTCGTTGGGAGCGCCTTCCAGCAGTAGCTCCCCGTTGGCGATGATCGCCATGCGGGGGCAGAGTTGGCGAACGTCGTCGACGATGTGGGTCGACAGAATCACGGTGCGATCGCTGCCTAGCGAGGAGAGAAGATTCAGAAAGCGATTGCGCTCGGCCGGGTCGAGACCGGCGGTGGGCTCGTCGACAATGATGAGTCGAGGATTTCCCAGCAGCGCCTGCGCGATGCCGAAACGCTGCTTCATGCCGCCGGAAAAGGTTGCAAGCGCTTTCTTGCGGACATCCCAAAGATTGGTCTGCTGCAGCAGCGCGTCGACGGTTTCCTTGCGCTCGGACGGCTGAGGTCATGCCTTTCATCACTGCGAGATGGTGCAGCATGTCGAGCGCGGAGATCTTGGGGTAGACGCCGAATTCCTGCGGCAGGTAGCCGAGGATGCGGCGGACCTCATCTTTCTGGCGGAGCACGTCGATGCCGTCGAGAGTGATCGAGCCGGAGTCGGGATCCTGCAGCGTCGCGACGGTGCGCATCAGCGAACTCTTGCCGGCGCCGTTAGGGCCGACCAGGCCGAACATGCTGTTGCCGATGGAGAGCGAAAGATTCTTGAGCGCCTTTACGCCGTTGGGTAGGTCTTGGAAAGACCGGTGATGGTGAGTGCCACGGTTGCCTCCACGTTCGAGAATGCGAGAAGCGATGATGAAACGCCGCAAATTCAGAACATCCGGAAACCCAGATTCCCGTTAGTCTCCGAGTGGGGAGCTATTTTACTGACTCGGAAGGGCCCCACTAAGGTTACGTTGCCTGGTGGGAATAAGTTCCTGACAGTTTTACGGTGTGATTGTTGTCTGGTGCGGGCTACTGCAGAAGTGCTTGCTTCTTTCGGCGCAGCCTGTGGTCGGGACTGGCCCCGCTCAGGACACAGTTCGCAGAGGCCGTCTACAAAGCTGGACGTCAGCTCATCGTGGCGGAGGAGGAAGCGCATGTAAATCGGTCCGTAGAGGGAATCGAGAATAAGGTCCAAGTCGGCATGCTTGCGCAATTCGCCGCGCACAATGCCACGGCGTAGCGTGGCGTAGGCTTCGTGGCGGCGGGGCCAGAGAAAACGCTCGCGGAAGGCGGCGATCAGTTCCGGGTCGCTCTGGCCGCCGGCAAGAATGGCGGAAACGATGCGTCCGCGAGGGCTGCGAAAGACCTTGATGAGCTGGCGCATCTGCTGGCTCATGTCGGAGCGGACTGAACCGTGATCGGGAAAGCGCAGTTTCGCGATCGTGCTGCTGGCGAAGGCATCGGCGATGAGCGCGCCTTTATTCGGCCACCAGCGGTAAACCGTTGCTTTACCCACGTTGGCATGGGCTGCAATATCTTCGATGGTGAGTTCAGAAAAGCCGTTCTTGCCGAGAAGCTGCAAAGTGCTGCGCAGAATCGCCAGCCGGGCTGATTCACTGCGCGGGCGTCCGGGCGAGCGTTTCTGCGCCTTTGTGCTGGGTTTTGCCGCAACCTCGGCTCTTCCGTGCATAGTCCTCACGTTACCAGTTATAATCTAATTTTGCTTTAGAATCCAATACGTATAGTATCGAATCTAAGGTTGGGTCTGTGGGATTCCGCTGGTAACGATGATCTTGGACCGATTCGTGGCAATCCTTGTTTGGTTGTGAATTTTGGAGCGGTGCTTAATCGATGTGGATTGTAGCGTTAGCGCTCAGGCGTCCTTATACCTTCGTCGTGATGGCGATTGTCATCGTGATCATGTTTGTCGTCACGGTTTTTCGCACGCCCGTCGATATTTTCCCCAACATTGATATTCCAGTGGTTTCGGTGGTGTGGTTCTACACCGGCATGTCGCCAGAAGATATGGCCAACCGGATCGTGTCGAACTCCGAGCGTGGCATTACCACGACCGTCAACGACATCGAGCACATGGAATCGCAGTCGGTGTATGGCCTGGGGGTGATCAAAGTATTTTTCCGGCCGGGAACGAACCTGCAAGGGGCCATCGCGCAAATCACGGCCATCGCGCAAACTACGGTGCGCGGACTGCCTCCGGGCACTACGCCGCCGCTGATTATCTCGTATAGCGCGTCGACTACGCCGATTATCCAACTCGGTCTGAGCAGCAAGACTCTGCCCGAACAACAACTTTTCGACCTGGGGCAGAATTTCTTGCGCAACTATTTGGCCACGGTACCGGGGGCCGCGACTCCTTACCCATATGGCGGTAAGATTCGCCAGATTCAGGTCGATCTGGACTTGACCAAACTCCAGGAATATGGGCTTGGGCCCAATGACATTGTCAACGCGGTGAATGCGCAGAACATCATCCTGCCTACGGGTACGGTGAAGCTGGGGCAGTTGGAATACGACGTGGAGATGAATGGGACGCCGCAGACGATCCCGGAGTTGAACGATCTGCCGGTCAGGACCTCTAACGGCGCGACGATCTATATGCGCGACGTCGCCCACATACGCGATGGTTTTGCGCCGCAGACCAACATTGTGCGCCAGGATGGCAACCGCGGCGCGCTGATGTCGATCTACAAGAACGGCAACGCGTCCACGCTACAGATCGTCGCGGGGGTCAAGAATATTGTCAAGCAAGCGGCGCAAGCCTTGCCGCCGGAACTGAAGATTACAGCGCTGTTTGATCAGTCCCTTTTTGTGAGGGCTTCGATCAATGGCGTGATCCGCGAGGGGTTGATTGCAGCGGCGCTTACGGCGGTGATGATTCTGATCTTTCTGGGCGACTGGCGGCCGACGATCGTCATTCTGATTTCGATCCCGCTGTCGGTTTTCGTTTCCATCATTGTTCTGGGCGCGCTTGGCGAAACTATCAATATCATGACGCTGGGGGGATTAGCGCTGGCCGTCGGCATCCTGGTCGATGACGCCACCGTGGAAATTGAAAACATCGAGAGGAATCTCGCCATGGGCAAGGAGATGCGGCAGGCCATTCTTGACGGCGCGCAGCAGATTGCCGTGCCAGCCTTCGTATCGACGCTCAGCATCTGCATCGTGTTCGTGCCCATGTTCTTTCTGGCCGGGGTGGCAAAGTTCTTGTTTGTGCCCCTGGCGGAAGCGGTCAGCTTCGCGATGCTGGCCAGCTATTTGCTTTCTCGAACACTGATTCCTACGCTGGTAATGTTCATCATGCGCGGGCACGAGCATCGCGCGGAGGCGCCGAAGTCTGTGATTGGCCGCTTCCAGCGCGGGTTCGAGCGCAAGTTCGAAGATTTCCGGCGCGGCTATGAGCAATTGCTCGAGACGACCCTGGAGCACCGCGTCGCCTTCATGCTGTGCTTCCTGGCATTTTGCGTGTTGTCGCTCGGGCTGTTCTTTTTCCTGGGGCAGGATTTCTTCCCGCAAGTGGATGCTGGCCTTCTGCGCCTGCACATGCGTGCGCGGCCTGGCTTGCGCGTTGAGGAGACAGCCAAGCTTTGCGACCAGGTGGAAGGGGTGCTTCATCAGGAGATCCCGCAAGGTGAATTGCAGACGATCCTCGACAACATCGGTCTGCCTAACTCCGGCATCAATCAGTCCTATAGCTCGAACGGAACTATTGGAACCAGCGACGCCGAGATCCTGATCGCTCTTGATCCTGAGCATCACCAACCCACCGCGGGTTTGATCCGGCACTTGCGGGAGGTGCTGCCACGGCGTTTTCCGGGCGTGGAATTTTTCTTTCAGCCGGCTGACATTGTGACGCAGATTTTGAACTTTGGCTTGCCTGCGCCTATCGACATCCAGGTCGTCGGCAACGATATGGGCAGCAATTACGCGATCGCGCAGCAAATTGCGAACAAGATGCGCCATATTCCGGGTGCGGCCGATGTGCACGTGCAGCAGTTGCTGTCGGAACCTACGCTGCATATGGATATCGATCGGACGCGCGTCACGCAGGTTGGGCTCACGGCGCGGGACGTGGCGCAGAGCGTGCTGGTGTCGTTGAGCGGCAGCTTTCAGACGACACCAAATTTCTGGCTCAATCCGCGCAACGAAGTCACTTATCAGGTTGCGGTGCAGTCGCCGCAATACCGCATGACGAACATGCAAGATCTGATGTCGATTCCGGTTGCGTCGCAACGGGGCAATCAGTTGCTGAGCAATCTGGTGCAGGTTTACCCGGTGGCGCGGCCGGCCACGGTAAATCATTACAATGTCGCGCCGGTCATCGACGTTTACGCCAGCACACAGGATCGCGATCTGGGCGCGGTTTTCGCCGACACCAACAAAGTGCTGAAAGAGTTTGACGGCAAACTGCCGCGCGGCACTCAGATTGTGACGCGCGGTCAGGTCGTGACTATGCGTTCCTCTTTTATCGGGCTGGGAGTGGGACTGGTGGGAGCCATCCTGCTGGTCTACCTGTTAATCGTGATTAACTTCCAGTCGTGGCTCGATCCTTTTATCATTGTTACTGCGCTGCCAGGGGCGCTGGCCGGGATTTGCTGGTTTCTGCTGCTGACGCACACTACGCTCAATGTGCCGTCGCTGACGGGCGCGGTCATGTGCATGGGCGTGGCCACGGCTAATTCCATTCTGATGGTCAGTTTTGCGCGTGAGCAGATGGACGAAGGCATTCCGGCGGTGCAAGCGGCAGTTGCGGCGGGATACACGCGCATGCGGCCCGTCATCATGACCGCACTGGCTATGATCATCGGTATGGTACCCATGGCGGTGGGACTGGGCGAAGGCGGCGAGCAGAACGCGCCGCTGGGCCGCGCAGTGATTGGAGGACTGCTTTTCGCCACGGTGGCGACTTTGTTTTTTGTGCCCAGCGTGTTCGCCATCTTTCATAGCCGGCGCGAAGCGCGGCGGGCACGGCAGGAGCAAGCGTAGTTCGAGCGTGGTTTTTCTAGGAATCGGAGTCAGGCATGAGTGAAGACAAGGATGTGAAAACGGCGACGGTCGACCCTGCGAATGAAGAGCAGCATGCGCATGGCGCTCAGGCGCGCCGTGACGAAGAGATTGAAGCAATCCAGAAGAGGTCCAAGCGCCAGCCTCCGCAAATTCAGAGGCCGCCGGAGTTACCGCCTGCGCCGGCGCGCAAAGCCTTGACCATGGTTGCGATCGCCCTGCTCATTCTGATCATCGCGGGCGCTCTGACATTGCTTGATCACGTGAGCCATGATCGCGCCTTGGCCAAAGAGACGGAGCACGAGACGATTCCGACCGTTGCTGTGGTCCATCCCCAGATGGAAAAGCCCGACGAGGATCTCGTGCTGCCTGGCTCTTTGCTGGCTTATGAAGAGTCTCCTATTTATGCGCGCACCAATGGTTATCTGATCAAGTGGTACAGGGATATCGGGAGCCGGGTGAAGGAGGGAGAGTTACTGGCGAAGATCGATACGCCAGAAGTCGATCAGGAACTGAATCAGAGTAAGGCTGCGCGGCAGCAGATCGTAGCGCAGTTGGAGCTGGCCAAAATCAGCGCAGATCGTTGGGAGAACTTGCGCAAAACGGATTCAGTCTCGGCGCAGGAAGCCGATCAGCAGACCAGCGGATACAAGCAGGCGCAGGCCAATCTGGCTGCCGCCGACGCCAATGTGCGCCGTCTGGAACAGCTGGAGGGCTTCAAAGAAGTTTACGCGCCATTCTCCGGCGTGCTCACGCGGCGCAACGTCGATCCCGGAGCACTCATTAACGCGGGCGCGCAAGCTAACGGGCGCGAGTTGTTCGACCTGGCGAAGATCGATCCCTTACGCGTTTATACCAATGTTCCGCAGCTCTACGCGCCTTATATCAAGGTTGGAGCAAAAGCTTACATCACGTTGCAGGAGCTTCCAGGTCAGAAATTTTCCGCCAAGGTAGCTCGAACCGCGGATGCGATCGATCAATCGACGCGAACTTTGCTGACCGAAGTTGACGTGCCCAATCCTGACGGACGCCTATTGCCGGGCTCGCTCGGCGAAGTTCATTTTGCGGTGGGATACGGCGTGGACAAGGTTACGGTGCCCGTGAACGCGATGCTGTTTCGCGCGCAAGGAGCGCAGGTCGCTGTGGTTGGTCCCGACAATAAAATTCAATTGCGGCCGATAAATATCGGGCGCGACTACGGCACGAGTCTGGAAGTGTTGGGCGGAGTTTCGCCCAGCGATCAAATCGTGATCAATCCGGCGGATTCGTTGGAAAATGGCCAGCAAGTTAACGTAGCGCAGCCGCAGAATCAGGGGCCACAGAGCGGGACACAGGGACAACAAGGCCAGCAGAAAGGCAGCGGATTGTGAAACAGGCTGTCACTACTGCCGTTCTTATGCTTCTCGTCTTTGCCGCTGGATGTACGGTCGGGCCGCGTTACAGCCGTCCAGCGGCTCCTGCGCCAGCGCCAGACGCATGGAAGACACAACCTCCATGGCAGCAGGCTGCGCCCAAGGATTCGCTTCCCAAGGGCGCATGGTGGCAAGTCTTTAATGATTCTGAGCTCAACGCCTACGAGCAGCAATTGCTTCAGGCAAACCAGTCTCTGGTGGCCGCCCGCGACCGGTTAAACCAGGCGCGTTCTTTGGCGCGCGTTGCCACTGCAGATTTTTTCCCGCAGCTTTCGACCGATCCCAGCTCGATGCGCGAGCGTGGCGCCGGCAACCGTCCGTTAAATGGCGAAGTGGTGCCGATCATCAATGGAGTGCCTGAGGTTATTCCGCCGTACACCCAGAGTGTGTATACGATACCGTTCAACCTGAGCTACGAGGTCGATCTTTTCGGACGGGTGCGGAACAATGTGGCCGCCGCAAACGCATCTCTGCAATCGACGGCCGCCGACCTTCAGAACGTGCAACTGGTGCTTACCGCGGAACTGGCCGCCGATTACTTTACCCTGCGTGAGCTCGATGCCGAAGCGCAGGTGGTGCAGGAATCGGTGGGTTACCAGCGCAAGGGGCTGGATCTGGTAAACAACCGCCATAACGGAGGCATCGCGAGCGGTCTTGAAGTTGCGCAACAAGCAGCTCTTCTGGATTCGACCTTATCGCAGCTCGCGCTGGTGCAGCAGACGCGCGCGCAGTACGAGCACGCGATTGCCGTGCTGCTGGGGCAGCCTGCGCCAAGCGTGAATGTGCCCGTGGTGCCGCTAAAAACTACGCCGCCGCCCGTGCCGCTTGGAGTGCCCTCCGATGTATTGGAGCGCCGGCCAGATATTGCCACCGCGGAACGCACCATGGCGTACGAGAATGCAGAGGTCGGAGTAGCGCGATCGGCTTTCTATCCGCACATCACGCTCAGCGGATCTGGGGGATGGCAGAGTACGCAAATTTCGAATCTGCTCAACGCTCCCAGCCTGTTCTGGTCGCTGGGCGCAGACGCGCTGGAACCTATCTTACAGGGCGGCCGAAACCGCGCGAATCTGGCGGCGGCGCGCGCGGCCTACGATCAATCTGTGGCGAATTATCGCCAAGCGGTGCTCACAGCGTTCCAGCAAGTCGAAGATGGAATTAGCAACCTGAGCACGCTTTCGCAAGCGCTCTTGACGCAGACGGCTGCGGTCGAGGATGCGCGCCGCGCCTTAGATATCGCCAACAATCGCTATGTGGGCGGTGTCACCAGTTATCTCGACGTCATCACAGCGCAGACGACGCTGCTCAACAGCCAACGCCTGGAAACGCAGTTGCTCGGCCAACAGATGGTGAGCTCGGTCTATCTGGTAAAGGCCTTGGGCGGAGGCTGGGATGATAGCCAAATCAAAGATGAGACCGTGCACCCGCAAGCAGGTCAAATTTTGCAGCAGTAATCCCACGTCGAGCCCCATGCCGTTCGTCTGAGATCCCGCAATTGACAAGGGGTCTGAATGAGCCTAGTATTATAGCTGAGGGAAATATCCCATCACTTTTCATTTTCTGGCGCGATTGAACTCCGCTGAAACCTTTTTCCTCACTAGCGTGTGTCATTTTCGCCCTCAATCGCTCATGCAGTGTTTGTTGATCGACGTGACAGCCTCAGTAATAGTCGATTGTGATGTCTAAATCTCGGAAGGATAAACCATGAAAAACACAAAGTTCTTGATCAAAGTAAACCGTACTGGTACGCGGGCCTCGGAATACATTCTGCGCATCGACCGCGTTCCCTTCCAGATGACAACCAACCGCAAACTTGCGTTGATGATGGGAAGGTTCACCGCCGAAGATGCCGTGAAGGCGATCCAGAATTCGAGATGCACCCCGGAGCTCATCTCCGTTGAAGTACCTGCTTAGTCTGGCAACCGGCGAGCAGCCGCTCGCCGGGATCGTTCCGCTGCAGGTTGCTAGGCTCCTGAGTACCCCATGCTGACTGGGGAAAAACCCTATTGACAGCATTTCCCGCCTTAACGATAATCGAACGCGTTTTTCCCCTCCCCTCAGCGAGAGCTCCGTCGGTTGTTGACACTGGTTGGGAGACTCATTTTTGCTGCGCATCAGCGGTATTTCTCGGGCCCTACGTAAGAACGAAACCCGTATGGCATTGGGTCGGCAGCGCCAGGTTCAGGGCGATGCCGAAAACAAAAGTCCACTTAACGCAGTTCTAGTCAAAGAACTGGGAGCACCATGAAAGCCAATCGATTCTCGAAAATGCTTGTTCTGGCGTTTGCGGCCGGTGCGGTTGTATCGCAGGCGCAAACCGTAACTACCATCGCAAATTTCGAAAACTACTCGCCCTTTTCGGCGATGGTGCAGGGAACAGACGGGAACTTCTACGGGACCAGCCCAGGAGGCGCAATTGGTGACTCAGGAAGCATATACGACGTGACCCCGAGTGGCACATTGACTACGATTTGTTATTTTGACTCCGCCAGTTGTGAGGATGGTCAATACCCGTTCGCCCCGTTGGTCCTGGCCAGCAACGGTTATTTCTACGGAACTACACAACAGGGTGGAACCGCTTTGGAGGGTAGTTTGTTCAAAATCTCTCTTGCCGGCACGGAAACCAATCTCTATGGCTTTTGTGTGACGACTTGCGCGGATGGTTCTTATCCCTCGACCGCGCTGATCCAGGCTGGGAACGGAGAGCTGTACGGAACGACTGGCTCAACCATTTTCAAGATTACCTTGGCAGGCACACTGACCACGATCTACACCTTCTGTACTGAGTCTGGCTGTCCCGACGGAATAATCCCCAGTGCTTTGCTGCAAGCCAGCGACGGCAATTTTTACGGAGTAGCCGGAAGCGGAGGAGCCAACAACGATGGAACGGTTTTCAGGGTCACGCCATCGGGCACCCTAACCACCCTGCATTCCTTCAATGGCACAGATGGATCGAGTCCGGTCGGAGGTTTGGTCCAGAGCGCGAACGGGAAACTTTACGGGATCACAAGTGCCGGCGCCGACAGCGGCACCTATTGCAATGACGGCGATGGCGGCGGGTGTGGTACGGTTTTCGCCATCACTCTCGACGGAACCTTCACCACCCTGCACAAATTTGATGGCACCGACGGCGGCAATCCCTACGGGAGATTATTGCTGGCAACGGACGGAAATTTTTATGGCACTACCCAATGGGCGGGCGCCAACATCTCCGGAACTCTTTTTCAGATTGGTCCGGGGGGCAGATTCACGACGCTGTATAACTTCTGTGCACAAGAGTATTGCCTTGACGGAGTTCGGCCCACCGCAGGCTTGATGCAGGCCACCACAGGCATGCTCTATGGCACCACCGGCGAGGGTGGGACTCAGACGAATGGTGTCGTGTACAGCCTAAACATGGGGCTGGCGCCGTTTGTAACCACTGCACCCGCTTCGGGCCGGGTCGCATCGAGCGTGATTATTCTAGGCAACAACCTGACGGGAACGACCAGTGTGACGTTTAACGGTACTCCAGCGACCTTCACCGTCGTTTCCGATACTGAAATCACGACCACCGTGCCCACCGGCGCAACTACAGGCAAGATCAAGGTAGTGACGCCAGACGCAACACTCAATAGCAACGTACCGTTTCGCGTGGTGCCGTAGCTCGACAAGGTTCTGGCGTAGCTCGACAAAATGAAGAAAAGAAGAATGCCGACTGCTCTCGTCAATTCGGCGGGAAAGTGGGTATTCGATTTTTAGCCCGCAACTTGTGCGGGTTGCAGCTTCACCAGCCAGTTTGCCGGTTCGGGCAAAATGGCAAACGTGGGCAGCTTGCCCCGCACCATGGCCACTTCATCGCATTGGTGAAACCTGGGACAAACGTGGCAATCCTTGTAGATCTTATCGGGAAGATCTTCGCGGCGCGCGATGGCAAATCCCTGGCGCGCAAAAAACTCCGGAGCGCGGGTGAACAGGCAAATGCAATCCACGCGATGACGCCTGGCTTCGGCCATTAACGCCTTCATCAAGCGGCTGCCGCCGCCGTTGCCCTGCGCTTCGCGCCCCACCGTAATCGAGCGAATCTCCGCCAGATGCGTGCCATAAAGATGGAGCGCGCCGCACCCGATGATGCGGCTTTCGTTTTCGAGGACTACGAAGTCGCGCACGTTCTCGCAGATCTCGGCCAACGTGCGTGGGAGCAGCGTGCCGTCCAGGGAATAACCCGAGATCAGCTCGTGGATGTGCTGGGCGTCGGGCAAAATGGCTTTACGCGTGCGCATGAAATTCAACCTCCTCGCGCAAAGTTTCGATTTTCTTGCGAGCCGAGCGAATGGCATCCAACACCCGGTCTGGAGCGGTACCACCAACTACGTCGTGAATGGCGAGAACTGACGCGGGCTTCAGACAGTCGTAGAAGCCGTTATCAAATGCGGGATTCAACGTGCGCAATTCGTCAAGCGTCAGATCCTGAAGCTCGCAATTCTTTTCCAGGCAGAGCTTGACGGCTTTTCCGATTTGTTCGTGGGCGAGACGAGACGGGACTCCGCGCTTGACCAGATAAGTGGCCGCCGCCCAGGCATTCGTGAATCCCGATTGTGCCGCTTGGTTCATGCGCTCGTGATCGAATTTGACGGACGCCATAAATCCCGCGATCAAGGGCAACAATCGAAGCGCGGCATCGGCAGCGTCGAAAAGTGGCTGCTGCGTTTCTTGCAGGTCTTTGTTGTAAGCCTGAGGCAACCCTTTCAGCGTGACCATCAGGGACACTGCATCTCCGATTATGCGGCCGGTCTTGCCCCGCGCCAGTTCCAGAAGATCAGGATTCTTTTTTTGCGGCATGGCACTACTGCCGGTCGAATACGCCTCTGGCAAATGGACGAAGCCGAATTCCTGCGAGGAAAAAATAATCATCTCCTCGGCCCAGCGGCTCAGATGCAAGCTCAATATCGCAAGCGTGTTCACGAATTCGAGAGCGAAATCGCGGTCGCCGGTGGCATCGATGCTGTTTGAAGTCGGCGCATCGAACTCGAGTTCGCTTGCCATGAAGGCACGATCGAGCGGCAGAGTTGCGCCGGCCACCGCGCCCGAGCCCAGCGGACAAACGTTTAAGCGTGCGCGGCAATCCTTCAGGCGATTCGCGTCGCGCAAAAACATTTCGACATACGCTAACAGCCAATGAGCAATGAGAACAGGCTCGGCGTGCTGCAGGTGTGTGAAGGCCGGCATGGCTGCGCCGCCGGCGTTTTCAGCGCGGTCGGTGAAAACTCCGCACACTTCCGCCAGTTGTTTTTGTAGTTCGTCGATGGCAGCACGCACGTAAAGGCGCAGATCGGTTGCGATTTGCTCGTTGCGGCTGCGGCCGCTGTGCAGCTTGTATCCCAGGTCGCCGATTCGCGCGACCAACTGCTTTTCGACGAAATGATGCACGTCCTCGGCTTCGTCGTCTTGCACCGGAGCTTTGGGATCGGCAGCGATTCCCCCGATCTGTTGCAGCCCCTGAAGAATGCTGATTAGTTCGTCGGAAGAAAGAACGCCGGCATTCTTCAAAGCGCGGGCATGCGCCGCACTGGCCGCAAGTTCGTAATGCAGCAGACGGCGGTCGAAATCGAACGACCGTTGCCATTGTTCAAATTGCGGATCCAGTGCCTGCCGGAACCGGCCCGACCACATCTTCATCGAGTAACCTCCAGCCGGGTCCGGGCCCGCGTGCGCGAGGGCAGGCCGAGAATTCGAATGAATCCTTCCGCATCTTTCTGATCGTAGCTATCGTCCATGGTGAAGGACGAGAGATCGGTGCGATAAAGCGAATGCTCGGAATGACGGCTCACGACCGAGACGTTTCCCTTATATAACGATAGCGTGACGCCGCCGGTCAATTCAGTTTGTGTGCTGGCAACGAAAGCATCGAGCGCTTCGCGCAGTGGCGTGAACCATAGGCCGAAGTAAACCAGTTCCGCGTACTTGAGGGCGACGTGCTGCTTGAAGTGCGAAACTTCGCGCTCCAGGCACAACGCCTCAAGCTCGCGATGGGCGGTGATCAGCAAAGTTCCACCGGGCGTTTCGTAACAGCCGCGAGACTTAATGCCGACGAAACGGTTCTCGACCAGATCGACGCGACCGATTGCATTGCGCGCGCCAATCTCATTCAGCAACTCGACCAACGAGACCGGATCAAGCTTCATTCCGTTGACCGAGATCGGAGTGCCCTGCTCGAATCCAATGGTCACCTGCTCGTCTTTGTCTGGAGCTTGGTGGGGCGAGCGAGTCATTTGCCAGGTGCTTGGCAGCGGGGCGTTGTCCGTATCCTTGAGTTCTCCGCCTTCATGGCTGAGGTGCCACAGATTGCGGTCGCGGCTGTGAATTTTTTCGCGGCTGGCAGCGACTGGAATGCCGTGCTGCTCGGCGTAATCGAGGCAGTCTTCCCGCGACTTGAGCGTCCATTCACGCCAAGGGGCAATTACCTTCAGTTCCGGCGCGAGCGCCTGATACGTCAATTCAAAGCGAACCTGATCGTTGCCCTTGCCGGTGCAGCCGTGCGCCACGGCGGTCGCGCCCTCGCGCAAAGCAACCTCGACTTGATGTTTTGCGATCACAGGACGCGCGAGTGACGTGCCCAGCAAATATTTATGCTCGTAAACCGCGCCAGCGCGCAGCGCCGGAAAAACGTATCCCGTAAGGAATTCTTCGCGCATGTCCTCTACGATTACTTTGCTCGCGCCCGTAGCGTAGGCTTTTTCGACGACCGCCTCAATGTCATCGCCCTGGCCAACATCGCCGACCATGGCGATGACGTTATACGCGTAGTTTTCTTTGAGCCAAGGAATAATGATGGAGGTGTCGAGCCCTCCGGAATATGCGAGCACAATTTTCTCAGGCATGGGCACTCCTTGCGGGCAGGCGATCGCCACCCATCAGTAGATAAAGTATCGCTTTTTGCGCGTGCAAGCGGTTTTCTGCTTGATCGAAAACAAGGGACTGTGGCGAGTCGATCACTGCATCGGTCACTTCCTGCCCTCGGTGGGCCGGCAGGCAGTGCATGAACACGGCATGAGGCGCGGCTTCCGCCATGAACGCGGGATTTACTTGATAGGGCGGGAAAATCGTCGCCCGCTTATCTGCCTCGCGCTCCTGCCCCATGCTCGCCCAAGCATCGGTATAAACCGCGTCGGCGCCGGCAACCGCTTCGTGCGGATCGGTCAACAATGTAATTTCGGCTCCGGTCTCGGCGGCAATTTCAAGCGCATCGGCCATGATCTGCGCATTGGGCGCGTAACCCTTCGGCGTCGCCACGCGAATCTTCGATCCCAGGCAGGCGCAGGTGAGAATCAGCGAGTGCGCCACGTTGTTGCCGTCGCCAACATAGGCCAGGCAGCGATCGGTGACATCGCCGAAGCGCTCGATCAGCGTCAGGTAGTCGGCCAGCGCCTGGCAGGGATGCTCCAGATCGCTGAGCGCATTGATCACCGGAACCCGCGCGTGCTCGGCCATGCCCGTGATGGTTTGCTGTGAGTAGGTGCGCAACACGATCAAGTCGACCCAGCGCTCGAGGTTGTGCGCCACGTCGCTTAGTTTCTCACGGGCATCGAGCCGTTCGTGCGTCTGATCAACAAACATCGCCGTGCCGCCCAGGCTCACCATTCCGGCCTCGAACGTCAAGCGCGTGCGCAACGAGGGCTTTTCGAAAAACATTACGATCTGCCGGCCGGCCAGTGTCCGCTGAAAATCCGTGGGGCGCGACTTCATGATGGCGGCGAGGTCCAACACCGCATTCACGCCCGCGGGACCAAGATCGCGCGTGGAAATCAGATCGGGACACCAAAATCCGTGGGGCGCCCTTTGTGGGGCGGCCGCCTGGCTGCTTTGCACCTGACTATTCAATGTGGACTCCTTGGTTTCGGGATGCGTACCTGCGGCATGTGACTTGTAGCCTGCAGCTTTGTAATGTGCGGCAGTTGATGGACTCATGAAACCGTAACCTCCGTGCCGCACGACAGCTTGGTCAGATAGAATTGCGGCAAAACTTCCGCTTCGGTTGCGGGCAGGATTCTCACTCGTCCCACGCCTTGTTTCAGAGCATTGCCGCAGGCTTGCAGCTTGGGCAACATGCCACCGCTGATGATCGATCCGGCGGCGAGTTCGGCAGCCTGCTTCGTGCTGAGCCAGGGCATCACGCTACCCGCCGCGTCTTTCACGCCGGGGACGTCGGTGAGAAAAATCAGAGTATTAGCGTGGCAAGCCGCGGCGCAGGATGCCGCCATTTCGTCGGCGTTCACGTTGTAATATTCGCCGTCGGCGCCCAGAGCCAACGAAGCGAGTACCGGAATACCGCCCTGCTGCCACAAAGCTTCGATCCAGCACGGCTCTGCGAAGCAGATCTCGCCGACAAAACCGAGGTCGCGGCCGCGCACATATTTTTTTCGCGCACGAAATGTCATGCCGTCGCCGCCACAGAAGCCAATTGCCGGCATGCCCGCTTGCTGAATCGCGGCGACCAATTTCTTGTTGATAATCCCGCCGAGCACCATGAGAGCTGTATCGCGCGTCTCGGCGTCGCTGACGCGCAGGCCGTTTACGAACTCGCTTTTCTTTCCCAGGCGCTCGAGCATGCGAGTGAGGGCGCTGCCGCCGCCGTGCACAACGGCGACGCGATGACCGTCCTGCGCCAACTCCGCAATCGAGCGCGCACACTTGCGCAGGAGAACTGGATCCTCAATCGCCTTTCCACCAATTTTTACTACAATGGTCACTGCAAACCCTCCCGCTCGTTCCAGCCATACATCAGATTCATGTTCTGCACCGCCTGCCCGGCGGCGCCTTTCAGCAGGTTGTCCACGCAGGAAATCAGGATCAGCCGCTGGCCATCTTCCGCCAGACAGAAGCCGAGATCGCAATAATTGGTGTGCAGGGAAAAATGCACTTCCGGCAGCTTTGGCGCCAAAAAAACTCGCACCCAATGTTTACCGGAATAAAAATCATAAAGGCGCGATTGAATTTCCGTCGGTGCCGCTGGCCGCTTTAGCCGGACGTAGATTGTGGACAAGATCCCACGTGGGATCGGCAGCAAGTGTGGCGTAAACGTCAGATCAGAATCGTCGAGTTCCAGTTGCTCGACCATCTCGCCGAGATGCCGGTGATTGAATACTGAATACGCGGAAAGATTGTCGGCCACAGAAACAAAATGGGTGCGCGAAGTCGAGGCCTTGCCTGCCCCTGATACTCCGGACTTCGAGTCGGAGATAATTCCGTGATCCCGATCGACCAGCCCAGCCTGAAGGAGCGGGGCCAGCGCCAAAATCACCGAGGTCGCGTAGCAGCCTGGATTGGCCACGAGTTGGGCGTTGGCAATCCGGTCAGCGTTCAACTCCGGCATACCATAAACCGCTTTTTCGGTTAATTCCGCAGCGGTGAGAGCGTCGGAATCGTGGAATGAATAAATCGCGCGGTGCTGCGCCTGTTTCAGCCGCCACGCTCCGCTAAGATCGATTACACGCAAGCCTTGAGCAATTGCTTCCGGTACCAGCGAACGCGACGCTTCGTGCGGTGTGGCCAGGAAAAGTAACTCTATCCCTTGGCTTTTCAATTCGGGCCATGAAAGCTTCTGCAGCGGATAGCCGCCATTGCCCGACAACTCGGGGAATATTTCAGCCAGGTCTTTCGCGCCGTCGCTGCTTTCGTCACGCCGCAAGAGTGCGGGCTTCTCCAAACGCGGATGGCGCTCGAGGATGCGCGTCAGTTCCAGTCCTGAATAGCCGCTGGCCCCCAGCACCGCGATTTTGAGTTTTGCAGACATCAGCCCAGCATCTCCTCGATTCGCATTGCGACCTTTTTCGCCGCTTCTTTGTCGGGACAAACAATCAAGATCGCGTCATCTCCGGCAATCGTCCCCACAACTTCCTCCCACTCCTGCTCGTCCAGCGCGGCCGCCACCGGTTGCGCGCTGCCGATAATGGTTTTCACCACCAGCAGGTTCTGCGCGGGACGAATATCCAGTACGAACTCGCGAACCAGCCGTTGCACTGGAGGAAGAGCCAGGCCTGCGGCGGTCTCACCTTGCGGCAGGGTGTACCCGTCCCCGGTCTTGCTCAGGTTCAGCTCATGAATATCCCGCGAGAGCGTGGCCTGCCCCACTTTGAATCCCCGCTTGCGCAAGGCCCGTTGCAAACCTTCCTGATTCGCGATGGGGCCCATGCGTACTGTTTCCAAAATAGCCCGGTGGCGCAGCACTTTATTCATTATGAATATTTATTCATAATACTGAATAAATATTCTCCCATCTTACAGGCCACGGCAGAGCTGTCAAGGGAAAATCGGCAGGACTGATATTTTCGGTAACGGGGGAAGGTTGTCCTCTGTTTCAGGCGACGAGGCGCAAAGGCCAGAAGAATTGCTAGACTACTCGCGGTCGACACAGTGAGTCGGACCCAGGAGCATGAATGAATCGCAAGCCCACATTGGCGGCCGAACTGTTGGCCGAGTTTCTTGGGACTTTTGTCTTGATCCTCTTTGGCTCGGGAGTGGTGGCGATGGTGGTTTTGTTTCCCGCGGCATCGGGGCCGGCCCACGGTGGTTACACCAACATCACACTGGGATGGGGGCTGGCGGTGACGATGGGAATCTATATCTCCGGCAAAATTTCGGGCGGCCATCTCAACCCTGCCGTTACTCTGACGCTCGCCGTTTTCCGGGGTTTTCCCTGGAGCAGGGTCGTTCCTTATTCGATTGCGCAAACCGCCGGTGCGTTTCTCGCCGCGGCGCTGGTCTATAGAAACTATCTTCCGGCGTTTCACCAGTTCGATCCTCAACTGGAAAAAACCGCGGGTGTGTTTACCACCTTTCCTGCATTTCCGGCGTGGCCGCAAGCCGGTTTTCTGGATCAGGTCATCGGCACCGCGCTTCTGTTGCTGATGGTGCTGGCTATTACCGACGAGTTGAACGCTCCTCCCGGCGCTAATCTCGCGCCCCTGATGATCGGACTGGTGGTGGTCGCTATTGGCATGAGCTTTGGCGGCATGCACGGATATGCGATTAATCCCGCGCGCGATTTCGGCCCACGTCTTTTCACGGCCGTGGCTGGATTTAAGAACAACGGGCTGACCGACGGGCTGCGAGTATGGTGGGTGCCGGTGTTCGCGCCATTGTTGGGAGGATTGATTGGCGCGGCGATTTACGATTTTGGCATTCGCCGGTTCTTGCGACAGTTTGAGTAAGGCAAGGAAAGTGTCCAACACACAGGATCACAGAGTGATACGGAGTTAGGTGCTCAAAGTAGCGATCCAAAGCGCCATCAAGGAGGGCCGGTGCGATACATTCTCGCTCTTGATCAAGGAACAACCAGTTCTCGCGCCCTCTTGTTTGACGAGCGCGGCAGCGTCATCGCGGTGGCGCAGCGTGAGTTCAGGCAAATCTTTCCGCATGCCGGATGGGTTGAGCATGATCCTGACGATATCGCCGAGTCGCAGATCGCGGTTGCTCTGGAAGCTCTGGCGCAAGCCCATGTGCAGGCAAAAGAAGTAGCCGCCATCGGCATCACGAACCAGCGCGAAACTACGATCGTGTGGGACCGCGCCACTGGCCGGCCGATCTACCACGCCATCGTTTGGCAGGATCGGCGTACCGCTGCTTTCTGTCGGCAGCTCAAAACGCAAGGCCACGACAAATTGATTCAACAGCGCACTGGCTTATTGATTGATGCTTACTTTTCCGGCAGCAAAATCTCCTGGATTCTCGACCAGGTTCCCAACGCGAGAGATATGGCCGCTGCCGGTCGTCTGGCATTCGGGACAGTTGATAGCTGGCTCGTATGGCACCTGACCGGCGGGCGCGTGCATGTCACCGACGCCAGCAACGCGTCGCGGACGATGCTTTTTAATATTCATACCGGAAGCTGGGACGCGGAGTTGCTTGATCTCTTTAAAATTTCCGCCTCGATGCTGCCCGAGGTACGGCCTTCCAGCGAAGTTTATGGCGAAGTGAGCTCGATTCCAGGTCTCAATGGAATTCCGATCGCAGGCATTGCAGGAGATCAACAGGCCGCGCTTTTCGGCCAGCATTGCACCACTCCCGGGCTTACCAAGAACACCTACGGCACAGGCTGTTTCGTGTTGCAGAGCACGGGCGATCGCGTCATTGCTTCCAAGAATCAGCTGCTCAGCACTGTGGCCTGGAAGATCGGTGATAAGACCGACTACGCGCTGGAGGGTAGCGTGTTTGTGGGCGGAGCTGTGGTGCAGTGGCTGCGCGATGGATTGGGTCTCATTCGCAACTCATCGGAGGTCGAAGCCGTGGCGAATTCTGTACCCGACAATGGGGGAGTGTATTTCGTTCCTGCGTTCGTGGGCCTGGGTGCGCCGCACTGGGATTCTTACGCGCGCGGCGCCATCTTCGGCATCACTCGCGGTACCACTGCCGGCCATCTGGCGCGTGCTGCCCTGGAAAGCATTGCGTACCAGGTTGCCGATCTGATGGATGCGGTGCAAACCGATACGGGCACTCCGCTGCCAGAGTTGCGCGTGGACGGAGGCGCATCGGCCAACGATGCGCTCATGCAATTCCAGGCGGACATCCTTGGCGTGCCCGTTGTCCGTCCGGCGATTACGGAAACAACCGCACTGGGCGCGGCTTATCTGGCGGGACTCGGTTCGGGCTTTTGGAACGAACTGAAACAAATTTCCGAACTGCCGCGCGAGGAGCGCCGGTTTGAGCCCAGCCTGCCGCGCTCTCAGGTGGACGCGATGCGCGAGCGCTGGAACGAAGCCGTTTCCCGCGCCAAGTCATGGGAGCACGTCTGAAGCGAATGAAACTTTCCGCAGAGTTGAGACGAACTTTATTCGTTCCGCCTATTTCGTAAGCTCACCGATGAAAACGCCGTAAGGCTTGAGAGAAAGTTCGTTGCCTCGTATTCGGCTATCGCCGGTGGCTACGAGATCCTTTGCCGACTTGAATCCTGCGTCCTTCAGTTGCAGGTTTACCCTCTGCTCAGTGCCTGACATGTTCAGCGCTACGACCACGCCCCGGTCATTATATATGCGCAGGTAAGAGAGCACGTTCGCGTCACTTTCGTTTACCGGAGTGTAGTTTCCCTGCAGCAGTGCAGCATTGGCGTGGCGCAGCTTGAGCACTTTCTTGTAGAACATCAAGACGGAATTCGGATCTTTCAATTCATCGGCCACGTTGTGCGTCTTATAAGTTTCTGGGACGGGCAGCCAAGGCGTTGCTTTCGTAAAGCCTGCGTTCTCGCTGCTATTCCACTGCATGGGCGTGCGCTCGCCGTCACGGCCTTTCTCTTCCGGCCATCCCTTGCGCCCGATCGGGTCCTTCACATCTTCTTTACGCGCCGGTGGAGTGGTTTTCATTCCAATCTCCTCGCCGTAGTACATGATCGGACTTCCGCGCAGCGTCAGATAGAGTGCGGCCATCAGTTTTGCAATCTGGTCGTTGTGCTCGCCATCGCCGTAACGGTCGTAGGAGCGCACGATGTCGTGATTGCTGATTACAAATGTCGGCCAGCCCGAGGCGGCGTTCACTTCGGCGATCTGTTTGCGAAATTCCGCGGGCGAGAGTTTGTTGACCATGGTGAAGAGAAAATCCATGGGCAACTGAAGCTCGTTATTGCCTGCGCCGTAATACTCATTGAGTTCGGCGACGTCTTCGGTCCAAGTCTCGCCGATGAGGACCGCGTTGTATTCATCCGCGATCTTGCGCAGACCTCGCAGCGCATCGTGTACCTCGGGAAGTTTGGTGTTGTATTTATTTTCAAGGTTGGGATCGCCGAAGGCATTGGTGCCCGCACTTTTGACCGGATTGTCCTTCAAATTTGGATCTTCAAACAATGTGTCCACCGCATCCAACCGAAAGCCCGAAACCCCACGCTTATACCAAAACCGCGTCACATCGAACATCGCCTCCTTGACGGCAGGATTGCGCCAGTTCAGGTCGGGCTGTTCGGGATAAAAATAATGGTAGTAATACTGATTCGTCGTGGGATCGAATTTCCACGCCGAGCCTCCAAATCCTGAGATCCAGTTATTGGGCGGCTGTCCGGGGCCTTTTCCATCGCGCCAGATGTACCAGTCGCGATAAGGAGAGGTGCGCGATGACTTCGAAGCGAGAAACCACTTGTGCTGGTCCGAGGTGTGATTCACCACAAAATCAAGAATGATGTGGATGTTCCTCTGCTTTGCTTCGCGCGCCAGCGCATCGAAATCGGCCAGCGTTCCGTACATGGGATCGATGTTCAGGTAGTCAGAAACGTCATAGCCGAAATCGACTTGTGGGGAGGGGAAACAAGGCGTGATCCAGATCGCATCCACTCCCAGATCCTTCAAGTAATCGAGCTTCGATGTAATTCCGTTGAGATCGCCGATGCCGTCGTTGTTGCTGTCGGCGAAGCTGCGGGGATAAATTTCGTAGAAGACCGCATGCTTCCACCACGGATCACCTTTGGCGTCGGCGGAGCGGGTGGCGCTCTGCGCAACCACCAGGGAACCCAAAAGTGCTAACAGAATGATGACGCATACAACCCACGCGAGCAACATCTTCATAAAAGGCAGTCTCCACTGAGCATAAATTTTCTAACGCGCCTCCGGAAGAGTAGACGCTTCTGCCACGCCAATCCTGGTATCGGCGCCACCGTAGTAAAACAAGTAGCGTTTCTCCTGCTGCAGCATGCCCTCAACGAAGACGACGTTAGGAACCTGCCCCACTTTCTCCCATTCTTTTTCTGGAGTAAAAACAGGAGTGTCAGTTCGAGAAAGCAATTTTCGTGGATCGTTACGGTCGAATACGGCCACGCCAGTGCGGTATACAAGTTTGTCATCGGCGCCGTTGTAGACCAGCACAATTCCTTTGGGCGTGAGGATGGGCGCGGGACCTGGTTCGGCAACGCGAGAATCGAACTGCCCGGGGCGAGCGGGCAAAACAGGAGCGTCGGTTGCGTCGGCCCAGTGCAGAAGATCGGTTGAAGTGGCCAGTCCCACCTGGTCATTCTTATCTGGCATTGTTCCCAGATAATACATCCAGTATTTGCCCGCGATCTTTTCTGGAACAATCGCGCCGGACTTGGTCCAGCGCACATTCCAGCGTCCTTTATAGGCGGGAAGAATTACGCCGTGGCGCTCCCAATGAACCAGATCCTTCGACGTAGCCAGGGAGAGCTGCGCATCCTTTTTGTTGTAGCCGGTATAGGTGAGATAGTAGGTGTCGCCGAACTGCACCAGCCGCGGGTCTTCCACGCCGCCATCTTTTTCATAATCTTCTTCCGGCGAAAATACCGGTTCGCTACGCCGCGTGAAGTGCACACCGTCTGTGCTTTCGGCGTAGCCTAAGCGAGAAGTTCCGCCCTTATCCTGCGCGCGATAAAGCATGATTATCTTGCCGTCGCGAAAAACTACGGAAGGATTGAAGGTGCCCGCAGACTCCCATCCGCTTCCCTGCGGAGAAATAATCGGAGTCTCGGAAAGGCGATGCCACTGCCCAAACGGCAGATTTGCGCTATTCTGTGAAGCCAGTGCGAGAAGAAGCGGCAATAGCTTGAGCGCGCTTTTTGAAAAAATGGATTGCATCATGATGTGGCGTTGATTCGGTCGATCTCCGTCGATCTTCCTTATGCCTGAATTTCGATTCGCGTCCTTCGATTCTCCGCCAGTTTGCTGGATCCTGCAACTGACAGGGGTTGCGCGGAGAACACCATGTTGAAGCAGCATCACGTCGTGGTTGGTCTGGGTGAGCTGCTCTGGGATCTGTTTCCCTCCGGCAAGCGACTCGGCGGCGCACCTGCGAACTTTGCTTACATTACAAACTTGCTCGGCGATGCGGGCATTCCGGCCAGCCGGGTGGGCCGCGATTCTCTTGGTGATGAAGTTTTTCAGCACCTGGCTCGGCTGGGATTAAATTGCGATTTTGTGCAGCGAGATCCGGTTCATCAAACGGGGACCGTTAAGGTTTTAGTCGACCAGAGCGGGCAGCCGCGATTCGAGATTGCGGAGAGCGTGGGTTGGGACTTTTTGGAATGGACCCCGGAATGGCAGCAATTGGCGAAAAACGCGGATGCTGTCTGCTTCGGATCTCTGGGACAACGTGCGCCGCAGAGCCGTTCAACCATTCTCAACTTTCTGCGAGCAATGCGGCGCGATGCGGTGCGAGTATTCGACGTCAACCTTAGGCAGCATTTTTATTCGTTGGAAGTGATCGCCGAGTCGATGGCGCTGGCGACGATCATCAAGCTGAACCACGAAGAGCTTCCCAAGCTGATGAAATTGTTCGGATTCGAACACCGGGACGAGCAGGCATCGGCACGCCGTTTGCTCGCTGCACATGATTTGCAACTGGTGTGCATTACCCGCGGGAATAACGGGAGTTTGTTGATTTCCGCCGACGAATGCAATGAACATCCTGGCTTCAAAGTGAACGTCGTCGACACAGTCGGGGCCGGTGACGCCTTTACCGCCGCCCTTACTCACGGATATTTGAGGCAGACGCCGCTGGCGCAAATCAACGAAATTGCCAATCGAGTGGGCGCGTGGGTTACGAGCCAGTCCGGAGCAATGCCAGCGGTGAAAGAGTGTGGACTTGAGCGTGCCCTGGCCGAGATCGGCTAGCTGCCTCATTATTTTGCGGTTGACCGCAAGGGTCGATCTTGCTCCGCCCCCAGTCGTTGCTCCATCGGTTGCGGCAGGTTGTGCAACAGTTCCACGAATGCCGCGTTGGTCCATCCGAAGCCAACCACATTCATGGGATAGCCAAGTTCAGCGCGGACTTCCGAAGATCGCGTGACCACGTTGTACTTTTCCCGGATATTCCCGTCGCGCCGAAAATTCTCCGCTACCATCGAAAGAAATTCGTACGATATGCGGTCTGCATCCTGATCGAAGCCGTAACGGCGCAGCCCCTCAACCGCCAGCAATTCGATGTTTCCCCAGCCGTAAGGTAAATCCCATTGCGCGCCTGAATCCAAAGTACTCATGGCCAGTCCGCCGGGCTTCTCGAAAATTGGAAGATTCCTCGCGACAGCTTTCGCCTGCTCCGGCGTGGCCAGACCGGCCCACAGTGGATAGAAAGTCGTGGCGTACTGATACGCGGATTGCTTCTGCGTCTGCAAATTGAAATCAAGAAACATGCCGGACTTTTCGTTCCAAAGATAGCGCACGATCAGCTTCTTTCGTTCCTCGGAGCGCCGGACCCATTTTTCGGCGTCCTCGGAATGGCCCAGCCAGCGGCTGATCTGCTCCAGGTCTTTCTCTGTTTTATAAAGAAGAGTGTTCAAACACACGGGCGCATAGTGATGCGTCGCCGCGCCGAACGGCCCGAAGCGTGAACTCACATCGAAGCCCGATTCACGCATGGAACGGTCGCCTTTGTAGTAATCGGAACTCAGTTTGAATTTCTGCTGGTCGCAATTGCCTTCTTCCGGCTTCGAGGGGTCGCACACCTTCAGAATGTACTCCGCTCCCGCGGCCAGCGGGTTCGCCCCGCCGGGTTCTTTCGCCAAGATGTAATTGTCGGCATCGGCCGGATGAAAAAAGAAATACATGGCGACTTTACGGTAGGAGCCAGATTCGTCTTTCGCTGCCTCGGGCGCAGGCCCTTCGCCGAAGTCGTAGTAACGAGATAATCCGGTATCTCCGGCGAGATGCGGAGCGCGTTTCCACATTTCGTAATCTTTTACCAGGTCGGCATAGGCGCGGGCGAGCCACGCTGGATCGGCGTGGCCCGATTTTTGCAGGGCGTCGTAAACTTCCACCACCATGGAACTCATAAACGGTGGCTGCGAACGCGTCAGATAATAAGTTCGATTCGCGTTGAGCATCGCGCCGTAGTTCTCAACTTCAAAGAAAAAATTCTCCACCATGCCGCGAGCCAGATCGATGCGTCCAGCGCGCAACAGCCCGCGAATAATGAAATAGCTGTCCCAGCCATACATTTCATTGAAGCGTCCCCCGGGCACGACGTATCGATTCGGCAGGTAAAGAAGGCCCGGAGGTTGAATGTGACTGGCATCGATCTCGCCCAATCGATGGATTGTTATCGGCAACTGTTCGATCTGGACCGTGCACTCGCTTGCAAGCTTGCGGACGGCCTGTGGTTCAGCCATGCCCTCCGGCAAATACAAGATCGAAGCCGCATTCATCTTGGGATCGACCACACTCTGGCAGTCAGTCATCGAGCGAGTAAGCGTTTCCCATCCCGCTGAAATGTAGTCGAGGATTGGCTCGAGTCCGTGATCTGGCGACGAGGCAGTTTGGCCCACCGCCGGGCTTCGTGCCGGAATTGCGCAGAAAATAACGGTAAGCGCGAGCAGGCGCTGAGCTAGATTCCGCGATCGACGAAATATTCGTGCCGTTTTACGCTCGCGTTTAGAGATTAGGAACATCGGCATGTTCAGCCGCCTCACAACTCCAACTACACCAGTTTTAGTTTATTCTGTGCGGTTGGCTTTCGGGGTTCAAAGGGGGGCTTCATTGATTAAATCGCAGGTGGTTCTCCGCTTATTCGTCTGCGCCGCACTTTTTCTGTCCGTGCAATCGGGCAGCGCCCAACAAGTTCCTGAAAACACCTATCAGGATCTGCACTGGCGTTTGATTGGACCCTTTCGCGGGGGACGTACTCGCGCCGCTGCCGGGGTTCCCAGCCAGCCCAACGTCTTCTACATGGGGCCGGTTAACGGCGGAGTCTGGAAGTCCGATGACTACGGCCGCACCTGGAATCCTATTTTTGATCACGAATCTACGCAGTCGATCGGCGCCATTGCGGTCGCGGCGTCCAATCCCAACATCATTTATGTCGCCAGCGGCGAAGGTTTGCATCGCCCCGACCTCTCTATCGGCAACGGAATTTATAAATCAACGGACGCCGGAAAGACCTGGACTCACCTTGGCTTGCGCGACGGATTTCAAATTCCCGCGATTGCGGTCGATCCGCGCGATGCGAATAAAGTCTTTGCCGCTGTGCTCGGACATCCCTACGGCCCAAACGAGGAGCGCGGTCTTTTTCTTTCGACCGATGGTGGACAGACCTGGAAGAAATCTATTTACAAGGGCGACGATAAGAACACCGGAGCCTCGGATGTTGAGATCGATGGCTCAAATCCGGATGTAATCTATGCCTCGATGTGGCAGGCGCGCGAAGGGCCATGGGAGGACGGTAACCTCGTCAACGGAACCGGCGGCGGATTATTCAAGTCAACCGACGGTGGCGAAACCTGGCATCCGCTCACCCACGGACTTCCTGAAGATCTCTCGCAGATCAACATCGCGATTGCCCCCAGCGATTCTCGCCGCCTCTACGCGACCATCGCTCTTTCAACCGGGCCGCTGGCTGTTTACCGTTCGGACGACGCGGGGGAAAACTGGTACAAGGCGACGGATGATCCCCGCCCTTCAGGCCGCATCGGAGGCGGCGATCTTGCAGTTCCGAAAGTAGATTCGAAGAATCCGGATATCGTTTACTGCGCCAGCACGGTGACCATGCGCTCGACCGACGGCGGTAAGACCTGGTCCGGATTCCGTGGAGCGCCCGGCGGCGATGACTACCAGAATTTGTGGATCAACCCTAACGATCCGAAAATTATTCTTCTGGTCAGCGATCAGGGCGCCATCGTTACGGTGAATGGCGGGGCCTGGTGGAGTTCGTGGTACAACCAGCCCACGGCCCAGATTTACCATGTTTCCGTCGCGCCGACCTTTCCTTACAAAGTTTGCGGAGGCCAGCAGGAGAGCGGCTCGGTGTGCATTTCCAGCCGCGGCAACGACGGCGCGATTACCTACCGGGAATGGCATCCGGTGGGCGTGATCGAGTACGGATATGTCGCTCCGGATCCTCTGGATCCCGACGTGATCTATGGCGGCGGCAGAAATGAGGTGTCAAAGTTTCATTGGTCTACCGGAGAAGTGCAAAATGTTACGCCAATTCCGCTGCGGGATCCCAAGTACCGAACCGACCGAACCGAGCCTACGATGTTCTCTCCGATTGACCCGCACACGCTTTACTTTGCCAGCAACGTTCTGTTCAAGACGACCGATGGCGGAAATTCCTGGCAGACGATCAGCTCTGATCTGACGCGCGAGAATCCTGGAATCCCCCCCAGCGTGGGCAGCCTCGTTCCCAAAGGCGCAGATAAGAAGCGCGGTGTCATCTACGCGCTCGCGCCGTCCTTCAAAAATATTGACACGCTGTGGGCTGGCACAGATGACGGCTTACTCTGGATCACTCGCGACGGCGGTAAGAAGTGGAACAACATCACTCCGCCCGAGATCACGGCCTGGAGCAAAGTGACGCAGATCGACGCGTCGCGCTTTGATGACGATTCTGCCTATGTCTCGGTGAGCGGCTTTCGCATCAATGACGAGCGCCCTTACATCTATCGCACGCACGATGGAGGCAAAACCTGGAAATTGATTGTCACCGGGCTGCCGGAAATCGGGCCAGTGGATACGGTGCGCGAAGATCCGATGGGCAAAGGCCTGTTGTACGCCGGGACCGAGAATGCGGTTTGGATTTCATTTGACGATGGGGAGCACTGGCAATCGCTGCAATTGAATCTGCCGCACACTTCCATGCGTGACCTCTGGATTCATGACAACGACCTGATCGTCGCCACGCATGGAAGATCTTTCTGGATCCTCGATGATATTTCGCCGCTGCGTGAGCTGGCGAAATCGGCTCCTACGGCTGCGCATCTGTTCGCTCCGGCCTCCGCCTATCGCATTCAGCGCGACAACTATACCGATACTCCGCTGCCGCCGGATGAACCCTTTGCGGTCAATCCGCCGGACGGAGCAATCATCGATTATTATTTGCCGCAAGCCGGTTCGGCCGCAGTCAGCTTGGAAATTCTCGACGCGAGCGGCAAAGTCGTGCGCAAATTTTCCAGCGACGATAAACCCGATGTGTCCGAAGAGGCGCTGAAGAAACAACTCATCCCGCTTTACTGGTTGCGGCCGTTCCGCGCGCTGTCGGCTGATGCAGGCATGCACCGCTGGGTTTGGGACCTTCACTATCCTGCGCCCGATTCGACAGGTCACGAATATCCCATTTCGGCCATCCCAGGCGATACACCTCGGTACCCGCTTGGGCCTACGGCCTTGCCTGGCACTTATACCGCGCGCCTCACTGCGGATGGTAAGACCTATACTGAGCACTTTGCGGTCAAGATGGACCCTCGCATCAAGATTTCTGCCGCGGCTCTCGAGAAGAAGTTTCAGACGGAAACGCGTCTAGCGTCACTCTTGAGTGAAACTTCCAAAGCTGTGCACGAAGCCGGATCGATTCGCGAGCCGCTGGAGAAAGCGAGCAAACAAGCTAACGGCACGACCCTCGATTCCATCAAGGACTTTCAGACCAAGCTCGCCAGCGTGGTTGGATCACCCGCTGGTTTTCTTGCGCCTCCCAGCGCCGAAGTCACTCTGACCGCCGTGAACGCGCAGGTAGCCGTTTTATATGGCCAGGTGTGGCAGGTCGATGCCGAGCCGACCACGACGCAGTTTGCTGCGATCACGAAAATCGGACACGATGCGACCGACGCAAGGGAGCGTTGGAACAAGATCAAGAAATCTCTTCCTGCCCTGAATCATTCGCTGCATGACGCGAAGTTGCCCGAGATTCAGATTGAATCTTCTCCTCACGCGGAAGAGGACGGTATGGATATAGATGAAGAATAGCGGCAACGCTTGTTCTGAGTGTCGATGAACTAGGGACGAAAGTTAGTGCGGCGGGTTGCTCACGCATTCTTCTGTATGCAAGATCTTGCAAACTCCGTGCCCGTCTTGCGTCCTGCGCAAAATATATTGTCAAATCTTCGTCATCAGCGGATTCAAATTCCGCCGACCGAGTTATAATCCATCGGCCTGTAGATCCGGGAAAGCGGCGCTGGGTTGGCCACTCTCCCACCTGCGACGTTTTACTGTGGAAGCGCCGCATTCGATTTCCGCTTGGACAAATCAAAACTAAAGAGGACCACGAATGAAGTTCCGTACACTGGCAGTCACGCTGTTTACTATGCTGGCGTTTTCGCTTTTCGCCGGCTCCCAGGATGTAGTCACTCCACACCATCGCGGACTCGCTCCTCACGCCGGCAACCCGGAGCGGTCTGAAAGAACACAACCTCTCTCTTCCGGCACTTGGACGAAAATTGCCACCGAGCCTTCAGTTTCTGTGGGCGCTATGCTTCTGCTGACGGACGGACGCGTCCTGGTTCACTCCGAACCCAACTGCAGCGGTTGCACCGGCAACTATGCGGATTGGTACACCCTGACTCCCGATAGCACCGGAAGCTATGTCAACGGCACATGGACTCAGGTTGCGACTCTGCCCTCCGGCTACTCGCCGCTGTTCTTCGGTTCGGCGGTTCTGCCAGACGGGAAAGTTGTGATTGAAGGCGGTGAATACAATTGCACCCACGGTTGCACCGGCGACTGGCAGAACAAGGGTGCCATCTACGATCCCGCGGCAAATACGTGGACGTCCCTTACCGTGCCTTCGACCAAGCACATCGGCGATGCCGAGTCGGTCGTTCTGCCGGACGGAACCTGGATGATCGCGGACTGCTGCGCCCTCGCCTTCGGCGACGCCGCTTTCCCGACCTACTTCACCTTCGATGAGAGCACTCTGAGCTTCACGGACATCGCAAATGCCACGGATGGCAAGAACGATGATTTCGACGAAGAAGGCTGGACACTGCTTCCCAACGGCAACATTCTGACGGTTGATGCTTACACCAGCAACACCGTTCTAACTGGAACCAACTCCGAAACCTATAACTCCACGACCAACACCTGGACCACCGCTGGCAGCACGATCGAACAGCTGTGGGATTCGAATTGCGAAAAGGGCAGCGGCAGCTATGAGCTCGGGCCAGCTGTTCTGCGTCCCGATGGCACGGTATTCGCAACCGGCGCCAGCGATTGCGAAGCTGGTAACACTGCCGTGTACAACTCCACCACGGGAACTTGGTCTGCTGGACCGAACTTCCCCATCGCCGACGCCGCCAACGATGCTCCGGCTGCGCTGGAGATCGACGGAGACGTCATTGTCGCCGGCAGCCCCTACAGTGGCACCTTCAGTTCGCCCACCAGCATTTTCGAGTGGGACGGAACCAACTTCACCGAAATCAACGCTCCGCCGAACGCTGTGAATACCGCCTCTTATCAGTGCCACATGCTTGAACTGCCGAACGGGCAGATCATGTACACCGACTACTCGACGGACGTGGAATTCTTCACTTCGTCCGGAACTTATGAGTCGGCTTGGCAGCCCACCATCACCTCCGTTCCTAGCACCCTGGTACTCGGAACGACCTACACGGTCTCCGGAACTCAGTTGAACGGCCTCTCATTGGGCGCCGCCTACGGCGACGACTTCCAGGATGCCACCAATTGGCCGATCGTCGAGGTAGTGAACTCCACAGGGGCAGTGAGCTTCCTGAAGACTCACAGCTTCAGCACGATGGGCGTTGCCACGGGTAGCGCAGTCGTGTCCGCGCAATTTGATGTGCCTGCGACTCTGGCTACCGGCGCGTACACTTTGTACGCCGTGACCAATGGCATTCCGTCGGCTGGCGTGCCGGTCACAGTTTCGTCGACCGCCGGAACGTTCTCCATCTCGGCTACGCCGAAGAAGGCGACCATTGCCCCGGGCGGCAGCACAAACGTCAAGATCACCAGCACTGTTACCGGTGGCTTTGACTCAAAGATTACCTTGAGCGCTTCGGGCCAACCCTCGGGCGTCAAGGTGTCGTTCAACCCCACTTCCATTACGGGTGCGGGGAGCGCAGCCATGCGGATCCAGTCCACCGCTGCCGCGAAGGCTGGTACGTACACCATTACCGTCACCGGCACCAGCGGAACTACCACCGAAACCACAACTTTCACTCTAACCATCAGCTAGTCCTCTGCCTCGGCAGTCGGTGATGCGAAGGCCCGGACCGCCAAGTCCGGGCCTTTTTTCTACGCTGGCGTCGGTCTATAAGCCTTCGAGCGCGTTCTGTAGTTCTTTTGCGATGGCCTCGGGCCCGCTGCCCGCTGCGAAAGTTATCGGCTTGCCGATGAGGACCCGAATCTCTCCCGGGCGAGCGATTTTTCTGCCTGCCTGCTTCACTTCGAACAATCCATCAATCCGTATCGGCAGAACCGGAATGCCAAGATTACTTGTCAGCAGCCCGATACCTGCGCGGAATGCATTCATCCTGCCTGTGACTGTATGTCGGCCTTCGGGAAAAACCAGAACACTGTAGCCACGATCCACCGCCTCGCCGGCATAAGCGAAACTTTGCCGGAATCCTGCCTCCCGCGGCAGCGGAAATAAATTCAGCAGCGAAACCCCGAGCACCCATTTCAATTGGTCGAATGTGCGCAAGAACAAACCTCGGCTGGGAGAGGGTGAGCGAAGGGCCTCTAATGCCTCTCCACCCGTTGCCGTGGCAATGCGATGCCGTAAGCGGGCAGGCAAGGCTGTGTGGACAAAGCCGACATCGATGTCGGAAACGTGATTGCAAACCACGAGCAGCGGTCCCTTCCAGCCGCGCAGATTTTCTCGCCCCGTGATTCGCGGCGACCCCAGCAAAAGCATGGCCGGCCTCATTAATACGTAGTAGGCCAGCCCGCGAATCCAGGTGATCGGCCAGCGCAGAACCCACTGCGGATAGTGGTACACCGCACGCTGCCGGCTTTCACCGCTCAGCATACGTTCGATGTCGCCAACCGTACGCGCTGTGCTAAAGCGGGTTTCGCCCAGATCGACTTGGTACCGGTCTTCGAGCGCCCCAATCAACTCAACACGATCCAGAGAACTGAGGCCAAGATCGGATTGCAGGTCGGCATCAGCGCTAATTCCGCGCGCCGTTTCCGCGCGGCCTCCGCGAATGCGGTCGATCAATTCGATGACCGGACTTTGAGCCGTGACTTCATCTTGGCATGTTGGCCGAAGTTGTTGCTCGGCAAATTCGGCAATCAGATTCCGCCGCGGCTTCTGTGTGCTGGTGCGGGGAAAATCTTCCTGCGGCCACTCGATCCACATTCGCATGCGCTGGAATTCCGCCAGCGATTGATTCGTCCGCCCCACCACGCTGGCCAACTGCGCCGCGCCACGGTCCTGTTCATGCAAAATCACGACCGCGCACGGCTCCGCATTTCCTTCGCGGTCGATTCCGACCACGACGCAATCTCTTACCTCCGGTTGCTTGCGCAATGCGGCCTCCAGGTCTTCTGGATAAATATTCAGACCCGCCGGCGTCACAATCACTTCCTTTTTTCGGCCCTTGAAATAAAGATTTCCCGCTTCATCGATCGCGCCCACGTCGCCGGTGCGATACCAACCTTCTTCGTCGGTGACTTTTCCGACATCGTTCCGCTGCGGCCCTGCTTGCCAGTAGCCGGCCGCAACCCCGCCGCCGCGAATCAGAATCTCTCCATCTTCGGCCAGTTTCACATCGCGACCCGGCAGAACTTTTCCAATCGAACCTCTTCCCATCTTGAACGGATGATTCACGCTGATCAGCGAAGTAGTCTCGGTTAGTCCGTACCCCTGGATCGCCGCATAACCCAATCGGAACCAGAACTCCTCTGTCTGCGAATCGAGTGCCGCGCCACCACAGATGAAAGCCCAGAACTTCCAGCCAAACTGGCGGCGAATCGAGCGAAACATCCACCAACGGACGAGGAAATGTCTGCCCTCAGACTCGCGCAAGCGCTGCCGAAATTGTTCGAGTTTTCCCGCTTCTTCCAGGTCGCGTTCGATCTTCTGCTTTAACGACTGCAAGACTCTCGGCACAGTGACCAGCACAGAAACGCGCTCGCGGTGGATTGTACTGACAATCTCAGACGGCTTGAACTCATCTTGAAAGATGACGGTGCCGCCGAGCAGCGGTGGCAGAAACATTCCCAGGAACTGACCGAAGACGTGACTGACCGGCAGCAGGTTCAAAAAGCGCACAGGATGCACCCAGCGCTCATATTTCAAATATTTCTGTATCTCTTTTTCGAGAGGGGCGATGTTCGCTAGGACGTTGCCATGCGTGATGACCACACCCTTGGGCTGAGCAGTAGTCCCAGACGTAAAAACAATCTGCAGGATGTCATCACGCCCGGGTGAAGGCTTCGCGTCGACCGGCAGCGCCAGCGTCCTGCCGGCACTTGGCGTCAAATCTTCCAGCACGATGCAGGGAACGCCCGGCGTTTCCACGGCGTGTTTGCGCGAGCACACCCAAAGTTTGGCATCCACCTGCCGCGAAACGCGGGCGGCAAAATCCGGCGATGCGGCGTCGTCCATCGGAACGACAACCACCACACGCAAAACACATCCGAAGAAAGCCCCAACCCACTGCGCCGAGTTCTCGCCCCAGAGCATGACCCGCTCGCCCTTGCCGACGCCGCGCTCCCCGAGCTCGCGCGAGAATTGGAGCGCCATGTCGAGAACCTGGCCGTAGGTGAACCACTCCATGCGATAGCCGCGATGCTGGCCGTAGGCGCGCTCGCGAGCGTGCCCCTGGAAGTGGGTGAGAAAAAATTCGGCGAGCGATTCGGCCACAGAAATAGTGTAATCGCCCCGATCCCAACCGCCTCTGCGGGAACCCATGAATTACTTGTCAGAGACAACTTCCAGGCCTATGATCCTTGGTTCAAGGACCTATTCCCGCACGGTTGCGGACGCTTAATGGAAAGGAGGTCCCGTGGCCTCAGATCGGAATCGCCCCTCTTTCCTGGCCGTCCTAATGACCCTTATTCTCGCCTTTATGGTCGGCGGAAGTCGAGCCGCTGCTCAGACCGAGCAGGTGCTCTATAGTTTTACGAGCGAGCCGGACGGCATCGCTCCACAAGCCGGGCTAGTCATCGACAAAAGCGGGGATTTGTACGGTACGACGGCAACCGGTTTGTCAACAGTATTCAAGGTGACGCCTCCTACAGAGAAGGGTGGCACCTGGGCCGAGACAACAATCTACAGCTTCCCAACGGATTGCAACGACGGATGCATGCCCCAGGATGCAGGCTCTCTAGTTCTTGACGAATCAGGAACGCTCTACGGAACCACCCACTACGGCGGGGAGTTTGGCTTCGGAACTGTATTTCAACTGGCTCCGCCCTCGTCGGGCGATACCTGGACCGAATCCGTGATTTATAGCTTTGCTGGAGGAGCCGATGCGCAATATCCCTACGCCGGTTTGACAATGGCTGGCGGCACGCTTTATGGAACGACGTACGTTGGCGGGGAGTACGGTGCGGGCACAGTGTTTCGGCTGAAGCCGCCGACAAAGGGCGGCGGAGGGTGGACTGAGACTGTCCTGTACAGCTTTACCGGAGGCATCGACGGTGGGACGCCCTACGCAAGCCCTACCGTGGGCGCATCTGGCGTACTCTATGGTACGACCAAGGCCGGGGGCCTTTACGGAGGTGGCGTTGTTTATCGGCTAAGTTCGCCGGCCAAGGGATCTACGGTGTGGACGGAAAGTGTGCTGCACAGTTTTCCTGACAGCAGCAACGACGGATTCAACCCAATGGGAGCCGTCATTTTAGGCAAGAACGGCGCGCTTTACGGCACAACGGAGTACTCTAATAACCCGGCGTACTACGGTACGGTGTTTGAGCTCGCTCCGCAGACCTGGGAGGAGTCCACTCTGTACAACTTTACGGACGGAAGCGACGGAGAGTATCCCGAGGCAGGACTAGTTCTTTCCGCCAGCGGAACGCTCTACGGTACAACCACAGGATCATTGACGCAGGGAGGGAATGAGGGATCTGTCTTCAAACTGACGCCGCCTACCTCCTCCGGCGATCCATGGACCGAAACAACGCTGCACGCTTTCGCTGGAGGTAGTGATGGAGGCGCGCCGTTCGACACAGTGTCACTCAGAAATGGGCTGCTTTATGGAACAACGTACGTGGGCGGGCCGGACCCCAGCTGCAACTGCGGCGTCGTTTTTGAGGTCAACCCGCAGTAATTGTAAGCCGAGAGGCGACTAGCTGACGCAAGGTTTGAACTCGCCGTTGCGTCCTCGTGGCGTAATAATCGCGGCAAAGATCCTACTCCCGGCCCACCCCAAGCGCATCCGCCACGCGATTGATGTAGTTGAACCATGACGCGATCAGCGTGATCTGCAAAATACCGCGATCGTCGAAGCCCGCGGTGCGCAGGCCCTGAATATCGTCTTTTGAAACCTTCGTGGCATCTTTCGTCAGTTTGACGACGTGGTCGAGCATCACCCGCTCCTGCGGCGTGATGGGAGCGGTCGTGTAATCCTTCTCCAGCGCGTCAACCAGCTCTTTATCCAGCGTAACCCTGCGCAGAAACTCTGCGTGTGACTCGATTCAATACACGCACCGGTTCGTGACCGAGACCATGGTTGCGATCATTTCATGCTGGCGGCGGCTCAACGGCAGCTCGGGAGACATCAGCGCGCCGAAGGTTCCGAAGGCGTGGAACAACGCGTCCGGGATCAAGGTGTGGGATGCGACGATAGATGCGCCTCCCGCGTCATCCGGGTGCACGGGTTCGCTGTACTCTTTGGGATAGAGAAAGCGCTGGCCTTCCACGGCGCGGCGGAGTTCGTCGTCAGCTTCGGTTAAAGGAATTGTTTTAATCCAGGTCATAGACGGAGATTGTCCTTCGTGAGTATTCGCTTCTGATTTCGCAGTTGGAAGGTTACACGGTGGCAGGCTGCGGACCTATAGCGCATTTCTACTAGGGGCCTCTTGAGGATCGCTATACTTTTCGGCGGCTGAAGGCCGCCTCAGGCCTGATTCCCTTGGTAACCCGTTCGTACACTCCCTTTCGGTAACCCTTGGTAACCATGCGATTCCCCCCTGCCAGCCGTACAATTGCCATGTCCGATCGGCCATCTCCGAAATAGGAGTTTGGCCAATGCGATGGCCCTTGGGGTCGATAGATCCAGCAGCCGCAATCAGGTTCTGAGCAGTGTTCGTAACCGTTTCAAAGGCTAGATGTTTTTCAGATGGTTTTCTAGTCAAGAACAGGTTCTGGAGTTTGTGCTCTTATGGCGTTCGGTTTCGGGTTCAATAAACAGAAGACACTCAGCGCTGCGGAGAAATATGTCCAGCAGGGCAAGATGCAGAATGCCATTGCTGAGTACAACAAGGTTCTTAAGGCCGACCCTAAGGATCTTACGGTTACCAATACTGTCGGCGACTTGTACTCCCGCCTGGGAGAAGTTGATAAAGCCACCGAATGCTTCAAGACTGTCGGCGATGCCTATGCCAACCAGGGATTCACGGTCAAGGCGATCGCCATGTACAAGAAGATCAGCAAGCTCAAGCCATCGCTCGAGAGCATTCTGAAGCTGGCTGAACTTTACACCCAACAGGGACTGTTCAACGACGCACGTTCGCAATATCTGCTGGTGGCCGAAGAGTTTCTAAAGGCCAACGAGCTAGACCATGCCGTCCGCATCTTCCAGAAGATTCTGGAAATGGATCCGGAAAATGTGAACATGCGGCTGCGGCTCGCCGAAGTGTATGTCCGGCTGAACAAGAAAACTGACGCCTGGCAGATTTTTTCCGCCGCTGCCGAGACCTTGCGCTCAAAGGGCTTGTTGACTGGGGCCGAGGACGTTTTACAGCGCATGCTCACACTCGACCCCGGCAACAGTTACGCGCTGCTGATGCAGGGCCGCAATCTGCTGGAGGCGGGCGATGCTGAGGCCGCCATCACGTCGCTGCAAAAGGTTCCCGATCTCGATTCCAATCCCGATGGCCTGCGTGATCTGCTCAAGGCTTATCTGAAGACTGGCCGTCTTTCCGATGCCGGCACGCTTGCGAGCAAGCTGCTGAGCGTACATAACGACCTGGCGTCGATCTCAACCTTTGCCGACGCGCTGATGCAGGCGGGGCAGTACGAGAACGCGCTTCAAGTCTATGACCAGCACGCTGATCGTTTGCTAGCGGAGGATTCCGCCAAGGTTCTGAAGAACCTACACTCCGTCATTGGGTACGTGCGGGAGAATCCGGCGTCGCTCGAAAAACTACTCGATCTTTTTCATAAAGCCGGCGAGAACACGCACATCACCGAAGTCATTGAGTTGCTGGCGCACGTTTCGGTGCAGTCTGGCGATCTGATCCGCGCGCGCGATCTGTATCAGAAACTCACCACAATGGAGCCTGGCAATCCCCTGCACATGAGTAATTACCAGCAGGTGGTCAGCCAGATTAGCGGGGAAACTACGGCCACCCTGATTACCGCGGAAGAAGCGGCGGTGATTGTCGATGAACTCAAGGCGACGTCTCCCTCGGTGCACCAGCATTATTCCGATGCGGTGGCGCTGTCGATTCGTTCTGCGCTGACGGATGCGGAGCTTTTCATCTCTTACAACATGCCGGCCAAGGCTCTGGGTCCGCTCCTGGCGGCGCTGCCGCAAGCGCCCAGCGATCTTCGGCTGAACCAGCGACTGGCGGCCCTGCACACGCGGGCCTCGCGTTTCGCCGAAGCGGGCGTCTGCTGCCGGACCTTGCAGAACGTCTATTCGGACGCGGGATATCCGGAAGAAGCGACGCGTTACGCCGAACTCGCTGCCCGCTATGAAGAGCGCTCGTCGGCTGCGGTAATTGCCACGCCGGTTGCAGAAGCCGCGGCGCCCGCCGCAGATGCTACCGCTGATGCTTCATCGGCGCCTTGGCCTGCGGCACCGCTCCAACCCACGGAAGAAGGGGAATTCGCTATCGTTGACGATGCGGCGGACGAACTAGCTAGCGTCCAGGAACAGGCTGAGCCGGTCCATCCCGAGTCGGTTCATGCTGAGGCGCCGCATGCTGAAACGCCTCGCGTTGCGACGGGCAAGGCGCGGGCTAGCGCCGAATCTGAGATCGTTCCGGAAGAGATCGATCTATCCTCCGAGTGGGATGATGCCATTGAAATCGATGCCGATGAGTTGCCGGCGGATGGAAGTGAGATCACCGACGCGGCCGGAGTTCCGGGAGAAACTGCACCCGTCGCTCGCGCCAAATCCGGCCCGGTAAAGGGCGATCCGGAAAACACGGCAGAAGCAATTGCGGAAATCCGTTTCTACCTCGAGCATGGCATGCCCGAGCAAGCCGCCGCGGCCTTCGAGAAACTTCAAACCATCACCGACGACGAGTCGACGATCGAACTGATTCGCGCCGAAATCGCCGCCGGTTCGCAGCAACCGTTGCCCGTGGACGAAGTCTCCACCGTCGAAGATATTACTGCATTCAGCAGCGACGAGGCCGCCGCCATAGAAGCCGCTAACATCGACGAGCCTGAGGTTGTTGAACCTGCCGTGGTCGAAGCTGCGCCGGTCGAGTCTAACCTCATCGAGGCGCCTGCCGTACAGGCTTCCCCGGAATTTGCGGCGGCGCAGGTTACAGAAACCGCGAAGGAAGCGCAACCCGTCGAAGCGACTTCGTTGCCGGAAGCTCCGATCGCAGAAGCGTCCGCCTGGCCAACGCCAGAGCCGGTGGCCGCCGAACCTCCCGTGGCTGAGCCTGCTGTCGTCGACGCTGCCGCGCAAGCGCCCAACGTTCTGCAGGAGTTTGTCAGCGATCTTGAATCTTCTCTGGGCGATACTTTTATTCCCACTGTTTTGAAGGAGCCGGAGCTTGCCGTCGAGACTGCTTCAGCGCAATTTGCAGCGGAGCCGGTCGCCGAGACCCAGGTAGAACTCGAGCCCATCGGAAACGCCGCGCCCACTCACTTCGGCGTGCCGCCAGCTCAGCTGGAGGGCGAAGGCCCAACTAAGCCGATGGTCGAATTTGTCGCGGATCTCGAAGCATCCCTTGGCGATGACTTCTTGAAAGGCGCTCCCGTGCCGGAAGGCGCGGCTGCACCCGCACCGCAGCCCGTGGCCGAGGTTCAAGGTTCGGCTGCATCGGCTCCAGAGCCGGCATGGCCGTCGCTCGCAGCTCCAACGCCCGCGCCACTTAGCGTTCCCGCAGCCCCAATCGCCGCCGCAGCCGCCGCATCCTCCGGCTCTTCCACAATTTCAACTTCCGCTTCGGCTGCACCGGTTGCGCCTGCGCTGCCGATTCTACCGGGTATAGCCAGCGTAACCGCTGCCACGACTTCGCCATTCGCTGAAGAGGCCAGAGTTGATCTCACCGAGATGTTCGGCGAGCTCAAGCAAGATCTGGAGGATGGCTCGAATACCATCCAAGAAGATCCTGAAACTCATTACAACCTGGGCATTGCATTCCGCGAGATGGGCCTGCTGGATGAAGCCATTGGCGAGCTGCAAAAGACCTGCCAGTCCATCGATCGCGGGCATCCCTTCCCGCACGCGATGCAGACTTTTACCTGGCTGGCGCAGTGTTTCCTCGATAAGGGAGTGCCGCAGGCCGCCATTCGATGGTATGACCGGGCTCTGAGTGTCGCGGGCATCGACGAAGAAACGCGCACCGCTCTGCATTACGAACTTGCCGCTGCCTATGAAGCTTCCGGCGATAAATCCTCCGCGCTAAAGCATTTCATGGAGGTCTACGGCCGAAACATCGATTATCGCGATGTGGCCGAGCGCATCAAGCCCTTGAAGTCGTAAAATAGCCGGATGGGTTTTGTTCCGAACGTTTCCCGGCAACAACATGTGGGGATAGTCGTCTCAATGGTCCGGCGGGCGAAGCGAGCCGTTCCATTTCGATGGAGCGCGCTGTGACGCCCGATTCCAAGTTGCCCGTCGAGAGCACGGCGCCCGCCAGGCCTGCCTCGAGCGAGACGAAGGCAGCTGTTCTTGCGGCGCCGGCGGCGCCCAGCGCTGTTCAACTTTGGTTACACCGCACTTCCGTCTTTCTTTTTGTGCTGATCAGCGCCGTGGCCGGCGTCCTGCTCGTAATTCTGCCTTGGACCCCCGAATGGACCGACAATAGTCTTTTAATCTCGATTCCCTGGCTTCGCGCCTTAGTCAACACTGGATTCTTTCGCGGCCTGTGCAGCGGTTTGGGACTGCTCGACATCTGGATCGGTTTCTGGGAAGCGCTGCATTATCACGAACACCCCTAGACTTAATGCGAAACATGGAATCCGGAGACGGCGATTGATCGACCTCCAGTTCAACTATCCCGTTCTGCAAGGACAGGCCGAGCTGTTCTCCCGCCTGCTGGCGGACGTGGTAGCTGCGCAGGGGGCGAGAGTGTTGGAGGCGCCTCCGGATGGCGGGACTGAGGAGCAGCGCACGACAGCGGCACAATGGCTCAGTCGCGATGGGCAAGCGGTCGGGAAAGAGCGCGTCTTGCTGTGTGCCGGCGGCCATCACGCGGTGATGGTTTCCATGCTGGCTCTTGGCCTCAAGCAGTGTGGGATCGCGGTCGACCCGCTCACTTACAGTAATTTCAAGACTCAGGCCGCAAGCCTGGGAAATAAATTATTTCCCTGCGCGGGTGACGAGCAAGGCATGATGCCGAGCGCCCTCGCGGCAGCGGTGGACAAGCACAGCGTGCAGGCGGTTTACCTGATGCCAACAGTTCACAATCCCATGGGAACGGTGATGCCCGAGAGCCGGCGGCGCGAGATTTGTGAAGTGGCGCGGAAGCACGATCTGAAAATCATCGACGATGACGCCTACCGCTTCACCGCGGCGAATCCGCCTCCCAGTTTTGCGACCCTGGCGCCGGAACGAGCGTTCTCCGTCTGGAGTTTTACCAAACCGGTTGCTCCCGTGATGAAGCTTGGGTTTCTGACTTTTCCCGAGCCATACGCAAAGGTTCTAATGGAGGTGCTCGACGTGACCACCAGTGGGGCTTCGGGGTTGTTTGCCGAGCTCGGGGTGAGAATGCTTCGCAGTGGCGAGTTGGACAGTCTGCTGGCGACAAAACGCAAGGAAGGGGAACGGCGGCAGAACATGGCGCGGGAGATTCTTGAGGGTATCGACGTGCAGGGACATCCGACCTCGTTTCATATTTGGATTCCATTGCCTGAGGATAAACCGGCCGATGCCGTTTGTGAGCAATTGAAGGCGGATGGTGTGCTGGTGAGTTCGTCCGACGCTTATCGCGCGACTCCGAGCGTGAAGGCCAACGGAATGAGGATCGCGCTCGGCGCTGCTCGCGACGCCGCCACCTTGCAGGAGGGCTTGCAGCGGGTGCGTGAGCGAATCCGGGATTAATCGAGCCTCCTCGAAGTAACTGGCATTTGGACGATTCCACCCCACAGCTCGCGCATCTTCGATATTCTGAAACCTGCGCCCAGGTGCGCCTATCTTTTCGAATGAGACTGACTCGATGCCCGATAAATTGACTCCCGCGACACTGGCTTACAAGAACGAACCGTTTCTTAACAGTCCCGATGGGCGCATACTCCGCATTCTGGCCGAGTATCAGGAGCCTTTGGCACGCTTTCGTCGCGAACAAATTCAGGATACGGTCGTGTTCTTCGGATCGGCGCGCTTTCAGGGAGACGAGGCGGCGAGGAAGAACCTGGCTGCGGTTGAGCAGAATGCGGCAGAAGTCGCCGAGGCCCAACGCGAGAATAGCTTAAAATCGGCTCACGCTGCGGTCGACATGGCGCGCTACTACGAAGACGCGCGCCGTCTCGCGCACATGCTCACCGAGTGGTCGATCCAGATTCCTGCCCGCCGCCGTCGTTTTGTTGTGACCACCGGAGGTGGCCCGGGGATTATGGAGGCCGCCAACCGGGGCGCTTACGAAGCCGGAGGCAAGACCATCGGCCTCAATATAAATCTGCCCTTTGAGCAATTCCCCAATCCTTACATCACGCCTTCGCTCAACTTCGAGTTCCACTATTTCTTCATGCGCAAATTCTGGTTCGCCTACCTGGCTAAGGCGCTGGTCATTTTCCCCGGCGGCTTCGGGACCATCGACGAACTCTTCGAGATCCTCACGCTAGCCCAAACCGATAAGCTCGCCAAGAAGATTCTTGTCGTCATTTACGGAAGTGAATACTGGCACCGCATCATGAATTTTCAGGCTTTCGTCGATGCCGGCACCGTGTCGCCCGAAGATCTCAACCTGTTTAAGTTCGTCGACACGCCGGAAGACGCGTTTAATTTTTTGCGTGACGGCCTGACCGAGCACCACTTAGGCGGTCCTCCCAAGAAAGAGAAAGAACAGGAAGTGCTGCCGGAGATTGCCAAGACTCGGCCTTGAAGCGGCGAAGGGAACTGATGGCCGCAAGCATTCTTTACTACGTCACTGATCGCTCCGCCTTTCCCGGCGATGAACTGGCGCGCCGGCAGCAGCTTCTCGAAAAAATCGCCGAAGCGGCAAAGTGTGGAGTCGATTTCATCCAGCTTCGGGAACGAGATTTGTCTGTGCGCGAACTGGAGTCTCTCGCGCGTGAAGCCGTGCAAATCATTTGCTCGGTGCACGCCGAGAGTCACCGGAGGAAAACTGCTCTGCTTATCAACTCTCGCATGGATGTAGCTCTCGCTGTTGGCGCCGATGGTGTACATCTTCGCTCCCATGACATTTCTGCCGAGGATGTAAGAAGCCTGTGGAAGTGTGCTCGCCCCGAACAACAGCCGCTGATATCGGTTGCATGTCACTCGCCACAAGATGTAGCACGTGCTGCTACTGAGCAGGCGACCCTGGCGATTTTCGCGCCCGTCTTCGAAAAAAAAGATTTGCCGGGTTCAATCCCCGCTGGACCGGAAGCGCTGCGCCGGGCCTGCCGCGAAAGAATTCCTGTACTTGCGCTGGGAGGCGTGACTATGCAAAACGCTAAATCGTGTGTGGACGCCGGTGCGGCGGGTATTTCTGCGATTCGACTATTTCAGGAAAATGACATCGCTGCAATCGTTCGGCAGTTGTCTTCGTGGTAACAATTCGCGGGCAGAGCCTGCCCGCGAACTCTCACCAGGACTACTGCCAGTGCGATTACTGTGCTGGGCTCGCCCCACTCGCCGGAGCTTCCGCCGGCGCAGTTGCCGTCACTTCCTGCACCGGATTGATTTTCACCGTGGCCAGAATTTTCTCCAGCCGTCCGAAGACTTCCTCGCGATCCACGTGCTTGCTGTTTTCGGTCTCGACGCCTGAGGTCGCGACCTTCAGCGCGAATTCGTAGCAAGCTCCGTTTTCGTAGACATGGTAGTACTTAGCCGCTTCCTCGTTGGTCCCTTGACTGGCAAGCGTTTCAGTCGATTGCAGTTCGAGGTCGCCGATCATCAGCTTTGGAGTATTCGGCTTATCTGAGGTTGCGGCGGAAGTCGAATCGCCAGCCGCTGTAACAGGTTTCGCCTGCGAGAATTCGCCGCACTGTTCCTCCGTGAGTGTCTTGTTCATGCTTACATTGAAAAATGCCCAAGCCAAATCCGATTTCGGAAAGGCCGACTCGGGCAGTGCAACCAACGCAAGCGCCACGCCGCCGGGCTGTGCGAAGTTCATGGGCACGGGATCCGACGAAACCAATTCATCCGCGGCGTCGCCGGTCTTCAGCGTGTACTTGCGCGGATACTGGAACGAAATGCCGGAAGTCTTATCCGCATAAACCACCGTTGCTGGCGCCTTGTGCACGACTTTCTTATGCGCTGGCTTCGCTGAGGCCAGTGCAGCGGGTGCGACCGGCGTGGCCGTCGGGCTCGTTGTCACCGGCGGCGTGGGCTGATTCGTCGACTGACTCAAAGTGTTTTCGGTCTTCGGTTTGTCGCTGGAGCATCCGACGGCGATCGAGCAGATCAGCAAGAGCGCGGCGAACACTACAGCTCCCCCGGTCTTCTCGAAGTTAATGTTTCCATAGTTGATCTTGCCCCAGGCCACGGAAACTGGCTTCTCTTGGTTCGGATGAACTGGGGTGTTACGAACTGCTTTGCGAAATAGGTTGATGCGGTTCATGGTTGGTCCCCTCCTGCTGCGGAGCAGCGCTAGTGAGAGTGCACGGAGAGAGCCAACAATTGAGCCGTTGAATCTACAGTGGGTTAGAGCCTAGGAGAGATGCGTTGAGCGTGGGGGGCACGACACTGTGTGCACAGCCGGACACGGCTGCGCTGAGACTAAACTGAGGACGATACCAATTGCCCTAGACCGCCGCGATTTTGCGAATCAGATCTTGCTGCTCGGCCTTGCTCTCGGCGCCAATCGTAAATGCATCGAGCACTCCCAGAGACAGCGCGTAGCGTAGGGCCATCGACTGCTGGCCGCGCAAATCTCCCTGGCCGAGAATCTTCATGCCGACGATAGCTTTGCCGGCGGCTTTCATCTCGCGCAGGACGCTGACCACGGTTTGTGGGTCCGCGTCCATATGCGATCCAATGGGATTAATACGCGCCAGGTCGATCTCCACCCACGGAGATTTCGCCGCGGCGCGCAGCGCTTCAATGCTATGGCACGAGCAGCCGTGGGTGCGGATAATTCCCTTTTGCTTCGCTTCGGAGAGCACGTCCATCGTGCCTTTGAAGCGCTCGGTCCAGTCGCTTTCGGTGACGCAGTGCATCAGGCAAATGTCGATATAGTCGATGCCTAGCTCGCGGCGGAAGCGGTCGAGATCGGCGCGAGCGGAAGCGGGATCGCGTGAGAATGTTTTCGTCAGCACCGTGACTTTGTCGCGTGGCACATGCTTCAGCGCCTCAGCCACGTGAGGATGGCTTCCATAACTATCGGCGGCATCGAAGAAGCGCAAGCCGTGATCGTAACCATTCAGCAGCAGGTCTGACAGCCCTTTCACGCCGAGCGCGGTTTGATTGGAGTGATGGCCCCAGCCAACCGTACCTGTGCCCATAGCGAGCCGGCTGGTCTTGATACCGGTGTTGCCCAGAGTGACCGTATCGGAAGCCGAAAACTTTCCCAACGACGACTGTGTGTCGAGCGCGCGCAGCAGGCCTTTCGAGCCAACCGCGTTCGAGCCAAGCCAGGCCGCTCCCAGGCCGGAAGCGGAACGAATAAGGAATTCGCGGCGGTGCATAAAACCTCCAGCAAAGCGGCTCTCGCCATCATACCGCCGCTAAGGGAATAGTCACCCCTACAGGCGATTAGTCATTCAAATCGTTTACGAAATGCGGCCAGCTGTGCGCGCATCTCGGCAATTTCTTTTCGCAGTTCCGCCACTTCGCTTTCGAGTTGATCCGTCCGGTCGTCGCCGGCCGCGTGACCGGAATATGTTCGAGTTGGCAGAGCCTCCGCAGCCGGAGCGCTTCCAGAGAGCAGGTGCATGTAGCGAGATTCCTTCGTGCCGGGCTGACGCGGCAGAACGGCCACCAGCGAAGGTTGTCGCTGGCTGAGCTTCTCCAGCGTCGCCAGGACGTCTTCCAGCTCCTCGAATCGATACATGCGCTCGGCTCGTCCGCGCAACTCTCCAGGAGTCTGCGCTCCGCGCAACAGCAGCACACACAGGATTGCAGTCTCGCGCCGATCGAAGTTGAAAACTTCTTGTAGCCGGTGTTCGTACTTCGTCACGCGGCTGTCGGCGCCGCTGGCCGGGCCTGCGAGGCGCTGCCCCTGCAACGAATCCAGCGCCGCGCGTACCGAATCCTCATCCAGCGCCATCACCGGATCGCGATTATTCTTCTGGTTGCACGCATTCACCAACGCATTAAGCGACAGAGGATAGTAATCCGGAGTGGTAATGTCCTTCTCGATCAGCGCCCCTAGCACACGTACTTCGACATCACTTAGCAGATCCACGTTCGCCTCATGCAAGAGTCGTTGGGGGAATTTTACTTGATCTCAGTATGACGCTTCTGAGGAGGCGCCGAATTTACCGCCGATCAACAAACGGGACGGAGTTCTTGTATAGTTTGGAAAAAGGTCGTGTCGTCCCGCGCATGGAACAAGATCGCGGGAAAAAGTCCAAGAGACAAAGGAGCCGGAAATGCGCCTGCTGCTGAACTGGGTCTTGAGTGCCCTGGCCGTGTGGATTGTGGCGAAGCTGGTGCCGGGATTTTCCGTTAGCGGTCCGGTGGCCGCGCTCATCGCCGCGCTGGTGATCGGGTTTATCAATGCAACTATCGGCGCACTACTTAAGATTCTGACCTTCCCTCTGACGCTTCTGACCTTGGGATTGTTTTGGCTGGTGATTAACGCCCTCATGCTCAAGCTGGCATCGGCTTTACTTTCACCGGGATTTCAGGTGCACGGGTTCCTGGCGGCATTCCTCGGCGCCATCCTGCTCAGCCTGGTAAATATGATGCTGAAATGGCTGGTCAATCCGCCGCGCAAAACTCGCAGCCGTTAACCCGTCCACTTTGTGCCGGTCTCCAGGACGCCCATAACCTTCGCGAGGCGCCGCTTGCGGGTTTCTTCCTGCTTCGCGCCTGAGATGGCGAGAGCCATTTCTTTTTTGTGGGTGAACGAAAGCTTTTCCCAGGTGGCCTTCGCTGTTTTATTTCTCGCCAGCGCCTTCATCAATAGCGGCGGGGGTTCCACCGTCCGTTCTTCCGCGTCGCGCTCCATCACCACGTCGACAGTATCGCCGGGTTCCACGCCCGCGCCTTCGCAGAGTTTGCGGTTCACCGGCATCCTGTAGCCCCCGCCCATCGGCATGAGCGACGAGCGAAACGGATATCCATTAATCGTTCCGCGAATCGGCACGCGCGCCTTCGTGCCGAAAAACTCGGGAACATCCACGGGAGGAACGATCGCTGCTACCACTCCCGCTTCCTTCCCAGCAATTTTCGTTTTGAATTCCAACTTTTGTTTCGCCATCGCGCGCCTCGCTTGCCTGCTGCTAAACTTTAACCGGACGACAGATCATCATCAACTCGGCTCGACCCATGGCAACGGCAGATTCGCGCTCTCAAACCCATCGTGACTCTTTTATTGAACCGGCTCTCGTTCGAATTCCCGAAGGCTGGTTTCTCATGGGCTCGGCTTCCGGCCAGGATTGCGAATGTCCGGTCCATCGAGTCTGGGTTGACACTTTCCTTCTTGGGGCCACGCAAGTCACGAATGCCGAGTACGAGCTATTTGTGAATTCAACCGCTTCAAACCCTCCACCCTTCTGGCGTGATCAGAATTTTAATCATCGACAACAGCCCGTTACCGGGGTCTCATGGTTCGAGGCCGATCGCTATTGCCAGTGGCTGACAGAGGAGACGGGCCGGCCCTATCGCCTTCCCACAGAAGCTGAATGGGAGCGCGCCGCTCGCGGCAATCGTGAGCAAGAGGATTTCCCTTGGGGCAATGAGCCGCCGCAATCTTTGCCAGACTACGCGACTCGTTGGCAAACCGGACCCGAGCCCGTTGCGCGCTACGCTGCCAACGACTTTGGCCTGTACAACATGTGCGACAACGTCCATGAGTGGTGCAGCGACTGGTACGATCCGAGCTATTACACCGAGTCGCCGGAGCGCAATCCGCGCGGCGCTCAAGCCGGTCAGCGCAAAGCCTCTCGCGGAGGATCCTGGCGCCATCATGTGAAGGTGGCACGATGTTCTGCTCGATCGAGCATCCCTCCAGAGTTCCAGTATGCAGACTACGGCTTTCGCGTGGCCTGCGGAAAGTAATTGGTAATTGTGTAACTTGGTAATTTTTGCAATTGAAAATCGGCCGTTCGATTTGCTGTGTTTCTAAATTACAAGATTCCTCATTACAAAATTACTAAATCGTTCTAGAGGCGCACACACATGTTTCGCACCGATCTTCTACGCTCCAAACGAATTCTCATTACCGGCGGCGGCACCGGATTGGGCAAAGCCATGGCGCAGCGCTTTCTCGAACTCGGAGCCGAAATTTATATCTGCGGACGCCGCACAGAAGTACTCGAGTCAACGGTCAAAGAGCTCTCGGCCGCAACCGGCGGCCAAATTCACGCGATTTCCTGCGATGTCCGCAAGCTCGACGCGGTCGAGAGCATGATCGATATCATTTGGAAAACCGCGCCCCTGGATGTTCTCGTCAATAACGCGGCCGGAAATTTCATCGCCCGTACCGAAGAGCTTTCCCCGCGTGCTTGGGAATCTGTGATCGGCATCGTGCTCATGGGCACGCTCCACGCCACCATGGCTTGCGGGCGCCGCTGGCTCAAAGCGGCTCATCCCGGAACCGTACTCAGCATCTCGGCTACTTATGCGCCGGTAGGCTCGGCTTATGTTGTGCCGTCTGCGGTTTCCAAGGCCGGGGTCGAAGCTCTCACTCGCAGTCTCGCCGTGGAGTGGGGCAATCGCGGTATCCGCATGAACGCGATTGCTCCCGGCCCCATTCCAACGCAAGGAGCGTTTTCGCGCGTCCTGCCGCGTCCCGAACTCGAAGCGCTCGCGCTCGATAAAAATCCTTTGCACCGCTTCGGCACGACAGAAGAGCTGGCGAACCTCGCCGCGTTCCTGATCAGTGACAGCTCCGGCTACATCAACGGAGAAGTCGTGCGCATGGATGGTGGAGAATTCCTGCAAGGTGCCGGCGAATTCAGCGTTTTGGGACGCGCTCTCACCGAGGAAGATTGGCAATCGCTCAAACCACGCAAGAAGCCGCAAGAGGATTAAGCCTTCGAGGTTTTTCTCCGGAGTCCAATCGCCCCGCGCTGCATCCAAAACTAAAATGGAGGTCAATATGTACGTTGTTCTTGGAGCAAGCGGCAACACTGGACATGTGGTGGCATCAAACCTTCTTGCCCGCCAGCAAAACGTCCGCGTCGTCGGGAGAAATGCGACTCACCTGCAACCCTTCGTTTCGCGAGGCGCGGAGATCGTTGTCGGTGATGTCACTGACGTATCCACTCTGACCAAAGCTTTCCGCCAGGCAGAGTCAGCTTACGTGATGATTCCCCCTGACCCAACCAGCAACGACTTCCGAGGTTTTCAGGAGCGGGCCAGCGATGCCATCGCAGCCGCCGTGAAAAATACCGGAATCAGGAACATTGTTTCGCTTAGCAGCATTGGAGCCGATAAGGCCGATCGTGTCGGCCCCGTCGTCGGCCTGCATAGCCTTGAACAAAAACTTAACCAGATCGATGGCGCGAATGTGCTGCACCTGCGCGCCGGATATTTCATGGAGAATACACTCCCTCAATCCGGTGCGATCAAAAAAATGGGTTTCACCGTGGGCCCGGTTCGTCCCGATCTGAAGCTTCCCATGATTGCCACTCGCGACATAGGAGCGGCAGCCGCGGATGCTTTGCTTCGCCTGGCTTTTCGCGGCAAGCAGACCCTGGAATTACAAGGACAGCGTGATCTCGACTACACGGAAGCCGCAACGATCATTGGACAGGCCATCGGTCGGCCTCAACTGAAATACAACCAGATTCCTGACGACCAGGCTAAAGCGGCCATGGTTCAGATGGGAATGTCTGACAATCTCGCCGGACTCATTCTCGAGATGGCGGCCGCGCTGAACTCGGGCTACATGAAGGCGCTTGAACCACGCAATTCCAACACCACCACTCCAACCTCATTTGAGACTTTTGTAGCCGAAGCGTTTGTCCCTGCCTATCAACAACAGGCGGCAGCATAAGGACAAATCAAGCTGATTACCCGCCCCATCCTTGCCCTGTGCGTCGCGGCAAAGATGGGGTTTTTCTATGGGTCGGGGAAGCCGCTAGGGAGTTGACAGAAAGCGGATTTTAGCCCAAAGTGTGTGCGACTCACTTATGCGCTTGCCTCCAGCGGCTATCAAAAAGGGTTCCCTCATTCTCTGCGCCGTGGTGCTCGCACCAGTTCTGCTCGCAGGCGTGGTGGCCGTTGCATCCAGCGACTGGAGACAGATTGGTGCTACTTCGGAGGGCGATCAGGTTCTAGTGAGTTCGGTTACGCTTCAGAAGAATGGCCTGCGCAGCGCATGGATTCGCGTCGAGTATAAGGAACCTGCGAAATTGCCGCAGGGCGGGCCGTTTGTCGAGCTGCGCGCTCGAGTGCGGTTTAACTGCAATGACGCAGGCGCGGGCAGAACTCCTGTGACCACCTCGGAGTGGTTTTACTCCCGTGACCATAGCGGGAGGTTGGTGGTCAGCAAGAAGACCCGCCGCGACGATCAATTCGGCCAGACAACGGAAGGTGGCTTCGGCGAAATCGCCAGAGATTTCGTGTGCAACCAAAAGTAAGTCTGCACTGAAATTTGAAGTTCTGCCACGGTACTGATCCAGGCCAGATCCCCAAGCCAGATTCCGAAAGACTTCCCGCTCAAATTCGTGGTCTTCGTTCAATTGCGCGAGCGCGATGAAAAGATCAGCACAATGCTAGAATCTTGCTTCCGGTGCTGAATCGGTTCAGGAGATTTTCGTTGGAGCACGCAGGCACAGGACTCGACAAACTTCTTGTTGGTTCTTTGCGGCGTATGCCGCCGGGCGAAGCGCCGGTGCTGGCGTGGCCACTGGTTTGCGGATCGATGGTGTCCGAGCGTACACGTGCCATCGATTTTGCCGGCACCGTGCTGCGCGTCGAGGTTCCCGATGCCGGCTGGAAGCGGGAAATGCAAGGCCTGGCTCCGCGATATCTCGCGGCAATGAATCGCTATTCCAGTGAGAAGGTGGAGCGGATCGAATTTGTAATCCGGAAGGCGTAGCGGGCAGCGTTATTTCAACCGCATAGTTCCGACGAGACGAGAAATGAGAGTCACTGACAAAGATGTTGCCTACGTTGCCGATCTGGCCAACCTTGAACTCTCCGCAGAAGAGCGCTCCGGGATGGTGCGCGATCTGAACTCGATTTTGGGCTACATCGAAAGACTCAACGAACTGGATACATCGAACGTCGAGCCGATGGCGCAGGTCTCGGATCGCTACGGCGTCGACGAATCACAACAGGGCAGCCCGAGATTTTCATACGCCAGCCGCGAAGATATTGTCGAAGGATTGCGTAATTCATTGTCCCAGGAGGCCGCGCTCGAGAACGCACCGGATGCCGATGGGACCTTCTTCCGCGTGCCCAAAGTGATTGAAAGATAGTGAAACAGTGATTGGGTAGCGCAAACGCGCTGACTACGAACAACTATCCGCTGAATTTATGACCTCTCTTACCATCGGCGCTGTTCGTGCTGCCATTCAGGAGCGCAAGACGACGGCCTTCGCCCTCGCCGAAAGCCACTACGCGCGCATAGAAAAAGAAGACGGAGCAATCGGCTCATATCTCACGCTATGCAAGGAACGCGCGATGGAGCAGGCGGACCGCATCGACCGAATGGCTGCTGAAGGCAAGCCTTTGCCATCGCTGGGCGGTGTCCCGGTCGCCATCAAAGATGTAATGTCGACGAGCGGCGTGCGAACCACCGCAGGATCGAAAATTCTCGGCCACTATATTCCGCCTTACGATTGCACTGCAGTGGCGCGCATGGAAGCTGCGGGCGCCGTGGTTCTCGGCAAAACGAATTGTGACGAGTTTGCCATGGGATCGTCGAATGAGAACTCGGCGTTTCATCCGGTGCGCAATCCACGCGCGTTAGATCGGGTGCCGGGAGGGTCTTCCGGTGGCTCGGCGGCCGCGGTGGCTGCCGATATGGCCGTGGTCGCGCTCGGTTCGGACACGGGAGGCTCGATCCGGCAGCCAGCGTCTTTCTGCGGCGTGGTGGGGTTGATACCAACCTACGGACGCGTGTCACGCTATGGTCTGATCGCGTTTGCTTCTTCGCTCGATCACATCGGGCCGCTCACGAAAACTGTGAAAGATGCGGCCATCGTTCTCGAAGTGATTGCAGGGCGCGACCCGATGGATTCAACCTCGGCCGATCTGCCTGTTCCGGATTACGTTGCCGAACTTGAAAAACCTGTACGCGGTTTGCGATTGGGCGTGGCCAAAGAATACTTTGGCGAAGGACTCGACGATGAAGTACGCCAGGCGGTGGAGTCAGCCATCGACAAATTGAAGGCATTGGGCTGCGAAGTTGTGCCAGTATCTTTGCCGCACACGCCGTACGCGATTCCGACTTATTATTTGATCGCGACTGCCGAAGCCTCATCGAACCTGGCTCGCTACGACGGTGTGCGCTACAGCTATCGCGCGCAGGGCGTCAAGTCGCTCTCCGAGATGTACCGGCGCAGCCGCGACGAGGGCTTCGGCGCCGAGGTGAAGCGCCGCATCATGCTCGGCACCTACGCGCTCAGCGCAGGCTATTACGACGCTTATTATCTTAAGGCGCAGAAAGTGCGTACTCTGCTGACGCGCGATTTCGAAGAGGCCTTCGGCAAGGTGGATGCGATCGTAACGCCGACGAGTCCCACGGCAGCGTTTCGGCTTGGTGAAAAATCGAATGATCCGCTGGCTATGTATCTGGCGGACATTTATACCGTGACCGCGGATTTGGCCGGGATTCCGGGAATCTCAATTCCATGTGGTCTGACAAAAGAGAAGCTGCCGATTGGATTGCAGATTCTGGGGAAGCACTTCGATGAGGCAACAATCCTGCGGCTGGCGCGTGCGTACGAGCAGGCGGCCTAGGATTTATGGCGGATATCTACACTCTCATTTGCGAGTATCTCGGTGGAACCTATATTGCTCAAGTAAGTTCTAACTCCCCGGGAGAAGCAGTTTCGTCCTGGCTCGGTACGCACAGCGCACAGCAACACATTCCTGACACGGCTCGGTTGGCGGTGAAGGCAACCCTGGCTGATGATTCCCCGGTACCTCTCGATGGCTGCAGCAATGTTTGGTGTTTCTCCACCCCGGCAAAACAGGGATTGATCTTGATCCATCTAGTGCTGACGCGTTGACCGACGCCCCTGAATTCACAATGGCTCGTAGTAGGATTCACCGGCGCAGGCACGGCAAAGCACTTTTTCCTCAGTGCGAACTTCTCGCCGGAAGTTGATTCCTTCGCCGCAAGCTTCACAAACCACGCGCTCACCTTTGTATCCCGGAAATTCTTCCGGAGGTAAATCCACCTTCACCCATTGAAACGTGAACAGATCGTCATCCGCTATCTCACGATAAGCCAGCATCTGCTGTTGGTTCTTGTCGGCAATCTCGGGATGCATCTCGCGAGCGAGAGCCTTGGAAGATTCTTTCGCCGCGATGCGAATTGCTTTGCCCGTGCTCACATCCACGAATGTGGCGGCAACTTTACCCCAATCGCGAAACTTCAGGGCGCGTTTGCCCAGGCGACAGCCGGTAACCACGGCGACGGCGTCGGTAGCACAGCGGTCGATCTCGACGAAGGTGACGAGGCGCTTGCGGTCTTTTCCGCGCGGGTCGTCGATGCCCAGTTTCACCAGGCCCAGCATCGCAAGCCGCACGCCGAGAACTTGCCCGGCACACAAATGTCCATGAGCCTGCGCCGCATCTTGAAGGTATTCGTCGAAGGACTTCATAAAAAGCCTCCAGCTCTCCGCAGTTAGCCTTCAGCTTAACAGCCAGGGAAACATTACTTTCTGCGCCAGCGCACGCCGTCTTTTGTATTTTCGATGACGATGCCCGCAGCGGTAAGTTCCGCTCGCAGGGCGTCAGACTCTTTGAAGTTGCGGGCTTTGCGCGCTGTCTCCATTGCAGTGATTTTGCTTTCGATATCTGCGTCAGAAAGTTCGGCGGATTCTACAACCTCGCGCAGTTCCGGACTGATATCTTTTTCACGCCCCTCGGTTTGCGCCCAATCGAAAACCTGCTTCATTCGCGGACGATCGTCGTCGTTGAGCACGGCAAAAATCTCGTCGAATGTCTGCAACGCCTTCAGCAGTGGCGCAGCGTCGTCTTTCTTGATTTGGCTTGAATCGAGGGCAGAGTTAACTTGGCGCACCATTTCGAAGATGGCGGCCTGCGCCTGCGCCGTATTTAAATCGTCATCGAGCGCAGCCCGCATACGGTCGATGGCCGTTGTAGCCAGCGCCTGCATTTCAGGATTCGCTCCGGGCGGAAAATTTCCGGTCGTCAAGCGCTGGCGGAAGTTGCGCAAGCGTTCCACCGAAACCGCAGCTTGCTGAAGCCCGTCGAAAGTAAAGTTGAGCTGATTGCGGTAGGGAACGGACGTGAGCAGATAGCGAATCGACGAGGGCTTGTGGCCTTTCAACACCAGGTCGCGCAGTGTGTAGAAATTGCCCAAGCTCTTCGACATCTTCTCGCCTTCCACCAGCAGGAAGCGCACATGAAACCAGAAGCGAGAAAAAGTTTTTCCGGTAAGCGATTCGGATTGTGCGATCTCGTTTTCGTGATGCGGGAAAACCAAATCTTCGCCGCCGGCATGCAGGTCGAAGCTTTCGCCGAGTTCCTCCATCGACATGACAGAGCACTCCAGGTGCCAGCCGGGGCGTCCCGGGCCGATCGCAGTCTCCCAAAAAGCTTCCCCCGGCTTCGGAGCCTTCCAGAGGGCGAAGTCGCGCGCGCTGTCCTTGTCGTATTCGTCAACGTCGACGCGCGCTCCGTCGAGCATTCCACTAAAATCTTTTTTCGAGAGCCGGCCATAATTCGGAAAGTTAGCGATGCGGAAATAATACGAACCCTCTTCCGTGCGATAGGCGAAGCCTCTCTCCACCAGCTTGGCCACGAAATCCGCCATCTCGGTAATGTGCTCCGTCGCGCGAACCAAAACCGGTTGCTCGATGCCGAGCATGGCCGAATCTTCGAGAAACGCCTTTTCGTATTTTGCGGTGTACTGCTGAATGCTCACCCCGTTCCGCGCTGAGTCACGGATGATCTTGTCGTCCACGTCGGTAATATTCATTACGTAGCGAACGTTGTAGCCCGACTGCCGCAAGAACCGCTGCAGCATATCAACCGCGACAAATGTGCGAAAGTTGCCGATGTGGCCGTAGTCATAAACCGTAGGCCCGCAGGCATACATGCGGACTTCCTTTTCGCGGAGCGTGGCAAACTCCTCCACCTGTGAGGACATCGTATTAAAAAGACGAAGGGCCATAAATTGAGAGCGAGCACAGACGAAATTTACAGCAAAACTGAACGGTTAATTCTAGGGGTTCCAGAGAAAGAGGGTCAACCTGCCGGACCGGCGCCAGAAGCGTGTTGCGGCAGAGCGTGCGTGTGCTCGCGCAGTCGATGCTGCACCAGGAATACGTAATGCAGAGCAGAGATGATGGTAAAGGTGAAAGTGGCCCGCAGGAACACGATGCGCGTGATCCATATCCAGCGCACCGGTTTGATGCAAGAGAGCATCACGAAGAAGACGGCAGAGATCTGAGAAAAGGTATTTGCCTTGCCGAAAATGCTCGGGCGGAAATCCCGCAATCCGGCGATGGCGAACAGCACGGCACTGGCCGCCAAGATAGAAATATCACGGCTGAAGACGAGAACGGTAAACTTCCACGGAATCTTATGCAGAATCGAGAGCACCAGAAACAAGGTACTTAACAAAAGCTTGTCGGCGATCGGGTCAAGATATTGGCCGAGCAGAGTCTGCTGGTGCAGCTTGCGGGCGAGAAGGCCATCGAGGCCGTCGCTGAAGCCGGCGACGACGAAGAGAAATAGCGCCCAAAAATACCGGCCTTCGACCAGTTCAATCACAATGAAGGGAACGAAAACCATCCGCAGCAATGTGAGTTGGTTGGGTGCAGTAAAAATTTGCGACAGCTTCATGCCGGCTCCTCGGGAGCACGAAATGAGCTGCTGCTAACAGAGGCAGAACCCAGCACGACACCAGGATTCAGACTGGTCTTGCTCGAAAAACGCTGCGAGAGGGATGGCAGAGTGCCGTCGGGCAGGTCGAGCTCGATCCGTTCGATCCGGTGCATGGGAAAAAAGACGACGGCGGGGCTGAAGGGTTCGCCGTCCTTTACCATCAGGACAAAATCTTCGAAACCCGCCAGCTCGATACCGCTCATGCTCAGGCCTTCGGGAGCGAGCGCGAGAATCATCCCCCAGAATTTATCGCGGGGATTGCCCAGGGTCACAACCACGATGGATCCGGGCAGAAAAGGATTTCGTGCGCTACTGCGCGCGGCGAGACTTTTATCCGCCGGCTGCGGGTCTTTCGTCATGCCCTGATTGTCGCTGTCACGGCCAGAACTTTGCAACTGGTAAGCAAGCTTCACCGCGCCGCCGAAGTGGCGGGCGGCGGGGGAAGAACGTCGTAGAGCGGCTGTACCGCCTTGATCTCGGGATTCTCGTCCGCAACCGACATTGCGAGGATGCGAACCTTATCGTTGTCGGGAAGCGTGATGGTTCGCGCTCCGGCCGGCAAATCGATTGCATATGCGAAAAGATAAGAATAGTGGTAGGGCGCATTCTCGCCCCGGGCATTATGGTGGTGCGAGCAATACCACGCGAGGTCGGCCCGTTTAATATAGCCGGGGTTGAGTCCGGTCATCTGGCCGTAGTCGTCTTTTGACGTATCTTTCAAAGTCCACTGGCGATCATCCCATTGACCGATGAAGCCGCCCCAGTCCTGAATGTTCAATTCCACTTTGTTGGCACCCACCGCGAAAGTTGCCTTCTGGTCACCCTCCGCCGAGGCCGCCAACAGGTACACGCGATTGTGTTGGCCGTTCGGCAGGTTAATCGTTTGTCCTTTCGCCACCACGGCGTTAGGGGCATCGTTCTTCGCTGGGGCAAGCTGAAAGACCACGGCATTGAATTTGATTTGCTGAGGCAGCATCTCGGCGGGAAGTGCGTTGCCCTTACCGTCAAATCCGCCCTCAACTTTCGCGTCGTCATCGCTGGCGGTTGCGAGATCATAGTGCAACGCCACGGGTACGGAATGAACACCGGCAGCTTTGGCTGCGCCCGCCGCCAGTTTGATGGCAAACGTGCGCGGCTGAAATGCCGAGAAAGAAGTTACCAGAGCGCCTCCATTGATGGTTGCTGCGCCAACTGGTTGCTCCTGACCGTTGATCTCGCGAGCGGCCGTAATAGGCGCGGCGAATGATATGCGGACATCGGTCTGCGGCTTGCCATCGAGCTCCACCATCCGAATGACCATCTCGTCGCTCTCTTCCGCTTTCTTCAATGCGAGGACTCGAATGCGCGGATTGCTAACCTTGAGGAGAGAAAATTCGCGGCCCAGCGCACCCGCGTGCTTAGAGGTTTCAAAACCGATGAGGGGGTCGTTCAGACGCTCCGCCTGCCAATCACTCTGGCTCTCGCGCCATCCGCCAGCGTGGCCGGCGATTCCATAGGTGAACTCGTGATGTCCAATATCCTGCGTCGCTTGATCTGGATATCCGCCGCGCGTCCCAGGAGTTCGAATCAGGGTCAAACGAATCGTGTGATCGTTCGGCTTGTCCGATCCATTCTTGCAATCGGTCAAGACGGTCACGCCGAATTCGCCAGTCATGTCGGTCAGATCGATCCACTGATGCGACGGCACTTCAAACTTCTTGGGGTCGGCCGTGGGTCGCTCGATCGTGCCGATATCCCAGTTATAGGTGGCCAGCTGATTCGAAGCTACGAGCGGGAAGGTCGCCTTCAGATTCGATTCTTTGGTATTCCAGTCCACCACGTTGGCGAACTCCACACGCTTGCCGGCATCGCCTGCAGACAAGCGGATGGTTTGAACGAACTTTGATCCCGCTGTCTCGCGCGAAACCTCCACCGCAACCCGCGCTGGTCCATTTTCAACCACCCGAACCTTCGCCGGACCGCTCACATAGGCTTTCGGCGCAGCCTGCTCTTGGTCCCAATCCATGTTCCAGGCCGGCCAGTGTTCGGGGTTATCGTAAGAGATGGCAAGGCGCGCGGGCGCGACGAGCAATTCCTTGCCGAGCGTCTTGTCGAAAATACTGGCCACGTCGCCGTCGGCATTTAGCTTTACCCGGTAATACTGGTTCTCGAGCGAGCCCTCTGAGACGCGCAAACTTTCTGGGGATTTCGGAGTACTCGTAGAAGACTGCGCATCAAACCCTGAATTCAGAGACACGCCGTTCTGCACATCATAGACGGAGTATCCGACCGATGGCAGTTTGGCCACGAAGATTACTTTGCCGTGCGAAATCTGCGCCGGAACTTCTCTGCCTTCGGGGCCGGCAACGCGAACCGACTTTGTTACGCTGCCCGAAAAATTCACTTTCGCTTCCACGACGTCTTCGCGTGCAATGTTCAAGGGATTGAACACGACCACCGGCGTGCCTCTTGCGCCAGTATTCAACGCCGCGCTAACGGCTTCGGTCGCGTTGCTGAGCACTCCCGCAAACTGGTTCATGGCAATTACGTCGTCGTTCCAAGCGAACTCGTAAGCCTTAGGCGTAGCCGTGCCGGCAGCCAAGTCGTGAAAATGTCCGCCCATCACCAATGTCCAGGCATCATTGAGACGATCAAGCGGATAAGGCCGCGCGCCCAGCCACTCAGCGGCAAGCGAAGCCTTCTCGGCGGCATCGGCCAGCAATTCTTCTTTGCGAATCCAACGCTTCTGGTAAGCCTGCGAGGTCAGCGATCCGGCGGAATGGTTGGTCAGCTCCATCTCACCCGTATAGCGCGGAAGTCCGGCCTCCTCGGAATGCGTGATGTCTAGAAACATCTGCTCGGCGTTGGCAGAGATTACGTGAACCGGTCCATCGCCGACCCTCACCGCAGGTCCTTCAGAATGCGGCTGCGCTGAACCCGGACCGAGCGGCGGCAAGCTTGTCGTGCCTCGAGTGACAATCGCTTCCAGCCGCTCGACGGAATCTTCACTGGGAGCGCCCCCGATGTCGCCCGTGCCGTAATAGTGATAGTCGGTGAAAACGCCGCTGATCTCGCCATTCCGCTCGACGCGCGACGCCCAATCTCCCTGATACCAGTTCAGTTCGCGGTCTTGCTCTACCTGAGATAATGATTTCTGCTCGTTTCGCAATTTGTACGCGAGTTGAATTTCCTCTTGCGTCGAGGATTGTCCGTTCTGCTCGGCTTGTTGCAACTTCTGCTCCAGTGCCTGATGCCTCTTCCGAACGTCCTCCAGAGCCGCATTGGGCGCGAGCGGCGGCAAGGGCTTGCTGAGGTCGGTATCGATGCCGCCATCATACGGTCCCGGATTTAGCCCCGCCATCACGCTCTCGCCATCCGGCCCCACCCACACTCCCACGTCGAAAGGCGTGCCCTCCGGAGTTTTCTTCGAGCGATTCCGGCCCGCCTCCCGGTGCGGACGATCCCCATACCAGTTTTTGCGTGGAGAATCCTTTCACGCCGGAGTGCGCCAGAATCGTTGGCAGTGAGGCGGGAAATCCGAAGCAGTCGGGCAGCATGTACTCCGCGCTCGCCTTGCCAAGTTCTTTCCGGAACCAATCATTGCCATACAAGACCTGCCGGATGATGGCTTCGGCGCTGGGCGCGTTCACATCGCCCTCTTCCATCGAAGAGCCGGCTGGAAACCATCTGCCTTCGTCCACATACTTTTTCAGCCTGACAAAATCCGCCGGATAATATTCCTTCATCAGGCGATAACGATTGGCGCCGCTGAAATTAAAAACGTAGTGCGGATATTTGTCGATCAGCTTGAAATTATCTTCCATGGTATGGCGAAGATATTCGTCGATCACCTGCGGATACTCCCATCGCCATTCCGTATCGAGGTGCGCGTAGCCCACTACATAGAGAGTCGGCTGTTTGCTCAAATCGGGGTGATCCGATGGATTGCTTTGAGAATTTTGCGCGTTGGCCAACCCCAAAGTGAATGGTAGAAAAAGAGCGATAAGAATAGTGCGGAATAGTCGCATGATGTCTCCGGGAGCTACGGCGAATTTCTGGGCTCGTCCGGTATGTTACATCTTCGGCACGAGTGACGCCGCATAAGATTGTCTCGAATGTTGTTCCGGCAAGACTACCCGCTGCTCCACCGCGGCGAAGACTTCTTTCCTCTCACTCATCACGACCTCCGCACCCTACCGCCGACGATGCACCTGCGCCAGCCAACTGGAAAATCACGCCATCTCGCAGGTGCGCCCTGTCACCTCATTCGGTGCCACTCATCACCGCAGACTCAATGCCAATCGTGTTCTTATTTGCGCCAGAGCTGCGCCCTTCGTTACTCGCAACCTTATCAGCTCGCTGATTCAAGCGCTTCGCGCGGGCAACAGATCCACGCAACTCCAGCCAAAAAAACAAAAAAACAAAAAACGAGGAAGCCACAGCGCAGAGCCGGGCCCGGTTTCGCTCTGCCCGTTCCCGGATCTCGTCAGGCTCTCCCCGGAGTAAGAAGGAGGTCTTCCCATGAACAGTCTGACGCCAGCGCAACGAGTCTTGAATTGGGCGTGCTTGGCCGTTGTGGCCTTGTCATTAGCCGTCCCTCTCAGTTCGGCTCAGCTCTTAACCACCACCGTGCCCGCAGGGGCCGACCCCTACACCGTGGCCGTAAACCTGATCAGCAATACAATCTATGTGGTCAACGCGCAGGCCAGTACCGTCACCGCAATTGACGGCGCTACCAACGCGACCAGCACGATTTCGGTCGGGGTTGAGCCGCAGGGCATCGCCGTCAACCCGGAGACCGGCATGGTCTACGTAACTAACATGGCCGCAAGCAACGTCTCAGTAATCAACGGTCTCACCAACACGGTCGTGGCTACGATCGCGGTCGGGAGCTCTCCCAATGGCGTCGCTGTAAACCCGGTCACGAACATGATCTACGTAGCCAACTATTTCGGTAACAGCGTGACGGTGATTAATGGAGCGACGAACTCCATCGCGGCTACAGTTGCAGTGGGGACCTACCCTTTCGCCCTCGCCGTAAACCCTGTGACCGATACCATCTACGTGGCGAACGAAAACAGTAAGAGCGTGTCCGTCATTAATGGCGCGAACAATACGGTCGCTGCCACAATCGCTGTGGGTCCAGCCCCTACGGCGTAGCGATCAATCCGGTCACCGATATGATCTACGTACCGAACGACGGCAGCAACACCGTCAGCGTGATCAATGGCGCAACGAATAGTGTGGCAGCCACGGTCGCCGTAGGCGCTTCTCCCTATGCGGTGGCTGTAAATCCGGTGACTAACACAGCGTATGTATGCAACTTCAGCGGCGGCAGCGTTACGGCCATCAATGGCACAACCTACGCAACCAGTACCATGACGGTGGGTACCAATCCGCTGGGAATGGCTATCAATCCGCTAAACAACCAGATCTACGTAGCGAACGATGTTTCAAAAACGGTGAGCGTGATCAATGGCGTGACCAATGCTGTGGAGGCCATCATTAGCAACGCCAGCGGCACAGGCCCGCGGGCGGTGGGCATCAATCCAATCACCGACAAAATCTATGTGGCAAACTCCACGAGCAACAATGTCTCCGTGATCGACGGCGCCACCTACACCGCCCAGACCACCGCCGCATTCGACGGATACCCCCTCTACATCACCGCGAACCCGGCTAATGGTTCGGCCTGGGTATCAATTTATGTCAGTCAAGCTGAGGCTCTCTTCGGCACTGAAATGCTGACTGCCTGCTATTACGATGGTTGCCCCACGGGCTCCTACCCGACAACGCCGATCATCAATGCGCTCACCGGCACCATCTATGTGCCAGCCTATGAGGGCAACGAGATTACGGTGATTGCTCCCAACACTTACGCCGGTTACTCCATCACGGACATTCTGTCCAGCCAAGAGCCCTCAAAGGGCGTGCTGAATCCTGCTACCAATACGATCTACGTATCCAACAGTACCGGCGTCACAGTCATCAACGGCACCACACTCGCAACTCAAGCCGTGCCCACGGCAAGCGCACCCATCGCCCTAGACGTCAATCCCGTGACCAATACGATCTACGCCGCAGTCGGCACGGGCGTCACGGTAATCAACGGTGCTACCAATACCGTCACAGACACTATCAATCTCGCGCAGCAGCCGGCTGGACTCGCCGTCAACCCAGTCACCAATACTATTTACGTGTGCGACCTCTACAACGGCAGCGTGGGCGTCGATGGCGTCAGCGTGATCAACGGCGCCACCAATAAGATTACCGCCACGCTTACGATCCCCGCTGAGTACAGCCAGGCCTGTGGCATCGCCGTCAACCCGGTCACCAACATGATCTACGCTGTCTGGGACGTGGCTGAGGTGCTGGTGATTAACGGAGCCACCAATTCCACCACGATGTTTAGCGTCTCGTCGTTCCTGTTATCGCCCTCTTGGTTGGAAATAAACCTGGCCAGCAACAAGATCTACATTGGCGGCGCGTACCTCGCCGAGGGCTACCCCGGTTATCTTGCCGCCATCGATGGTGCGACCAATGCCGTCGACATACTCCAGGTTGGCTATGGCCCCAATCTCATTGCAGTCGCGCCGGCAACCGGCCAGGTCTATGTGACCAATCCTTATAGCCAAAACGTGAGCGTCTTCGCCGAACAGCAGGTGCAGGCCATCCCGCTGACAACCGCGATCACTCCCCTAACCGGCAACGTCACTACCAGTGCCACGCCAACCTTCACCTTCGCTGCAACCAGTTCCTTCTCTCCCTCCAACACCACGCCACAGGCGGTGTGGTATCAGTTCGACACCTGGCAAGGACCTTGGCTTCGTGCCTCTGGTACCGAACCAAATTTCACCGGCACCGCTCCTGTTTTACCCGCGGGCCAGCACATCCTCTATGCCTTCGCCACCGATGGCCAGGACGCAACTTCAACCGGCATGGCGCAGGGACTGATCGGAAACATCGCCTCCTACGTTTTCGCCGTCACAGCCCCGCCCGCGAAAATCGGTCCCGGCTGTCACGGACGAATTTGCATTGTGACGCGTTAGCCCTGTGCCTCTACGAGGCCAAGGCCGGGTGCCCCATTTCTCGCGTTATTTGCGAGGAGTGGGGCTTTTCACAGTCCGTTGAGCTTCGCCGAACCGCTCAGGCTGTAGATCACAGCGGCGCGTTCCCCACCCGCGTCTGATCCGGCAAGCCGGTAGTTCTTTCGGCCCGGAGCTACGCCACGCAAAGAGCGTTCGGTGGCGTTGTTGTCGATCTCGATGTGGCCATCTTCTCGATAGCGCGTCAATGCCTTCCAGCGCGAGAGCGCGTAACGAATCGCCACCCCGGTCTCCGACTGGCGCGAGAGCTTCGACAAGCTCGCCTCGGACCACCGTCGCAGAGAACAACAGCGGCTTGGCGTGCGAATGACGAACTTCGCCGCCTAGCGAGGTGATCTTCAAAACCGCGGGATGGACACCGTTAGCCGTTAGCTGAAAGCGATTTTGCGAAACGCCTCAGACGCGCTAGACTAACTTTACAGGTGACGTTTTACAGGTGATTTCCGTCTTCGGTCGTCATCAAGAATTTGCTAAACTACTGAAACGGCTCCATGTAGGCGCGTAGCTCAGTTGGTTAGAGCGCTACCTTGACACGGTAGAGGTCAGGAGTTCGAGTCTCCTCGTGCCTACCATTCTTTCCTATCTTTCACGGCTTCATCTCCATCGCTTGCCCCTCCGCTTCTGACCGACCCAGCCCTCCGTCCCCACTGTCTTCTGTACTATAGTTAAGCGTATCGAGTGAAAAACAGCGAGGAGCGTCAATGAACGTTCTGAGAGTCCTGCGATTGATCGTAGTCTGTGGGTTATGGGTAGGCATGTTTTCTATGACCTCGGAGGCGAAGACGAAAGTGACCAGCCAGCCATTTGGAAAGTTGCCGGACGGAACTCCAGTCGACATTTACACGTTGAGCGACGGCGCTTATGAGGCTCGCATCGCAACCTACGGTGGCGTCATTGTTTCGCTGAAGGCTCCCGATCGTCAGGGTAAAGTAGCCGATGTGCTCCTCGGTTTCGACGATCTCGATGGCTACTACGCCAACTTCAACGGAAACCACAACGGATTCTTCAACGCCATCATTGGCCGCTATGCGAATCGAATCGCGCACGGCACTTTCACGCTGGATGGCAATAAATATTCACTGCCGAAGAATAACGGCGACAACACACTCCACGGAGGTCCGCACGCTTTCAATAATGTCGTGTGGAAGGCAAAACCGGTCGCGAAAGGAGTAGAACTCAGCTATTTGAGCAAAGATGGCGATGCCGGATTTCCCGGCAACCTTTCGGCGACGGTTACTTATACGTTGGTGAAGGGCGATTTGCGCATGGAATATTCCGCCACCACCGACAAAGACACCGTGATCAATTTGACCAACCATGCGTATTTCAATCTCGGCGGCCAGCCCGACATCTTAGGCAATCAAGTCACTCTGCACGCCTCCCGCTTTACACCGCTCGATGCCACGCAGATTCCAACGGGCGAAGTGAAGTCTGTGGAAGGAACGCCGTTTGATTTCCGTAAGCCCATGTCAGTTGGGGCGCGCATCAACGATAATGACCCGCAACTTAAAATCGGGAACGGTTATGACAACAACTGGGTGATCGACGGCAGCGGCAAATTAATCGAGGCCGCGGAAGTTTATGAGCCGACGAGCGGCCGCGTGCTCAAAGTTCTGACCGATCAACCTGGAATTCAGTTATACACGGGAAATTCTCTGGATCCAGCCGTGAAGGGCAAAGGCGGCAAGCCGATGGATTTTCGTTCGGCATTGTGCCTGGAGACGCAGCACTATCCAGACTCGCCCAATCATCCGAGTTTTCCAACCACCGAATTGAAGCCCGGCGAGCGCTATCACACGGTGACGGTGTATAGTCTGTCGGCGCGCTGAATTTCATGAAGGCCTGCCGCCCGCTTACATAAGTAATCGGGCGCTTGGCTTGAAAAGTTGGGTTAGAATACGCGACTGGAGTGGGCTGGTCGCGTTCGTTTAGTCGGCTGGCGCAGGGGGCTCGATTCCATGCCGAATCCAATCATCGGCAAAGCAAGAGAAGATCGATCTTCCACTTCCACCACGGCCTTGCCGATCAAAGAAATAAGCGTCCTGTGGATCACGGCTGGACTGGGATGTGACGGCGACACCATCGCGATGACTGCGGCTACGCAGCCCAGCATCGAAGATATTATTCATGGAGCGCTTCCTTGGATTCCCAAGGTTAACTTCCTGAATCCCTTTCTCGCCATGGAGAATGGCGACGAATTCATGCGCCGTTTTCATCTCGCTGCCGGGACAAGATCGGCCCATTTATTCTCGTAATCGAAGATTCGATTCCGGACGAAACCAATAAAACAGAAGGCTACTGGGCTTCGTTCGGTACCGACTCAAGAACTGGCCAGCCGATCACGACCTGCGAATGGATCGATCGACTGGCGCCGAAAGCCTGGGCAGTCATTGCGGCCGGGACTTGCGCCACTTATGGCGGAATCCACGCCATGGAAGGGAATCCCACCGGATGCATGGGTCTGGCCGACTATTTAGGCTGGCAGTGGCGATCGAGGGCCGATATTCCCATTGTGTGTGTGCCGGGGTGTCCGGTGCAGCCCGACAACTTTATGGAGACACTGCTTTATCTGCTGCACCAGGCCGCGGGACGCGCACCGATGATTCCGCTCGATGATGCTTTGCGTCCTACCTGGCTGTTTGGCAATACCGTGCATGAAGGTTGCGACCGCGGCGGTTTTTATGAGCAAGCTCAATTTGCGGACGAATACGGATCGCCGTTGTGCATCGTCAAGCTGGGATGCTGGGGGCCGGTGGTCCAGTGCAACGTGGGCAAACGGGGCTGGATGGGTGGCATTGGCGGCTGTCCAAACGTCGGCGGAATTTGCATCGGGTGTACCATGCCTGGCTTTCCCGACAAATTCATGCCTTTTATGAATCAGCCGCCGGGATCGTTGCTCTCTTCCGCTGCGGTTCAGACCTATGGCAGAGCCATTCACGCCTTGCGCCGTTTCACGCAGGCTTCGCTAAATAAGGAACTGAGCTGGCGCAAACGAAAGCACGCCGCAACGGAAGAAGGCATCTGAGCATCCGATTCGCCGCAGTCACGTTAGGTTCGTTGTCGTTGGAGGGGTGGGCATGGTTTCGTTTTCATGGCCGGGGAGCGCGAAGGATGCGCCTGAGGAACCTTCCGCCACTAATCCCACTGACACTGTCTCCTCTACGATCGCCGAGTCGGAACTGAGTTCCTCCCAGGCCGAAGAAGTCCTGCAGAGCCTGGCGGGAGTCTTCCGGCGTCCGCGCACTCCTTCGTCCGCGAGACATATTGTCTATTCGCCCGAACGGCCCGACCATGGGTGGTCCCCCGAGTTGCAAATCCCTGATTCGCCAGGCGCTGTTTTGCAGACCCGCGATTCGCAAAATGGCAACACGCAACTTGAAGACTCACATCTGCCGAACCTGGAAGCCAGATATCGCGCGTTAGTCGAGCAAATTCCCGCGGTTGTTTTTATGGCCTATCTTGATCGCGGCATCGGTGAAGCCTACGTGAGTCCGCAGATTGAGGCCACGCTGGGCTTTTCGCAGGAAGAATGGCTCGAGGATCCCGTGCACTGGTACAGCCACATCCATCCGGAAGACAAGCAACGCTGGAGCAGCGAAGCGGCCGAAATGTTGATGACTGGCAATCCTCTGCGATCGGCGTATCGCGTAATTTCGCGCGATGGCCGCGTGATCTGGTTTCACTGCGAAGCCAAGATGATCCGCAAAGAGAACGGTGAGCCCTGGTTCATTCACGGCGTGGGCTTCGATATCACCGATCTGAAGCAGACCGAACAGGCGTTGCAGAAAGAACGCAATGTTGTCTCCGCCATTCTCGATACGGTAGGCGCGTTGGTGGTGGTGCTTGATCCTGAAGGCCGGATCTTGCGCTTCAATCGTGCCTGCGAGCAGATGACGGGATATTCCCTGGCCGAGGTTCAAGGCAAATTTATTTGGGATTTGTTCCGCGTCCCCGAAAATGTGGAGTGCTTCCAGGCTGCGTTCCGCAAGACGCAGGCGGAGCAATCCCCGCAAGAGTATGAGGCGAGTTGGGTGAGCCGGAACGGACGCCAGAGAAATTCTTGCGTGGTCTACGACATTGCTTCCCGGAGCTGTCGACGCCGGCTCGTACGTGATTGCCTCGGGGATTGATATCACCGAGCGCAAGCGCGCCGAGGGCAAGTTTCGCGGCCTGCTGGAAGCTGCGCCCGACGCAGTCGTAGTTGTCAATCGAGAGGGCCGGATCGTTCTGGTCAATGCCCAAGTGGAAAAATTGTTTGGCTATCAGCGCGATGAATTGCTGGGACAACCCCTGGAAATGCTGGTTCCCGCTCATCTCCGGCCGAAGCACTCCGATCATCGCCATCATTTTTTCGAAGAGCCTCGCGTTCGCCCCATGGGAACTGGCAACGAACTTTATGGCCTGCATAAAGACGGCCACGAATTCCCCGTAGAGATCAGCCTCAGCCCGCTGGAAACCGAAGAAGGAGTGTTCGTGTCGAGCGCGATTCGCGACATCACCGAGCGCAAGCATCTGGAGAAGACGATTCTTGAGATCAGCGCCCGCGAGCAGCGCCGCATCGGGCAGGACCTGCATGATGGCCTCGGTCAACATTTAACCGGCATTGCTTTCATGAGCAAAGTGCAGGAACAAAAATTACTGGAGAAAAACCTTCCCGAGGCTGGGGACGCAACTAAGATCGTAAATCTCGTGAACGAGGCCATCCACAAGACGCGAGAGCTGGCTCGCGGACTGCTTCCCGTGGTCTCCGATGCTCGAGGGTTGATGTCTGCGCTTCAGCAGTGGGCTGGCGAAGTAGAAGACCTGTTCGCGGTGAGCTGCCGCTTTGAATGCCCCGCTCCCGTGCTGATTCACGATGACACAGTGTCGAACAACCTCTATTATGTAGCTCGCGAAGCTGTGAATAATGCCATCAAACATGGCCATGCCCGACAGATCGTCATCCGGCTCACTGCCCATCAGCAGGAGGGAGCGCTGACAATCGAGGACGATGGATGTGGTATCGGCAACATAATTCCCGGACGAAAGGGCATGGGACTCCACTTGATGAATTACCGGGCGCGGATCGTTGGCGGCTCGCTTGAAGTGCAGCGCGCGCCTATGCGTGGGACGATGGTGACCTGTTTGTTTCCGATCGGGCTCGATGAGGAGTGAGGGGATAAGGATTGAGTCCAAACGTGAACACGCCTTTCAAAACTCCGAACCAGAACACTCAGCTAAGCACGAAGAAAAGAATTTTGGTCGTGGATGACCATCCCATCGTGCGGCAGGGTTTGGCGCTGATGATCAACCGTGAACCCGATCTGGTGGTTTGCGGAGAAGCCGAAGAGGCATCGGGCGCCATGCACGTGCTAGCTTCGGCGCGGCCTGACGTCATGATCGTGGATATCTCCCTCAACGGCCCCGATGGTCTCGATCTGCTGAAAAACATTCGCACCACCCGCCCCACTCTGCCGGTACTCATTCTCTCCATGCACGATGAAACTATCTACGCCGAACGAGCCCTCCGCGCTGGCGCGAATGGTTACATTATGAAGCAGGAGGCGACGGAAAAAGTGCTGGTCGCGGTACGGCGAATTCTGGGTGGCGAAATTTACGTGAGTGACCGCATCGCAAATAAGATGCTGAAACATTACATCGCCGGCTCCAGTGCTCGAGGCAACTCGTCTGTTGCCGACCTCAGCGATCGCGAACTGGAAGTGTTCCGTCTCATCGGCGAAGGTCATGGAACTCGCCAAATCGCCGAAGAACTCCACCTCAGCGTGAAGACCGTCGAATCCTATCAAGCCCACATCAAGGAAAAGCTTTCGCTGCGCAGCGCCCGCGAACTCATGCAACACGCGATCCAGTGGAACATGAACGAAAAAGCTCTCTGACGAAACGGTCGCGCATCTCACCGGGGAATCCCCGACGTAATTCTTAGCATTTCCCCCAAGGGGAAATTGTGGCGTTCCCGCTTGCGCCACTTTTGCTGGAGGTTGATTCTGAGTGCGTTCTCACAGATTTTTCTTCGCTCAAAACAACCTTCTGCTACGGTGTCAGACCCTTGGAAATACACAGGAAACCGTACGACAGAAGTCGGCAACCAAGCCTTTACTTAGGGTTAACGCGGGATAAGGAGGCAGCCATGCCAGCGGAAACAGTTCCCTACGGTCGCGTCACACAAAAACCTTCCCCAGTTCCTGAAGTTCACATCTTATGGATCACCGCCGGTCTCGGCTGTGATGGCGACTCCGTTTCGGTAACGGCAGCGAGCCAGCCCAGTATCGAGGACGTTCTTTTGGGTGCCATCCCCGGACTTCCCAAGGTTCACCTGCACAATCCTGTTCTCGCCTATGAAGTCGGCGACGATTTCATGAAGTTTTTCTACGAGGCTGAGAAGGGACAACTCGATCCTTTTGTTCTGGTGGTCGAAGGTTCGATCCCCAACGAAAACATTAAGCGAGAAGGATACTGGGCCGCTCTCGGAACCGATCCGAACACGAACCAGCCGATCACCACCAATGAGTGGATTGATCGCCTGGCGCCCAAGGCCCTTGCGATCATGGCCTGTGGCACTTGCGCCACCTACGGCGGCATTCACGCCATGGAGGGCAATCCTACGGGCGCGATGGGCTTGGCAGACTATCTGGGCTGGGATTGGAGATCAAAGGCGGGCTTGCCAATCGTGAACGTTCCCGGTTGCCCGGTTCAGCCTGACAACTTCATGGAAACCGTCCTCTATCTTCTTTATCAGGTGGCGGGTCTGGCACCCATGATTCCGCTCGACGATCAACTGCGTCCCACCTGGCTTTTCGGTAAGACCGTGCACGATGGCTGCGATCGCGCGGGCTATTACGAGCAGGCTGATTTCGCCGAGGTGTACGGCTCGCCCAAGTGCATCGTGAAGCTTGGATGCTGGGGCCCGGTGGTGAACTGCAACGTGCCCAAACGTGGATGGATGGCGGGCGTCGGCGGCTGCCCTAACGTAGGCGGCATCTGCATTGGCTGCACCATGCCCGGATTTCCCGATAAGTTCATGCCTTTCATGGATGAGCCACCCGGAGCCCGCGTCTCAAGCGCAGCCATCGGCGCCTATGGACGCGGCATCCGTGCCCTGCGTTCCATCACGCAGAACACGGTCAACAAAGAGCCGAAGTGGCGTCATCCGGGGGCTGAACTAACCACCGGATATCACGCACGGACCTACTAGGCACAGCGCACGATCAAATTCAGTAGAGGAGAGATCGAATGAGTACGATTACTGCACCGACCCAGGATGTCTCCAGCAAGAAACGGAATCTGGTGGAAATGAATTGGGACCCGATCACCCGTATCGTGGGTAGTCTCGGCATCTTTACCAAAATCGATTTCGAAAATCGCCACGTGGTCGAATGCCACAGCACTTCCTCCATCTTCCGCGGGTACAGCATCTTCATGAAAGGCAAAGATCCGCGGGACGCCCACTTCATCACCAGCCGCATCTGCGGCATCTGCGGCGACAATCACGCCACCTGCGCCACCTACGCGCAAAACATGGCGTTCGGCATACGTCCGCCTGATATCGCCGAATGGATTGTCAACCTCGGCGAGGCCGCCGAGTACATGTTCGATCACAACATCTTTCAAGATAATTTGGTCGGCGTTGATTTCTGCGAGCAGATGGTGAAAGAAACCAACCCGAAGGTTTGGACGAAAGCGCAATCCACCAATGCTCCCAACTCCAATCTCCACGGTTTTCGCACCATCGCCGATATCATGACCGCGCTGAATCCCTTCACCGGTGCGTTCTATCTTGAGGCTCTGCAAATGAGTCGCATGACTCGCGAAATGTTCTGCCTGATGGAGGGCCGCCACGTTCATCCTTCCACTCTCTATCCCGGCGGAGTCGGAACTGTGCCCACCGTGCAACTGTTCACTGACTACATCGTCCGGCTCATGAAATATGTCGAGTTCATGAAGAAGGTAGTCCCGTTGCACGACGACCTTTTCGATTTCTTCTACGATGCCTTGCCGGGATACGAAGAGGTTGGCCGCCGCAGAATTCTGCTGGGCTGCTGGGGCTCATTCCAAAATCCTAAGGTCTGCGACTACAAGTACGAAACCATGACCGAATGGGGCCGCGCCATGTACGTAACTCCCGGCGTGGTCGTCGATGGCAAGCTGGTCACCACCGATCTCGTCGACATCAACCTGAATATGCGGATTTTGCTCGGCAGTTCTTACTATGACGACTGGAAAAACTCCGAGACGTTCGTGAAGACGGATCCTCTCGGAAATCCCGTTGACAAGAATCATCCTTGGAATCAAACCACGATTCCCCGTCCGCAAAAGCGCGACTTCGATGGCAAATATACCTGGGTCATGTCACCGCGCTGGCTCGATAAACGCACCGGCGACCATCTCGCCCTCGACACCGGCGGCGGCCCGATTGCACGGCTGTGGGCAACCGCACTGGCCGGAATTGTCGACATTGGTTACATCAAGTCAACCGGCAACAGCGTGAAGATGTACTTGCCGAAAACCGCGACCAAGCCAGAAGTCGAGTTCGAATGGAAAATTCCTAAGTGGAGCAACGCCATCGAACGCGATCGCGCGCGCACTTACTTCCAGGCCTATTCCGCCTCGGCGGCGCTGTATTTCGCTGAGCGAGCACTTCAGGAACTGCACGCCGGCAGAACCAGAACCTGGACCGATTTCAAGGTTCCCGAAGAGGCCATCGGCTGCGGCTTCCACGAAGCGGTGCGTGGAGTGTTGTCGCACCACGTCGTCATTCGCAAAGGCAAAATCGCCAACTACCATCCCTATCCTCCGACCCCTTGGAATGCCAATCCGCGCGATATTTACGGAACGCCGGGGCCGTATGAGGACGCCGTACAAAACACACCGATCTTCGAGGAGAACGGTCCCGATAAATTCAAAGGTATCGACATCATGCGCGCCGTGCGCAGCTTCGACCCGTGCTTGCCGTGCGGCGTGCATATGTTTCTGGGGAACGGCAAGGTGCTTGAAACGCACCATTCCCCCATGTTCGGTCTGCAACCGTGAACTCGGAAACGGCGACAGGAGTCAGCGTGTAGCGCGCTCGCATCTCGAAACTGCACTCTCACTCCTGGTTTTTAATAGCGGCACGACTACAAGGCTTGCTGAGGAATAATGGTGGCCGATAATCGCGACTTTCGAGACGACATGCAGAAGATTGGCGACTTGGTTCATGAAATCGAATCAATCGCCGATCCCGCGGCTCGGGCAAAGAGCAAGGAACTCGTGCAATCAGTTATGGATCTCCACGGTGCTGCCTTCGATAGGACGATGGAGATCGTCGCCGAAGCCGGCGAGGCTGGCATGTCCATCATCGAACGGCTTGGCCGTGATTCGCTGGTGAGTAGCGTTCTGGTTCTTTACGGCCTGCATCCCGACGACATTGAAACCCGCGTTGAGAAGGCCGTGGAACGGATGCGGCCGCAGTTGCGCAAACAAGGTTGCGAAGTCGAACTGCTGGGCGCGGCGGGTGGCGCGATTCGACTGCGGGTTGAGGTCGGCTCGCACACTTGTGGATCTACAGCCAAAACCGTGCAGGCCGCGCTGGAAGGCGCCATCTACGACGCGGCGCCGGATCTTAGCTCGCTGCAAATCGAAGGCCTGCAAGAGAAACCGTCTTCCGGATTTGTTGCATTGGGCAAACTGGCGGGTACGCCGTCATTGCCACAAACGAATTCGACGATGATTCTGGAAACGCAAGGTGTGGATTAAAGCGAATTTGGAAAACATCATGGAGATGTTGAAATCATGAGCGCGGGCGAATTCCCGGGAGCTTTAACAGGATTCGGAACGCTGCGCCAGTATGCCCGCCGCGAGCGTTTGCTAGAACGCTGTGAATTGTGCAGTGCGGGCTTGCGGGCGCACCACCCCCACTTGCTTGAATTAGCCAAACGCAAGCTCCTGTGTACTTGCGAACCCTGCACCATCTTGTTCAGCAGTCAGGGGGCGAAGTTCAAACGCGTGCCACGGCAGGTGCGGTGGCTTCCTGGTTTTAGTCTGAGCGATGCCGAATGGAACAGCCTGATGGTCCCCATCAACATGGCTTTCTTTTTCAAGAGCAGCGTCGAGAGTCGGATCGTTGCACTTTATCCCAGCCCCGCCGGCGCCACCGAATCTTTGCTTTCGCTGGAAACCTGGAACGACATAGTGTCGCGCAATCCGATGCTGAATGAGATGGAATCGGATGTGGAAGGCCTGCTGGTTAACCGCCTTGAACACGCTCGCGGACAATCGGGGGATCAATATTACCTGCTCCCGATCGACGAATGTTTCAAGCTGGTCGGTGTGATCCGCATGCACTGGAAAGGCCTTTCCGGTGGAACCGAAGTATGGCGAGAGCTTGGCGAATTTTTCAGCAATCTGAAGGCTCGTGCAATCGCTGCCCAACCGGTTGGGACGACAACTACGGCGTTTACAGAAGAGCAATCGCATGCCTGATCTGAATTTTCAAATCGAAGGAGCCGAGGTTGTGCAGCACGCCGCTTCACCCCAGTTGGCGTTCAAGCTGCATTTGTCCGAGAGCAATCCGCATCAGACGATCCACACCGTTGCCCTGCGTTGTCAGATCATGCTGGAAGTCACTCGGCGCAAATACACCCCCGCTGATCAGGCTCGTTTGCTCGATCTTTTCGGAGATCCCAGCCGCTGGGACCAAACTCTGCGCAACCTTCTGTGGACTCACGCCAATCTCGGCGTGCCGTCGTTCACGGGAACAACTGCGGTCGATCTTCCCGTGCCCTGCACCTTCGATTTCAATGTGGCAGCGACCAAGTATTTCGATGCCTTAGCGGACGGAGAAATCCCGGTTCTCGTGCAGTTCAGCGGTACGGTTTTCTATGCCGGGACGGATGGCGCCTTGCAGGTTGCGCCAATCTCCTGGGATAAGGAATGCCGCTTTCGGCTACCGGTGCGGATTTGGCGCGACATGATGGATTCCTATTATCCCAATACCGCGTGGTTGTGTTTGCGGAAAGATGTTTTTGACCGTCTTCATCAATACAAAATGCGTCACGGTCTTCCCACTTGGGAGGATGTTCTCGAGGACATAATTCCGGTGGAACCTAAGGCGCCGGACGAAATCGCGGAAAAGATCTCGAAAGAGAAGGTCATGTAATGAATTTCGCCGTGGTCGACAAGATCGCGAAGGCAGTGCTTTATGAGGGATACATGCTCTATCCCTACCGCCCGTCCTCGGTCAAGAATCAGCGGCGCTGGAACTTCGGCGTAATTTCTCCGCCCTCTTATAGCGAGGCACAGGATGGCAGCGAGGCTTCTTCGATGCAAACCGAGTGCCTCGTGGAAGGCAGTTCGTACAGCAGCCTTGAAATCCGGGTGCGTTTTCTTCAGTTAGTGGCGCGCTCAGTAGGCGAAATCACTGCACTGTCGGACAAAGTTCTGCCCAATACGGAGCCGGAGTTTCACCTCGTCGAAAACCTTATTGTCGACGGTCATGCTTATCAACCGTGGGAGGAAGCGATTGAGCGGGAAGTTACCCTGCCGATTCAGCGCGTGGACGCGTCAATTGTCACCCATACTTTCGATTTTCCCGCAGACAAGCAATCCGAACCGTTTCGTGACGCTAGCGGGCAAACCGTCGGCGTGATCATTCGCGAGCGGAAATCTCTCTCCGGCAGCGTAGAAATTGCGATTGAAGAACTTGAAGAAGAGTTGTTCAAGATCCGAGTTCAGATCCGCAACGCCAAGCCTTTCGCAACCACGCACGAAACTTCGCGCCAAGAAGCTCTACTGAGTTCGATGGTCTCGACGCATACTGTTCTGGGCGTGCAAGATGGCAGATTTGTTTCTCTCCTTGCCCCTCCCGAGCGGATGGCCGGGGCCGCGGGCAGTTGCAAGAACGTGGGAACGTGGCCGGTTCTCGTCGGCGAAGCTGGGCAATGCGACACGATGCTGTCGTCGCCGATCATTCTGTATGACTATCCGCAGATCGCTCCAGAGAGTGCCGGCGACTTGTTCGACGGCACCGAGATCGACGAAATTCTTTCCCTGCGCATCATGACTTTGACCGACGATGAGAAGCGCGAGATGAGCCAATCAGACGAACGCGCCCGCGCCATGCTCGAGCGCACCGAAACCATGCCAGTGGAACATTGGATGAAGCTGCATGGAGTCCTGCGCGGCCTGCGCCCACTCACGGAGGAAACTCGATGAACGAGTGGGAGTGGCAATTGCTGGAAGAGAAAACTCTAGTCGATCATCTGGAGATCTCCGGCGTCGAAGTGCGCCCCGGAAGCCGCGTCCGCCTGCGTCCCCGCAAAGGCGGCGACATTATGGACATCGCGCTCGCCGGGCAGATTGCCGTCATCGAATGCATCGAACAGGATTACGAAGGCAAAGATCACGTTTGCGTCGTACTGGAAAATGATCCCGGCAAAGATTTGGGCCTGCTTCGCCAGCCCGGTCACCGATTCTTTTTTGACGCCGAGGAAGTCGAACCACTTTCTGAAGAAGAATCCCGCCAGATAGCGTCGGTACGAAAACCTCGCATCCTGATTGCCGGCATCGGCAACATTTTTCTCGGCGACGATGCCTTCGGCGTAGAAGTGGTGCGTCGCATCGCCGATTTGAATCTTCCAGAGTGCGTGCGTGTCACCGATTTCGGCATTCGCGGTTTCGATCTTGCCTACGCTCTTCAGGACGCTTACGACACGACCATCCTCATCGATGCCTGTCCTCACGGCGAGGCGCCCGGCACTTTGTACGTGATTGAGCCGGATCTCAAAGCCTGCGACCCATCGGGCATTGCGCCCCCCTCGACGCCCACACCATGAATCCCATGAACGTAATTCGCATGGCTCGAGCCATGAATATCGAAGTAAGAAATGTCCTGCTCGTCGGCTGCGAACCGGAAACGCTTGGCGGCGATGAAGGGCAAATGGGTTTGAGCGCCCCAGTCGAAGCCGCAGTCGACGACGCGGTGAAGCTGGCACAGACGCTCGTAAACAGAATTCTAAACACAAATGCATCGACTCCGGCATTGAAGCCGGCGCAGCAGTCATCGAACAACGAATCTCATAATTGAACAAAGACAAAAGGAGAACTGCCGTGGCCGAACACAATGGTAATGGAAGCATAAGCGACAAGGACACGCTCTATATGCTCAGCGGCGTCGCCCTCGTGGTCTTCGGGGCGGGCCTGATACTCTCCAACCCCATCGCGAAGCGTTATTTGAGTCAGATTGGCATCGGGAATCTGGCTCAAGCGGCGCTGCCGGATTTGGATCGCTATTTAAGACTCCGCGCAATGTAGGAGACTGCGTGCAAGTTGACAACGACTATTGTCTAAACAGTAATCGAGGATGGGTTTCATGGCGGCAGGCGCTTCGAAAGTTGGGCTCAAGACTGTTCGATATGAAATAGACAATCCGGCAAGCCAGTTTACCGTGCAAGCCTTTGCCAGCGGCCTAATTGCGGCGGTGGCGCATAGTCCGAAGATCGCGATTCGAGACTGGGAAGGCATCATCCAGGCGGACTCGGAAAAGATGGAAGAATCGTCATTGCAGGTTCGAATCAATGCCGCGTCGCTGGAGGTTCTCGATGAACTCCGCGACAGCGACCGGCGCGAGCTTCAGCGCGTGATGAATAAGGAAGTTCTCGAGACAGCGCGATTTCCGGAGGTCGTATACGAGAGCACGGCGCTGAAGGCTGAAGAGTTGAAGAAAGATCTGTATCGGGTTCAGGTGAATGGAAAATTGTCCCTTCACGGCGTCACGAACGATCTGGTTTTTGTCTCTCAAGTGGCGCTGGGGGTCGACAGCATTCGCGCTTACGGCGAACTTGTTGTGCGACAGACTGACTATGACATTCCGATCGCGTCGGTCGCAGGCGGAACCTTGAAATTGCAGGATGAGCTGAAGCTTTCTTTTTATGTTGTGGCTCGAAAGACAGCGTGAAGCGCATAAGTCTACACATACATCGGTTAGCGGGAGGTACGTCGAGTGCACGCCACACAACCCGTCATCGCACCAGAGGATACGAAGCTGCGCTATTCGATTGAGGCCAGAGAGAGTTCTCTCACCATTCGGGCGTTTGCTACCGGTATGCTGTCTGCTTTTGCGCACAATCCCACCATTTTCGCTCCGGGGTTGGAGGGCGAAGTCAGGCTGGAGCCGGAACGGGTGGAGCAGAGTTCTCTTTCCGCTCTCGTTTATACGGCTTCATTAACCGACACCGACGACATCAGTCAAAAAGATCGCGACGAAATCAATCGTAGGATGCAGCAGGAGGTGCTCGAATCGGATGCTTTCCCTGAAGTTCGATACGATTCTTTGAAATGCTCTGGCACCAAGATGGCCGAGGGAAATTATTGGCTGGCCTTGGATGGAGAATTCACTCTGCATGGAGTCAAACGCCACCAGCCCATCTCGGTTCGCGTAGCGGTAAACGGTGATTTTCTGCGCGCAACCGGGGAGTTTTCCATCCGATTGAGCGATTATGGTATTCCGCCAGTGACCGCGGTTGGGGGAACCATCAAGTTGAAGGACGAACTAAAGCTGTCATTCGATGTTGTTGCTCGGAAGCAAGAATAAATTGCGCGCGAATAGCGAAATGGACGGAGTAACCAATGAAAACGCGGGAGGGTGCCGCATGTGTTTAGCCATACCCGGAAAGATCGTCGAGATCTATCCCGGACTGCAAGATTCCGCTCTCGTCGATGTAGCTGGCGTGCGGCGCAAGATTGATCTGGGTCTGCTTCAGGATGACAAGCCCGTTCCCGGCGACTGGGTGCTCATCCACGTGGGTTTTGCCATGAGCAAAATCAGCGAACAAGACGCCACCGAACAGATGAGCACACTGAAGATGCTCGGGGAAATCGATGGAGCTATGCAGGAAGTGCAGGGATATGGACTGGATGAGGTCAATTGAAACCTCCAGCTTTAGCCCTGCGAGTGAGCTGCTGCTATGAGATTTGTTGACGAATTTCGCGCACCAGAGTTGATTTCCAAGACGGCGGGGGAAATTCGCCGCCTCGCCGGTGATCGGCATTACCGCTTTATGGAAGTATGCGGCGGACATACGCATGCCATCTATCGCTTCGGCCTGAAAGATATACTTCCCGAAAATATCGACCTGATCCACGGGCCCGGCTGCCCCGTCTGCGTCCTTCCCATGGGACGAATCGATGACGGCTTATCCATCGCCCACGATCCCAACGTGATTTTTGCCGCTTTCGGCGACATGATGCGCGTGCCCGGCACGCAAGGCAGCCCGCTCGAGCACAAGGCCCGCGGCATGGATGTTCGCATCGTATATTCCCCTTCCGATGCCCTCAAGCTTGCCCGACTCAATCCTGACAAGCATGTTATGTTTTTCGCCATCGGGTTTGAGACGACTGCGCCCTCGACTGCCCTCACCTTGATGCGAGCCAGGGCGGAGGGTATTCGCAACTTCTCGGTCTTCTGTAACCACGTCACGATCATTCCCGCGATTCGCGCCATCCTTGATTCTCCCGACATGAGGCTGGATGCCTTTATCGGTCCCGGCCATGTTTCCACTGTGATTGGCTGCCGTCCTTATGAGTGGATTGCGAAAGATCAAAACAAACCGATCGTGGTTTCAGGCTTCGAGCCGCTCGACATGCTGCAATCCATCGTGATGCTTCTTCACCAGTTGAAGAGGGGCGAATCGAAAGTGGAAAATCAGTACAAACGCGTCGTTCCGTGGGAAGGCAATCACGCCGCGCTTCGCGCCATGGCTGAAGTCTTCCAGTTGCGTCCGTATTTCGAATGGCGGGGCATGGGATTCATTTCGCAGTCGGCTCTCAAGCTCAACGACAAGTATGCCGAATGGGACGCCGAGCGACGCTTCGACGTTCCCGGAATTCGGGTGACCGATCCCAAAGCCGCTCAGTGCGGCGAAGTGCTGAAAGGCGTTTTGAAGCCGCACCAATGTAAGTTGTTTGGTCGCGAGTGCACGCCGGAGCATCCGATCGGCGCACTCATGGTGTCATCGGAAGGATCATGCGCCGCTTATTACAATTACGAACACCGCAAGGCAGCAATGGTAAACGTCTGAGCTCGATCGCGTGAGCTCGGAGAGCGGCGTTTCGAGCGCCGTCCCGATTAAGTCAGCTCCCATCCGCTTTCGCGATCCGCAAATCGAGATGGCGCACGGAGCCGGAGGTAAAGCCAGCCGCAAGCTCGTCGAGGGTCTGTTTGCTCCGCTGCTTTTTGGGGCTACGCCAGGCCCGTTGGACGATGCTGCGCTCGGTCGATATCAACGGCACAAAGATTGCCATCACCACCGATAGCTTCGTGGTCAAGCCGCTGAGTTTTCCCGGCGGATCGATCGGCGAACTTGCCGTGAATGGCACGGTAAACGACCTCGCGGTTTCGGGAGCAAGGGCAGAAGCGTTCGTCGTCACCTACGTTCTCGAAGCCGGTCTGCCCACGCCGGTTCTCGAAGCCGAAGTTCGAGCCATGGCAAAAGCCGCGCGGGACGCGGGAGTCCGCATCGCCGGCGGCGACACCAAGGTGGTCGAACACGGCAAAGCCGACCAGATGTACGTCACGACGACCGGCATCGGACGGCTGCTTCCCGGAGTGATCATCGATCCAAGTTCGGTGCGAGTCGGCGACAGGATTCTGCTCTCCGGTCCCATCGGCGATCACGGCATCACGATTCTTCTGGCGCGTGGCGAACTCGATCTCGAAGCCGATCTTCGTTCTGATACGCGCTCTGTGCTCCCTCTGGTCGAAGCGCTGATTCGTGCCGCCGGTCCGGGTGTGCGCTGGATGCGCGATCCAACTCGGGGTGGCGCTGCTACGTCTCTGAACGAACTGGCCCGCGATTGCGGCCTGGGGATGGTTCTGTTTGAAGATCAGATTCCGGTGCGCGATACGGTCCGTGGTGCATGCGAGTTGCTCGGCCTTGATCCACTTCACATTGCCAACGAAGGCCAATTCCTCGCAGTAGTCGCTCCGGAGTTCGCCAATGCTGCCATCAATGCCTTGAATCTCTCGCCCGGAGGACGCGAAGCGCAGGTCATCGGCGAAGTGCGCGAACAGCCCGCCGGAACCGTTCTGGTGACAACCCTTTACGGGGGCAGCCGAATCGTAGATATGCTGGTGGGTGACCCATTGCCGCGAATCTGTTAGTAAAATAGCTCGGTGCGGCATGCCTATGGCAACTGCCTGTGAACTCGCAAGCCACGTCGAAGAACGCCTGCTCCAGCGGAACGAACTCTTCGAGAACTTTTTTTCCCGCGAGGCGCCACGGCTGGCGGCAGCTTGCCGTGAAATGTCTGAACGATTTCTGCAGGGCGGGCGTCTCTTGGCCTTCGGACGTGGCCCTTACGCAACCGATGCGCAGCATGTCTCGGTAGAATTTGTTCACCCAGTCATCGTTGGCAAGCGCGCTCTGCCGGCGCTTGATCTTTCCATTGCCTTTCGCCCTTGGATTGAGGCCATCCTTCATCCCGAAGACATCGTGATGGGTTTCGGTCCGCCAGAGGGCGATCCAGAAGTCTGGTCCACTCTTCAGCAAGCTCACGCTCGCGGTGCGATGACATTTGCGCTTCCGGGTGGGGAAGGCTCCTACGCAGTGGAAGCCACAACGCAAGATCCGTTCCAGCATCAAGAGCTGATCGAAATCCTTTACCACACATTGTGGGAGACAGTGCACGTCTTCTTCGAGCACCGAGAGCTGGGGCACGAAGTTGGTGCGTCGGAATTTCTGTATCCATTTCTCGGCCGCGAGAAACAAGGCACTGCAGATTTGCTGGGTGAAGTCGCAGCTTCCATTCTGATGAAGGTGCGTGATGACGCCAAGCTGCGCTCCCAGGTGGCCCTCGAGCAATCCGAGCAGATCGGGAACACGGCGTTGGCGATCCATGAACGTTTGCAGCGCGGCGGCAAGTTGATCATTTTCGGCAATGGTGGCTCGGCCACTGACGCCAATGACTGGGCCATCGATTGCGTGCTGCCGCCCGCGGGGTATAAGGCGATTCCAGCTGTTTCGCTCGCGCTTGAGCCAGCGAATATCACGGCTGTTGCAAACGATATCGGAACCGAGGCCATCTTCCTGAGGCAACTCATCGCGCAGGCGCAGCTGGACGATATTGCGGTTGCGATTTCAACTAGCGGCGGGTCGCGCAATCTCATTATGGCGCTCGAAGAAGCGCGCAAGCGTAAGCTGCTGACTGTCGCCTTGCTCGGCTATGACGGTGGAGAAATTCTCCGCCGAGGACTGACTGACTTCCCGGTCATCGTGAAGTGCGATTACATCCCGCGCATTCAGGAGATCCAGGCTTCGGTCTATCACATTGTGCGCGAGACCCTGGAGGTGCTCGGCCGTGGCCACGCTTGAGCTGTTTGGCAGCGCCCGCTGCCCGCACACCGCAGAAATGCGCGACTGGCTGGAGTGGAAGCGCTGCGAATTTGTGGAGTACGATGTCGAAGCTGACCCCGCCGCCCGTCGCCGCATGCGCGAAGTGGCAACAGGACAACGCAACGTGCCTTTGCTCGTGAAGAATGGCAAGGTCGTCCAGGTCGGTTGGCAGGGGCGCAGTTGTATCGTCGATCTCGATTGAGCGCGAAAGACCGTCGCCTGAAAAGTTGATCAAGAATGAACTAACCAAGAATGACCAGTGCCTGTTCGATACGAGTTCGCGGTGTGGTGCAAGGGGTGGGCTTTCGTCCGTTCGTATACCGATTGGCGCGCGCGAACACACTTACAGGCTGGGTGCTGAATGGCGAAGAGGGAGTTGAGATTCACCTCGAAGGCCCCGAGCCGGGCTTGCAGTCTTTTATTCGAGATTTGAAAATGCAGCCTCCTCCGGCTGCGACTATCTCGGAAATTGAAATCCATCCCGCTACCGCGTCCGGATTGAGCGAGTTCACGATTCGCGAAAGCGAACACCGTGACGCACCTACGGTTCGCATCTCCCCGGATCTGCCTGTCTGCGAAGCTTGCCTGAAAGAGCTTTTCGATGTTGGCGATCGACGCTTCGGCTATCCCTATATCAACTGTACTAACTGCGGGCCGCGCTACACGGTTGTGCTCGCTTTGCCTTACGACCGGCCCAATACCACCATGAAGGACTGGCCGCTGGATGAGTATTGCGCGGCAGAATATCGTGACCCGGGCAATCGCCGTTTTCACGCGCAGCCGGTAGCCTGCCCCGTTTGCGGGCCGATCTATTACCTGCGTCCATTCGAAGAAATCTCGAGCGATACGACTGCGAGCAGAAGTGAAAAAAGTATTCGCCAAGCCGTAAATCTTTTAAATAAGGGTAGCGTCCTCGCCATCAAGGGACTCGGCGGATATCACCTGGCCTGCGACGCGCGAAATCCCGCCGCAGTGGCGGCGTTGCGCGAGCGCAAGTACCGCAAAGAAAAACCATTCGCGGTTATGGTTAAAGATCTCGATGCTGCGCGCGAACTGGTTGAGCTTTCACTGGAAGCCAAGAAACTGATTTGTTCGGTGGCGCGGCCGATAGTGCTGGCCCCTGCGAAAGTCATGTTGAATGGAGTCGCACCAGGAAATGACGAACTTGGGTTGATGCTACCCTACACGCCTTTGCATCACTTGCTTTTCGCGGCCGGCGCGCCCGATGCTTTGGTGATGACAAGCGCGAATCGATCGAGCGAGCCGATTGCCTATGAAGATGAAGACGCGCAGACGAGTCTCGCCGGGATCGCTGACGCGTTCCTCATTGGGGAGCGCCCCATTGCGCGTCGTGTGGATGATTCCGTGGCTCGCATCGGAGCATTTGGCCCAGCAATTCTTCGCCGCTCCCGGGGCTACGCTCCCGGCGCAGTTGCGAAGTTGCCGATCGAACGGCCGCTTCTAGCCGTCGGCGCTGACTTGAAAAATACCGTGACGCTGGTCGTTGATGGTCAGGCCTTTGTAAGTCAGCATATTGGCGACCTCGGCTACTTCCAGGCCTTCCGCGCATTCGAGGAGACAATTCGCGATCTCGTATCGATGTATGAAGTTCCTTGGGATGAATTGCTCGTCGTGCACGATGCGCACCCTCAGTACGCTTCCACAACCCACGCGCTCTCGCTGCCGGGCCGCAACAAACGTGCAGTGCAGCATCACAGAGCCCACATCGCCTCTGTGTTAGCCGAACGCGGCGAATTGCAAAAGCGGGTCGTGGGAGTGAGTTTCGACGGCACGGGATACGGCGACGATGGATCCATTTGGGGCGGAGAGATTTTTGTAGGCAGCGTGAAGGAAGGTTTCAAACGGGTCGCGCACTTACGCCATGCCATGCTCGCAGGCGGGGATGCTGCTGCGCAGCATCCGGTGCAGGCGGCCGCGGGCTTCCTGAGCCAGATTGTCGGCTTGCCCGACCTGACTGGCTCTCCGTTTAATTTCCCGGAACGATATCGCCAGGCAATGGAACTGGTGCGAAAAAAGGTTCGCACCTTTAACACAACTTCAGCCGGAAGATTATTCGACACCGCTGCTGCCTTGCTCGGCTTTACTCGCGAAATCACTTTTGAGGGACAAGCCGCCATCTGGCTGGAACAACTGGCCCGGACTGCGTCAGCCACCGAAGCGTATCCTTTTCCATACGTCCAGGAGGAAGTGGATTTTCGTCCTTTACTACAAGCCGTTGCCAGCGATCGAAAAGGTGGCCGCGACCTAAATGAGATTGCGCGTGCCTTTCAAAGGGGCATCGCTCAAGGTCTTTGCGATTGCGTCAAAGCAGTCTGTGCATCGAACGACATGGATACGGTCGTGCTTTCGGGCGGAGTGTTTCAGAACGAATTATTGCTGGAAGACGTAAGAGAATTGCTCGTGCCATCATTCAAAGTGTGGACCAACCACGCGGTTCCGGCGAATGATGGTGGGATCAGCCTGGGACAGGCTGCCCTGGCAGTTTTTACGAGCAATAACAACTAGGATATGCACGAACTCTCAATCGCGATGAGCATCATCGAAATGGCTACAGAAGAAGCCGAGCGCCGCGGCGCGAAGATCATCGCCGTGCATCTCAAACTCGGGCTTCTTTCTGGCGTGGTCGCAGATGCTTTGCAGTCTTCGTACGAAATGGCATGCTTCGATACGCCATTGCAGCAATCGCGGCTGGTGATTGAGGAAGTCCCGATTATCGTCTATTGTTCCAAATGCGAGGCCCAGCGCACCCTCGAGTCGATGCAGTTATTTTGTTGCCCAGAATGCGGAACGCCAACTGGCGAAATTATTCACGGCAAGGAACTTGATGTGGTTGCCTTGGAGATTGAGTGATTTGGAGATGGAGCGATGAGTCCAGAACCGCGACTGGTTGAGGTTCGCAGGCACGTTCTGAAGCAGAACGACGTGGTGGCGCGTGCCCTGCGGACCCGCTTTCATGGGGCAGGCGTGTTTGTGGTGAGTCTGGTTTCGAGTCCGGGATCGGGCAAAACGGCTTTTCTGGAAAAAATTCTTACCCAGCTTCGCGCCCGCTACCGTGTGGCGGCCCTGGTCGGTGATCTCGCTACTGAAAATGATGCAGCGCGATTGGCCCGCAGTCAGGCGCCGGTCAAGCAGATCATCACCGGCACGCTTTGCCATCTTGAGGCTCTTATGGTGCAGAATGCCGTGGAGGAGGAGAAGTGGAATCTCGGCGAATTGGATTTTCTTTTTATTGAGAACGTTGGCAATCTCGTTTGTCCCTCCTCATACGATCTAGGCGAAAATCTTCGCACAGTTCTTTTGTCGGTAACCGAGGGCGAAGATAAGCCGCTTAAGTACCCGACAATTTTCAACAGCGCCGACGTTGCCATCATCACCAAGAGCGATCTCGCCGAAGCAGTCGAGTTTGACCGCGAGGCTGCGCTCCGCAACATCCAGGCTGTACGGCCTGGGATGAGGGTCTTCGAGCTTTCCTCCAAAACTGGCGCGGGACTGGACGAATACCTGGGATTTCTTGCGGAACGCCTGGCGGAGTTACGCGCGACGGCTACGGTTTAGGACAGACAAACAAAAACAAATATGATCGCTCTCCTCTCCATTCTCGCCGTCGGATTCTTTCTCGGTATGCGCCATGCAACCGATCCTGATCACGTGATCGCGGTCGCAACTATCGTCACCCGGCAACGCAGCTTGGCTCGTGCCGCTCTGATCGGCGCGTTCTGGGGATTAGGCCACACCATCACCATCTTTGTGGTAGGCGCAGGAATTATTCTTTTTAATCTCGTCATCCCTGCTCGCCTCGGCCTCAGCATGGAATTATCCGTCGGAATCATGCTGATCATCCTCGGCATCATCAACGTGGCCAGTTTTCTCCGCTCCGTTCCCGACCCACCGCTAACTACTCAACCCACAACCTCAGTTCACACTCACACTCACAGCCACGGGGATTTTATTCATACGCATCGCCATGCGCACCAACCCGAAGTTCATCCTCACCCAACGGATCAAACGCCCGTAAATTTTCTGGACAGAACTTTCGCCAGATCCGGCGCATGGCAGCATGTAAGGCCGCTGATGATCGGCCTTGTGCACGGCCTCGCGGGTTCCGCGGCGGTGGCGCTGCTCGTCCTCACCACGATTCGCAATCCGCACTGGGCAATCGCTTATCTGCTGATCTTCGGAGTCGGCACAATCGCAGGCATGATGGTTATCACCATGAGTCTCGCTTCCACACTCAAGTTTGTGGGAAGAAGCCAGGCGGTAGCACGCAACCTGGCCATGGCTTCGGGAGTGCTGAGCTTAGCCTTCGGGTTGTTCGTGGTCTATGAAATGGGCTTCGTGAACGGACTTTTCACTTCTCACCCGCTGTGGACGCCGAAGTAGTCGCCTTAATCCAAACAGGAATTCAGAAATTAAATTTTGCGGCGAGTTGAACCAGTCGCGGGGCTGCCGCACTGACGACCTGGCCAAAATGCGGATCGTTTACTTCACCGTCTACTGAAGCCGCGCCGTAAAACTGCGCGTGATTGAACACATTAAATGCCTCCAGCCGGAATTCCATAGACTTGGACTCGGTGAGGCGCAGTTGTTTGCTCAAAGTCACATCGAAATCGTCGATTCCCGGTCCGTAGAAAAATCGCCGCGGCGCGTTGCCCAATTGTCCAAGCGTCTCGGTTGTAAATGCCATCGGCGAATTATTGAATTCGGGGCGTCCATTTCGCGGGTTGGTATTGATGTCGAGCGGTGCCCCGTGATATTCAGGCGTGTCGAGCAGATAATTATTGATGCCGTTGCCCAGCGTTCCCAGCAGCGAATTGTCGGAGTCATCAAACAGTGTCACAGGAAACCCGCTGCTGAAGCGGGTTGTGCCGGCGATGGACCATCCTTCCGTGAACCGGTTGTCTTGCTTGAGGAGCAAGTCCAAGGGCAGGCCTACTCTGTAACTTGCCACCAGATCCTGCCGCATGTCCCATGCCGAAATAGCGCGGGTTGCACGAAAGTTGAACGGATTGAGCTGTTCGCCCAGATTCGAACCTTGATCGATGGATTTGCTGTAGGTGTACCCCAGTAAGAAACTTGACCGCTTCCCCACCAGGCGAAGATTGGTTTCCAGCGCATTGTAATTGGAATTCTCCATCGTTCTTTGCGCGGTGTCCTCTCCATAGTTCGGGCCCAGACCAGTTCGCGTTCCCTGAAAGACCTGACCGCTTTTACTGGTAATCACGGCATCTTCGCCGAAAGGTCCGCAAGTGGGGCTGCCAGTCTTCACTTCACTGAATTGGCTCAAACTGAGGCAAAGAGCTTGATTGCTCGGGTTGGTCGATGCGACCGCAAGGATATGGTGCCCCTGGTTGCCGACGTAACTCATGGTCAGCAGCATTCGCTCCGTAATTTGCCGCTGGAACGAGAGCATGTAATTTTCGGTATAAGGGACCGTGTTCCGGTAATAAAAGTAAGGATCCGCTTGAATGGGGAGAACGTTTTGCCAGGCGAAAGAAGTGTCCGGATTGTTCGCCGAAATATTGTGCGAAGGAAATGTGAGTGGAAACGGATTCGGGTTCATGCCTCCATTCGCTGCACTCTCGAAGGGCGTCGCCAACAGCGGCGGTTGTGGGGTGAGGAAGCTATAACCAAAGGGCGGCACAGCATACATGACGCCCGCCGACAGCCCAGGAAATGCCGTATAAAACATGCCAAAGCTGGCGCGAATGCTGCTCTTTGCGCCCTCGCCAAAGATGGTTTTCAGAAGTCCCCGATCGAACTTCGGCGCATAGGCGATTCCAATTCGAGGAGCAAAGTTATCCCCCTTCGACGGCGAAATCGTACTGGGAATTCCGGGATCGCCGGGCACAACCAGCCCTTGCGGCGCTCCGGGATAGAGCACGGACTGCCGTCCGGGAATGATGGTCTGGACCTCGTTGTACTTCTCCCAGAACGGCATAATGTAGTCCCAACGCAAACCGAAGTTAAGGGTCAAATCGGAGCGTGCTCGCCAACTATCCTGCGCAAACACGCCTTCATATCGATTGCGCAAATAAAAGGGCTCGCCCGACGATTGCGTGAAGTTACTCGGCACGCCGATCAGGAAATCGGCAAAGGCAGATCCGGTTTCCGTGCCATCGATGTTGAAAGTTCCATTGAAGGTTGCGTTGGGATGCTCATTCACCTGATCGGCATGAAACTGCCCGCCAAATTTGAAAGTGTGGCTTCCGATCACCTTTGCCAGTACGTCGCTCAAATAAATCGTGTTATTGATTTGCGTTTCATTCGTAATCGGCACTCCCATTACGAAGGATGGAAAAACAATATTTTCCACGCCTTCGAACTGTGGTGCCTGCACCGTAAAGCCGGGTGCACCCGAAGGCGTCACAAAGCCCTGCGCTGCCAAGCTTACCCCCAGCCCTCCTCTCGGTTGGCCAATCACGTTGGCATAACGAAGAAATCCCGCGTGGAACTCGTTGACCGTGCCATTGCCGAATGCCTTGGCATCGCCCAGACTCAACAATTGCGCGCTGCCGAAGGTCAGCGCGTCAAATCCCGGTACGCTCGCCCCGCCTTGCTGGCCCGGATAAGGATTGTCGAGCCGGTAATTGTCGTAGAAATAATAGGTCGAAATCTGACCCCATCGGCTGTTGCCATCCACTCGCCCCGAAAATTTATCGTCACGCACCGTCTGCGAATAGGCTGACGTGGAGAACTGACCGGGGCCGTCGTTTGGAGAAGGGATATATTGCAGAAGATCAAGAGCTGGCGCTGACCATGCCTTCGATGGAATGACTGCGTTGGGGAAGACGCACGAACCCGGCACGCATCCCGGCGAATAGTAGGGCTCGCCCGCGTACACGGGATTCGAAAGTCTTGCCGAGAGCAAGCTTGCCAGGGAATTGCCGCTCACAGTTCCGCTGAGAGAAGTCGCGAGGTCGGAGAGATTGCCTGCCCGATCCTGCGCGGAAGGAACGGAAATCAGCCCCGTCTCTACTCCTTCATTCGTCCGCGTCCCCTGATAATCGCCGAAGAAATAAATCTTCTGGCGCCTGACTGGCCCTCCAAAAGTGACTCCGAACTGGTTCTGTCGGAAAGCTGGTCGGCTGGGATCGAAATAACCCCGCGCATCGAGAGCGGTATTGCGCAGAAATTCGAAAACGCTCCCATGAAACGCATCGCTGCCGGACTTCGTAATCACCGTCACCATGCCGCCGTTGTAGTTGCCATATTCGGGATCGAAGTTATTGGTTAAAACGCGAAATTCATCGATTGAATCCAAATTCGCGACGATCGACGTGCCGCCATTCATGTGCTCCTGCACGTCAATTCCATTCACTAAAAATCCGTTGGACGATTCTCTCTGTCCGTCGATCGAGAGATTGCCCGGATTCAGATCGCCCGAGGGCGAAAGACTTCCGGTGACTCCGGCCATGATCACGGAGTTAGGCAGCGAGGTCGAAACCGGCGCCACGCCCGGTTGAATGGGCAGCAGATCCGTATAACTGCGCCCGTTCAATGGCAGTGCGGTCATCTGCGAACCAGTCACGAGTTCGCCCAAGTGGGTTTCCACCGTATCGAGGTGAACCTCAACCGCCGTGTCATTGCCTTCCACCGTTATGTTTTCCGAGCGGTGTCCCAACGAGAGCATGATGTCCAGCGTAATCGTTGCATCGGTATCGACCGCCACATCGGCTTCGGTTTGAGGCTCGAAGCCGTCCGCCTCAACCCGCAAATCATAGTGACCGACAGGAAGGGCGGGGAATGAATAAAATCCTTGCCCGTTCGAGGTCGCAGAATATTTCGATTTGAGGGCGGTATTGACCAGCTTAATCGTCGCCTCTGGCACCACAGCGCCAGTGGGATCTTTCACCGTTCCCGACAAACTGCCATTGGCCGCCGCAAATAGGGTCGGCTGCAAACAAACCAGGAACGCCGCGATCCAAGCTCTCCGAACCAGGATGGCAGCGACCTTGAGCCACCGATGCATTTTGTGCGGCGCGCCTTTCTCAAGAGCGCCTAACTCGGACATCAAATCTGACCTCGATCCAAATGAAAATGAAATTCATTTTCATAATGCCAGCGATCTGCACTCCCTGCTGTGATGTGAGTCACTCTCGCTTGTGCCCCTTGCACCAGACTGATCGCGTACGTTCATCTTGCTCCCTCTCAGATGAGACACCACTCAACCGGCGCGCACCTGAGAATATGCTGCTCAACGGGGATTGGATGCACACAAGAAAATTTGGGCACTCGATTTGCCCCGGCCCTTCGGGAAAGGGCTCTGGGAAGCAGGTCATCGGCTGCAAAAGCTCTAAGTCTAAGCCCTATTTCAGCTCGACGAGCAGTAGGCTGTTACCGGAAACATCAAGATTCAGCTGATGATTCTTGATTTCGTAGGATTTCCATTCCGGCAATTGTGCGGCGTGTCGAAGCTCTTCGATTTGCGCTTGGGTGGGATATCGGGGCGAACCCATCTTCGCATTGGCGCGGAGGACATTTCCGTGGTCGTCATCTAGCCGCCAAACCACAGCCTTCCGACTTTCCAGATTTTTCAAATTGATCGTAAGAGGCCTACGCCGGCCTTGGTCCCCCCGCGCATAGCTCCAAATGGCCAGCGCGTAAGAACCATCCTTCTCTCGCGTAAACACCGCGGAATCTGAATCGACGGCCAGCCGTTGATCCCCGAGATGGTGAAGCATTTCGAATGCATTAAACGCCGGTTTCGGAATCCCTCGCTCCGCAATCAGCCCATACCCGCCATAGAACGGCGTTTTCACCACTCCCTGTTCTTCAAACACATCTGAAAATGTCCAGTAGGACATCATGTCGACCAGCCCATCGCATTGCCGGATCGTGTCGGCGAGCCACGGACCCATGTAAGTCGAATCCGTGATATCAGTTTCGTTCTTATAGCTGGCGTTGAACTCGCTCCAAATCAGGGGAAGCTTCGGCATAGTGGAAGCTTGAATCTGATCGTGAACTTTCTTCACCGCGCGGCACACCATTTTTTCGCGCGGGATCGTTTCATCCGTGCCGAACACATCTTTCGCACTGTCGTTCCCGTACACATGCGTCGATACGAAATCCACCGGAACATTGTTGTCCGCGCAATGTTTGATGAATGCATCTACCCAAGCCGCCTGCGCTGTGGCCGGCCCGCCCACGCGCAATCGCGCATTCACCTTCTTCACATCGCGCGCCGTGTGATCGTAAAGCAGAAAATAGCTCTCCTGTCTGGGATCGCCGGCCCAGAAATCAAGGTTGGGTTCGTTCCACACCTCGAAAAACCATGACGCAACCTCATCGATGCCATAACGGTCGACGAGATGAGTCACGAACGCGGTCATCAGATCGTCCCACTTGGGCCAATCCTTGGGCGGAGAAACATCCGGTTTGTACCAGAACGCTTGGAACGTGGGATGGGCGGCGAGATCATTGGGCATGAAACTGAGCTCAACAAACGGTTTCACGCCATTTGCCAGCAGGCCGTCATAAATCTGATCCACATAGGAGAAGTTGTAGCTCGGCTTCCCTTGCGCGTCCTCGGAATAAACGCCGACCTCGTCGTGAAGAATGGCGTGAAAGCGAACGTATTGAAAATCGGTAATCGCTTTGGTCTCCCGCAAATCGTCACGATAGCTTTGCCGCAGAGCCAAACTCGCGCGCCCTGAGCCAAACATCTGCTCCCAAAAATGCGGGAACGGATGCACTTCGGCTTTCCCATCAATGGTGATAACCTCGCCGGACCCGTTCGTGACCTGCGCAGAAGCTAAGGAAACAGGGCAAAAAGAGAAGCCGACAGCCAGAGAAACTGCCAAATGAAACCGGCGGGAGCGTTTGGGGGATCGCATGTTGTGATCGTTCCGAGACCGAATCTGCTAAGCTGCGTCAGCGCTGCGCGGCATGTTTATTTTCTGCACGTAAGCAATCGGCTTTTCATGCAGCAGAAGTTCGGTGGCGAGCACGCGGCGCTCGGCGTGGAACCACCGTTGAAAGACATTCTCATGCAGGAAGTTCGCCAGCGCCAGTAGGCTCATTCCCTGGTGATGAACCATCCAGCAGCGAGCCAATTGATAGTGATTTCCCCTCCAGAACTTCTTGCCGTCGCCGGTGAAGTCAGCAGACTCATAAAAGCCATAATCGCTGAACCACTTCATGCCGGACATTCGTTGTAAGTTGTTCAGCGCCCCGGCTGGATCCACGGTCAACGCAAGGAATGTCGCATATGGCGCAATCACCAAGCGGTGAATCTCAGGCTTGCGCAAAGCCAGGCTGGCAAGACCGAACGCATAATATTGATAATTCCCCGATTCATCGAGTTTGGAATATGCCGATTCTGATATTCCCCAGGGCACATCTTTCCGGTCGCCATACGCCTGCTGCGCGCGTACTGCCCCCTCGCACGATCGATCCAATAAAGTATTCGGAAAGGAACGCATCCAGAGCGAGGGCATGAGGTACTCAAACATGGTTCCGGTCCAGGCCAGCAACACCGAGCGGCCTTTCGCCAGGGTCTGCGCCCGTCCCAGTGCAAACCAACTTTCTTGAGGAATGTCTTCTTTGGCAATCGCTAAAAATATCGCGGTACGAGATTCCGTTGCCAGCAAGTCATAACACGACGGCTCCAGAGATTTCGCCCCTACCTGAAAACCGATCGACAACAGCTTGCGATGACGATCGAACAAGAAGGCGAAATCCATGGCATCGGCAAGCTTGGCTGATTCCGCCGCTAAAGAATGCAAATCAGAAATCAGGGCAATGGCGTTCGCCCTGGTTTCGACCAATTTCTCACGAAGCCGTTGATAAGAAGATTTCTGCTCCAGCGGAACGGAAGGAAGAATCTTATCAATTCGAACCATCAGCTCCTGGATGAACTTTGGCAATTGCTCGAGCGGCGCGCTGTCCATCAGTGGAAGGTTCAGCGCGGAGTCTCGGCGCAGAGAAGCGAACTCAAGTGACAGCCAGGGAGCAAAGTCCGCCACCAGCCGGCGAACATTTTGCACTCTCGCCAAGGCCTCGCGCACAATCCACGCCGAGTTGCCGGCCGGCTTTGAATTTTCAATTTGATTCGCTTGCTCCAGAACGTCATCTGGGAATTCGAGGATCGACTGGAGCCAGTCCTCTGTCCGATTCTGCCGTTCGTACGTGGAAAGCACTTTCCGCGGTAGCTGTCCCGCCACCGTCAGGGCTCGTAGATAATCCAGGCAGCCTTCCGCCAGTCGCGGCTGAAGGACTGGCCGGTATAGCTGATCAAAACATCCTTGCCGTAAAGTCCACAGCGAGGCCAGCAAATTACCGCTATCCACCGAAGACACGAACATGGGCTCCAGAGGAGCAAGCGTGCGAGTGTCATACCAGTTCAGCAAATGACCGCGATGCTTTCGAAGAGAAGAGATTGTGGCCAGAGTGCGTTTGGTGTGCTCGATAAACTCGGGCGTGGTTAGGTAACCAAACTCGCAGGCCGCCTGCCTCGCGTTCAACAGCAGACCGACATTGGTGGGCGAAACCCGGGCTGCGACTGCCGCAGGTTCTTCCTGCACATTGTCTGGGATTAGCCAATTGTGCTCCGCATTGCTGAACTCCGCGAAATATCTCCAGGTGCACAGGGCGCTGCGGCGCAAGAACCGCACGTCCTTTATCGATGGCTGATAACGAGCTGTCGGCGCGCGGTTCAGCCACAATGAAATTAGTTTGCTGCAAGCCCAGAGGAACAGAATCGGAAGCGCTGCCGCGAGCGCGCGCGGGCGGAAGGCCCAAATCAAGACTCCCAGAGCGAGGGCGAACACCGGCATCCAGTTCAGGTATACATCGATGGGCGCTGGGCCTTTCGTGCCCAATTCAGCCTCTGCCGCGGTCTCCCATTCCAAAAGCCGCTGATGCGTGAAGATGCGCCGCACCACTGCTCGTACCACGGCATCGAGCGATATCAGCGTCTGATGAGCTAGAAACGTCAGCGTAAAGAAGAGATTCACATTGGCTGCATAGAAACCGTTCAGCGCATCGCGAGCGGAAGCAGCCACATCGGCCGTGAAAAATGCGCGCACCAGGTTCGCTGCCAACTGGAACCACGTGGGCATGAACAGAATGCAGAGCGCGGCAAGCGTCCACTCCCATGGCGCTCTGGTGGCGGCCAGCCATCCAACCAGCAGTAACAGGAAAGTTGCCGGTTCCACGAGGCTGCGGCGGAGATTGTCCAAAATCTTCCACCGGGAGATCATCGACATGGGATTCGCCACGCGAGCTCCCGATTCTTCCGGCACATCCGAGAGCAACCAGCCCGCAATCTGCCAGTCTCCGCGCAGCCAGCGGTGTTTGCGCCGGTTATGGGCGCTGTAGTGCGAAGGGTAATCTTCGATGACTTCGATGTCGCTGACCAAACCCGCGCGCGCATATGCGCCCTCGATCAGATCGTGGCTGAGCAGCGAATTCCGCGGGAATCGCCGGTCGAGCACGCGGTGCACGGTATCGACTTCGTAGATTCCCTTGCCGGTAAAACTGCCTTCACCGTACAGGTCCTGATACGCGTCGGACGTCGCGCGAGTGTAGATGTCGAATCCGGTTTCACCGGCGTAAATCGCGGCCAGCCTGGATCGAGCCGTGCTTTGCACGCTGACGCCGACGCGTGGCTGCAGGATGCCGTAGCCGGCCACGACAATATTCTTTTTCGAATCGATCACAGCCTGGTTTAGAGGATGTGCCAGCGTTCCGATCAACCGGTGCGCAGTCCCGCGGGGCAGTTCGGTATCGGAATCCAGCGTGATCACGAAACGAACCCGCGGCAGGATGGAAACATCGCCAACCTTAACCGGAAAGCTATCGTATTGCCCGCGCAGGAATTTATTCAGATCCAGCAACTTGCCGCGTTTCCGCTCCCACCCCATCCACGATTTTTCGCGCGGGTTGTACACCCGATGCCGGTGCAGAAGAAGGAACGTTCCCATTCCCTGCTGCGCGTATTTCTCGTTGAGTCCCTCAATCAATTCGGAGCAAAGAGCAATTAGATCGCTGTCTTCCCGCGCCGGCTCCCGCGCATCCGGCAAATCGGTCAGCAACGCGAAGTGAATATTCGGGTCGTGGTTGCCTAGAAAACGGACTTCGAGATTCTCGATCAGGTCGCGCACCTGCTTTTCGTTCAACAGTAAGCTGGGAACCGCGACGAGGGTCACGCAATCGTCCGGAACCGCTTCGCCGAAGTCGAGCTTAGGAAGTATCTGCGGCGCCAGAACGGAAGTGACTAGATAGTTCATGAGTTGCACTGCACTCTGTGAACTGGGTAAGAAAAAAACCAGCAGTGAGAGCGCGATCAATAGAAGAGAGCTAGAGGGATCGGTGAGCAGTACGGTTGCTGCCGACGCGATCGCTAACGTCAGAATGGCGATTCCAAGAAGAAAGAATTCGTCTGGATAGTCGCGCAGCAGAGATTGAAGTTTTTGCCACAGAGGCGCGCGAAACCCGGTTCGTTGCGCCAGCAGGCGCGCGCCTTTATCAACAATGTAATAGCCAACGTGGGACTCCCGCAGGGCTACTCTAGGATCGTCGTAAGCAAGACCGCTCGCTTCTTTCGCCAAGGCCAGCGCCGCTTCCGCCGCCGCGGTTTCGCTGCAATCGGAGTGTTTGGCGATGTTTGCGATACGCGTGCGATAAAGTTCGCGGCTTTCAAAATCCATTTGCGCGTACGCGCCCGCGGGATCCAGCCGCAAAACCTGCTCGATCACAATCAGCGGATCCAGGATTTCTTTCCAGGGAGCCTGCGTGATCTGCTGCAAGCTTTTCACACAGATGCCAATGCCGACCGAAGCCTGCTCACCATCGCGAATGAAAGCCCCGCCGCGGGAAGCGATCTCTGCCAGTAGTGCCAGCTCCAATGCAAAAGGCAGAGCTCGCAACTCCTCCAACTGGAGCACGGTAATGCGTTGGAATACTTCCAGGAATGTGTGAAAATCCTGCTCGTCGAACTGAAAAGAAACAGCTTCGCAAAAGCCTTCTGCCACCGCCAGCACGCGCGGGACGATTACACTTTTTCGATCACGGACGTGCGGTGTCTTAACCACTGCCTTCAAGGCTGAAACATTTTGCAGTTCGGTTCGCAAGAGGCGCTCGTTATCGTTCAGCCAGCGCAAATCATCGGACATGGAAGAGTGCGGCTCCTGCAACGCGTCGAAAATCGGCGCGAACGCCTGTCCAACGGATGCGGATCGCTCTGCGAACGTGTGTGAAGACGGAGCATTCGGCAGCCATTGCAGCATGCGGGCAAGCTCTTCCGCCTTCTCTTCCAGTGCTTTTTCTCGACCCCCCCCCGGCTTGCGCATCTCGGGCGGGGGCTCGGGGAGAGCCTCTGCTTCCGCGCCCATTCGTTCCAGATGTGTGTCTTGCGGCATGCGGTCCTTCAGTCCTTGTTAGCGATAACTGGCGGCCTGCAATTCAAACATTTCGGCGTATTTTCCGCCCAGCCGGGAAAGCTCGTCATGACTCCCATCCTCGGCGATCCTTCCATTTTCCAAGAGCACAATGCGATCCGCCATGCGTACCGTGGAAAATCGATGAGAGATGAACAAGGCGGTCTTTCCGCTGGTCAGCTCAGCGAAGCGCTTAAAAACTTCGTACTCGCTGCGAGCATCCAGCGCGGCCGTTGGTTCGTCGAGAATAAGAACCTGCGCATCGCGCAAATACGCGCGCGCCAGCGCAACTTTTTGCCACTCGCCACCGGAAAGATCGACTCCGTTCTCGAAGCGGCGGCCCAACATCTGATCGAACTTCTTGGGAAGACGTCCGATCACTTCATCGGCCATGCTTTTGACTGCAGCGTCTTTTATCAGTTGAAGGTGGTCCACGTCTTCAATTTTTCCGACCGCGATATTTTCCCGCGCAGTCATCTCGAAACGCATGAAGTCCTGAAAAATTACGCCGATCTCCCGATACAAGTCTTCGAGGTTGTATTCACGAAGATCGATTCCATCCAGCAGAATCTCTCCTTCGGTCGGGTCATAAAGCCGGGTGATCAGCTTCACGATGGTGGTCTTGCCCTGCCCATTCTCGCCGATCAGTGCGACCCGCTCTCCCGGATGCAGATGAAAGTTTAGCCGATCGATGACCATGCGATCGTTGCCGGGATATTGAAACGACACATTACGAAACTCGAACCCTTTCCGGATGGGCCTGGGCGCGGGCAGTGCATTCGGCTTCGAGCAGATGGTCGGCTTCATCTGGAAAAATGCCAGCAGGTCGGTGAGGAATAATGCCTGATCTGCAATCCCTGACAGCGTCGAGAAGACCTGCTGAATGTTGCTGCTAGCCTGCAGAATTGCATTCGTCAGGAAGTAAAACGTGCCGATACCCAGACTGCCAACGATGGTCCGCCAGATTACGTACGCATAGGCGCCGTAATATCCGCCCGTGCTTACCAGCGACAGGAACGACCCGACGACGAGCCGCTTGCGCGCGAGGTCAACATCCTGTTCGTAAATGATTTGCGAGAGTTTGGCGAATCTGTCGGTAAAAAATCCAGCGAGGTTGAAGAGCTTCAGCTCCTTGGCGGCTTCCTTCGTGGCACCGGCCTGGCGCAGGTAATCGAGCTGGCGCTTGATCGGGGTTTGGCGAAAGTTCTTGGCATAACCGAGGAAAGCAAAATGAGTTTCGCCCAGGAACGCGGGCAGCACAGCGGCAATCAATAGCAGCATCAACCACGGGGCATAGATCATTACGGCCACGGACCAGCCAATGGCCGTGATTACCTGTAACTCCAGGCGCCCGATGGACTGAATCATGACTAGCCGGTCCGTCGCTTGCACACGAGCTCGCTCCAGCCGGTCATAGAAGACCGGATCTTCGTACGCGATTACGTCCAATTGGGATGCGTGCCTCATGACCTCGATGCTGACGTGACGAGTGTACTTGTCGGCGAGCAGCGAGTCGGCGTAGTCAATCATGCGGGTGACAATGCTGCTTACCAGGGCGAGACCAAACTCGGCGGCAACCAGCCACCACAGCCTTCTTGGCGCCGGTCCGTGCGTCTGCAGCAGGCTCACCAGAATGTCGATGATCAGTTTCGGAATGTAGGTGAGCGCAATCGGCAGCAACGCGGCGACTACCCGTCCAACCACGCCGAACGTAACCACGCCAGGGCCGGACTCCCAGACAATCTTGAGCACGGGAGGGACGTTGCGCAGCGCCGAAAGACGCTCCTCCCAGCCACTCCAGAAGCTTTTCGGCTCGTCCATCGGCGCTCCGTCCTCAGAGGGTGCGTATCAGATGCTGAAATCAGTTTCGGGGTTTGAGCGGATCACCCACATCCAGTTTCAGGGCGAGACCGCGCAGCAACTATGAGTCTTGCCGTTGAATTTTAACGGAAAGGCTGGCTTGCAATCGGGTAGCAACGTCCCCTCGAGCCGCTGCCTTCACCGTGGCCAAACGAAGCCCCGAGCCTGCAGATTGCGGCACCGCATCTGCCGCCAAATCTGTCAGTTGTGAAGTTTGGGCTGTATTGGGCGGGAAGTCAAATCGAGAAAACCGATTGCCACCATGCGTAGCCGGCCGTGGTCAATATTTCTTGAAACCAGCTCGAGCCATTCCGCGCCGGGCTTCTTCGTTCTTCATGAAGGTATTCCAGACGAAGCCGGTGCGAGTATTCTCGGCCATCAACATCGTAATGCCGGTATCGATTCCGATCACATCGCTGTCATACCAGTTAGTGAGCGGGTTAAAAGCATTTACAAAGCCGTATTTCGACCACGCGGAAGGGTAACGGTCCTTGATGGTCCGCAATACGCGCATGACAGGCTGCGTCAGAAACGGCAGCGAGCCGCCAGCGGCGCTGGGAGCCACGGTGCCATCGATCGGTCCCATCTCAGGCGGACCACCCCAGACCACATATCCGTTTGCCGAATCAGAGGCCGTGATGCCCCACAGATCCTCGGTGTAATCCGGAAACTGGCGGCCAAGTTCGATGCAGAATCTACGATGCACCTCAGTCGCGATTACAGAGTTTTGAAAGTAATCGGCATACTTGTCGCGCTTCCCGCGAAAGTCAAACCACGCCTGCGAATATTGGTGGACGAAAAGCGGCGCAAACGATCCGATATAGCGCTGCCCCTCATATTCAAACGTCAGCCGCTTCCAGGCATTCCAGGCCTCATCGCGAAGTGGATGCGACGTCGAGCCCAGCCCGAGCAAGTACATCATCATCAGTTCGCTGTAATAATCCCACCGATAGGGAAGAAATCCCATCTCCGGCGTCCAGCCGTGGGGCAACAGCGAAGTGTCTTCCGACAACCAGGTCCAGTCGACCCGGTCGAAAATCTGCTCGGCCAGGGCCAGCACCTCCGCCGACTGAAAATGTTGCCGGCAGGTCAGAATTCCGCACAGCAGAAGTGCCGTGTCGACCGACGATACTTCGGAATCCCAGACTCGTTCGCCGGTATTGATGTTGGCCCAGTGGTAAAAGAACCCGCGGTGATTGGGCAACTTGGACCAGAAACTGTGCAGCGTGGCGAGCACACGCTCAAGCGCGTCCGCCCACGGAATGAAACCTCGCACTTGGCCGATGCAGATAGCGGTCAGTCCAAAGCCCGTAGCCGCCGTGCTGGCGACGATGCTGCCATCGTTGGCGCGAGTGTTGCATCGATCTTTTACCAATCCAGTCTTAGGATTGCCCTGATCCCAAAAATACTGAAAGGTCGCTTTTTCGATCTCGTTGAGAAAATCGTCGTCCTCGGGCGAAAGCGCCCGCGGATCGGAGACCGCTCTGGCCCCAGAGTTCGAAGGCTTATCAGCGGCCAATGACAACAGGTCTGCGAGTGGGAGACAACTCATCAGCCCCAGAATTCCCCGGCCGAACTCGCGGCGTGACCAGTGTTTAGAAAAAGGTCGCTCCATCTCAACTCTCAGATGAAATTTTAGGCGATCCGGACGCCTACATTCTTGCATCCATCTCTCGTAAGATACCTAAAGTCTTCCGTGAATATAAAGAAACACCCAATTTGGCTGGTTTTGGCGGGAGTGCTGCTTCTGGCAATCCTCGGCTTTTTTTATTATCGCCATGTTCGCCAGCCCATTACGATCACCGGCGCCATTGTTGTGCAGGATACGGACTTTCGCAAGCAACTTCCCATCGCCGGTGTAGAAGTTCGACTGTTGAGCGGTTTCACTCGGGGACCGGTTGAGTCCGACACTTCCGGATTTTTCTCCATGAAATTGTTTAAGCGGGTCAGAAAAGGCGAGTCGATCACCCTGCAATTCCGGCACCCGAATTATCGGCCTCTCAACCTCACCCAGCCCGCCGGGAGCGAGCTCTGGGTCGTGCGTTTGGTTCCACTGGTCCGGACCGTGGCTTCGACTGGAAAGCCGGCGATTGTGATCTCCAACGTTCGCGCCCGTTATTCCACAAAAGGTCGAAAGTCAGTCAACATCGGCAGTGCTGTAAAAACATTTGATGTGCAGAATGTGGGAAATATTCCCTGCGAACCTCGCTCTCTGTGTTCGCCTGATGGCAAGTGGAAGGCAGCTATAGGTTCGATTTCGCTGGATGCCGGCACCGGCAACGAATTTGAAAACGTTCGCGTTTCCTGTATTGCCGGCCCCTGTCCGTTTACGGCAATTGATTCCGACGAATTTTCCCGAGGCGGCCAGAAGATTTCCGCGAAGGTCCGCGATTGGTCCGATACCACTACCTTCCTGCTGGAGGCCGAAGTCAATCACACCATGGCGAGCCAGACGGAATATCAATCTTTTCCGGTGATTTTTGGCACGGCACTCAGCTTCACCCTGCCCGCCCAATCGGAAGGGGTGATGCTGGAGGCGGATATGGCCGGCCAGACCATCATCTTCCCGCTCGGCCCCGATTTGCTCTTGAGTTGGGCCAACTGCAGCGTCGGCACGCGCAAAGATCAAACCAAGGTTTATCGCTGCGAACTCAAGCCCGGCTACCGCTTTCAGTAAAATCCCCTTGCCGTGATATTCCCGCTTCCTCGACGACTCTCCACTTGAAAAATGCTATGCTTTCTGCCAATCTCCATGTTCGGAAGTTTCCGCTAACCGAGGATTGACTGAATTATGATGAAAAATCAGCAAGGCAGTGCCGCTGTCCAAATTGTTTGGGTGATCGCAGGCATCGTAGTCATTATCGCCGCCTTCCTTTTGGTCAAGGACACTCGTCCCGGACAGGCCGAGAAGTTCAGCACGCCTTATCAGGCGGTCACGCTCGTCAACGGGGTTGTCTACTACGGGAAACTCGAAGGCTACGGTACGCCCCGGCCAGTTCTGACCAACGTCTACGTAGTCGTCAGCCAGACGAATCCCGACACCAAGCAAACCGCCAGAGCGCTTGTTAAGCTCGACAAAGTTGAAGATCTGTACCAGCCCGACCGCATGTATCTCAATCCCAGTCAGATTTCAAATGTCCAGCCGGTGAACGAGCAGTCTCAGGTGGCCAAACTCATTGCCCAGGCTAAATAGCTAGGGTTCGTCGACGCAGTGCAGCATCGTCGGAAGTTTACGGTGCGGTTGTCGGCGAATGGGCGTGCGAAGTCCAGAAGGCAGTAATTTCTTCCAGCGATTTTCCCTTGGTTTCCGGAATCAGCCATCCGACCAGAACGATGGTCAGTAATGCGCCGCCGCTGAAACACCAGAAGGTTCCATCCGATCCCAGGCTCTTCTGCATGATCGGAAACAATTGGTTGCCCAGGTATCCCACCAGCCACAAAGCCGTGGTTGCGATCGACATGCCACGGCCGCGAACCTTGGTTGGATAAATTTCCGAGATGATGACCCAGCACGCCACGCCGTTGCCGAACGCATGGCCGGCGACGAAACTCATCACGCAGATCAGAACTGCCAATCCACTCCCGTGCACGTGATAAAACCAGCCCACCAGCGCTAAGGAGGTAAATTGCACTGCCGTTCCCGCGATAATCAAGGTCTTTCTTCCGGCCTGATCGACCAGCCACAAAGCGAAAAGCGTGAACACCAGATTCACCAGGCTGACTAACACGGATTGAAAGAACGCGTCGCTCGAGGCCGTTCCCGCGGCGCGAAAGATCTCCGGTAAGAAAGAAAATAGCGGCGTGATGCCGCTGATTTGCTGCAGCCCCGCCAGCATGATCCCCAGCAGCAACGGCCGCCGGAAAGTAGTGAACAACTCTGAAATGTGGCCTTCTTCCGTGGCCAGCGAGTTCTCAATTTCAGCCGTTTCCTCAGACGCAATACCAGCCCCGTTGATCTGCGTCAGCACACGGATGGCTTGATTACGTCGCCCCATCTTCATCAGCCAGCGCGGACTTTCGACAGCGGGCAGAATCATGCTGCCGAACAGGAGTGCGGGCACGATTCCCGCGAAGAACATCCAGCGCCACCCAGTCGCCGTATTCCACGCTTCGTCGCCCATCCGCTGGATGAGCATATTCACAAACACCGCAGCGAGAATTCCCACGACAATTCCCAACTGATAAAGCGTTACGCAGCGGCCGCGCACCCTCGTGGGCGCAATCTCCGCGATGTAGTTGGGAGATATCACCGAAGCCGCACCGATGCCCAGTCCGCCAATCAAGCGCCAAGCCACAAACTGGTGGAGATTATTAGCGAACAGCATTCCGCCAGAGGAGAGCGCGAAGCAAACCGCGCAAAGCGCGAGACCTTTTTTCTTGCCCAGATAATCCGCAACCGTTCCCGCGCAAGCGCAGCCCACGATGCAGCCAATTAATGCGCACCCAGCGGCCCATCCGATGCCAGCTGCGTCCAGACGAAACAGCCGGCTCAGGTATCCGATCGCGCCGCTGATGACGATATTGTCATAACCGAAAAGTAGTCCACCCAGCGTCGAAACGCTGGCCGCAATGATCAACGGACCGCTGAAATGACTTTGCATTGTTTCCGAAGGCACCGATGAGGGTATCAGTTTACTGGCCTCGGGAAGTGGATTCTGCCAGGGGTGCACCGAAAGAGCGCGCAGACTCGAGCATCGCCTTGACCGCCAGAATGTATCCCAGCGTATGCGCCATCCCCGCATGCCATGGCGCCGCGCAGGACATTTGCGGAGTGTGGTCGGGAATGACGACGCCATCGAAGTGGTTGCGCTCAAGAATCGATAGAATCCGGATCATATCCACGTCGCCTTCATCGATAAACGTTTCTCGATAGTGAGGCACCTTCCCAACCACGTTGCGCAGGTGGATATAAGCAATCTTGCCCTGCTGGCTGTAGGTGTCCACAGCATCGTAAACACTGCCCTCCGTCATCTCGGCAATGGTTCCCACGCAAAGTTCAAGCGCGTTGTTGCGGCTCGGAACTGCATCCAGCAAACGCTGATACATGTGCGGTTGGTAAACCAATCGAGACTGCCCGCGCATGGTAGGCATCGGCGGGTCGTCAGGATGAGCGGCCAACCGAACTCCAGACTGCTCCGCAACCGGGACCACACCTTCCAGAAATCGTTCCAGGCGCCGCCAAAGTTCTTCAAGCGAAACCGGCGGCAGCGTGCCCGGCGCTGCGTTCTGGTCATAGATCATGTTCCAAATCACGCCGTTCGGCACCAGTTGCTCGTCGGCGGGACCATCCATCCCCAGCGTTAAAGCTCCGCCTCGGCCAGCGGGCATAGTCACGCGGCCACACACTCCGGCCAAGCTGAAGTTGTATCCCAGCACAGGAATGCCCGCGTCTCCCATGTGGCGAATAATCGTCTTCACTTTCTCGATCTGCTGCGGACGCTGCGGGCCATCGAGAAGAATGTCGTGCCAGTGCGCGGGATCGAGATTTTCAATTGCTTCAAGAACCAAGCCCGCCGCTTCGATCTCTCGTCGAAGCTTGGTTAGCTCGGCGACAGTCCAAAGCTTCGCGGGATCTCCGGCCACTCCCCACGGCTCATACTTGCTTCCGGTCGGCTGATTGTTGCGCGGATTGGTCGACCCCTGATTGAAGTAATCGACGAGATGGACGACCACATGCGTGCATCCCGCCTGCCGCGCGAAATCGTAATACTCGCGCGTCAACATGTGCCGGTACAGTCCGAGTCCAACCTTCATAAACGATTCCCGATTCCCGAGCCGAAATCCGCGCTGAGGATATGCCCGCTGATTTCCGCGGCGAGCGACGAACACAAAAATACAAATGCGTCGGCAATCGACTCTGGACTATTGCGCTTGCCCAGAGAAACGCGCTGCACAAACTCGCGGTATGCCGGATCTTCGTCGAATACCTTCAGGGCGCTTCCCGCCGCAACGTTGCCAGGCGAAACTACATTTACGCGAATGCCGAGTGCCATATATTCAAGCGCCATGCAGCGCGCAAAATTTTCCAGCGCCGCCTTCGCCGAGGCATAAGCCGGAATCTGCGTATGTGGCACCCGCGCCACATAAGAAGAAGTGAAGATCAAGTGCCCCGCCGTCTTCCGTTTCATCCACTGCGCAAACACCGCTCGCGTCAAGAAAACCTGAGCCAGAAAGTTAAATCGGAAAATGCGCTCGAACTCCGCCTCTGAAGTCGTGCCGAATGGATGCAGCCCGCAACCACCCGCATGTCCCAGCACCGTATCCATCCCGGGAAACTGCTCGAACGATTCATTCACCACGCGAGTCAGGCTCGCCGAGTCAGTGATGTCCACGGAGTGGTAGACGTAATTCTGCTCGGAGATTTGCCAGCTCTTAAGCACCTCGCGCGCTTCCCTCGCCGCTTTCAGGTCGACGAGGACCAGCCTCGCTCCCGCGGCGCTCAATTTCTTTACGATGTGCTCGGCAATCGCGCCCATCGCGCCGGTAATGAAAATCACCTTGCCGGAAAGATCGATCTGAATCATTCCTGTCCCAAATTCCTTACCGCGAAATCCTCACCGGATCGAAACCGCCTCACATGATTCCATGTTTTTCAAATGCCTCGACGGCGCTGCTGCCTTCTTCCAAAGCCTTTCTGACCAGCTTCTCGCCGCGAGCCTTCTCCAGAGCTTTGGTAAAAACTTCATCGGCGGCTTCCACCGGGACCACGCAAACTCCATCGATATCGCCAAACAGAAAATCGCCCGGACGCACGCGCACCGCTCCAATTTCAATGGCAATGCGAAAATCTACGACCTTATAGCGGGGCGCGGAATCCTGTGCGTACGAGCCCCAGCAGAATGCCGGAAAGTTCAGATTCAGCACCGCCTTTGTGTCGCGCAAATAACCGTTCAGCACCGCCCCCGCCGCTCCCAGCTTGCGGGCGCGAATGCTCATCAATTCTCCCCACAGCGCGTTGCGGGGAGACGAGCCGGTGTTCACGTAAACCTCGTTGGCCTTCAAATCGTCCAGAGCCTCCAGCATAAGGCCAAAAGATTTCTCCATCAGCTTGTTGTGCGTGCCCGTAACTTTTTCTTCAAATACATCGACCGCAAGCACCGGCATGGCATGGCCAATCAAAATCATGTCTTGTCGCAAAGCGCGAATCTGCTGCGGCAGAAACTGATGTTGCAGGCCCATCTTGTCCATCACGTCCCCGACTACGCAGGTAAACAATTCCTGCCGGACGGTCGAGAAAAGTTCTTCATCGCTGTGCCAAAGTTTCATAGTCTTCTTGAATTGAGTTGTTCGCGAGCTTACCCCATTCCGCGAACTTATTCAGCTTCACTCGAAAAACGGCTCGCCCTTGCGCGCGTATTTCCGCGCGACCTCTTCGTTTAGCGTAACTCCAAGCCCAGGCTTGTCCGGTAACTGAATCGATCCATTTTGAATGACCGGCTTCGGGATGCCATCCACCAGATCATTCCAGAAGGGCACATCCGAAGCGTGAAATTCCAAAACTAAGAAATTCGGGATTGCTGCGCAGAAATGCGCTGAGGTCAGTGTACCAACGGGACTGCTGATATTATGCGGTGCGATCGGAATGGTCTGCGTATCGGCGAATTGCGCGATCTGGCAAGCCACGCCTAACCCGCCAACCTTCTGCAAATCGGGAGTCGCAATCCCCACCGAATGTGTCTGCAGCATTTCCCGAAATCCCTCGAATAGATAAAGATTTTCTCCAGTCGCAATCGGAACCCGAACCCGCGAATTCACGGCGCGCAATGCCTCCACACTCTCGGGAGGAACTGGGTCCTCTAGCCAAAGCAGCCGAAACTCCTCCAGCGCGTGCGCCACTTTGATCACATCGCTCACGCTGTAGCGCCAGTGGCAATCCACAGCCAGATCGATCTCGTAACCGACCGCATCGCGCACCGCCCCGATCAATGCCACCATGTGATCTATGGCAGGATTGCTGAGACAACGGTTGTGCGGATCGAAGCCCTCCGTACCCGGAACATCCAAATCGAATTTCAGCGCGGTGTACCCTTGCGCCTTCATGGCCAGGGCTCGTTTTCGATAATCATCCGGCGTAGATGGAACAGCATCTTCCGCCGCGGCATAATAATCTTTCGCGGTGTGCGCGACGTCCTGCTTTATCCACGAGGGCTGCCGCGAACGCAAGATTTCATCCAGACTTTCCAGCGCTTCGCCGCCATGGCAGTCCGCGTAGATGCGCACCCGGTCGCGGAATTTCCCACCCAGTAAGCGGTAAATCGGCACGCCCAGCGATTGCCCTAAAACATCCCACAACGCGGCTTCAACTCCGCTGATGGCGTTATAAACGAAGCCTGCCACCGAACCCGCTCCTGAAGTCGCAAGCTGCAGTTTCCGAAACAAACGATGCACATCGCGCGGGTCTTCGCCAATTAGCAGCGGCTCCAGCGAACGCAGAATCGAAGTGAGGCCGGGAGCAAAGAAACATTCCCCAAGTCCCCGGGTGCCCTCATCGGTCTCGATCCGAACGAAGGTCCAATCGAAATTGCCTTCCACGACAGCAGTTTTAAGCCGAATGATTTTCAAGATTCACCGACTTTCACATGATCAATTCTATTCACGCTGAAGAACAATCAGTTCGGCGCCCGGAGGCGGGAGCGGAGTCGACAACTCCAACTTACCGCCCTCGCCGGTCTTCTCTTCCACAAGCGCCAGATCCTGCGTCGCCGTAACACGGAATCGCTTAATGCTAAACGCCGCATTGCCCCACGGGAGATGATCAATCGTGAGCGCATACCCGGCATTGTTCCCGCGGGGGATGTCCGGCCGCCGCGGCAGAAAACCCATCTTCGAGAAATCCAGATGCCATAATGCATCCACCTCCGGAGGGTGAACCATATCATGTGGGTTGTAGTCAGGCGGAATTTCATAGTTGCTGATAAACACGCGCACGGTTCTTCCATCCGTCGAGCGACCCGCCAACGCGGCAAAGCCAAATGTATCACCGCCAGTCACCTCTAATCGCTGCGGAGTTTCCAGCATGGTCGACATAGCTTTGAAAACATAGGCGGGCTTGAAATATTCACCATGAAGTCCAAACAGCCCCATCCAAGTAGCATCGCCGCGATAAAATTCCGCCTGGTCGATAGACGAGTCTTGCAAGTATGTCAGCACTGATCCCACATAGGCGGCATTCACCGGCCCCTTAAGCAACTCTTTCGCGACATCAGTGAAATCGGGGGTCAGATTCCACTCCGACAGGATGCTCTCTGCATGCTTAAATCCCTTCGCGTCCAGCAAGCCGCGAATTTCTCTTCCAATACGCACCGCGTCATAGGGGTCGGCAGAGCCAAAGGCGTACGTATGCCATGAATAAAAATCCAGCGGCAGTTTGTGGACCGCGCAGTAGTCGATGAAGCCTTCACGATAAGGACCGTGATCCATGGGGAACGCCTTGGCATCGCCTCCTACTTTCAGCGACGGATCCGCCGACTTCAATGCCCGCGCGGTTTTTTCATAGAGCGCATAAAACTGTTCCGGCGTGCCCGACCAGAAAAGTTCCGGTTCGTTCCAGAACTCCCAATAGCGAATGTTGTCATGAAAGCCGTTCGCCCATCCCTGGTTGTAATGCATGGCGATGTGTTTCACGACATCTGCGAACTTATCGAAATCCGCGGGAGGCTCTCGATTGCCGCCAAAACTCCTTCCGACGCGGTAATAAACTTCGGCGCCCGTATCGCGGATCGCTCGGATGACTTTATCCGTCGGCCCAAAGCGATAGCTCCCTGCTTTTTCCGGATCGGCGCTCCAATCGGGGAAAATGATGCTCGCATTCCCCGCCACCACCAGCTTGGCGCGCTGCTCCGGGATCGGCACCAGCCATTTCAGCAATGGATCGTCGTACACAAACTTTGTATCGAGCTCGGTCGGACCCATGAAGTCGTGCGTCCGCACGAAACTAATGTGCAGATCTTTATATTGATCGACCAGGTTCGGCAGGCCCTCCATGACCGGCGTTGGCTGCCCGTTCACCCCTTGGAAGGATCGGATTTGGCCCGTTACCTTGCTCGCGTCTACGTGCAGCGGCCGCAATTGTGCTGTCGCCGTGAACGATAAGAAAAGGATCAAGACTAACCTAGCGAAGAAATCACGAGCTTGGAATTTCATGAGTCATCTTCTTTCGAGGCCGCGAGCTTGTTTTCGGTATCGGCGGAGGCATCTCCGATATCGGGTTCGTAAAAAAGTTTGCTCGTGGCTGCGCCCCGAATATAAACCATTCCACGAAAACGCATTGTGACCTCCAGCACCGATGTTGCCCTTGGCTCTTTCTTGCAGCCTACCGTCCGTTGTCCGGCTCAGCGATAGGTTCGATACTCCCCAACAAGAAGATATAACCGGCAATTCCAACAAAAAGGATTACGGTGGAAACCGCGAACGCTGAGGCGAAAGAATGTGTCGCCGCCACAATGTATCCCGTTACGATGGGCGCGGAAATTGCCGCGAGCTGCCCGTTAAAATTCACCATGCCGCTCAGCGTGCCCACGCTCTCCCTCGGAGAAATCAACGAAGGCACAGTCCAAGCCACCGGCGCAGCGGCAGCCAGACCTCCCAGTGCGATGCTGATCCACACCAGCGCCGTTGCTGGACTTTGAGCCTGCGCCGTACCAAGAATCGCTAGGCCAAGCCCCATCCCTCCCACCAGAACGCTCTGCCTCACCCGGTTCGCATTCCAGCCGCGCTCAATCAGAAAATCCACCAGCCAGCCTCCGACCAGTAAATCCGTGCAGGTCGCTACTAGCCACGGCACGCTCGTATAAAGTGCAGAGTGCAGCAAATCCACATGCAGCGAAATGGATAAATAGCTCGGCAGCCAGTTCAGCAGGAGAAAGAACGTGTAGTTGTAAGCTCCCCATCCCAACGCGAGGCCATATACTTTCGGCTGACGTAAGAGATATCCGACTGAAGCGCCACTCCCCGCGTGAATCGCGCCTTCCGGCTGCGCTCCGCCCTCCGCGATGAATTGTCGCTCCCGCGAAGAAAGCCCCGTATCTTGGCTGGGGTCCCGATAAATTCCATAAAACAAGATGAAATAAAAAAGGCTGATAAAGCCAGTGGCGGCGAAGCTCCAACGCCAGCCGAAGTGCAAGAGCAGCAGGCCAATAAATGGAACCCCGACCGCCGTCGATAGCTTCGCCGCCGCATCGGTGATTGCCGTCGCCAGACTTCTTTCGGCGCGGGTAAACCAGTATCCGATGGCTTTCGCGTTACCAGGAAATGCGGGAGATTCGCTCACCCCCAACAATAACCGCGCACCCACAAACCAGCCCAGTCCGGGCGCGAGCGCTGCTCCAAACGAAGAGACACTCCAGAGCAGCGTGCTGATCCGTCCCACGCGCCGTACCCCGAGCCGGTCCAGCAAAACTCCCGCGGGCATTTGCATCGCCGCGTAGGTCCAGCTGTAGGCGCTCGAAAGATAGCCAAACAGCACCAGCGACATTCCGAACGAAATGTTCAGCGCCTCGCGCGATACCGAAAGGTTGATGCGATCGAGGAAGTTGACCAGAACTCCAAAGGCGAGCAGGAACGCAATGCGCCATCGCCGGTGCGGCACCGTTGAGGAATTCGCGGAATCTGTTGGCGGCAATGCGGCTCCGGAAAAGAATCTTCTGCGGCAAGGAGTTTAAATGAAAACAACCCGCAATGGACGTGAACATCGTTCGCATTTTTCCCCAAACGATCCTTGGGTCTCCGCAACCCTTTCAGACCGCTCTCCATCCAACGTCCTGATCAATTGGAGCTCGAATATGGGCAGCGAAACCTCCGAGCAGATGATGGCGCTTCTCCACGAACTCTCAACCCTGAAGGAGCTGAAGCGTCAATCCGAAGCCAAACCCTCCGAATCCGACCGCGAGGCCGAGCTGCAGCAGAATCGGAGGCGGGAAGAGATCACCCAAGAAATGAAGGCGCTCGCGGAGCAGAAAAAAACTGACCCGTCGGTCTAGCTTTAACCATTTTAGCTTCAGCAAGATAGACAGATTCGCGGCCAGGCAACGCTTCGGCCATCGGCCAACTCTAATCAACTAAACTATTAGTTACTTTTCCACGACTCGTGCGTCTAATGCACTATAAGGAGATTTGAGAGTGCCGCCGCGCCAATCTGTGACCCTAACCGAAGCTGAGCTGCGCATCATGAACGTGCTCTGGCAACGCGGTTCGGGAACCGTCCAGCAGGTCCTCGACGACCTTCCGCCGGCCCTCGCTCTGGCCTACAACTCGGTTCTGACGACCATTCGCGTCCTGGAGAAAAAGGCCTATCTCGAGCATAAAAAGGATGGTCGCGCTCACATCTACGTTCCCCTCATTCAGCGCACGGATGCGACCCGCAATGAAATCAGCAATCTGGTTAGCCGTTTCTTCAAGAACTCTCATGAGCAGCTTGTGCTCAACATTCTGGAAGAACGCGGCCTCGGCGCCAAAGAATTGAATCAATTGAAAGAGATGTTGGCTGCCAGCAAAACCACGCCGGGGGATGCGCAATGACGGGGACCCTCCCGGACATTCAACAGCTAGTTCAAATCGTGGCTGAGCGCGCTCTGAATTCGATCGCTGGCGGACTTCTGATCGCCGCGTTCGCTTGGCTGCTTCTGCGAGTCGTGGGAAGGCAGAATGCTGGCACGCGCTTTCTCGTTTGGTTTTCTGCCCTCATCGCCATTGCCGCGCTGCCGTTTGTGCCTGCTCTCAATCATGTAGGGGCGATGACGAAGGCGATGAATGCAGAAGTGGTGCTTCCCTCGTTTTGGGCGGTCGCGATCTTCTTCGTATGGATATTGATTGCCGCCGTGGCCGCGACGCGTGTGCTAGCCGGACTCTGGAACTTGCGCCGCTTGCGCGCCAGCGGAACTCCGCTTGAGCCTGCGCAATTGCACCCGGCGCTGCGCGAAACGCTGGCCCAATGCCAAGCCATAAGGCCTGTGACCATATGCAGTTCGCCGACCGTAAGCGTTCCAACCGCCATCGGATTCTTTAAGCCAGTAATTCTCCTTCCTGAGTGGGCCGTGCGCGATCTGCCTTTCGAAGAATTGAAGATTATCCTGCTCCACGAATTCGCTCACCTGCGCCGCCGCGACGACTGGACGAACCTGGTGCAAAAGCTTTTGCGCACCGCCTTCTTCTTTCATCCCGCCGTCTGGTGGATTGAAAAACGCCTGTCGCTCGAGCGCGAAATGGCTTGTGACGACGCTGTCTTGGCCGAGACCAACAACCCGCGCGCCTATGCGGAGTGCCTGGTTTCGCTGGCCGAAAAGAATTTCGTGCAGCGCAGCCTGATCATGGCACAGGCGGCAATTAGCCGCGCCTGCGAAACAACCGTGCGCCTCGCCCGCATTCTCGACGCCGACACGCCCCATGCCACCCGTATTTTCAAGCCGGCTCTCGGCGTGATGGCGGCGTTGCTGGCCGCGTGCCTGGTCATGCTTCCCGACGCTCCGCGCCTGGTCGCCTTCGAAAATGATGTTCCGCCGAGCGGCGTCGCTGCCGCAACGGGAACGCTGGCGAGAGTAATTCCAGTAGCGTCGCGGACGACAATTGACTCGCCGATCGCGGCGCTTCAGAAAGCTATGGCCGTTCCAGCAATATATCGGCCCTCCGGCAACGGAAACCTTCGCTCAGACGAGGCAAAGTTTAAGCCGGTCAGTGTTCGCCGATCGCACCCGGGCAAAAATCTGGCAGGGAAAAAGCAAACCGCGCAGCCCACGCTGATGGCTGCCCGTACAGTCGCAATGCCGGTCGCACGCACTCCAGAATTCTTATTCGTGATGCAGACCGCAAGTTTCGATCAGCAGGGATCGATGGTGGTGAGTTTCACCGTCTGGAAAGTGACGTTCACTGGTTCGAATGCAAACCAGCTCAACTTGAATCAAGTTCAATCAGTTTTCGCCAGAGTGATTTAGCGAAAAAATTTTTAACCCTATCAACTAAATGATTAGTTTCAACAAGGAGAATGCAACAACATGAGCACCTGGATGCAAAATCAGAAAACAAAATTAACTCGGCGTTTCATTGTCCCGGTAGTGGCGGCCGTACTGGCCGTTTCACTCGGTGCCTATGAATTCGCCAAACCCGCCCACGCAGCCTCTGAGACGCCGGCTCCCGCAGCCGCCGCCTTGGACGACAACAGTGTCAACGCACTTCTAGCGCTCGATCACGCGATGGAAACTCTCGCGGCCCGCGTCACTCCAGCGATCGTGAACGTAACCGTCACCTCGAAAGCGAACGCCAGAGATGAAGAAGGCGAAGGCATGCCCGACATGAAGCAGTTCGGCCAACAGTTTGGACCGTTCGGCTTTAACATGCCGATGCAGCCCCGCAATCAGATCGAGCACGGCCTAGGCAGTGGCGTGATCATCTCCCCGGATGGTTACATCGTCACCAACAACCACGTGGTCGATGGAGCCGTGGACATCAACGTCACGCTTGATGACCGTCGCGTTATGCCGGCAAAAGTCATAGGAACTGATCCTCTCACTGATCTCGCCGTCATCAAAATCAACGCCACCGGATTACCCAGCGTTCCCTGGGGCGACTCCACGCAGTTGCATCCAGGACAGACGGTTCTCGCGTTCGGCAACCCGTTTGGTTTCCGCTTCACCGTGACTCGCGGAATCGTGAGCGCGCTCAATCGTCCAAATCCTTCGGCCACTGATCGCCGCAAGCCCGGCGAATTCATTCAGACGGACGCGGCCATCAACCCTGGTAACTCTGGAGGACCGTTGGTGAATGCGCACGGTGAGGTGATTGGCATCAACACCTTCCTGATCTCGCAGAACGGACAGTTCTCGGGCATGGGCTTCGCCATTCCTACACAGATCGTTCGGCCCACGGTCGAAACTCTGATCAAGTATGGCAAAGTCAACCACGGCTACATGGGAATTGGCATCAGCGACGTGACTCCTGAAAACTCGAAGTTCTTTGACCTCAAAAAGGCCGAAGGCGCGGTGGTTACGCAGGTTGAGCCCAACTCGCCCGGAGCCAAGGCCGGCCTGAAAACTGGCGACGTCATCACGCAGCTCGACGGTCGCACGATCGCCGACGCTGGTGAACTGCAAGTTGGCGTAGGCCAGAAGCAGCCCGGCACTACGGTGCAGCTTGACGTGATTCGCAACGGCAATAGCATGACGATTCCCGTCACCCTCGCCAACATGAACGGCAAGAATGGCGAAGAAGAGTCTGCCAACGGAGAACAGGGCAAGCCGCGCTGGGGGCTCGGTCTCGAAGATCTGACTCCCGACATGCGTGAGCAGCTCCAGGCCCCGTCCAGTGTCCACGGAGCCATCGTCGGCAACGTTCAACCCGGCAGTCCTGCCGATAACGCAGGCTTGCAACGCGGTGACGTGATCGTCGAAGTCAACCGTCATCCGGTGCAATCCGCGTCCGATGCCGCGCAGGAACTGGGCAAAGTCGCCAGCGGACAAGACGCGCTCGTTCTCGTCTGGTCCAACGGAGGCAATACCTACCGCGTATTGCATCCCTCCCAAGGCTAATCTGAAACCCGTAAGGAATGCGCGCTGCACGAAACGTGCAGCGCGCTGTTTTTTGACACACGATCGTCCTGGGTTACATGACCACCTGCCGGAAATCTGAAGGGGCTGCTCAAAAGAGTCGCGACCTCAACCGCGCTGATAGGTCGGCACGGATTCCAGCCGCAGAGCGGCGTCTGACAATAGCCCAGCGCTTCAGCGCTGGGCAAGGTCAAAGGGAGGGAACAAGGTCCCGGAGAGCCTGCGCTGAGCGTAGTTGAAGGAGCCGACAGAATCTTGGCCAGGCTTCTAAAATGGTTACTATCCAAATCCTGCTAACCCGCGAGCTGACCATGAAAGACCTTAAAATCCCCACCACCATGAAAGCCGCCATCTTCACCGGCTCATCCACTCCAGCCCACTATCTGCAAATCGAAGAAATCTCCATCCCGCAGGTCACCCCGGGCCAGATCCTGATCCGCGTAATCGCCTGCGGTGTTTGCCGCACCGACTTGCACATCGTCGAAGGCGACCTTCCGCCGCTCCGCCCGCGCCTGATTCCCGGACATCAGATTGTCGGCGAGATCGTTGCCGGCGCCACAAAAGATCTTCCCCTCGGCACTCGAGTCGGCGTTTCCTGGATGGGCGGTGTCGACGGCGATTGCTGGTACTGCAAGCACAACATGGAAAACCTCTGCGATCACCCAACCTTCACCGGATACACGCTTGATGGAGGCTACGCCCAATTCGCCGCAGTTCGGGCAGATTTTGCCATTCCATTGCCGCCAGGGCTCGACGCCACTCACGCTGCCCCTTTGCTATGCGCGGGCATCATCGGTTTCCGTAGCCTGCGCGTCGCCGGCGTGCAACCCGGAGAGCGCGTCGGTCTCTTCGGTTTCGGCAGCTCCGCAACTTTGGCCGTCCCTGTTCTCCAATCATGGAAGTGCGAAGTCTACGTCGTAACCCGAGGCCAATCCCACCGCGACAGCGCCGCCAGCCTCGGCGCAACCTGGGTCGGCAAAGAAGACGACCGCCCGCCCGTTGAATTGGATCGCGCCATCACCTTCGCACCCAGCGGTAAGGTGGTCATCGACGCTCTCTCGGCGCTCAGAAAAGGCGGAGTCGTCGCCATCAACGCCATCCATCTCGATAAGATGCCGGCATTCGATTACGACAAACTGCTCTGGGGAGAGCGCCAGATCCGCAGCGTTGCCAATATGACCCGCGCCGACGCCCGCGATTTTCTGCAAACCGCTCACCAACTAAAGATCGAGCCTCGAGCCACAGTCTTCTCTCTCGACGATGCGAACCAAGCGCTCACCGCGGTGAAGGAGGAAACCCAGAATGGATCGGCCGTGATTGTGATGTAGAAATCTTGGGCGTCACGGCGCCGGTAAGATTTTCGAATGAACCTGAAATGAGCGGTATTCTGAATAAAGATGCTCGTCGTTAAAAGAATATCCATTGACCTGCGTCGTGACGTCCACCTTGCGTGGCAACCACAACAGTGCATCGAATCCAGACGCTCGGGTTTCGGCAAACTGCACCTCGGCGGTTAATTGGGTGAGGGGAAGATTCGCGTCGATCTGAAGCAAATCCGTGCGTAAACGAACCATGCGAAAGTCCGCCGCATCCACCCATGCGACGCCCTGGTAATAGGCAGGAAAGGATTTGTTCTCGAGTCTGATTTCGCCAGGCATTCGAACTGCCCCTGGCGTTTGTGCGAAAGCCACAACCAAGGTCTGATGGCCGTCGATCCTCTGTCGTCCAAGATAACGGAAAGTCGACTCTGCCCGGTTGGTCGGATAGAAGTACAACCACTTGTAGACAAAGCCCTGGCTGAGCGGCGGCCCTCCCGTTTTTCGGGCGCTTAGCTGCTGGCTGGAACGCAGCAAATCTTCCAATCCTGGCGGACTCGAGGAAGCACTGGTCGCGGCCGATCTCGATTTCGAGGTATCGGTTTGCAAGGCCGCTCCGGTCCGCAAATCCACTCGGAACTCATCCAGCGTCACACCATCCTCGCTGCGCCGCGCGAGAGTTAGATACGAGAACTCTTGCCGGTTGACTACCAATCCCCGTTGCGACTCGATCACTTTCTCGCGGGCAATTAGGTTCGGGACCTTCCGATAAAGCTCGACAGTCTTCGATCCAATCTGGTCCAGAAGCTCAGATAACCCATCCTGGTTCTCGGCCGGCTTTAGTCCTTTCAGTTCTGGAATGTCTTGTTGCAGCTCGGCAAGCGAACAAGACACAAAGTTCGTTGTGTTTACATAAGCGGCGGCGGGAGCTGCGGGCTCCCGTGGTCCGTTACTAGCGACCGGAATCTCGACTTCCTCGAGCTTGGCTGCCTCGGACTTGGGATCTGGGACCGGAACTTCGAGCCGGCTCTGCGTATCTTTCGGGAAGCCCTGAACCCCTGGCTCTTGAAACTGAGCATCCTCGATGGGGCCGTTGATCAAGACCTCTCTTAAGGTGGTTATCTGTTCGGAATTCGCCCACCGTTGCGTGACCTTGAAAGGCAGCTTGATTCCACCCACGTCGCGATAGTCCGAATACAGCCGCTCCACTTCGGAAAAAGGGCCCTGACCGGTAAAAGAGGAGCTATAGCTCACCCAGCGAATCAACAAATACGTTTGCGCATTGAAGTAGTAAGTATCGTCCGCAGTCGATTTCGGATCCCACACCTTGACCGCCCACGCCAACTGGCTTCCAACTTTCTTTTTTCCTTTCAGTTGAAATCTCAGATTCGGCGCGGGCACGCTGAGAGGCAGCGGTCGATATCCTTTCGTACAAGCGTATTCTTTTCCGGGTTTCGGTATGAATTCGCTTCGATGCCGGAAGCGATCAATGTCCCATGACTTCGTTCCGTCGCACCCAACCATGCGCAGCAGGACATTGTTTTCTCCCAGCACCATGCGGAAATTAAGGTTGGGGGCCTTGAAGTAGAACGCGAAAGATCCCTTCTCTTTGTGGCCGATCTGGGTCAGAACCCCGTACAAATCGCCTTTCTCAGAGAAAGTCGTAATGGCTGCGATTTTATCCGCCCCTCCCAGCGCATCCAGATACTTGGCGATCACCTGGTCCACGCTCGCCGGGTCCTGACCCAAGGCCGGCGTTTGGCAGCCATGCAAGAACCCCACTATCCAAGAGGTCACCAACAGCCATCTACGGCAAAACACGTTGCTCTCCTGCGAACTTCGCGTTCCTTCACAATCGTACGCCTAACATCCCAGACGCGATCTTGGTTCCTCGCGCGTGATTGCAATGACGCCTTAAAACGCCTTCCCCGAGTCCAGCAGAATCGTCACCGGCCCCTCGTTCACCAATTCCACTTTCATCATCTCCTGAAAGCGTCCAGTTTCGCAGCGAATCCCGCCAGCGCGAACCCGGCCGACGAAGCACTCATACAGCTCCCGCGCTTTTTCAGGCGGAGCTGCGGCATCGAATGAAGGACGCTTCCCCCGCCGCACGTCCCCATATAAGGTGAACTGCGAAACCGCCAGCACGCTGCCGCCCACGTCGGCCAAAGCCAGATTCATTTTTCCCGCATCATCTTCAAACACGCGCAAGCCCGAGATTTTTTCCGCGAGATAAATCGCATCTGCCTCCGTGTCCTCCCGGCCCACCCCTAGCAAGATCAGCAATCCCAGGCCAATCTCGCCCGTGACTTCGCCATTCACCTCGACTTTGGCGCGGCTTACCCGCTGGATAATGGCACGCATACTGCCCCCATACGTTTGACCGCCACGCGCGGCCACGTTTAGGATGCAGAAGGTATATCACAGCGCCGGTCGCCCAGGTTCGGATGACGTCTGTCGCTTCCTTTACAGCTCATTGCCGGGGCCGATACACTACACGTTCGCCTTTTTCCATTGCCAATGCATCTCACAATGACGAAAGCGGAAGATGCGGCGCGATGACGTTTTGGCTATCTTGCATCCGGTACATTGAATTTCAAATCAAATCAGGTTTAAGCGAGGAGAAACATGGCAGCCGTTGATGAAAAGGTTAAACAGATTATCGTAGAGCAGTTGGGCGTAGACGAGGGCGAAGTCACTTCCAGCGCTTCGTTTGTGGACGATCTGGGCGCGGATTCGCTCGACACCGTCGAGCTCGTCATGGCCTTCGAAGAAGGCTTCGACATCGAAATCCCCGACGAGGATGCGGAAAAAATCCGCACCGTGCAGGACGCCATCGATTACATCTCCAAGCATTCGAAAGGCGGCAAATAGTCTTGGGACGCAGGGTCGTAGTTACCGGCATTGGCCTGATCTGTGGTGTGGGCAACACCACTGGAGAGGTGTGGGAATCCGTGCTCGCCGGCAAGAGCGGCGTGGGACGCATCACCCAGTTCGACGCCAGTAATTACGCCTGCCAGATCGCCGCCGAAGTCAAAAACTTCGATCCGCTTAAGTTCATCGAAAAAAAAGAAGTGAAAAAAATGGGACGCTTCATCCACCTGGCCATTGCCGCGGCGGACGAAGCGTTCAAAATGTCGGCCTTGCAGATCACCCCGGAGAATGATGAACGCGTCGGCGTGCACATCGGCTCCGGCATCGGCGGCTTCGACATCATCGAACGCGAGCACTTTGCCTTGATCGAAGGCGGACCGCGGAAAGTATCTCCCTTCTTTATTCCGTCGGCCATCGTCAATCTCGCGGCCGGCCAGGTTTCCATGCGCTTCGGCGCCAAGGGACCCAACGAGGCCACGGCCACGGCCTGTACTACCAGCGCCCACTCCATCGGAGATTCTTTTCGCATCATTCAACACAACGATGCGGATGTCATGATCGCCGGTGGCTCCGAGGCTGCGATCACTCCGCTGGGCGTCGGAGGTTTCGCCGCCATGCGTGCGCTTTCCACGCGCAATGACGAACCTGAAAAAGCCAGCCGTCCCTGGGACAGAGATCGCGACGGCTTTGTCATGGGCGAAGGTGCGGGCATTCTGGTGCTCGAAGAACTCGAGCACGCAAAACGGCGAGGCGCGACCATCCTTGCCGAAGTCGCCGGCTACGGCATGTCAGGCGACGCCTACCACATGACCCAGCCTGCGCCGGAGCATGAGGGCGGATTTCGCGTCATGCGCAACGCTGCACGTGATGCTGGAATAACTCCCGATAAAGTCGATTACGTCAACGCCCACGGCACCTCGACACCCATCGGCGACACGCTCGAGGCACACGCCATCCGCAATTTTTTCGGCGAGCGCAGGATTCCTGTCAGTTCGACCAAATCAATGACCGGCCATCTTCTCGGCGGCGCCGGAGGCCTCGAAGCCGGCATCACCGTGCTGGCCCTGCGCGACCAGATCCTTCCGCCCACCATCAATCTGGAGAATCCGGATCCCGAAACCGGCTCCATGGATTTCGTCCCCAACCACGCCCGCAAAGCCACTCTCGAATACGCCATGTCAAACTCCTTCGGCTTCGGCGGAACCAACGGGGCTCTGCTGTTTCGGAGATGGAGCGAGTAGTCCCCGCTTCGCCCTGTTACTACTTTATAAAGGGGTACCCCCCCTCCCCCCCCGTCAATTTTGCAAAATCTTCAAAACATTGGACTTCCTACCTGCCCCTCTGCAAAATCCGTCTTCTAAAGGACTTAGATATCAAAATCTTGTAAACAAAGGTCTTGGAGCCGGACGGGCTGGTTTGCTGGCCGGACCGCATAGCTATAATGATTGTTTCTTAATTAGCCTGTGGATAACAAGGTCAGATGTCACGAAGTTGGATTATTTCTTGGCCGGATTTTCAGGGACGGGCTTACCGGCATGCGGCGTAACAGGAGTGGGCGATTTTGCTATGACCGGCGAACATGCCGGGGGAGTTTGCCGTAGCCCACCCGTGAAAAAGCCGCGGGTGGGGCAGCCCGTGCCGTGGTAGAGTACGGCTGGGCCAGCCCCCCAAGATGCCGGTCGAAGCCCATCCCGTCTTCGTCGTTCCCGCGAATCCGAAGGCCCGTATTTGGCGCTATACCGACTTAGCAAAGTTTCTTTCACTGTTCGACCGCTCCGCGCTCTTTTTCCCAAGGCTCGATAGATTGGAAGATCCTTTTGAAGGCTCCTTCACGAAATCCATACTCCAATTTGAAAATCTCAGGTTTGACGATTTAACCGACGACTTGAAGCTACAGGTCGGGAATGAAGAGACTTTCCGAGTCGTTGTAGGGAACAATAGACAGTTCCGGGAGTTCGCGAAGACGCAGCGAGAGATTACGTTTGTGAACTCTTGGTACTGCAACGAGCACGAGTCGGCTGCAATGTGGTTTCAGTATCTCAGAACGCAGGAAGGGATCGCCATTCAATCAACTTATGAACGTTTATGCCAGTCTCTCGCGGGTTACGAAGACTTTCAAATCAATATCGGGATGGTGAATTACATTGACTATGAATCTGATTCGATACCGTACGGGAACGCACTCTACACAACCATGTATAAGCGAAAGAGTTTTGAGCACGAAAAAGAGCTTCGAGCTGTCATCTGGACGATGCAACATGGCAAGAACCAGCCTGGGCCAGAAAATAAGTTTAAGGATTCACCTGGCTTATTTGTTCCGGTCGATATCCCGACGCTCGTTGAACGTGTCTATTTGGCTCCAACGGCACCAAGCTGGCTTCGCGATCTGATCGAATCGCTCTTGAGGCGCTTCGGACACCTGATACCGGTCGTTCAGTCCAGCCTAGCTGACAAAGCCTTTTATTGATTGGTCAACGGGGGCTGGCTCAGCCGTACTCTAGCATTGCATTGGATGCCCCACGCGTGGCAGTTTCACGGGTGGGCTGATGCGAACTCTCCTTGGCGTTTTCGCTCTGCCATGTTCATTCGTCAGAGCTAAATCGTAGCGTTCCTGTTACATCGTTTCCATGCCGCCCAACCTGCGCCGCTACAACGGCGCTGGATACTCCCACTTTATTACTACAGGTTGTTATCAATGCCGTCCGCTTCTTGGGACGCCCCGCTCTCGCGATCTCTTCCTCGAAGTTATGGAGCAGGTTCGCCAGCGTCATCAATTTATAGTCGTCGGTTACGTAGTCATGCCTGAGCATGTCCGTCTTCTTTTCACTGAGCCGGGGCGCGGAAATCCTTCTCTGGTGCTGGCGGCGTTGAAACAAAACTTCGCCCGTCGGCTGCTGCGCGAGCTTCGCGCCGAGACCAGTACCTGCACCATGCTTTGGAGTACTCCCTTGGCCGTGGGGCATGTTTGGCAACGCTGCTTCTACGATTTCGTTGTGTTTACCGAGCAGAAACGCGTGGAAAAGCTGCGCTACATGCATCGCAATCCTGTGAAGGAAGGTCTGGTACAGGAGCCGGAACAGTGGGCCTGGAGCAGCTATCGCAGCTATGCTTATGAGGAGGCAGGCATGGTGAAGATCAATCTGTGGCCCAAGGCCGAGTTCAGGCAACGGCCTGCAGCGTAGCTTCGCTGCTGCCGGCATTGCCGGAATCCCACCCTTGCAAAGTGCGCAAGGATGGGCCACCCGCCCGTAAAAAAGCCACAGGTGGGGCAGGCGGTGTCGTGGTAGAGTACGCGCTGGGCAACCCCCGAATTCATTCCAGGAGAGCCACTCCATGCAGCCTCGCATCCTCGGCACCACTATGCCGGTGCTGGAAATCGATCTTGACCCGAACGAGTCGGTTGTGTCCGAAGCCGGCGAGCTTTCCTGGATGACCAGTTCCGTTCAGATGACCACGCACACTCAATTCGCCGGCGGCGGAGGGCTCTTCGGCGTGATCAAACGCGTGGCCGGCGGCGGATCGTTGTTTATGACGGAGTATCGCGCTATCGGCGCGCCCGGGCAAGTTTCCTTTGCCACCAAACTGCCGGGGCATATCGTTCCGATCGAGGTTGGCCCAGGACGTGAATACATGATTCACCGTCACGGATTTCTGTGCGCCACGCCGCAGATTCAGATCAGCGTCGGCTTTCAGCAGTCTCTGGGCGCGGGAATTTTCGGCGGCTCCGGCTTCGTGCTGCAGCATGTCAGCGGGGTTGGAATGGCATGGATCGAACTCTCCGGCGAACTGATCATGAAAGATCTGCAAGCGGGCGAAACTTTGCGCGTGCATCCCGGACACGTCGGAGCCTTTCAGGCTGGCGTTTCATTTCAAATCACAACTGTGCCGGGAATCAAGAACCTGATTTTTGGCGGCGACGGAATCTTTCTCGCGTCGCTCACTGGCCCGGGCAGAATCTGGCTGCAGACGTTGCCCATTTCCAAGCTGGCGCACGCCCTTGCCGAATACATGCCTGCGCAACACAAACAAGCTGCCGAGGGCGGCGTAGTCGGAGGGATCGTCGGTTCAATTCTCAGGGGATCGCAGTGATATAAAACACGGCGAACGCAAGCCTACTCGTCTCGCCAGAACAGCCGATCGCACCGCGATCGGCAGAGGTCCCTCGCGTGCCAGACGCCAGCTTTCGGTTTTTCTGTCCCTACCGCTTAAAGAACGTCCACGCGGCAACCAGCACCAAGACAAGCGCGATGATCCAAAGGGACGAATCGCTCATTCCTGTTTTCTTCGCCATGCCCAGATTTTTAGCCCAGAAACCCTCCTGCCTGCAAGCAAAATATGCGATATAAATACCAACAAGCCTACCGGATTACCCTCGTCATGCGGCGCGGTTACTGACGGCCAAGCCGGGTTTCCCGCCGTACATCTCACCAGTCCAAGCCTTCCGTACGACTTTTGCCCGCTTTCCAACGTGCCCTTTAGGGTCTTTCCATATTTTTTGGCTCACGCCACAATCACCTAGCTCGAATCCGTTCTCTCATATGCAAAACGCCTTTGGAACCGCGATGGCACCCATCTCCCCCGCCAAAAAGGCGGTCGCACGTGCGGCCCTGGTCGATTTGAAAGAATCTTCCAGATTTCTGCTCACCGAGTGCTTTCGCCAGTTCGGCATTGAGTCCGTCGTCACCTCAGCCGGCTCGGCCGAGCGTCTGCGGCAAGAGAAATTTGAGGCCTGCGTCGTGAACCTGGGCCCGGGCGCTGAAGCCGTCATGGACGCCGCCCGCACCTCTCCCTCGAACAGCCGCATCGTGCTCTACGGTCTCGGGGGCAGCGCGCAAGAGGCCATGCGCTTTTCGAAGTACGGCATCAACGCCATGTTTCAGGAGCCATTGGAGCGTCCCGCGGCGCTCAAGTTGGTGCGCGCGACGCATATGCTCGTGCTTCACGAACTGCGCCGCTACGCGCGCATTCCGATCATGACCGACGTGACCGTGGTCAGCCAGGATGGTCGTCGCATCGGCGCCTCCAGCATCGACCTGAGTTCGGGCGGCATGTCGGTGAAAAGCGCCGAAGACATATCCGTGGGCGCCAATGTGGAAATTTCTTTCTCCCTGCTCACGCTGCCACGGGTCTGCGTGCGCGCGGTCGTGACCTGGCGCAAGAGCAAGTCCTTCGGCGTCCGCTTCGATCCCGCCGACGACCGGCGGCAGAAAATCAAGGAGTGGATTGACAGCTATTTGGAAGGCTGAGCAGCGCTCCAGTTGCACAAGATTTTCCTATTCGCCCTCCTGATGCTCCCGATAAGAAATATCAATTGGACTCCCCGCCTCTATCCCTTTATCGTTTTGCGCAATAGGGGGAGAGGACTGCCGATTGAATTTACTGTCGCTCGGGGACGAATTAGTTTTCCGGGACAGTCCTTGCCTGAAGTTACGGACAGGTGCGGCCGTATTGGGGCATGAGTGCCGCCCTGTTCCGACTCAGGTTTCCGCCTCACCGAACGTTCGGTTTCATCTGCGCGGGCCGGGCCCGCTCCTTGGCAGTAAAATCGTTGCCATCCAAATAAGATCCGGGAGTTGTGAATTATGAGAAGAAGAGCCCGTAGTGTTTCTCTGCGCCTTTATGCCGTTGTCCTGGCTGTCTGGCTGGTGCTGGGGATGGCCGTGCCATGTTTCGCCGACGACGCGCCGAAGGCTGATCCCGCAGGTACGGCCACCGGGGATAAAACTGCGGCGCAGGATGCGGCAGGAAATACATTCGTCGTTGCCGAGCCGACGGACAAATCAGCTCCGGACTATGCCGCGCAGAAAAAAGCCTACGACGACTATCAGGCGCAGCTCGCCAAAGAGCCGCTGGCGGGAAAGTTGGCCGATAGCGTTGGCCACATTCGCGTGGCCACGAATTTCGCCTGGACTCTGAACACCGGCTATCTCGTTCTATTCATGCAGGCCGGCTTTGCGTTGCTCACGTGTGGTCTGGTGCAAAAGAAAAATGCCGGCCACCTGATGATGCTGAACTTCGCTGCCTATGTGTTTGCCTTTCTCGCGTACTACGCCTGCGGATATGCCTTCCAGTTCGGAGCGGTGGCCGTCAACGCCGCGCCGGTGAATTTGGGCGGAACGCCTACGCTCAATCATTTTTTAATTGGCAGCGGCCAATGGGGATTTGTTGGCGGCAAAGGATTTTTTCTCACTGGCCCGGCCTACGACGCCGGCAGCAATTGTCTGACGCTGTTCGAAGTGGTTTTCATGGAAACCGCCGGCTACATCATCGTCGGCGCAATATGTGAGCGGATTACTTTTTGGGCCTTTCTGCTTTGCGAATTATTTATCGGCGCCATTCTTTATCCAATTTCGGGCTGCTGGTCCTGGGGCGGCGGCTGGCTATCGCAGCTTGGCTTGTCGACGAACCTGGGACACGGTTACGTCGATTTCGCTGGCTCGACTGTCGTACACGCGGTCGGCGGCTTCGCCGCCATGGCACTCGCGATCATCTTAGGCCCGCGCCTAGGCAAGTATGGTCCGGGAGGGAAAATACGTGTCTTTCCCGCGCACAACATCGTTTATGTAGTGACGGGAACCTTCATCCTTCTATTCGGATGGATGGGATTCAATCCGGGATCAACGTTGGGCGCGACGGATCTAAGAATTTCTGTAGTCGCCGTGAACACGAATCTGGCGGCAGTAGCGGGATCGGCGGCGGCAATGCTGGTCTGGTATTTCGCCTTCGGCAAGCCCGACATCACCATGGCTTGTAACGGAATGCTCGCAGGGCTGGTAGCGATAACAGCGCCCTGCGCGTTTGTAGGTCCGACTGCGTCGATCGTCATCGGCTTGCTGGCCGGAAGTCTGGTATGTGGCGGCGTGCTGTTCAACGACCGCGTGCTCAAGATCGACGACCCCTGCGGCGCGATTTCGGTCCATGGATATTGCGGCTGGCTGGGCGGTGTATGTGTAGGAATTTTCGCCGATGGCACCTACGGCGCAGGATGGAACGGCGTCGGAGCTACAAGTTATCTGGGCAGAGCGGGGCAGGGCGTGACAGGACTGATCCATGGCGATGCGCGGCAATTCTGGATTCAGCTTGGGGGCGCGACTCTATACGCCGCGTGGGCTTTCGGCGGAACCTATGTCGTCTTCTCCGTGGTGAACAAGCTGAAGAGCCTGCGCGTGGCGCCCGAATCCGAAGAAGAAGGATTGGATATTCCCGAGTTCGGCATGCAAGGATATCCGGAGGATGCCGTGGTTCCGGCGCGATATTAGGATCTCAAAGGCAAACTTTTGACTCACTTTCCAGTAATCTTTTCCCTCTAGATCGGCCGCCCAGATCGATATAAGATGCTAGCACTGCCCAATAAGCAGGGCATCTTCATCTGGCGCCATGGACACCCCTTCTTCACCCAAAAAGCTGGCGGGACGCTACGAGATTCGGCAGACCCTCGGTCAGGGCGGCATGGGCTTGGTCTACCGGGCCTACGACTCGGTGGTGCGCCGCGAAGTTGCGGTGAAGACCATCCTCGACATTCCTGATCCCGCCTCGCTCCAGTTGTTTCACAAAGAGTGTGATGTGCTGGCGTCGATGAGCCATCCCAATATTGTCGAAATCTTCGACATCGGCGAGTTCGAAGAAGACGGCAAGAAGAAGCCGTATTTCGTGATGCCGCTGCTGCCCGGCACCACGCTCGATCAGTTCATCCGCAAATCCAGCCACCGGCTCACGGTGGAGCGGGTGGTCGACATCATGGCGCAGGCGTGCCGCGGACTGCAGGCGGCGCATGAGCGTGGCTTGATCCATCGCGACTTGAAGCCGAGCAATATCTTCGTAATGGAAGACGACTCGGTGAAGATCATCGACTTCGGCGTCGCCCACATGGCCGACGCGCACACTACGCGCGCGCAGAAGGGGACACTGCTGTACATGTCTCCCGAGCAGATTGAGCTGAAGCCTTTGTCGCCGGCATCGGATATTTTTTCTTTGAGCGTGGTCGCGTACGAGGCGATGACAGGCAGAAATCCGTTTCAGCGGGCGCGGGCGGATGAAGTGGTTGAAGCCATTCTGCATCACATTCCGCCGCTGGCCACGGAATTGAATTCGACGGTTACTCAGTCGGTCAGCCGCGTGCTCCACAAGGCGATGGCGAAACAGTCGTGGCACCGCTTCGCGACGGCGCGCGACTTTGGCGACACTTTGAACAAGGCGCTGCGCAACGAGCCCATCGAATTTTTCGATCCCGAGCGCACCCGTCCTCGGCTCCATCGTGCCACCAAGGCGTTAGAAGACGGCGATTATCAATTCGCCGGAGAGATTCTGGGCGAGCTTGAGGCCGAAGGCCACATGGATACCTCCATCGGCTCGCTGCGACGGCAACTCGACGGCGCGGTGCGGCGCAAAACGCTCTCCCAGTTACTGGATGCTGCCCGAGCTCGATTTGAAGAAGAGGAAGATCCGCTGGCCTTGCAGAAATTGCAGGAGGCTTTGCAGATTGAGCCCGACAACGCCACCGCGCTGAGTCTGAAAAGCCGCATCGAAAACCGGCGCAGCGAGCGCCAGATCGATAACTGGTACCGCCTGGCGCGCCAGCATATCGACAACCACGCCTACGGGCATGCGCGCGAAGCCCTGCAGAACGTGCTGCAACTGCGGCCGGAAGAGGCGCGGGCGCTGCAATTGCTGGCCGAGGTCGACCGGCAGGAGCAGGAATACAAAAAGCTGCGGCAGGAAAAAGAGCAAGTCCATCGCGCCGCCATGGAGGCCTGGCACAAGGGCGACGTCAGCAACGCTCTGGCCAAGTTGGGCGTGGTACTCGATCTCGATCGCCGCGCGCCGGATTCCATCAATCGCGAGAGCGGAGCGAACTACCAAAGCTTTTACAACGAGGTACGCTCCGAACACGACGCCATGAACACGGCGTACGCCGAAGCGCGCAGAAATCTTGCCGAGAAACATTTCCGCAAGGCCATGGACGCCTGCCAGACATATCTGACGAAGTATCCCAACAATGCGATTTTTCAGGCGCTGAAATACGATATCGAAGAGCAGCAACGGCAGGAGCTTTCCTCGTTTATCGCTTCCGTCGACCGTCAGGTCGAGGCGGAGCCGGATCTGGAAAAGCGGGTGAACATTCTGCGCGAAGCGCTTGACCTGCATCCTGGCGAATCGCATTTCGAACGCGCGCTGCGGCTGGTGCAGGACAAGCGCGACCTGGTCAATTCGATCGTGGCGCGCGCGCACCTCCATGAAGAACAAGGCGCGTATAACGATGCGTTGAACGATTGGGAGATCCTGCGCACGATTTACAGCCAGTATCCGGGATTGACGTTTGAAGTAGAGCGGCTGCAAAAGCGGCGCGATCAGCAGGTTCGCGTCGAATCGAAGACCCGGTTGGTGGAACAGATCGATCTCTGTTTACATTCCAGCGACTATGCCCGCGCATTCGATTTGCTGGAGAGTGCGGCGGCTGAATTTCCCGGCGATACGGAGTTAAGGGAACTCGGAAAGCTTGCGCAGGATGGGGTCAAGCGCAAGGCGGAAGCTCACCGTTTGATGACAGAAGGCCAGGAGTTGTGCGCCCAACAGAAATCCCCGGAAGGCATCCAGTTGCTGCGCCAGGCATACGAACTCGATGAAAACAATTCTCTCGCCCGCGCCGTTTTAGCCAATGCCCTGGTCGAAGAGGCGCGAGCCAAGGTTGACCTCGATTGGCGCGACGCTGAAAAGATGGCCCGCGAGGCGTTGGATTTGAATCCGGCGCATCCCATGGGGAAAACGCTTCGTACTTTGATTCTTGACCAGAAGCGGGAAACCTTCGTCGAGGAATGCGTTTCGCAGGCGCGCAAATTGCAGACGGGCGCCGATCTCGTCGCCGCGCTGACTCGAATCGAGGAAGGCTTGTCAGTTTATCCCCGCGAGCCGCGGCTGATTCAAATTCAGGAGACCGTGCAACGCGACTTTCAAACGCAACGCCGGCAACTGCGGCGGCGCGACGTGGAAGAACTGCGTCGCATGGAAGACGAAGTCGCCGCTGCCACCGGCCCTGTCGCGAAGCAGGCCCTAGGCGAACGCGTGCGAAGCGTGGCCGAAAAATATCCGGACGACCGCGAAGTGCTCACGCTTGCAAACGGCCTTTTGCACCGGCTGGGTCTGCCCGAGACCGGCAAGATCTCAACGCCGGGGCCAGGAAGCGAGAGCGCGACGCTCGCTTTGGATTCCGCAACCATGGCTGGCCCCGAGTCGCCCGCGTCTCCTTCGGCGAGTGCGCTCGAGATGACCAGTGACGTTCTGCCGCCCGCACCAGTCGCTCCGCCATCGGCAGCAATTCCGCCCGCTGTGGCGTCGCCGCCAGGAAAAAGTCCTGCATCGTCGGCGCAAGTTCGCACCCCAAGACCTTCCGCTACCAGGCCGCCGGTACCACGGAAGAGTTACACAGCGGTCATCGTCGCCTCGGCCGCTGCACTCATCGTAATTGTCGTGATCATTGTTTTTGCGCGAAGACATCACTCCGAGCCCATTCCGCAGGTTTCGGAAACAGTGCCCGCCGTCTCCGCTCCCGTGATACCGGCTCCCGAACCCGCATTCGCAACATTGAAATTGTCCTCTGACACCGGCTCGGGAAAAGTCACAGTTGACGATCAGCCACCTGCAGAATTTCAAGATGGGCAGTGGACACTGGATAAAATCGCGGCCGGCGATCACAAGCTCAAATTCGACGGAACCAAGGGAAGCGCCTCATTCGCATTCACGAGCAATGCCGGAGCTGCGCCGACCGTCAGTGGTTCCATCTCCGCCAAAGACATAATCGCCATTGTTGTGACCAGCGCGGCAGATCATGTTCATGTGTACTCCAGCGATTCCGCGGCGAAGGTCAGCATCGATGGTCAGCCTCCGGTCGCGATGGCGCAGGAAGGCCTCGATATTCCCTCGATCTCGTCGGGCGCCCATGAACTTCTTGTCACTCGAGGCAGCGACGAATACAAACTCGATATCGATGCCGGCGCGACACCCGCGTTGAACGCCTTTCTCGAGTCTGGCCAGAACCTGGGCACGCTGGTGGTGGTAACGGGTCAAGACAAAGCAAAGGTCTTTCTCAACGGCAAGCTTCAGCCGCGCCTTACGGAGAACGGCCAGTTGCGCATTCCGAATCTCGAACTCCGGGACTACACCGTGCGCGTGTCCAAGAACGGATTTCAGGATCTTCCCGAACAGAAGATTCGGCTGCGCAAGGGCCAGGGCACGCTGACCTTCAACCTGCAACCGACGCCCCATTTGGCGTCCCTAACCATTCAGGGGGGATCTCCCGCAACCACAGTTCTGATCGATCAGACGCCAGTGGGAACAATCCAGGCGGATGGATCGCTAAACATCGCCACCGTCAATCCCGGAGACCACACCGTCGAACTGCGCAAGGATAAGTTCAAGCCGAAGCAGATCAAGAAGCATTTCGTGGCGGGCACTGCGGTGTCACTGACGGCTTCAGATGTGGCCTTGGAAGTTGCGCCCGCTGAATTGAAAATCGCTTTCACCCCGGCCGATGCTCAGTTGACTCTCACCAAAGCTGGAGAAGCTCCCATTAAGGTGAGTAGCAGCAACACTCTTTCCCTGCCCGCTGGGACCTACACGCTGACCGTGAAAACTGCCGACAACTTTGTGCGCTCGTCGACCGTCGAGGTCAACGCTGGACAATCCAAAGCTTTGGATCTATCGCTGGCTCCCAGCGGCATGGCGAAGTGGGACGAGCCCGCCGCCTGGAAGCAGGAAAAGAATGGATTCGTTCGCAAAGGCGGAGATTTCGTAACCTACGGAGTTGTTCCCACGACCGGCACCTTTGTTTTCTCCGCCATGCTCGCCAAAGGACACCGGCTCCAGTGGGTGGTCAACTACACCGACGCCAGGAACTACGTCCTCTTACGGATCGACGACAATAATTTCTACCGGACCGTCCTACGCAACGGGGAAAAAACGGACGAGGCCAAAATTCCCATCAAGAGCGACAAGAAAAGCTTCCGCACTCTCCAGATCCGCGTCAGTCCCAACGAGATTTCCCATCAGATCAAACAAGGAGAGAATTGGACGCCGCTGGATCGTTGGACGCAGCCCGGCACAAATCTTGCCGCGGGCAAGTTTGCCTTCTACATTCCCGGAAATGATCAAGTTGTCCTCTCGACCTTCGGTCACTACCCCGACCTCAACACCCGATGAGTCTTTCATCGCGCTAAGCCATTGAAGAATCACAGTGTCCCCAGGTGACCGCCATCACTTGCGCACGTGACAGCAAGCATTGTTGAGTATTACAGCAGTTAATAGACTCCAGTGTTGGCTATCAGTTGAAAGCGGGTCGATGCGGTTTGCAACACCATCTTTGCCCCATTGAATGCAGCCTTTGAAGATGGTGCGTTGCGGAGGTTCCGCAGCGAAGAGTGAAGTGTGCCTGCGTTCGGGGTTCAGATACTGGAGAGTTAGGCCATGTTTGAGAGGGAAAACGCGCGTGGGCGGTGGAGTTCCGGCGAGTTCGTGCTCGCCTTAAAACTCGTGTTTCCCCTGTTGATGTTGCTGGTAGGCGCGGGCGCGGTGTGGGGCGGAAGTCCCGCTGCCGGCCAGCCCGGCGAGGAATGCCTCGCCTGTCACGGCGACAAGAGCATGACCACGACGCGCGCCGGCAAAACCGTATCCTTGTTCGTGGACTCGACAAAATTCTCCTCCTCGGTACATGCCAGTTTTGGTTGCACCGGATGCCACGCGGACCTCGAGGGAAAGGATTTCCCCCACGACAAGCCCGCCCGAGTGAATTGCGGCACGTGTCACACCGACGAGAAAGCGCAGTACGACCGGTCGCTTCATGGCCGGGCTCTCGCCAAGGGCGATACTATGGCTCCGCGCTGCGTGGACTGCCATGGCAATCACGACATTGTTCCGGTGAAAGATAAGCGCTCGGCGGTAGCGCCGTTGAAGGTACCCTTCGTCTGTGGCCGGTGCCACCAGGAAGGCTCGCCGGTAAGCCGAAGCCACGTGATTCCCCAGGACAATATTCTGGGGAACTATTCGGAAAGCATCCACGGCGAGGCGCTGCTGAAAAAGGGTCTTTCGGTCGCGCCGAACTGCGCCACGTGCCACACGCCGCACTTGATCCTGCCGCACACCGATGTGGCGTCTTCGATTAACCGGAAGAATATCGCCGCGACCTGCACCAAATGCCACTCCCAGATCGAGAGTGTGCACCGGAAGATCATCAACGGAGCGCTCTGGGAAAAAGAAGCCAACGTCCTTCCCGCATGCATAGATTGCCACCAGCCGCACAAGCTTCGGAACGTCTTCTATACCGAAGGCATGGCTGACGCGGATTGCATGCATTGCCATTCGGACCCGAAGATCAAGCGCGCCCGGGACGGGCAATCGCTTTTTGTGAACGTCGATGAGATTGGGCATTCCATCCACGCCATTAACGACCGGCACACCAAAATCGCGTGCAGCCAGTGCCATTCGCAGGTGAATACGTCACACGTGCGGCCGTGCGAAACCATCACCAAACCGGTGGACTGCACTCAGTGCCATGACGAAATCGGAAAGTTATATGCGACCAGCACGCACGGGCAACTGCAAAGCAAGCAGGACCCCAATGCTCCAAGTTGCAAGGACTGTCATGGCACGCACGGGGTTCTGGGCAAGCATGATCCGCAATCGCGCACTTTCGCAACCAATGTTCCGGAACTCTGCGGCGGTTGCCACCGCGAAGGACATAAAGCGGCGCTGCGTTACACCGGAAGACAGCACGATATTGTTCAGAATTACAGTGAGAGCATTCACGGCAAGGGGCTGCTGAAGAGCGGCTTGACGGTGACCGCGACCTGCACCAGTTGCCACACCGCGCATCACGTGCTGCCGCGCACCGATCCCAATTCAAGCGTCAACCCAAACAACGTGCCTTCCACTTGCGGCCAATGCCACAATGGCATTGAAAAAGAATTAGCCAACAGCATTCATGCCCAGAAGGCGGCGTTTCCCGGCAAGACGATGCCAGTCTGCAACGACTGCCACACGGCTCACACCATTACCCGCACGGATGAAAATGCGTTCCGCCTGGACATTATGGACCGGTGCGGTCACTGCCACGAGGAAATCGCCAAGACTTATTTCGATACCTATCACGGAAAGGTCTCGCGCCTGGGATATACGAAGACGGCCAAATGCTATGACTGCCACGGATCCCACGATGTTCAGGGAGTAGCGGATCCGCGTTCGCGGCTGAGCCGCGCCAACGTGGCGGCTACTTGCGGCAAGTGCCATGCCGGCGCCACGCGGCGCTTCGCCGGGTACCTGACGCATGCGACCCACCACGACCCGCGCAAATATCCTTTCCTCTTTTTCACCTTCTGGGCGATGACCGGGCTGTTACTGGGCACCTTTGTCATCGGAGGCATTCACACTCTGCTCTGGCTGCCTCGCGCCTTCCAGATGCGTCGCGAACATCGCGCCGCGGAGGCTGAAGAAGCCAGGGCTGCCCGCGACGGAAACAACCATGGCCAGGGCACGGCTCCGGAGAATGGTTCCCATGGCTAACAACGGAAACAATGAGCGCCAGTTCATCCGCTTCAGCCGGCTGCAACGCGTTTCACACGTTTGCATGATCATAAGTTTTATGAGCCTAGCGCTGACCGGGATGACGCTGAAGTTTTCCTACACCAAATGGGCGGTCGTTCTATCGCACGCCTTGGGCGGATTCGAGACGGCTGGTTACATCCACCGTGGCGCCGCCCTTGTGATGTTCACCATTTTCATCACTCACCTGGTGGATTTGTACAAGCTGAGAAAGAAGAATTATCCCTCCTGGCGCGCCATGTTGTTCGGTCCAAATACCATGATTCCCAACGGCAAGGACTGGCGCCAGTTCATCGGCACCTTGAAATGGTTCCTGGGCTTCGGAGAGCGGCCGCGCTACGGACGCTGGACCTATTGGGAAAAATTCGATTACTTTGCGGTTTTCTGGGGCATCGCCATCATCGGATCGACCGGCCTCACCTTGTGGTTTCCGGTATTCTTTACCCGGTTTCTGCCGGGATGGTTCATCAACGTGGCCACCATCATTCATAGCGACGAGGCACTGCTGGCCACCGGCTTCATCTTTACCGTCCACTTCTTTAATACCCATTTGCGGCCGGAAAAATTTCCCATGGACATCGTTGTCTTCACCGGCCGGGTTCCAGTGCAGGAATTAAAACGAGACAAGCCTCTGGAATATCAATCGCTGGTCGAAAGCGGAACACTGGAAGAGAACCTTGACGTGCCTTATCCGTCTATCGTAATTCGCTCGATTCGAGCCTTTGCCTGGACGGCACTGGCGGTAGGATTCAGCATTGTTCTTTGGATTATTTACGCGATGCTGTTCGCGTATCGGTAGAAAGGTTACCCGCTGCTGTATGCGGAGGAAGTTGGAGAAATGCTCGCGACATTGCTGGTCACCCTGCTCCTGATATTTCACGCGCCGCCGGTTGCGGATCAGGATTGCCTTGCCTGCCATGGCCAGGCAGGCTTCAAGTCAGACTCCGGCAAATCCATTTCCATCGATCCCGCCAAGCATGGGGCCAGCGCGCACGCGGTTCTAAGCTGCAAAGACTGCCACACCGCAATTAAAGAGTTCCCTCACCCCGCCAAAATGGCTAAAGTCCAATGTGCAACCTGCCATGCGGATGAGGTCAAGGCCTTCCAAACCAGCGCTCACTCGGTCCTGGGCGAGAGCGCCTGTGAGTCCTGCCACGGCAACGTGCACGTCGTCACCACCACTGAAAAACTAATGCCGGCGAAGTGCGCCGAATGCCACGATGGCGAAGTAAAGGAGCTGGCCGGAAGTATTCACGGACAGGCCGCCAAGAACGGCGATGCTGATGCGCCGAAGTGCGTCTCCTGTCACGGGGCGATCCATGGCGTGAAAGCTGGCAGCGAACCTGATTCGATGATAGCCAGCAAGAACCTGCCGGATACTTGCGCCCAATGCCATAGCGATGCCGGATTCTTGTCGCGGCACAAAATTCCGGTAGCGCACCCGGTGGCATCTTACAAGCAGAGCGTACATGGCCGAGCAGTGGCGATGGGTAAGGAAGCGGCGACCTGTTCCAGTTGCCACGGCAGTCATAACATCTATCCCGCCACCGATGCGCGATCGTCGGTGAATCACTGGAACGTGCCTGGTACTTGCGCCCAATGCCACAAAGAAATCGCTCGCCAGTTCAATGAGAGCGTGCACGGGCAAGCGGTAAAAACCGGGGTGCGCGATGCGCCAGTCTGCGTCGACTGCCATGGCGAGCACCTGATCATGGATCCGGCCAATCCGGCCTCGCCCTTGAGCGCTGCAAAAGTTTCAGTCGAAACCTGCGGACGCTGCCATGGCGATCCCCGGCTGGCGCTGCGCTACGACTTGCCGTCGGATCGATTGCCCTCTTATGCCGACAGCTATCACGGCCTGGCCCTCAAGGAAGGGAAGGTAACGGCGGCGAATTGCGCCTCGTGCCACGGCGTCCACGACATTCTACCGTCGAGTGATACGCGCTCTACCGTCAATGCGGCGAACCTGCGCAAAACCTGCGGAGAATGCCACAAAGGCGTGGTCGAAGCCAAATTCACCGTCGGCCCGGTCCATGTGCGGACGGGCACAGGTCCCAACCATCCGGTAGTCGAGTGGATTCGCTGGACCTATTGGTTCCTGATTCCGATGACGCTCGGATTCATGGTGTTGCATAACCTCATCGACTTCGTATCGAAGATGATTCGCAAACATCCGCGGCACGAAACCGGCGCAGTCGTCACTCGTATGAATAAGAACTTCCGCATCGCCCACTGGGGCATCGTGCTCAGCTTCCCGACCTTAGTATTAACCGGGTTCGCGCTGAAGTTCCCCGATGCGTGGTGGACGCGTCCGTTGCTGCTGTGGGAGGGACACTTCGGATTCCGCGGCGCGGTGCACCGCTCCGCCGCCGTCATCATGCTGGCAGCGACGGTTTATCACCTGATCCATCTTGCGGTGGTGAAGCGCGACCGCATGTTCCTGAAGGCGATGATGCCGGATTTCAAGGACGCAACCGATCTGTTGCAGGTCTTCACTTATAACCTGGGCATCACCAAAAAACCGCCGCAATTCGCCAAGTTCAACTATGCCGAGAAGATGGAATACCTGGCCTTCATGTGGGGCACGGTGGTGATGACGGTCTCGGGCTTAATGCTCTGGTTCAATAATTTCTCGCTGCGGCATTTCCCCAAGTGGATGACCGACGCGGCTACCGCCGTGCACTATTACGAGGCGCTGCTGGCGACATTCTCAATTCTGATATGGCACTTCTATATGGTGATTTTCGATCCGCTCGTCTATCCGATGGATACAGCCTGGATCAACGGCAAAGTTCCCGCCGACCATTATCGTCATGCGCGTCCGGCCTATTATCGCGCGCTGGAACGCGCGGGTCTGATCGAGCGGCCTTCGGATCCTGAGGAATCCGAGTCAGGCGCTGAGCCGGTAGAAGAAGAGCCGGTCGCGAAGGCGTAGCTGGAGCTTTCCTGCGTTCCGTCTGCCAACCAGCTGTGAAGGCAACTCCCTGACGATGCGCGTTCCCCTCTGATATGTAGGTCCCGATCCGATGACTATGCGATGGAGAGAAAGGCCTACGGTGTGATTTTCGGCGTGCCCGGGAGTTTAAGCGGGGGAAGCTGGGGCCGGCGGAGGAGGAAAACCGGCCCCGTACTGCACTTACTAACTAAAATCGGCTAAACCGTGATCAGAGATTCCAAAGCCAGCCGGTTCGGAATGACCAGCGTGGCGCCGTTCTGTTGAATCAGATGTTGCTTCTTAAATCCAGCGAAAAGGCGGCTAACAGTTTCACGCGACGTGCCGATCATCTGGCCGATTTCTTCGTGAGTGAGAGCCATCTTAACGTGGCCGGCGGGCTTCGAGTCGGCGTTGTTGTCGAGCCATGCCACCAGCAGGCGAGCCAGTTTTTCGCTGGCCGAGTCGGATAGCATCAAGTCGCGGATTTCGCGGCAGGTCGTGTTGTAATCTGCGCTCAGGTGCTGGGTTACCCAGAAAGCGATCTCGCCATGAGCGCGCATCAGGCGCAGCAGATCGCTCTGCCGCAGGAAGCTGACTTCCGAGGGTTCTTGCGTTTCGGCAGTGGCTTCGTACTCACGCCCCGAAATTACCGAGGCTGCGCCGAGAATTTCCCCCGGCCCGCACATGCGCAGAATGAGCGTTCTGCCGTCGCTGCCGCATACCGAAAGTTTGACCCGGCCACGACGCACCACGAAGATGCCGCGCGGCGCCTGCGCTTCGGCGAATAACACGGCTCCGGTCGGATAGGTAGTGGTGAGCGCGGCTTGCTCCAGCGCTTCCGCTACGGCTGGGGAAAGATTACCAAGCGTCTTATCGATTGCTCTGCGGTCGAGAACCGGTGTGGCCATGCTGCCTCCTCTGAACGCTTGTACATTGGCAGGTACGTTGCCAATCTCGCGGTTCCGATGCAGATGTCCCTGGGAGGACTGCAAGTCTATCACACAAAGGAAGTTATCCAACCACAAAGTGAAATCGTTAGAAAATCGCGTGATCTGGCCCAAAGGCCGACTGCGTCTTTTAACACCGTTACTGTGTGATCACCATCACTAACTGCGTGTGATCGGCCCCCGACAGTAACCTTACCCAAGTGCCTGATGGAGGATGTTCAGCAGGGAAGTGCGGGTAAAGGGTTTTTCCAGCAATGTCCCATGTTTCAGTCCTTTGCTCGCGTCCATCAACTCGCCCGTATACCCGGACATATAGACAACTTTCAGCGCGGGTTGAGAGGCAATCAGGCGCTCTGCCAATTCGGGACCGCTGACGCCGGGCATGACAACATCCGTCAAGAGCAAGTCAAAATGGCCGGGATTGGACTCCACCCATTCCAGGGCCGATTTTCCGTTCGCCGTTTCGACCACCGTGTAGCCTTGTTCGCGCAGCAGTTGGCTGGTCAGGCTGCGCATGATTTCATCATCTTCCACCAGCAGGATGGTAGTCCCTTGCCGCGTGGGAACGGACGCTTCCAACTCCGTAGGCGAAGTCGATGCCAGCTTATATTCCGCAGAGGGCAAATAGATCTTGAAAGTCGTGCCGTGTCCCGGCTCACTGTAGACCCAGACATGCCCCCCACTTTGCTTGGCAATGCCATAGACGGTGGCCAGTCCGAGGCCTGTTCCTTTGCCCGGCTCCTTGGTCGTAAAAAAGGGCTCGAAAATCCGGGAAAGGATAGTTCGATCCATGCCAGTTCCGGTATCACTCACGACCAGCATGACGTACTTTCCCGCAGTCAATGGCGGATGCTGCTCGGCGAAGAGCTGATCGACGTCAACAATATCCGTTTCAAGAATGAACTTTCCGCCCCGAGGCATGGCATCGCGGGCATTCACCGCGAGGTTCACGATGATCTGATCCAGCTGGCCGGGATCGGCTTCAACCACTGCGGCTTGCGACCGCGGCGCAATCACGATTTCGACGTCGTCGCCCATGAGCGGACGCAGGAGCTTGCTGATGTCCTTGAGCCGGTCATTCAGGTCGAGAATGACCGGCTGCACCACTTGTTTTCGGCTGAAGGCGAGCAACTGGCGGGTCAGGGCGGCTCCGCGTTCGACGGCTTTCTTGATGTTATCGACGTAGGTTGACGGCTGCGAGCCGGGCTCGATGCGGTCACGCAAAAATTCGGTGCAGGCGTTAATAATGCCCAGAACATTGTTGAAGTCATGGGCCACTCCGCCCGCCAGCCGCCCAATCGCTTCCATCTTTTGCGACTGCCGCAGCTGATCTTCGGCTCGCCGCTGCGCCGTGATATCGCGCGCAATCGCGGACGCCCCAACCACTTCACCCAACGCATTGCGCAGCGGAGAAACCGTAATGGAGACGTTCAATCGCCTGCCATCTTTCGTGACCCGCACCGATTCAAAATGTTCAGTGCTTTCCCCGCGAGCAATTTTCTTCAGGATTTCCTGAATTTCATCGGGCCGGTCCTCCGGGGCAAGGATCGAAATATGCTTGCCCACAACTTCTTCCGGAGCGTACCCATAAATGCGTTCCGCCCCTTTATTCCAACTGATAATCGTGCCATCCAGCCCCTTGCCGATAATCGCGTCTTCGGAAGAATCGATAATAGATGCCAGCCGGGCGCGGTACTCTCCAATCTCCTGCGTGGTTCGCTCGTTCAACTCCTTATTGGCCCAGCGCAGGTCTTCTTCGATTCTCTTTCGATCGGTAATGTCGCGGATGGCGCTCAGAACGATGCTGCGACCTTCCAAAGAGACCGGGCTGAGACTGATTTCAACCGGAAATTCCGAACCATTGCGCCGCCTGCCGTAGAGATCCAGCCCGGCGCCCATACGCCGGATCTTGGGACTCTCCGCGAAACCGGCGCGATGGTCGTGATGTTGCGGACGAAAACGTTCCGGAACCAGGATTTCGATCTTCTTGCCGATCAGTTCGCCACGCGTATACCCAAAGAGCTCTTGCACCTGGGAGTTGACTTGAAGAATGGTTCCGTCGCGATCGACAGCGACGATTGCGTCCGGGATGCTCTCCAGAAGATCGCGGGAAAGAAGAACTTCTGCCATGGCCTTTGCCGACAACGTCTGCGATTCCGCATCCCGATCGGAGGATGGACTGGACATATCGGCTCCGTTACACCCCAAACTGCCGCATCCTAATCTATTGGTAAAAGGTCCCGGATGTAAAGGCCGTACCGGAAGGGAAGGCCACTCTCGCGAAAGCCGCCGGAACCGGACCCAAGTCTTAATCTGCCCGTCCGGCGGCGCGTCGTTCGAGTATGAGTTGGGGTTGGCCAGCCACAGTAGCGGCCGCAGTCAGATTCGAAACCCGCAGCGCATGTTGTTGCAGCGCGGTTTGCAATTCCGACAGAAGCGCAGGCAAATCCGCTTCTGACGCAACTAAAACGAGGGCGCACAACTCTCGGATTCGATCTTCGAGTCGGCGAGATGGCACTTCTCGTACCTCATGGGAAAGAGTAAGCGACCGTTACTGAAGAGATTGCCACAAGGGTGCGGAACTGTTCGATACCCTACATGCCGTAGACAAGAGGGGGAATCGGGGTCGCGCTTTTGGCCTAGGTAATCCAGTGGGACGAAGAGGTTCCCATGCGGGATGCTTGCAGATTTCGTTCGATGAGGGCTAACAAAGTTTCTACGCTTACCCCCGCATTGAGGACGCGGATCATATCCGTTGCGCTCATCCCAGCTCTTTCGGCTACCTGCACCAGCCTGTCAACAGCCTCAATCAATATCGGTTCCATCGTCGTTCCCACATTTGCTGACCAAATTATCCTATTTTTTATCGCGCCGTCAGTGACCACAATCACAACGCGGTTACGAAGGTACGCGGATTTGTCCGAAAGATGATCTTCGGGAAGGCGCTATTTTCTGGAAGCAGATTTTGGAACGATCTTCCGCACCCGGCTCTGTGATGAGTCCCACGCAGATGCCAGTCAACTATCACTGCCAGGGCAAAGCGATTCTCGTAAAATTCCCTCCAGCGTGAGCTCCCGATGTCCGGGACACAAATCGCTCTAGCTTGAGGGCCCTCGCCGTCCACGTTTTTCTCCCAATCCAATCGAAAGGAGCCTACCATGTTTGCTCGTATTCTTAATTTCCACGTCAAAGCAGAAAAGAAAGAAGAGTTTGTGAAGCTCTTCAAGAATCAGGTTCTGCCCATCCTGAAAAATCAAACCGGCTTCCTGGAGGTTCTCCCTTTCTTCCCGGAGAAGATGACAAAAGAGGAGAAAGTCTGCACCGTGAGCCTCTGGGCAACCAAAATGGATGCTGAGCGCTATGAGAGGGAAGCGTACAACAAAGCCTACGACATTCTGAAACCCTGCATTACCGGCCTGGTCGAGGTGAAAAACCACAACCTTGAGACCGCAATTTGCCAGCATTTTGTAGAGACACTCGTCGCGTAAGAAGTGAAGAGCGCGCTAGTAACGTACAACCCCTTAGCAGAACTTCGGAACAAAAACTTCAAACCCCGAGGAAAAATACCTCGGGGTCTTTTTGTGGATTTAAAACTCAGCCCGGCTTGCCCGTGTAATGCTCTTCGTGGTGAACGTCGGCGTGATCTTCCAGTGATTCCAAATGCGTGACCACTTCCGCGGGCATACCTAACTCGACAGGAAGGCGCTCCTCCAGAATCGTGGCCAGGCGGTGGGCCTCGCTCACCAGCATCAGTTGCGGAAACAACAAATGTACTTCAACGATCTGGCGATACCCAGTGGTTCGGAAGCGCACTCCGTGATACTGAATGGCCAGTTCTGAACAAATCATGTCCAGCTTCTCGCGAATTTTCCGGCCGGCATTCGGGTCGGAGTAATCCAACAATCCCACGGCCGAGCGCCATACTAAAAGTCCGCCGGACCAGAAGATGTTGATCGCCACCGCGATTGCAATCAGCGGATCAAATGGCTTCCAACCGGTTAGCAGGACGATGATCAATCCTCCCACCACACCGAAGCTGGTCCAGCTATCGGTCAAGACGTGTTTGCCATCGGCTTCCAAAATCATCGAATGAGTGCGCCGCCCAACCCGCAGCAGATAGAAGCCGAGCAGGGCATTCAACACTCCAGCAAACAGCAGCAGCAACGTTCCCGCGCCTAGATGTTCCAGGTGCAATCCGGCGATCCACTTGTGGATTGATTCCACCAGAATGGCAACTCCGGCCACAATGATCATGGCGCCTTCAAATCCCGCCGAGAAAAACGCGATTCGCTCGTAGCCGTAAAGAAATTGTGGCGCAGCCGGCCGGGTGCTCAAACGAAGGCTAAAGGCGGCAAAGCCCACGGCGACAACGTGAACGACCGATTCCGCGGCGTCGGAAAAAATCGCCGCTGAGTGGGTCATAAAATAGGCCGCAACTTTGCCCAGCAGCATCACCACGCCCACGATCAGCGAGAGCCGCATGGCCAGGCGGGTGTCATGCAACCTCCGTTCTTCAGCCTGCGTCGCAGGCTGCACTGCAGCGGTCGATGCCATCGTGATCTTTCTGGCCAGGAAATCCAACTCTTGAAAGTTAGGGCATGGATAGGACGCTACCCGTGCCTGAGGTCACCAATCGGTGTGACGCTTATCACGTCCAGCCCCGGCGCAACAGGTAGAATTCTATTTGCGGAAGCTGTTCCAGCCTCCGGCAGATGGCGAAATCCGGGCGCTGGATAGTTCGAAAATGGACGGAGTCACGAACATGGCGGATGAACCACAAGAGGCTACTCTCTCGGCCGGTTGGAAGACGGCACAGGTATACACCATGGCTGCGGTTTGCCTGGCGCTTGGTCTAGCTTTGGGATATTTGTTTCGCGGCTCGCAGACCCGCTCCCCAGAGGTGCCGGTTGCCAACGCGCCCACCCAAGCCTCTATGCCCCACCCCGGCATGGGCGGCGGCGGGAAAATGCCCACCCTGGACCAGATGAAGCAAATGGCCGACAAGAAAGCGGAACCGCTGCTGACCCAACTGAAGAGCGATCCGAATAACGCCACCTTGTTGATCCAGGTCGCCAAGATCTACCAATCGACCCACCAGTTCAAGGAAGCCACCGGTTATTTTGGTAAAGCTCTGCAGATCAATCCCAAGGACACCGGCACTCGAACCGAAATGGCGTCCTGCATGTACTACGACAACGACATCGACGGCGCGATCAGCCAGCTCCAGCAGGTGTTGCAGGAACAACCCAAGGACGCTAACTCCATGTTTAATCTGGGCATGATCAAGTGGAAGGGAAAGAACGATGCCAACGGAGCCATCGCCGAATGGCGGCAGCTGCTGAAGTCAAACCCCAAACTCGACGATGCCAAGAAATCTCAAGTCCAAAAATTGATTGCCGAAGCCGGCCAGCTCCAGACCGCCAACTGACCACTGCGAAGTGACGTCCGAAATTCAGGAAGCGTGCAGGGAGTACGCGATCCGTGGGACGTCGCGGTAACCCAGCATTTCCGGGTAACCAAATTTTCCGTTCTTTCAGTTACCGCCGTAATTACTCATCTACCTTCGAACGCTGAAGTGCACTTCGGGACGCGCCGATAAGTGCAGTAACGGCAATGCTGTCCCATCGATATCACCGATTGTCCGCACTGATTCTAGTGCTGTTACCCTGCGTTGCTTTTGCTGGGAGCCCCAACGATCCCTCCCACGCGGCGTATCGCAGCACCAGTTCCGAGGTGCGCATCTCATTTTTCGCCACTGAAGGCAACAACCATCCCGTAGGCGCTCTCGGCCAGGGCGAGTTGAGCCAGGACGACTTTGTGATCGTCGACGACGGCATGGTGATTCGCAATTTCCGCAGCCTGATGCGCTCCGACGAGACCGCGCTCGACGTCGTCGTCATGGTCGATGCCAGCGAATCCGTTGCCGGACGCTTTCAGGCAACCATGCAAAACGTTCTTCAACTGATCGCCCAAAACAGTGGGACCAACGACCACAACCTGTCAGTCGTCTCATTTGCCGGCCTGCATTCTGCGGTCGTGTGCACGGACGATTGTCGCAGTGCCGTCGCCAAAGAGAAACTGCTCTCCGTGATGGCAGTCGGGGCCACGCCGCTGTACGAGGCGCTGGCCTACAGCGCCGACTTTATCTCCGCCCGCCACACCGCGGGCGTAAGGCCGGTCCTGCTTCTCTTTTCCGATGGCCAGGACACCATCAGCAAAATATCCGCGCAACAGGCTCTGCAAGCGGTGATTGCCAGCGGCGCATTGCTTTACGCCGTCGATGTCGGCAAGCCGGGAGATAACCCGCATGCCAGCGCTCTTCTTCAACGAATGGCCGAGAGCAGCGGAGGCCGATATTTCTCCGGCGGCGAAAATGCCGCCAGCGTATTGCAAGCCGTGCTCGACGACTTGCGCGCCTCTTATGTAGTCAGCTACCGGCTACCCAGCCGGGCCATTGGGTTTCACTCGCTTCGTATTCTTCCCAAACAAAACCTAAACTTGCAGTTTCATTGCCGCGGTGGTTATTACTACCCGACCAATCCTTAAACGGAGATCTATGAAATACACATTGTGTTTGGTGATGTTGAGCGTCGTTTGCTTGCCCGCAGTCGCAGCGGAACATCTAGGAGTTTATGAACACGGAACCGTCGTCCGAATGCACAGCGGCGACTGCGCCGCCGCGCATCATGGGTTCATCACAGCCATGGGCGGCGTACCCATGCCAGCCGCCTCGGAAGCTTGTCCGGAATACACGTTGGTTTCCGACAAAGTTGTTTTCGTCATCGTGGGCAGGTCCTCCAATCAACTCATCCCCTTGGCCGATGTGATCGACTTCCGTCTGGTTAAAGGAGAGCTGGCAGTTCGCGTCGATGACGCAAAACGCGAGAGCAGATTCAGCATCAAGGAAATGGTTCTGCGCTCCGAATGGGATTTGGTACAACGGCATATCGCTGCGCAGCTGGATGCACCTTCGCAATCCACCGACGCCATGCTGGTAGAAGGCCGATAGTGAAAAGTTGCGCACGAAAGTTCATGTAATAGTTTTGTAATGTGTAACCAAGATCACCGCAAAAAACTTCGCGGATGGATACGCTTGCAGGCATGGACATTCATCCCAAGCAAAGTCAGGCACGCGTTTTATTGAGTTCAGTATTCGGTCCTTATGCGCAAGACGACGAATTCGGCAGCCGCGCCATCAATCCGATGGAGCTGTATCACAACCAGGTAACGCGGGCGCAAGGCAGTTTTTCGTTGCGCATGTTCCACCGTTCCTGGGGCATCATGATGATTCAGGAAAATATTTCTGCGCCCTGCAGCGTCCTCGATTTCCCCACGCGCGATAAATTTATCCGCGAATTGCGCAAGAATCAGTACGACATTGTCGGAATCTCTTCCATCATCACCAACCTGGGAAAAGTTCAGGAGATGTGCCGGCTGGTCCGCGAACTTTCCCCCGGTTCAGTGATCGTAGTGGGCGGGCACGTGACCGCGATTCCCGGCATCGAAGACCTGATCGACGCCGACCACGTCGTACGCGGCGAAGGCATCTCCTGGATGCGCCGCTATCTCGGCGAAGACGAGCACGCTCCCATTCGACATCCTTCCATTGTTTCCGGATGGAAGACCCGCATCATGGGCTTACGCCTGCCCCAGCGCAAAGGCGCCACTGCGGCCACCATCATCCCGTCTGTCGGCTGTCCTATGGGATGCAACTTCTGCACCACGTCGGCCTTCTTCGGCGGCAAAGGAAAATTCATCAATTTCTTCGAAACCGGTGACGAGCTCTTCAAAGTGATGTGCCAGGCCGAAAAAGAATTAAAGGTGCAATCCTTCTTTGTGATGGACGAAAACTTCTTACTGCACCGCAAACGCGCTATGCGCCTGCTCGAACTCATGAAGCAGGCCGGCAAGAGCTGGGAGCTTTCTGTCTTCGCCTCCGCCAACGCCCTACGAAAATACACTATGCTCGAACTCGTGGAACTTGGCGTCTCCTGGGTGTGGATGGGTTTGGAATCGCCCAGGTCGAGCTACAGCAAGTTGCAGGACACAGACATTTGGCAACTCACGCACGAACTTCGCCAGCATGGCATTCGCGTGCAAGGTTCGACGATCATCGGACTAGAGCACCACACTTCCGAGAACATCGTTTCCGAAATTGAATCCGCCGTCGATTACCAGACCGACTTCCACCAGTTCATGCTCTACACGCCGGTCCCGGGCACACCGCTCTATCAGCAGATCGCCGAAGAAGGCCGCCTGCTGACCGGCATCGACCTGGCCGATATTCACGGTCAGTACAAATTCAACTTTGAGCACAATGCGATCTCGCGCGATGATTCTAAGAGGTTTCTCGACTGGGCTTTCTGGCGCGATTTCGAACGCAACGGCCCCAGCCTGTATCGCATGTGCCGCACCATGCTGTTAGGTTGGCAGCGCTACAAAGACCATCCGGACGAGCGGGTGCGTGAGCGTTTTGCGCGCGAAATGAAAAAGCTCAAGAGCGCTTACAACGCCGCGCTCTGGGTAATGGAAAAGGAATTCAAAGCCGTCAACCAGAGCGGCGCCGATCAAATTCACAAATTGCGCCGCGAAGTCGAGAAAGAATTTCCCGTCGTCGCGCGCCTTACTGCCGCAGTGCTCGGACCGATGCTGCTGTGGTCCACGCGCCGGGAAGAAAAGCGACTGGCAGCGGGCATTACGTACGAACCACCCACTTTCCTCGATCGCCGCAATTGGGTCGCGGCCTCGTAATCTTGTCTGCGGATCATCGGCGAAGCCGGAGCCTGCCGCTGCGCAAGCGCTGGGTTATTTCCGTGCGGAAGTTTGGATCGCAAGGCGGTCACATCCTCTAGTGACGGGTCGCACTGACAAGCCATCCGCCGAGTGCTCCAATTCCGCTTGAAAATGAACCCCGTTGTGATCGGGAGGCATGCACCCCTTGCCTCCAATCTGCCCGACGGGATCTCACCAAGTGACTCCCATCCCAGAGCTACTTGGTCCACAAATCGTAGGCGACAAGAAAGAGGAAAATCCCATGACAGAGACTTGTGACATTGCACTCCCCGCTACGATGACCGATTCGGAGCTCGCGCAAATCGTCGAGCGGGAGTTGCCCGCAGTCCTTATCTCGAAATTCGGATATAACGCCACCCACGCCGAAATGCTGGCTGAAAAACTTGCCCCCGCCATTGTCGACCGTGCCAGAGAAAGCCTGCAGCTCAATACCCTCGCGGCCCATAGTAGTTGGGTCTGCATTGCCACCCCGACGCAGAACCAGTGCAGCCAATTCCAGGACGCTTTGGATGACGTTTTGTACCTTCCTGTCTCTGCAAAAAAGGACACGATCAAGGTATGGGCGGGAAGATTATGGTCGCTGGTGACCCACGAGGACGAGCATTGGGACGACAATAAGACCAATGCCGTCGTCGGCGTACGCGGTTAGCTTGACCAAGGTTCCGTGTCGGCGCCTAGTATGCCAAATTCGATGAATTACCTTTCTTGATCCGTCGCCGCTCCTACTTCAAATGGCCCCAGCGAAACGTCGGACCAAAGGAAAACCGGACATAGTTTTGCCGGTTCACCAGCAAGTCGGAGAACAGGTGAGTGTTCACCCAGTCAGCCGCAAACCGGATGCCCACCGCCCGAGAGACATTGAGGTCGCAACCTCCGCCCAACCCGTAAAACAGCTGCGTGTCCGTCTGATGAGCATTCGGCACCGGAACGCCCAGCTTGGTGAATAACAGTCCTAACGGCTGCGGAAACGTAATGTTGGCCGATTCGTGAATTCCCCCAAATCCCGGCCTGGCAAACAGCGTCACCTTCGTCCATTTGCGAAAGTAAAACTGCGGACCTACTGCAAACGTGTACGTCGTGGAAGCGAACGGCACATTCACCAGGTTTGGCGGTGGCGCCCCGAGGGGTTCGGCCGCAGTCAGTATTGGCGCATACACCGTCTCGCTTCCGTTGATGGTTCCAGCACCGCTGATAATGTTGCTGCCCAGAGCGCCGAAATCGCCGCCCAGGCCCAGCCATGGTCTTACGGTAACGCCGAAGTCCGTGTCGAATCCGCGCTCCGTAAGGTTACGAGCGGGGCTGATCATGTAATCGAAGCCGGTAAACAGTGTGTAACGGTTAAGGTCAGTCTGCTGCGCCCATGCCGGCAGACATACGAAAATCGCAAGACTGCAGAAGAGCCAACGCCTTATGTATTCCATAACCCACCTCGTGATTTTTCCATTTGATTCCGAAAGGGTCTTTATACGGCGGCCGAACAACTGCAGGACTAGAACAGCTGATTTCGCATGAAAACGAGGACGCTTGCAGTGATGCCTATCACGGTTATGTGCAACATGGCACCACGATTCCGCGGGCGGGAATGCTACTTTTCACCTACAGGCTAGCGGTCGGCTGAGCGCCGGCCCTGTCATCTGATTCGTTATCCACCAACCTCACTCAATAGCCCTGCCGCTTATTCACGATGTTCTTCAGCGGCTCGCCTTTCTCAAATCGGGCATACTGCTCGAGGAAGAAGCGCATTGCCTGATTCTGCCAGTCGGCCGTATGGTCGGCGCAGTGCGGCGAGAGCAGGACATTCTCCAGCTTGTAGAGTGGATGTCCCGCCGACAGCGGTTCATGCTCAAACACATCCAGCCCGGCTCCTTTAATCCGCCCGGCCGTCAACGCACGCAGCAGCGCCACCTCGTCAATCACCGGCCCGCGTCCCACGTTGATCACCACCGCCGTCAGATTCATCGCCGCGAATTCAGCATCGCTGATCATGTGCCGGGTCTCTTCGGTCAACGGAGCCGTCGCTACAATGTAGTCGCAGAGCGCAATCATCTCCCGCCGCGCTTCCGGTTTATAGAACTCCTTTACCAGCGGATCAGGCGATCCGGGAAGATGCCGCTTGGTCGCGAGCACACGCATGCCCATGGCATGCGCACGGCTGGCCACGGCTCGGCCAATGTCGCCATAGCCCACGATTCCAACGGTCTGTCCGGCAATCTCCTCCACGTCGAACGGTTCCCACACTCCTGCCGCCTGATTGCGAATCATGCGCCGGAAATCTTTCGCGAAATACAGAATCGCCCCCAGCACAAACTCGCCCAGCGATGCGCTGAAAACGCCGCTGCCATTGGTCAGCACTACTTCGCTCTCCACCAGTTCGGGAAACAACAGTTTGTCTACGCCCGCTGCCATGGAGTGGATCCATCTCAGCTTCGCGCACCGCGGAAAGATTTCTCGCAGCAACTCGCGTCCGCCCGACCATTGCAGAATCACGGTCGCGTCCTGTTCTTCTTCTGCACAAGCGCGTAAGTCGCCGCATACCGTATGTGGTAGCTCACGAAGCATCGCGAACTGCGGAGCGGCTTTCGACGCCAGCACCAATACCGAATTCTTTTTCCCCATAGCCAGATATCATGCCACGCTGTAGAAAAGAGCAGGGATAAGAGTAGCGTGCACTTCGGCCCTGAGGTCGACAGCGTCATCCCGAGCGCTGCCGTTTTTCAGGTGTGGCGAGGGATCTCCTGCTCATCGGGCCCGGCGCGAAAGCCAAACTGTGCTACTACGCCTGAGATTGAGCTTGACACTCCGGGAAGGGTCACGGATACTGAATTTCCACATGTGCGCACGTCGATTTAGCTTCGCGTTTACTTACCGCTACTCATTTGAGTATGCGGTGCGGGCTAAGGCGTATGTGATCCAGTGATGCAATCCTAAAACGCCAAGTGATTCAAGACCGCAGCCGCAACTCTCAGGAGTTGCGGTTTTTGTTTTTGAAGCATGCAGCGGAGCAATCGGGATGCAAGTTGGCGAGACAGCAAGCAGCGATCTTAAACAAAGGGGAACAAAATCATGATTATCAATATGCGGGAAGGCGCTTCCGCCGCCGAAATCGAGCACGTCATCGAGCGCGTGAAAGAGGCGGGTTACAAAGCGCACGTAACCCGCGGCGAGGAGCGCACCATCGTGGCGGCAGTGGGCAGCGGCGGACGTCGTCACGAGTTACAGGCGCTGGCGGCGGCGGCCGGAGTGGCCGACGTGGTCGAAATTGCGCAGCCCTACAAATTGGTCAGCAAGCAGGTAAAGCCCAACCGAACCGTCGTCCAGGTCGGAGACGTGAAGATCGGCGGCGGCGAATTCGTCGTCATAGCCGGCCCCTGCTCGGTCGAGTCGCGAGAGCAACTATTCGCCACTGCGGAGAACGTGAAAGCACTCGGCGCAAAATTGCTGCGCGGCGGAGCTTACAAACCAAGAACGTCTCCCTATGAGTTCCAGGGACTCGGCCTGGAGGCATTGTTGATCTTGCGCGAAGCTCGCGAGCGATTTGGCTTGCCGGTCGTCACCGAAGTGATGAGCACAGACGATGTTGACCTGATCTGCGAACACGCCGACATGCTGCAGGTAGGTGCGCGCAATATGCAGAACTTCGCGCTATTGCGGAGATTGGCGTCGGCGAGCAAGCCAATCCTGCTCAAACGTGGCGCTTCGGCCAGCGTGAAAGAGTGGCTACTCGCGGCCGAGTATTTGTTGTCCGGAGGAAACGAGCAGGTCGTGTTGTGCGAGCGCGGGATACGCACCTTCGAAACCGAGACACGCAATACGCTGGATTTGGCATCACTGGCGCTGGCGCGCGAGCTCTCGCACCTGCCCGTGATTGCCGACCCATCGCATGGAACGGGACGGCGTAGCCTTATCCCGGCCATGAGTCGGGCGGCGGCCGCTATCGGAGCCGACGGTTTGCTGATTGAGGTGCATCCTTGTCCAGAACGCGCCTTGTCAGACGGGGCCCAGTCGCTGGACTTCGATGGATTTCGCGGGGTGATGCAGTCGCTTTCCGAACCCTTGTTCGCCGGGAGGCTTGAATAATTTGCGCCGCAGGAGGCCGCACATGTTCACGATTTATAGGGGCTGGCGCCGAGCTTTTGCACTTGTTCGGTAAACTCTCGCACGACTTGCGCAAACCTCGGGCCTTCGGCGGCCGAAACCCATTCCAGACGAAAGCGCTCTTCCTCGATACCGAAGTCCGCAAGCATCAGCTTGATGGCGTCCGCGCGTTTTTCCGTTTTGTAATTGCCCTCCTGGTAGTGACAATCTCCATGATGACAGCCGCAGATAAGAACGCCGTCCGCGCCTTTGGTGAGGGCATCGATCACCAGATTGGGGTGCACCATGCCCGAGCACATGACGCGTACGATGCGAATGCTCGGCGGGTATTGACTGCGGGAGACGCCGGCCAAGTCCGCTCCGGCATACGAGCACCAGTTGCAACACATCGCGATGATCAAGGGTTGAAAGTTATCGTCCATCACTCCACTCCTAAAGCCGCATGGATCTGGGCCTCGATCTGTTCGAGGGTAAATCCGCGGACGAATACACCTTTCTTCGGGCACGTAGCCTGGCAACAACCGCAGCCCTTGCAGGTGGAATCGTTGGTTTCGACGACTTTCTTGATCGAGCCCTGCCACTTGTATTCGAGCAATGTGATTGCCTTGTACGGGCAAGTATCGACGCAGTAAGCGCAGCCGTCGCAGCTTTCGTCCACTACATGCGAGATGTTCGCGCCCAGTTCGAGACGATCCTGCACGAGAACCGAGGCTGCTCGCGCCGCCGCCGCTTGCGCCTGGAGAATGCATTCGTCGATCGTTTTTGGCGAATGCGCCAGCCCGCACAAAAAGACTCCGTCGGTCATAAAGTCCACCGGGCGCAGTTTCATGTGAGCTTCGAGGAAGAAGCCTTCAGCATTGAGCGGAACTTTGAGAAATTGCGCGATCTTCTTGTTGTCTTCATAAGGATGAATCGCCGCAGACAGGACCACATAATCGGCTGCAATGCTTACCGGCAACTTCAGGGTCTGGTCGTACACCGTGACCTGCAGCCGCCCATTCTGGCGCAGCACCTCGGGTTTGCGGCTCTCGTCGTAGCGCACAAAGACGACGCCTTGCTGGCGCGCTTTGGTGTAGTAGCTCTCCTTGAAGCCGTAGGTGCGTATGTCGCGGTATAGGACGTACACGTTGGTTTCGGGAGAAAGCGTCTTAATGCGCAGAGCGTTCTTGATTGCATCCGCGCAACATACCCGCGAACAATAAGGATGGTCGGTCTCGCGCGAGCCGACGCACTGGATCATAACGACGGTGTTTACAGGCTTGTTGCTTCTCCGCGCCAGCAGGCCATCGTCAAAAGCGAGGCAGGCTTCAAGTTCGCGCTGCGTGATCACGCTACCATCTTGTCCGTATAAATATTCTTTCGGTTGATACTGCTTTGCACCCGTGGCCACGATCACGGTGCCATGCGTTATTTCCGTGATTGCGTCTCCCGTTCTGATGGTTGTGTGGAAGTTGCCGATCGAGCCATCGATCTTCTCGATCTCGGCGCCGGTAAAGAGATGGATTTTGCTGGTCTGTGCGATTTCGTCCCGCAGGCGCGCCAGTTCGAGTTGGGGTTGGTCTCCGTTTAGCAAGTAGTAGGTTTGGCGCAGGCTCCCGCCTACGTCGAGATCCCTCTCCACCAGATAGACATCAAATCCCTGACCCGCCAAAGAAAGCGCAGCCGTCATGCCGGAAAGTCCTGCCCCGATGACCAGAGCGGACTTTTCTATCTTGATCGTCTGGCGAGAAAGCGGCTGCAGCAGCCGCGCTTTGGCCAGCGCCATCCTCACCAGGTCTTTCGATTTCTCGGTGGCCTTCTCCGATTCGTGCATGTGCACCCAGGAACACTGATCGCGGATGTTGGCCATCTCGAACAAATAAGGATTGAGGCCAGCTTCGGCCAACGTATTGCGGAACAGCGGCTCGTGCGTTCGCGGCGTGCAGGACGCGACCACCACACGATTCAGATGGTGTTCGGCAATCATCTCCTTGATGCGATCCTGTGTGTCGTTCGAGCAGGTGTACAGATTATTTTCCGCATACACTACGTTGGGCAGGGTTTTCGCGTATTCCACAACGTCCGCGACTTTGACCACGCCGCCGATGTTGGTGCCGCAGTGGCAGACAAACACTCCCACGCGAGGCTCTTCGCCCGCGACTTCTTTTTCGGGGGGATAAACCTTGGGTTTGATCAACGTCCCGCGAACTTTGCGCAAGAGCGAGAGCGCCTGGGAGGCACAGGCCGAGGCCTGCATGACGGTTTCCGGAATGTCTTTTGGCTCGGCAAACGGGCCTGCGACAAAGATTCCTGCCCGCGAAGACTCTGTGGGCCGGAAAGTCGGCGTCTGGCAGAAGTTAAATGGGTTCAGCCCGATGCCGAATTTCTCCGCCAGTGCTCTGACTTCTTTGGGCGGCTGCATGCCGACGGATAGAACTACCAGGTCGTATTCCTCGAAAACTTTCCTGTCGTTTTCACCGAGATAGTTAACGATCAAATTCCGCGACCCGGGGACTTCTTCAATCTTTGGCACGCGCGAACGGATATAGCGTACGCCCAGCTCTTGCGCTCTGCGGTAATACTGCTCGAAGCCCTTGCCGAAGGCGCGCAGGTCCATAAAGAAGATGTCGCATTGCAGGCCTTCGCCCAGATGTTCCTTGGCGATGATGGCTTCTTTGGTGGCGTACATGCAGCAGACGGACGAGCAATAGTCGTGGTCGGCATCTCGGGAACCAACACACTGCAGGAAGGCAATGCGTTTCGGCTGTTTCTGGTCGAAGGGGCGCTGCACGTGGCCGGAGTACGGCCCGGAGGCGGAGAGAATTCGCTCGAATTCCAAAGACGTGAGTACGTTCGGGAAACGCCCGTAGCCCAGGTCTTTGGTCAAGCGAGCGTCGTAAATTTCGTATCCTGGTGCGAGGACGATGGCGCCGACCTTCAACTCTTGAGTCTGCGGTTTCTGGAAATAGTCGATCGCATTGGCCTGACAGGCTGTGGCGCAGATATGGCAATCACAGCAGATGCCGCACGCAAGGCACCGTTTGGCCTCGGCAACTGCTTCTTCTGGAGTGTAGCCAACATGCACCTCGGCAAACGTTCTTCCACGAGTGTTTGGATCGAGGGCTTGCACAGGTATCTGGCGTTGCATCATCGTTCCCGCGGTATCGACGACGTACTCCGTGTGATACGGGCCTTCTTGCTCCCGTCCCACACGCAAGTCGTGGCCATTGAGCCAGCGATCGATGGAGTTCGCAGCCTTCTTCCCCGCGAGCATCGCGGTCACGACCACGTCGGGACCGGTCACGCAGTCTCCGCCGGCGAACACACCGGGGATTTCTGTCTCCAGCGTCAAGGGATCGGCACGGAGGGTTCCCGATTTTGTGGTCGCTAAACCCAGCCGTTCATCGAGTGTCTTCACGTCGGGGCCCTGGCCGATCGTGGCTATAACCGCGTCGCAGGCAATGGCAAATTCCGAACCATGAATCGGCTCCGGAGCAGGCCGGCCACTGGCATCCGGCTTGCCCAGTTTCATCTGTACGCATTCGAGGCCAGCGACACGTCCGTTCGGACCTTGCAGGAAACATTTGGGGGCAGCGAGGAACATCAGCCGCACGCCTTCGCGTTCCGCGTCCTCGACTTCACGATGGTCAGCGGGCATCTCTGCACGCGTTCGCCGGTAGACGATCGTTACCTCCGCGGCGCCGCACCGAAGAGCAGTGCGAGCTGCGTCCAGAGCGGAGTTGCCACCGCCGATGACCAGCACGTGCTTGCCGGGTGCAACCGGCTTTTCAAGATTAACGTGTCGTAGGAATTCCACACCGCCCGTGACCCCCGGCATATCCTCTCCGGGAATTCCGAGTTTCCGCTCCACATGAGCTCCGATAGCGATAAAAACCGCGGCGTAGCTCTTGCGCAATTCTTCGAACGAGATACTGCGGCCAACCGGCGTGTCCACCAGAATTTCGATCCCGATTGCACGCAGCCTATCTAACTCGGCATTCAACACAGGGCGAGGCAATCGGAAGGGAGGAATGCCGGCAGCCAGCATCCCGCCCGCTACGGGGAGCGCTTCGAAGATGACTGTGCCGTAGCCTTTCTGGCGCAGATGATAGGCGCAGAGAAGGCCTGCCGGCCCCGAGCCCACGATAGCAATCTTCTCCGCACGCTCGGGCACCGGGGGTTGCGGCAATTTGTAATCGGGAAAGTAATCGGTAACGAAGCGTTTCAATCCTGGCATGTTGACAGCATCGTCCACGCCGTCGCGGGTGCAGCCGAGAGTGCAGGGATGGGTGCAGATGCGGCCGCAGATCGAGGGGATCGGATTGTCCCGTAGAATGACTTTCAGCGCCTCGTCGAAACGGCCCTGCGCGACCAGCGTCACGTACCCCTGCGCGCCTTGATGAATGGGACATCCTGCCTGGCACGGAGAAGTCCCGCGCCGCGAAATAGTAAAGATGTTGGGAACGGCCTGTGGAAATGGACGGTAAATTGCTTTTCGCTCCCCCAGCCCTTGATCGAACTCAGACGACAGCGTCACCGGACATTCCGTCGTACACGCTCCGCAGCCTGTGCATTTGGCCGCGTCTACGAAACGCGGCTGCTGCTTGATGGTTACGGTGAAATTTCCCGGCTGCCCTTCCACGCGTTCCACCTCAGTCAAGGTGAGGATTTCAATGTCCTTGTGGCGGCCAATCTCGACCAGCCGCGGCGCCATGGTGCACATGGCGCAGTCGTTCGTTGGGAAAGTTTTATCGAGCTGCGCCATGACACCGCCGATGGCGGGGCTGCGTTCAGCCAAGAAAACTTTAATGCCGCCGTTAGCCAGATCGAGGGCCGCTTGCATGCCACCAATCCCGCCTCCGACAACCAGCGCAGCGCCTACCGTTGGGATTTTGGATTCCTCAGAGCGCATGGGGAATAACCTCCAACGCCGTCGTTTGCTGCGCGGCTTTCTCTCTGACCGCCTGGAAATACAAGGCCAGCGGACGATAGATCATGTGCGCCGCCTTGCCGAACGGCATTTCCACCACCAGCATCGGTGTGGCGATGATTACGTGCAGAGCGTAGGTCACATGAGCGGCGAGGGCCAATCCTGTATAGCGGAAGATGTGGGTGCCGATTCCGCTGCACGCCGTGAGTACAAGCAGCATCGGGAATACCATGTCCTCGGCGCGCGTTTCTTTGTAGATTTCTTTTTTTGCCTGCACTCGGCCGATGAGGATGTCCGCGATGCCGTAGAAAATACAGGCGGCAGCAATATATCCCAGCCAGCGCTGGGGATTGTAGAAAGGATAAATCTTATCGGTCTGAAACCAGCGCAGCGCGAAGACTTTGATGGCCAGCATCGTGACCGTGCCTGAGGCGAGGATGAAATGGCCGAGCCACCGGCCTTTTTGCGGGCACTTTCTCATCAGCGACTGGCTTGCCGATTCGAATACGTACCACCACGCCTCAGCAGCATAGACAGAGAGCGGGATGCGGGGTCGTTGCTCTCCGCCCATGGTGAGCAGCCAGACGCGGTGAACGCGGGTTGCCAGCAGGAGCAGCGGAAAGAGCACCACCGTGACCGTGTAATACGTCATGATGGGAAACATGTGTTCCATCCCCATCGGCGTGGCCAGACCCGACAAGGGTAGGCCCACATACCAAAGGTGGTAACAAAGGATCAGCAGCACGACGGCAGCCGCAGCCGAGGCTAGCGAACCGAAGTACCACGCTCGGGAGGTGAGTAGCTTCGCGGCGATGCCCGTCCGTTCATATTGCCCGCTCAGGAAGCGCCGCAGCGTGGCCATGGAAATCCGCGGCTCCGCCTGGCGCGGGCAGGCAGTCGAGCAATCGCCACAGTCGTGGCAGATCCAGGGTTCAAGGTCTCCGAGCAGCGGCACCTTTAATCCCAGCAGAGCGTAACGAATGCTTTTGCGGGGGAAGGTCACGGAATTTCCTACAAGATCACAAGAAAGAGTGCAGCTTCCGCACTGATAGCAGCCTGTGGGGTCGAACTTTCCATAGCGCCGAATGTCGGCCAGCAGTGTCGGATCGCTTTCAACGGGCAACGTGTCTACTGCCATGTGCCACCTCTACCAGAGCTACTGTGTAGGCACCGGAACTTCCTGGGCGGTCCTCCGCGTATAAACCAGGAACTTCCCGCCCTCTTCCTCGATCTGAATTTGAAAATTCTCGTTCTGATATGCCTCTGCCGTGCGCGATGCGTCTTCCCGGTTGTCGTACAGTTGACCATCCCACATGAATTTCTTTCCGTCTTTAGTCATCGCGAGATCCGGACTCATAACCTGCCTCCAACCTGCCTGTACGAATCGTTTGCGGGAGGCAGTGGTAACGCAGTGCGCAGGAAATACTCGTGTACCAGCCATTCCGCAGCTTTCGGTACGGCGTCGCTCACTGCTTTGGAAAGACCTTGCATAATCTCTTCCGGCAGTGGTCCGGTCTGGCAGGCCAGAACGCGCACTTCCACTCCACAGCCTTCCTGCAACTCGCGCAGCAAGTTCGACGTGGGCAACTGATGCAGCGAAAAGTCGTCGAGCTTGACCGGTGGGATTTCGGAGGGATCGATCTCGAAGATCTCACCCGGAGTGCGTCCCGCGTCAATCGCGTCCAGGATGAGCAAGCGCTCCGGACGCATTGGACTCAGGCATAAAGTGAACAACAGCTTGCGCACCCCTGTGCCGGCGTCGAGCAGGCTGACGGCCTCGGGCACAGGATAGTGGGACTCAACGTAGTCCACCACCGCGCACCCGAAGCCGTCATCGCCGAACAGGATATTGCCCACGCCCAACACGACGATCGGCTTCCGACAGAAATCCGGAAGATCGGATACATCGACGCATTCCTTAACTTGTCCGACCGATCGCATGCTTCCTCCTCTCGCCGCCGGTCAGTTGGTCAGCGAGCCCATCAGCTTGCCATCCACATCGAAAATGTCCAGCTTGACCGAAAGCTTGCCATCGAGACGATGGGTCGCGCAGGACAAGCACGGATCGTAGGCTCGAATCGACATTTCGACCGTGTTCAGCACCCCTTGGTCATACTTGCCGTCATGGATCAAACTCTTGGCGGCTTGTGTGACTGACATGTTGATGGGGGCGTTGTTGTGCGTGGTGCCGACGATCAGGTTCACATTCGTGATCAGGCCGTCCGCATCGGTGGTGTAATCATGGATGAGCGTGCCGCGCGGAGCTTCGGTGCATCCCACGCCTCGCGCCGCCCGCGGTGTAACTTTCACCCGCGTTTCCGTGCTGGTGATCTCGGGATCGTCCAACAAACGGATGGCATTCTCGGCGTTGTAAAGCAGTTCGATCAGCCTCGCCCAGTGATAGAGCAACGTGAGCTGTGCCGGCCTTCCGAATTTCGCGCGGAACTCCTCCAGTTCGGCTTGAGCCAGTGGTGTGTCGATAAAATCACAGACATTAATGCGCGCCAGGGTATTGGCACGATAAACGCCCTTGGGATTTTCGATATCCATGGAAAAACCTTCGCCCCACTGTTTGGCGTAAGGGAACTTCAGGTAGCTCCACGATTCAATGTGCTCCGAGATATATTCCGTATAACGGTCATAGGAAAAATCCTGATACGAGCCATTGGACGTCATCAGCCGGAGTTTGCCGTCGTAGAGGTTGAGCGCGCCATTCTCTTTAACGGTGCCGAGGAAGCCAGTCTTGATCACCCCCAGCGACTTCACTACGTCGAGATACTTCGGGAAAATGTTCTCCTTGGCAAAGGCGATGGAAAACTTTGCGAGTTCCAACGCCTCATCGGCCTGCTTGCGTAACTGGTCACGGTCGGCGGGGGCCAGTGGCTTGCTGAATCCGCCGGGAACAGCGGCCTGGGGATGGATGGCTTTGCCTGCCAGCACTTCCAGCATGTGGGCACACATGTGGCGAACCTTCACCACTTTTCTGGCAATGTCGGGCGCCGCCTGCAGCACGCCAATGACATTGCGGATGGAGTAATCAGCATCGGGACCAAGCAGGAAATCTGCGCCCGCCAGGAAATAGAAGTGCAGAATGTGCTCTTCCATGTAAGCGACGCTGTTGCACAGTTCGCGCAACTTCTTGCCTGCCGGAGGCGGATCGACCCCAAAGACCGCGTCGCAAGCCTTGGCCGCAGCCAGGTGATGCGACCACGGACATACGCCGCAGATTCGTGGCGTGATGCGGGGAAGGTCTTCGACCGGACGTCCCAGGCAGAATTTTTCGAAGCCGCGGAGTTCAATCACGTTCACGCGGGCGCTGTCCACATTACCGGCATCGTTGAGTTGAATGGTCACCTTGGCGTGGCCTTCGATGCGGGTCACAGGTTGAATGACGAGTGTCTTTGCCATGCATCACCTCCGGGGCAGTGGCCGCAGACGGCCAGCGCCAGCAAAACGGTTGAAGGTTGCGGCTCGATCTGGAATTTGCTTGGGATCGAGTCCGATGGATGAGAGCGCGCCCATCATGTCCACCATGGGATTTGCTTTTTCCGAGATGGGACCAAAGCATCCCTCGCACGGCATGTAAGCGCGGATGCAGCGCGGGTTGCCATCGCTGCCGCCGCAGCCGGCCCGCGTCGCTGGACCCAGGCACAGGATGCCTTGCTCCATGAGACAGCGCATCTCGCTCAATGGCGCTCCCGGCGTGAATTCCGGCGCCTCCAGCCGCCGCTTGAGCGTCGAGACTGCCTTCTTCTCGCGCTTGGTGGGGCACTCGTCGCAAACGCTCTTCGTGGGCAGTACGGGCAAAGGCTTGCCTTCCACCAGCGCAATCAGAGCTCCCGCCACCATCTCCGGCGTGGTTGGACATCCGGGCAAGTATGCATCCACCTTCACCACTTCATGGAGGGCATACACTCGGTCGGTAAGCTCCGGAATCTCCTCCCGGGGCAAACCGTCCTTCTCCGTAGTCACGCTGTCGCGGTAAACCTTCTCCAGCAGCTCCTCTTTGCTGTATTGATTGGCCAGAGCCGGAATCCCGCCAAAGCAGGCACACGAACCGAGGGAGATCAAAATCTTGCATTTCTTCCTCATCTCCTGCGCCAACTTCTTGTGCTCTTCACTGCGGATTCCTCCCGAGATCAGCCCGACATCCGCTGCGGGGATTTCCATCTCCTTACCTTCGCCAGTCTGACCAAAGAGCTTGTGGTCCATCAGGACTGGCATGTGCACGATTTCCACACTTTTGAGTACGTCGAGGAGAGGCTCACCAATGTCAAGGATGGTGACTTCACAACCTCCACAAATGGCAAACCACTCTTCGGCAAGTCGAGCTGCCATGCTGCACCTCCCTACCCGGTTTTGAACTAATGCTGCTGAGCTATCGTCTTCCGCGATCTGTGATTACGACTCGATACGGACGGGCCCAGAACTTTCCCCAAGTGCAACACTCACGCGAACGTTCGGGCAAAGCTCTTTTCTTTCAAGAACCGAGATCGACTCCTGTCGGAAGTGCTCTTCCGGTTTCAAGAATTTCTCTAGGATGAAAGCGGATAAAATCGCCGCGCGATCGCGCCTGGGGGCTGTTTAGAAAGAAGTAGCAGGAAGAAGAAAAGCCCAGGACAGGCGCCGCGGCGGTGAGGAAGAAAACCACAACCACCTCTTATCATTTTCTCCTGCGTGAATGAATGGAAGCAGGCCGCAGGTGAAAATGCGTTTCCGATTATGGTCTAACATCAGACCCACGTCGGTGATTGAGATCACCTGTCAGCGTGAGGAATGGGCCTCACGCAATGGTCTTTGCCCACAGGAATGCGGAGTCACTTCCATCTTTTTGCAGTCGCTAGATCGCGACTCTCGAGCGGCAAGAGGGAACGAGCTTGGTATCAGCATCCCTGCAAACCCACAGCCAAACATCGCCAGCATCTGGGTTCTGACGAGCGATTCTTCCGCGCGATTTTCTTGTTTGTAAAATATCTAGGCTTCGCTTTTCCTTCAGTCGCAACCGTCGAAATCGAAGACTCCGAAAGATTCGATCATGATAGTTGGCGCCCACTTTGCCAACCTCCGCCAGCCAACGTGCAAGCGTTTTCTTCGCAACTTGCAAACTGTGGCCTCGGATGAGTGACAGTTGTCACTCTCGCCGGTGACCTCCATCATTGTTCGCCATCACATTCCTGTGTATCAAAGATCATTGCGCAATTGTGCGCGCAAATCGGGCCTTGAAGCGTGGCGAAGGATAGGAACACTTGTTCAAGGACATAGAACATCTCATTCGGCTCGCCGCGGTTATGGCGATTGCCCTGATAGCCTTCATCGTTTTGCGTGCGGCTGTCGTGCCTCACAGCTTTGGCCAGTACGGTCATTATCGTGGTGCGGCCATTGCTGAAATCGCGGCGCGACCCGTGGCCTTTGCTGGCCACGACGTTTGTGAAACCTGCCACTCCGATGTTGTCGATGTGAAAAAGCAAGGCAAGCATGTGGTCGTTCCCTGCGAGGCTTGCCATGGAGCCCAGGCGCGCCATGCCGAAGATCCTGGGTCTGTAATACCAGCGAAGCTGGATACTGCAGTTTTGTGCTCGCGCTGTCACGAAGCCAACAGCGCCAAGCCGAAGGGTTTCCCACAAGTGGCGACGGCCGACCATTCGGGAGGGATCGCGTGCGACGCCTGCCATCAACCACACAAACCAAAGATCGAAGAGGTAGCGCAGAGTCCGACGGGGGGTAAGAAATAATGGACACCACTCGCCGTCGTTTACTCGTGCTGTTGCCGGCCGCCGCGGTCGCGTGGAAGTTCGTGCTCGCGGGCACGCCCGAGGCATCTCCCAATTACAAACTCACTGAACACTGGTGGGGCATGCTGATCGATATTCCCAAGTGCATCGGCTGCGGCAGTTGCAGCCGCGCCTGCACTGAGGAAAACGACGTTCCCTTGGGCTATTACCGCACCTGGATTGAGCGCTACCACCTCGACGACTGGAAGATGGAAAAGCCGGAAGTGGAATCGCCGGATGGAGGCAAAGAAGGTTTTCCGCCCAATGAAATTGGCGGCAAGAATTTCTTTGTGCCGAAACTGTGCAATCACTGTGCGGATTCGCCTTGCACCCAGGTTTGTCCCGTGGGGGCAACTTTCGTCTCTCCCGACGGAGTGGTGCTGGTGGATAAAACTTATTGCCTCGGATGCAGGTATTGTGTGCAGGCGTGCCCCTACGGATGCCGCTTTATCAATCCCAAGACGAATACCGCCGAGAAGTGCACGCTCTGCTATCACCGCATCACCAAGGGCCTGACGACAGCCTGCTGCGAGGTGTGCCCGACCGGTGCGCGGCAGTTGGCGGACTTGAAGAATCCCAATGATCCGGTGCATGAGTTTTTGCGAACCCATACCGTTCAAGTTTTGAAACCGCACATGGCAACCGGGGCTAAAGTTTTCTACAACGGCATGGATGGTTCCGTGAGGTAGGTTCGGTTCGGAAAGTTTAGGGCGATAAAGAAAGAAGGAGGCTCGTGCCAATACCCGTGGAAGGCTTCATGTATCCGAACGAGGTAGAGCTGCAGTGGAGTGTGCTCATCGTGCTCTATCCATTCATCACGGGACTTGTGGCGGGCGCATTTATTCTGGCTTCGTTGGAGCGCGTATTCCGCGTGGAGGCGGTGAAGCCGACTTACCGCCTGGCCCTGCTCACGGCGCTGGCATTCCTGCTGGTTGCGCCGCTGCCGCTGCAGTTGCATCTGGGCCATCCCGAGCGCTCGTTCGAGATGTATTTAACGCCTCACCGCTCCTCTGCCATGGCGATGTTTGGCTTTGTTTATCTATGGTATTTGATGGCGGTGCTACTGCTCGAAATCTGGCTCGATTACCGGCGCGACATCGTTTTGAAGTCGCAGGCTTCAAGCGGTTTCATGCGTTTTATTTATCGCGTGCTTACGCTGGGTTCGAGCAACATCAGCGAACGGTCGCTGCACATCGACGAGAGACTCGGTTATTTCATCACCCTGGTTGGAATCCCTTCCGCGTTCTTATTGCATGGATATGTCGGCTTCATTTTCGGATCGGTGAAGGCGAATCCGTGGTGGTCATCCCCGCTCATGCCCATTGTTTTTATTTTCTCGGCGATGGTATCCGGCATCGCCACCGTGATGTTGCTTTACATGCTGACCACGCGGCTGCGTGGAGAAGAAATCGACATCCGCTGCCTGGACAAGATCGCGCAGTACCTGATGTACACCTTCATCATCGACTTCAGCCTGGAGATGCTGGATCTTCTACAGCGCATCTATGAAGCCGACGAATCCTTCCGCAGCCTCGACTTTATGGTGCACACGCGGCTGTGGACGTCGCAGGTGATTGTTCAGATTCTTATGGGCACGGTCACCCCCATCGCGTTGCTGGGCTTGGTGCAGATTTTGAAGCTGAGCGAAAAGGCGCGCAAACGGATCTACGCCCTTGCCGGATGCCTCACCGTAATCGGCATCTTTGCCATGCGCTGGAACGTGGTCATCGGCGGCCAGCTATTTTCCAAAAGCTTCCTGGGATACACCACCTACAAAATGGGCTTCGCCACGCGGGAGGGATTGCTCACCGCGATCGTGCTCATGATTCTTCCCTTTGGCATCCTGTGGGTTTTGGTAAAACTGCTGCCGCCCTGGCTGGACACGGGTTCCATTCCCGGCTCCGGACCAGCTCCGGCGCACGGAACCGACTAGTCCCATTTATCGGGCAGATGCGGAGATCGTATGCCGCAAGCTTTCAGCCGAACCGCACCGGATGTAGAACAGCTCAGCGAACAGCTACGGGAACTGGAACGACGGGTTGCCTTGCTCGAGTGCCAGCAGGGGAAAACCCTTGCCTCCGCGCCTGCGGAAGCCGCCGAACTCACTCCAAGAACTTTGACTGAACCTGGCCTTGCCTTGCTACGACCGCGGGCTCCCGCTACGTGGCAAGGGTTTCCGCCAGTGGCAACGCCAGCGGGGGCGCTGTCGGCAATCGGCAAGGCGGTTCTCGGGATCGCCGGAGCCTACCTGCTGCGCGCCATCGCAGAATCAGCCGTTGTGCCCAAATTACCCGTGCTGATCGTCGCCATCGTATACGCGGGCTTGTGGCTGGTTTGGGCGGTCAAAACTCACGCCCAAAACCTTTTTGCCAGCGTGACGTACGGCATCACCGCAGCACTCATCCTGTCGCCACTGCTGTGGGAATCAACCGTTCGCTTTCAGGTTCTCGCGCCGTCTTTCAGTGCGGTGATTCTGGTTGCGTTCGTGGTGCTCTCGTTCGCACTGTCATGGAAACGCAGCCTGGAAATGATTCCGTGGGTGGCGATGCTGGCGAGCGTAATCACGGCTTGGGCGCTGATCATTGCAACCCATAATCTTGCGCCGTTGATCTGCGCTCTGCTTGCCATCGCTCTCGCAACCGAAGCGGTTGTCTGCATGGGACATCGCCTCAGCTTGCGAGCCGTGCCCGCGATTGCCGCCGATCTGGCGGTGTTGTTGCTCGTCGAGCTAATGACCTCTCCGGAGGGCGCGCCGTTTGATTATCCTCCCGTCGCCCCCGTCACGATCATCGCGCTGTCGCTCGCCTTGCTTGCAATCTACGGCGGCAGCATTGGAATTCGCAGCTTTGGGTTGCGCCAGCGGCTGACAATTTTTGAAATTATCCAGGCGGCGGCAGCGTTCGCACTGGCGACCTTCGGCACTCTGCGCGCCAGCCATGGGGCGGCCGCACCATCGCTTGGCGTTCTTTTTCTGGTGCTGGCCGCAGTCTGCTACTGGGGAACGCTGTTGCGATTCGCGGAAGAAACGCATGTGCGGAACCGGCGGGTCAGCGCGAACTGGGCGGCTGCGCTCCTGTTGGCGGGAAGCTTCCTGCTCTTTTCCGCCCATCGGCTTTCCATGAGTCTTCAGGTTATGTTTTTATGCGCGGCCGCTATGACGGCGGTGCTTCTGTATACGCGCACACGCAAACTCAGCCTCGGAATGCACGCATCGTTTTATCTGGCAGCCGCGACTGCCGTGTCGCCCCTTCCGACTTATGTGGGGAATGCTTTGGCGGGAACCGTGCCGCCGGCGCCGGATTGGGCCGTCTGGATTGTGGCAGGCTCGTCCATGCTGGGCTACGCCGTGGGATCGCATGTAACGGAAGATCACGGTAGCCGTCGTCTCCTTTGGGCAGTACCTGCCGGGCTGACGGCTTTCACGATGGCGGCGCTCGCGGTTAGCGCAGTGTGGTGGCTCGCTGCCGGTCGCGTGGAGATGAGCGCGTCGCGTCTTTCGGTGATTCGCACGCTGATCAATTGCGGACTGGCTCTCGCCCTCGCCTTTCTTGGCGTGCGCTGGAAACGAATCGAACTGGGCTGGGTCGCCTACGCGGCCGTCGCCTTCGGTACTCTGAAGCTGCTGTTTGAAGACTTGCGGTACGGCAATCCCGCGTCGCTCGTGCTGTCCCTTCTCTTCTATGGATCGGTTTTGATTCTCCTGCCTAGGCTGATGCGGCGGGGGGGCAGTTCAGTAGCGTATTAGGACACGCTCCTCTCGTAAGAAAGTTTTGAATGTATCAAGGCAGCGTGGCGAGGCGGTAATAAATCATCGCTTACCTCTAGCCACAAGTACTCTCCGAATTTCGTCATGAAGCAGTCACCGTGCTGTGTGCGCATTCTCACTGCGCGTGTTCCGCAGAATCGGTATACTGCAGGCGTCGTATCCTCCCCTCGAACGCTTGAGAGCTGGCGTTCGGTTTAGCTCCTCCAAGGCTTCGGCCATGGACCTCGAGGCTGCATCCGTCCGGATGTTTGCGTCGGAGGTGGGAGCTCACCCCCGTCCTAACCTTTTTAGTGCCAGTTGCGCCAGCGCCGCGATCCACACCTTGGCCTTGTTGATCCTACTCAACCTTGGCCTGTTTCAAACGGTGTCATTCGTAGCACAGCCTCACAGATTGCTGGTGCCGTTAGTTTCTACTCCGCTGGTGGTAGCTCCGGCGACGTTCCGGCCACTTACGTTACTCGCAACTCCGAAATCCAAGAGTGAAAACGAAGCTGTGTCCAGGGCGCAGTTGGAGCTTCTAATTCCCAAGTTCGTCGCACCGACGCTTCCATCTTCGGCTGTGAAAACGGCAACTTCTCCGCGGCTGCCTATACTCAGCCCTGCAACTGTTACGGGCCGCTTTTCGGGAGCCGCAGCTCTTGCTCCGACGATTCGTGATCCGAGGCAGGTCCAGACTGGAGGATTCGGCGACCCAAACGGAGTTGGCGGAAAAGGACAGGCAGACACGCGACCGACCATTGCGCGATTAGGATCGTTTGACCTACCGCCGGGACCGGGTGCGGGTAACGGTACAGGCGGAGCGAGCGGCATTAAGCGAGTGGTTACCACGAGCTTTGGTCGTGCAGTTGAGGTTTATCCTGCCGCGGCCCCGGCGGCACCGCGTCCCACGATCCGGCCGGCGGGTTTTCCGGAAATTGCCACGGCAACTGCTGTACCACCAAGCCGCGACGATTCTGCGGTTCCCGCAAGAACAACTCCGGCAGAGATTCTCTCGAAGCCGGTCCCCAACTACACGGCTGAAGCCCGGGCCATGAAGCTTGAGGGCGAAGTTCAGGTTCAAGTGTTGTTTCCTGCATCGGGCAGACCAAAGGCATTGCGCATCATCCGTGGCTTAGGACATGGCCTCGATGAAGCCGCAACTCGGGCCGTGGAGGGTATTGAGTTCCAACCCGCCCACCAAGATGGGCGGCCCGTTGATTCCACTGTAGTCATCTTCGTGGTTTTTCAGCTTACGTAAAGCGCACGGGAGGCGCTGGCTATGACCAAGCGCTATTGTATTTTGGTATTCACTGTTGTTCTTCTTTTTGTCTGTTCTTTGTTTGCCACAAGCAAGCCTGCCAAGTTCAATCCTAACGACGTCATCGGGCGCATCTTCGAGAACGAACATGCCTTGGTTGTGACCATGCGGACTCACAATCCCATGGTGGAAAGCTACCTGCAGCATATGGAGCCGGACGAGACTCTGGGTTTTCTCCCCTTCGAGGATCGTTATTTTCTGGGAAGAGTTCAGTTCGGACAGTCAGATGAGAAATTCTACCTGGACAAGCGCCTGATCGCACCCATGGCGGGAGCATTCTCCAAGTTTTACTCGCTGAGCCCGGTGGGATTTGGGGCCATGATCTTCGTCGATAGGGCGGGATTCGAGTCCAGGAATTATCGTCTGCGCTACATGCAGCGGGAATTTCTCGGAGAAGTTCGTTGCCTCGTATTCGAAGTCACTCCTCTTAGCGATAAAAAGAACCGCTTCAAGGGAGAGATATGGGCGGAAGATGTCGGTTACAACATTGTCCGATTCAATGGCAGCTATGGAACATTCCATGTCGATTCCTGGCGCATGAATTTGCGTTCCGGCCAGTGGCTGCCCAGCTTTGTCTATTCTGAGGAATTCGATTCCAGCAAGCCGCAGTCGCGCCATCCTCGATTGAAGGCGCAGACCAGGATCTGGGGCTATAACCTCGGGCCTGCCGGCAGGGAACAGGAATTCGCCGAAGTTCTGGTCGATGAAGCAACCGTACGGGACAGGAGCGAAACTCCCGATCTCAATCCGCTGGAGATCCAACGCTCCTGGGAACGTCGCGCGGAAGACAACGTCATCGACAAGTTGCAGGAATTAGGAATGCTCGCTCCCGAAGGGGATGTCGACAAGATTCTGCAGACCGTGATTACGAACCTGGAGGTGACAAACAACATCACGCTCGATCCTGAGGTGCGCTGCCGCGTGTTGCTGACCACCCCGATCGAGATCGCAACCATCGGCCGCACCATCATGATCAGCCGCGGATTATTGGACGCTTTGCCCAACGAGTCTGCTCTGGCGGCTATTCTGTCGCATGCGCTGGCGCACGCCGTACTCGGCCATGAACTCGATGCCAGCTTCTCGTTTTCCGACCGCTTGGTGGTGCCGAGCTACAGACAGCTCCCGCTGTTTGAATTCAAACACTCGCCCGAGCAGGAACAAGATGCGGACGCCTTGGGACTAAAGATCATTAGTAATTCGCCCTACAAAGACAATCTTGCCGAGGCCGGACTCTTTCTGAAAACTCTGGCCGAGTACAGCCACCGGGTGCCTAACCTCACCAAGGCGAACCTGGGCGAAAGCCTGGTTACAAACAGTCGGGTTTCTCTGATGGTTGCGCTCGCGGAGAGAGCACCCAAGGTTGATCTGTACGACACGCAGCAGATCGTTGCACTGCCCCTCGGGAGCCGAGTCAAACTCGACCCGTGGGCCGGGGACCTGAATTTGGTGAAGGCCAAGCCGCCCAGAATTTATTCGCCCAAGGACAAGCTGGCCCTTGAAGTGACGCCCTTCTCGCCCTATCTGGTACGTCTGAAGTCAGCCAAAGCCACGAGCGCGGTTTTCGATGATCCGAGCCAGGAGTGGTGATTGGGCTTGGTGAATTGAGGTTTGCCATGACCAGTCCGGTGCGGTTTCCAGTAAGCGTTGCGCTGACCTGCCTGTTTTCTACATGCCTATGTCTCGCCGCCGAACACCCAACCAGGATTGATGAAAGTTCGAATTGCCTGGAGTGCCACGCTGACAAGATTCAGGGCGATCACGTGCACCCCGCCCTGAAAAAGCCATGCACTACCTGCCACCTCGTGGAAAACAAGGGTGAGCTGACGGAAGTGAGCGTCCGGCAATTGAATCCAGTGGTCTGTTTTTCGTGTCACCAACAGAAGTCTTTTCTGTGTTCCCACTTTCCCTATGCGGAGGGAAACTGCCTAAGTTGTCATGATCCGCATGCCTCGGCGAATCCGAGACTGCTGAGGGCCAAGGTGAACGACCTCTGCCTGGGATGTCATCTGCGGACTTCGCAGAGCGTCCCGTCGCGCTACCTGCCGACCATTGCGTTGACAGATAACAACACCATGGGACATCCCTACGCACGTCATCCGGTCAGCGCAAAGGCTGATCCCTTGCGGGGGGGCGAGTTGTGCTGCATTAGCTGCCACATGCCCCATGGCGGAGGCAAGGTCCACTTGTCGAGAATGGGTGGCGAGATCCCTGAAGACGCTATCAATCAGAATACGGAAACCTATGACTTGTGCACCAAGTGCCACCGCCTTCTCTGGGGTATCAGTGGAGGTCCTTTTGGAAAAAAAGGGGACAAAACCAGAAAGGACAAGTGAAGGAGAACTTGGAGTTCGCGGACAATGCCACCGCATGGTATGAGGCGGAAAACCGGGCGAGTCAATGGCTGTTTACGCCTTGGGGAGAATGTCGGTCGGAGTCGAGTGGATTCGCCGTTTCCGAACCGCGAGCGAACGAGAGGCGCCTCATTTCCTCCTTCGTTGACCAGCCAGGTTTTTTCCGCGTAAGATCGAGGCCCAGTGATTGGGCAGACCATCTCGCACTATCGCATCCTTGAGATGCTCGGGCGCGGCGGCATGGGGGTGGTCTATAAGGCTCAAGACACGCGACTGGACCGCTTTGTTGCCCTCAAGTTCCTGCCTGAGAACGTCGCCCACGACCGTGTGGTTCTCGAGCGATTCAGGCGTGAGGCCAAAGCCGCATCGGCGCTGAACCATCCCAACATCTGCACCATCCATGACATCGGCGAAGAGGATGGCCGGGCGTTCATCGTCATGGAGTTTCTGGACGGCATGCTCCTGAAGCATCGCATTGCCGGACGCCCTCTGCCTGTCGACAGCTTGCTGTCGTTGGCCATCGAAATTGCCGATGCGCTGGACGCCGCTCACAGCGCCGGCATCATTCACCGCGACATTAAGTCCAACAATATTTTCGTGACCAAGCGCGAGCACGCCAAGATTTTGGATTTCGGAGTGGCTAAATCCACCGCCGCTGGCGCGGAAGCGCCCGATCCCAACGAACCTACCCGGGAGCGTGATTTGACCGAGCACGGCAGCACCATGGGCACGGTGACGTACATGTCTCCTGAGCAGGTCGCAGGCAAGCCGCTGGATGCCCGCACCGACCTGTTTTCTTTTGGGGTTGTGCTTTACGAAATGGCGACCGGCCGAATGGCCTTTGAACGCGACACCACCGGCGCCACCTACGGGGCGATTCTCCACGAAACTCCCAGGCTTCCTTCGCAGCTGAATCCGCAAGTATCGCCTCGGCTCGAGGACATCATTCACAAAGCGTTGGAGAAAGACTGGAACCTGCGCTACCAGCATGCCTCCGAGATGCGCTCTGATCTGCAGCGATTGAAGAGAGACACGGACAGCGGGCGGGTAGAGACAGCAGGCTCGGGCTCGTTGCGGATGGCAGCATCAGGTTCGGGTTCCCAAGCTGTTCCCTATGCATCGTCGGGCAAGGTTGAGATCGCCCCCGCACCGGAGAGCGGGAAGAATTACTCGCGCAAGATTGTTCTCTCCTTGGTTGTGGTGCTTCTGCTTGCGGTGCTTATCGCTGGCGGACTCTACTATCGTTCCCACCAGCGCAACCGCCTCACCGAGAAGGACACGATCGTACTCGCCGATTTTGCCAACCGCACCGGGGACGCGGTTTTTGATGACACGCTCAAGGAGGCGCTGTCGGTCCAGTTGGAGCAGTCGCCATTTCTGAATGTGCTCTCCGAGCGCAAGGTGGAGGAGACGCTCAAGCTGATGGACCGCCCGCCCAGCGAGCGACTGACCCGGCAGGTGGCGCGCGAGATTTGCCTGCGCAGCAACAGCAAGGCGCTGATTGCGGGCTCAATCTCCAGCGTAGGGGATCACTATCTGATCGACCTCATAGCCTTGCAGTGTCAGACCGGGGACAGGCTGGCCAGCGCATCAGCCGAAGCCGCCAGCCGCAATCTCGTTCTGCAAGCGCTCGACGACGCGAGTAACCAGTTGCGCGGGAGGCTGGGCGAGTCGCTGGCCTCGGTGGCGAAGTTCAACAAGCCCCTGGTCGAGGCTACGACCTCATCGTTGGAAGCGCTGCAGGCGCTGACGCAGGCGCAAAAAATACATGCGGAAAAGGGCGACGTTGCGGCCCTTCCTTATTACAAGCGCGCCGTCGAACTGGACCCCAACTTCGCCATGGCCTATGCCGATCTCGGAATCAGCTACAGCAACCTGGGCGAGACCATCCTGGCAATCAACAATGACAAGATGGCTTTTGATTTGCGCGATCGAGTTAGCCAGCGGGAACGCTTGAACATCGAAGCCATGTATTACGGCGACGTCACCGGCGAACTGGAAAAGGCCAATCAGTCCTACGAGCAGAGCATCGAGGCCTACCCGCGGGACGCCACGCCATACAACAACCTGGGCGTCAACTACACGCTGATGGGGAAATATGATAAGGCTGCGGCCGCATCCCTGGCTGCGCTTCGGCTTGCCCCGGACAATGCTATCCCCTACGGCAGCCTGATGTCGGATTACAACTCGCTGAACCGGCTGGACGAAGCTCAGGGCGTCTTCGACGATGCCATGGCGCACAAGGTCGATGGACCCTACCTGCGCCAGAGCCGCTACATCCTGGCGTTTCTTCGAGGGTGACAACAAAGCCATGGCGGAACAGTTGGCATGGGCCACCGGCAAGCCCGGCGTGGAAGACTGGGCTCTCTCTTATCAGTCCGACACAGAAGCGTATTACGGCCGTTTCGAGAGGGCGCGCGCCTTCTCGCAACGGGCCGTGGACTCCGCCCTGCACGCGGATTCTGCGGAAACAGCGGCGGGCTGGCGGGCCCAGGAGGCGCTGCGCGAAGCGGAAATTGGCAACACCAGCGCCGCCCGGCGGTTGGCCGCCGAGGCTCTCCGACTGAGCAAAGGACGCGATCTCGAGACCCTGGTGGCAGTGGCTTTCGCACGCGCCGGTGACGCGGCTCAGGCTGAAATGCTGGCCAACAAGCTGGCGCAAGAATCTCCGCTCAACACCATGCTCCAGGGCTACTGGTTGCCGGTCATCCGGGCGGCGATTGCGCTCGAACGCGGCAGTGCGGAGCAGGCAATCGCGGCACTGCAGAACGCTTCGACCTATGAGTTGGGCAGTCCGGCGCAACTTCCCTACGCCCCGATTTATCCTGCTTACCTGCGAGGTCTGGCGCAGATGAAAGCCATACCACCAAAGCAGGCGGCAGCGGAATTCCAGAAGATGCTCGACCATCGTAGCGTCATGGCGAATTCCGTGCTGGGTCCATTGGCGCATTTGCAGTTGGCGCGAACTGCCGCGCTGAATGGCGACAACGCGGCCGCCCGCAACTCATATCAAGACTTCTTCGCCCTATGGAAAGACGCCGACCCCGACGTCCCCATTCTGAAACAAGCCAAAGCCGAGTACGCCAAGCTGAAGTAACCGGATTACTTCGCCGAAGGCGGGATGTAAGAAGTGTGATTGCAGCGAGCGCCCGTCGCTCCCACCTCACTACAACTCCCTTTGTGGACTGCGGGCAAGTGGCCAATCATGGTTTTAGAATCCTGCTAGAATCTAGGCGCCATGGACCTCTTACCGATCGCACTCTGTGTTCTAATCTCAAGCGCTCTCGTAGCGCAGACCCCCAATTCATCGGCTGAGGCCAACGCCAAATTTGCCAAGCTGAGTGAAGAGTTCATTCACGACACGTTGGCGCTTTCGCCTTCCAGTGCTTCCCAGGCCGGCTACCACCAGCACGTTGATCCCAAGACTGGTAAGACCATCGCGCTCGATGCGCTGCTGGATGACATGAGCGTCGCGGGCATGGCACAACAACGCCGCGTCTATGCGCAGTGGCGCGAGCGCTTCCGCAACGAGACGCCGCTTGCCTCGCTCGGGGTCGAGGACGCGGCTGACTGGCAGCTCATCGACGATCAGATCGCGCTCAACCTGCTCGAATTCGATCGCATCCAGAATTACAAGCACAACCCCACGGTTTACGTGGAGCTGTTGGGCAGTGCGCTCTTTCAGCCGCTCACCGATGACTATGCGCCCGAGGACGCCCGACTCGGTCACGTTCTCTCGCGTATGGCGGCGATTCCGCGCTTCCTCGACCAGGCGCGCAGCGAACTGGTCGATGCCGACCCAATCTTCATCAAGGTCGCCATCGAGGAAAATGATGGCAACATCGATCTGATTCAGAACACGGTCGCGACAGCCATTCCTGCCGGATCGAAATTGAAGGCCCAGTTCGATCAGGTCGCGCCCCACGCTATCGCAGCGCTCAAGAATTTTTCTCGCTGGCTGCAAGACGATCTGGCAAAGCGCAAGACCGAGCGAACCTGGCGCCTCGGGAAGGAGCTCTACGCAGAGAAATTTCGCCTGGTTATGGAGACCCCAATCACTCCCGACCAGACTCTCGGCGATGCGGAACGCGAACTCAAGAAGACACGCGCCGAAATGCTCCAGATCGCCCTGCCGCTGCACAAGCAATACTTCCCCGATCACGATGACCACGCGAGCCTGGGCCCGCAGGAGCGCGAAAACAAAGTCATCGGTGAAGTGCTGCAGAAGATTTCTGAAGATCGTCCCAAGCGCGACGAATTAATGCAAACCGTGAAAGACGATCTGGTGGGCATTCGCCAATTCATCATCGATAAGAAGATTGTGTCGCTGAAATCGCGGGACAACCTGAAAGTGATCCCTACACCGCCATTCATGCGGGGCATCTATTCAGTGGCCGGTTTCCACTCGGCCCCGCCGCTCGATCCCAACGCGGAAGCCCAGTACTGGGTTACGCCCATCGATCCGAAGACGCCCGAAGACAAAGCCGAGTCGAAACTGCGCGAGTATAACAACTGGGTGTTGAAGTGGCTCACGATTCACGAAG
>CAWFUK010000071.1:0-199647 GCA_963818935.1 uncultured Acidobacteriaceae bacterium
GTGGGGCACGGCGTAATCGGACAGCTATTCGTATTCTTCGTATTCTTCGTCTTCTTCGTCGCCCCATGGGCTACAGTCGCCGGCTGCCACATCAAGAAGCCAGCCGAAGCGGCCACCAGCAGGCCCAGCGTAAGAAATAGTGGAAGTCGGCGACGGGAACTCGATGGAGTTGGCATAGGAGAATGTTCAATTCTTGGCATGGATTTTCTAATCCTGTTCTCTGCGAAAAACGATTGAGTCTCTGCCGCCACTTCAACGGCAGTGATTACGAGGAATTTGTGGGGGATATATCTTGCGTGCCGACTTCGCACGCGAATGCTGTCTACCGTAGTATGAAGCCATCCCCGTGTCAATGAGACAAACTTCTCCGTGCAGAATCTTGCATACCAAAGTAACTGGCCTTTGTGCCAGCTCGCAGCTGCGGGTCCACAAGGCTAGGCGTTACTAGTAATCGTGCCAGTGGCCCAACCGTGCCATTTGAGGCCAAAATCGCCGTCCTCCGTTCCGCCTCGCGCTCCTCTCATTATGTTCGAACACACGCGCATGTCCCATCGTTCACTGTCGTCCACGACCCTTTGGTATCTGCCCTCCTGAGCGCCTCGCCGCTACATTCGTTCCTCGAGGATTCTCACTTCGAGTGCCCTTTGAAAACTTCTTTGAGGTGTACAAAAATGTTTTCCGACGCAATTCCTCCGGCTCGGAACCATCAGCACGCGAATCGCAACCGTTCTCTTCCTTTATTCGGCCTCATAAGCGTTCTCTTCTGTCGTCCTTTTAACGCCTGCACTCCAGCCAATTCCGCCAGTTCCAACAACTCTTTATCTCGGGAACCCATTCCAGATCCTCGCTCATCGTTTCTGGAAATCTTCCTCCCGCGCAAGTGGGTGTCGGCTACAGGCAAAGCTTGAGCGTCAGCGGCGGCAAAGCGCTTACGTTTCTCTTTGTCATCAGGTTCTTTGCCTCCAGGGATGACGCTGAGCGCGACCTCTGGGATCATCTCCGGAACTCCTCCCACGACCGGCACTTTTAGTTTCGCAGTTCATGTCATCAACTCTTCTGATAAGGGTGGTGCTTCCACTTTTCAGATGACCGTCACCGCGTCGTCGACGGCAGCGGTGAGCGTCACTCCCGCGACCGACAGCATTCCTTCCGCCAGCACGCTCCAGTTGTCGGCGCTAGTCACCAACACCACCAATCCAGCCGTGACCTGGTCTGCTTCCGCAGGAACCATCTCCAGCACCGGACTCTACAAGGCGCCCACCGTCACCGCCACTACCACCGTCACTGTCACTGCGACCAGCGTTGCGGAAACTTCTTCCTCCGGGACGGCTACGCTCACCATCGTTCCTCCCGGGACAGCGCCACCAGTTACCGTCACTGTCACCCCCTCAACGGACACCGTGGCCTCCGCCGGAACCATTCAGTTTTCAGCGCTGGTGACTAATACCTCGAACGTCGCCGTAACTTGGTCGGCTTCTCAGCGGAACAATTTCCAGCACCGGACTTTACACAGCACCTACGGTGAGCGCGAATACTTCAGCCACGGTCACCGCAACCAGCGTCGCCCAAACGTCCGCGTCCTCAACCGCATCTCTGACCATCACTCCGCCAGCGCCCCCGGCCTTGGTCGTCACCACTTCTTCTTTATCCGGCGCTACTTCCGGAACCGCCTACTCCAGTTCGCTCGCCGCCAAAGGCGGCACCGCCCCTTATGCTTGGTCACTCACCACGGGTTCCCTGCCCACCGGACTCACCGTGCACTCCAGCGGTTCGCTCTCTGGCACGCCCTCGCAGACGGGCAAATTCACCTTCACCGTCCAAGTGGCTGACTCCAGTTCTCCGCAACAAACCGCTTCGCAAACTTTGACTCTGACCGTCGCCAGCCCGACCCTGCCAGGACACACTCCGGCAGCGGCTTTCCTTGGATTCTCTGAATCCGACACCAACGGCGGCGGTTGGCCCAACGCGACCTACGGCATGCAGCGCTTCTGGGATTCTCCCCCCGACCAATGGCCCGATCTCAACACTGCACCCGGAGTCTTTACCTTCTCCAGCTTGGATAACGATCTGGCACTGGCCTACTCCAAAGGCACCATGCTGGCTATGTACACGCTGGCCCGCACTCCACCGTGGGCAAGTTCCGTGCCCACTGATTCCTCATGCAACTACACCACTGGCATGGGAGGAGGTCTCGGCGAGTGCGATGCTCCCTATGACCTCAATGCCGATGGCAGCGGAACCAATGCTACCTGGAAGGCTTGGATCACAGCCATCGCCACTCACGCCAACGATCCCACGTATCTTGAAACTCACGCTCACATCAAGTACTGGGAGATCTGGAACGAGCCTGACACCAAAGCATTCTGGGCTGGCACCATCGCCCAACTAGCCCGCCTCACTGAGGACGCCAATTGCATCATCACCGGCCGCGGCGTGATCCACGAAAACGGCAACGGCACCGCGACCGCTTGCACTGCAACCGCAATCGATCCCACCGCCCAGATCGTCATGGCCTCCGCTCACGCCAAAACCGTCGCCCTGGCCTACGGACAGAACGAACTCTACTGCAACAATACTTCTGCCATGAAGACCTATCAGTTCCCCTGTCCCAATCCGGCAAATGCGATTGCGACTGCAGTCGATATCATCAACTTCCACATGAAGCCAGGAAACGAGGTTGGCGGCAATTATTGCGGAGTCGACGGCACATCAGCCTGCACTGTGGAAGCCGCAATGCAGTGGTACGTTTCAAACATTCAGGGCATTCTGCAACCCGCCGAGCAAGCTAAACCGCTGTGGGATGGCGAAGCGCAATACTCCAGCAGCGGATTCACCGGAACCTACTCCGATCCGGATCTGGCCGCGTCGTTCATGCCGCGCTTCTATCTCGTCAACTGGACGCTGAATATTTCCGGCATGGCGTGGTATGCGGCCAGCGGAATGGCCGAGCCCACATCCGCCGAAACCTCATACCAGCAAGTCTACGACTGGCTCTCGAACGCCTCACTCACCACTCCGTGCGCCGCCACCGGCACGTTATGGACATGCGGCATCACGCTCTCTGGCAAGCAGTATCAAATCATGTGGGACACCTCCCAAACCTGCGCCAGCGGGGTGTGCACTACGGGAAATCAAACCGTGTCGTCCGAGTGGACCCAGTACCAAGACATGACCACGGCCAGCACGCCAATCTCAATCACCGGAGACGCCGTCCCCGTAGGCATCAAACCAATCGTGCTAAGCAATTAGCGACTATCAAAACTAACTCGCTCGAAAAAGTGCCCCGGTCAAGCTCGGCTTGGGCGGATTCTTTTTGGAAGAAAGTCGAGACGCGGGGGTGTCGAGACGATGGCGCGCCCCATGTCTCGCTTGCTTTGCGAGACATGGGAAGGGCTGACCAAAAGGCACCCTACATATGTATCTTCCCGTAAACCGCCAACATCCCCCCGCACACTGCAGGCGTAGTCGCGTCCGCCAACGCCGACGCAGTACAGTTCACATTCTTCCCGCCCGGTGGCCCCGGCGCGTAGCCCGGAGTTCCTCCGCCTATAAACACCAATCCCCCAGCCACCGTCGGAACCGTAAACTTCACCGCGCCCGGCCCCGTGTTCGCCGTGCCTACAGAACTCTCCCACAACTCCGTTAAACTCGGCTTGGTCGTGGTTGGGATCGCGTTATAAACGATCAGCACCGCCGGCCTGGCCGGTTGCGAAATAGCTGCCACCGACTGCCACTGTCCGAATCCTTGGGCATTAATCACCCACAACAGAGCCGTGCTCGGGTCGGCGCCGTCCCACGAAATTGCCGGAACCACTCCGGGAAATTCGAACGCGCTCGGAACTTTTGCCGGATCACCGACTGCGTTGAATGTTCCGGTCGTCACGTTTGCCTGATACGCTACCAGCGGCGCGTTCGAGCCCGACACATAAAGATAGTTTTGCGGATTGCTCGCCGTCCCCGCCCAAAACGCCTCCGTGCCTCGAATTCCCGGCGAGGCAAAGACGTCCGTCGATCCGTTCTTCTGTTTTTCGCCCGCATTCGCGCCTTGAAAACATTGCGCGATGGCTCCGTTGCCCGGCAAATCCGCCTCCGTGCAAGCGCTCACGCTGGCGTTCGATGGAGCGGTGCAGTTGTACCCACAACCGTCCAAGCCGCCCATCGTGGTTTCCGGCGCTCCATCCGCTTCTGTGGTGAAGCAGACTCCGTAAATCACTCCTTCTTTTCCGCCAGCCACCAATTCTCCATTCGATCCACAAACCGGCGAAGTCACTCCCGCAGGAGAAATCATGGTCACCCCGCCCGACCCCAGATCGAAATCCCCCGTGGGCGCCGCGAGCGTCAATGTATTGCCGGTTGGACATTCTCCCAGACCATATCCCGAGCAGACCGTCTCCGTCGTTTTGTCGAGATTCAGTTCGGCATAGTCGTTCGGAGTGTAGTAATCGACCGGAATCAGTCCCGTGCTCGTGGTTGCCAACTTCACCACGCTCTCGCCAAATTCCGTAGTTCCATTCCAGTTTCCATTGGCCACGGAGAAATAAATATTCCCCGCACTATCCACGGCCGGCGCGGCGCCGCCCATCCAGATGCCGCCTTCGTGTTTGGTCGATCCGCCCTCTGTGTCGAACGACCAGTTCGTCGGAGCGACCGTGGAAAAAGTTTGCGTGCCGTAGTTGTAAGTCAGACCTGCCACATAGCCGCTGTACGGTGGAGTATCGCAGAACGATCCGAACCCAACATAGATGTTGGCAGTTCCTGCCGCCGTATCGTAAAGTGCCAGTCCCGGCCGCTGATTCTGCTGGCTCGCCGTGACGCCGCTATGAAATGCCGCCGATAAATCGATCGGCGCGCTGCTATTCACAACCTCTGTGCCCGTGTTCACGTTGATCGCGTGCAGCCGGTAGGTATACGTAAGGTCGATGGTTTGATGAGCGCTGACTACATACATCACCGGCGGAGTCACCGTTGTATCGACCACCGGCGTACTCGTGATTCCACTCTGCGGCACCAGATTGTTGCACGGCTCCTTCGCATTATCGACCGGCAGCGCGGTGAACGGCATCGCATACTCCCCCGGCTGATTCAGGTTCAACGTCCAGCACTGCGTCAGCAGAAAACTGTATCCGGTCGAGGTGAGGCTATAAGTCCAGGTGAATGCGTAGATAGAATTATTCTCGGTCGCGACCAGCACGATATTCTGCGAGCCCGAGCACGAGGCCGAGGCCATCGTCACGTTGGAAAGATAAAGCGGCTGCGCGTAAATCAATCCGTCAACCGCACCCGTCGCTCCCCCCGCCGCCGGCACCAGCAGGCCAAAGTTCGCGGTATTCTGCGAAGGAAACAAACTCGGGCTGAGAATGCTTTCCTGCGGTTGTACTCCATCCCGCGCCGGGTCATTGTGATAAGTGGCCACGCACGGCCCGCCAACGCAAGCACCAGCTTGCCCCCTCGCCGAAGCTCCTGTGAGCACAACTATAGAAATCATCGCGAAGATGTAGAGGTGAGCAGAACGAATATGCGAGTGGGCTCTCATGATTCTTCTTGATAGCGTTCCGAGCTTCGGGCGGGGGGAGCGACCTCAGCAATTTTGCCGATGAGAACTTTAGTAACCTAGGAAAACAGGATGATGCCGCAAGCCGCAGCCGTCAAGATGAAAGAAATTGCACAGCGAGAGGCCAAGTCAGTCTGGACTGAGCACCAGCGCATCATTCGGTTCGCTCGTGGATCCCGGTCTGGGCGTGACTTCCCTTCACTTCACCAGGTCGTGAGTGACTGTAGTCGAGTGAGTCACAGTCCCGGCTACGCCGATTATAGTGAGAGTCTCCGCTGGCTGGTTATGCAGGATAGTTTGAAAGATTCTGCAAGGCAGACAGGGTTTCCATAAGTGCGACCATCGTTCGCGTGGGGGGATTCGAGTCTCCCTTCTACTTCGACTCCCCATCCTCCACCAGCCCCCGGTATTTCAGCATGGGCGCAATATTTGGTTCAGCGCCAAGCCATGCCTTGTACATGGCTGCCAGGTCCTCGGTGTTGCCACGCGACAGCACCATCTTCCGGAAGCGGTCTCCATTGGTGCGAGTTAAGGCGCCATGGTCCTCGAACCATTGGAAGGCATCGTCATCCAGCATCTCGCTCCACAGGTAGGCATAATATCCAGCCGCGTAACCATTGGCCCAGATGTGCAGAAAATAACTCGACCGGTAGCGCGGCGGCGCGTAGCTGATCGCCAGCTTGGTTTTCTGCAACGCCTCGCTTTCGAATGTGTCGGCATTCTGCAGCGGAGCGCTGGAAGAAAGCGTGTGCCACTGCATATCGAGTTCCGCGGCCGCCAGAATCTCAGTGAGCGAATACCCCTGATTGAAAGTTTTCGTCTTCTTCAGCTTGGCCGCGAGTTCGGCAGGCATGGGCGCGCCAGTTTTGTAGTCCTTTGCATAGTGCTCGAACACCGCCGGATATGTCGCCCAGTGCTCGTTGAACTGCGATGGAAACTCCACGAAATCGCGCGGCACGGCCGTCCCTGAAAGCGTCGGGTATACCGTATTGGCAAACATGCCATGCAAAGCGTGGCCAAATTCGTGGAACATCGTGGTCACATCATCGAAACTCAGAAGCGCAGGCTCGCCCGGCGCGGGCTTGGCAAAATTGGCCACGTTGAAAACCACCGGCAGCGTGCCCAGCAGCTTCGACTGGCCTACAAATTCATCCATCCAGGCTCCGCCATTCTTGTTGTCACGCTTGAAGTAATCGCAATACCACAGCGCCAGCGGCTTGCCATCGGCGTCAGAAACTTCGAACACCCGCACATCCGGCTCGTATACAGGAATGTCTTTCCGTTCATGAAAAGTAATTCCGTACAACTGTGTGGCGGCATAAAATACGCCGTTCTCGAGCACATTGTTCAGCTCGAAATAAGGCTTGATTTGCGCTTCATTCAAATCGTACTTCGCCTTCCGAACCTGCTCCGCGTAGAAATTCCAGTCCCACGGCTGCAATTGGAAGCCGCCCTTCTGCGCGTCGATCAGCGCCTGAATGTCATTCGCTTCGCGCGCCGCCCTGGCCGTTGACCCCGGCACCAGCGCGTTCATAAACTTCAGCGCTGCCTCGGGAGTCTTTGCCATTTGGTCTTCCAGTATCCAGGCCGCATAGTTGGGATAGCCCAGCAATTTTGCCTTTTGCGCCCGAATCTGCGCCAGACGTTCAATCGTGCTGCGCGTATCGTTCGCATCTCCTCGTTCCGCCCGCGTCCATGAGTGTTCAAATAGTTCCTGCCGGGTCGAACGCTGGCTGAGTTCCTCCAAATCAGGCTGCTGTGTCGTGTTCTGCAACGGGATCACATAACCTTCCACCTTGCGGCCCTTGGCAGCTTCCGCTGCGGCGGATACTTGCGCATCCGTCAACCCGCCAAGCGCGTCCCGGTTCTGCGTAACATAAGCTCCATCTTTGGCTGCCGCGAGCAGCTTGGTGGAAAATGCGGTCGACAGAGTCGAATCTTCTTCATTCAGCTTTTTCAACGCGGTTTTATCGGCGTCGTTCAGATTGGCGCCCGCGTGCACAAATTTCTTGTAATCGAAATCGAGCAGGCGCATCTGTTCCGCATCCAGCTTGAGCGAATCGCGTTTCTTGTAAAGCGTGGCGACGCGCTGAAACAGCTTCGAGTCCAAGTAAATTGCGTCGTCGAGCGCGGCCAACCGCGGAGCCTCGAACTCCTGCACCTTCTCCAATTCCGGGCTCAGATTGGCCGATGTGATCCCGTTGAACACCAGCATCACCCGGGTGAACAGTTGCCCTGACTTCTCCATCGCTACAATGGTGTTCTCAAAAGTCGGCGCGGCCGCGTTGTCGGCGATAACCTGAATCTCCTCTCGCTGCTTCGCCATGCCGGCGTCAATCGCAGGCTGGTAGTCGCTGTCTTTGATCTTGTCGAACGGCGGAGCCTGAAAAGGGAGCTTGCTCGCCGCATAAAACGGATTGCCGGGTCCAAAGTTACTTTCAGCCGTCTGCGCCGTTAGAGTGGCAACTCCCAGCAACATGCCGCTGAAGAAGATAAGAAAGAACAATCGCAACAGCTTCGCACTCGTCCGTGTTTTGCCTCTTAGAATTGCGTTCATAAATTTTGATTTTTCCTCGCGTCTGCATTGTATTCAAACCAGACGATCTTCGCAGGGGAATCGCGCTAGCAGCGCCACAAGAAAGCGTGCCCCATAGCCTGCCCTGAGCGCAGTCGAAGGGTCTCGCACGTTTTGCGAGACGTGGGAACCACAGAAGCATAAAGCTTGGGATCTCAGGATTGCGAATCGATACGCTGGGAGGTCCTTACTCGATCACGCGAAAACTGACGTTACTCTTCAAACTCCCACTCGGAGTGTCCACCACAACCGTCCCCGTGGTGGCGCCCTTCGGCACAACCGCCGTTAAGTAGGTATCAGAAACGACAGTGTACTTGCTGGCAGCAACACCGTTGAAGGTAACGCTGGTCGTTCCAGTGAATCCCTGCCCCAGAAGTTGCACCGTCTGGCCAACCCTGCTCGCCGGGACAACGAACGTGACGCACGGCCCAAGGCCCACGTCGAAACTGAAAACAGCATCGCCATCCGGCCCGTAGAGCTTCCCATCGGTCCCCTGAATCATCGCAGAGGTGTATCCGCCGGACTCCAATGAGCTGTAAACAATCTTGAAGGCGGTTGGGCTGACGCTGAAAATGTAGCCCTGGCCGTTCGATGGGCTGCCGCCAAAGGCTTCGCCGTATATGGTTCCATCCGTGGCCTGCACCAGGCCGGCATAAGGGCTGCCCTGGACTCCGAACTGGAATGAGTAGAAAAATCCCTCCTCGCCACTCGAACTGACGCTGAAGACAGTTCCCTCATAGCTATAGGTCTCGTACCCGCCAGAGAAGGTGGTGCCGTAGAACTTGCCGTCGCTGGCCTGAATCAGAGGCGCAAACGGCAAGGCTCCGTTGCTGCCGTCGAAGCTTAACAGCGAGGTAAATGTGCCGCCGGTCGAGACTTTGAAAACTGTTCCACAGTTGCCGTAGCTTCCCGTGCAAGTATCGAACTGCCCGCCCGCAAGGGTCGTTCCGTAAAGCTTGCTATCGGTGCCCTGGATCAATGGGGCCGAGGGAAGGCATCCGTCAACGCCGATAAAGCTGTGCACGGTGGTCACGGCGCCCGCTGGAGTAATTTTGTAAACCTCGCCACAGCCGATTGACCCGCCAAGAGTTGTGGTTCCATAGAAGTTCCCTTCGCTGGCCAGGAGAAGTCCGGCATCAGGGCCGTTGCCATCGGTGCCGTCGAAGCTGTGAAGTACGCTGTAGGCTCCCTCAGGAGTGATCTTGAAAACCGTGCCGATCCCGTTCGCTCCGCCGTTCTGCGTGGTGCCGTAGAAGTTTCCGTCCGTGCCCAGCGCCAGCGCGCTGCTTTCCGGGTAGGAACCGTCGACGCAATTTGGCTGAGAGCAAAAGTTATAGAGCGTGGTTAGCGTGCCAGTGGGCGTGACCTTGAACACCGATCCATATCCCGACGCGAGGCCCGGTTCAGTTGTCCCGTAAAAGTTGCCGTCCCTTCCTTGAACGAGCGACGAGAGGGTCGTGCCATAGGTGTCATACGCCAAGAAAGTAAATACCTGCGCCTGCGCGACGACCGATACGAGCCAAAAAGCACAACCTAGGCAGATTGCCTTCCATAAATTCACCGTCGCCCCCAGTCCAAAACAGAAGGAACAGCATGATGCCGAGCCGCGCAGCCGTCAAGATGAGGAAACCTGCATACCTACTTCGCCAGCTTAATCGTGAACGCCTTCACCACAATCCCATTCGGCTGCACGCCCACCGGAATCATGGTCAGAAGCGAATATTCGGTCGGCTCCAGCTTGCGCGGCGTGCGATGCTGGATCACGGTTACATCTCCCGCCTCGGTATCGAGCACCAGCAGATAATTCTGATCCTGCGACAGCGCCAAACCATCCGGACGGCTGCCCACGGCGACGGTCGCGATCCTCTTCCCCACATCGATGTCGTACACGGCCACGCTGTTTGAGCCAAAGTTACTGGTAAACAGCCGCGAATTATCACGCGTGATCACTCCGTGCGTGGGATGCTGCCCGATCAGCGCGCTGCTGCCCACTTCATCGTTGCCGGTTTCGATAATCGAAATGCTATCGGAATCGAAGTCGCTCACCATCAGCTCGCCGCCGTCGGGCTTCAAAGTCAGGCTCACTGGCGTGCGGCCCACATCGAGCAATGCCAGAACCTGATCGCCGGTAACTTTTCCGTTCTCGTTGGCGGCGAGCGCAATGGAAGCCACTTGCGACGATCCCGAACATGCCACAAACGCCTTGCTCGAATCCGGCAGAATGGCAATATCTTCCGGCTGCTGGCAAACCGGCAAAGTGGCGCGCACCCGCAGCAGCTTGGCATCGATGAGCGAAACCGTATTATCTCCGCGATTGGAAACCACCACGGTCGCGCCATCGGGCGAAACCCGCGCCAGTCCAGGAGAAGCGCCCACGCGCACATTGCCCAGCACCTCGTGCCGATCGAGATCGATGACCGAAACATTCGCCGAACCGGAGTTGGCCACATACCCACGCTTGCCATCTTCCGAAACGTCGATGAAGAACGGCTTCCCGTGCACGCCGATGGTTGCGATCACAGCATTCTTTTCGGTGTCGATCACGCTGACATTATTCGACCCCGAGTTCACCACATACACTTCGTTCTTCTTGCTGTTGGCGGCAACCCCAGTCGGATCCATTCCCACCGCAATCGTCTTCGCCGGCTGAAACGTCCGCAGATCGATCACGCTGACCGTATTGCTCTTGCCATTGGTGACGTAGGCGTACTCGCGATAGGCCGGACCGTAATCCGGCAGCGGCGGCTGGCGAAAATACCAGTACCCCAACCCGCCAAGCAGCGGGACTACAACCACAATGGCAATCAGGAATTTTCGCAAGTTGAAGATTGCTTCTCAGGAAAAAATAAGATTATCAGAGAGGGCTGATCGCTGCGGACCCGCGCAGGAAAGTTCCGTGCGAGAAAGTTCAGCGAGATACAGTTTGCCCGGATGCCCGCTTCAACTCGCTAGTCAATAGCATGGCCTTTTCGTCGGAAACGCGAATCTCTCCCTCCAGCACGACATTCAACCGTCCCATCCCTGTGCCTTCAAATCGCGCACGACGCAGCGAGGCAAATCCTTGGGCGGACGGCGGCAGCAAAATTTTGAAATCCGCTCCACGATTGATGGTGGTAAGCAGCGCCTCCGTGACCTTGTCCCGCAACGAATCCCCCAGAAAGCCGGAGCGCAAAAACTCGCCCACCATTCCCGGAACGTCGATGCGTCCCATTTCCGCCACCAGTCGCACCGTGCCATCGTCAGCCACCGCCGCACTCACCTTTACCTCAACCGTGCCATTGCCTTCCGCCATCTCGTTGAAGCCGCCGTGCAGGCAAGACCAGCGCTCATAATGGAGTTGCGCCACCATCAGGCTCGCCGGTGCCTGCGGCGTCAACGTGGCGTCATGAATTTCGATGCGCTCGCCACAGCGGTCATATTGATCAAGCTGCGCGCGCAACACTTCGGTCGCGTTCTGTTGCAAGTCCGATAAATCTTCGGTCACCTCCAGCGCAAACGTGTTCTGCCCGCCCTCAGCCTTGCCCTGGGAAATTACACCCGAGGTGGTGATGGCGATCGCTTGATTGGCGAACTTGAGAGAGCTCTTAAGGGGCGCAAGATTAAACGCGGAGTCTGCGCCGGGGCTGCTTCCAATACTCATCTCCTGCCCCAGATCGACTTGATGACTGCGGAAAGCTGTGAGCTCGTGCTGAAGATTTTGCGCGGCGGGTGCGACCGGTTGCACCACTCCCTTCGCATTGCTGACCTCAACAACAAAAGATCGGGCGGCTTGCCCCAGGTCCAAATCGTCCTTGATCAGCCGCTTGCTGATTTCTTTCAACCCGGATTTCTGCGCATCAGAAAATCCATCCAGGAATTTCTTATTTTCGCTTCGCGCCTCTTCAACGGCCTTTTCAATCGCTGTGAGACGACTGGCAAACTCCGTGGCGCTCTTTGGCTGGCTAAGTTGTTCTTGAAAGCCTTGTAGGTCGGCGCTCGCAGCATCCGTCGACTTCACCATCGCGGCGTACGCCGCGATCTGCTCGCTGCTGGCTTGTACCGCCAGAGCTTCGTGGTAATCCCGTAGGTCATCCTTCTCATCGACGCCAGTCGATCGGCCGACAGAAGCCAATCCGCCCCCAGTCGCAACTCCACCGCCAGTATGCCCGCCGCCGGCCCCGCGCTGCGCCAACACGCCGTATGGACACGCCAGCCCTGCAGCGATCAGAACGGCAATTGCGAAGACGAAGCGACTTCCCTTGCGAAGCATAAAAGCGAAACCTCCAACAGCATGCATGATCATACCGCGTGGCGGCGGGAAGCTTTAGCTTGGCGCAGATGGGAGCAAAAGGCTATAGGTTTTACAGTTCTTTGCAGAAAGTGGGGACTCGCAACGCCGTACGCTGGAATGAACCCTTTGCTCGTTTCTGTGCGGGAAGTTGGTCGTCCGATGCACAACACCCCAAAGCCTCATCTATCTTCGAAGCTTACTTGCTGATCCCCACCGCTTCCCTCACCCCAATCCCCGGCACGCTCCGTCCCACCACGGCCGCGATCTGCCTCACCTGCGTCATCAACTCATCGAACTGATCGGGAAACAACGACTGCGGACCATCCGACATCGCCTGATCGGGATTGTTGTGCACCTCCACCATCAACCCATCAGCTCCCACGGCGACCGCGGCACGCGACAGCGGCGTAACTTTATTTCGCTTGCCAGTTCCGTGGCTCGGGTCGACAAAAATCGGCAGATGGCTCAGTCGCTGCACCGCCGGTACTACGCTCAGATCGAGCGTGTTGCGAGTATGGTCCGCAAAAGTGCGCACCCCGCGCTCGCATAGCGCTACGTTGTAATTTCCTTCGCTCAAGATGTATTCCGCCGCCATCAGAAATTCTTCCAGCGTAGCCGACATGCCGCGCTTGAGCAGCACGGGCTTCCGGGCTCGTCCCGCGCGCTTCAGCAACGAGAAGTTCTGCATGTTGCGCGCCCCAATCTGGATCATATCCGCATACTCTTCCACCAGATCGAGCGATTCATTGTCGATGGCCTCGGTAATAATCTTCATCCCAAACTGCTGGCGGATCTCCGCCATAATGCGCAGCCCCTCCTCGCCCATCCCTTGAAACGAATACGGCGAGGTGCGCGGCTTATAAGCTCCCCCGCGAAAGAACTGCGCTCCGGCCCGGTGCACGCGCTCGGCCACGGCAAACGCCTGCTCGCGGCTCTCGATGGCGCATGGGCCGGCAACCACTGCCAGGCCGCGGCCGCCAATGGTCGCATCCGTCCCCTCAAAACGAATGATGGTGTTCTCTTCTTTAATGTCCCGGCTGACCAGCTTGTAAGGCTTCGAGACCTTGATGACTTCCTGCACGCCCGACATTTCTTCGATCGTGCCCTGCTCGACTTCGCCTTTGTTGCCGGTGACGCCGATGGCGGTCCGTTGCGCGCCCGGCATGGAGTGCGCGCGATAGCCGAGCGATTCAATTTTCTGGCATACGGCGCGCACCTCTTCTTCCGTGGCATGCGCCTTCATGACGACTAACATGTCTCACCTCAAACTACTAAGTGTAACGTTCGCCGGAAACGCCGTAAATAGCGGGAAAATACGAGCAGCCTTTCCTGACTTCCCTTCCCCGGCTAGCCTCCTGAGCGCTCAAAAACGTACAAACACCCTCGATCGCCGAACAAGTGTTCCGGATAGCCATTCACTCCCGCAACTGGCACCTGGTATACCAGCGAGTAACCGTTGTGCGCATACTGCCACGTGGAATCAAGAAATGGCCGGTTCTCAGCCAGAGTCGGCCCCCACGTCCAGGCCAGGTCAACGTCTTCGTACAACAAAAAGCGTGGGCGCGCTCGTTCCAGTTGCTGCATCATATCGGCCCGCATCTGTGACGCGAAGCGCTGCTTCTCGAGCAGCGAATACATATAAAGATAGCTGGTGGCGCAGTGCAGATGGGTCAAAAAACAAATCTGCGGCTCGGAGCCTATGATGCCGATCTCGTCTCCTGGCTCGCCATGCGCCTTGATGTAATCCGCCACCTCGACCGCCTCCACGTAGGGCTGGCGGTAATGCATCTTGCGGCTCAGGGCAATCGGGTCCAGCCGGAAATAAACCCGGTATTGACTCTCAACGCTCATCACAAATACCACCGCGAAATAAAGCACAGGAAGCCACGCGACCATCGCCAGCCTCCTTCTCTCCTGTAAAAGTCGTCTTACCGCCTCCACCCCAACTCCAGTACAAAGCGCCGCTGCCGGCAAGATCAGGATGAAATAGTGTGGACGAAAATAAAAGCCGGGACACACTGCGAGGCACGAAAAGAAAAACAATCCGGCCATGAATCCGCCATGCGATCGCGCGTATTTGCTCCACAGCGGCGCGGTGAACCCAACCACTCCGATCTCCCACAAAGCCAGGGGACGGATAACCCATGGAAAAACCAGGCTCAGCAAATGGCGTGCCGTGGGCCAGTCTGCGAGGGCGCCATATTGAAGCGCGTAAGACCAGGTCCAAAACCGGAAATTATGGAAGACTCCAGCGCGCCACAGCCAAACGCAGGTCAGTGCATATGGCAACGCCGTGCCGATTGCCAGAGCGCCCCCACGGACCAACAGATTTCGCCACACCAGCGGCCGCTTCCACTCCTGCCACAGCCAGTACAGCGCGCCGAACCCGGCAAAAAAGATTCCCGGCTGTTTCATCAGGAAGGCCGTTCCGAAGCAGAGGCCGGCTGCGAAAAAAAGCGTAGCCCGACCGCGATCGATGGCGTAAAGCAGCACCAAAATTCCCGCCAGCGCCGCCAGCACCACAAAGTGTGTGGCATGCCCGTCAATCCCCAGCAACGCCGGCCGGATGGAAAGAAAAGCATAAGTAATTCCGGCCACAGATCCTGCCAGCAGCCCATAGAGATATTTCCCAAGCAAAAAAATCAGAAGGATCGCCGCCGCATTCACCAAAATCATGCCCGTATGAATGGCCGCCGTACTTTCGCCGAAAATCGCCATCATGACTGCGTAGGCAGCGTACGTGCCGGGCAGCTTCATGTTGCTCGCCAGCTTATAGGGAGGAATGCCGTGCAACATGAGCTGCCCCACATAGGCGTATTCGCCCTCGTCGCGTTCCAGCGGCGTGTTGCGCAGATGAAACCGCACCCAGGCAAAGAACGCGATCGCGAGCAAAAGCGCAGCATAGCAACCGTACCGCAGCCAGCGCTCGAGCCTGTAACGGCGTACGCCGTCGTCCAGAACACTACGCCCCGCGTACTTTGAAGAGGTTTCGATTTCGTTTCCGGAAACCAAACTGCGGCGAGATTGGAGATCAGCCGTCAATCCACCCCCATTGTATTCGGCCCGATCGATCGGGCACGATCGATCGAGGATTGGCTTGTGAATCCTGGAATGGCCTCCGCATCGAACCTTGCAACCTCAAAATTTTCTCGGAGTTCTCCGGTGCGCTTCACAGCAGTAATTTCCATCAACTAGAGCGCGGCGCTATCCAAAGCCCTTGTGGACGGGTGCCTTCGTGAGCCTGCCCTGAGCCGAAGGCCAAGCGCCGCGCGAAGCGAGGCACCTGCACTTCAAAAGTCGCCATCTTATTCCCCATCACGCGCTCTTCGGCATCTCCATCTTCTTCATCTCTTGCGCCATCTCCTCCTCGGACATGTCCCGCTTGTGAGTGGCAATCGACCACTTGTGCCCGAACGGATCGGCCAGCTTGCCGTACCGGTCTCCCCAGAACATGTCGCTCACCGGCATCTCCACGGTCGCCCCGGCCTTCACCGCACGGTCAAACGCGGTATCCACGTCTTCGGTGTAAATGTGCAACCCCATGCCGGAACCGCCAGTGGATTGCGGCGACAACGATCCATACTGCGGAAATTCATCGGCCAGCATAAAGATGGAGTCGCCAATCCGTAGCTCGGCATGCATGACTTTGCCGTCCGGTCCCTGCATCACTCCTTTTCCACGGCGCCAAAGGCCTGCTTATAGAACTCAATCGCGCGCGCAGCATCGCGGCAAGTCATGTACGGGGTTAAGGTATGGTAGCCATCAGGAATAGCTTTAACTGTCATATTCGTCTCCTCAACGGACATTTCGCGGCCAGAATACAACAAAGAGGGCGAAGATTTGTCAAAAGCAACGTCACAGAAACAGTCAGTAGTTCACACCAACAAATTCGGCGACGGTCCGGGGTCAACGGCTGTGTTCGAGATGCTCCGAACTATCTCTCAGGACGTCAGACGAGTCCGTTCGTCGTCTCCAGTTCGCCGGACATCGCGCCGGCGTCCCAGATAAATATTCTTCGGCGCCGCGCTCGAATAAGAGTACAATCACCTCGTAAATTCGAGCGTCTCCCCGAAGAGCAACTCCCACCCGGGACGCAACACCCTCAGAGACGCTATTCCCAAACCCAGCACCATAAATGTTGAGAAATTGGATCGGAGTTTCTCACGACAGAAAGGAGAAATACCATGAGACTCAATCGCAGGATCCTTTTCCTCGCATGCCTCGTCGCAGCATTCGCATTGTTTGCTGCATCCACCTCAGCTCAGACCCTGGGCAATCGGCTACCACTGCCCATTCCCACGGCCCACGCGCCCGTCCCAGCCGACGCCGCACCCGCGCAACCGCAGCAAAAAAGCAACGGCGTCCATTCCGCCACATACACTTGTTCATACACCTTCACTACCACAGGCTCCAATAACAGTTACATAGAGTTCTGCGTGACCGCCAATGGCAACATCGTCTCCTTTCAGAGTCCTGACGGCGTGGAATACATTTATCTGGGAGCCGTTGGTGAGGGTTATGGCGTTTGTGACTTCACCTCTTTTGTGACTTCACCTCTGATGAGAGCTACTACGACTGGGCAGAAGACGGAATCAGTAGCAACTGGGATACGCCGGTCGTAATGTCCTCGTCCGCAACTTCGGTAAAACTTCAACGCACCACCAGCGACGGGATTTGGACTCTCACCCAGACCATTACTAAGGAAACCTCGGTGCTCCCATCCGCCAAGGTGACCATGACGCTCAAGAACAATTCTGCCGCCACCAGGGATGTCTATCTGATTCGTTGGGCCGACGTCGATCCCTACCCCGCTACTAGCAGTTTCACCGAGAGCGCCGACTCAACCATTAACAGCGCTTGGGGTTACACCGCTTATGACTACACAGGTAGCAATTATGCGGGCTATGGTTTGATGATCCAGAACATTGGGGTCCCAACGGGTACATTGGGCTACAGTTGGGGAGCGTTTGACCTGTACACAAGTGCGGCCCCCAGTGCTTGCTCTCCCACCTCGTATTACGATGGGTATCAAGCCAGCACTGATATCTCGGTTGAAATGCTCTACTTCCTCGAAATAGGAAAGGGTAAAACCGCCACCGTGAACCTCAGGTACTTGGCGTTCTAGTGTCAAAGAACTGGCCCGCCCTGTCATAAGGAGCAGGTCAGAAAAGCGATCCGTCTTTCACTCTTGCAAGCCAACTCTTAGCAGAGAGGAAGATGCAAACTTTCAAAGCCGCCCGATGTCAGGGCGGCTTTTTGCATCCCGCTGCGCTCACCAGTTATATCCCGAAGCGCCGCCGGAAGGACTTTCACTTCGCAGTTCAGAAAAGCAAATTTGTAAAGCTACGGAGTAGACATGTGCGCCGGGAGTCTTTCAAAAGAATCTCGTGATCCCCTCTTCCATCACCACCACGCGATCCTCAATGCCTGCCGCACGCGCCTCCCGCTCCAGCAGTTGCAGCGGCTCATCCACGGGCTCGTGCGACAGCCGAAATGTTCCATAATGCATCGGCACCATCCAACGAGCTTTCAGGTCGAGAAAACCGCGCGCAGCATCCGCCGGATCGGCATGTACGTGGCGATAGCTCGATGGATTGTAAGCACCAATGGGAAGCAGTGCGACTTCAGGCGACAGCCGGCGCCCAATCTCGCGGAAGCCCTCAAAATACGCCGTGTCCCCGGCGTGATACACCGAATGCTTCCCGGCCTTCAGCACATAGCCGCCATAGCCGCGATGCGAATCTTTTATGATGCGCGCTCCCCAATGCCGCGAAGGCACATGAGTCACCGTCACACTGCCATGCCGCGAATGCTTCCACCAATCGAGCTCAATAATTTCGGAGAAGCCCAGATCGGACACCAGGTCGGTCACGTGACTCGGGATGATAATCGCTGGAGCCGTCCCATGCACTCGCAGATTATTCTGCACAATGCGCCGCAACGACGGCCGGTGCAGATGATCGAAATGCGCGTGCGTCACCAGCACCAGATCGATGGCTGGCAAATCACGCACCCGCACTCCCGGCCGGCGCAACCGCTTCAGCACAAAAAGCCAGCGCGCAAAATTCGGATCAATGGTCACGTTCTGCCCGCCGATCTGCAAAAAGAAACTGGAGTGGCCGATGAAGGTTACTCCCAATTCCCCGTTCGAGGCGAGCCGCGGCTTGTGGGTATCGCCGGAAAGTGGAGTTACAGCCGAATGCCGCACCAGTCGCCCAAACTGCGATGCACGCTTACGCAGGGCCCGATTCTGAAGCGTTGCCTTGATCATCCCTAAGCCGGCCTACTTGGTTGGATGAAGGCCGACGACTCTTGGCTCCATTTTAGCCCACTGGGCTCGAGAACGGGCGTACTTCCGAGGTTCCCGCGAAGATTCGAGCTAGCCAAGAAAAGCACCGAGTAGCTAATGTCAAAGGCAGAGATCGATTATCGTACGCTTGAGGATCTTTGATACACGGGTCAGGGGACGGGCATGAGGTTCAGTCGTGCAATCCCACACCCATCGAATGCTGAGGCTTTAGCCCCGAGCTACCAGCAACCGTCTATTGTCCCGAATGATTCGGCACCCAACGCGAACGCGGCATCTCCCGCTTGCGCGCGTCGTCATAGTAGAAGTGCATCTCGTGGTCCGACGTCGCTACAACCTTGTCATTCGCTCCGCTGAAGCGCGGCTCGCTCGCTCCCGCCAACGGCAGCGTTTGCTTGGTCGTGTACATCGCCTCTTCCAGCGTAGTGCCGCTAGGAGCCTGCGCGTTGGCAAACACGCCGAAAGGGCTGCCATTCACATACGACACGCCAATGTAGTCCGCCACCATCGGCCCATCATCGGAAACCGGCAGCCACGAAAGATTCATCGGCCCGGCCAGTTTTTTTCCTGCCGTCCAGGTTGCGCCACCATTGCTCGAAGTGGTATAGCCGACTTCCAACTGGCAGGTAGCAAGTTTGCAACTCGCCGTCGGGTAGTAGTAATAAACAATTGTCATCTGCGCCGTGCTGCCCGAAGTCGCAGGATTCACGCCGATCCCCGGCAGAAAGTGATCCACCGTGCTCGTCGTCTCATCAATCGGAATGCGCGCCACCGTACTCCAGGTCGTGCCGTTAGTCGACGTGCTCATCACGATGTCGTTCTCTTTGCAACTGGTGCGGAAGCGGCAATCCGACCACACCACATACACCGTGCCCGCCGCGTCAATGCCCACCGAAGGCAGATCCGGATTGCGCAACCCTCCCGCCACTGTGTGATATTGAATGCTGGCAATCGCTTGGCTCTTGCCCCAGCTCACGCCGCCATTGCTTGAACTGAACACGTCGATGCCGCCGCCCTGAAATGGCACAATCACGGTGCCATTCGGCTGCACTACAGGCTCGCCGCCCAAACCGCCCGCATGGTCGGAAGACGGCAGCCCCGGACCCCAAGTCTGCCCGCCATCGCTGGAGACGCTTAGCAAAACATCGCCCGTGCCGTACGCCTGGTCCCACTCCGTATAGCAGTTGCCATAATAAGGACTCGTGGTCGTGTTATCGCACACGCTCCAATTCTTATCGTCCAGCGCCGTAGTGTCGATCATGATCGGACTGCCCCACGATAACCCGTCCGTCGACCGGCTCACCGCCACGTCGCCAATGTAACGCGACGAACTGCTCAAACCTACCAGCGGCAGCGTCGAAATCAGCCACTCTCCATGCTTCGCATCGTAAGCCACCGAAGGATCGGCCGCCGCGCCGAATGTCCCGCTTTTATAATTCACCGTCAGTCCCGGAAGGCTTCCATATTTCCACGTAGCGCCACCATTCGTCGAAGTCGAAAAGCCGACATCGGCGCTGCCCCAGCCAATTGATCCCGGCCGCCGCGCAATGTGAAACGCGCTCACAATCGTATTTCCCCACGCGAAGGTGTCCGGCTCAACTTCGGTTTTATGATCGCTGTCGCTGTTCGTGAAGCTGTCCGTGCTGATCTTTACCAAGCCCGTCTGCGCTCGCGCGGGCAAGGCCAACGCGAAAGAAATTGTGAATGCCAGCAGGACGGTGAGAAAAGAAAGCGAGCTGTTTGTGGGTCCAGAACCCGAGAATATCCTCTTCATTTTTGGCTGTCCTTTGATCTTCATTGCGTGGATTCAAAACGTCAGCAGGGAGACGAGCCCAAACTATACCCCGATAGTTGATCCCATGTCGATGCGCAGTTTTTTGCATACCGCCGTGGCATCGTGTCTCGCAGCAACCGGGCTACTTTGCCTATCAGGTTTGAATTTCGTAAGGACTGAGAAAACGCGGGTCTTCGGGATGACGCTAATGAAACGGAACTGAAAGTCGATTGAGGGAAGCAAATAATGCGGCGTCATCCTGAGCGTAGGCGCTTTTCCGCCGGAGCGAAGGGTCTCCCACGCATCGGAACTTGTCGTTCACGAATCGAGTTTGCGATGAGGGAGACTGGTAGGATTATGGGGGAGAATTGGGCAGCCGGAATCGAGGCGACAATATGAGGGCAATGTGGATGATTTTCCTCTGCGTTCAGATCGTAGGGATTCTCGCCATGCATCTCGGCCCTGATTGGCCACTGGTCTTGGGAGTCGCGCTACTCCTTCCGGGCCTGCCGGGCTTTATCTGTCCTTTGGGATTCAGAGGCTGATACTGATCGGAGACGTTCGCCTCGCGTTGGCAGCCGTTGTAATTAATGCCGTCGTTTGGCAAGGCATAGCGGTCGTTGTTCGCAAATTGAAGAGGCTCAGGCCCACACCCGCTCGCTAATGTTGCAGACAAAATCCTCCATCCCCGATAGAATTGCGCTTCGATTCCAAATGCGCCCAATCATGCCAACAGTATCGAACCCCCTCCGCAACTGGAGCGTTCTGCCCAGCGGTCTCTAATCCGTACATTCGAAAATTGAGCTAGTATTCTCTGTTCGAACCCTCAACCAGCAAGCGAACAGCTAAGGGCTAAGAGCTTATGGCTAATTCATACGATGTCATCGTGATCGGCGGCGGCCACAACGGCCTGGTCAACGCCGCCTACCTCGCTAAGGCTGGAAAGAAAGTTCTGGTTCTCGAACGCCGCCATATTCTCGGGGGCGCGGCCTGCACCGAAGAAGTTTTCCCCGGCTTCAAGTTCTCCGTCTGTTCTTACGTGGTCTCGCTGCTGCGGCCGGAGATCATTCGCGACCTCGATCTGCCGCGCCACGGCCTTGAAATTCTCCCGCTCGACGGCACATTCACTCCGATGCCCAGCGGAGATTATCTGTGGCGCGTGAACGATCACGGAAAAACGCATCGCGAGATCGCCCGCCACTCCCGCGTCGACGCCGAAGCCTACGACGAGTTCGGCAAAGCCATGCAAGCCATGTGCCGCTTCGTAAAACCGATTCTCAGCATGGTCCCGCCCGACCCCAACACGCTCAACCCGCGCGAACTGATGAAGCTTCTCTTCATCGGCCGCCGCTTTCAGGGCATGTCCAGCTACGACAAATACAATCAGGTCCAGCTCATGACCATGAGCGCCATTGATTTTCTCGATCAATGGTTCGAGACCGATGTGCTCAAAGCGACGATGTCGGCCTCCGGCATTATCGGAACCTTTCTCGGGGTGCGCTCGCCGGGAACGGCCTACGTTCTGTTGCATCACTACATGGGAGAAATCGACGGCGCATTCCGCGCCTGGGGATTCGCCCGTGGAGGCACCGGAGCCATCTCGAACGCTATCGGCGACGCCGCCCGCGAGGCCGGAGTCGAGATTCGCACCCAGGCCGCCATCGCAAAGATCATCGTGAAAGATGGCAAGGCAAAAGGCGTCGTGCTGGCCAATGGCGATGAAATCTATGCCAACACAATTTCATCGAGCGTCGACCCGCGCCAGACGTTCATCAAATTTATCGAAGCCGAACATCTTCCTGCCGACTTTCTTGAAGACATCAATCGCTTCAAGTTTCGCGGCTCCTCCGGCAAAGTAAACATGGCGCTGGATGCGCTGCCAAACTTCAAGTGCATGCCCGGACCCGGCGCGCATCTGCGCGGAGCGATTTCCATCTCGCCGTCTGTCGAATACATGGAGCGCGCCTACGATGACGCCAAGTACGGAAATTTTTCGCGCAACCCCTATATCGACATGGTGATCCCGTCGCTCACCGATCCCTCCGTCGCGCCGCCGGGCAAGCACGTGCTCTCCTGCTTCGTGCAGTACGCGCCTTACAAGCTGCGCCCCGGCCTCAACTGGGACACCGAAAAGGAAGCCTTCGGCGATACGGTAGTCAACACTATCGCCGAATACGCGCCCAACATTAAAGACATCATTCTGCATCGGCAAGTCGTGACGCCGCTCGATCTCGAACGCGAGTGGGGACTAAGCGAGGGCAACATCTTTCAAGGCGAACTTTCGCTCGAACAACTTTTCTTCCTGCGTCCCGCTCCGGGCTATGCGCGCTTCCGCACGCCAATTCAGAATTTATATATGTGCGGATCGGCCACGCATCCCGGCGGCGGCATCATGGGCGCGAACGGCCGTCTCGCGGCGCTCGAAATTCTCAAAGACGTCAAGGGAGTGGCTTAACATGCCTGAGACCAAAAGCGGCACCCGCGACATCCTTATCATCGGCGGCGGCCACAACGGCCTCGTCACCGCCTTCTATCTGGCAAAAGCCGGATTCGAACCGCTCATCCTCGAACGCCGCGCCGAAGTCGGCGGCGCGGCCATCACGGATGAATTTCATCCCGACTTCCGTTGCTCCACCCTCTCGCACTCAGCAGGCCCCGTTCGTTCTGACATCGTCCGCGACATGCAACTGGAAAAGCATGGCGTGCGTTTCATCACGCCGGAGACCTGCGTGACGGCGCTCTCGCCTGACGGCCGCGCTCTTTCGCTTTATCAGGACGAGAACAAATCCGCACAAGCGATCGCCGCCTTCTCGGAAAAAGACGCGAAGAAATATCCCGAGTTCGCAAAATCTTTGGCCAAAATCGGCAAGGTGATCGCCGAAATTCTGGCCACCACTCCTCCGGATATCGACCACCCCAGCCGCGGCGATCTGTGGAGTATGCTGCAGACTGGCCGCGCCTTGCGCAAACTCGGCAAGCGCGATATGTATCGCGTGCTGCGCTGGGGACCGATGGCCGTGGCCGATCTGGTCGCGGAATATTTTGAAACCGAGTTGCTGCGCGCGGTCATCGCCGCTCGCGGAATCTTCGGAACTTTTCTTGGACCATGGTCGGCAGGCAGCGCCTTACAGTTGCTGATTCGCGCAGCCGGTGATTCTCATCCCTCAGGCTCCGCCTTTTTCGCCGCTGGCGGAATGGGTGCACTCACGCAAGCCATGGCTTCCGCTGCGCAAGCCGCAGGCGCAGAAATTCGTACCTCCGCCGAGGTCATCGAGATTCGGGTGAAAGATGGTGCCGCTACCGGAGTGCTGCTCGGCACCGGTGAAGAAATTCATGCCAGCGCGGTCATCTCCAATGCCGATCCCAAACGCACTTTGCTGAAACTCACCGATCCGGTCCATCTTTCGCCCGATTTCGTGCAAAAACTCCAACATTATCGAGGAAATGGCACGGTCGCGAAAGTGAATCTGGCGCTCTCCGGACTGCCAACCTTCAACGCTCTTAAGAATGGGGAAGCGGCAGCTTTGAAGGGCCGCATCCACATCGGCCACGAGATCGATTATCTGGAACGAGCTTTCGACGAATCGAAGTATGGCAACTTCTCGCGCCAGCCTTATCTTGAAGTCGCTATCCCATCGCTGACCGATCCCACGCTCGCGCCCGACGGCAAGCATGTGATGTCGATCTACATGCAGTACGCGCCCTACAAGTTAAAAGGAGATGGGCCGAGTGGTAACTGGGACGACCAGCGAAAGGCGCTTGGCCAAACGGTTGTGCAGACGCTGGCGCAATACGCTCCCGACCTGCCGGAAAAGATTCTCACCCACCAGATCATCACGCCGCTCGATCTCGAAGAAACGTACGGCATGACCGGAGGACAGATTTTCCACGGCGACCTGGCGCTCGACCAGTTCTTCACCATGCGTCCGTTACTGGACTGGGCGCGCTATAAGACGCCGATCGAAAACCTGTATCTTTGCGGTAGCGGCACGCATCCGGGCGCGGGATTGACGGGAGGGTCTGGGGCCAATGCGGCAAGAGAGATTATCAAGGCGCTGAAGGCGTAACGCAAGCTCGATCTCTTTCTGGACCATTCGCCGCTAAATTAGGTTAGATTGATTCCGACAAACGAAGCCCGGGGAGGAAGAATGAAATACATGACTCGCGTTGCACTAATTTGCAGTGTGCTTGCGCTCAGTATTTTCTTGGGTCACCACTCAATCCAAGGACAGCAGGCACAGAATCCGTCGTATCAAGAAATGTCTGACAGGTTCTTCAACCTGCTGCAGCACGACAAGGCGACTGAGGGTGTAGATTATTTGTTCGGTACAAACCCAGCCTTAAGCAGAATGCAGGATGAGGCCACAAACCTCAAAACGCAGTTTGGGTCTGTGCACAGCCTCATGGGCTCGTACGTTTCACATGCCCTCCTGACAGAGACCGAGGTGAAGGGCATGCTTGTTTATCAGCACTATTTTGTCGCTTATGAGCGCCAACCAATTTCGGTGAGAATCAAGTACTACAAGCCTGGTACGACTTGGATGTGTTATGGACTCCAGTTCGATGCCAAGCTTACGGATGAGATCGAGAAAGCAGCCGACGCCAATTTATCATTCGAGACTAAATAGCAGATGGCAGCGCAATGATCAGCAATCTATCGTGACCGCATGAAGCCCTCTGCCATCCTCCTCGTTTCCTGTCCCGACGCCAAGGGCGAAGTCGCCACCATCGCCGACTTCGTCTATCGTCACGGCGGTAACATCCTTCACGCCGACGAACATGCTGACGAAGAGTCCGGCTTATTCTTAATGCGCGTTGAATTCGATCCTAAAGACTTCGACATCGATCTCCCTGAGAAGGATCTCGCCGACAAAGGCCTCGCCGACTTCACGAGACAATTCGCACCCATCGCTGACAAGTTCCAGATGAACTGGCGCCTGGCGCAGTCTTCGCATCGACAGCGCATGATCATCTTCGTCTCCAAATACGATCACTGCCTGGTCGATCTTCTCTACCGTCACAAGAGCGGAGAGCTCGCTTGCGACATTCCGCTGATTATTTCGAACCATCCCGACAACCAAACTATCGCCGACTTCTACAAAATTCCCTACGTTGTCGTATCGATCACAAAAGACAACAAGCGCCAGGCGGAGGAACGAATCCAGAAACTGATCGCGGACCATAAGGCCGATTTCATGGTGCTGGCCCGCTATATGCAGATTCTGTCGAACGATTTCGTCAACCGCTATCCCCAGCGCATCATCAACATTCACCATTCGTTTCTGCCCGCGTTCATTGGCGCGCGGCCCTATCACCAAGCGTTCGAGCGGGGCGTAAAGCTGATCGGAGCAACCAGCCACTACGTTACCGAAGTTCTCGATGACGGCCCCATCATCGAGCAAGACGTAGTTCGCGTCTCGCACCGCGATACCGTCGAAGACCTCGTCCGCAAGGGCCGTGACCTGGAAAAGGTTGTGCTCTCGCGCGCCGTCCGGTGGCACGTGGAAAACCGCGTTCTGATTTACGGCAACAAGACGGTTGTTTTCTAACAACGTTGCGGCTGCGCGGAAGGACATGCACCTCCGAAACTGACAGCCAAGCATCGAATCGCTGCATACTAGTGTCACTCCGCTGGTAACTTGCAGCTGAGGTGACTTTCGTCTTTACTTGTACGCAGTGTAAGAATTCCCTCACGAAAGGGATGAATCTCGCCCGCGGGAGTGTTTCTTGGCCGAGGATCTCAGATTTGAACTGGCAATCCTGGCGACGGTCCAGGGTTTTTATCAGAAGCTGATGCGAGAGTCGCTGGGCGGCGATGTGCCCATTCCCAGCGGGCTCGATGAAGTTTCACTCCGCCAATCCGGCGACGACCTGCCGGAAACGCTTTCCCGCATGTACCGCTGGCTGCACCTGCTCGACATGGCCATTACTCCCGCCATGCTGCGCCAGGCGCTTACTCCTGATACAGATTCGGAAGTAGCTGAGGCCCTGCTGCGCTATTTTGTGCGCCGCCGCGAGCCCAGCGAGATCAACCGCGATAAGACCGACCTGATCGCCACTTTTCTTTACCGCCATCCGCGCGTGCCCGGGCAATGGCAACAGCGCGGCTACGGCCTCGATGGCGCCCTACCGCTTTCTCCCTTTGAAATTGCGCTAATCGAAATTCTGGCCGATACCGATGTACCCTCTCTGCCTGAGGAGCACGTACAACTGCTGCGCAACTTCGACCCGTTGCGCGAGGAGATCACCCGTTACCGCGATTTCAACTCCCTCATTGACTCCGGCGTCGTCTCGCGCGTGCGTGAACTGAAGCGCTGGCTCGACTCGTCCTTCTACCATCCCGGCGTCCTGGCCACGCTGGCCGCCCACAATGCCGCGTTCGGCGCGCGCTTTGACGAACTCTTCGCCAGCGCGTTAGGCGAGATCAAGCAATTCGCCCAGGCCCTTGAAGAAATGGGAGGCAGCATTCTCAGTACAGTCGATGGCGTGGAGGTCACTGTCGAGCACGTGGCCGCGATCGAACAGAAACAAATGCTGCAAGCGGATTATGACGGCGCGCTGGAGAAATTCCGGCGCGTCTCGAAGTTGAAAAAAGAACTGGACCGCCGGCCGCCCATCCGCAAATCACTGCTGGCGCCTTCCGCCGGAAACGGCATTCGATCGCAAGGCGGAGCGGCTACAGCCGCCAAACCCGCACCGGCTAAAGGAGCAACCACACCAGCTCCAACCCCCACTTTTCAGCCCTTGGTCATCACAGCGCACCAAATCTCGGCCGAAGAAAGCAAGCTGCGGCGCGTTGAGGAATCGATTCGCGTCTTCGTTCGCGTGGCCGATGCCAAGTACCGCCAAATCGTGCCCATGCGCTTTTTTAACCTGACGCTCACTGCGCCCGAAGCGGAAGCCTACAGTGCCGCCTACCTCGAAGAAAAAAGCTTGCGCGCCGACATCGCCCGTTCGCTGATGCGGCTTGTTTCGTGCGTGGCGCGTCTCAACACCGAACTCGAGGAACTCAAACGCAGCCAGAGCATGTCCTCGGTGTGGAAACTCCACGCCGACGCAATCGTCGTTCTGATCGAGGTCGCCCGCACCACGGCCGAAGAAGCCGGCAGCGTAGCCAAGCTGGCGGAAAGCGGCGATGCCGGCGCATCCGCGAAAGCGATCCGCGAAACCGTGCAGAAACTTCGCAGCCGCTGCGATCTTGCAGTCAAGGCCTTGGCCCATCCTGGAAGCTAGCCGGATTCTCCACAGCAAAATCTCACATTTCTGCGCTAGCCGGAATGCCGCGCCACGCACGGGGATACGCGCGGCGAGCGTGTATAATCCGTGGACGACTTTTCAGGGGATAAAGTCGCCGGCAACTTCGCGGACGGAACTTTGCCAGACTGCATCTGCGATTTGACCGCTACCCGCCCAGGAGACCATGTGAAACCTTCGATCGCAATGAACTCGGAACGACTATCTTCTCATTCAGTTTTCATCAGCCGCGCAGTAGTTTTTCTTTTCTCAGTTCTGGCGGCGGCGTTCACGTGCCAGACCGCAATGGCCCAGACCGGATACACCGGGATCTTTGGCGGCGGGCCGTTTTACAAAAACGCATCGGCCAACATCACGGAAATTGAGAATTCCGGTTTTTCTGAAGCGATCGTCTGGAGCATCGAGGTCAGCACCACCGGCGACTTGAACTTCAATGGCGAGTTTCCCCTCACCAGCGGCGGTGTGTACGTGGGTAACGAGACTTGGCCCGATTTTCCCGGAGACATGGCGCAACTGAAGGAAGGAACGGTGAAACGGGTCACCTTCAGCATCGGTTCCTCGAATTACGGAGACTGGGAGAACATTACCAATCTGGTCAACGCGCAAGGGACCGGGCCGACCAGCATTCTTTATCAGGATTTTCAGGCGCTCAAGACCGCCATTCCAGCCCTCGATGCCATCGATTTCGATGATGAGAACAGCTTCAATTCGCCGACCACGATATCGTTTGGCGTGATGCTAGGCAACCTGGGTTACCACGTGATGCCCGACGCTTTCGATGACAGCAGTTATTGGACCAACGTGGTGACGCAGATCAACGATCAACTTCCGGGCACGGCGGATGGGGTTCATCTCCAAACTTACGCCGGAGGCAGTGGAAACAATCCGTGCGTGGGATGGAATTTCGGCGCGGTTCCAGTTTTTCCCGGGATGTGGGATCAGGACGACACTCCGAGCCAGGTGCAGTCGCAGATGAGCAGCTGGCACAGCGAATGCGGCATCATCGGCGGATTCATGTGGCTCTATGATGATTTTGTCGGGACGGGCGAGGCGGCGGAGTACGCCAGCGCAATCAACACCGCGGTTGGAGCTCCGGGCTTTACCCTCGCCGGACCCGCCAGCCTGTACATCAACCAAAATTCTGCGGCGAATGCTTCGATCACGATTACCGATCAAAATGGCTTCACTGGGCCCGTAACTCTGAGCGTGTCAGGGTTGCCAAAAGGCGTGACGGCAGCGATTAAAGGCACGGGAAATAAACAAACGGTGGCATTCAAGGCCAGCGCATCCGCGGTTACGGGAACGAGCACGGTGACCGTCACCGGAACCTCGGGGAGCGTGGTTGGGAGCGCCAGCTTTCCGTTCTCGGTGAGTGCAGGCATTGGCAAGGCAGGGGCGGGAACGGCGGTCGACCTGGCTTCGGAATACACGACCTACGGAATTTACACCGACGGCTCGGTGTATACGACGGGCGGCCTCGACGGCGGAGGATACTCGTATTCGTCGAACCTGCTCACCACGTCGCGCGTCTACAGCGGCATTCTGATGGACCTCGGCCCCGCCAATGAATTGGATGCGGTCAGTTCCGACGGGCAAGTGATCACTCTGCCGATGGGTAAGTTTTCCATTCTTACGCTGCTCGGAACTGCGGTCGAAGGCAACCAGGCATCGCAGACCTTCACGGTTACGTACACCGACGGAAGCACAACGAAGTTCAGCCAAAGCATGAGCGACTGGTACACGCCGCAGAAATATACCGGCGAATCGGAGGGCGTGATTATGACCTACCGAAATTTCGATAACGGAACCAAAGACAATCGCGTGTTCAATCTGTACGCGTATCAGTTTGCTTTAAATAAAACCAAAGCGGTGAAGAGCCTGACGTTGCCGACCAATGCGAAGGTGATGGTGCTGGCGGCTACGGTGAAGTAAAGCTTTTCGGCGGGATCTCCCTCCACCGCGTTTCTCAGGATCCTTGCATGGGAAACGCTGGCGGGGATTACAATTCGCCACTTCAACTAACTCGCGAAAGCCGCAGCTTTGATCACAGCGCTTCGGTCTTCTACAGTGCCCGGCTCTACGTAGACAAGCTCGAAGCCAAGCTTACGGTAAGTCTCTTCGTGAATTTGCTCAAAACGTAGCGTCTCCTCAAAAGTGATTCGCCGTGCCTCCGTAGCTTTGATGAAGCCAAGATTGCGCAGAAAAAAGACGCGCTTTTGGTAAATCTCCTCTTTAAGGATGCGATCCAGTTCGCGCGAAAGCGTATCTGAAAAGGAATATCCGAGATAGGCCGCCAGCGCAGCTGTGCAGGCGCCGCATCGATCATGAAACTGGACAGCATCGGACTGGCGTGATGCACGGAGCTGCCGTTCCCTTTGCAGGGTAATAACCGAATCGATGAAGCCGGGACGAGTCCATGGCTCGGCGATCCCGTGCGCCTGTTCCAGAGCGATAACGTCAGTGGCGGCTTCTTCAACCACGCTGAAGCCTTCACGCTCAAGCCGCCGGATGATGGCGGTTTTACCCGATCCAGGCGCCCCGGTCAGTACAAACCTTCTCAGCCTTCCAACCTCGTCAATACTTCCTAGTTAATGTCGAACTGCTCCTGGTGCAGCGCCGGGTCGCTCTTCACGATGATGGTGCGCTTGGTGAGTTCTTCCATTTCGTTCAGCAAGCGGCCGCTGTTGGCTTTCAACTCCTTGGCCACATCGGGATGCACACGCAGCATCACATCTTCGTGCTCCATGTGCTTCGCCATCTTGCGCATCTCGACGTAAATTTCGTTGGCGACCGTGGTCACCGACTTCACGTAACCCGTCGATTGGCAATAGGGACAAGGCGCGCCAATCGTGCGCTCCAGCGATTGCTTGACGCGCTTGCGGGTGATGGCGACGAGGCCGAAATCGTTGAACTGCAGAACCTTGGAGGGAGCCCGATCGTGACGGAGCTCTTCTTCGAGAGCTTGCATCACACGCTGGCGGTTGCGGCGCTCGTCCATATCGATGAAGTCGATAATGATGATGCCGCCCAGATCGCGCAGCCGCACCTGGCGCACGATCTCTTTGATCGCGTCCACGTTGGTCTTGACGATGGTATCTTCCAGGCGCGAAGTCTTGCCCACATATTTGCCGGTGTTGATGTCGATTGCGACCAGCGCCTCAGTTTGGTTGATGACGATGTAGCCTCCGCTCTTCAGCCACACTTTCGACTTCAGCGCCTTGTTCATTTCTTCGGCCAAGCCGAACTGCTCGAACAGCGGCGTCTCTTTGGTGTAGAGCTTGACGCGCTTCACCAGTCCGGGCTGGAAGCGATTGAAGAAGCGCAATATGCGCTCGTACTCGGGCTCCGTGTCGACCCAGATGACGGAGAAATCTGAAGTGACCTGATCGCGCAGTACGCGCTCGACCACATTGAGATCGTGATAGATCAAAGCCGGAGGCTTCGAAGCTTCCGCGCGGCTCTTGATGTCATTCCACAAACCCTTGAGGAAGCGAATATCGGCGCGGAGTTCGTCTTCGCTGGCATTCTGCGCGGCGGTGCGGACGATGAAGCCGCCCTGACCGTTGTCGCGCTCGCTCATCACGATGCGCTTCAGCCGCTGGCGCTCTTCGTCGGAGGCAATCTTGCGCGAGACTCCGGTGTGGTTCACCGTCGGCATGTAGACCAGAAAGCGTCCAGGCAGCGCGATGTGGCTGGTGATGCGCGCACCCTTCTTGCCGATAGGCTCCTTGGCGATCTGCACCAGAATTTCCTGGCCTTCCTTCAATAGATCGCTGATTTTGGGAACTTCCTGGTGCTCGCGCCGCGGAAAGCGCCGGCCACCACCACGACGTCCTCCACTGCGACGCTCATACGCAGGGCGCGGGCGAGAGGTACGCTGGGTGTAGCCGGCGGTGCCCGATGGAGCCCGAACTTCGGCGCGGGCATCGACCGTGCCGTTGCCGCGGGCTTCGGCGTCGAGCAATGCTTCCGCCTCGGCTTGCGCTTCCTCGAGTTCCAACTCTTCGGAATCTTCCTCGCTCTCGGGCGTGCTGCCGTTCGCCGCCGGAGGGACTCCTGCTTCGGCCAGCGACGTCATGTGAATCTCTTCTACAGTCTCGCGAACTTCGGGGAGCACTTGCCCACCATGCCCGGCCGCTCGGGTTTCTTCTTCGAACTCTTCGTAGCCCTCGTCGGACGATTGCTCGTAAGGAACGGCATCCGCCTCATCCTCGTCGATGGTTTCTTCCTCCATCGTTCCGGGCGTCGCGAAAACCGGAGACGTGGGACTGGACGGAGCGAAAGCTGGCGTTGGAGCTTCAGCAATTGGAGCGGCTTGCTCGCGAACCGCAGGCTCCGGCTGATCGGACGTCCTGAAAGAAGCAAACTCCTCTTCTTCCTCAACAAATTCCTCGACCGGCCTAGCCGTTTCCTGCGCCTCTGAAAGACCGCGACCTGCGGGATGCTCTCTGCGGAATTCACGACTCCAATCCACCGAAGTAGACGCCTCTGCCGCCGCGGGCGATTGGCCGTGCTCCTCGAGCTCGCGGATTTCGTCTTCACGCTGTTCTTCCCGCGTCTCCACAAACGGAGCAGCCGATGCGCTTATCGTGCCGGCGGTCGCTGTGGTGCCACTCGCAAAAATTGGTTCGTCGTCCGGAAAAGTCTCGGCCAGTGGCGCCCCCGATTCCGAAACCGATGCAGGTGTAGATGGCGTTTCATTCCAGCTTGAATGAGGTTGTCTCTCCTGCACAGCTGAAGCCGGAGTTAGTCCTCGATACTTCGAAATCGATTCCCCGGGAAGCAGGATGGGTTGGTATCCGGCTGGAGGGCCAAACTGGTTTCGTCCCGACTCCACGGGACGGTGGTTGGCCGGCGGCGCAGTAAAGCTGGGAACAGCCGGGGGCACACTCTCTGTCGGCCGTCCGAAACGCGGATCCGGTCCGCGGTCCCTTCCTTCTCGTCCTTCTCGTCCGTCGCGGCGGCCACCTCGGCGACGCCGGCGTCCCCGGTACCCTCCACGATCACGATCCTGACCACCGCCATTCGAAACTTCAGGCGCGGCTCCGGCCGCAAATGAAGAGGTCGGCTGATCCGTCGGCTCTCCGGATTCCTCCGAACCTAAGTCCGAACCATTCTCTCCCGCCACCGCCGCTTGGCTTGCGGGTGCAATCTGCATCTCGCCCGAAGCGGACTCTGCCGGCGCGCTTTGCACCCGCATGTCCTGCACGCCGCGAGTGGCCGGGACGGAATCGGTCAGATCCTCGTCGTGCTCTTCCAACTCCATAAAGTCGGAGACATAAAGGAAGGCATCGCGCTCCAGGCCAATGTCGACGAATGCGGATTGCATTCCAGGAAGCACCCGGGTCACACGGCCCTTATAAATGGACCCCGCCAGGGTGTATTCATTCTCACGCTCGAGGTAAACCTCCGCGAGCAAATCGTCTTCCACCAGGCCCACTTTCGTTTCGTGGGGCGTGGAAGAGACAAATAACTCCTTGTTCATGGACACTCCGCTCCTGCCTGGCTTAAAGCCGGGCGGGATTCACCGGAGTGAAGTGAGGAAGCACAGGGGAGGATCGAGCGTCGCGACGCGGGCCCCGGATAGGGGACGGCTGGGGACAGAGAGCTTTCTTCCTGACCCGATCCGCTGCACAAGCTTGGGTGTCTTACCTATGTGCACTGTTCGCCTTATGTCTGCCGGGTTTGTGACCGCACTCTCAGACCGTTTCCGGTCGGGGGGCCGTTTCCCTGCCAGCAGATTTATTGCTTCAATCCTGCCCGGCCTTCAAGCACTCGACAAGCCGGTGAAATGCCCCCTTTACGCGAGGGCGATCGATATTTTTAGGCTGCGCCCACAGGCACAGCAACTACTCTTTGCCGTCTTCCCAGTTACAAGAATCCAGTACAGAATCAGGAACTTTCTACTACGCAATTCCGTTGGAATCAGCCTTCGGCTAATTCACGAAGCGGCGCATGCGGACGTTCATCACCATCCCCAAGGCCAGAAACATAAACAACACGGAAGACCCTCCGTAACTCATTAACGGCAAAGGTATTCCGGTGACCGGCATAAAACCGACCACCATGCCGACATTGACCAGGATATGGAAGCTAAGCACAGCCACCACACCCATTACCACGAACGTCCCAGCGCGGTCGGGCGCTGTTTGTGCGTTCTGGGTCAAACGCATCAGCACTATGAAGTATAGCAGCAGAACCCCCAAAGCGCCGACGAATCCGTGTTCTTCCGAAAAAGCCGCGAAAATAAAGTCCGTTTGTGGAACTGGCAGAAACGCCCCGTGGGTTTGCGAGCCTTTCCCACCCCACAGCCCTCCCGAACCTACCGCAATCTTCGATTGCTCAACTTGATATCCCGTGCCCTGGGGATCATCCTCGGGGTGTTCGAAACTGGTCAGGCGCTGTTTCTGATAACCCTTGAGCACGTGAATCTGGGGAATAAAGAAAACTGCTCCAATTCCTATACCGGCCGCCAGAGCCACTGCCAACCCCTGCTTCCACTGCATTCCGCCCAGAAAGACACCCATGATGGCGATGGGCACATAGGTGAGAGCAGTGCCAAGATCGGGCTGCTTCAACACCAGCAGCATGGGAATCACGACGATGGCCCCCGCTTTCATAAAATCAGGCCAGGAGAGCTCGCGATGCCGCAATTCGGCAAAATATTTTGCCATCGCCAATATGAGGATCAACTTGACCCATTCTGACGGTTGGAAGTGATTTCCGCCCGGCATTTTGATCCACCGCTTCGCCCCCAGATACTTCTGTCCAAAGATCAGCACGGCCATCAGAGAAACGATCGACGCAATGTAAAACCAGTGGATGCGATCGAGCAGCGCCTGGTAATTGATCGCGCTGATGACAAACATGGATGCGATACCGCCCAGCACCCAATACAGCTGCTTGACGTGCGAGCCGGCAAACTTGGTGTGCATGGTCGCGCTGCGGATCTCCATCACCCCGAGCCCACAGATCATGAGCACAAAGACCAGCAGCAGCCAGTCAAAATCGCGAAATGAAACGTAACGTGCCATAAAACAGCTTCTAGCCTTTAGCTCCTAGCTCTCAGATCTTAGGTGAACCCGCGCCGCCAACCGTAACGCCGGCGTCTCACCGGCTGTCGCAGTGGCGTCTCGCTCTCGAGCAACGCAAAACCTGAATCACTTCGCAGGTACCATCCCCGGCGCAGCCGTAGCCGCCAACGGATGCTTCCCCAACTTCACAAGAAAGTGTCCACCCTGCAATTTCTGCTCTTGATCGCCGTCCGGATCCGGCTCCGTCCACAACCCACCAATGTCGACCTTGCCGTCTTTAGTCTGCTCGACCATTTTTTGTGGCGTCTTTCGCTGCTTATCCACGTACGCCTTGATCACCTGGGTCGCCAGTCGAGCTGCCAATTTTCCGTGCTCACCACCCTGGAACAGTACGCAGACCACAATGTCCGGATTCCGTCTCGGCGTGAATCCTACAAACCAGCCATTCTGCGCGAACTCCGCATCGTTTTTGACTTTCGCGCGCAAAGCCAGAGAGACCACCTGCGCCGACCCTGTCTTGCCGGCAATATCAATCCCAGGAATGTGCGCCGAAGGTGCCGTTCCCTCGGGCAGCAAAACCCGCGACATTGCGTCAGTGATGAAGGTCCATCCCTCCGGATCGATGGGAACGGTCTTCACCTCCGTGCGGTTCGCGGTCTCGACGTATCCCGGAGGCAGGCCTTCCGGATTCACCACATGCGGCACCACCATCTTCCCACCCATCGAAATCGCACTGATCGCGCGCAGCAACTGCACCGGAGTAATCGCAATCGCGCCCTGCCCGATGCCCACCGAAATGGTCTCGCCGGCAAACCATTTCTGCTTGAAGTTCTTGATCTTCCACTCTTCGGACGGCATCACGCCGCTCACTTCATTGGGCAGATCAATGCCGGTCTTCTGTCCTAAACCCAACATGGTTGCGTACTTGGCAATGCGCTCAATGCCCAACTTATTTGCCAGAGTATAAAAAAACACGTCGCAAGACTGGTAAATCGCCTTCTCCAGCGTCACCTCGCCGTGGCCGCCCTTCACCCAACATCCGAAACGCCGGCCGTAAAATTCAGCGCTGCCGTGACAATCCACATGCATCGTCTGCGCGATCCCTTCCTGCCAACCCGCCACCGACATGATGATCTTGAACGTCGACCCGGGCGCGAGCTGGGCCTGAATGGCCTTGTTCAACAGTGGCTTGTCGGGATCGGTCACCAGCTTGTTCCACTCGTCGCGCGTCACCTTCACCGCAAAATCGTTGGGATCGAAGGTTGGACCGCTGACCATGGCGAGAATTTCGCCGGTATGCGGATCCATGGCGACAACGGCGCCGTTTTTTCCGGCCAGCGCCTCTTCCGCGGCAATCTGCAAATCGATGTCGACCGTCAGCTTTAATTGTTTGCCGGGAATCGCATCCGTTTCCTCCAGCAGACCTACTTCGCGGCCATGGCTGTTCACCAACTCCCGCCGCGCGCCATTCGTCCCCATCAACGCCGAGTTATATTGCCGCTCCACCCCCGAAACCCCAACCACGTCGCCCGGATTGTAGAGTTCAAACTGGGGCTGGTTCAGCATGTCTTCCGTCACTTCTCCGACGTAGCCGATCAAGTGCGCCATGAATCCATTGCGCGGATATAGCCGCCGGTGCGCCATGATCGTATCCAGCTCAGGCAATTCGTTGCGATGGGAGTCGATAAACGCCAGCTCATCCGGAGTGATGTCTTCTTTCAGAAAGATTGGCTGGTATTGCGGCATCGCGGTGAAATGCCGGATGCGCGCCCTCACTTCATTGGGATCTAAATGAAGTCCCTGCGCGATCATGTCGGCGTCCGCATTCAGGTCGCGGGAAGAATCGCGCAGCAGCAGCGCCGAAAACGAAGGATAGTTGTCGACAATCACGCGCCCTTCGCGGTCCAGAATCTTGCCCCGTGGCGCCAGAATCGGCACATTGCGGATTCGATTCTTCTCCGCTGCCGACGCATAGTAACCGCTCTCCATCACCTGCAGCTTCCACAGCCCGTAAGCCAGCACCAGGAAGATGCCGAGGATGATGTATTGCGCCGCCGTCAGCCGGATCGCCGATACTTTGTCATCACGGTTAAACATCAGAATGCAGTTCTCAGTTCTCGGTTCTCAGTGGCCCTCGGTACGGCAGCGAACGTCGGGAAGGCTTGCGCCACTGGTCAGTCGGAACCTTGGGAATCGTGTACATCAATTCTACTGCGCGACTCTCAGCCGCGCGTAAGCGCAAAGTAACGTAGGTCACTGGGCAAAACTAACTGAGAACTGAGAACCGGCAACTGAGAACTGTCTTCAAGTTCTCTGCTTGAACTTATCCAGCAGAAAGTACAGCCCCACTCCCAGCACAGCATTCGCCAGCCCCGCGAGAACTTCGCGGCTCCAACTCCAGTTCATGGTCAAACTCACCATGCCTCGCGCCACGGTGAAATAAACCGCCTGATGGACCAGGTAGAATCCCAGGGTCACAAGAAACCGCGCGCCCAAATTTTCCACGTCGAGCTTCGCACCCAGCGACGATGCCGCATAGCCCACTACTGTCTTCGCAATGCCAAAAATTCCGATCGGATAGGGCCCAAGCATGTCTTGCGCCAAGCCAATCGCCGCACCGGTGAACAGTCCGGAGATCGGATTCCGTCGCGCCATGGCAAAGAAAATCGTCACCAGCAAGGGCAGGTCGAAGATGGAAAAAAACGGAAGCCGCCGCGGCAGGAACGCCTGCACAAACAGCGCCAGAAACGGAACCCCCACCGTCACCGGTATGCTGAACCGGTAAACCTCAATCTGCTCGCCTGATGTGTAAGTAATGGGCACGCTAGTCGGGATTATCTTCGGTCGCCGCAGGTTGCGAATTGGGTGGAGAAACCGGCTTCTGGGCTGGTTCTGTCGCCGGTTTCGCCGAAGGATTTGCGGAGCGTGGAGGTACGGTTGACGTTGCCGCCGGAGTTGCGATCATGGGAGCGGACGGAGGCGAGTTCGAAGGCGAGTTCGAAGGCGTCTTCGACGCTGCACTCGAAGTCGACGTCGCATTCACTTTTGCGCCGCTATTCGCTCCATTTCCGGAGTCCACCTTCTGCCCCGCCGTCTTCAGAATTTCCTTCTTCGGAGTTTCGCCAACTGGAGCCTTCACGGCGGAGTTCGTCACCGACGAAGGTGTGGAGGATGCATTGGGCGACCGAGCAGGCAATGTTCCGGCCGGCTTAGCAGCAGTGGGAGACACGTTCGGCACAGATCCCGAAGCGCTGCCAGGGCTGGCCACCGCAGCCGCAGTCGCAGCCGCCGGCGGTTTGTCCGGCACCGATGGCAACCGAAGCGCGAGGATGTCCGCCGCTCGCGCTCTGGTGCCAATATCCGCCACGCCTGGCGCCCGCTCCTGCTTTTCCGTCACCACCAGCACTTCTTCGAGCCGGCTTAGATCTGCCGCCGGCTTCACCTTAATACTTAGAAACATTTCTCTTCCCGGGCCCACCTTGGTCACCGTACCCACGGGCAACCCCTTGGGAAAAATCTGGTCGCCGCCGCTGCTCAGAACCGTGTCTCCCGCAGACACTTGCTCATCACTCATGACTCGTTCGATGATCAACTCGCCATTCGGCGTTCCTCGCAGTACGCCTTGTAACCGCGATTTCTCCAGGTATACTCCGGCACCGCTGCTTTGATCGTTGATCATCAGGACCTTCGATACCGTGGGAAACACTTCCAGCACCTTGCCCACGATGCCATTGGCCGTGATCACCGCCATGTCGCGATCAATCCCGTCTTCCTTGCCTTTATCCAGATAAATGCACTGCGCCAGATCGTTTCCACAAGAGCCGATTACCTGTGCCGCCACCGTTCTGGCAATGAACTGCTCTTTGAAGGCCAGCAAAGACTGCAGACGTTGCGCCTGACTTGCATCTTCGCTCATCCGCACCTGGTCGAGGCGCATGCGCTCAATCTGTTGTTTGAGCTCACGGTTCTCGGCGCGGACCCGGCGCAGGTAGAAGTAGTTGTGCCAGACATCGCTGCTGCCGGTCTGGACCCAAACCAGCCCGCGTTCGAAGGGAGTAATGAGATCAACTGCCCATATCCGGATCAGCCGCGTGTTCTGCGCTTCCCCGCTGCGTTTCACTTGCACCGCCAACCCCAGCACCTGGAGAAACAACACTCCCACCAGAATCGTCAGGTTGCGGTAACGGCCGAGTACAGATTCCATAACACCAGTTCACAGTACCGAGTACCCAGTACTCAGCAAAGCCAGAATAGTTAATGTTTTTTTGCTTCTCCAGGTACTCGGTACTGGGTACCAGGTACTGCCCTATTCGATCGAGATCTTTCTCAGCAGCTTGAAGTCGGAGAGCATCTTGCCCGTGCCCAGCACCACGCTGCATAGCGGATCGTCGGCGATCGAAACCGGCAATCCGGTTTCTTCCCGAATACGCTTATCCAAGTTCTTGAGCAGCGCCCCGCCGCCGGTCAGCACGATGCCGCGGTCGCTGATGTCGGCCGAAAGTTCCGGCGGAGTCCGCTCCAACGCGACGCGGATCGCATTCATGATGGTGGAAACGCACTCGCTCAGCGACTCGCGAATTTCGCCATCGTCCACCGTGATTGTCTTGGGGACGCCTTCTATAAGGTTACGCCCTTTGATCTCCATCGTCATCGGCTTATCGAGCTGATGGGCGGAGCCAATTTCCATCTTGATCTGTTCGGCAGTGCGCTCGCCGATCAGTAAATTATATTTCCGCTTCAGGTAATTCATGATGGCTTCGTCCATCTGGTTTCCCGCCATCCGCACCGAACGCGAATACACGATGCCGCTCAGCGAAATCACGGCGATGTCGGTGGTACCGCCGCCGATGTCGACCACCATGTTGCCGCTGGGCTCGGTAATCGGCAATCCGGCGCCGATTGCCGCTACCATCGCCTGTTCCACCAGATGCACTTCACTGGCCTTGGCGCGATAGGCCGAATCCATGACGGCCCGCTTTTCCACCTGCGTGATCTCCGAGGGCACGCCGATCACGATCCGCGGATGCACCAGCATCTTGCGGTTGTGCGCCTTCTGGATGAAGTAATTCAGCATCTTCTCGGTCACTTTGAAGTCGGCGATCACGCCGTCCTTCATGGGCTTGATGGCGACGATGTTGCCCGGCGTGCGGCCCAGCATTTCCTTCGCCTCTTTGCCGACGGCCTCGACCTCGCCCGTGTTCTTGTTAATGGCAACGATCGATGGCTCGTTCACTACGATGCCCTTGCCGCGGGCATAGACCAATGTATTGGCCGTGCCGAGATCGATGGCCAGGTCGCTGGAGAACAAGCTGAATAACGACCTGAGGTTGTGCGACCGTGAGGAATGAAATCCGTTGCTTGACATGAAGTGCTCTGCCTTCCGCGATATTTTTCGGGCCTTCGGTTCCAGGACATAGGCCTTTAGCCCATTCTTGTCCAGCCTGATTGCCTAAGACCGATGACCCTACACCCAAGACCCTTACTGAATAATGACCTTCTTTTGCTGCGTATTCACTCCGCCCTGCGCGGTTTGCGCAGTCACGGTAATCACACTCTCCCCCGTGCTCAACGGGGGCGTGAAGTAGTGAAAACTTCCATCGGGAGCGATCTCCGGAACCTCGCGCCCGTTCACCATCACACGAGCACCCACGAGCGTCTTTCCCGCCACTTCGATCACGTGGCCATGCTGAATAAAGGGATCGAGCTCCAGATCAATCGCTTCCGTCTGCTTGTCTTTGGGAATAATGGTAAAGCGGTTCTTCTCGCTCTCCACCGATTCCTTTCCCGACGCTTCGTACGACTGTACCATCCAGTAGTACGCACCTTCGCCCAGTCCTGACACGGTAACGTCTGCTGTGTTTACTCTCTTATCAACCAGTGTAGAAGAAAAATACGGGTTCCGGGAGACTCTCAAACGATACCCCACCGCATTTGCCATCGGCGTCCAGGAGAACTCCACTTCCTTGTTCGCATGCGCCGAGGTAAACAGCGGCGCCATATTCGCCGGAGAAATCGGAGTCGGCGGGCCTATTCCTTTTGCCTTCTCCATGTGCGTTTCCGATGCCTGGAAGCTCACTTTTTCCCAGTTCGCCAACTGTACCGTTTCTCCATTGCGTGTGACTTCGCCCGATCCTTTTTTCATCAGGATCTCGTGCTGATCGCTCTGCGGATCGTTATGCACCTGCGCCGTCGACTCGGGCGACAGCGACGCCGTCGCACCCGCCACAATCACCTGCGACTTCGATCCTTCCGAATAAGTCGCAGTCGAAAGATCCACAGTTCCGGTGGTCACCGCGACCGCAACATTCGTCTGCTGCTGATCGTTGGCTGAGTTCTCCTCTACCACGATCAGCGAATCCTGCTTTACGGTGTAGCTGGTGCCATCGTTAAACACCACTTTCGCCATGCCCTCGGAACCGGTCTGCACTACATCGCCCTTTTCCAGGGGAACGTTGTAATCTGCGCTGACCCAGGTATTGCCATTGCCTTTTTTCACTCGCACTGTGCCATCGAGGGCCGTGAAGTGTGCCTGCTGCAGGCGCGACCCGCTGCTGCCTGCCGCCGGCGCCATCCCCGCGACCCGCTCCAGCGCCTTGTTCGCCACTCCGCTCGCCGCCTGGATGGTGTTCTCGCTGAATTGCGGGAAGGTTAGCCGGATGGCGATCAAGAACCCCACGACTATGACCACGATCACCACGGCCACACTGCGGTATGTGACCGTCTTCCACGCAACGTGGATACCCGGTTTGCGAGTCTGCGAAGACACGAAGAAAAACCCTGTTCCAGCTATTGAATATGCGGTAATTCAAACGTTACCACAAGCCTATCGGCCGGAATAATGGGTAATCAACAGGGAACGTTACCTTGGTTTGGCCGGTTTCTCTGCTTGCCTCAATCTCCTGCTGTACGTCCGGCGTTGTGCAGTGAAAGCCTGCAAATGAACGCTTTCGACTCGCCGGCTGCGGCGCCCGTCCCACTTGACATCCCGAAACGGCCTCATCAACAATCCCTTAGCAACCAAGTCATTGCTCGACAGCTAAACCAAAATCCCTATCGCGACGAGGTTTTTCATGTTGTTCGCTGCCCGCCTGGCAATCTTATTGTGTCTACCCTTACTTTTAGCCGCGGTTCTCTCCGCCCAGAAAGTCACCGTGTCCCAACCCAGGCTCTGGGCTTCCAAGCCTGACATCGCCGCGTTCGAGAAGATCGAAAATGACCGCCTGGCCGCCGCCCAGCATTCCATCGACACACTTCTCGCCGTGAAAGGCGCGCGCACCATCGAGAACACGCTCGCTCCCTATGACGAAGCCGTGCACCAAAACAATTCCGCCGGATACTTCGCCGCGGTCATGGTCGATGTCCATCCCGACGCGGCCTTCCGCGATCACGCTACTACGATGCTCACCCAAGTCAGTGCCGCGCAAAGCGCGATTGCCCTCAATCACGAGATTTACAACGCGCTCGCTGCACTCGATCTTTCCCACGCCAACGCCGCCACGCGCCACTATGTTGAGCGCCAGCTACTTCAGTTCCGTCTGGCGGGAGTAGATAAAGATGATGCCACCCGCGCTCGCCTGAAAAAGCTGAACGAGCAAGCCACCGAAGAGCAGTCAATCTTCAGCCGCAACATTGCCGATGGCCAAAAAGAAATCGAGGCTGATCCCTCCGAACTCGACGGTCTGCCACAGGACTACATCGATCGCCATAAGCCCGGCGCCAACGGCAAAATTAAAATCACGACCGATTATCCTGACGCCCTGCCCGTCTTTAACTTCGCCAAGAGCAACGAGCTTCGCCGCCGCCTAAGTCTTGCCTTCAACACCCGCGCCTATCCCAAGAACCTCGAGGTTCTCACCAGCCTGCTGAAGACGCGCTACGAGATCGCCACGATTCTCGGCTACTCGTCATGGGCGGACTACAATGCCGCCGACAAGATGATCGCCCGTGGCCACAATATTGCCGACTTCATCCAGCAGGTCAACGACGCCTCCCGCCCACTCGCGCAAAAAGAATTCGACATGCTGCTTGCCGAGAAACGCAAGACCGATCCCGCAGCCACAGAAATCTGGGATTACGAACGTTCTTATCTTTCCGAACAAGTTCGCCGCAGCAGGTACGATTTCGACTCGCAATCCGTGCGTCCGTATTTCCCGTTCAATGAAGTGAAGCAAGGCATTCTCGATACCGCAGCCGACCTCTTTCGCGTGAGCTTTCAGCAGGAACCGAACGTGCCTGCGTGGGATCCCTCGGTCGAAACCTGGATCGTCATCGACAGTGGCCAACCCATCGGCCGCTTCTATCTCGACATGCATCCGCGCCACGGCAAGTACAGCCACGCCGAAATGCAGGGCGTGCTTGACGGCATCCGTGGCAAGCAATTACCCGAGGCCATCCTCATCTGCAACTTCCCCGCTCCCACCGCGACCGACGCGGGCCTGATGGACTACGACGACGTAAAAACTTTCTTCCACGAATTCGGCCATCTCATGCACCACATTCTTGGAGGCCAACAGCAGTGGGCCGGCGTCAGCGGTATCAGCATGGAATCGGATTTCGTCGAAGCGCCCTCGCAAATGCTGGAAGAGTGGATCGCCAGCCCGCAAGTCCTGGCCAAATTTGCCCGCCAGTACAAAACCGGCGAACCCATCCCCGCCGACCTAGTCGCTCGCATGAATCGCGCCTCCGCCTTCGGGCGCGGAGCCTGGGTCGCGCGTCAGAATTCTTTCACCGCCATCTCTTACGATATCTACAAAACCAAGCCTGAAGAGGTGAACCTCGACGCCGTCACCCTCGACGATTCCACGCGCTACACGCTCTTCAAGCCGCTGCCCGAAACTCACACCTGGGCCTCCTTCGGCCATCTGGCCGGCTACTCGTCCGCCTACTACACCTATCTTTTCGATAAAGTGATCGCCGAAGATTTCTTCCAGCAATTTGATCGTCACAATTTATTGGCGGGCGACGCCCCCATGCGCTACCGCCGCATCGTGCTTGAGCCCGGCGGCTCTGAGCCGGCCAATGAACTGGTTCAGAATTTCCTTGGACGTCAGCAAAACATGACCGCCCTGCAACACTGGATGGCGGAAGAATTTCAGTAACCGGGTCAGGGTCGACTTAAAAAGAAGTTGAACGCTGACCATTCTGTGTTCGGGCGCTCGAAGAGAGCAACGCGATCTCAATCTTCAGAATCAAAGTCCGGCACAGACGGAAAGTTCTGGCTCGATGCACTTCTTGCAGATGGATGTGTTCCCATTCGGCCCGCCGGCCGCCGACAAGAAAAAGCTGGGGAGAAACTCGTAAATGCTTTCTCCCGCGCTGGCGCCCACTGTGCTATGTCTGATCGTGGCCATCAGCATCCTGCTGATGCTGATCCGCCCCCGCGATATTCCAGAAGCGTATTGGGTTGGCGCAGGCGTCCTATTGCTGCTAGCTCTGCGGTTGGTTTCTTTGCAACTCGCAGCTCAGGCGATGGCCAAAGCTCTGGACGTCTGCCTCTTCTTGCTTGGCATGATGCTCGTCTCTGAGCTGGCGCGCGAGCAAGGCGTCTTCGATTGGCTCTCATCGCTTGCGGTCAGACAGGCCGACGGTTCCTGCGCGCGTCTTTTCGCGCTGGTCTATGCCGTTGGTACCGTCGTCACAATCTTCATGTCCAACGACGCTACCGCAGTCGTCCTTACGCCGGCCATTCTGACGGCCGTACGCAAAGCGAAGGTCGAGCCTCTACCCTACCTTTTTGTTTGCGCCCTGATCGCCAACGCGGCGTCATTTCTTTTGCCGATTTCAAACCCAGCCAATCTGGTTGTCTTCCACAACCAGATGCCGCCCCTCGGCAACTGGCTGTTATCTTTTGGTTTTCCCTGCGTCCTCTCCATCGCGGCGACCTTCGCCGTAATGCGCTGGCTCTTTCGAAAAGAGTTGCGCCAGCGCATCGAGCACCGGGTGGAAGCGAAACCCTTACCCGCAAATGGAAAGTTGGTGCTCGTTGGACTGGCTTCTATGGTGGCCGTGCTCCTGACCGCATCCTCGTTCGGCAAGGACCTGGGCTTGCCGGCCTGTCTGGTTGCCCTCGCGGTCACCGCAGTCGTTTCTATGAAGGCAAAAAGCAACCCCGTCAGCCTCGCCCGCGAAATAAGCTGGTCTACGCTGGTGCTGGTCGCCGGTCTGTTCGTGATGGTCGATGCGCTTGAGAGCGTCGGCGCAATGCAACTGACAACCAAGTGGTTCGACGGGGCGCGCGGTCTTGGGCACATCTCCGGCACTTTCATTACAGGCTTCGCCGTCGGCATCGCGAATAACCTGGTCAACAATCTGCCGCTCGGTCTAATTGCCGGCAGCACACTCCAGTCCGCGCATGCCCATGGACTGGCTGTCAGCGCGGTGCTGATCGGAGTAGATCTCGGCCCGAATCTCTCTATCACGGGATCACTCGCAACCATCCTGTGGCTCATCGCGCTGCGGAAGGAAAAACTCAATGTGAGTTTCTGGGATTTCCTCAAGGTGGGCGCGGTCTCCATGCCAGTCGCCATGCTTGTCTCGCTCGCCGGGACAATCATGATGCAAATATGGTTTCACGTTCCGTGACCGCTGAACTTTATGCGTCCAGATCTACAGTAAACACCGTATACAGCCGAACCGATTCCTAAGGCATCTTCATCCAAGTACCTGCTTGAATTCGTTCATGCCACCCAGCACCACAGAATCTGTCCAGCTCATCGGAGGAGGCGAGACCGGCGCCCTCGTGCGCGCCAAGGATTGGTCCCAGACCCCCCTCGGGCCCATAGAAGAATGGCCCCAAAGCCTGCAGACTTCCATGAGCATTTGCCTCGATTCGCGCTTCCCGATCGTGATGTATTGGGGACCCGAGTTTGTCGTTCTGTACAACGACGCGTATAGCAAAATTCTCGGCAGCAAGCATCCCTGGGCGCTGGGACAACGCTGCTGCGATTGCTGGGTCGAAATCTGGGACACGATCGGACCCATGCTGAAAGGCGTGGTTCAGACCGGAGTGGCCACCTGGTCCAACGATTTGCTGCTCGCGCTGAATCGCCATGGCTACGCCGAAGAGTGTTACTTTTCGTTCTCCTTCAGCCCGGTGCGCGTCGAGGCCGGAGTAGTCGGCGGCGTCTTCACCGCCGTCATCGAAACCACGGACAATGTCATTGGCGAACGCCGTCTGCGGACTCTTCGCGACCTCGCCGCCAAAGCCGTCGACGCGAAAACGGAAGAGGATGTCTGCCGGATTGCCGCCGAAACCCTCTCCGAAAACCAGCGAGACATTCCCTTTTCAGCGCTGTGTGCCGATACCGGCCAGGGATTTTCGATCCATTTCACCTCCGGCCTTCCGCACCAGCATCCTTTTATCGCTTTACTTACAGATCCAAATTCTCCTCTTGCGGAGAAAATGAGACAGGTCGTCAGATCTGGGCAAGCTCTTGAAGTAGGACTGCAGGATCTAGGCTGTGATCTGCCCGGCGGCGACTGGGACGTTCCTCCCACAACTGCTCTGCTGCTGCCGATTCCCGCACTCGGCCCAAACGGCCTGCCTGGCATCCTGGTCTGCGCCATCAGCCCCAAGAAGAGGCTCGATCAGGGCTATCGAACTTTCTTCAGCCTGGTCAATCGTCAAATCGCAACCAGCATCGCCGACGCCCGTTCGCACGAAGAAGAACGCAAACGCTCCGAAGCGCTGGCCGAACTCGACCGCGCCAAAACTCTTTTCTTCAGCAATGTCAGTCACGAGTTTCGCACGCCTCTTACCCTGATCCTCGGCCCGCTTGAAGAGATCCTCTCCCGCGGAAAGTTGTCTGCGCAAGAAGCGGAGCAGCTCAGCACGGTTCATCGCAACGGACTGCGGCTTCTTAGGTTGGTCAACACCCTGCTCGACTTTTCCCGCATCGAAGCTGGACGCGTGCAAGCGGTTTATGAACCCACCGACCTTGCCAGCCTCACCACCGATCTTGCCAGCGTCTTTCGTTCCGCCATTGAGCTAGCTGGCATGCGCCTCAACGTGCGTTGTTCGCCACTCTCGCAGCCGGTTTATGTCGATCGCGATATGTGGGAGAAGATCGTTTTGAACCTTCTCTCCAATGCTTTCAAGCACACTCTGCAAGGCGAAATTGCGGTTGAACTCAAACCTACCGGCGAACGTGTGGAGCTTTCCGTCCGTGATACCGGAACCGGCATCGCCCCCAGCGCTCTGCCGCACGTGTTCGAACGCTTTTACCGGGTGGAAAATTCGCAGGCTCGAACCAACGAGGGCTCGGGCATCGGCCTGGCGTTCGTACAGGAATTGGTGAAAGTCCACGGCGGATCGATCAATGTCGAGAGCACGCCCGGTGTCGGAAGCACGTTCACAGTCGCAATCCCCTTCGGTAGAGCCCACCTTCCGGCGGACCGGATTCAGGCCGTGCGCAACCTTCCCTCGACCGCGCTGGGCGCCCGGCCGTTCATAGAAGAAGCTCTGCGCTGGTCGCCGGCATGGCAATCAGCGAATTCCCCCATTCCAGAATTGCAGGGGGTTTCGCGTCGGTCCGTATCCAGGATTGGAAAAGGCGCTCCCGCGCAACGAATTCTTCTCGCCGACGACAACGCCGACATGCGCGGCTACATGCAGCACCTGTTGCGCGAAGACTATGAAGTCGAAGCCGTCGCGGATGGTAAATCTGCGCTCGAAAGCGCTCGCAGAAATCCGCCCGATCTCATCCTCGCCGATGTAATGATGCCCCAACTCAATGGCTTTGGCCTGCTCGAGCAACTGCGCGCCGACGAGTCTCTCAAAAGCACGCCCATCGTTCTTATCTCTGCCCGCGCCGGCGAGGAGTCCCGCATCGAAGGTCTTCAGGCCGGGGCCGATGATTATCTGGTCAAACCCTTTTCCTCCCGCGAACTTTCTGCCCGGGTTGCATCGCTGCTCACCACGGCTCGACTTCGACGCGAAGCGGAGAAAGTCGAAAAGGCCCTGCGCGCCGAGGCTGAAAACGAACGCACCCGCCTGCGCGCCGCGTTCACCCAAACCTACGCCTTCATGGTCTTCCTCACCCCCGACGGCACCGTCCTCGACGCCAACCATGCCGCCCTCGAAGCCGCAGGTCTCGTTCGCGAGCAAGCCGTCGGGCGCAAGGTCTGGGAGCCCTGGTGGGCGCCCCTGCCCAAAGAAACACAGATCCTCCAATCCAGCGTGCAGCGCGCTGCTGCGGGCGAGTCCGTTCGAGAAGAATGTCAATACTGTTTGGCCGACGGCAGCATTCGTGTCGCCGACCGCACTCTCGCTCCCGTGAAAGATGAAAACGGAAATGTGCTAATGATCGTGGCCACCGGCCTCGATATCACCGAAGCCCGCGAACTGCGCGACCGCCTGGAGAGTAAGGTCAAAGAGCGTACCGCCGAACTTGAAGAGGCGGAAGGCAGCCTGCGCGCCATGGCCACCCGTCTAATACATCTGCAGGATGAAGAACGACGACGCATCGCTCGCGAACTTCATGACAGCGCCGGGCAACTTCTGGCTGCGCTCAGCATGAATCTCGTTCCTCTCGAGAGGAGACTGGGCGAACTCAGTTCCGATCTCGGCAGGTCGATCACCGACAGCATTTTCCTGGTGGATGAACTCTCCCGGCAATTGCGCACCATGTCGCACCTGCTGCATCCCCCTCTTCTGGACGAGGCTGGTTTGGCCGCCGCTCTCGCCTGGTATGTGGATGGCTTCGCCGAACGCAGCAAGATTCAAGTTAGCTTTGACTACGACCAAAGCGTGGGCAGGCTGCCTCGGGAAACTGAAACCGCCATCTTCCGGGTCGTGCAGGAGTGCCTGACCAACATCCATCGCCACTCCGGCAGCGCATCCGCCGCGGTTCGGATCAGCCGTGATTCGCAATCCTTTGTGGTCGAAGTACGCGATCAAGGCAAAGGCATCCCCGGCGGAAAAATCCATATGTCAGGACAAGCCAAGCCCGGAGTGGGTATTCAGGGCATGAGCGAACGCGTCCGCCAACTCGGCGGGAAAATTGAAATCACCTCTGCCGATACCGGCACGACGGTTTTGGCAACTTTTCCCATCGCATAAGACGAGCGAGCCTGCGGGCAGAGGGCAGAGGCGCCCTCTGCTTTCGACCCTTTCTTTCGCAAGTGGGCTCCGGGGTTAGCCTTTGATCAACGACACTTCCAGCTCAATCTTCACCTCATCCCCGATTAGAATTCCGCCCGTCTCCAGCGCTGCGTTATAGGTCAAGCCGAAATCGCTGCGCTTGATCTTGGTGGTCGCGGAGGCTCCAATTCTCGCGTTGCCCCACGGATCTTTTCCTTCGGGCGTTGGTCCTTCCACCTTCAACACGACTTCTTTGCTCACACCATGCAGGGTAAGGTCGCCTTTCACCTGCAACTCGCCATCTCCATCCTTCGTCACCGATTTGCTCTTGAACGTGAGGGTCGGATATTTCTCGGCATCCAGAAAGTCAGCGCTTTTTAGGTGCTTGTCACGGTCAGGTTCCTGCGTGTTGATGGTGTTCGCGTCGATCGTCACGTCTACGCTGGACGTGCTTGGGTTCTCGGGATCGTATTGCACCGTGCCTTGCACGCCGCTAAACGATCCGCGAACGTTCGTAATCATCATGTGCCGGACAACGAAATGCGCGTTGGAGTGCGCCGGATCGATCTTGTAAGTTGCTTTCATAAATTTTGCCTCGTTCTTTTCTCTCCCCCAGCGGGAGGGATTTATCTTGACCTCAAGATAGATTAGCCTGACCTGCGAGAGGATTCACGGAATAACACCGGTAATGCAGCCTATTCGGAGATCTTTTTACCTTGACATCGAGTATTATATGGAAAGAACACCTATATGCAGCCCGAAACCACAATGCGAGCTGGCACGGAGTCAGCCATTCATGTCTGGCTTATTCTGTGGAAGGCTGCGCAAGCCGTACAGCAAAACGCCGCCCGCAGCGTCGCCGCCATGGGCCTGGGATTGTCTGACTTTGCCGTCTTGGAAGTGCTTCTCCACCGAGGACCGCTGCCGGTCAACGTCATTGGCAAAAAAGTTTTTCTCACCAGCGGTTCCATCACCGCCGCCATCGACCGCCTGGAGTCGAAGAAGTTGGTCCACAGAACCGCCGACCCGCACGACCTGCGCTCCCGCACCGTCGACCTCACCGCGCAAGGACGCGAACTGATTAGGCGCGCCTTCGGGCAGCACGCCCTCGATATCGAAGAGACCATGGCGATCCTCAAGCCCCGCGAGCGAACCGAACTGATCCGCCTGCTCAAGAAGCTGGGGATGTGGGCCGCCGCACGGCTGGATGACGTGTAGAACGCCCGCTCCGCGTTATCCTTGGAATGTAGCCGGTTTTCAACCGAGGTGAAGAGTTGCCCTCAGTCCAGCCAAAGGCATCTGCTTCCCAAACCGGCTCCGCCGGGTGTCAAGACTCCAGCGTTTGACGCATCCCCTCCTTGCCGCACCTCTCACCCCCGCTGTAGCATCAATACTTACGCATTCATAAAGGAGCAATCATGGCTACCAAAACCCTCCCCACTCCCGCAACTCTCAGTCACTCTAAACCCAAGGTCTACAAGAATTTCATCGATGGTGAGTGGGTCGAGTCCTCCACCGGAGAGACTTTCGAAAACCGCAACCCCGCCGATACCCGCGACCTGGTCGGTATCTTCCAAAGATCCGGCAAGGACGATGTCAACGCCGCCGTCGAGGCTGCCAAGCTTGCTTTTGCCAAATGGCGTTTAGTGCCCGCCCCGCGCCGCGCCGAGATGGTTTTCCGCGCCGCAGAAATTCTTATTGGACGCAAAGAAGAGCACTCTCGCGAGATGACCCGCGAAATGGGTAAGGTGCTCAAAGAGACCCGTGGCGATGTTCAGGAAGCGATCGACGCCGCTTACTACAATGCGGGCGAAGGGCGCAGGCTTTTTGGTCCGACGGTGCCGTCGGAGCTGCCCAACAAATTTGCCATGGCCGTGCGCCAGCCCATCGGCGTCTGCGGCATGATTACCCCGTGGAATTTCCCCATGGCGATTTCTTCGTGGAAGCTGCTGCCTGCGGTCGTCTGCGGCAACACTTGCGTGATTAAGCCCGCCCAGGACACTCCGCTCTCGACGTTTAATCTGGTTCGCGCCTTTACCGACGCTGGAGTTCCCAAAGGCGTAGTCAACATTGTCACCGGATTCGGCGCCGACGTCGGCACGCCGCTCGCCGAGCATGCGGATGTTCGTGCCATTTCGCTGACTGGATCGTCAGCCGTGGGCCGCATCATTGGGGGCATCGCGGCCAAAAGTTTCAAACACTGCTCGCTCGAACTGGGCGGGAAAAATCCCATGATCGTACTCGACGATGCCAATCTCGATCTGGCCATCGAAGGCGGCCTCTGGGGCGGATTCGGCACCACCGGCCAGCGCTGCACCGCAACCAGCCGCATCATCGTGCAGAAGGGCGTATATCGCGAATTCATCGAACGCTATGTAGCCTGTGCAAAGAAACTGAAGGTCGGCAACGGCCTCGACGAGACCGTCGAGATGGGTCCAGCAGTCAACGAAAAGCAACTTCAGACCGATCTCACCTACGTCGAGATCGGCAAGAACGAAGGCGCCAAACTGATGTGCGGCGGCAATCGCCTGGAAAATGGCGATTACCAGTACGGTTGGTTCATGGAGCCGACCGTTTTCTCCGACGTCGATCCCAAGATGCGCATCGCACAGGAAGAAATCTTTGGTCCGGTCGTTTCCATCATCCCCTGCAACGACCTCGAACACGCCATCGAGATTTCGAACAACATCGAGTACGGACTTTCTTCCGCGCTCTACACCAAAGACGTGAACAAAGCCTTCGCTGCGATTCGCGACCTCGAAACCGGCATCACCTACATCAATGCGCCCACCATCGGCGCCGAAGTTCACCTGCCCTTCGGCGGCACAAAAGCGACGGGCAATGGCCACCGCGAAGGCGGCATCGGCGCGATTGATTTCTATACGGAGTGGAAGTCAGTCTACGTGGATTATTCGGACACCTTGCAGAAAGCACAGATCGACCGGGTCGACTGACGCCGTCGCCCGGCGTCAATAGCCCAGGTTGTCATCCTGAGCGAAGAATGGTCGCTTAGCGAAAGACCATTCGCAGTCGAAGGATCCCTATGGCCCCACCGTGCTCTTGTATCAAGATGTTCTCACGATGGCGGAGTGCTGAAGGCCGTTACGCTCCCACCAATTCTTTCTTCTCGCTCGGCTCATACTCCACGATGTAGCCAGCGACCGCGCTGGCAGCGACCGTTAGCGGAGAAGCCAGATACATTTGTCCCGGACCGCTGCGTCCCGGGAAGTTGCGATTCTGCGCGCTGATCACGACCTGCTCCGACCGAGTCGACACACCCGGCCCAGCGTTGATGCAAGCGCCACAACTGGGCTCGATCACATGCGCTCCCGCCTTCTGAAACACATCGAGATAGCCCTTACGCAGGCAATAATCGCGCGTCTCCTGCGATCCGAACTGAATGTAGAACTTGGTCGACTCCGCCACGCGCTTGCCGTGCCGCAACGCGTCGGCTAGGACGGCCGCGTACATATCCATGTCTTCGTTCTTGCCGGCCGTGCAGGTGCCGCCATAGGCGATCTCAACCGGAACCGGCGTATGCAGTTCGCGAATATATTTTCCATTTCCCGGATCGCCCGGAGTCGCAACCATCGGCGTGATGTCGGCTGCATCGAGCTCGATCAGGTGCGCGTACTGCGCATCGGGATCGCTGTACAAACCTTCGATCATCGCCTCGGCCTTCTTGCGATCCATCCCGCGGCGCTCGTCCAGGAACTTGACTGCCTTCTGGTCGGGCGCGACGATGCCGGTAAATCCGCCGATCTCCGCGGCCATGTTGGTCATGGTGGCGCGCTCGTCGACGCTGAGTGCTTCGATCGCCTCGCCCGCATACTCCATCACTTTAGCCAGCGCTTTTCCGCTGCGCACGTAGTCGAGGCTCAAAATTTTCAGGATGAAATCTTTCGCCGTAACGTTCTCATGCTTCTTGCCGCGAATCACAATGCGCACCGACTCCGGCACTTTCACGCGCACATCCTTCGTAATCCAGCCGTTGAAAACGTCGGTGGTACCGATGCCAAAGGCCACGCAGCCAATCGCTCCCACGTGGGGAGTATGCGAGTCGGAGCCAATGTTCAACTGTCCGGGCAGCGCGTAACTTTCGAGCACGATCGAGTGGCAAATGCCCTCCGAGCCCTTGCGGTCTTTCAATTCGCCGTGGAGCTTAATTCCCTGCTTGGCAGCGAAATCCTGCTGCTTCAGCTTGAGTTGAGTCGCCAGATCGAGCAGACCCAGCTTTTTCTTCTCTTCGGAAATCACTTCATCGAGAAACGTCAGATGATCGCGGAAAAATATAATGCTCGAAGCGTCGTTAACCTTGGCATCTTTGCCAACATAGCGTTCGAAAAAGATGGCCGCCATCGGCGTGACGTACTCGTGGCTGAAGCGCAGATCGGCCTGCGCAAAACCGGTATCCCCGGGCTTCACGAAGGGCACGCCCACTACGCCGTCAGGATTTTTCATATGCCGCGCAAAGATTTTCTCCGCCAGCGTCATGGGACGCTTCTCCGTTTTCACCGGCGGCAAGAAAACCTTCTTCTGCATGCGCGCCACATTGAACGGAAACAGCCCACCGTATTCAATCACCTGCCGCGTAATCTCATCTTCCCCGGCGGTGAACTCCGCCAGCGGAATCTCCTGCCCCGCGCTGATTTTATCGATCAGCGAAAAGTCGGTCGACGTGAGAACACCCAGGTTCTGACAATTTTGCTTGTAGATGCGCTCAATATTTTCCGCGATCACGACTTGAATGCCTGCGCACATCTCGGCATACGGCGATTGCTCGCGGCTCGACCCTTTACCGCGCCGCTTTCCGCTCACCGCGCACACAAAGCCGCCACGCTTCACATCGCCGCGTCCAATCGGCGTCACGCTGCCGCACTTGAGCCCGAGGTACGGAATCTCGCCCAGCGTTTCATCAAAATAAAAGCAGTAATGCGCTGGGGTAATCTCGTCGGTCGAGATATCGTCGCGCAGCTTGGGATTGTTCGTCGGATTTTTCGTGTCCCAGGGAAGATCTTCGCCCGCCAGTTGCCGCTTGATCAGTTCCGGGTCTTCGGTAAGAAAGAGAATGCGACCGTGCAGCCGCACTCGATCAGGCCGCTTTTCGATTTTGCGTTCCAGAAGAGAGTTGATCACATTGAACCTGTCGAAAATAGGATGTTGGAAAAGGCGAGAGCGGATACGGCCAGTCCCGAAATATTGTAACGCGGCTTTGAGAGGGCGTGTCGGCAGCGGCAGGAATGTCAGCTTTTATAGGCGCGCGGATCCGGTAAAGCTTCCAGCCCGCGGCCCGCAAAAATATCTCCGAACTCGCGCATCAATTCCTCGTGAACCACGCCGTTGGAGGCCAGGGTCTCGCGGCTGTTCAGCTCAAAATCGCTGCCGTCAAAACGCGTCACCTTGCCACCGGCTTCTTGCACGATCAGCACGCCCGCCGCCGTGTCCCAGGGATTGAGATTGAATTCCCAGAAGCCATCAAACCGTCCCGAGGCCACGTTGCACAGGTCGAGAGCCGCCGATCCCGCCCGCCGCACCCCGTGCGAGTGCAGCGTGATCTGCTGATAGAAATGAATGTTGGGATTCTTATGCCGCTTCTGGCTGGGAAAACCGGTCGCCAGCAGGCATTCTTTCAGCTTCGCCGTTTTCGAAACGCGAATGGTCTCGCCGTTCAGTTGCGCGCCTTTGCCGGGCTCTGCCGAAAACAGCTCGTCTCGCGTAGGATCGTAAACCACTGCTGCAACCCGCTCACCCAAATGTCCGGACGAACGATGCTCCACCGACAAACGCTCCAGCGCGATCGAAACGCAAAACACCGGATACCCATGCGCGAAATTCGTCGTGCCATCCAGCGGATCGACATACCAGCGGTACTCGCTGCCCTGATCGTTCAATCCCTGCTCTTCGCCGAGCACATCGTGGCCCGGCCACTGCTGCGTAATGCGCTCGCGAATCAGCTTCTCCGAGGCGCGATCCGCCGCCGTCACCAGGTCGGCATCGCCCTTGTACTCGATCTTTAAGTGTTGGTGGAAGTAATCCATCAGCAAAACGCCCGCTTCACGGGCGATGGCTGACATGGCCGGCAGAAAGTTTTGGTCGGTGGCGGACAATCGTTTTCAGGTCTTAGGTGTAGGTCTTCGACCTAAGACCCTTTCTTTTTCCCGCCATCTTCGGCGATATACATGATTTCGTGCTTAAAGATGAAAAGATTCGGAGCGCCTTCTCGCGTCAGCCGGATCATGTTCTTGTCGTAGTATTCGATCCAGCCGGTGACCGTCTGGCCGTCCATTAGCTTCACGCTGACTGGCTTCTGTTTCTCACCCAAAGCCTTCAGGAAGCTGGCTTCTTCGAAGGTCTCTTCGGGGGGCGGAGTTCGGCCGCGCTTGGCGGCATTCGAACCTCCCTGCGCACGGAAAGGCATGGCAACATTGTACACGGAGTGCGCGCGCTAACTGCCCAACCTTCCGCCGCTAAAACTTAAACTTCACGGAAAATTCGAGCGCACGCGGAGATCCCAACGCGAACACTCCCGAACCCAGACCCAACCGGTTGCTGCTCGGCTGCTCGCCCGATGTGCCGTTGAGCGTTCCGGGAACATAGTTCGGCGGTCCAGTCACCGGCAGCGGCGTAAGCGCTCCACTCAAGGGATTCGCTGGACCATCAAAGTTCGCCAGATTCATCACGTTGAAGAACGAAACTTCCGGCAATATTTCCACCCGGTCCCTGACTTTGTAGACCCAGTTCAGGCTGACGTCCAGCGTGCGCAGCCAACCCATCCCGGCTTCATCCACCGGAGCCGGGGCAATCACCTCTTGTACGCCACCCAGACTCTGCAATTGCGCCAGGCTGAACAGTCCGCTGCTGACCAGCGCCTGTCCCGCCGGAGTCGCCCGATTGGCATAATTGTGGTTGTAATTGCTGATGAACTGGTTGATATTGTTCTGATTGACACCGTGCTCAAACGAGCCAACGTTGGTGCCGGGAAGTACGTCTCCCACCGACCCATTCGAGGCGAAGCTGCCGTCGCCGGTTCCATCGCCGGTCACATCGGTCACAAAAATTCCTCCCGGGTTGCCGGTCGGGCTCAGCGTCAGCGTGACCGGCAGCGGGCTATAGAAGTGTCCAATCACTCCCAGTTGAAATCGGAAAGGCAGGTCCATGCTGCCGCCAAAAGAAATCTGATGTTTGCGGTCGAGCCCGTTCGGCCCCAGATAGTGCTGAGGATTGTTGAAGTCGGTAGCGATGCTGACAAAGTCGTTGTCGCTCGCCGCCGCAATGTAACGCTCCAACTGGTAGGAAACCTGCAAGTCGAGATTTTTAACTCCACGGGCCGGATTCGCCAGATGCGATTTCAGCGAGGCCTGCAGTGCTGTGTTCTTGGCGTAACCAATTGGGAACAACATCTGGTTGGTACCAAGATTTGGATTGATGCCGGGGAACGCTGCCGTCGGACAAGGGAAACCTCCGCACAGGGAATAGCCCGAGTCGAGGCCATTCGAAGCATAACTGCTGATCGTCGCTCCGTTGGTGATGGCGCATTGGCTAGAGGCCTGATCATACCCAGTGCCGCAACCGAATTGCTGGTTCGTGGCTGAAATCGCAGCCTGCGCATTCGCCAGATTGAAAGTCTTGGCGTCGCCCACGTGGTTGGTATCGATTGCCAGCAGGGTGTGGGTTTCTATGTTGCGCAGGTAATCGATGCTCACAACCATTCCAGGCCGTATTTCGTGCTGCACGCCGGCGTTGATTTGCAGCGAGCGCGGGCTCACATAATTCGGCGCCAGCAAAGCCGTGCCGGTGGCATCCAAGCCGTCCGCCAACGTGTTGCCAATAAATGACGGATTGACCGCCGGCCCCGCCGCCACCGTCGAAGCCTGATACTGCTGCTGCAAAGCCGTAATCTGGCTGGCTACGCTTCCAATGGGCTGTCCGCAAAACGACGGAGTAACCGTTCCGCCGTTCGGCAAACTTAAAGTACTGGCAGTGCCACTGGAACAAACTGTGGTATCGGCCAGGAACAACCCCTGCTGCAAGCGCGCCGGCCGGTCGAATTCAATGTTGTTCCAGATCGAGTTTTCATAATAAAGACCAATGCCGCCGCGAAACACCGTTTTGCCGCTCCGGTTTGGGTCCCAGGCCACGCCGAATTGCGGGGCGAAATTCAGATTCGGTTGATGCACCCGGCCTCCCAGGCCGGAATAGTACTGGTTGTTGAATTGCTGCAACGCCGTGATCGGACCAAGATCGCTATCGGTGCGGCCGGTGTCGCGCACGTAACGCAATCCCAGCTTAATCGTAAGATTCGGTTTCGCCTTCCAGTCGTCTTCGAAATAGGCGGAGAGCCGATTGTCCGGCCCACTTCCTCCGGCGGGAAATCCAAAGGCCGGAATTTCCGAGTCATAACCTTGCCCGTTGCCCAGGGTGACACTGTTTGCCGGATAGTTGAGCGGATTGGCAGCGCCTCCGGGCAGCGCCAGGCAAGTTGCCCCGCAATCCGAAACTCCCGCTCCCACCGCCGGGGCCAGCGCCAGGAAACTGGCAAACCCTCCGCCAAAAATATGGTTCAGCCCGCCACCATAACGCAGAATGTGCGCTCCCAGCGGCCTGCTCCCGTCGTACTTGATCTGATGGTCGCTCTGGTAAGTTTGCTGCGGCGCCAGAAAGCTTGGTCCGGAGCAAAAGAAATCCGCGCCCGAAGTCAGGCAATCGGGATCGCTTCCAATGGCCAACTCGATTCCGGGCAGAGGATTGAAAATACTCGTTCCTGCCGTCGCATCCACGATCGCGTTGCGAAACTTCATATATCCGAACCGGATGCTATGTGTGTACGGTCCGGTATTGAAGTCCAAGCCAATGGCGTGCGAAGGCGTGTGGTCTTCGTTGGCGAAAGGCTGAAACGAGTTCGGAATGATGGCCAGCACGCTTCTGTTCTGGTTGTAGGTAAATTTGTAGAACAGCTTGTATTTGCCTTGAATCAACCAATCAATCTTTCCCGAAATTTCCGACTCGCGAAATGGGGAGTCGTAATTGCCGGTGATCGCCGAAAACGGGCCGCTGGAGAGCACGGGATTAAGCAGGTCCTGCTTTGTACGCTCGGCATCGACAAAAAAGAACATTTCGTTCTTGATGATCGGCCCGCCAATATCCCCGCCGAATTGATTTCGTTGAAAGTAATTGCTGCTGCCGCCGGGCAAATTCGCGTCGGTCGAGTGATCGCGAAAAGCATAGTACGCTCCGCCGTGCACGGAATTCGTTCCCGACTTCGTGGTCACATTCACCGATCCGGAGGAGGTCAACTCGGTGGAAATATCGAGCGAGGACTGCTGCACCTGAAATTCTTGAATCGAACTCGCCGGAATGTTTTGTGTGGTCGTGCCCACGGTCTCATCGCTGATGTCCAAACCGTCCACTTCAATACGCGCCGTCCGTCCGAAGCGTCCACCAAAGGAGATCGACGAAAAGCCGTTCTTGGTAGGATCGAAGTTTCCGCCATCCTGAATCTGCACTCCCGGCTCCAACTGCGCCAGGTCCAGGAAGTTTCGCCCATTGATCGGCAAAGTATCGATCTGTTCCGCCGTCAGCACCCCTTGAATGGTTGCCTGCTCGGTATTTACCGCAACCTGATTTTCCTGCACTTCCACCACTTGCGTCGCCTGGCCGACTTGTAGCTTTACGCTTCCCGTCGCGGTCACACCCACCTGCACCGTGATTGCGACCTCCGAGGTTTTGAACCCCGGCGCCTCTACTCGTAACGTGTAATTGCCCGGAGTTAACGCGCCCGAGGTATACGCTCCCGCGGACGTGCTCTTGACCGTGATCACGCGCCCCGTTGCCTTGTTGCTGATCGTTATCTTGGCGTCGCTCACCACCGCTCCCGAAGGGTCGCTGATTACGCCCTGAATACTTCCTGTCGAAATCGTGGTCTGCGCCCGCATTCGAGGGGCGCCAAGGAATAAAACCAGCAGGCAAAGCGAAGCCACTACACTCAGAAATGAGTTTTTCATGGGATTCTTCTCAAGCATCATGAGAGTCAATATCAGGAACCGTGAAGCATGCGTTGCAAGTTCTGAGAAGCGAATCTAAGAAGCAAAAGAGTATCGCTATTTTTATCACAGATTTGACCACAGGGCTGCTTCCCTACTCAACCTCAAAGTGGAGTACGACGAAAGCGCCCAAATCGCAAATGTAATTAGAAGTCTGACTTTCCGGTATAGTACCCGGCCCGGTGTCGCACGTGGTAAGCCGCCGCGTCCGCCGGCCCCGTCACCGCCACATGAATCCGCCGAAACTGCGAATTCGACAGCCGTTGCGAAGGATAATACGCCAGCAAGTATTGCGTGCGGAGTTCGTCGCTGATCTGCCGGAATGCATCATCCAACTGCGCCATCGAGGTCGCGTAATAGTATTTTCCCCCAGTGTCCTCGGAAAGCTGGATCAGCGCATGTTCGCCTCCCAGTTCGCGCCCCGCGCTGCTTTCAATCGGCACCACGATGATGCTGTACACCAGCGCCTCCGCCTCTTCGGCGGCTCGCACGGCCTGCTTGTAGTCGATTCTGCTGATCGTATCTCCGCCGTCGGTAATCAGCACCAGCACTTTGCGTCCCTGCCGCCGGTCGAGCGACCGCGACGCCAAATACACCGCATCGAACAAAGCCGTGGCCGCGCCCATGCGGATGTGATCGATCCCTTCGTCGATACGCTTCAGGTCCGCCGTATAGTTGGTCGACTGCAAGACCGTCTCGCTGAAGCCGAAAACCGAGAGCGCGTCCACCGGACGCATAATCGAGCGCGCGAAGCGCTTGGCCGAAGCCTGCTCCAGGGGCAGATCGTGGCGCGTGCTCAGGCTGGTATCGATCGCCAGCGCAATCGAAAGCGGCACCGCGGATTCCTTGTCGAAAACCGAGATCGTCTGCTCTTTCCCATCCTCTTGTAGAGAAAAATTGTCTTTCTTAAGACCGGCGACTGGTGCGCCATGCGCATCGGTGACGGTGACGTAAACGTTCACCAGTTTGACGTCAACCTTGAGCGTGTCCCCAGGCCGATTCTGATTTGCCGGCTGCTGCGCCCATAACGTCACCCCGGCCAGCACCATCCAGATAACGAATTTTCTCATTCGATAGAGAAGTATACCTACGAATCATGTAGGGACAGCCGCCTCGGCTGTCCCGCGAGCGAAGCTAGCGCACGTGGAACATGTGGCAACGGACGCCTTCGTCCGTTCCGCGAGCGAAGCGAGCGTTTTCCCATCGGCCTTCAGTCACACCGCCCGCAAACTTAGATGCACCCTCCACCCCCGGGCTGCCTGAGCTACAAACTTCCCCGCCGAATTTCCTCCGGAAACGGCTCGCCATCGGCCCACACCGCGCCATCCTCAAAATATTCTTTCTTCCAGATGGGCACGGTGCGCTTCAGCGTATCAATCAGCCAGCGGCAGGCGTCGAAGGCCGCGGCGCGATGCGCGGACGCCACAATGATTAGCACGCTGGTCTCGCCAATCTCCAGACGGCCCAGCCGATGGACCAACGCCACGTCGCGAACCTGAAATTGTTTCAAAGCCGACCCGGCCAGCTCTTCCATCTGCCGCAGCGCCATCTCTTCATATGCTTCGTAATCGAGGTAAAGCGTGCGCCGCCCGCGCGTAGAATTTCGCACCACGCCTTCGAACACGACGGCAGCCCCATCCTCGCCGCGCTTGATCTGGCTGAGAGTGGTCGCCGTGTCGATCACCTGGCGGACGATGGCGGCCTTGCCGGTCCCTCCGCTCACTGGCGGCAGCAGCGCAATCTCATCGCCGGTTTTGAGTTCCGTATCCATGCCCGCGTATTGCTGGTTTACGGCGACTGCGATCGAAGAGAGCACGCCGGTCACTTTTGGAACCTGATCCGCATAATGCGACAGGACGTCGCGAACCCGAGATCCATCGGGCAATTCCACCGAATCGCTGGCCTTACCGACGAGATCCTTGAGTACACCGAAAAATAAAACACGCACGCGCATGGACAGTTGCCAGTTTAACGTGTCGCGAGCCGCCGCGATATGGGCCGGTTCGTGGCAGAAAAAAAATGGCCTCTCACCCCCGGCGGTGAAAGGCCAACGTTGGTTGGAAATCGATACGAGCTCTTACGCCTGTCCCGTCAGCACCCGGTCATGCGCCACGGCTGGCTCAGGCGTAGGCCGGATCGCCGGAGTCTCGGGCTTTGAACCCTTAGGCTCCTTCGATTCGGTTTCCATGAAGGTCTTCGCCGCCAGCGATTGCGCGACCACCGGCAGTGACACGCGCAGCGCCTCTTCAATCGTCTTCACGTAGTGAATGTCGAGGCCGGCGATCTGCTCCGGCGTCAGGTCTTCTTCTACGTTCATCCGATTTTCCGCGGGCAGGATGATGGTATTCACCCCCGCGCGTTTGGCAGCCAGCACTTTTTCCTTAATGCCGCCCACCGGAAGCACGTTACCGCTCAGCGTGATTTCGCCCGTCATCGCGGTCAGCGGACGAATCCGATGTCCCGTCAACAGCGAAACCAGCGTCGTAGCCATGGTCACACCCGCCGACGGACCATCCTTCGGAATCGCTCCCGCCGGCACGTGCATGTGAAGGTCGTGATCGGCGAAGAACTCTTCCGCGATCCCCAACTGCGCCGCGTTCGAGCGCACCCAGGTCAGCGCGGCCTGCATCGACTCCTGCATCACCTGCCCGATCTGCCCGGTCATGGTGAAGCCGCCTTTGCCCTTCATGGCGTTGGCCTCAACGAACAGCACGTCGCCGCCCGAAGGGGTCCAGGCCAAACCAACCGCTACGCCCGGACGCTCCGTCCGCTCTTCAATTTCGCCTTCGCTGCGAACCTTGATGCCACCCAGGAACTCCTGAATGATTTCGTTGGTCACGATGAGCTTTTCGGTCTTGCCTTCGGCCAAGCGCCGCGCCTGTTTGCGGCAAATGGTTCCGATGGTGCGCTCCAGGCTGCGAACGCCCGCTTCCCGCGTGTAGTGCCGAATCACGTAACGCAAGGCCTCGTCGGGAAATTCGATCTGCTCCGCCGTGATGCCGTTCTCTTCCACCTGACGTGGAACCAGGTAACGGCGCGCGATGTGCAGCTTTTCTTCCTCGCTGTAGCCTTGCAACTCGATGATCTCCATACGATCGCGCAGCGGCTCGGCAATAGGGTCGAGCATGTTCGCAGTCGTGATGAAAAGCACCTTCGACAGATCGAAAGTCACATCGAGATAGTTGTCGCGGAAGCTCGAATTCTGCTCCGGGTCCAGCGCTTCCAGCAAAGCCGACGCGGGATCGCCGCGGAAATCGCGACCCACCTTGTCGATTTCGTCGAGCATGAAGACCGGATCTTTGGTCTCCGCCCGGCGAATGCCTTGAATGATTTGTCCCGGCAACGCGCCAATGTAAGTGCGACGATGGCCGCGAATTTCGGCCTCATCGTGCACTCCGCCAAGCGATAGCCGCACAAACTTACGCCCGAGCGCTCGGGCAATGGACTTGCCCAGCGAAGTCTTGCCCACGCCCGGAGGTCCCACGAAGCAAAGGATCGGTCCCTTCATGTTCGGCTTCAATCGCCGCACAGAAAGGTAATCGAGAATGCGATCTTTCACTTTTTCCAGATCGTAGTGATCCGTATCCAAAATCTCCTTGGCCTTGAGAATTTCAATCTCCTGGCCAGAAGTTTTGTTCCACGGCAGCACCGCTAACCACTCCACGTAGTTTCGCGTGAGTGAATAATCCGCCGCCATGGGAGACATACGCGATAAGCGCCCCAACTCCTTGAGCGCCTCTTTCTTCACTTCTTCGGGCATGCCGGCTTCGTCGATCTTCTTTTTCAGATCATCGACGTCGCGCTGCCCTTCATCCTGTTCGCCCAGTTCTTTCTGGATCGCTTTCATCTGCTCGCGCAGGTAATACTCGCGCTGGGTTTGCTGCACGCGATCCTGCACTTCGCTCTGAATCTTGTTGCGCAGTTGCTGCACTTCCAGCTCTTTGGCGAGGTGCTGGTTGATTTTTTCCAGACGTACCCGGATGTCGAGGGTTTCCAGAGTGTCCTGCTTATCGGGCGTAGAAAGCGACGGTAAGGATGACGCGATGAAATCGACTAAACGGCCGGGCTCATCAATATTCATGGCCACGGTGGAAAGCTCGTCGGAAAGCGTAGGCGAACCGGCGACGATCTGTTGAAACAGAGTCAGCACGTTGCGCTGCAACGCTTCAATTTCGGAGCTGTCCGGAGGAATCGCTTCCGGAATCGGCGATACTTTCGCGCGCATGAACGGCGTTAATTGCGTGAATTCGCCAAGACGCACCCGCTCCAGTCCCTCGGCAAACACGAACAGGCTCTGGTTGGGCATCTTGACGACTTTGTGAACCACCGCAGACGTACCCACGGTGTATAAATCGCTGGCCTGGGGGCTATCCACGCGCGCCTCGCGCTGGGCCACCACGACGATAGTTTTATCTTCGCCGAGCGAATTGATCAGTTGAACGGAACTCTCCCGACCTACGGTTAAAGGCAGAACGGCGTGCGGGAACAAGACGGTGTCGCGCACGGGAAGCACGGGCAACGCCCGTACATCATTGGATTCCCGATGCTTAGCAATCTGCTCGGAAAGCGGCTGTTGGCTCATTGGCTCTCCTTGAGTGTAACTCACTCAAGCTTAGATGATACTCCTCGGGAAAGGTTTCAAGCCGGTCCCCGTAGGGTGGGTCTTCGTGCATTCTATCGGCATCGTCAGCGGTTGGACATGATGCCTAAGGTACTGCGGCTACTGCGGATCTTTGAAGGGGAACTCCACCGGCTGCGGAAAAACTTCTCGCGATCTCCTGATTATTCCAAAAAATCTTTACCGCAACGTAGGATTAACCTTGTTATCCAAGGGCTATTCAATTAGCATCAATTATATCTCTCAAGTCAACGAGCCACGATCCAGGGGCGAAGTGCTTTGTTTCACGGATTTTGATATCTAACTCCTTTAGAAAACGGATTTTGCAGACAAATGTTTGATAACTCCAATGTTTTCAAGATCGCGACCGGGGGGAAGGGGGGTCAAATTCGATAAACTCCCAGCACCTTGACGAACTCGGCCACTTCGCCCAGATGCCGCAGAGCATTCCGCGCCGGTTCGTCGTCGCCGCGCAAAAAATCGACGTAGAAGACGTACTCCCAGGGCTGGCCGCGTAGGGGCCGCGATTCGATCTTGCTCAGGCTGATGTCGAGCAGTGCAAATACGCTGAGCGATTTGAAAAGCGCTCCCGGCACGTTCTTCACCTTGAATGCAATGGAAGTCTTATTGGCCCCAGCCGGAATGAGGCACCGATACCGAGCTGTCAATGTGGAGTGGGCGCCCCCGCCCGCTGCTTTTGACCTTGATTTTGACCTTGACTTCGATTTTCTCGGCAGTCTGCGAATCAGAAAGAATCGGGTGAAATTGCGTTTATCATCCTCGATTCCAGCTTGCAGAATTTTTCCTTGATACTCGCTCGCGGCGTGGCGTCCCGCAATCCCGGCGGCGTCGGAAAGCTTCTCAGCGATAACATGCTTCACACTACCAGCAGTGTCATAAAACGGAACCGCCTCGATACCAGGATGCTGGCGAAAGAAATCTCGGCATTGGTCCAACGCCACTGGATGCGACAGCACTCTGCGCAAAGCGCTCATCTTCACACCCGGAGCGGCGATTATGTTATGCACAATGCGTAACAGAAATTCGGCTTGGATAAAGACGTCGCGCGTCAGCAAGAGGTCGGCGTGTTCGGCCACGGTTCCAGCGAGCGAGTTCTCAATAGGGATTACGGCTGCCGCGACCGTCCCGCGCTCAACGCGGTCGAATACTTCGATGGACCTGGCGCACGGCACAACTTCGCACCGCGGCAACATGCGCTCCGCAGCTTCGTGGCTGAACGATCCCCGTTCGCCCTGGATCGCTACTTTGATGGCGGCTTTCATTTACTGGCAAGGTAGCTGGGAAGCCGCAAGAGCGCAAATGGTTTTTGTACTGGAAGAACAGAGCCCTTACCACAGACTGCAGAGAGAATCACGGGGTGAAGCCGCAGAGCGTTACTTTTTCTTCAATTCCTTCTCCAAAATTAAAGCGTCGACTCCGTTCGAATAATAGCGAGGATACGTCCGAACCACGCTGTAGCCGTGGCGTTTGTAAAACGATAGTGCGGAAACATTGTCGACCGCGGTCTCCAGTTCGACCGAGCGGCAGCGGGCTGCTTTCAACCGCTCCTCGGCAGCGCTCAGAAGCAACGACCCTACGCCGGAGCGACGTGCCGCTGCGACCACGTCAATGGTGATAATGTGACCGGACGCGCGATCCGCTTCGGCTACCAGAAAACCAGCAATGCCGCTCGCCGATGCCGAGCCATCTTCCGCGACCAGCGTGAACGATCCCGGACGGCGTATATATAGTTTCAGCTCGGCCCGCGAGTAGGAAATCCCGGGAGCAAAACAACTCTGGTCGATGCGCCACAGGGTCTCGAAATCCGAGGGCTTGAAGTCGCGGATGGCGAAGGGCACGGGGCTATTGTAGCGGGAGCGCCGTTTAGGTCGGCGTACCTGGCAGGAAAAACATATCTTCCTCGATATTTCAGCTCGATAGCGACGAGCCATGACTCGGATCTCCGGTTTTTCCACAGATCATTCGTCTGTGGACCCCGGGAGCGGAAAATTGAGTCTATTAGCCCCTTGCTAGGATTGCGCTTTCGGACGTACGATGAAGGTCTGGGTTCTTCCGTGGGACGCCTTGTGCTGATTGACGTGGTCAGCTCTGTTGCCGCTCTGGCGCTGTGGTATCTGGTGTTTGCCAACTACAATCGAAAAAAAGGCGCCTTAGTATTGCGCTGGGTGCAGACCGCTTGCGCGGGCAAAGGACGCGTTCTCGACTCTCACTGGGTGAGCAGTTCGCGCCTGCAGGCACGGCTGCATTTCCCCTCACGCTGGTTCGAAAATGCCGCGGTGACGGTGAAGTTTCGGCCTCGCCCTCTGCCCGTGCATTGGCTATTGAGCCGCTGGCACCGCGAAGAGGAAACTCTCACCTTTGAGGCCGATCTGGGTGGCTCGCCTAGCTTCCATCTTGAGGTCTTGCGCCACCGCTGGAGCGCTCACAACCGCGGCAGTGTCTCTCACAAGCGCGACGAACGCGAGTGGGATCTCTATCAGCCCGGCCCTATCATTCTCACCACCCGTACCCACTGGAAGCAGGATCCGAGCGCCGAACTCAACGCGTTGATGTCCGCTCGGCGGCAGGATATTGTGCAAGTGCGCTTCCGTCCCGAATCGCCGCAGTTCTCGGTCACCGTGCACCTCGAAGCGTTGTCCGACCCGAATACCGCGGCCGGATTCGTTAGCGCCTTGCGCGAAATTGCCGCTGGCGCCTCCGCGCACCGCCAGTAACCTCCATCTGTTTCCCATCTTTCCCTTCCTTGCTGTCAATCCCTTCCACTGCTCGTCAAAAATATCCTGTAAGGAAATCCATACGCCCGGGACTACCGGATCAAGCACATGATCAAAGTTCACAAACTCGAAAAGCATTTCAACAGCCGCCCCGTCGTGAAAGAGCTTTCGTTTGAAGCCTCCAATGGCGCAATCACCGGCTTGCTCGGGGCCAACGGCGCGGGCAAAACAACCACGCTCCGCATGATCTGTGGAGTGCTGCAACCCGATTCGGGCTCGATCGCGGTCAACGATACCGACGCGAGTGTCGATTCCCTCGGCCGCCAACGCAGCATCGGCGCTTTGCTCGACCACATGGGTATCTACACCAGGCTGACAGTTCGCGAGAATCTGGCATATTTTGGCAAGCTTCAGGGCATGCCCCACAAGTTGATAAGAGAACGCCTTGAATCAGTGCTTTCGATTCTCGGCCTCGAACCGATTGCCGACCGCCGAACCGCAGGATTCTCCCAAGGCGAGCGTATGAAAACGGCGCTGGGGCGGGCTCTATTACACTCTCCCCAGAATCTGCTGCTGGATGAACCCACCAACGGACTGGACATTCCAACCATCCGCTCGTTGCGCGAGCTCCTAAAACGCCTTCGCGATTTCGGCACCTGCATCGTGTTTTCAAGCCATGTGCTCGAGGAGGTGCGCGCCCTTTGCGACAAAGTGGTCATCATCTCCGGCGGGAAAATCGCTGCGGAAGGATCTACTGCACAACTTTGTGGACAAGCTGCCGCTTCTTCGCTTGAAGAAGCATTCGTCACACTGACTTCGTCGCGGGAGGCAAACTGAAAATGAACCAGGCACTGATTATCGCCGGCAAAGAAATCGTCGACGGACTGCGTGATGTTCGCTCAGTAATGGCTTCTCTGTTCTATGCGCTCATGGGCCCCGTGGTCGTGGGCATGGTTACAGTCGCCACTCACGCACGCACTTCGGGCGCGGCTTTCCTGCCAGGGATGATGGCAATCTTCACCTTGGTCTCAGCCTTTGTCGGTGGAATGAATGTCGCCATGGACACGATTGCCGGCGAACGAGAACGGCATTCCTTGCTGCCTCTGTTGCTGAACCCAGTCTCGAGAGGAAGCGTCGTGCTGGGCAAGTGGCTGGCAGTCAGCTTTTTTGCCCTCGGCGGATTAGTGGTCGATATCCTGGGATTCGCGGTCGTCTTCGCGATTTCCGGAATGCACGCAGAGGCAACGAACCCGCGAACGCTGGCCGCAATCGCAGTCGGATTGTTCTCGCTTCCCTTTCTCGCATCCTCAATACAATTGTTGATTTCAACCACGTGCCGCGCGGTGAAGGAGGCACAGACTTATCTTTCACTCGTCGTATTTGCTCCCATGGGCATGGGAATGTTTCTGGTTTTCTCGCCATCCGCGAGTCGGCCGTGGTTTAGCTTTCTGCCCCTGGCGGGGCAGCAATTACAGCTGCAAGCGGCTATGGATGGCGTGCCGCTCGGGCTATGGCAGCCGATTGTGCTGGCATATCTGACAGGGACCCTGGCTCTTATCGTTTTACTCGCTGCAGCAAACAGGTTACAACGTGATGAAATCATTTACGGCAACTAACGCCGCTCTGATGGACGGCGTACCATCCGCAATCCCAAACGAGACGACCTTGGATCGAGCGAGGCTGGAACAGAGTTTTGAAAGTATCATCGCGGCTAACGGACCGGCGCTCTCGCGCCTCGCCGCCAGTTACACCAACACGCTCAGCGATCGCGACGATCTTCTTCAGGAAATTGCCTTCGCCATCTGGCAGGCGTTGCCGCGCTTTCGCGAAGAGTGCTCGGAGCGAACCTTCGCCTTTCGCGTCGCGCACAATCGCGCCATCACGCATTTGTCGCGTTCGAAGGCCCAGCCCCACGAGTCGATTGAAGAGGAAGCGATTGAAGTGGCCGATCCCGGCCCCGGCCCTGAATCGAATCTCGCGCAACGGCAGACGGCCGACCGCTTGCGGCACGCCGTTCATCGTCTGCCGGTCGCCTACCGGCAGGTCATCCTGCTGACGCTCGAAGGTCTCGGTTATCGCGAGATTTCGGACGTGCTTGGAATTTCGGAGAGCAATGTAGGTGTGCGTCTGAATCGCGCCCGCCAACTTTTGCAGGATTTGCTGAAAAAAGATTTGCTGGAGAAGAAATGAATACCGATCTCGAACTGGATGTATGGCGCCAACAATGGCAATCGGAATCCGCCATCCCTTCGAACCTGCGCGAAAAAGTGGAACGGCAATCGCGCCTGATGAGGACCGCGCTCATTTGTGACACGCTGGTGACAGTGGTGATGGGCGGCGGTGCGACGTTGTGGGCGGCTCGATCATCGATGCAGGGTACCGCATTGGTAGCTATAGCGACTTGGATTTTTCTGGCTGCCGCATGGGCTTTTGTATTGATCACGAATCGAGGACTCTGGGCTCCTTCAGCGCTCGACGCTACCTCGTTCTTGGATCTATCCATACGCCGTTGTCGTGGAGCGCTCGCTGCCACATGGTTCGCGGGCGGCTTGTTCATGAGCGAAATCGCATTCGGCCTAAGCTGGGCCTATATCCACTCTGTCGCTCCCCGCCCGCCACTATTCCGCTGGCTTTGGTTTGGTTCTGCGCGCATCGATATCGTCTGGCTCTGCACTTTGACTTTTTTCGCCGCGATGGTTTGGTATCGGCGAAAGAAACAAGCAGAGTTGGTTCGCCTTATCGGGCTCCGCGACGAAATGGACCTGACCGCTGTCAAGGAAACCGCGGAAGAACTGCAAGGCTCACCTTCGAGTGCTTGGCCGTTCGCTAAACGCGCCTCACGCCTCCGCCGCAAGAAAGATATTCGCCAAACTTAAGAGGGAAATTACAAATGTGCGAAGCATCCAAATCGAAACAAAGAACGCGTCCGCCGCTGTCGTTGATGCTATGGTTCGCCGGAATCACGGCGTTGATGGTAGCCCTCGCGCACTGGGCCTGATCGCGGCGCCAGGGCTCTTGGTCAAACTAAATGCCCCGGCACTTCGGCCGGGGCATTCGTTCGACACGACTCCAGCGCTCTAAAACAAGTTCCACAGGAACTGGTTGTAGACGTCGTGGTGATACTGCACCTCGGGCGCTTTCACAAAAGTTCCCAGCAGACGCGGACAGCGGTCAGCCGCGGCTTGCTTCAGATCGGCATAACGGCCTTTGACGTCTTCCCCGAGAAGCGTCGTGGTCCAGTCGGCCTTCTTGAAGTCTTTCAGCGCGTCGTAAATGTTGTCGGGCAAGTAGCGCTCGGCCTGGCGCAGATTCTTGATCTTCGATGTTTCGCCATCGAGTCCGCTCTTGAAGATCGACAACATCACCATATAGGGATTCGCATCCGGCGAAACCGAGCGAACTTCCACCCGCATGCTCTTCTCATTGCCGATGGGAATGCGGATCATTGATCCGCGATCCACCGCCGAAGCCTTGATCTGATTGGGTGCTTCAAAGTGCGGATCGAGGCGCCGATACGCATTCACGCTGGCGTTCAGCAGCAGGCAAATGTTGTTGCCATGAGTGAGGATACGATCCAGGAACGCCCAGCCCATTTTGCTCAGCTTCTCTTCGCCCTTGGCGTCCCAGAAAAGGTTTTTCTTACCGTCGCTGATGGAAACATTGGTGTGCATGCCGCTGCCATTCACGCCCACCACCGGCTTGGGCAAGAACGATGCCGTCAAGTTCATGTTGGTCGCGACCTGCCGGCAGATCAGCTTGTAGAGCTGGATCTGGTCAGCGGCCGCCACCACCTCGCCATAGCCGTAATTGATTTCAAACTGCGAAGGCGCAACTTCCGGATGGTCCTTTTCATTCTGAAAGCCCATCGCGCGCTGCACTTCGGCGCAGGTATCGATGAAGGCGCGCAGCGGATCGCCGGGTAGCGAATGATAGTATCCGCCGGTATTCACATATTCGAACTTGCCAGTCTCATGATAGCGGCGCTCGGCGTCGGCGCCTTTGAAGAGAAAACCTTCTATTTCGTTGGCGGCGTTAAGGGTATAGCCCTTGTTCTCGTGCAAGTCATTGGCATAATTTTTTAATACTCCGCGAATATCGGCCGCATAAGATGTGCCGCCCTTGTCGATGACTTCGCCAAACACCAGCACCTTGCCGGAGCCAAATACGTCTGCCGGAGCCCAGTAAAATGCCGACCAGTCAATGCCCAGGCGCAAATCGCTCTCGCGCTGCGCCGTGAAGCCGCGAATCGACGAGCCGTCGAAAGTGAGATTGTCCCAACTCTTGACCAGAAACTTTTTGTCGTAATCCAGCATGTGCAACCGGCCTTCGAGATCGCTGAAGAGCACGGTCACGGCCTTGATCCGTTTCTCGTCGGTCAGGTATTTCAGGCGATTTTCCTGAACTTTGCCGATCGCGACGCGGTTCCGGCGCTGCTCCTTCGCTTCCAGATTCAGGTCTTCCAGTTCGTCGTAGGTAAGTGCCAGAAAATTACGTAGTTCGTTAGGCATGGATTTCTTCCAGTCTCCTATTTGCGATCAACAAGAATGAGTTGGCGATCAACCGCATGGACGAGGCAATTGAAATGGCTGGATTTCAACCGAGAAGCATAACGCCTGGGTGCCGTCCGCGACAATCGAAAAAGATTATGCACAGCATAAAAGAGATTTATCGAATTCCCTAATTCGTCCCCTGAAGTTCCAGAGAAATCACGTTCGCTTCTCCCTCCGCCGTCTCGTAATAATTGATCGCCACCTTCCTCTTATTCCATGAGCAGGAGAACGTATCGGCCCCAATCAAAACCAGCTGGCTGGGGTCGCGAACCTTCATCTTCCAGGTCATCGATCCGGAGACCACCGTTAAAATCGCCGATGGCGGGGATCCACAATCGATCTTGATCAGCGTACCTTTTAGAAATTGGGTCGGTCCGGCATGGACCGGGTCGGCACTCGCCGGAGGTAGCTCCGAGCTTTCGCCTTCCTCCGGTCGCACCTTCTCGGGCTGCACCTCCTCCGGCCGCACCGGTGTTGGTCCCTCCGCTTCCTCGCCATCTTCCTTCGTCATCTCGGCCATGTGCGTCAATTGAGCCAGCAATGTCGCCGTGCGCGAAGCCAGTTCGGGATTATCTGTACCTCGAAGCGATTCCAGCACAGCAATTGCTTTCTCCAACCGCCGGTTGGCTACATAAATATTTGCCAGGTTAAACAGATAATTCTCGTCGCGGGGCCTGATTGCCAACGCCTTCCCCATCGTCGCCAACGCTTTCGCGGGATCCCCTGCGGTGGATTGGGTAAACGCCAGTAGCGCATAAGAGTCGGCAAAATTTGGATCGAGGTTGATCGACGTTTCGAGCTCCCGGGTCATGGTCGGGACATCGATACCCGGGCCGAAGCCGCTCTCCTGCGCCATCAACAGCGCATTGTAGTAGTGAACGCGTGGGTCTTTCGAGTCGAGCAGAGAAGCGCGATTAAAATAATCGGCGGCCTGGATGAAACTCCGCTTTTGCAAGTATGCATAACCCAATCCGCGACAGGCCGCAGCATTCTTGGGATCTGACTTCAAGATCTCCTCAAACTCGCTGACCGCCCGCTCCCGATAGTCGGGCGAATGCAGATGAATATCCGCCAGCACCGCCTTGCTGTCCAGAACGCTCACCGATCTGATGGAGTAATCATTCGACGAAATGCTGGCAGGAGTGGCGATTGGATAGTACTTGTAACGGCCCGCCATAACGTAATTGCTCAAAGCTTTGTCGAACTGCTGCGCGCTCATCCCGAAAGCCTTCAGAATGGCGTCTTGGATCGGAACACGCCTGTCCACGAGATCGAAGTAAGTTCCTGTCTTGGCAAGCAGTTGGCTGTCATAGAGGTAATGCATCAGCATCCCGGATTCAGCATAGAACGTGGTCCTGTGATCGCCGCTCTCGTTGTAGGTCTTGGAATTCTGCCGCACTTGGAACAGATCGGAGATTTTCATCATCCCTGTCTGTCTGAGGATCGCATATTCATCGGCGGGAATCTTGCCGACGCGGGCTTCTTTCCCGTCGACTTCTATCGTCGAAAAGTATTCCGCGAATCCCTCTTCGAACCACGGCGCATAATTCCCCTTCAGATTTCCGTTCATTAATTGATGCGCATACTCGTGGAAGACCACTGTCCACGGGTTCTCCACCGACATGTCAAGCATGATGAAGCTGCGGTCGTCGCCGGGCTGGAAAATTCCGGATACCTCGGTGGGCTTGCCATTGAACAGCGGCGCTACTTGCCGCATCTCTTTTGTGTTCCGGAAGGCAACGATCTGAAGCGGAACCGGAAGATTTACATTCGCCTTGACCATCAATGCGCCAAAGACGGCGCGCATCTGCTCAAACCGCATAGCCACTTCGCGGCCACGTTTATCCCCGGCGTCCGTGATCACCGAAAAATGCGGCGAGCGCACCTCTACCCATTGCAGTTCACCGGCAAAAAGGAATCTGCAGGAGAAGGTCACCAGCGAAACCGCTAACATCAGGAGGGTGCGGGCGTGTACAAGACGACTCTTCATCCGGAGCTCTGCTCTTCGATCGCCGATATGCTACACCAGCCAGAACTCAAGTCAATTCAAACCTAATCCCTGCCCAGGCATCATACGAATGAGGACTCCCAGCGCCGTTAAAACAGCGACATAGTAAATCGTTGTCGAACGGCTCGACTGTGCCGGCAGGTTTTTCGCGAAGAACGCCTGATACGCGACGCCCAACGCGACCAGGATGAACATCTCTTGACCCAGTACCACTGCCAAGGCAATAGAGGCAATGAGTAGGACGATGCGATCTATCTTGCTCAGAGCGAGTATCGCCTGACCGCCGTCGAGGATCCACACCGGAATTAGATTCAGAAGATTCAGAACCCCTCCGATCCGCGCCAACGACGCCCAGACTGGAATCCTCGTCTGCCACCAGATGGCAGCACAAATAATAGCGGCCAGAAGCCCCGCCAGTGGCCCGGCCAGGCTTACCTCGGATCGAGTCTTCATCGACACGCCGAGCGCCTGCCAGCGCACATACGCTCCTAATCCTGGCAGAAAAACGGGCATGTCCGCCGGCAGGCCACGCCGTTTGATGTCAACGAAGTGGCCCATCTCATGAATCAGAATCAGCACCGCGAAACCGATGCCAAAGGTTAGGCCGGACGCGGCAGAATAAATGAGGACGAAAGCTACGAAGCTTAGAAGAAACGTCCAGCGGAATTTCGGTTGCACCGCAACGGACGTTTGCTCGCGCCGCGCCGAACCCGCATGGCTCAAGCCCAGTTGTTGAACGCGCCCGTTCGGATGCACCGACGACGATTGTGCTCCAGTCGCAGCGCTCTCGAGTTCCCTCGCATGTTCCTTGATCCAATCCGCCTGCGCCGAGGTTGGCGGCAAGAACTGAAGGCCGGCAAGCCACTTTTCCCGCGCCTGAAGCAATTCGCCTTTTGCTTCCATCGCCTTGGCTCGCGCAGCCAGTTCTTCGAGTTCCGCGGAATAAACCAGCGCCTGGCAATGTTCGCAGACGAGTGCTCCCGGCGCCAGTTCATTCGAGCAGCGCGGACATCGTCGCATCAGTTCCGGAGTAATGGTAGACACTCAGAGGATTGTATTCCGAATCGCGGACCACTCAGCCTAACGCAAGCTCAAGCCGGCGGCGCGTACGCAAACGGCCCGGACACGCCCAACTCCCGGCCAGCCGTCATTCTCCACGCAATCCTCATCCCAAAAAAGAGGATCAGAAGACCCATCAGGCCCCAGAACGGATTCCCGGAAAGCTCCGTGAACGGAGAAGCCAGCCCCAGGAACATCAAGCGCCCAAGCCGGTCCATGACGAGCGAGAGCGTGACCTCTTGATGAACGAAATGAATCCAGATCGGAATTGCCGCCATGGACACCGCCGCATAGGTCAGCAACGCAGCCACGATTTGGTAGCGCTTGCCGCCGACCCCGTTCGATCCTTTCATCATCGCCGTACCGACAATCCATCCCACCCCAATCGACATATAGCTGATCACCCAACCTTGCAGCAGAATGGCGATCAGCGCGTATCCGATCAATCCCACCACGGCAGCGCCAATGCCGAAAGCGAGCGCACGTGCGAAAGCGGAATGGTCCACCGCCAATTCGCTGCGCATCTTCTCAGCGCATCGGGGACAAGCGAGAGCGCCATTGACGCGGTAGTAAGTAGCGCCGGTTGGCTGCTGGCAGAATTGGCAGCGGTCATTGTGCGGCTTGGCGTACTCCACCGTGCTGAACTGCGGTGTGGAATTGCTGAAGCTGTCATTCATGATCTGCACCCTACTGTCAGCGAACATGGTACAGCGTCCGACCTCAGGGACGAAATCACGCTCGGCGCGCTATGGCATCACAAAGGGATCGATGCTGGGGTGACCGACTGGAACCGCAAAAACCTCGATGGTATGATTCAGCTCCAGGGCGCGTGCGCGAGATGTATGCTGCCCGATGAAGCCGCCCTCTGGACACCCACGCGCAAGGATTGGGCCGGCGCTTTGACGAATGCCGAGATCAATCACCCTGTCGTTGTGGCTTGTCAGTGTGTTCGCCTTTTTCGCAACCGCTGCTCCTCTCATCGGTTCACCGGCACCGCAGCCCTCCGCCCACATTTGACAAGGATGTCGTGCCGATTTTATTCACACACTGCGTAAGCTGTCATCGCCCTGGTGAGATCGGCCCGTCCGTTCCCTTGGTGTCTTACGACACCGTCCGGCCCTGGGCTCAGGCGATTAAGGAACAAGTGGTGCGGCGCCAGATGCCGCCCTGGCCTGCGGATTCCAAAAGCAGCATGGAATTCCGCAACGATCCGAGCCTCACCAAGCAACAAATCGACACGCTGGTAGCCTGGGTCCTTGCAAGAGCACCAAGAGGGAACGATGCCGATCTGCCGCAGCCGCCAAGCGCTTCGGAGGCCTGGCTGCACCCCAAAGGAGTGGCGCCAGACGTCGTCATGTCCTTGCCTGAATCCCAACTTCCGGCGCAGGGTGAAATTCCCTACTTGCGCTACCTGGTCAAAGTGCCAGTCCCTGAAGACAAGTGGATCGTCGCCATGCACGTGGTCCCGAGCAATCGCGCCGTCGTGCATCATATGGCGATCACGGAATTAGTATTACCGGACGGAGTTACACCCGAGAACACCGAAAAGCTTGATCTGGTGGCCCGAAAGTTGGGCTTTTCGGGAGGGGTGAATACCCACTTTGCAGTGACCGCTCCGGGAAATCCCGCTGTGTACGACATGCTGGGAGTCTATACGCCGGGCACGACCTTCGAAATGTATTAGGACGGCAGCGCCAAGCTGCTGAAGGCCTGCAAGAATTGCTACCTCAGCTTCAACATTCACTATCAGACGACGGGCAAGCCGGAAAAAGATCAAACGAAGGTGGCTTTTTGGTTCCAGCCGAAAGCACCAAAACATCAACTGTTTCGCGTGCCTGCCTCGGGAGAGACGATTATCGCCGACGGCAGGCAGTTGCTCACCGATGCTCCGGGAGAGAAGGCGGAAGGCACATCGGTGGCGATTCCTCCGATACCACCTTTTGCCGAGAATTATGAAGTAATCGGGATTACCGCTTACACCGAACCGGTAACGATCTACCAGTTACACCCCCACGCCCACTTGCGCGGCAAAGACTTCAAATACGTGGTTGTTTTTCCCGACGGGCGTGAGGAAACCTTACTCAGCGTGCCGAAATACGATTTCCACTGGCAACTGGCCTATGAACTCGATACGCCGCTGAAGGTGCCGACAGGCAGCAAGTTGATCGTCACCGCGCACCACGACAATTTCAAAGAAGAATGACCAACTGCTCCACCACCATTCGCATGCCGCTGACGATCACGACCAGAGTCCCGGTCCGGACAAAGAAGTGCATTTTCGCGATAGAAACCAGAGCTGGGATGAAATGTTCACTCCGTTCATCCAGTACTCGACGGACGGGCAGGATCTGAATGCAACGAAACCTGCAGTGCCTGAAGCCGCTCAGAACGTGCTGCCCGCCACGGGTGAGGCAGGGAGGGAACTGAGTGTGCTTGGCGTCGCGAGGTTGTCGGATGTTTGGCGCCCGGCCCGTCGGCGACGTGGATGCTCCTCAGGGCGAGTCCGGCCATCGCGTCCAAGACGCAAACCACGTCGCAGGCGGAATTGATGGCCGCAGCGGATCGACCGGTTGGCAATCCAGCAAGACCAACTGATTGGCGTTAGTGCCTTTAATCCCGCCCACCAACAGTGTCGGAAGGTGGCAGCGAAGGGCGTTCTAATCAAAGATGCCCAGACAAACCGACTCAATGTCACTTCCCTGCAGACAGTCGCCGCGACCTGCTTCTAATGCAGCCCTTCCGACGCCGCGCTTCTTGGCTTCGGTGTCACACTTCTGTTATGGCAGCAGACCATAAACATCAAGCGCGGTTTCAGTTCCAAGATACACTTTGCCGTTGGCCACGGTGGGGACGACGAATTTCACCGCTGCGGCCGGCTTGTCGCGCGAAGAATCCTGGCTGCTGTCATAGAGTTCGCGCGAAACATTCGAAGCATCGAACGCTCGCAGAATAGCGTTGCCGCTGCTGGCATATTTATCGGTCTGGACAATCCACACGATCCCGTTGGTATTCCCATTGGCAGAAATCGTAGGCGAGCCTCCAGGATAACCATATTTATGGGTCGATTGCGCGATCGGAATCGTGGAAATCAAACTGCCCTGCAGGCTGAATTGCATAGGATCGGTATTTGAACCAGCATAGAAGATCTGACCCTGCCAGTACGCGGGCCCACCCGCGCGGTTGCCTGATCCTTCCGCTGCCTGCCCGATCACCGCTGGCACAGTGAGCAGATTCTGATCGGCCGTCGCGCTAAAGCCGCCCAGCGCATCGCGGTTCAACTCGTAAACGCTGCTGCCTTTTCCCGCGGCCAGCATCACGTGAGGATAAGTGCCCGCCTGATCCGGAAGCAGCATGATTCCTCCCGAACTCAGATCCCAATCCAATCCGGTGAGCTCCACCTGATTGTAGGGAGCGAAATAATCAGCGACAGAAAGCGCGCCGTCAGTCGCTGAGTATTTCACCACGCTCATGCCGTAATCCTCGCCGCTGACATTCGCATCGAAGGTTCCGTTGCCCGTGGTAATGAATACGTTCCCATTCGCGTCCGCCGCAATCCCACCGCCGCCCTGCCAGATGCCGCCGTCCACTCCATTGGGCGAAGTGCAGATTACGGACACTTGTTGCAGGGTTGTTTCGTTATAACCCATTAGCCAACCATGGTACGGAGCGATGTCTTCCAGAGAAGCCCATGCCATGTAAACCGTTCCGTTCGCAATCAACATTGCGGGACGCGGGTTCTCGCGCAGCCCATCGAACGACAATTCACCTCCGACACTGCCGCTTCCGATGCCACTCACCGTAGCCGTAATCTGCACCGGACTGCCCGGCTGCTCCTCGCCTGTGGTCATGCTAAGGGCGTGCAAGGTATGCTCGTAGCTGGTTGTTGTGCCGCTAATCACCTTCGTTCTTGCCAGCACAAAAATCGTATTGATCGCAGGATCGATGACGGGGGTAGCGGTGATTCCGACCTGAACCGGAATATCCGTGCCGGTCTCCACATCCGATGCAGGAACCGTAGTGACGTCTGGAGGATCCACGAAGGTGGTCTGCCATAAGGGCGTCGCGCCATCCCCATTGATGTTGTCCGCGTCAAAGGCGTAAACAATATCGCCTTCCGTGGCCACGTACACGACGTTATAAATCCCCTTCCCGGGAATATTTACTCCCTGCACGTACAGCGGCTGCGCGAACACGTAGCCACTCACCGTATAGGAGAAAAGCTTGCCGAATTGCGCTGAATTTACGTTACCCGTCGTCAGAGCAACTTCGTTCAAATTCTGTCCGGTGCGCATGGTGTCGTTCTTATAGGTGTAGGTCCCGGCATAATTCGTGGCCGCCACAAAAGCTGCCGCGGTCTGCGCGGTATTCGCCTTGTTCGTTGCTACCACGACATGCATTGCGCTACCGGTGGTCGGAGGCGTGTAGAGTCCGCCGGTCGAAATCGTTCCGACCGTGTTGTTGCCACCGGTAATGCCATCGACCGCCCACGTCACATTCGTCGATGTCACACCGGCAATCGCAGCGGTGAACTGTTGAGTCTGGGACGGTGTAATCGAGGCCTGCTCCGGATTGACCGAGATGTTTGAACTCTCGTTCGTCCCCGTGCCGCTCAAATTCACGGTCTGTAAGAATGAAGGATCCGTATCGTTCACCGTGAGGTAGCCGGTCCGAGCGCCCGTGTTGGAAGGAGCAAACGTGACATTGATCGTGCAACTCACATTTGCCGCAAGCGAAGAGGGACAATCATTGGTCTGCGCATAATCGCCGCTGGCCAAAACACTGTTGATATTCAGGGCCGCCGTGCCCGAATTCGTCAGCGTGACCGTCTTTGACGAACTGGTTGTGCCCAGGTTCTGATCTCCCCAGCTTAACGAACCGGGAGAAATCGTCGCCGCAGCCCCGCTGTTCGCCATCCCTACCAGCAGTACAACCTGCTCGGGATTTCCATAGGCGTTGTCGTAAATCACAATGCTGCCACCACGCGACCAGACCTCAGTCGGCGCAAAAGTGACACTGATTGTGCAAGACCCGCCAGCCGCGATCGCGGCGCTGGTGCAGTTATTGGTTTGCGTAAAGTCGCCAGTAGAGACAATGCTGCTTACGGTTAGATTTGCCGAACCTGAGTTCGTGACGGTAATGGTTTTGGCCGCGCTCTTCTTGTCGACCGTGACTCCCTTAAAGCTCAGGCTGGTCGCCGATAGCGTAACCGCGGGTCCGGTCCCCGTGCCGCTCAACGACACTTTCTGCGGACTTCCCGAAGCATTGTCGTTGACTTCGGCAGTTGCAGTTAATGAACCAACGCTCTGCGGATCGAAGGTCACGCTGATCGTGCAACTGTCGTTCACTCCCAGAGTCGCTCCGCAGGTATTCGACTGAAAGTAGTTACCCCCTGCCTTCGATATGTTGATGCCGCTCAAAAATAGAGTCGAGGTTCCCGTGTTGGTCACGGTGATGATCTGTGCATTGCTGGCGGTGCCAACGGCTTGATTGCCGAAATTCAGACTGGTGGGAGTCACGCTCACCGACGTCGAAGCGTACGAAAAAATCGATAACGCCAAGACCGTGAAAAAAATCAGGCATCGGCACAGGGTAGACGAGTGGTTCATTACAGAAGACCTCGGGTTTCGTTGTGTTCTTGGGGGGGAACTTACTTTTACGCTCCGTGAAGCTTACCAATCTATCAAGGAATTGGCACGGGGCCTTTAGTCACTATGCAAGTTTATGCATCCTCAAGATATGGATCAGCCCGGCCAGTATGCTAGATTCGTAAGCTTGATGGATATTGCTCCCACCATCTCCACGATGGGCCTGACGCGCCGTTTCGGAGAACTAGTCGCCGTCGATAATATTGAACTGCGCATCGCGCCCGGACAATTCTTCGGCTTCCTTGGCCCCAACGGCGCGGGTAAATCCACCACCATCAAAATGCTCACCGGGCTGCTCGCGGCAAGTTCGGGGCGGATCGAAATTCTCGGCCTCGATTTGGAGAAGAATCCGGTCGACGTGAAGCGGCAAATCGGGGTTGTCCCTGAAGGCATGTCGCTTTTTGGTCGCTTAACCGGTTCAGAGTTTCTGAACTTCGCGGGCCGCATGTACGGCCTCGACCGAATAACCGCCGCCCAGCGTACCGCCGAACTGCTCGACTTCATGCAACTGGCCGATCAGCCGAAAAAGCTGGTCACCGACTACTCGCACGGCATGCAGAAAAAGCTAGCGATGGCGGCTGCCGTGATTCATGGTCCGAAAGTTTTATTTCTCGACGAACCTTTCGAGGGAGTCGACGCCATCGCCGCCGGAACCCTGAAAGCCATGCTGCAAGGCATGATCGCCCGCGGCGCCACCGTTTTTCTGACGTCGCATGTGCTCGAAATCGTCGAGCGGCTGTGCAGCCACGTCGCCATCATTCATCAGGGAAGGCTGGTTGCCCAGGGATCACTGGAAGAACTGCGCGCTGGGGTGGAAGCGCAAACGCCGGCAGGATCCGACGGGTCGGGCGTAAGCATAGTTTCCGGCGAGAAGTTGACGCTAGAACAGATTTTCCTGCGCACCGTAGGCGGCGTGCGCCGCACCGATCAAGAGCTTTCGTGGCTGGGATGAGGCTTGGCCAACATTTCTTGGCTAGCGTTGGTAGTGAGACGATAAGCCCAGGAGTTCCGGTCGATGGTCCTATGTATGCCGCGCCCGCAAATATCTGAGCCGCGGACGCAATCCGCGGCGATGCATAATCGACATCTTTTGCAGCGAATAATCGAAGTCCCTGCCGCAATCACAACAAACTTTATAGGTTCGTCCCTTGAGGGTGAAAACCCGGCTCATGTGCCGATGATGACAACCCAAGGCAAAATCCAGCACGGCCGCCAGCGGATGCACAAACCTATCCCATCGCGAGAGTTTCTCGCTCGCACTCATCTCAATTCACCTGCTTCTTGGAACTACATCTCTATATTCTCGGCCCGAAACGCTGAAAGCAATGTGTGCGATCTCATAGTTGTTGGTGATGACAGTCACAATGGGTCCCAATATGAAAACTATTCCCGACCAAGAATCGATTTTTCTTCTTATAGCTTTCTGATCTTTGATCTCGAATCCACAGAAAAAGCGCTCGATCAATTTTCAGCGTATGTGAGAATAGACAGCGCATGAGTCCTTCGAACCCGCATTCAGGACAGCTCGCCGCCATAGCATGGCTGCGCTGGCGTCTGTTTGTGAATGCTCTCCGCAGCACGCGCGGCAAAATGGAGTTGCTCTCGCGAATCTTGGTTTCGATCGCTTTCGCCATCGGCGGCGTAGGCGGCGCCTTGGGCATGGCCAGTGGCGCCTATCTTTTCGTCGCCGAAGGCAAACCGGAATTGCTTGCTGTGCTTCTCTGGCCCGTATTCGTCTTCTGGCAAGTGTTCCCCATCATGTCGACGACCTTCACCAACAATCCGGACTCCACCGGATTGCTGCGCTTCCCGCTGGCCTATCGAAATTATTTTGCGGTGCGATTGGCCTATAGTGCGTTGGATCCGGCAACCGCCGTGAGCAGCCTCTGGCTCCTGGGAATCCTAGCGGGCGTAACCTTCGCCAAACCGGCATTGCTGCCCTGGACGATTCTCGTCCTGCTCTCCTTCGCCGCCTTCAATTTGCTGTTCCTGCAAATGATCTTTGCCTGGGTGGAGCGTTGGCTGGCGCAGCGCCGAACCCGCGAACTCATGGGCATTTTGTTCATCCTGGCCATCCTGTGCTTTCAGTTGACCGGGCCTCTTCTGGCACATTTCGGAAGGCAGGCTCGCTATAAGGCGCACGGGTTCATCGACGCGGTTGTTCCGGTGCAAAATCTTCTTCCTCCCGGTTTGGCGGCGGATGCCATCGCGCAAGCTTTGTATCCGCATATGATGGTCGCATTCAGTTCGATGGCACTACTCTGCGCTTTTGTCCTGATCGTCGGCTATTGTCTCCACGTTCGGCTGCTGGCCCAATATCGCGGGGAAAACTTGACCGAAGTGACTGCTGCTTCGACTCTGCCCACCGATCGTTCATTACGCCTGGGCTGGAATCTTCCTGGCTTCGGCTCGCCTGTGGCCGCCACCATCGAAAAGGAAGTCCGCTATCTGATGCGCAGCGGCCCCGTGTTGCTCACCTTCGTCATGCCGCCCTTCATGCTGCTCATTTTTCGCTTCGGAGCCATGAACCCGGCACGCGGCGGTTCTCTCCTGGCACACACACCCGTCATGGCTTTTCCCGCTGCCGCCGCCTATACGCTCCTGATGCTGACCAATCTCGCTTACAACAATTTTGGCGCCGATGCAGGCGGCATCCAATTCTTCTTCGCGTCTCCCGTGCCATTCCGTGAGGTTGTTCTGGGCAAGAATCTCGCGCATGCGGGCGTTCTGATCCTGGAGATGGTGCTGGCATGGATCGCGGTCAGCATTCTTTACGCGCCTCCCAGACTTGACATCACCATTGCGACGCTAGCTGGACTCCTGTTTGCCGCGCCGGTTAACTTTTCGGCGGGAAATATACTTTCCCTCTACTCGCCAAAAAAGGTGGACTATTCCACCTTCGGACGCCAGCGCGCCGCCCAGATGATTGTGCTCATCAGCCTGGGTGTACAAATCTCTCTGATCGTCGTGGGCATGCTGGCATTTTGGGTGGCGCGGCATTATGGATCGATCTGGATCGCAACCTTCATCCTGCTCGCGCTGGCGGCAATTTCGCTCTCCGCCTACCACATGATCCTCAACCGCATTGACGGCCTCGCGCTGCAGCGCCGGGAAACGCTGGTGGCCGAACTTTGCAGAGCGTAGCCAGAACGATTTGTGGCAGCGGTGCCCTTATACGGCGCGGAAAAAACGAATGTGTGCCTGACCGGGAAGGGCTTGAGTTACACTCGTGCCGCTAAGTCTCGCAGAATAACACCGGCTTCAGCCGCTGAGGGCTGCTGTTTACGGCTGGCGAGGGTTCTTCTGCCGCCGGTTCAATACCAACAACTGTTTTCGGGGAGCAATGGGATATTTTTAATTCATTTCTCTGATCTGCTGAACTTAACATAAAGCATCAAACAGCATATAAAGGCGAAAAATACGAGCCCTATGTCCCTCAAATCTCGAACCACTCGATATATAGGGAACCGATGATTACCAGGGATCGAGAAAGGGAGGGGGGCAAGCGATACGTCTCAATGTAGATGTAGGTAAGGGCCACCATGCCGGCGACGAAAAACACGCCGAGGACGATGCTGCCAGCTAGCGCGATTGGCCGCAATATATCTTTCACTTCAGCCGCTCCTTCTGCCCTTCAGATAAACAAGCCCCAATTCTTGCACCAGCCTGCAATGCTCCGCCGGCTATTTCAAAATGAAATAGCCCATCCTGTTGGCACAGTCCTATGCACATCAGGCTTTACTTCTTTTCCGGATTCGCCAGAAACCGATATCCCACCCCACGCACGGTGAGCAAATGCCGTGGCTGCGCCGGATCGTCTTCGATATAACGCCGCAACCGCACCATAAAGTTGTCAATCGCGCGCGTGTCGGTGTCTTCGTGCAGCCCCCAGACCTCTTCAAGAATCTGTTTACGCGAAACCACCCGCCCATCGTTTCGCACCAGGTGCCGCAACAACTCCGACTCCATTAGCGTCAGATGAATCACATTATCCGAGGTGCGCAGTTCAAGCGTGCCGAAATCAATCGTCTTTCCACTGAAGGAAAATGTTCCGAAGTCGTCAACATTCTCGCTGTCAGTAGCCGATTGAGCATTTTGCGAAATCCCTGAAGCGCTCTCCGAAGCCGCCGCGTGTCCTGCGCGCATCCATTCACTGCGCCGCAACAATCCCTGCAACCGCGCCAGCAGGATCGATAGATCAAAAGGCTTGGGCAAATAATCGTCCGCTCCCGCCGCAAAACCCTTCAACACATCTTCCGGACGGCTGCGTGCTGTCAGCATAAGCACGGGCACATAGTTTCGCGCCGCGCGCAACTCCGAAACCACGCTGAAACCATCTTTGCCCGGCAGCATAATGTCGAGCACCACCGCATCGAAGTTTTCTTTCTTATCCAGTAGCCGATCCGTAGCCGATTCTCCATCGCCCGCGATTTCGGCGGAGTAACCTTCGGCTTCGAGATTGAAACGCAATCCCTGCGCCAGATGCGCCTCATCCTCGACCACCAGAACCCGGCTCATACTTTTGCCCTCGGCAGTTCCATCGTGATCGTAGTTCCCTTACCGTCGCCCGCGCTATCGGCCGAAACGCTGCCACCGTGTTTCTCGGCAACGGACTTTACGATAAACAGCCCCAGCCCCGTCCCTTTCACATGCGCCAGAGAGCGGTGAGGCACGCGGTAAAAGCGTTTGAAGATGCGCTTCATGTCGTCCGGCGCAATTCCCACACCGTGATCCCGGACGCTGAGCACAATGCTTTTTTCGTCCGGCGCTTTCAGCGAGACGCGCACATCCACGTGATCGCCCGAGTACTTGATGGCGTTATCCAGAACATTGAACACCGCCGTGCGCAGATCTTCATCACTGCCCAGCACGCGTAGTCCCGCTCCATTGCTCGCTGCCTCCTCATATCGCAAAGCTTCCACGGGCAAGTGATGTCTGATGCGCGCAGCCTCCATGCATTCGCGCACCAGTTGCCGGAAGTCCACGGTCGACTTTTCTCTACCGGCTTTCTTGTCGCCGGCGCGCCCCGCCCGCAGCACCTGTTCTACGGTTTGTGTGAGCCGGTCAGTGTCGCTCAGCATCACGCGATAGAACTCCTGCCGCTGCGTCTCGGGCAACTCCCGGCGCTGCAAGGTTTCCAGATGCAAGCGGATCGACGCCACGGGCGTTTTCAGTTCGTGGGTAACGGCGTTGATGAAGCTGTCATGCTGCTCGCTGCGGCGAATCTCGCGCAACAGGAAGGTGGTGTTCACGATCATGCCGGCAATGATCAGAGCAAAAAAGATGATGCCGAAAAACAGCAGCACGCCTTCGCGCCAGTTGAGGATGATCCATCCGACATTGAGCGCAACCGCGAGCGCGACCAGGCCAATGCCCAGACAAAGAAAGAAGACGATGGTTCCGCGGCGGCTCGTGATGCGCATAGCTTCACGCTGATTTTACCGCGCCGGACCATGCAACCGCATGATCTAGGCAGGTTCCGTGAAGCCCGGCACCCATGAAGATGCTATTTCGTAATCGTGATCCGCCGGGCATTCTCGCCCACGCGCTCCAGCGAAATCTCCACATCCCGCTCGCGAACCAGTTGCGGGAACTTCTCTCCCCATTCGATCAGCAAAATGCTGCTCGCCTCGGATCGCATGTCTTCCAGTCCCAGCGTTTCCAGTTCACGGATTGTGTCGATGCGGTAAAGATCAATGTGATAAAGGTTGGCGCGGGGCCCACGATACTCATGGGCCAGCGTAAAAGTAGGGCTGGTGACGTCCTCTTCCTGAGCCGCTATAAATGCTGCGGCGATTCCTTTGACCAGCGTGGTTTTTCCCGCCCCAAGTTCGCCACGCAGCAGCACCAATTTCGGCGGCGCCAGCAGATCAGCCAGCGTCCGCCCCAAGGCGATCGTCTCCTCCGCCGAATGCGTAGTGATCTCGTGCGTCATCTCGATAGTATATCGAGGCTGCGAAATCGAAGGATGACTCGCGCCGCATTCTGCGCGGCATGTCTCCGCGAACTCCAAGACGACTCAGATCGTTCGTGGCGCGGTGAAGAGAGATGACTTTAAACCGCCAAACAGGCTCCGATCCACCACATCATCAAGCGACGTCCGCAAACGCCGATGGTCGTCGTCGTCGAGCGCCACGAAGCGGAACGGTTGAAGTACGCCCTCTTTTGCCTGCCGCATTGGGCTGAGGATCTCGGCCATGCCGCGCACCGGCCCGGAATGCGTATCAAACGCGAGCTCGACAAATGCGCCCGCGGCAAGCGCCCGCGGCAGTTGCAGCAGGCCGCCGGTCGCCGAAATGGTTTGCAGTTTAGCTTGAGCGTGCCGGCCGTCTTCTAAACGAATCGCAGCTAGGACAGTTGCGCCTAGCTGGACCCGGGCCGCGCGCCGCGAAGGGTGCGGTTGGGGGAAGTGGGTCATAAGCTGGGCGTACTATGTCACGCGCTTAGACCGGGTAACAGGTTACGGAAGCAGAGTGTCCAGATTCCCGCGCTGCTAGCCCGGTTCCAGCTATAAGTCTTCCCCCTCCTCAAACTTGCAGCGTGTGTACTGCTAAGATAATGTCCCTGAACCAGAATTAGTTCGCCCATCGAGGTTTCTATGCGTTCGCGTTCGCTTTCTTTTTCGGTCCTGGCTTTCCTTTCTATTTTTCTGGCAGCCGCAAATTGTGCCAGCCAGTCGGCGTCTGCACAGGCCTCAACTCCGCTCCGCGTAGGCATCGTCGGCTTAGTTCACGGACACGTCCAGGGATTCCTCGAGCACTCCCTGCACAATCCTCAGATCGAAATCGTCGGAATCGCCGAGCCTGATACACAGCTCGCCGCACAGTACGCAACCCGCTACGGCTTTGACCGGAGCTTGCTCTTTTCTGATCTGGAGGAGATGCTCGAGCGAAAACATCCGCAGGCTGTGCTCGTTTATACGAATACCTATGACCATCGCCGCGTAGTCGAGATCTGCGCCCGGCGCGGCGTTCACGTCATGATGGAAAAGCCGCTTGCCGTCACTTTCGAAGATGCGCTGGCCATACGAAAAGCCACCCATGCCGGCAAGATTCAGGTTCTCGTCAATTACGAGACCACCTGGTATCGCAGCAACCGCGCCGCGTACGACCTGGTTCACGAAAACGCGTTGGGTGACGTACGCAAAGTGGTCGTGCACGACGGCCACAGCGGGCCTAAAGAAATCGGCGTGGGTCCAGAATTTCTCAATTGGCTCACCGACCCCAAATTAAATGGTGGAGGCGCCCTTTACGATTTCGGATGCTACGGCGCCGACTTGATGTCCTGGCTCATGAACGGTGAGCGGCCCGACACTGTCACGGCAGTCACGCAGCAGATCAAGCCGAACATTTATCCCCGAGTCGATGACGAAGCCACGATCATCCTGACCTATCCCAAAGCTCAAGCAATCATTCAAGCCTCTTGGAACTGGCCCTTCGACCGCAAAGACATGGAAGTATACGGGCAGACGGGTTATGTTTTCACCGTGAAGCACGATGACATTCGCGTGCGCCGTGCCGGCGAAAGCGCCGATCAACAGGTCCCCGCCAAGCCGTTGCCCGCGCCCGAAGCCGACTCGATTTCTTACTTGCGTGCGGTTGTTTTGGACGGAATGAAACCAGAGGGACCGTCGTCTCTCGACATCAATGTCACGGTCGCGGAAATCCTGGATGCGGCGCGCCGTTCGGCAGCAGAAGGAAAGACCATCCACTTGCCGGCATCGAGGTGAGTCCGCGCTCAGGAGTTCCAACTTATCAATTTCTCATGAGCCATTTCGCGGGTCCGCTGAAACGCCGCGGGCAAGCCGTCGAGCAGATCAGTCGCCACCAGGGAATGCTCTCCCACGCGCTCACGCATCACATCTCCAGCCAACCCGTGCAGATGCACCGCCGCGAGCACCGCCGCAAACGCGTTCTTGGGTTGTTGCGCAATCATACCAGCCGTCATGCCGGTCAGAATGTCTCCCGTTCCTCCCGTAGCCATCCCCGGATTCCCCGTCGTATTCACCCACGCCTCGCCATCGGGCTGAACCACGAGTGTGCGATGGCCTTTCAACACGACAATCACTTCGTGTTCGCGGGCAAATTTCCGTGCCGTTCCTAAACGATCATTTTGCACTTCAGGAATTGAACAGCCCGCAAGCCTCGCCATCTCGCCCGGATGCGGCGTGATCACGAGCGTTCGTCCTTTGCCATTCGATTCATTCGCGCGCCCATCGAAGGCGTTCAGGCCATCGGCGTCGAGCACAATTGGAACTTCAAGCTTTGCAATCAAATTTCGCACCAGCTCTGCGGTTTGCGGCTCGCGCGAAATTCCCGGCCCGATCGCGACGACCGTCTTGCCTTTCGCCAGCTCCTCGATTCGATCGAGCGCGCTTGCAGAAATCGTCCCCGCCTCCGTCTCCGCCAAAGGCTCCGTCATTAGTTCGGGATGAAATCCCGCCACCGTAGATAACGCAGACTTCGCCGTAGCCACAGTCGACAGCCCCGCTCCCGCGCGCAGCGCGGCCATTCCCGCCATCGCCACCGAACCGGCCTTGCCCAGCGCTCCGCCTACCACCAGCACATGCCCGTAACTTCCCTTGTTCGATTCTGCGAGACGCCTCGCTACGAATGACGCAATGTCATGTGGGGTGATTACGTTCAATTGCAACGCCGATACAATCGCTTCCTCGGGCGATCCAATCTGGGCCACGCACGTGGGTCCCGTGGTGAGTGAACTAAACAAGTGCGCCGGACGTGGCGCAGTGAATGTGACAATCGCATCAGCTCGGGCAATCGTACCGGACTGCACGCCCATCGCATCCGCATCAGCGCCAGAAGGAATATCGACAGCGATCACGGGCACCCGATTTGAGGTCATGATCCCAATCGCATCGGCATACAGTCCCTTCACCGGAGGCTTGAAACCCGTGCCCAGCACCGCATCCAGATAGAGATCCGCTTCCAATCGCGCCTGCACCCGCTCGCTGTTCAATTCTTCGCTGGAGTTCACTGCGATGACATCGCTCGACAACTGGCCGAACATCAACGCGGCATCGCCGCGTAACTCCGCCGGATTCGCCAGCAAAATGACCTCAACTTTTTTCCCCGCCTCGTGCAGCCGTCGCGCCGCCACAAACCCATCCCCACCATTGTTTCCCTTGCCGCAAAAAACAGCGATGTGATTCGCCGAAGCGTAGTGCGCGAGCACAAAATCAGCGACTGCCGCGCCGGCACTCTCCATGAGCGTAAGCGATGGCACTCCGAAGCGCTCACTCGTAGCGCGATCAATCGAGCGCATTTCTTCTGCGGAAACGATTTTCATGATCGGGAAGACGCCGTCCGTTCCAACTGCCGCAACTGCGTGGGCTCGCCCATGGCGATCAGGAAGTCCTCGGGCTCGATGCGTTCATCGGGAGCGGGATTGAACCTCATCCCTTCCTGCCGCTTGATGGCCAGAATAATTACGCCGCGATCCTGCCGGATGCGCGAGCTCTCGATGGTCTGGCCCGCGAACACAGAATTCCCGGCAATCTGGATTTCATCAATCTCCAGGTCGATGCCCAGATGCGTAGTTGCAGTGTCGAGAAAGCTGACCACATTCGGCCGCAGCAGTGATTGCGCGATTCGCTGCCCGGCGAAGGAATAGGGCGAAACCACGGAATCCGCACCCGCCGTAAGCAGATGCTTCTCTGCGCTTTCTTCGCTGGCACGCGCAATGATTTTCAAATGCGGATTCAGTCCTCGCGCCGTAAGCACGATATATAAGTTGGTGGCGTCGGTAGTGGTAGCGGCGATCAGCCCTCGCGCCCGCTCGATCTGGGCCTCGCGCAGCACCTGCTCTTGCGTGGCATCGCCCGCCACCACCAGCCAGCTCTCGCCACTGTAACGCTGTCGCTTGGCTTCGGCATTCTCGATCACTACAAAAGGCGTGGGCTCGCGCTCCAATTCGCGCGCCACGCTGCGTCCTACGCGCCCCATGCCACAGATAATGTAGTGTCCGTCGAGACCTCCGATGTCGCGCTCCATGCGCCGCCTTCCAAAGAAGCTTTGCAGCTCGAATTCTAGCAAAGCCTGGCTCAGCGCTCCCACGCCCAGCAACACCAGCGACACGCCGGTAAGAATCACAACCACATTGAAGATGCGTCCGGCGTGCGAGAGCGGATGCACCTCTTGATATCCGATGGTCGTGAGTGTCGTCACCACCATGTAAAAGCCATCAAACCAGGGCCAACCCTCAATGAAGTGGAAGCCCGCCGTTCCCGCCGCCATCACCACCAGCAGGAGCGTGCCGATCACTCGCAGATTGCGGACGGCTTTCATGTGGGTCGTTGGGAGTTTGTCGTTTGTCCGTCAGGGCGCCGTGCAACAAAGCACTGCCAATGCCGAACCACTAGCAACCAACGACCGATCTTAAAACAAAAAGGCCCTCCGCGCTGTGCGGAGAGCCCTCCCACGAACTTCGTGCGCTGAACACCGATTACTGACTGCCGCTCTTCTGCAATCCCTGCACCCGGCTGTGCTTCACGCTGTAAGTGAAGTAGACGACCAACCCGATTGCAAGCCATCCTATCAACCGGATCCAGTTCCACATTCCCAGGTTGAGCATCATGTAACCATTCGCCAGCACTCCGAGGATTGGAATCACAGGCACCCAGGGTGTGCGAAACGGCCGTGGCTGGTCGGGATTGGTATGGCGCAGCACCATCACTGAAAGCGACACAATCACGAAAGCCAGAAGAGTGCCGATGTTCACCATCTTTCCAATCTCATCAATTGGAGTCACGCTGCCCACAACCGCCGCCAGCAAACCCACCAAAATCGTATTCTTCCAGGGTGTGCGGAATCTGGGATGAATGTCGGCGAAGAACTTCTTGGGCAACAGCCCGTCATTCGCCATCGAATACAGCACCCGCGTTTGTCCCAGCAACATAACCAGCATCACGCTGGTAAGTCCAGCCAGAGCACCAAGCGTGATGATGTTCGCGGCGATCGGCAGACCCCGGTCCAGGAAGGCCACTGCGACTGGCGCTTCGATATTGATCTGTTGCCAGTGCACCATTCCAGTCAGCACGCCGGCCACGGCAATGTACAGGACCGTGCAGATGGCCAGGGAGGCAATCATGCCAATGGGCAAGTCACGCTGGGGATTCTTCGCCTCTTGCGCCGTGGTCGAAACCGCATCAAATCCAATGTAGGCGAAGAATATGTAAGCTGCGCCTTGCCAGATCCCGTTCATACCGTGCGGCGCGTAGGAGTGCCAGTCCATCCCCCAGTTGGCGCGGCTGATGTAGTGAGAGCCCAGCCCGATCACGAAGAGTACGACCGACACTTTAACCACGACGATGGTCGCGTTAAACCGTGCGCTCTCCTTGATGCCAACCACCAGAATCGCCGTGATCACCAGCGCGATGAGAAAGGCCGGAAGGTTAAATCCGATCTCCGATCCAAACAAGTGCGGAGCTCCCAGAAGATCGTGCGCCCTCTGCAACAGTTCTGGGGATTGAGCGCCGATGATCGTACCCACTTTATCGAGGAACGCTTGCGTGGTTGTTCCTAACGAGGGGTCCGCGGCCTGCGCCATCTGCCGCGCGACGAGGTTCTCGGCGGTCTTCAGGGCTGTCCAGTGGTCGTAGGCCAGCCAGAGAGGCATCTTGATGTGGAAAATATTCAGAAGCTCGATGAAATGATTCGACCATCCGGAAGACACTGTGCTGGCGCCCATGGCGTACTCAAGCGTCAGATCCCAACCGATGATCCACGCCAGCAATTCGCCCAGGGTCGCATACGCATAGGTGTAAGCGCTGCCCGCCAGCGGAATCATGGCCGCGAACTCGGCATAGCACAGCCCGGCAAAGGCGCATCCCAAGCCAGAAAAAACGAAGGACAGCGTCAGGCCTGGCCCGGCATACTGTGCGCCCAAGCCCACCATGACAAAAATACCCGCGCCGATGATCGCGCCTACGCCCAGGGCCGTGAGTTGAAATACGCCCAGCGTGCGTTTCAGGCTGTGGCCGCCGCTTTCGCCGGCTTCCTCCATCAGCAGGTGCATGGGCTTGGTCGCGAATAGATTCGCCATTCGTTTGGTTTCTCCCTTTACGGTTACGCTAGGCATCGTGTGCAGTTCTGCTGGCGTTCAGGCTTGCGCTCCGCGACCACGCGTAATATACCGGGATGCCACACAACACGACAATCAACCCCGGCCACGTGTATTGCGGCTTGTAGCGCAATAATACGACATCGATGAATAAAGCCATCACAATATAAATGATAGGCAGAACGGGATAACCCACCGCTTTATACGGACGCGTCGCGTCCGGACGCGTGCGCCGCAGCACAAACAATCCCACAATCGTCAGAATGTAGAAGACCAGTACGGCAAAAATAATGTAATCGAGAAGCTGGCCGTAGGTTCCGGAAACGCAGAGCAGGCACGCCCACACCATCTGGGCCATCAGCGAAACTGCGGGCGTCTTGTAGGTAGGGTGGAGCCTGGCCACGTTGCGGAAAAATAGCCCATCCTTCGCCATCGCATAATAGACGCGCGCCCCGGAAAGAATCAGGCCGTTGGCACAACCAAAAGTGGAAATCAAAATGGCCGCCGCCATCAGCAATCCGCCAGTAGCGCCGAACATCTGCGTCATCACCGCCGTGCCTACGCGTTCCTCCGCGGCATACTTGATGCCGCGCCCGAGAACCGTTGCTGCACCCGAGACTCCGTCGAGCGGCAGCGCGTTCAAATAAATAAAGTTGCAGGCAATGTAAAGCGCAATCACCACGCCCGTACCCAAGGCCAGGGACAAAGGCAAGTTGCGGCTGGGACTTTTTACTTCTCCTGCGGTGAACGTCACGTTGTTCCACGCATCGGAGGAAAACAACGTTCCCACCTGCGCCACCGCCAGAATTGTTAGCGTGCCCACCATCACGATCGGGCCGCCTACGCCCACCTGCACGGCGTGCTGCGCGCCCAACCCCGCGTTACGGCAGAAATGGCCGCTGAAATTCGTGGCCAGAGCCTGCGCATTTCTGCCCAGTGCAATCCCGAATAACGCGAGGCCCAACAGCGCCGAAACCTTCGCGGTGGTGAAGATATTTTGTATGAACGCCCCGGTTTTCACCCCGAAGATATTGACGATGGAAAGAAAAATGACGAGGAGAATCGCAACCAGATTCTGCGTATTGATTCCCACATCCATGTTGCCCAGAACCATCGGACCGACCGGAATCGGTGGAACCTTCCACAGGTGAAGAATCCAGTGAGAGGAAGAAATCGCAGGAAAGAATACTCCCAGGAACTTGCCGAAAGCCACGCCTACCGCGGCAATCGTCCCGGTCTGAATGACAAGAAATAAAGTCCAGCCGTAGAGAAATCCCCACAACGGCCCCAGCGCCTCGCGCAGATAAACATACTGGCCGCCGGCACGCGGCATCATCGCCGCCAGCTCGCCATAGCTGAGCGCAGCCACGATGGTCATGAAACCGGCCACAGCCCAAGCGGCAATCAGCAGCGCGGGTGAATCGACCTCGCGGGCGATTTCCGCCGACACGATAAAAATTCCCGAGCCGATCATCGACCCCATGACCAGCATGGTGGCACTGGTCAGGCCCAGGCCCTTGACCAGTTCCTTATCCTGATGGCTATGAATCTCCCAGTCGCTGGCGGCGGACGGATCGCTTGTCGGTGTGCTCAGGAACTCCTCCATGGCCGACTTAATACTTGCCTCTTGCCAGGCGAAATATTATCCCTTGTCATCCTGAGCCGCGTACTCTGCGACGAAGGACCTCTGCATTTTACTTCGCGCAGGCAGAATGCATGGGTCCTTGGCTTCGCTCAGGATGACAACAACAGTAAACAGCGCTTGAACTTTACCGCAATATCCGGAAAAATTCCTCTGCTGATTTGCGCGGCTCCCGTAACAAATCGGATATCACCGCGACGGAATCAGCCCCTGCCTCAATAACCGAAGCCGCATTCGCGCGTGTAATTCCTCCGATCGCGACCAGCGGCTTGCGCGTCAATTGCCGCGCCCGGCGCACTCCTTCGAGACCCACGACAGGATCGGGCTTCTCTTTGCTGGATGTCGAAAAGATAGGACCAATGGCTAGATAATCCGCCGATGTTCGATCCGCATCGGCTAATTGTTCGGGATTGTGGGTTGACACTCCGAGCCGGCGCTCAGGACCGATAATGTTCCGCACCGACTCCGGCAAAAGATCATCCTGCCCTACATGCACGCCGTCAAACCGGGCGATCAGAGCCAGGTCCGCCCGGTCATTCATGATGAGACTAATGAAATTGGGATGCCGGTGCCCCACCACTTCCCGCCGTCGGGAGAACTGGGAATTTTGACTCTCCGTGGAAAAATGTCTCTTGAGTTCCCGCGCCTGCTCCAGCATGACGCGCGCATTCGCGCTCTTGTTGCGGTATTGCAGCAGCTTGCAACCGCCCGCCACAAGTTCTCCGGCGAACGCCAACAACTCATCAGTGGTAGAAAAAAAAGCCCCATCCACGATGGGATAAAGACGCGGAAGCGAAATCAAGCCGCTACTTCCTTCTTTCCGTTTTTCGCCAGAAATCTCTCGATGAACCCGGTATCGAAATTTCCCGCGCGGAAATCCGGATCAGCCAGAATCTTCCGGTGCAGCGGAATGGTCGTGTACACGCCTTCGACGATAAACATTTCGAGCGCCCGTGACATTCTCGAAACCGCCTCGTTGCGATCCTTGGCGCGCACAATCAGCTTGGCAATCAGCGAATCATAATAAGGAGGAATCGTGCCCTCGGCGTAGGCCGCAGTATCGACGCGGACGCCCGTTCCGCCCGCCGGATGAAATGCCGTAATCTTTCCCGCCGACGGCGTGAACTTCTCCGGATGCTCCGCGTTGATGCGGCACTCAATAGAATGTCCGCGATGCACAATCGGCCCCTGCAGCACATCCCGCATGTGCGCGCCGGCGGCTATCATGATCTGACTTTTTACCAGATCCACATCCGTAACCATCTCCGTAACCGGATGCTCCACCTGGATGCGCGTGTTCATCTCGATGAAGTGCAGCTTCCGATCCTGATCCATCAAAAACTCAATCGTCCCCGCATTGGTGTACCCGATGTGCGCCAGGGATTTGCACAAAACCGTGCCGATCTGATCTCGCAACTCCGGCGTCACCTGCGTCGACGGAGACTCCTCCAGCAACTTCTGATGCCGGCGCTGGATCGAACACTCGCGCTCGCCCAGGCTCACTACGTGGCCATGCTCATCGGCCAGCACCTGGAACTCGATATGCCGAGGATGCTCGACATACTTCTCCATATAAAGATCGCCATTCCCGAAGGCCCCGGCGGCCTCGGCCTGCGCCGCCCTGAAATGTCCCGGCAACTCTTCTTCGTTGCGAACGATGCGCATGCCGCGCCCGCCGCCGCCCGCCGAAGCCTTCATGATGACCGGAAAGCCCACCTGCCGCGCCCACTCCACGGCCTCGCCTTCCGAGGCAATAATCCCATCCGACCCCGGCAGAATCGGCACCCCCGCCTTCTTCATTGCGGCGCGCGCTTTTTCTTTCTCTCCCATCAGCCGCATCACATCCGGCTGCGGCCCGATGAACTTGATCCCGCTGGTGTCGCACACTTCCGCAAAGTTGGCATTCTCCGCCAATAAACCGTAACCGGGATGGATCGCGTCCACGTTGGCAATCTCCGCGGCGCTGATCACCGCCGGAATGTTCAGATAGCTGTGCGCCAGCTGCGGCGGCCCGATACAGATGGCCTCATCGGCAAAGCGAACCGGCAGCGAATGGCGGTCGGCTTCGCTGTAAATAGCCACAGTGCGCACGCCCAGTTCCTTGCAGGCGCAAATAATGCGCAGCGCAATTTCTCCGCGATTTGCAATTAGTATTTTCTTAAACATGAGTCGAGCTATGCGATTAGAGATTTGAGCTCGAAGTACGATGCTTGTAGCTCAAACTCGCACAAAAAAGGCGCGACTCGTCGCGCCCTGCTTAAAAATTGAAGGTCACTGTTTCGGTCTTATCGCGAACAACTCCTGCCCATATTCAATTGGCTGCCCATTGCTGCCCATCTTCTTAATGATCTCGCCCGCCACATCGGACTCGATCTCGTTGAGCAGCTTCATCGCTTCGACGATGCACAGAACCTGGCCCACTTCCACGGTGTCTCCAACTTTCACGAATGGCGGTGCGCCCGGTGAGGGCGCCTCATAGAACGTCCCCACGATGGGCGACTTCACCATGTGCAGATTCTCTTCCGCAGCCGGTTCGGCGACCGGCGGTGCCGCCGCTGCAGCCGTCCCACCCGCTGATGGCAGGGATGCAGCCTGAATGCCGGGCTGCACCGGCACCGTCACAAAGGGCACTTCGGCGTGGGTGTGCACAATGGTCTGCTCGCCGGCGCGCTTGATCTTCACTTTCACATCGCCGCGCTCCAACTCAAACTCGGCAATGTCTTTTTCGATTAAGAACTCGATGAGTTCCTTCAGCTCTTTTAGGTTCATTCGTGTATGGCGGGACTGCTGTCGCTACGGGCTTAACCGGTTCAATCTTAAAAAGAAGGCCTAAACTGCCAAGAAATCCTTACTCGTCGGGGTTAACACTTCGCAGCCGCCCTCCGTGACAGCCACCATGTCCTCGATTCTGATGCCCCATTCGCCGGGAAAGTATACCCCGGGCTCAATCGTGATGACCATACCGGGCTTCAGCACTTCTTTCTGGCCGGTGGCCACCCGCGGCGATTCGTGGATCTCCAAACCCACACCATGGCCAGTCGAATGGGTAAAATATCGGCCTAACCCAGCTTTACGCAATACCTTGCGGGCAGCCGCGTCGACCTCGCCTGTGCTCACGCCCGGCCGAACGGCTGCGATTGCGGCCTCTTGCGCTTCTCTCACTGAATCATATGCGTGGCGCGCTTCAGTCACTTCCGCGCCAGAGGCTGAACCCACCCAAACCGTCCGCGTCTGGTCGGAACAATAACCTGCGAGTATAACACCGAAATCGCACACCACGAATGCTCCCGGCGCGATCGCCTGCTCGGTAGCCCTGCCGTGCGGCAGTGCCGACCGAGCCCCGGAAGCAATAATGGTAGGGAACGACATCGCCTCGGCCCCCGCCTGTCTCGCGGCAAACTCCATCTCCGCCGCCACCTCGGATTCCATCACGCCCGGACGAATCACCTCGAGGGCGCGGTCAAACAGAGTCGCCCCCAGCTGCACCGCCGCGCGAATGTACCTCAGTTCATCCGCATCCTTAACCATACGCGCCTGCTCTACCAGCGCAGGTGCGCTCCGCAGCCGAACGCCGGAAGGCAGCGCATCTCCCAGCCGCTTTTTTTCGGCGACCGTCAGATGTTCGGCTTCAATCCCCAAAGTCCATCCCTTGGATTTCTTTCCCTTGTGGCGATCACCAACCCACTCGCCAAGCGCGCTCAACAAAGCCTTACGCGCAATTACAACCTTTGCAACCTCCACTTCCTCGCGGCCTTGCGTGTCGTAGCGTACATCCGTAAAAAAGACGCTGCCCGCCTCCATCACTAACAGCAAACCGGCACTGCCAGTAAATCCGCAAAGATAGCGAATGTTGGGAAGATGGCTGACCAGCAAAGCATCGAGCCGCGACGCAGCAAGTTGCTGCCGCAGTTTTTTCTGGCGTTCAGGAAAGTTCATTGCTTCTGAGTTTATCAACCACTAACCGGATTGTTTCACAGAATCAAGCGGAGGATTCCAATTCGCAGCCCAAAAGCAAACCGCCGTCCCTGACAGGTTCGTCGGGCCGGCGGGTCTAACTAGTCTCCAACTGCGCTGCTACACTGACGCGGTTACGTCTGGATAATTCGCGGCGTGATGAAGAAAATCAGCTCCTGGTTGGTAGTCTGAACTTGAACGTGTTTGAACAGGTTGCCCAGGATCGGAAGATTGCCCAGCAGGGGCACCTGATCGATGTTGATTGAGTTCTGCGACTGGATCACGCCGCCAATCACCACCGTGCCGCCATCGGTCACCAGCACCTGCGTGGTCGCCTGCTGCGTAATCAATTCGGGGTTGCCCTGCACTTCCTGACCGAAGTTCGGTGTGGTATTTTCCACGTCCACGTTCAGGAAGATGGTGTTCTCCGAAGTGATCTGCGGAGTCACTGTCAAGCGCAGGAAGGCATCCACGTAGGTCACGGTCGGCGGCCCGCCCAACTGGGCCAACGTGACGATCGGAACGCGCACGCCCTGCCTTACCGCCGCCTGGATATTGTTCTGGGTTACGATTCGGGGCCGCGAGAGAACCTTCAGCAGTCCCCGCGATTCGGCCATGGTCAGAATCGCATCGATCCGCACCGTGTTGCTGGCATTCAACAACGTAAAGCCGCTGGTCGGTGAGGTTGCTCCCAGGTTCGAGAACAACGGAATCGATGACCCGGTCGTTCCAGTCGTGGCCGGCACCGTGACATAGCCAGGAGTCAGACCGTTAACCGATGTCGGCGAAGATCCTGCCTGCGAGCTTCCACCGATGGCGCTGTGCCCGTTGCCCCAGCCAAAGCCAAACTGCGTGCCGATGTCGCGAGTGAACGATCGTGTCGCCGCCACCACGCGCGCTTCGATTTCCACTTCCTGCGTCTTGCGGTCGAGCTGCGTCAGCAGGCGGTCAATCACCGGAATCACTTTCGGAATGTCGTTCACGATGACCGCATTGGTGCGTTCATCCGCCACTACGTCGCCGCGCACCGAGAGGAACTTCTTCACGGTGAGCATCACATCTTTGGCGTGTGCGTAGCTCAGGAAGCGGGTGACCGAAACTTTGTCGACGGCCAGCGCTTCCGCTTCCGTCTGAGCACGCCGTCCATCGGCTTCCTTCTTCAGCGTGTCGACGGTCGCGATGCGCAGGACGTTGCCTTCCAACTCTCGCGCCAGATCGTTGTTCTTGAGCACGATGTCGAGCGCCTGATCCCACGGCACATCATCGAGCACGACGGTCAGGGTGCCGTGCACGTTAGGATCGAGCACCACATTCAAGCCGCTGATCTCATGGATCAGACGAAAGAAATCTTTCAGATCAACATCTTTCAGGTTCACCGAAATCGGCTCGCCCGTATATTTGGGGCCAGCTGAAGCCGGTTGCTGTCCAGCTTGCGCCCTCTGCTCCGCCGCCAGGTTCACTGCAGGCGTGATGCCCGGGTTCGTGTTGGCACCGCTGTTTTGCGCTTGCGCCGCGTTCGCGCTGACCGGCAGCAGTTCGGCTGCCGTCTTGTCGGAGAACTTCGCCGCTGCATCCTGCGCGCGTTCGGCCGGATCGGCCGCTGTTTCCGGTGCAGCCTTCTTGGCCGTATAAGTGGGCTCAACGAATACATAATCCTTCGAAGCAGTGGTCGTTGCTTCGGCCTTCTGGTCCGCAGCTGGAGCAGAACTCTCCACCGCTTTCGCAACGACTGGAGGGGCGACGGCAGGCGCAGCGACGCTAGTCGCTACCGGAGCCGGCAACTTGGCCGCCACAATCTTCGGCGTGCTCCGGTTCGCCGCCGCAGCCGTCTGCGTGTGCAAGGTCAGGATCAGCTTCCCATTCGCCGACGGATTCAGTTCGTAGGCGCAGGCGTGCTCCAGATCGACCACGACCCGCGTCGTCGGAGGATGCTGGCCGTCCATGCCGATGCGGACGCCCTTCACTCCGTCGCTGCCCACCGCAATGCGGCTTCGCCCTGTCGCCATTACGGTCGAGGGCAAGTCCACCACCACGCGCGAGGGCGAGTCGTCGGTGCTCAGCTTCGGCGTGACCACGCCGCGTGTGCTGATCTCGACCCGAATCTCATCCGCGCCACGAACTACTTTTACACCTTGCAGTTCGTTGCGCTGGCTTACTGGTTGTGACGACGGCGTCTCAGCGGCTGCAACCAGCCCCAGCACCAGCAACGGTAGGAACACATTGAGCAATTGCTTTCGCATTTAGCTTCTCCCCAACCCGCGGGCATGGCCCGCGCGTCCTTCATAAACTTTTTATTCGGCGCTCCGGTTTCTCCGGCTACGCCCGCGCTACACTGCTGGCGCGGTGATCCGTTTCACTACTTCGTGCTGCAGCGGTTTGCCTAACTTGTCCTGCACCGTCTCTGAAAACACCACCGAATCTTCCGTGATGCGCATGACGTAGCCGTTGAACACAGGATCGTTTTCATGCAGAAAGTAAGCCTTGTTCAGGCTGTTAGTCACCACTGCGATAAAACCGCTCTCTGCTTTCACCACCCCGCGCAAATTAATCTGTCCAATCTCCAGGCATTTCTTTCCCGAAGAGCAACCCGAGCCGGTGGGCTGCTGCACCACCGGGCTGAAGAACGGATCGCGCTTCCCGCTCATGGCCCACTTCTTTTCCTCCGGCTTCGGCGCCGGCGCGGGCGTTGTTTCTGCCTTGGTCTCAGCTGGTTTTCCTGTGGCTGCTTTCGCAGGCGCAGCCACCGGAGCCGCGCTGGTCGCAGCAATAACCGGTTTAACCGCCGATTTTGGCGCCGCCGTCTTGACCGCAACCGCAACCTTCGCTGCAGGTTTCTTGGGCTCGAAGATGTCGTGCGCTTTCCCCGACGCCGTTGGCGCATTCGTCGCAGCCGCCTTCGGCTTCGATGCCGTCTGAGTCGTCGCAGGCTTCACGGCCAGAGGCTTCACGGCCAGAGGCTTCACTGCCGTAGGCTTCACGGCCGCGGGTTTGACTGCCGCAGCCTGGCCCGCCGCAGGAGCCGTTTTCTGCCCCTGATTTGGAACTCCCGCCGCTACTGCCAGCGCCTCATTGGTTTTATTCGTCTGGATCTGCTGCAGCGATTTCGTAACGCTGCGCGTGTTGTCGATGGCATCCGGGTTTTGCGCCCAGGCTGCCCCCGTCATGATTACCACTGCCAGAATGCTTGTCGTCAGCTTCATAAGCGATTCCTATTTACCCGCGCCCGCCGGCTTTGCTCCCGGCCCGGTCGCGGCTACGGCGGGCGTTAGATCGTGACTGTAGAACGTGGTCGCGGTAAACGATGCCACCACACTCTCGTTCGGCGCGTATTGATATTGGTGCTTGACCTTCGCATTCGTCGGATTCTTGGTGTTCGCCACCAGCAGCCCGCTGATGTTCACAATTCGTTCCAGCTTGCTCACCCGGTCGAAGAACTGCAGCATCGAGTAATACGGACCGTCGAGCTCCATATCGAACGGAACCTCGGTGTAATACTCCTTCGAAGCCGTGGGCTTGGCGGAATATCGCCGGAGTTCCACGCCCGCTTTCTGCGCTTCGCTATCCATCGTCTCGATAAAGTCCTCGACTTTCTTGTCGTCGGGGACGATGCGCTGTTCGATTTCCAACTGCTGTTTAAGATTGGCCAGCTGCCGGTCCATATCTTTCAGCTTGGGACGGTAGGATTCCAGCTCGTTGTTCTCCCGAACCTTCTCCTGCACTTGATGCGCAGCCGCCGTGTTCTTATCGCTCTGGCTCTTGAACATGGTGAAGTACAGCGCTGCCGTCACTACCGCACCTCCGGCAACCACCACTCCCCACTGCTTCAGGCCAGACAACTCAGCAAAGTTGATCGCCATAGTCAGCCTCTACGACTTTCCCTTCTCGCAGGTCAGCGTGAACTGGAACGCCTGCATGTCCTTGATCTGATCGTCCTGATAGGTTTCCTTGATTTCGACATTGGAGAAGAAGCCGGTCTTTTGCAGGTTGGCAATCAGCGTGGCCACGGCGTCTGTGCTGAGTGCCGTACCTTCCAGGCTGACCGCCGGACCGGTGTCATCCATCTTGCTGAGCCATACCGCTTCGGTTCCATTCACCGTCTCGCCCAGCATGGCCAGCAAATTGACTGGACCCGTCTGCCCCGCGCGCAACGAATCGATCACATCCACGCGCCGCTTGTAGTTATCCGCCTGTCTCTGCCGTTCCAGATATTTCGCTTTGACATCGCTGAGTTCGCGATTTTTCTGCTCCGCCGCCTGCATCTGTGCGGCAATCTGCTTTGACTGTTTGTCCAGCCGGTACCAGTAGCCAAAATTAACCGCTCCTGCAATCAACAGAATCACCAGCACCTTCAGCTTCGGCGATGCTACGTCGCCCATTTCCATCGTGGGCAGTGACGATCCGCCCGCTCCGGCGCGTTTGCTCTTGCCCTTCGAATTTTCCAGCAGATTGATTCTGATCATAGGGATTCAAAGCTCCTCAAAGCCAAGCCCACGGCCACTGCGAGCTGACCCGGATTCTGCTCCACCAGTTCCGCCCCGCGGCCTTCCGCCGGCGGCACTACGCGCTGGAACGGATTCAACAACTCCACCGGCATCGAGAACTCCTGCCGCAACGCTTCCATCAGTCCCGGAACCTTAGCCGAACCGCCCGCCAGATAAATCTTCTCGATGTGTTCGCCAGCCGCGCTGGCCCGGAAGAAGTCGAACGTCTTCTGGATTTCCAGAACAATGATTTCCGTCACCTGTTGCAGGATCGGAGCCTTCGCATCCTCGCTCACCGTGCCCACCTTCTCGCCCAGCTTGAGCTTCTCCGCATCATCGAAGTTCAGGTCGAGTTCTTTCTGCAGCGAGTCGGTGTACTGATGGCCGCCCACGCTGACGTCGCGCGGGAACAACGGCGTCGTGCCTTTCACGATGTTGATGTTCATCACGCTGGCGCCCAGGTTCAAAAGCGCCACCACCTGGCCCGGCGCCGGCTGGTAGTTGTACTCGTAACAGTTCTGTAGAGCCAGGGCATCGATGTCCACAATAGATGGAGTCCGTCCTGCCATCGAGAGTACGTTGGTGTAGTTCAAAATCTTGTCCTTCTTCACCGCGACCAGCAGCACGTCCATCTGCGGGCTGCCCGCTTCTTCGGAGAGAATCTGGTAGTCAAGGCTCACATCAGCCAGGTCGAAGGGAATATGCTGCGCCGCTTCTTTCTCGATGGTTTCGGCCAGCTCCTGATCGCTCATGGAGGGCAGAGAGATCTTTTTCACGATCACTGAGTGGCCGCTCACGGCGGTAGCCACCGCTTTGGTCTTGATTAAACAGTCGGTGAATAATTTCGAAATCGCGCTCGAGACCGTGCCTGAATCCACGATCATCGAATCCACCACAATGTCGGACGACAGTGGTTCCAGCCCCAGGTGCGACACTTCAATCTGCGCGCCCTTTTTCTTCAGCTCCACTGCCTTGATGCTCGAAGAGCCCACATCCAGTCCCACGATCGACTTCGATCCCATTCCAAACATGTGTGCCCGCCTTTTCGTGTGTAGCGCGGGCGCCCTCGCCCGCGTCTTGTTTTTGTGGCGCGGGCACTCTTGCCCGCGTCTTTTCTCACGTAGCCGCGGACGCCTTCGTCCGCGACCTTCCTATCTACCTACTGCGACCCAGCCGCTTTGGTTTTGTGTTTCACTCCCACTTCCATCTGGCTCGACTTCTCTTCCATCCACTGGTCCAGCCTCGATTTCTTGAAGCGCCAGCGGTTGCCCAGCTTGAAGGCAGGAATTCTCTGCTCGCCCACGTACTTGTAGAGTGTGTCCGGACTCACTCCCAGGTATTGCGACGCCTGGCGAATGTTCATGACCTCTCGCGAGTCAGCCATAGTTGCTAGTTCCTTGCTTCTACCCAGAACCTACTCTCGCGCCGCTGCCTCAGGCCCGCGAGATTCCCAGCTGAAATTTCTACGAGCCATCCACGCCGGTCTTGGAGGACTCTCGGTGTCCAGAGCATATATCAGCCCGGAAAAGCCCTGCCTCAGAGCGAATTTCCGCGTTTTGCTGGGTTTTGTGCCGGTTTTCTGGAATCGGCCGGAACGGCCTTTTGGCAGAATGTCTATATCTTGTGGCTTTAGCCTTGCAATACCCAATTAGAAGGGTGGTTACGCACGGCTAATTCGATCAAATCGAGGGTCGGTAACTGAAGTACTACAGACGGTACCGAAGTACTAAGACGCCTGCTCAAGTAGTTGGATCGGCTGGATTTAACTTTTTGGGGAAGGCATGACGCGGCTTTGCTTTGAACAGCCCCGGCTGCGCTCTGAAGGGGCGCACCATCAGTCGCGCCCCATCGTCTTCCCATCATTGCCAGACTTAGCCGCTAAGAATAGCGGCCGAGCAGCATAGGATTTCTACTGCACGTCCGAAACCTTCCCATTCAGGAAGGTCACTTTTAGGTCCTTGTAGACATAAATCATCTTCGCTCCCAGGTTCACTTTCTTGTCTGGTTGGCCCATGGCTCCCTCGACCTGGTCCGTAGTCATCCCTTTTTCGATGCTCACTGGCTCAGCCTGTTGCTGCTGCTGACCACCACCACCACCCTGCTGCCCACCTTGGTCGCCACCAGCCTGCTGATCTCCGGCCTGCTGATCTCCGCCCTGCTGTCCGCCGCCTTGGTCGCCGCCCTGTTGCGTATCCTCGCTGCTCACCGAAAGCAGCTGCCCGATCGTATCCTCGACACTCCCAGCCTGGGCCGCGGCCAACGATCCCTTGGGAAACTGGAACACCACATTCGCCTTCATGTAAGTCGGTGGATCGGTCTTGTTGCACGTGTCGCAAGCCACGATGCCCAGCGTCACCTGATCTTTGGCCACATTTACCTCGACCTTCGTGGGATAGACCTTGTCCCCCACGGCCATCAGGTGCGTGGTCTGCGTCTTGCCAAACTTACTCATGGCGAAGCCGAGACCCTTGGTCACAGCGGCATTCGGAGTCTTCACCACGCCGCCCTCATACTTGGTCGATTGCACGCTCTGGTCGGAATACGGCACGCCCAGGATTCCGCCCTTCTGAATTGCCAGCAGCGTTCCCTTTTCCACGACGGAATACCCGCTGGTATCCGATCCCATCTTCACCAGCTTGTATTGCGCCGCCAGTTGCTCCTGCAAGGTGGGCGCCTGCGCACTCGCCAATGACCAGGGAGAAACCACCACCGTAAAAATCGCTGTAATTAAAACGGCGACAACCAGCACACTCCTCGGATTCAGGTCGTAAACTTTCCGCGACATCGCAAATCCCTCTGCCCTTTCTTCAAGCTACTGCGCCCCAAGCGCCCGCAGCCCGAAACCAATCGCCTTTGAAAAATCGGAAAAGGGAGCGTCTTCCGCAGACGCTCCCTCGCCTTCGAAGTTATAAAACGGCGGCAGGTGCGCTACCGCCGTTACATAACGCTTAGTGCCCGCCTCCAGCCGCAGCCTCCTGCTTGACCTGCGCTTCGGTCTGGTCAGCCTGCGCCTGCTGGTCTTCCAGAACCTTGCCCGCCGAATTATCCGGCGCCGGAGGTGGTACCGCCGAAGCTACCGTCGCAGTGTCCGGCGCTTTCGGCATACCGTTTGTGCCCTGCTTCTTGGCCAGTTCGCCCATGCCGTTGGTGATGTTTTCCGCGAAGTGGTTATACATCTCCTGCAGATCATCCACCTTGACAGCTACGGTCGAGCCGGAAGCGCAGTCACCCTTCTTGCTGGCCCCGATGCTGGCATTCACGGCGTTGTCGCTATCGGGAGTGTCCGTCAGCCGCGTGATCACGTCACCCGACGTCAGGCCGCATTCCTGCCCGTTTGCCACCACCGTCACATCGGAATCGACTACGAACGTCCGCTGCGCCGGATCGAGCGCCGGGGGCGGAGTGTCGTTGCTGGCGGTGGTCGGCGCTGCCGCTGCACCACCCGCCGCTCCTCCCTGAGTTGCGGCCGCCGCTTGCTGCGCGGCCAGTTGCGCTTTGACTTCCTCGGCAATCGCCTGTTTCACCTCGGGAGTCAGTTGCACGGCCCCGCCGCCACTGGAAGCTGCCTGGTCGCCGCCGCCGCCGTTGTCGCCCCCGCCGGAGCTTGCCGCCGCATCGGCCGCCGCCGCATCCGCGTTGGCTTCAGCTCGCGCCGCATAGGCCGCCTGCAGGTTCTGCGCGATCAAGTAATCCGTCAGCCAGAAATAGGGTGCGGCATAGGCCGGATACGGATTCCACCATCCGCCATAGAAACCCCACCACGGCGCTCCGCCCCAACCCCAGGCTCCAATGCCCCAGTACACTGGCGCGCCCCAGGCCGCATAACCCCAGCCATAAAATCCGGGGTGGTACCAAACTCCGGGATAATAACCATAGTAGGTCCGCCCGCCCCAGCCATAGCCGCGATAGATTCCGACGTGGTAAACCCCGCCGTGATAGTAGGTCCGCGAGTAATAGGAGTGGCCGCCCCGCGTCACGTAGGCCCGCTGCACATATCCACCGTGCCGGCCAGTGTTCACCACGCGCGCTCCGTTGTGTTCGCCTACAACTCTGCCTCCGCCGTGCACGCCATGCTCAATGTGCATTCCGTTGCGGTCGATCGATTTCACCGATCCATTGGCTCGGACGGTCGCATGTCCTCCGCCCTTCAGGCTGACATCATGACTGCCCGCCGGATGGCTGACAGTCCCTCGGCCACCCGCCGCGCCACGGCCGCCAGCCGCTGCCGTATGCGCACCGCCGGCATTGTGTGCACCGCCTGCTGCATTGTGTGCACCACCCGCCGCATTGTGCGCGCCGCCCGCTGCTGTATGCGTCCCTCCAGCAGCATTATGCGTTCCACCCGCCGCCGTATGAGCTCCGCCCGCGGTGTGGGTTCCGCCAGCTGCGGTATGAGTACCGCCTGCAGTGTGGGTCCCGCCAGCCGCCGTGCGGCTTCCACCCGCCGTCGAATGCGACGCCGTTGAGCCATGAGTCTGGGCTGTGGAGTGCGATGGAGTTGAATGACTTTGCGTCGCCGCATGCGACGGTGCGGAGTGCGACGGCGCGCTATGTTGAGCCGGTGCCGCATGGGCCGCTGGCGCTGCATGGGACGCCGGAGCGCTCCCATGTTTCTGGCCCCAAGCGAAGGCCGGGACCGCCATCAATAACACAACCACGAAAAACCGCTGCAAACCTTCACTCTTCAATATGCGATTCATACCGCCTCCTGACCACTAGAACTTTCTTACTGCCGTTTAAACTTGGAAATATGCCGCCTCGCTTGAGGAGGCCCAGCCCCGGGAAAGTGCCTGAGTTGGATAACCCATTGCTTCATGTTCCGCACGAATGATGAACAACTCACCAATGGAGGGAAGATCGTCAAAGCGCATTCCACACACTTGGACGCCATCTGTGACCCGCAAATTTAGGCGAAAAAACGTTACCAGAAGTTCGCCCCTCGCGCAATCATTTCTCTGAGGTTGCCGCCGCCCGGCTCCCAATGTCCCCAAACCCCTGCCTCGTGCAACAGTTGCGAAAAATGTTTTTACGCTCTCGATCATGATGCGCGACAGCAGAGAATGCCTCTGCTGTGAAGCGGATGTCACATACCTTCTTCGTTAATAGCACCCAGACTTCGCTCCAATACTTCCCGGTCTTGATTGGCTGCGGTAATCTGTTTGGTTCGGAGGAACCACTTGCGCTATCTCGATCGTCTGCAACCCCTGGCACTTCTCGTGATGCGTCTGGCGCTGGGCGCAGTCATGGTTGGCCATGGATATCACAAGGTATTCGGAGGCCTTCATCATCACGTTCAACTGGTCAGCAGTCTCGGGCTGCCGGGCTGGACCGCATATCTCTCCGCCTTCACCGAATTCTTTGGCGGAATCCTCGTTCTCCTGGGGCTGTTCACGCGTGTGGCTGCATTCGCTATCTGTATTGATATGTCAGTCGCCATCGCCAAAGTGCATTTCCATAACGGGCTCATGGGCGATAAGGGATACGAATTTCCCCTTGCACTCGCTGCCCTCGCCTTTGCTTTGATCTTCTTTGGCTCCGGCTCCATCGCCTTCGATCATGTCCGCGGCGGCAGTGGTGACGGCAAGTCAAAATAGCATCCCGTGTGTGACCTTGTCTTAGTACTGATGTTTAAGGACGATTCGTATCAGGGATGCCGAGGCTTCGGAACTGCGAAACCGATGAATTGCAAAACCGCTTTGCAAGGGCGGAACTACAGCCGAGCCAAAAGAACCCAAAACCGCGACACAGGGGGCCGCATTCTTCGCCCCGACTGGTTTTCGAAAATCCCGCAACTTCTCCTTGGCCTTCGGGTTCATACGATGTTCCCGAGACCCGGGAGAAAACATTTCTTTACAAAGCTTTCTCGCCGTTTCATTGAAATCCGCCAACGGCTGAAATTATGATGTTTCCTAGTCACCTGCGCAGCATCCTAAGGATTTCACGGGCGCATCTTATTCGCTTGCGGCACATTGTTCTTGCGGCATACTGAACCTGATGAGGAGGTTTCTCTTGAGAAAGTTAGCGCTTCTTAGCACGGTGATCACCATCCTGTTCTTCGCCACCTTTGCGTCCGCCCAACAAGGAGACGCCATGTTCGGCGGTAACGCCTTGCTGTCGCCCGGGTCGTGCAATGCAACCAGCGGCACCTGTCCCGAAAAGGGGGGCTTTTACCCGAGCGTCAGCGCTGACGTCGTCTTCCACAAACGGATCGGCTTCAATTGGGAAACTTCCTGGAGAGCCAGCCAGGGAAGTTACGTGGGACAGCCGTTTCGCCCTATCCTCACCGACTTCAATGCCCTGTATGAGCCGGTTCTAAGCAAGAAGGTGCGCTTGGATCTCATGGGCGGCGTCGGCTGGCAAAGTACCCGTTTTTATCTGCCCTATTGCACCAACGGTTACAGCTGCGACAATTTCGTTAGTACCCGCCATTTCTTGACGGACGTCGGTGGCGGCATTCGCTACTACGTGTGGGGACATGTGTTCGTCCGCCCAGAGATTCACTACTACTACATCCAGAACAATACCGACGCCTTCAGTAACACCAACGTGTTTCGTGTCGGGGCATCGATCGGATATACCATCGGCGGCCCAGAGTAGAAACTTGCTCTGCGTTCAGTAAAACTTTTTCCAACGCGCACCCAGCCATCAACCGCCTGAGGTATTCTGTTAAGCAGCCGTTCGCGGCTGCTTAACCAGATGCCACCCCAGTGGGCGGCTCCGCATCCCAGTAGTGAAATGAATCAACAGGGGGTTGTATTGAGACAGTTCGCGCTCGCCGTATGCACGTGTGTTTTTCTCTTCGCCGCTCTCGCGTATTCCCAGCAAATCGACGTCATGATCGGCGGCAGCACGCTCGACACCAATGCCAATCCCAGCTCGCTGGCAACCTTCCACGGGCCCAATGAAAAAAACGGCATTTATCCCAGCATCAGTGTGGACTACGTTGGCTTCAGGAAAACCCGCTTCGGCCTGAACGTTGAATCCTCCTGGCGCTATAAGATGACGGACTATCCTTACAACGACGAGACCTATCGTCCCATCTTCACCGATGTAAATGCGCTCTTTCAGCCGCGCTTCGGCAAACTATGGCACCGTCAGGTTGGCCTCGATCTGTGGGCCGGCATTGGCGCCGCGACTACCCTCTTCGACGTGCCCTACAGCAGCTCATGCTCACTGCCCAGCGGATGCATTATCTACCCGACCAGCACTCACTTCATGGAAGACTTCGGCGGCGGCATTCGTTACCGCGTGTGGCGAAAATTCTTTGTCCGTCCCGAGGCCCACTACTACCATATTCAAAACAACTTCCAGTTCAACTCCAACAACGTCTTCCGCATCGGCGCCTCTTTCGGCTACACCTTCGGTCATTAAATTCCGGTGGCGCGGCGTTTTGACGCTGCGGCAGGAACTTTGTTTCCGGTTGAGGCTTTGCCCCTGAGGGGCCCGATCTCCCGCCAACGAAAAAAAGGCAGCGTCCGCAGACGCTGCCTTGAACTTCGTGCACCTTAATAATTTCTACGGCTCATGCATGCAAATTTCCGCTTCGCGAATGGCTTCGTCGATGTGATGGATTGCCGCATCGCGATGGCCGCGGAATTCGCCCTCGGCATGCTCCATATGCTCTCTGGCATGATGCAGCTCTTCCAGCGCGTGTCCCACCCGCTCATGGGGTGGCGGAGCCGGGGCCGCTGCTCCTACTGGGAAGGCTACGGTTAACAAGAGCACTGCCGTGAATAGTGAAGTCAAGAACCCGATTTGCTTCATGCTTCCTCCTTGTCCGAATTGCGGCATGGACAACCGCCGCACCATTATCGCCACAGCCCCAACCTTCTCCAAAGGACTACCGCGACTTCCGCCAAGTATAGTCGCGTTCTGCTGGTCTTCCAGAAAAAATCCGGACTTTCACGTTGACTCCCAAGGTGCTCGACTCAAATCTCTATTTGGCCAGCCGGTTGTATTTTTTCAACACCTCGCGCAACCGGTCATGCGGAAGTCCGATCACTTCATGATCGTCAATTCCCTTCATGGTGTCGGCCGCGACCATGGCATTAATAACTGCCTCCTCCGTGGCCTGCACCGTGGCCAGAAAAATCGGATCCAGCGAATCGTTGGGCATCATCACCAGATTGTGTAGCCCTTTCGGATCGGCCGCGCCTGGGTTCGCCGTGGAAAATGCCAGGAAAATGTCGCCGGACTCGTTCCCCGAATAACTCCCGTCCCGCCCCAGTCCCAGGGAAACTTTTCGCGCCACGCGCTTGAGTTGCATGGGAAGCAAGGGAGCGTCCGTGGCCACAACGACGATGATGGAACCAACGTCCGTGCCATAGGCTGGCTTTTCCGGGATCTCTTTGCCCACGGGCACTCCCGCAACCCGAAGTTGGCTTCGCATCCCATAGTTACACTGCACCAACACGCCGACAGTGTACCGGCCTTCGCCGGTATCGACCACGCGGGACGACGTTCCAATCCCGCCCTTGAATTCATTGCAAATCATCCCCGTACCCCCGCCCACGCTGCCTTCTTCTACTGGCCCGGAGTGCGCGGTTTCGAGCGCATGAAAAGCGTCTTCAGCATGAACATGAAATCCGTTGATGTCGTTCAACCATCCGTCCCAAGTTTCGGCGACGACAGGGAGCGACCACCAATCCTCCGCGGCAGGAGGCCCATTCTTAAGTTCCCACGCGATGACCGCATCGCGAACCACGCCCACACTGTGCGTGTTGGTGATCATCACCGGCCCGGCAAGAAAGCCAGAATCTTCCACCCAGGTTGTACCGGTCATCTCGCCGTTGCCGTTGAGCGTAAACCAGGCAGCGAAAACGGCATCGCTCGATGCTTTTCCCCGAGGATGAATGGCCGTAACCCCGGTACGCACCGGCCCCTTGCCGACGACCAGTTTGCCTGCGCCGGAAATGAGCGTGGTATGCCCGACCTCGACGCCTTTGACATCCGTAATCGCGTTGTAGGCGCCAGGAGTGCCGTCAAACGGAACTCCCAAATCGCGCGCTCGCGGCTTTTGCCCGTAAGCCAAACCTCCGCAGCACAAAACCACCAAAGCCACAACCACACATCCAACGTGCCGCAACCACCCCGCTCGTTCGTATCGATCGCGCATGATGTTAATGCCTCCGAAAACCCAGAAGTATATCGCGCCGGCGAAGGAAAGCCGCACCTCGACAACGCCGGACCCAGAACCCGCATCGGAGTGATGGACCGAATTGCCCGGTAGTACAATCGGGAAGAAATTCTGGGAGGAATCATGGAAGGCTGGAAGAAGGCATTGGTCGCAGCTTCGGTGGGGGCGGCTGCGGTTCTGTTCCTGAAAAAAAGGAATGCCGCGGGCGTGCTGGCTGCCGGCGTAAGTTTGGCAGTCTTAGCGTCGGAATATCCCGAGAAGTTCGAGCAAGTGCGAAACGCGCTGCCGGATTATTTCGATCGCGGCATGCGCGTCATGGAAATGGCCGCGGCCGCCGGCAAGCGCATCACTAGCGCCGCCGGACAGTCCGCCGTCGAAGCCTGGGAAGAAATCGGCGGATAAGCAGATCTCTGACTTCGGACGTTAACCGCTGCTCAGCACAGTTTCTCAGGCTGAGGTCCGATGTCTGGCGTCCTCTACTCGATTCCCAACTGTTTCCTCGCCTCCGGACTCAATCGCTCCGGGGTCCACGCCGGAGTCCACACGATGTTCACGCGCGCATCCCGCACTCCCGGCAACTGCTCCAGCCGCGATTTCACCTGCGCGCTGATGTTGACGTGCTCCGGACACCCCTGCGCCGTCAGCGTCATCTCGACAATGACATCCTGTTTCGCCTCTTCTGGCGTCGCCCCCGGCACCTCCGCAAAGTCCACTTTATAGATCAGCCCCAGGTCCACAATGTTGACCGGAATCTCCGGATCGTAGCAACTCCGCAGCGCGCTCATGACATCTTGTTCTGTGACCATAGAATTTTTCCCTGGAGATCCGCTTGCCATTTCTCCGTTCGACGAATTCTTTCAGTTTACCTGCTTTGAAATCGTTCCTGTTCGATCTGCCATCTGATAAAGTTTCTGCCCATGATGAGCGAAGAAGCTAAGAAAAGAATCCAAATCGCCCTGGCGCTCGCCATTGTTGTAGCCGCACTGCGTGCCGGATACATCCTCTACGAACGCCATGAGGATTACCTCGAAGCGCAAAAGCAGCAGAAGGCCAAAGATATCGGCTACGCCAACGCAGACTACTACGTCACGCCGAAGAAACTTCATCCCTACGACTTGAAATCAGCCAAGCAACTGACGCAGCAACCCGTCTGGACTGCCGAAGGCTATCGCTACACCTATTACCCTTATGATGCTGCCAGCAAGCGCGTCGACTTCAAACATGATGCCGGACTTCTGCTGCCCTTAGAGCGCCTGCAAATTACCAATGTAGTCACCGATATGCCATCCGAAGCCGGAAGCCGCCGCCAGGTGATGGCCGTGTTTCAAAAAGACGGCAAGAATTACGCCGTCCCCATCGGACTCGTGTCCGACGGCCAATACAAAATTTATTCCGACGAAATGTTTTACATCGAAGATCCCCGCGAACTCTACAAGCATTGGCCGCCGGACGTATGGCAGGCCGTCGAGCATCACGAAGTGAAGCCGGGCATGAACGAACTGCAAGCCGATTTCGCCGTAGGCATGGGAGTGCCCGACGCCGGCGCGTCATCGGCAGATGAAACCGTGCGTTACCCCAACGGCGGCAAACCGCTCGTAGTGGAGTACAGCGGCGGCAAAGCCACAGAGATTAAACCCGGCACTTAGAAGGAAAAAGAATTCGAGGACGCCCCGAACCCAAAGGGCGTCCCAGCCTTATCTTGCCGTTCTTTGGCAAGATAAGGTGGGGATTTTGACTTTCCCGCGCTCGGCGATGAAGCCTACTTCACTCCCGCCAGCGCTTTAGAAACTTCCTGAATGTCCGGCACCACCGGTATGTCGTAATTCTTCTGCCACGCCAGCTTTCCCTCGCGGTCAATAATAAAAATCGCGCGGCCCGTAATGCCTTTGTCTTCGAGATAAACCCCATACTTCGCAGCCACCGCGCCCCGCGGCTGGAAATCCGCCAGCAGCGGATAATGAATCCCCATCTTGTCCGCGTAAGCTTTGTGCGACCACACGCTATCGACGCTCAGCCCCAGCACCTGCGCGTCCAGGTCTTCGAACTGTTTCTTATCGTTCACCATGCACGCGTGCTCCTTGGTGCATACCGGGCTCCAGTCCAGCGGATAGAAGACCAATACCACCGGCTTCTTGCCGCGAAAGTCGCTCAGCTTCACTTCCTGCTGGCTCTGATCTTTCAGGGCAAACTCAGGCGCGGGTACGCCAACCGTCAATGCCATGATTCCTCCATGAACTTCGATTCGAAAGGATTTTCAATTCGCAACTCGATTTTAACTATTTTTCGACCGCGCCACGTAGGCTACTTCACCACCGGCGAATCGCCATCCGCCGGCTTTTCTTCGTCCGCATGAATCTTGCCGTCGTCCTCCGCGTAAAACGACCGATGCTGTGCGTCCAGATGTTTGGGCGTCATGGTGAGCACGAAGCTGTCTTTCTTGCCTTTGAATCCGACCGTGTAATCACCGCGATCCGGATTCACCATGCGCTTGGTGAACGATCCGGAATGCACAAGCTCGGTCAGAGACGTCGCGAAATGTCCGTATTGCTTCTCAAACCGGTGCTGGGCGCGGAGAACCACGCGCATGTAACCCAGAGCCTCGGCCTCGGAATCCGATCGCGCAGGGTCGCCGGGAAATTTCGGCTGGTATGTGCCGGCAGGAGTCTGGGCGCTTGTTTCCTGGGCACGCCCACGACCTGGCAACGCCGCGAGTACCACTCCTAAAGCGACGATAAGAAAAATAAATCCGTTATTGCGAATGACGCCCATTCTCATGCTGACTCTTCTCCGGTTCCGCTAGTACGACAATTTGTCCCACGATTCCCACCGCAAAGCCCTGTCTCCGCCATTTTTTTCATGTTACTCCCGTAATTCTACTTCGGTCACTTCTCTTTGCATCGCGCGCAATTGCCGATATTCTCTAGCTACGTAACTACGCCCCATTAGGGATATCTATGAAAGCAGCAGTTGCCAGAAAACCGACCATCAAAATCGCCGTGGTGGAGAGCGATCCGTTAAGGTTTGTTGGATTCCGCGCCCTCTTTGATACTGAGCCCGAATTCGAACTCATCTCCGCCGGCCTGCCCGAGATCTCCACGCTTCAAGGTGTGGATCTGATCCTTCTCGGAAACCGCTCCGGCCAAAACCTGTTCGACGTCATGGCCAGTCTCAAGGCGACGCGCCCCGATCTGCGCATTATTGTCACCGGCTCGGGCGTCGATGAAGAGACCATTCTGAAAGCCATCGCCTCGGGCGCCAAGGGATACGTCGACGAAGCGGCTTCTCCCGCAGAGTTTGCGCAGGCCATTCGCATCGTCAGCCAGGGATCGGTCTGGGCTCCGCGCCGCGTGCTTTCCATGTTTATCGAACGCGTCTCGTCGGCCCCGGGCAGGATTTTTCCCGCTGGACGCGTCGCCTTCACCGATCGCGAAAAAGAAGTTCTCGAGATGCTGGTTGCCGGCCGCTCCAATAAAGAAATCGGCGCTCAACTGGGAATCGAAGAACGCACGGTCAAGGCCCACGTCGCCAAGCTCATGCGCAAAGTCGGAGTGCAGAACCGCATCGCGCTTTCGGTTCACGCCATCACGCACTCGCTGGTAGCGGCAAAGTAGAAGCTAAAGAGGGTCACCCTGTGACCCTCAGCGTCCTCCGTGGTTAAGATTTTTTCCAAGCGCCACGCCGAACACTTTCGTTACTTGTGGACACTGACCTCAGTAATCTTGTAGGAAAAGCGCCTCCACCGCATACTCGCTTCACCTACCACAGAACCTGGGAGACGGGGTTGGGAGTGGCGATTAGGGTCACCACGCTCAGCCCCGATTTTTTCGCCCTTCCGATCTTCTGCTGCGCTCCTTGCTCCGTCGCCGATACAACATCGCACCTTTCATTTACAATCCAACTACCAGCCCAGTTCAATTCTGTGTGACGAGGAACCATGAAAAAGTTCTTGCCGATTACCCTGATTGCGACCTTGATCGTGTCTCTCAGCTCTCTATCTTTTGCCCGCGATGACGAACCCAAAGAAAGTAAGGCCGCTGACCGGGTTCAGGCCGCCGCCGATGTGCTCAACGAGATACAGTCCGCGCCCGACAAGGGCATCCCGCAAGGAGTTCTGGGCTCTGCAGAATGCGTGGCCGTTGTGCCATCCATGATGAAAGGCGCTTTCATCGTCGGCGGCAACTACGGCCGTGGTCTCGCCAGTTGCCGTACTCCCAAGGGCTGGAGCGCACCCGCCTTTTTCGTGGTAACCGGGGGCAGCATCGGATGGCAGATCGGCGGCCAGGCGGTCGACGTGGTCATGCTGATCATGAACAAGGACGGCATGAAGCGCCTGCTCTCCAGCGAGTTTCAACTGGGCGCTGATGCCAGCGTGGCCGCCGGTCCCGTCGGACGCCAGGCCGATGCCGGTACCGATTGGAAGATGCACGCCGAAGTGCTTACCTACTCTCGCGCCCGCGGCCTCTTCGCCGGCGTCAGCCTCAACGGAGCCCAGATCAAACAAGACAAAGACAGCACGCGTGAGTTCTACGGACGCATGGTCCCATTTCGCACCTCGCTGGTCGGGGAAGTCGAGCCGCCTCCGGGCGCGAACGCTTTTCTGTCGTCGTTGTCGAGGTGGGCGCAAGACGCGGCGAAATAGACGCGGCGATGCGAGCTAGCCCTCGCAACCAGGAGTAGCACATCTGTCATTCTGAGCGTAGCGGCGGTAGTGGGCTAGTTTCTCTGGGAAGTTCGCGAGCAGCGGAGGGCGGAAAGAGTAAATGACAGAAATTCCCACATGGCAGTGGGTAGTATTTGCTGTCTTTGTCGTTCTCTTCCCGATTGTTCTCCATCCGTGGTGGCTCGCGATTCCATCGATAGCTCTGTTCGGGCTGTTCGCCCATTTGCTGCGTCCTAAAAAACCAGATTCAAAGTAGCCCACTACCGCCCGGCACGTTTGACAAACAATTTTCTCCCTGATACCGTCACGCTTCCCCATGCGGCAGCGACTTGAGTATGCGGCAGCCTGGCCGTTCATCAAAACTCTCGGCATTCTGCCGCGTCCGCTGGCCCAGGCCGTCGGCATAGCCCTGGGCTGGATCGTCTATCTTCTTCACGCCCGCCTGCGCCAGGTCGGCATGCGCAATCTCGCCTTGGCTTTTCCAGAAAAAACCAAATCTGAGCGCGCCCGCATTCTGCGCGGAGAATTCGCCTCGCTCGGCCGTCAACTCGCCGAGGTCTGCCACTTCCCCCAATACACGCGGGAAAATGTCGACCAGGTCGTGGTCTATGACGGCTTCGAAAATTTCGAGCGCGCTCGCGCCCGCGGCAAAGGTGTCCTCTTGTTCGCCGGACACTTCGGCGGCTGGGAAATCTCTTCTTTCGTCCTATCCCTCCACGGCCACTGGATGCACGTCCTCATGCGTGGCATGGACAACGAATACCTCGGCCGCCTCATCCTGCACTACCGCACCATGCACGGCAATAAAGCCGTCGACAAAGATGAATCCGTCCGCAGCCTGCTTTCCGCCATGAAAAACGGCGAAACCGTCGGCATGTTGATCGACACCAACATGACCCCGCCGCAAGGCATTTTCGTGGATTTCTTCAATGTCCCCGCCTGCACCGCCGGAGGACTGGCTCGCATCGCCCTTCGCACAAACGCAGCCGTAGTCCCTACATTCACCATCTGGGATGAGAAGTTAAAAAAATATCGCCTGCGTTTTGATCCAGCGGTCGAGCTAGTCCGCACCGGCGACCTCGCGGCCGACATCAAAGCCAACACACAAAAATTTACAAAAGTGATCGAAGATTACGTTCGCCGCTATCCCGAACAATGGCTATGGGTTCACCGCCGCTGGAAGACTCGCCCCCCCGGCGAACCGCCCCTCTACTAGCCGAAAACACGCGCCCTACAACTATTCCCTTAACTTTGGGTTGGTATAAGCGGACCGTATCTCTTCCGCATTTTGAGGCCTTATGCGACTGCGTCTTGCTCTTCTTCCACTTCTTGTCATCATTTCCTTAAGTGCATTTGCCAGCGCGCAAGAGCAATCAGCGTGGATCCCCCAAGACATTCAGCATCTCCAGCAGACCGCCTCCTCAAAGTCCGGATTCACCTTCGACCACTCCATGCTGGTACTCGCCTCGAAACTCGATCCGCATGACCCCGACCTGCGCCGTGTCATCGCTGGAATCAGCGGTATCTCCGTGCAGAATTATCGCTTCGCTTCGCCTGGGCAATATGACCTGAATGCACGCTCCGTCGACAAGGAATACAAAGCCGCCGGCTGGACAAAACTGCTGAACAAACATCACCAAAATGGCGTCGACGGCACGACCGACCTCTGGGTCCGCATGGAGAACAACGCCATCAGCAACGTCGCCATTCTTCTTGCCCGGCCCCATGAGGTTAGTTTCGTAGCCATTTCCGGCTCTATCAGCCCCGCCGATCTCTCCCGTCTCAGCGGCCATTTTGGCATTCCCACGAGCGAAGGCGGAGTAGTTGTGCCCAATCCTTCGACTCGTTAATAATCACAAAGCGCCGTTCCAAGGAGGAAAACAGCAATGATATCTCGTGTCTGGAAAGGCGGTTTTGCCTGGCTCAAAGGTCTTCATCGCGAGGCCGCGCTCGATTCCATCCGCAATGTGCTTGCTATCGTCGGTGGCGCAACCATCCTCGCTGACTTCAGCACCATTAAGGCATGGCTGATCGTGCCCATGATCCTGTTCGCCATTCTGATCTGGTTCTTGGATTACGAGCGCCACTTCCGCGGACAGACGGCGGATGAAGCAAAGCCCGTGGGCCGGTGAAACTTTCTTATCATCCGTCAGTCTCATGCCTTTTGTAGCCCAAGAGTAAAGCTTGCGCAGCGCACGGATCATCGCGGCTCTCTCCTTCTCCTGGATTCTGCTGGGAACGGCCGCGCTCCTCGCCCAAGGCCAAGACCAGATGCCTCCCATGATCATGACCGACCGCCCCGCCGTCACCGATGCCAGCACAGTCGTGCCCATTGGCGCTCTGGTGATGGAGAATGGCTTCGCAGAAACCGCCAGCCAAGGCCAGCGCAGCTTTGACTTTCCTGAATCGCTGTTCCGCTTCGGCGTCAGCTCGAAAAAACAGAACTTCGTCTCAACGTTCCCGATTATTTCAACAACTACAACAGCGGAACCGTCTTCGGCTCTGGCTGGGGAGATCTTAGCCTGGGCCTGAAGCAGCGGCTTGTCGCCAAGCAAAGCCTGGATGCTTCGCTAGTCGTCGCGCTGAGTTTTCCCACCGGAGCCAATGCCGTCTCCAGCCACGGCTACGATCCACAAATCGCGCTGCCGTGGTCGCATCCCTTGTCGCAGAATTGGACCGCCGCTGGAATGTTCGCGCTCCTCTGGCCAACTCAGGGCACCACGCGCAATCTAACCGGCCAGCCAAGTTTTCTGATCGATCGCCAGATCAACCAGCGTTGGGACACCTTCACCGAATACGCTGGCGACTTCCCCCAGCATGGAGGCCCGCAACATCTCCTCCACATCGGCACCAGCTACAAGCTCACACCCAACCAGCAAATCGATTTCCACATCGGCTTCGGCCTATCCTCCGCAGCGGTCGATCACTTCGTGGGATTCGGCTACTCCTTCCAATTGCAAGCCATCAATCATAAAAAGTGAAGATTCCATGACGCGGATGGAGTTGACTGTGTAACTCTGTGCCCCGGGTGGTGAAAGATTTTACGGGACCTTGGCGGGAATCCTTAAAATCTTCTCCTCAGAAATTCAAACACGGTATAACCCAAAAGCCCGGCCAGAATGGCAATCCCAAAATTCGACCGGGTAAAGATATCGGCAAGCGCCGCGGACAAACCTCTCCGCTGCCCCAGCCCGGAGCGCTCGAATTCCCCCATCAAAAGATTGGAATAAAAAAGAAAAACGATGAATCCAATCTCAATCACCGCCCTCCACGCATTCCGCCGCATAGGTAACCATAATAGTTGACGCCACGCTTCCCTCACCATCCGGTCGATATCTAATGATTACGAGTGCGATTGCGCCCGAATTTATGGCTAACGCGCGGCTTTCTCCAAAATCGCAACATTCTCTTTTTTCCCCTCCTGCCTCGCCAGATCCAGCGCGCTCTGACCCTTGCTGTTGCGCTCGCCAGGATCGAGTCCTTTCGAAAGCAGATACTCCACAGCAGACGAATCCAGGTTCTCCGCCGCATACATGAGCACGGAATTGCCATCGCCATCTTTGGCATGCAAGTCGGCACCGTAGTCCACTAGCAGCCTGAGCACGGCGAGATTCGCAGCCTGCATGATTGTCGGGTCAAATCCTACGATGCGGGACACACCCGTCGAATCCGCCGTCTCGTAGGTCACTTTTGCGTTGGGGTCTGCCTTGCGTTCGAGCAGAAGCAGCACCGTCGCTGCATCACCGGAGGAAACCGCTTCCATAAGTGCGGTCAGTCCTACGTTGGCTCCGGAAACCCCCGCCACTACAGTGGCCTTTGTGTTCACCTCTGCCCCCGCCTCTAGCAGCAGCCGAACCGCTTTGGAGTGGCCTCCAAGCGCCGCCAGCATTAGCGCAGTAAGTGAGCTGCCATCCGATCGGGCGGCATTCGGGTTAGCTCCTCGCTTCAGTAGAGAGCAGATCCGGACTGCATCGCCCTCGTCGGCGGCGGAGATGAGAGCCGCATCCAGCCGGGTTGATGGCGTGGCCGCTTGTCCCCAAACAATGCTGGCTGCAACCACAACCGACCCAGCAATCTTTAGCGTTGCAAGATTCATGGAGCCACCGCTGCCGGATATTTCTTGAGAGCCTCCTCGTATTTTGCTTGGATTTGGGGGAGTTTTTTCGCTGGCTGTCCGCCATAGGCGCTATGGCCGGTTCTTATGGGCAGACTCGCCCAGATCGGAGCCGCCGCATACACCGCCTCATCCAGCTTCCCAGCGAGAAGCGATGCGATCACCGGGCCTTTGGTCTGGAGCATCAACTTCACCGCCGCGATGTCCTGCGAAGCCGGGGAAAAATCCGTCATACTCAGAGACTTCCAAGTCTCTTTTATAAACTGATATCGACCTGCCGCCGAGCTGCGGATATTCTCATTCGTGCTGGGGTTGATAAACGGAGTTTTCACAACAATCATCGGGTGCCGACTTAAATCTTTCACGCTCACGTTTTTTTGGCCCACCAACTCCGGGTAATAGGGCGACTCCACGACGACTCCATCCACCACCTTGCCGTAATCATCGAACGTCCCTTCTGTCCATGAAAGGACATCGAGAAAAGCTTTCACGCGAGGATCGTTCACTAGCTGATGAGCCGAAACTCTGGCCACGTAGGTGCTAGAGGTCGCCGTCTGCCAGCCGGGCTGACCGGCGAGAAAGCGGAAAGTTGCGCCGTGCGGGTCCACCTTCCCGTCGGGCAGGTCCATTTTTAGATAGCGACGCTGGATGTCCTCGATGGCGCCGATGGTCTGAGGCCCGACTTTCCCGTCAGGATCAACCACACAGGCCTGGAGCTTTTCATTGATGAGATTTTGAACCGTGGTCACGTCAGCGGGCGCGTTCTTGCCGTCGCGACCGACCGAACCAGAAATGCTGACTTTCTTTCCCGCCGCGGCCATAGCAGACCTCATGGACAGGTTGCCGCGCGAAGTTTTTTATTCCGGATCTCCGGCTTCCTGACCGTGCGGAATTATACCCCGGATTCGCTGAACTTAGCCGTTGACGCCCTCCAAACTACAGGATAATTCTGCCGCCTAATGCGGCAAGAGCTCCAGATATTCAATCCGACCGAATACGGCCCAGCATCGCATAACTGGCAGCCACCTTGATGGCACAGTCTACAGCTTGTCGCTCAATTCGAAACCTCGTTCTACGAAGTAAGCCACAGGCTTCAGCGAGCAATGCCGCAGCCCGGTCGCTTAGCATGAAAGCCGCCTCGCAATGAGGACGGTTTTTGTCCTTCCCTCGGGTAGTGGGGTCATAGCGTGGAGATGAAATAAAATGCACCAAAAGTTTGGCATACGAGATGCAGGAGAAAAGTGGTACTCTTTCATCCAAATGACCGGCGACATTGTGCAGTGCTTCCAATTGGGCGACGACGGTCGCAACCAATTCGAGGAGATGGCCAAAGAAAACGGCGACCGCTACTGGTATGCCCGCGACTTTATGGTCATGCTGGGATACGACAAATTCCAGACATTTGAAAACGCAGTCCAGAAGGCCATCCGAGCCTGCACTTCTCTTGGCATACCACTTCAGGGCGTCATCAACCCAATTGAGCGAGAAATTGAAGGACAGATGCAACGCGACTATAAACTGTCGCGTTTTGGCTGTTATCTCGTGGCTGTCAATGGCGACGTTCGCAAGCAGGAAGTTGCCTCGGCGCAAGCATACTTCATCACGCTAGCGGAAGCATTCAGGCAGTATGTCCAGAAGGCCGAGAGTGTAGAGAGGATGTTGATTAGGTCGGATATATCCGAGCGGGAAAATTCCCTTAAGGGCGTTGCCTTTGCTGCTGGAGTCGAAAACTTCGCATATTTCCAAAACGCTGGCTATCGCGGAATGTATGACATGGATTTGTGGAAGATTCGCAGCATTAAGGGGATTCCGGCTACGCGCAGCCCGCTCGATTTTATGGGCAAACAAGAGATGGCCGCTAATTTATTCAGGCTTACGGAAACGGAAGCCAAAATCAAGAACGAGGATGTGCAGGGGCAGCGGCGACTGGAGCAAACTGCGGAAGCAGTTGGTAGGCGTGTTCGCACAACCATGATGGAGTTGAGCGGGACTCGCCCTGAGTACTTGCCCGTCGCTACTGACATTAAACAGGTGCAATCCGGACTCAAGAAAACTCAGAAAGAGTTCGGCAAATTGGACGGCAAGAAAAAGAGAGCATTGCCCAAAGCGCGAACGCCAAAGCAGCTACCCAGCCCAACCGACGATCTCTTCCAGTGACCAGATGCGGTCAGTTAATCCCGCTTGCATAGCAGGAGTCACACGCAAACTGCTGTGGACTCGCGCAAAATCGTAGTACCAGAAATGCAGTGCGAGTGCAGCCCGCAGATTTTCTTTCTTCTTGCTGAAGGCATACGTTAGCCTGGTTAACCTTCGGCACCACTGGCGAAGGGAGCCGTTCTTCCGCTCGATGTGGGACGTGCAGGCGCGGCTCAAATCAGGGTTGCCACTCCCCACGCCTTTCTCCACCGTCACGAAGTTGCCGGGGCTATAACGTTCGCGACCTTCTTCCGGCTTGTCATAAACCTTGACCACGATACTATGATTGGCCCGGTCAGAAAGTTGTAGATCAATCTCGGGAACATATGAGGGCCAAGCATCGGTCGAAATATCGAACCTGCGTTTGTCGGAAGTTGCGCGGCGTACCTTTGAAATGAACTCGTAAGTATTGTCGCGGTCGCGTCTGCCAAGATGCCATGCCACTACCAGCTTTGTGCCGCGCTCTAGGCCAATGTAAACGTACTGCGATCCGATAGTCTCATCGTTCATTTCTTCCGGTCGCTTGTGCCCCTCTTTTTTGAGTACGAAGCTGAAACATTCATCGAGTTGCAAATCCGTCACTGGTAAATCTCTCAGCGAGCGTTCCATGAATCGTTCGCAACAATCACCCGCCGTCTTGAGCAGGTTGAGCACGGTGCGCTTTTCGACATCGCAAAGCCGAGATGTTGAGCGAACGGAATTTCCTTCCGCGAGACAGCGGAGAATCATCGTTACCTTCTCGACTGGGAGCCGCACATCTTGACCAAACGGTTTTGCCTGTGGCTCAGAGAATCGCTTGTTGCACTGCTGGCACTTCCACCGCTGGACTCGTTTAGTTCCGTAGTAACCAGCTTTCACCATCTGGGAGCGGCAATTGTGGCACGTCATTTTCGCCCTTGCTTTCTTCGGGCGCGGGGCTAAAATGACAGTGGGTGTCAACCCTGTCCTTCGGCTTCGGCCCGAGGATAAGCCCTTCGGTAGCTCTAACTATCGAGGGGCAGCTATTTGACAGCGTGGCGGGCATGGAGGGAATCGAACCCCCGACCATCGGTTTAGTAAACCGCTGCTCTTGCTCAGAGTTACCTGAGAGTTTCCGCTGAGCTACATGCCCGCTGCTCATAACGTCCTTAGTATTGCATTTTATCTCCAACCAGTCAAGATAAAATTGATAAAAATACAGCTTGCCTACCTCTATTTTCTCTGATATAAAATCAGGGAGGGAGGTGCTTATGGCAACTGCACCGAAGATTCCAGTCCCAGACAAAAAGACGCGGACTCGCAGCCCTGCATATCCGTTCATCAATTTGGAAACCGCGATTAGACGCGCCAAGGAGTTTTATGACCAGCAGCAGCACCATGCTGCTCCAGTCAAGGTTGCGGCTAAACTCTGGGGCTATGAAGAGAAAAGCAGCGGAGGGCTTCAGACAACTGCTGCTTTGGTAAGTTTTGGGCTGTTGAGCGATGTAGGGACAGGATTCCACCGCCGAGTCTCATTGACCCCTATAGCTCTAAAAATTCTCCTCAACCCTGACGCTAACGACAAAGGACAGGCTATCAAACAGGCGGCGCTCACACCCAAGATTCATGGGCAAATATGGAAGAAGTGGGGGGCGTCACCTCCAGAAGCCACATTGCGCTACGCGCTCCTCACTGAATGGGAGCCACGGTTTAACCCAAATGCGGTGGATGCGTTTATCAAGGAATATCGAGATACAATTGCATTTGCAAAACTCTCCGAATCTGATACTGTGATCCCGGAGGTTAAAGATAACGGCGATTCCATTGACGAAACCCCGTATGTAGCTCAAATTGGCGATTGGGTCCAGTGGGAACGTAGTAATGGTGATCTTGGATTCCCTGAGCCAAAGCGCGTAAAGGGTATTTCGCCAGACGGGAATTGGGTTTATGTAGACGGACAAAACGGTTGTGTCCCGCGTGCCGAATTGCTGCGCGAGTCGCCGCCGGAAGTTGCTCCTAAACCCAATGTACCACCACCGCAGTTTCAGTCGCCGCCAAAAACCGGGATGCAAGAAATGATCGTTCCTCTCGCCAATGGCACTACGAAGGCTGTTTTTCAATGGCCCACATCCCTTAGCAAAGAAGATGTAGAGGACCTCAGGGATTCGCTGAAGATGCTGGAGCGGAAAATTACCAGACCCACTGCTGGTGCCGATACTAGCGAGCAAGCTTAAAGAATCAGGCCGTCAGTAGAGAGTGAAGCAGCTTATATTCTGCGAATACGGCCCACTTGTCGTCGTTAAGAATAGCCTCGACCTCAGCCAACCTGAAGGCTTTTTCATTCTGCTCACAGCGATAGCTACACACTTGCCCCTCAATATCGCAGGCTAGTTCTCCGCACCAACCACACTCGAATTTGAAGCTCATTTGCCTATTATCGCCATGACCACGCAAAAGCACCACTACCCTTCCCTCGATACTCGATTCCGAACTTCCCGCAATCCAGTAAAATCATCTTTCCTATGAAAACCTTCGAACAAATCGCCGACCTCGAGCGCCGCTACCTGCTGGGAACCTACAACCGCTATCCCATCGCCTTCACCCGCGGCAAAGGCGTCTTTCTTTACGATCTCGACGACAACCGCTATCTCGATTTCGTCTCCGGCCTCGGCGTGAACGCCCTCGGCCACGCCCATCCGCGCATCGTGAAAACCATTCGCGAGCAGGCCGCCAAGCTGATTCACATTTCGAATCTTTATTACCACGAGTATCAGGGCGAACTCGCGGAGAAGCTGTGCACGCTCTCTGGCCTCAACCGCGCTTTCTTTTCCAACAGCGGCACCGAGGCCATCGAGGGCTCGATCAAGCTCGCCCGCCTCGCCGGACATCGCGCCGGTGGCGACGCCAAATCCCGGCTGGTCGGACTGCAAGGTTCTTATCACGGCCGCACCTTCGGCGCTCTCTCGCTCACCGGACAGGACAAGCATCGCAAAGGCTTCGAGCCCCTCCTCGAAGATGTAACCTTCGTACCCCAAAATGACGTTGAAGCCCTGCGCGCCGCCGTCAATGACAATACCTGCGCCATCGTGCTCGAACCGATCTTCGGCGAAGGCGGCATCTACGAATGCTCAGTTGAATTTCTGCAAGAGTGCCGCGCCCTCGCCGATCGCTATCGCGCAGCCCTGATCTTCGACGAGATTCAGTGCGGTCTTGGCCGCACCGGAGCCATGTTCGCCTTCCAAACCTTCGGAGTAACTCCCGACATTGTCGCCATTGCCAAGCCCATCGCCGCCGGCCTGCCGCTGGGCGCGTTCATTGCCAAAGAAGAATTCGCCAACGCCATCGCCCCCGGCCAGCACGGCACCACCTTCGGTGGAGGCCCGCTCGCCTGCCGGGTCGCGCTAGAATTTTTGTCGATCGTGGAAGACGAAAAACTGCTCGACAATGTCAACAAAGTCGGCGCGTATCTGCAACAAGAATTGAAAATCGTCGCAGAAAAAAGTCCTGTCGCAAAAGAAGTGCGCGGGCGTGGTTTCATTCAAGGCATCAACCTCGAAATCCCCGCGCGCCCCATCGTCGATGAAGCGTTAGCCGAAGGCGTCCTCTTCAACAGCACGCAAGATACCGTGGTCCGCTTCCTGCCGCCATTCTTGTTAGAAGAGAAACACGTGGACAAAGGAATTCGCGTCCTCAAGAAACTTCTCAAAAAGGCAAGAAAGAAGGCCGCCTGACAGATTCGTATGAAAGAACGCATTCCCAGACTCGTATCGCCAGACTCGCAAGATTCGTATCAGGGCACGCATTTATGCGTGCCGCAGTAGCATTCCGTATCGACTCGCCTTTGGGCGCTGCCTTTCACCTTGGAGCAAAGAACCATTGACCGTCACCGAATCATCCTCGGCAACCTACGTCGCGCCCTACCCGGACACGAACTCCGCCGTCGACGAATGTTGGATGGATTTAGACGGCACCCGCATGCGCTACCTCCGCGCCGGCTCGGGCCCGCCCCTGATTCTTCTGCACGGGCTGCTCGGATATTCTTTTTCCTGGCGCTACACCATGCCCGCACTCGCACCCTACGCCACCGTCTACGCGCCCGACATGATCGGCGCCGGCTTCTCCGATCGCTCTGACGCCATCGACTATTCCATGCTGGGCACCGCCAAACGTGTTCTGCAATTCATCTCACGCCTCGGGATTTCTTCCTTCGATCTCCTCGGCACCTCGCATGGCGGCGCGGTCGCCATGATGATGGCCGCGCAATGCCAACTCCCCGATTCCACTCTTCACCTCCGACGCCTGATTCTGGTAGCGCCCGTGAATCCATTCTCGGCGCACGGCCGCCGCCTCGCTCCCTTCGCCGGCAGCAAATACGGATCTGTCCTCTTCCGCTTCGGCGTCTTTCGCATGCCTTTCCTCTATCCCATGATCCACTCCCGCCTCTACGGCGACCGCCGCCGCATTCCTCCCGGAACGCTGGAAGGCTACATCGCCCCGCTGGCGAAGCCCGGCTTCTTTAATCACGCGCTGAGCATAGTCGCGACGTGGAAGCAAGATCTAGTCCGGCTTCAACAGACTCTTCCAACCCTGTCGAAGATCCCAACGCTTTTGATCTGGGGCAGCAAAGATGCTGCCGTCTACGCCTCCTCCGCCGAGCTTCTTGCGAAGTATTTTCCCCACTCGAAAACCATCATCTTCCCCGGCATCGGACATCTCCCGTACGAAGAATGTCCCGAAGAATTTAACCGCGCCCTGATCGAATTCCTGACTCACGAGAACCCGCCCGCGTAGAATTGCTTGGCGCTGACCAACCATGCCTCACCACACTTTCGGCCTGCTGCGCGACGCGGTCGTTCACTACGGATACTGGGCCGTCGCGGCAGCCCTATTGCTCGAAAGCGCCGGTCTGCCGCTGCCCGGCGAAACTGCCTTGCTGCTCGCGAGCTTTTTAGCCTATTCCCAACACGAACTCAGCCTTCTCTGGATCATCGTGGTCGCGACCCTCGCTGCTACGCTCGGCGGCGAGCTAGGTTTCGCCGTAGGCCGCAACGGCGGACGCCCCCTGATCAACCGCTACCGGCGTTTCTTCCACATCAGCGCCGTAGCCCTCAACCGCGGAGATGAGCTCTTCGACCGTCACGGCGCCGTCACCGTTTTTTTCGCCCGCTTCGTCTTTGGCATGCGCGTGCTGGCCTCGCTGCTTGCTGGTGCGCTGCAAATGTCGCAGCGGAAATTTACTCTTTACAACTTCCTGGGAGCCGCTGTTTGGGTCACCGTCATCTCCTTCGCCGGATACACCTTCGGCAGCCGCTGGCACTTTCTGATGTATTACATTCATCGCCTGAACGTGGTGCTGGTCGCGGCGTTTGTGATCGTCGTGCTGATCCTGTGGTGGCGCAACCGGCAAACTAAAAACTCTTAACGAAAATCAAATTCTGTTTCTCAGCTCTGCACTCATTACCTTGGCCGCTCACCGCTCGTGCCCTATCACTTCCCTGCCGCGCCATTACACTTAAACGATGAAGCGCCTCTACACCATCGCGCGCATCAAGGGCGGAATGAAGTTCACCTGCTCGCACTGCGCCCACCATGTCAGCACGCTCGACTTCGACCCCAGCGCCGGCAACCTGCGCACTCAGGCCGCCGCCGCCATCAACCGCCACGCCACCGAAGTCCACCACGAGCCGGTCATGTTCTCCTCGCTCGACACCCAACAGCGCATCTGGCGCACCTAGCTCCCAGTCTCTACAATCCCTGTCATTCCGACCGAAGTCCGGCGCGTTAGCGACGGCGAACGGAGGAACCTGCTGTTTGGCCCGTGGGTGGCGCAGCGCCTCTGCGCTGCGATCGAGTACATAAATAAATAAAAACGGCGGCCTCAGCCGCCGTTCCTGTTTACCTTTTTGTTACGGGGTACCCCCCTACCCCCTGGGCGCGATCTTGAAAACATTGGAGTTAGCAGACATTCTCTGCAAAATACGTCTTCTAAAGGACTTATGGGGCAAAATCCAGAGAACGAAGGACTTGCGTCCCCCTTTTGCCGAGTTACCATAACAGGTTCTACTGCCTCTGCTAGGGCAATGATGGGATAAATTGCGGGCTGTGCGCAAGGTCAGATGTCACATAGGGGCTGTGGATTCCTCTTGGCGGACTCGGCGAAAACATCGCGGAGTCTCGATGAGGATTCGAGGAGGCGGCTAGAAGGGGTTCCTCGATTTCGCCGACGATCTTCAGAGGTAGTTGGTGCCGTCCAAGGCAGCAGCAGGAACCGGGCTAGCGAAACTTCGACTCGGCTCAACATGACAACTGCCCGGAGTCCGGACTTGTCATGCTGAGCGGAGGCGGGAGGACCGACAGCACGGCGCAATCCGGGGTGGGAGGACTTGGCTGCGGAGTGGTACCCGTGGATGAAAATGGGTGAGGGTAGGGATGCTTCGACTCCGCGGTGGCGATCGCTTCGCGGGCGTCACTTCTCCGCTCAGCATGACAGGCGATGTTTTGTTACGAAACCACCGCCTTATCCGTGATCTCCAGTCCTTTATCGATAATCGCGAACGCCTCGCGCAGTTGCTGCTCGTTAATGCACAGCGGAGGGTTGGTGAAAAAGGTGTGCCAGCGGACGAAGGTGTAAAGGCCCTGCTCGCGGAAGAAGCGGCCGAGCGCAGCCATCTCCTCCGAGGTGCCGTTGAAGGGAGCCATCGGCTGCCGCGTTTTGCGATTGCGAACGAGTTCGACGATGCCGAACAATCCGATCGAGCGCACCGCGCCCACCGACGGATGCTTGGCCTGCAACTCCGCTCCCAGCGCCTTCATGATCGCGCCCATTTTTTTCGCGCGGTCGATCAGGCCATCTTCTTCATACACGCGAATGGTCGCCAGCGCCGCCGCGCAGCCCATGGGATGGCTGTTATAAGTCAGGCCTCCGTAAAAAACTTTGTCCTGAAAATGCTGCGCGATGTGATGCCGCATGCCCACTGCGCCCAGCGGAAGATAGCTGGAAGTGAGTCCCTTCGCCATGCACAGCAGATCGGGAACAACTTTCCAATGATCGACGGCGAACCATTCTCCGGTGCGCCCAAAACCGGACATCACTTCATCGGCGATCATCACGATGCCGTACTTGTCGCAGAGCTTGCGCACGCCTTCCAGATATCCATCCGGAGGAATGAGCACGCCGTTGGTGCCAGTGACCGGCTCGAGAATAAACCCAGCAATCGTCTGCGGGCCCTCCATCTGAATCGTCTCTTCAATCATGGCGAGAGAAGACTCGGCCGATTCCCATCCGCGCTCGATGCCGTGATACGGATCGAGCACATGCACGACGCCCGGAATGCCGGGCTCGGCGGGCCATCTGCGCGGGTCGCCGGTAAGGCTGATGGCTCCCGCAGTCGCGCCATGATACGAGCGATAGCGGGCGATGATCTTGTGGCGTCCGGTGAAGAAGCGCGCCAGCTTGATGGCGTTTTCATTAGCCTCGGCGCCGCCATTGGTGAAAAAGAAAGTGTCGATGTCGCCGGGAGTAATCTCGGCCAGCTTCGCGCCCAGGCGCGCGCGGATTTCCGTCGCCATGAAAGGATTCGCATAGGCCAGCGTCGCCGCCTGCTCGCTGATCGCCTGGATCACGCGCGGGTCGCCGTGCCCGATGTTGACCGACATGAGCTGGCTGTTGAAGTCGATGAAGCGCTTCCCCTCTGGCGTGTAGAAATAGATTCCCTTGGCGCTGGCCACGGGGATGGGATCGACCTTCGATTGCGCCGACCACTCGTAGAGTGTGTGCTTGCGCGAGAGATCAACAATTTCTTTGCCGGACATCGTGGGAGTGGTAAGCGTTGTGGTCATAGCATCCTTCAGAGCTAGATTGCCACGGATCTTCGCGGATCAAGTTCTTGGGTTAGCCGCGTGAATCCGCGAAATCTGTGGCTAGAATTTTCGGGTTTCTAAACCAGCTGTGCGACCGCGCCCTTCTTGTCGCAAACCGCTGCCAGCGCGGATTCCAGCACATTGAGACCTTCGTCCATCTGCTCGAAGGTCACAACCAGTGGAACCAGAACACGAATCACATTGGAGTACGATCCGGCGGTGATGGTGATCAAGCCGTGCTCGTAGCAATACTGTGTGATCTGCCGGGTTTCGTCCGGAGCTGGAATCTTTGTATCTTGCGACTTCACCAGCTCGATGGCCTGCATGCCGCCGAGGCCGCGCACGTCGCCGACGATCGGCCAGCGGCGCTGCCATTCTTTGGCGCGGCGCTGAAAACGGTCGCCAAGTTCATTGGCGCGCGCCAGCAGATTTTCTTTTTCAAACAGATCGAAAACCGCCAATGCCGCGGCACAAGAAAGTGGATTGCCGGCGAAAGTTCCGCCCAGCCCGCCGGGAGCGGGTGCATCCATAATTTCGGCGCGGCCCGTCACGGCCGCCAGAGGCAAGCCCCCACCCAGAGATTTCGCGGACACAAGCAGATCAGGCTCAATGGCGTAACGCTCGCTGGCGAACAGCGCGCCGGTGCGTCCGAAGCCGGATTGCACTTCGTCTGCGATAAAGAGGACGCCGTATTTGTGGCAGAGATCGATCAGAACCTTGAAATAATCCGCCGGCGGCGCGACGAATCCGCCTTCGCCCAAAACCGGCTCGGCGATCACCGCAGCCACGTCTTCATTGGCGACCATACGCTTGAAACTATCTTCGAGATGGCGCGCGCAATAAAGATCGCAGGAGGGATATTTCAAGTTGTATGAACAGCGATAACAATAGGCGTAAGGCACACGGTAGACTTCGGAAGGAAACGGGGCGAATCCCGCCTTGTAATAGTGCGTTTTGCTGGTCAGCGCCAGCGCCATCATGGTGCGGCCGTGAAAAGCGTCTTCGAAAGCGATGATCGCCGGTCGCTTGGTATATGCACGCGCAATCTTGATCGCGTTTTCGACAGCCTCCGCGCCGCTGTTGAGAAAAATCGTTTTCTTAGGAAATCTTCCCGGCGTCGCGTCGTTCATGCGCTCGGCGAGGCGGATATAGCTCTCGTACGGCGTGACCTGAACGCAAGTGTGCAGAAATTTATCGAGCTGGCCACGAATGGCACTGAGCACCGCTTCCTGGCGCTGGCCAACGTTGAGACAACCGATGCCGCCGGCGAAATCGATGTAGCGGTTGCCATCGACATCTTCCAGCCATGCGTCGTGCGCCTGCGCAACATAGATCGGCGTGGCGTGAGAAAGCCCGCGGGGCACGGCTTGGGCGCGGCGGGCCGACAGCGCTTGGGATTTAGGGCCAGGAATCTGCGTGTGAAGTTGAATCGTGGGCATATAGTTTCACTATCGATGAACTGCCCGGCGGGCGTCAACGTGAGCCAACAGTTTACACCTCGTTGTGGCCGGGCAGGATGAAAATCACATCGCGCTACATGGTCTGGGAACGCAGAACGATGGAACTCGATTGGACAGATGGTCCGTTGGCAGGCGGCTTGCGCCTCTATGACTCGGGCGAATTCTTTACTGCGCACGAGGCGTGGGAGAGCGTGTGGTTAAAGGCGCCGGAGCCGACGAAGACATTCTTGCAGGGCCTGATTCAGGTGACGGCCGCGTTCCATCATTGGCAACGCGGAAATCGTTTAGGAACTCTTCTGTTGTTGCAGGCTGCGCTGCGACGGCTAGAAAAATATCCACCGGTCTTCGGAGGAATTTGCGTCGCGCGCCTTTGCCATGACATACGGGAACGTTTGCACATTCTCGAACGAAGTGACGACTGCCAAATCGTTCCGCCTTGCATTCGACTTGACTCCCGTTCTCTCTAGAAAGGCTCACTCTCATTTAAACAGCTTGCAGGCCCGCTCGCTTCGCGCCTTCAAAGTGCGCTTCGATCTCTTCCAACGTTTTTCCTTTCGTTTCGGGCAGGAACACAGCCGCGGTGATGAAGTAAATCACAGTGCAACCCGCAAAGCCCCAAAACATGGTGGAGTATCCGTACTTTCCCACAGTAGGCAGAAATACGGCGGCGATACCGGTCGAAACTGCCTGGTTCAGCAGCAGCGCAATGCTCATGCCGTTGGATCGAATCCGCGTCGGCATCAACTCGGAGAGCGCCAGCCAGACGCATACTCCGGGACCAACCGCGTAGAATGCCATGAATATAAAAAGTGTGACGGCAACCTTCCATCCGCTGCTTTCACCCGGTAAAGGAGTGATCAGGGCATTATCGATTTTCAGCGGAGCGACGCGCGCGGCATCGAGATCGCCAAAAGGATTCGAAAAGAACGCCACCACTTTGTTAGCCGGCACGCAACTTTCCCGCGTGATTGCGATGGGGGCCGCGCCCGTTTCATCGGAACGTGCGGCTTTGGTCGCAGCCCGAAAATCGCCATACGAATAGATCACAACTAACGAAGTAGGGCGTCCGGCAATTGGCTGGGCCTTGGTTCGCACCGTGTCCAGTAAGCCCTCCGCAACTTTCTGGTCATAGGTGAGTTTGAGGCTCTGGTCCGCGCTCACCATAGATTGCACTGCGTCGCTCGAATCCACACGCAATCGTTCCGTTTGGCGGAAGAGCAGCCCCGTGCAGATCAGCGACAAAATAATTCCGGCCGTCCCCAGCGTCAGCAGAAATTTGCGCCCTTTGCGGTCCACCAGCATTACGCCGCCAATGGTCGTCAAGAAATTGATGATGGTGAAAACAACGTAACCCCAATGCGCCTGGACATCGGAAAGGCCGCTCTGCAGAAGGATATTAGCGTTGTACCCAATGATCGAGTTGACGCCTGTGGCCTGATTGCACGCGAGAATTACACAAGCCAGCACGAATGGGATCACATATTTCCTGTGCAACAGCGATTCCTTCATCTTGGTGCCGGAGGAGCTTTGAGCTTTCTCGGCGATAGCGGCTTGTTGCATTTCCGCTAGTTCAAGATCGGCCTGCTCGCTGGAACGCGAGCGGAGAAGCGCGGCCCGAGCAGCATCGCGCTTATCGCGCCGAAAGAGCCAGCGCGGAGACTCAGACACCAGGAAACTGCCAATCACGAACAACACACCAGGCGGAAGCGACACCCAGAAGATGCTGCGCCAGGCTGCGTCTTTGAAGGCGAAGAGCCTCGTGGCGTCGCCAAGCTTCGCGACTGTCTCGACGCGAATGCTGAAAAACATGCTGATCAGCGCGGCGGCGACGATGCCCAGAGTTAACAGCCATTGGAAAATGCCGGTGCCCTTCCCTCGATCCGAGGCTGCGAGACACTCTGCGAGGTAGAGTGGAACCACAACTCCGATCAACCCCGCGCTGATGCCTTGCAGAAGGCGACCTAAGACGAGTGCCTCGTAACCATGCGACAAAGCAATCAGTGGAATGCTGACCACAAAGAGCATGCCGCTGAGCGCCATGAGAAGTTTGCGGCCCATCCAATCGGCGAGCAGGCCGGCAAAAAGCGTCGAGATCACGCTTCCGAGGAGCACGGCCGCGACCACGAACGAAAGCTGCCCCGCATTCAAACCGGATGTGGCTTCGAGATAAGGCAAGGCTCCCGCGATGATTCCGACATCCACTCCGTATAGCAAGCCCCCCAGACCCGCCACCAGCAAGAGAAACCGGTTGTAACTCGCCTTTTCTTTGAACGCCACGCTCACAGTCCTTTCCCCAACCCGAAGAAAGCAAAATTATTCATGGCGACAATACTACGTTAAAGTGGCCGGCCTGAATCTTTTCTAAATCACGAATACTCTTTAAGACGGTGTAATCCTTCGTTACACTAGTCTCCCTACGACATGATGACCTCCATTTCGCGCAAATCATTGTTCTCAGTCTTAGCTGTATTTCTTTTCGTTTCCAGCCTGATTACAGCCGCACAGTCCGTGCCCGCTGAGTACTATTCTGGCCTCAAATGGCGGCTGATCGGTCCTTTTCGCGGCGGTCGTGCGATCGCGGCGACGGGGGTTCCAGGGGACGGCACCACGTTCTACTTCGGCGCGGTCGATGGCGGTATCTGGAAAACCACCGACGCCGGCACGGTCTGGACGCCAATATTCGATCATCAGGACATCGCTTCGATCGGCGCATTGGCCGTAGCTCCTTCGGATCCGAAGATTATTTATGCCGGGACGGGAGAATCCGACATTCGCTCGAACCTGTCATCCGGCAACGGAGTTTATAAATCGACCGATGGCGGCCAGACTTGGCAAAACATCGGCCTGCACGAATCGCGCCAGATCAGCCGGATTGTTGTCGATCCACACAACGCGAATGTTGTCTACGTTGGCGTGCTCGGACATGCTTACGCTCCCAACCATGAGCGCGGCGTCTACAAGTCATCGGATGGCGGCGCCAGTTGGACGAAAGTCTTGGATCAGGGATCCGAGACCGGCGTCGCGGACTTGTCAATGGCAACCGATGAACCGAATCTTCTTTTTGCCAGTACCTGGCACACTTGGCGCCCGCCGTGGAGCACCTACGCTCCCATCGACAAGCCGGGCAGCGGCATCTTTCGAACCAAAGACGCGGGGCAAACGTGGACTCGTCTTACGGGCAACGGGCTGCCAGAGGGCAACTGGGGTCGGGTTGCGATAGCGGTATCGCGAGATGGCAAGCGTGTCTATGCTCTCATCGACGACGCGCAGAAATCCGGACTCTATCGCTCCGACAATGGTGGCGACACTTGGATGCTTCAGAATTCCGACAAGCGCCTCACCAGCCGCGCCTGGTACTTCGGCAATATCACGATCGATCCGCAGAATGCGGATGTGATTTATGTACCGAACGTTGCGCTCTATCGCTCGGAAGATGGCGGCAAGACCATCTCGGTTCTGCGCGGCGCGCCCGGCGGCGATGACTACCATCAAGTCTGGATCGATCCGCAGAATTCCGCGCGCATGGTTCTGGCTACCGATCAAGGTACGACAATCAGTTTGGATTACGGCAAGACTTGGAGTTCGTGGTACAACCAGCCCACCGCGCAGCTTTACCACGTCATCACGGACGACCGCTTTCCGTACGTTGTCTACGGTGCACAGCAGGACAGCGGCAGCGCCGCCGTCTACAGCCGCACGGACCATGGGCAAATCACGCCGCGCGATTGGTTTCCGCCCGCCGGCAGCGAAAGTGGATATATCGCGCCTGATCCGAAGAACCCCGATATTTTTTATGTCAGCGAAACCTACGGCGGCGTGGGACGTTTCGATCGCCGCACCTCGTTCAGCCAGGACATTACTCCGTGGCCTTTTCCCATCTGGGGGACGGATATTGCGCAACGCAAATACCGCGATCCCTGGACGCCCGTGCTCGTCTTTTCTCCCTTGGATAAGACCACGCTATATCTGGGCACGCAATACTTGATGAAAACCATCGACGGCGGTCTGCTTTGGCAACAGATTAGCCCTGACTTGACGGGAGCGACACAAACCCCTGCCGCGAAGACCGCCGAAGCCAAGAACGAAGTCCCGCCCTCGGTCGACGATGCGAAGCAACGCGGATACGGGGTGGTATTCACCATTGCGCCGTCAAATCTGGATGGGGGATCGATTTGGGTGGGCAGCGACACCGGCCTGATTCACCTTACTCGCGATGGAGGCAAAACCTGGAAGGACGTGACCCCGAAGGCGATCGGGAACTGGAGCAGAATCTCTTTAATCGAAGCGTCGCATTTTAATCCAGGCGAAGCGTACGCGGCGGTGGATCGGCACCGGCTCGACGATCAGGCTCCTTACCTTTATCGCACCCGCGATTATGGCGCTAGTTGGCAATTGATTACCGACGGTATTCCGGCGCAATCCTTCTTGCGCGCGATCCGCGAAGATCCTGATCAGAAAGGCTTGCTGTATGCCGGCACTGAACTCGGCATTTATGTTTCGTTTGATGATGGCGATCACTGGCAGTCGCTCCAGTTGAATCTACCGGTCACGTCGGTTCAGGATATGACGATTCACGGCGACGACTTAGTGATTGCTACCCATGGCCGATCGTTTTGGATTCTCGATGACATCACAGCGCTGCGCCAGGCGCGTGAAGCACAAGAGGCCGCGAGCGATTGGCTGTACCGTCCTGCCACTGCCGTTCGAGTCGATAACGATTCATTTCTCGGCACGCCGTTGCCGCCGGAAGAACCCACGGCGGAGAATCCGCCCAACGGCGCTGTGATTGATTACTTCCTCAAATCGTCAGCGGAACAAATGAAACTCGAAATCCTGGATGGCGCGGGGAATTTGGTGCGTAGCGTTTCCTCGCAGGATACGCGCACGGAAGAGAAAACGGGCAAGCGTCCACCCATGCCGATCGCCGATCGATGGTTTCCGAAAGCGCGGACCCTCGAAAAGAGTGCTGGCATGCATCGGTTTGTGTGGAACCTCGTGTGGGGCGCCGAAAGCACGGAAGAGGATGGCGACGATGAAGGGTATGGCGCACCGCGCGGCCCGCGTGCTGCTCCGGACAATTACGAAGTGCGCCTGACTGCGGACGGCAAGAAGTGGAAACAGCCGCTCAAGATCACGATGGACCCCCGATCGGCGGCTACTTCGAAAGAGTTGGAACAACAGGTCCAACTGGGCCGGCAAATCTTCGCTGAAATTTTGCAAGGTCGAAGGGTTTTGGCGGAAATCAATTCAGTGCAGCAGCAGTTAACGAATCTACAGTCGAAGCTGAATGAGCATCCCGAATTAAAAACTAGTGCGGAAGGTGCCGCGAAGGAATTGAAAGAGATTCTGTCGGGCGCTTCGGCAGACGCGAATGCAATGGGCTTGCAGACGGCAAGCTCAGGTCTGGGGTCCGCATTACATGTGGTAGAAACCAGCGACCGCGCCGTCCCCGCACAGGCACTTGAGGTATACCACGAGTCGAGCGATGCCATGAAGCGCGATTCCGAAGCGTGGAGTCAATTCAAGAAGATGCGACTGCCGCAACTGAATCAGCAACTGCAACAGGAAAATATTCCGCCGATCACGTTTGCCGTAAAACCAGATCGCCAAGCCGGCGAAAGATGACGATCTCGATCAAATGCAGAGGACGCTGCGCGAGGAACACTGATCAAGTTTCTTAATCTGCTCCAATGCCCTGCGCCTCTGCTTCGCGTTGGAGTGAGTCGCAACCGTTGATGGCGCCCACCGCTTCCGTCCGCAGTTGCGCTTCCAGCGCGACCAACTGCGCTTCGATATCTTCCGCGGCTTTACGTTTGCGAATCACTTCTTCGCGGTAGCGGCGCAGAAAGTAATCGATGGTCTCAACGCGAATCTTGATGGAGCCAGTGGGCTTGTTCTCGTCGAGATCCTTGAAACAGAAATAGGGCGTTCCCGATTGCTCGATGATGCCTTCGATCACGCCATAAATCGGTGCGTCATGACCGCACTTGAAGCTGGAAATTTCCAGCGCTACCAGGTTCGGATGCCGCGCCGTAAATTTTGCGGCCCACACTTTGTGGTTGGTGCTGCACGAGTATGAATTTTTCCATGCGTCCGTAATATCGAGCGCGTGGCTGATCTTTCCTTCCCGCACTTCCTCGCCAAACAGGCGCTCCAGCAGGTCTTCGTCGAGAGGCAGCGTGTTCTGCGAAAAGATGGGATAACCCAGCTTTTGAAATTCTTCCAGGATTTCGTGATTCAATCCCGGATCGTGATGATACGGCCGCCCCAGCATCACAATGCCGATGCGGTCCTCGCGCTCCAACTTGTCCATCTCCTGGCGAGCGCGGCGACGAATGCTGCGCTCGTAGTCGGCGAGGGCCTTGAAGCCAACCTCGACGGCGCGATCGTTTTCTTCCTGCGACAGTCCGAGAATCGGCTGCCACGCTTGCAGCATCTGGTGCGCAAATAGTTTGCGATCGGCAAAGTTCAATACCGGATCCACGTACTTGACGTTGTGTTCCGCGAATACATCGTTCTCTTTCGTGAAGGCGGCTTTCACAGTTTCGGGCGTCGCGGTAACCGTGGGACACGCGTTCGCAGCCACGATTTTCACTAGCGGCGACGTGAGCACGTCGTACATGGGGAAGAAGATCACGTCCAGCGGCTTCTTGCGATGCTTCTCTTGAATCAAGTTGTAGACGTGCGAAATTCCAATCTTCGCCGGGAAGCAGGGATCAATAGCGCCGCGACTGGCGCCGGCCCGGTAAAGATCAGAACTAGTGTAGTCGGAGTAAATGATATTTTCCGGCTGCACGCCCAGGCTCTCAAGGTATCCATTGAAGAGGGGTGCGTAAGTATAGATGTTGAGCACGCGCGGAATGCCGACGCGAAGCTTCTTGCGCTTCTGCATCAGCGGTGCACGCTCTTTCGCGGCCTTATTCCAGAATTTGGCGACGGGGATGGGATCCGCTACTGGTTTCGGATTCACGGGTCGGAAGACCTCGTGCGCCGCGAAATCGACGAAGTTCGGATATTTTGCTTTAACGTCGTCGAGCCCGGCCTTGATGTCCTTCATATCGTTGATATCTTCGACCAGACCTTTTTCGCAGGTCGCGATGATCAACCGCTGCTCGCCGTGCATCAGTGGCACCTTGGTCACCTTTTGGATGGGAATGAAGCTCAGATCATCCTTCGGCGCGGTGCGGATGTCGATGAAAGTCCGCAGGCAATTGTTCTTGCAGAAATTACAGCGCGTTTCTTCGTTGCGCGTGGTGCGGTATTGAATCTTTCGCACCGCATCGAGGCCGACAAACGTGGTCTGCTGGCCCTTGCGCCACAAACGTAGTGATTCGACCGCAGCGCCGATTGCTCCTGATTCGCCGCAGAACTCGTGCACGATAATCTCGGGCTTCTTACCAGCGGCACGAAAACTGTTGTTGATGAAATCGACTTCCGCCTTTACTACGGCCATGTTGTTCTGCGTCCCGCCTTGCAGAACGAAGCGCGTGCCTAACGCTGCGAGATTCGGAATGCTGGCGACGTAGAGGAAAACATTTTTCGGAAGTACGGCCGCGAGACCCGCGAGAATTTCCTCCGCGCGCCAGCCCTGCCGCTGGAAGTTCACGATGTCGGACTGCATGAATACCGCGCAGCCGTAGCCGAAAATCGGCATGGACTGGGCCGAGAACGCCAAATCGGCATATTGTTCCACGCCCAGACCAAACCCTTCCGCGGTCGATTGCAGGAAGTATCCGTTGCCTGCGGAGCACTGCGTGTTCAGCTTGAAATCTTTCACGCGCCCGTTGTGCAGGATGATGATCTTGATATCCTGCCCGCCCACGTCGACGATGACATGCGGGTCTTCATAAAACTTGAGCGCTGATTCCGTGTGCGCGACGGTCTCGACCAGCGCCACATCGGCGTGCAGCACATCTTTCAGAATGTCTTTCGCATAGCCGGTGGTCGCGACTCCCAGAACTTCGAGCTTCGCATTCTGCGCTTCGACCTGGCCGCGCAGGTTCTCGAACATCTCGATCGTGTCCTGGATCGGATTGCCATTCGAAAGCTGGTAGGCCTTGCACAAGATCTCGCCGCGATCGTCGAGCAGAACGGCTTTGGTCGAAGTCGAGCCGCCATCGATACCGATGAAACCGCCAACCGTCTGGCCTTTTTGAAACGCGGCCGGGGTAAATTTCTTGCGCCGGTAAGCTTCCTTGAAACCTTCGAGGTCGCCTTCTTTCGCTATCAGCCCTTTGGCGCCGGACTTGGCCTTTTCTTCCTGGCGGCCGAACTCGATGTAGTACTCGAGCTTTTCATAACCCTGATAGCAGCCGACGCAATCTTCTTCGCTCTTGCCGAATTCAATCGCGCCCAAAGCCGCGAAATACTGCGCATTGTTTGGAACCTTGATCAGATCCTCCGGCTTGGCTCCGTCGGGGATCGCAACCTTGCGTTCCTGCCACATGCGCGGAATATTCGCCTGCCACGCTTCGCGCATGCCTTTGATAAAGCTATTCGGGCCGCCGAGCAAGAGAACGTGCGGGCGCAACGTGTGACCCCGCGTGAGCACGCTCAAATTTTGCAGAACGATCGCTTCGAAAAGCGAGGCCATCAGCTCATCGGGAGGCGTGCCGACCTTCTGTAATCCGTTGATGTCAGTTTCGGCGAATACGCCGCACTTCCCTGCCACTTTGTGCAGTTTGATTCCGTGGTAGCCCTGGAGCGCAAGCTCGGCGGTCGGAATTTTCAGCTTGGCGTTAATCTTGTCGATGACAGCGCCGGTGCCGCCCGCGCACTTATCGTTCATCGACGGAATTTTTTTCTTGCGGCCGGTTTCGTCGTCGTCTTTGAAGACGATAATCTTCGCGTCCTGCCCGCCTAGCTCGATCACCGAATACACTTCGGGATGCAACTTCTCAACCGCCAGCGAAACGGCGGTGACTTCCTGCACGAACTTCGCACCAATCTGTTCGGCGATCGAACCGCCGCCGGAGCCAGTCATAAACATGCGCGTGTTGTGCCGGTTTAGTCCGACGTCCGCGTGCATGCGGCGCAGAAATTCCAACGTCTTTTCGGGCTGCTTGGTTTCGTGCCGCTGGTAGTCCTGCCACAGAACTTTATCGGTCGCCGCTTCTACCACCATCGCCTTCACGGTGGTCGAGCCCACGTCGAGTCCTACCAGAAATTGCGTTCGATGGTCGTGCGGCTTCTGGTAAGGCGCGGGGGCGATTTGAAGCAGCTGCGGCGTTTTGTGTTCGTGTCCGGAAAGATGATCGTGCATTAAGAATCTCCGATCAGTGACCAAGAAAGAACAATGTTAAGAGACCGGCGGCGGGGAGCGGCGCCGCCGGTCCAGATCGGTTACGCAGCGTTTGGAAGCGCCACGCCCGTCACGCGAGTACGCCGCAATAAACGACTGCCTTTATTCATGCGATCGTTTACATGCAGGATAAACTGCGCCGCTGTGCCAGCGACGCCCTCGCGATGCGGCACTTGATAGAACGGCCGCTTCAGTTCAGGATGGTCGTGTATGTACTCGCGGATTTCGTCCAAGCTCTTACCGGTCGATCTCAAACAGTGCTCGAACTCGGTCTTGGCCTTCACCTTGGCCTCGCCCAGCGCCATCTGCACGCGGCTGTGCGCGTTGACTTCGCCTTCGCCCGAAGTCTCGATGGGAAGGAAGATCATGTCTTTGAACTTGTTCACGACAGCCGATTGGACTCCGTCCGATTGCGAGGACGGCATGCATCCGAACGGTTTCAGGGCGAGCACCATGTGGCAGAGGTGGTGAACTGTGTAGTAGACGTTTTTCCCAACCTCCAGGTGGCCTTCGCCGCCGCGCGCGAATTGGTTATAGAAAGGATGCGCCAGTTCGGCCAACTCGGTCTGCGGAACCAGATGATGGGTAATCCCGCCGAGATTCCTGGCCGTCCGATGATAGAGACCATTCCACATGAATTCGCCAAACCCGATGCCCATCAGCTTTTTCTTCAATCCCATGTAGTTGGCGAAATTCTTTTTTACCTCCCACCACTGCGGGTTGCGATGCGGACGATTCACCGGCCACTTCGCCTTGGCGTGCGCCTTTGCCTGATACAACAAATACGCCACCCAGGTCGCGATCGGTTCCACCATTACCTGCGCGCCTTCCCTCTCGAGAAAATCAAACATATGGAAGTTGCCGTCGCCCTCAGTGAGCTGCGCCCAGAACTCGCCGGTAATCTTTACCACGGGCTTCACCTTGGTGCGATCAACTTCGATGCTATTCATCTTGTCCCGCGCCGCAGCCAGCGCGTTGAGGTAATCTTTGCCGCGAAGATGCTCGTTCATCTTGCCGAAAACATTGAATGTGTTCCGCAGAATCTTGTTGCTTTTGAACTTGGGCTTGGCCCAGTCGGGCGCACGCTGTTCGATCTCGAATGCCTTACGATCTCTGAGATCGTCGCAAAGACCGTCCACAGTCTCGCGGAAAATGCGCTCTGTCTCGCCCTTCTTCACTTCAAATGGGCGAATCTGATAGATCAGATCGTTGAAGACGTCTCCCAGGTGCATCGCATTCAACATGCCGAAGCCGAAGTCGATGGTGAACTTCAATCCCGGTTCGCCGGAGGCTGCCTTGATGCCATCGCTGTCTTTAAACAGCAGCACGCGGAAGCCATCAAAGCCGGCATTCTTTAATGCGAAGCGATACTCGGCCTCATACATTCCGAAACGGCACGGGCCGCAGGATCCTGCCGTGAAGAAGACGTAGTTATCGAGAATGTCCTGACGCGGGATGCCTTCCTTCTCCAGAAATTGCAAATACTGCACCAGGTTGCCAACCGTGAAATAGGTTGGATTGCACTGCCCGTTATTGCCAAACTCCTTGCCGATCTGAAAGGCGGGCACATCGGGCACCGGCAGCTTTTCGCAGCGATAACCGCAGCCTTGGAATACGGCACGGATTAAATCCTCGTGCTTCCAGGTGAAGCCTCCAAACAGAATGGTGACGCGGCCCCGCTCCTCGGCGGTAAAGGCGCGCTCCACGGGCCGGTGGAAGTGATCGGGGCGATCCAGCCCTGCGATCTTGCGTAGTCTCATGCGCTCGGCTTCGAGGCGCTGTTTAATTTCCTGATCGTTTTCGATTTGCACAAAGGTGGCCATCATCTTCCTCCGGCATAGGTGGGATATGAGTGACGAGGCGTGACGCAAAAGGGGGCGGCGCAACCATGCGTGGGAGTAGAAAGCCGGAACGGCGCACGCTAGTGGCTGTTTTCGAGCAGGACTCGAAGCCACTCATTCCGTCTTGAAAGCGCATCAGAACTCCTACAGCTTACAGAAAGGAGGTTTGATGTTTACACTCCCGGGGAATCACAGTCGACGAAATCCCGAGGTGCCGGATCAAGCTATTGACTCTGCCTTCGGAAGGCACTATTCCCATCAAGAGTCGGGAAACGACGGCAGTTGTTGCAAACCCACAGAATGACCTGCTGTGGTTATAACAAATAATCAGATTAGGATTCAAGCGTGCGGGTTGCGCTTTTTTGCATGCCATGCATTGAGCCTTTGGCTTAGACTTCCCCTTAGGTTTCCGGAGGCTAGCTTGGCCCGTTCTGCAAAAATCCCCGCCGCCCTTAAGAAACGAGCGGCTCAAATCAAACTGCTGCTCATGGATGTGGACGGAACTATGACGGACGGCAGCGTCACCCTGCTTTCGCAAACCGACGGTACGGCCCTCGAAATCAAAACCTTCGATGCCCACGACGGCCAGGGCCTCACCCTCGCTCATACGGCGGGGTTGCGAACCGGTTGCATTACCGGGCGCGAGAGTGCCGCACTCCTTCGCCGCGCTCACGAAATGAAAATGGAATTCATTTATATGAAACAACCGCTGAAGATGCCTGCCTACGAGGCGATTTTGCGGGAAGCAGCTGCAACTGACTCCGCCGTCGCCTATATCGGTGACGATCTTCCAGATATTCCGATCATGCAACGCGCCGGCCTTGCGATCGCGGTCGGCGACGCTGTCCCCGAAGTGAAGCAGGCTGCGCATTACACCACAAAGGCGGTTGCAGGTCACGGCGCCGTCCGCGAGGCGGTCGAACTCATCCTCAAATCCAAGGGCATTTGGGAAGCGATGATCGACAAGGCGCGCGCGTAATTCGTCTCCAGGTTGCAAAAATCTGCAAGGTCCTCAAGCGCACACTCAAGCGTGCGGGCGCGTACTCGGCTTCCAGCGCCCGATCTCAGCAGATCTACCTACTTTCTTCTCCTAGACATCCATAGTACTGTCGTGTACATTTTCCCAACGTTCGCTGTGGGTTGATTGCGTAAGACTTACGGGTTCGGGGCCCAGAACCCCGCCCCGGTAAGGCTTCCGCTTCGTCGAGTGTCCCCCCGGGCACTGCACATCGGTTTGACGTCGGATAGAAATCGCAGGTTTCAGTAGCTTAAAAAGACGAGATTCTCCCCCATGGAAACACTTCGCGCCTGGGCCCTGGGTGCATTTACGTTGCTGCTGCTCGTCCGATTTGCGGGCGCGCAAGCCAACATAAACGAGGCCTTGGAACTCTACACGTTCTACGTAGCCACCGACGGCTCGGACAGCAATCCTGGAACCGAAGACCTTCCCTTCAAAACCATCGGCTATGCGGCCTCGCAGGCTCTGGCTAACAACTATGCGGGCAAGGGCACGCACGTCTGGATCAACAATGGCACTTACCGGGAATCCATTTCCATCAGTGGATCGAAGTCTGAGACTAGTTGGCCCATCACTTTTGAAGCGATCAATCACGGGCAGGTCACGATCAGCGGCGGCGTGCTCTACACAGGATGGAAGACTTATAGCGGCAATTCCGACATTTACACAAACACCTGGGACAACACATGGGGAACCTGCGCCACGGTAACCGGCTGTAGCACGGCCACCTATCCTCAACCGGAAATCATGCTGCGCCAGGAAATGGTTGCGGTGAACGGCACGGTCATGACCGAAGTCCTGTCGCTGACCCAGATGGTAGCGGGGACGTTCTATGTCGACACCAGCAACAAGACGATTTACTTGTGGCCGCCCTCGGGAACGGACATGGCTACTGCCACCGTGGATGTCGCCACCGAGCCCTCCCTATTTTCGATTGACGGTTTTTCAAACCTGGTGGTGCGCGGCATCGTGTTTCAATACGCCAATTCGTGCCGCAGCAACGCTGCCGTGCAAGTCACGGGCGGAAAAACTTATTCTCCCACCAACATTCTGTTCGACAGCGACACCATCCAGTGGAACAACGGGCAGGGACTGGCGCTTAATAGTCCGATTACCTATTTTACGGTCGAAAATACTTCGGCCCTTCACAACGGCGACAGCGGATTCCAGGGATACAACACGGAATACGGGTTGTGGCAAAACGATGTTGTCGCCTACAACAACTGGCGCGGGGCACAGGGCGCGTACTACGCCTGCAACGTCGCGGGGTTTCACTCCTGGGAAGCGCACACCGACGATCTCGATGGTTTCACCGCGCAATACAACCAGGCCTACGGCATTCACTGGGATACCGACAATGTCAGCATTACCGGCAGCGGCATCATCGCTTCGCAAAATCTGGAGCCTGGCCTCGATATAGAAACTAATCCCGGCCCTTTCACTTTCACCGGCAGCTACGTTTGCAATCAGGCGAGTTCGCTTTCCGAAGGAGGAATCGCGCTCCGCAATTCCGAGGGGGTTTCGTTTACCAATGGTGTCCTCTACAACAACAATGGTTCGCAGATTTCAATTAGCGGAATTGCTGGAGGCATCACCATCACCGACTGGCTGACCGGCGAGGTCTACGACCTCGTCACCCAGGGGATGGTCAATAAAAATAATGTGATCGAAGGAATCGGCATGGGCCAGTTGCTGTTCTCCGATCCCACCTTGAACGGCTCGGACTGGACGACCTTCCTCATTGGATTTGATTCGAACGACAATACCTGGTGGAACGCGACCACTACCACGGGAGATTGGGTCGTTCCCGTCCCTTCAACCTCTACTGCAGAAAATCTCTCTGGATGGCAAGCCACCTCGCTGCAAGATCTGGCCTCAACCTTCGCCGCACCCTCGGGCACGCCTCAGAGCGCATGCGCAGTCACTGCCGACGCCAACGATTATTGGCTCACCGTTAATAACCCCAGCGTAACTGCAGATGGAGCCGGGAACGCCGTCTTCGATCTTTCGGTTTCACCCCTGCTCAGTTTCGACGGCACGGTGAATTTCACGCTGGACGGAATCTCCGAGGTGCCGGGCTTGTCGGCTTCGAATCCCACGTCGATCACAACCTCCGGAACCACCACACTTACAGTGAACAGCGCGACCACAACAGCGGTTGGTACCTATCCCATCACCATCATCGGAAACAGCGGCAACCAAACCCATACGGTGACGGTGAGTGTAGTCGTACCCGTCACTTCGGTCCGCCTTTCGACCGACTCGCTTACATTCGCCGCACAGCAGACCGGAACCACCAGTCCCGGACAGAGCTTCACCATTCAGAATACGGGCAAGACCAAACTGGACATCACCAGCATCACCACCACGATCGACTATGCCATCAGTAGCAATACCTGTGGTGCCTCGTTAAAAGCCGGCAAGACCTGCAACGTGACCGTGACCTTTACCCCTAGCTCCGTGGGCACAATCAACGGCACAGTCACGATTGTCGACGGCGACCCCACCAGCCCGCAAACCGTCGCGCTTAGCGGAACAGGAACCGGGTGGCCAATGGTGACGCTTTCGCCGAAGTCCTTGTCGTTTGGCTCGGTAGAGGTCAAGGCCGCGAGCCCTTCGCAAACCATTACTCTGACCAACTCTGGCCTAGCGACCCTGACTTTCACGGGCGGCAATAAAGCCGGAATCACCATAACCGGCACCGACGCGGGTGATTTCAGTCAGACCAATAATTGCGGGAGTTCGGTGGCGGAGGGCGCGTCGTGTACCGTTACGGTCACCTTCACGCCGCAAAGTAGTGGCACTCGAACAGCCGATGTGACCTTTACCGACAACACCTCAAGCGGCACCCAAACCGCGAGTTTAAATGGGATCGGATCTTATCCCAGAGTCTCCCTGACTCCGCAAACCCTTAATTTCGGAAGTGTCTTAGAGGGCAGCAAAAGCGCCGAGATGACGTCCACCCTCACCAACAGTGGCGAGGTCAATCTGACCATCAGCAAACTCGCTCTCAGTGGTACGAATCCGTCGGAGTACACCCAGACCAATAACTGCGTTGGCACCTTCATTCCGGGAGCCACGTGTACCATCACTGCAACTTTCACGCCCACGACCACTGGCACGCAGAGCGCGAGCGTGACCATTACCGACAACACATCCAGCGGATCCAGCACCCTGAATCTCACCGGCTCGGGAGCTCTTCCCAAGGTCACGTTGAATCCCACGACCCTTGCCTTCGGAAGCGTTGAAGTCGGCTCCAGCAGTGCGAAAATGACTTCCACCCTGACCAACAGCGGCAAGGTCACTTTGACGGTCAGCAAAGTCGCGCTCAGTGGCGCTCACCCATCGGAATATAGCCAGACCAATACATGCATCGGCAGTTTCGCGCCCAATGCCACCTGCACGATCACTGTGACCTTCTCCCCCACAGCTTCGGGCAAGCAAGACGCGAGCGTGACCATCACCGACAATACTTCAGCGGGCACAACCACGCTGAACCTCACCGGCTCGGGCGCTCTGCCCACAGCCACCCTGAAACCCCCTACGGACACCTTCGGGTCGATTGCAGTAGGAAAGACGAGCAAGGCGAAGGTTTCGACGTTGACCAACACCAGCAACTACCCGTTAAACGTTAAAAGCATCGCCATCACCGGCGCCAACCCAACGGAATTCGCCCAGACCAACACTTGTCCCGTGGGCGGCACGCTGGCGGCCAATGCGACTTGCACCGTCTCGGTGACTTTCTCCCCCACAACCACCGGGTCCTTCACCGCAACATTAACTGAGGCCGATAACTCCTCGGCGGGCACCCACACCATCAGCTTGACGGGAACAGGCACCGAATAATTCAGCGCGTAGTTGAAGCGACGCGGCGAGTGGTGTGATTTGGGAAATTCGCTCGATCTAGCGCATCCGCATCAGTAGGCGTTCTTGCTGTTGAACATGCGGAGCATGGTCATCGTGATGATCTGAAGATCGAAGGTGAGACTCCAGTTGCGCAGATAGTACAAGTCATATTCCACACGCTTCGCAATGGAAGTATCTCCGCGCCAGCCGTTTACCTGCGCCCATCCCGTGATCCCAGCTTTGAACATATGCCGCGAATTATAGCGGTCGACTTCTGCCAGGAATCGTTCCACAAAATAAGGGCGCTCGGGGCGTGGCCCGACAATGCTCATATCGCCTTTCAGGACGTTGAGGAACTGCGGAAGTTCGTCAAGATTCGTCTTGCGCAAAAAGCTACCAATCCTGGTGCGCCGCGGATCTTTGTCGCAGGTCCAGCCCGTTTCCTCCTCTTCGCGGCTTCCCACATTCATGGTGCGGAATTTAAACATCCTAAAAACTCGTCCATTCAGGCCCACGCGCTCTTGCACGAACAGGACGGGCCCTGGGCTGCTTATTTTTATAAATAGAGCGATGAGCAGCGTGAGGGGCAGTGTCGCCAACAAGATCAGAATGGAGAAGGCAAAATCGAAAATTCGCTTTTGCACAAGATACGGTCCGCTCTCGGCCAACGTTGGCCGCAAGTCGAGCATGCGAATCCCGCCCAGATCGATCAGGCGGTCGCGAAGAACCACGCCATCTCCCAAGTCGATCACGACCCGGGTGGGAACACAAAGTTTCTCGAGCGCCGGCGCGATGGTATGAACTTCATTCAGACGCGATGCGGGAAGAGCGACGATGACATCATTGATGGAGTTGCCGTTGTGGAAAGTGGGAATCTGATCGAGTTCGTAGGTGGGACCATCCACCGCAATTTCCTGTCCCGGGAGTCGCACGAATCCTACGATCCGGCAAGGAAGCACCTCACCATGAAGCAGAGAGGTTCCGACCCGGCGCGCGAAGCGGTCCGTCCCGACGATCAGAATCTTTACTTCATTTCTGGCGTCTTTCCGCGAGACCTCAAGGAATACTCGAAAGGCAACCCGCGCCGCGGTCGCCAAAAAAAACAAGGCGAACGCGCTGATCACGATCACGAGGCGCGAATAGCTCGCTTGCCGGTATAAGAATCCAGCCGCCATCACGACGGCGTAAGTGAAAGCGAGAGCCTCGAGCAACCTGCGGCTCTTTCCACCGGCAGCATACAGCTGCTCCACGTTCCACAGTTCTGATTCTTCCGCAGCAATCGCCCAAACAATTGTGGTGAGAAGAAGCACGCCCCAGTACGAGGGCAAGCCTGAAGGGGCCGTGCGGTAAAAGAGGACGTTGAATCCGAAGCGAACCTTGACCGCGATGAAGTAGGCACAGGCGGGCAGCAACAACGTCAAGATTTTCAAATACAAACGCGCAAAGCTAAGGCGACTGCGAATCATACTGAACCGCTCACTCCGAAACGTATCTAACGATCAAGCTACCGTTTCCCACGGCAAGACTCAGGGGCCCTAACTCACTTCCCAATCTATCGACTGCTTGGATGCTATTTCAAGTCAAAACGTAGTAACCCTGAGTCTACGCATTTGTCTCGATAAATCTTTCAATTACAAAAGATTTGATTTATGAATTTACCTTGGTTTAACAATGGACTGCGCCGAGCAAATCGTTGCGATCCAGAAACTGGAAGTTAAGCTTTGATGGTAATCGCACAACTAGCTGAGGCTTCGATAGTTGGTCGCTGGCCAGGGTCGACCTACCTGAAATTCCCAGCAGAGAAACCGTATCATGAACGCCTACTCAGTAATCGACATCCAGACAAATTCTTTGTTGCATATTTAATCACTTTCAATTTGTACCTAAACGGGAATACCGTAGTAGTTTTTTAGGCTCAATCAGAATTTCCACCGCTGCAGTTTCGTTTCTAGTAGCGCCGGTTTGAATGACGGGGAAGAGCCATCGTTCACTTTGCACCCATGCAGAAAGGCCCACGCTGGCTCGCGGCCAAAACTCCGCGCGAGCGTTCACGTCCGTCAAAGTACCGCCATCCGGAACGAACTCCTGGCTAACCTTCTGATGCCGGAACCCGAATTGCAGTTTATTCTTCGGAGTGAACCAGTAGGTCGTCCATGCCTGCGCCCCCTGGCCCTGACGGCCAATCCAACTTCCCATCAGGTGTTGGGCATTTTGAAAACCGGTGATCCAGGTTCCATCCCAGTAGAACGCGCCGTATGCGACATCCTTGCCGCTGTAGGGTGGATCGGTGTAGCCGCCTTCCAGGCGGAAGTCAAGTTTTGCAATCTTCGGTAATCGTGGCAGATAGATTCCCGCCAGCCATGCCGCCACATCGGGACCAATCAGTGGAGTGATTTCATCGTGTTCGGCCAAACCCTCGGCGTAGAAGGTCATTCCGTCGCGCAGTCCGGGAATGCGATAACTGAAATCCAAACCGGAGCGCCGCGATCCTGGCTTGTTCGCGGCTCCGCCGAGCGCGTTGCTGGTCGAGAACACACTCCTGAGAAAAGTATGCAAGGTTAGCGGGTAACCGGGTCCCCCGTAATCGGTCGTGCGCGACAATCCTATTTCCAGATTGGATGTTGGCTTGAAGCTGATTCTCTCGCCGTGAACGATGGGTTGGGGATTCAGCGACTGGCCATACTGCCCGACAAGTCCCGTCGGGGAGAGTATGAATTCATATCCCGAATACTGCCCGATGAAAGCCTCTACGCGAATCGGTCCCAGCAGCCCGAAGATACTCGGTAGAACAAAAGGAGTAACGCGGTTGACGCGAAACATTCGAATCGGGGCGGCGTTATCGCTGAGCATCAAAGGACCGCCCTGCGCAGGCCCCCACCACAGGCTTTGATTTCCGTACGACAGCTGCCAGTTGGACAAATTCAACGCGACGTAGGTATCGAGGAATCGACCCTCGTTAAAAGCCTGCGTTGGATTGTCGGGAGGAATCGGAAAGGGCTGGGGAACTGTGCTGCGGCTGAAGTCCTCCTGCGATATTGCCTGAAGAGCGCTCAACGGCAAGGCTGGAGCCCAGGGAGAGTGTTGATATTCGCCTCGGACATAAACTGCCAACGGTCCCAGAGCGGCCCAGCCCGAGATTCCGGAAACATCGTTGAACCCTTGCTCCTCGGGCCGTCCGAAGTCGTTGATGATGGTCTGCCCAAAATGATCTCCGTCAGTCAGAGGCTTGCCGGCGATTTCCGTGCTTCTGGTGTAGGCCGATTCCAGGCGAACCTGCACGTTCGAGTCGCCATTTAATAACCTAAGCTCTCCAGCCAACTCTTTTTGCAACGAGTCATACAGCCTCACGGCCTCGCCGTTATTCGAATCCGCGTTGGCTAATTGGTCCGCAGCTTCTTTGATCTGTCGCGCGCACTCGAGCCGCGTCCAAGGTCGCATATCGGCAAAACCGTCGTGCACATATCCGAGCGCCGTCAGACGATCCACCGCCGGATAAATCCAACTATCTAGCGGAATGTACGGCGATCCCATATCTTTCGGATCTCGGGCACTATCTTGGTCGCCTTTGCTGAAGGTGCCGTACCGGGCGATCTCGGCGTCGCTGTAATGCGAGTGAGAGCGGAACGCCTCCCGCCCCAGATACCACCCCAATGCGCTTCCCACCAACAGGTCGCCGGCGAAGTGTTTTTGTCCCACAAATCGCGCCGCGCTTATGCCGGTTGCCCCGCCGTAGGCGAGAAGCTGGGTGAGCACGCCGGGATATTCGTGCGCAATTACGCTGGCGATCGCCCAACTGATGGCCGCATGTTGCGACGGAAAAGAATCTCCGCCCTTAAAGAATTCTCCGCGGCCGTTGCCGGTGAAGGGACGCTGCCGTCCGAAGGCGTATTTGAAAATTTCCGTATCCAAGAATGCGTCGATCCCGGCTTCTCCGCTGAGTAGTCCAGTTTCGCGTTCCTGGTCATTGTTGGTAACGCGACCCCAAAGAAATGCTCCCGCGCCGAGCGCGGCCATTGCCCCCAACCCTGCATTGGAGACTGTGACCGCATGGGAAACTGTCGAGGAAGTTGTGGGAACATGCTTTTCAATGGCCGTGTCGCTGGCGATGAATACCGCGCCGACAAAGACTGCCGGAACAACCCAGTGCAAATCGGTCACGGTGCTATGAAAAGGTGCCGTCCAGAATTTTTCCTGATCGACAAAGAGATTGCGCGGCAGTGATTTCAGGTCAACCTGCGGGAGATCGGCCTCATACGATTTTTGCGGGAAGGCGGGAGGAGGAGCAGAGTTCTTGCCATCGGCTGTCGTTTGCGCGAACCCGATCGATCCGCACGCCAAGGCGCAGCCGACGACTAACACGGCCAGCGAATGGAATCCCGCTTGCAACCTGCTCGGGTGCTGACTATTTGGCGGCACATCGATTACGCGGTCATTTTCACTTTCTCGTGAGGCCCTGGCGCCCCGTACCTCGAAATGAGCCGGCGCAATATCAATCCCTTTCTGTACGGTCCCGAACATTTCCAGCGGATTCTTCAATCGTTCCAAGCTAGCACAAATTCAAATTCGAGTCCTCCAGGAGCTAACATCAGGCAACCCTCAGATCAGAGATTGAGTCCGAAAAAGCCTGATAGAATCCTTTTACAGAGGGTTCGCCATAGATTTGCTTATCACCCTAAACCGATGATTCCAACTGAGGTCCAGACAGAACCGCAGGTCATCGAAAAAAGCGACGAGCCGTTTCGGACGGAAACGGAGTTTACGCTGCTCGATCTTCTGGTTCTTCTTCTCGAACACAAACGCTTCATTGCACGCTTCGTGCTGGGCGCTTTTGTGCTGGCAGTGATCGTGGCTTTTGTCTGGCCGCCTAGTTATGAGGCGAAGGTGGTGCTGCTGCCCCCCGCTCAAAGCCCTTCGATGGGATCGTCAATGCTGGGGCAACTCGGAAACCTGGGTGCACTGGGGTCACTGGCTAGTCTGGCTGGTGGCAGCCTGCTTAAAAATCCCACCGACATGTACGTCTCGCTCCTCACCAGTCGCACGGTTGAAGACGGCGTGATTCAACGCTTTGAATTGATGAAGGAATACCGGGAAAAACGCATGGTGGATACGCGTAAAGCGCTGGAGCGTCATACCACCGTCGTCCCAGGCACCAAGGATGGCCTCATTCGCCTGACGGTTGAGGATCGCGATCCCAAACGGGCCGCCGAACTGGCCAATGGATATATCGAAGAATTCCGCAAGCTTTCGGCCTCGCTTGCCATTTCAGAAGCCGCACGCCGGCGGTTATTCTTCCAGCATGAAGTGCAACAGGCCAAGGAAGCCCTGACCGCCGCGGAAGACGCCATGACCAAGACCGAACAATCCACCGGCGTCTTGCAGATTGACAGTCAGGCGCGGGCGCTGATCGAATCGGCCGCAATCTTGCGCGCCCAGGTTGTGGCCAAGCAGGTGCAGATCGAGGGTATGCGCTCGTTTGCCGCTGAGGACAATCCCAATCTCATCCTGGCCAAGCAGGAACTCGCGGCACTACAAGCGCAACTCGATAAGGTCGCCGGCTCCCAGACTGACCTGGGCTCTGACATCAACTTATCCAAAGGCAGGGTCACGCAAGCGGGAATGGAATATCTTCGCAAGTACCGGGATCTCAAATATCAGGAAACAGTTTACGAGTTGCTGGCCAAAGAATTCGAAATCGCTAAACTTGACGAGGCGCGCGAAGGATCCATTATTCAGGTGGTGGATGCGCCGGTCGTTCCCGACAAGAGGTCATCGCCGCACCGTCTCATCATCATCATTGGTTCAACAGTTTTGGCTTTCTTCCTCGCTATCTTCTGGCTCTTACTTCGGCGCAGGTTTGAGCTGACTTCCGAACTCCCGGAGAATCGACGGCGCCTGCGAACCATCAAGAACTTGTGGAAATCAAAGCGCCATACGGCATAGATTCCCTAACCAGTTATAATTGGCCAAGAGATAGAAACTTTCCCCGCAGTCCCGTGTTGTAGGCAACTACAGGAAAATCTACGAAAACTATTGCAGAAAGCGGTGCATCCTTACGTAATCGCCAATATTCGTAGGAGCAGTTGATATACTCACATATGCGAGTTTTGTTCTTAAATCCGCCTTTCCATCCACGATTTTCTCGCGAGCAACGCAGCCCTGCAGTCACCAAGAGCGGAACGCTCTATTATCCCAAGTGGTTGGCAACTGCTGCCGGGGTCGCGATTCAGAACGGGCACGACGTCGACTTAGTCGATTCCCCCGCTGCCGGTCTCTCCGTGCAGGCAGTCATCGATCGCATCGACGCCAAAAATATTGACGCGGTAGTGTGCGATACCTCGACGCCCAGCATTCTCAACGACGTCAGCGTCATCGAGTCACTGGTTCATGCCAAACCCTCATTGCACGTGCTGATGGTGGGACGCCACGTGTCCTCCTTGCCGCGCGAGACACTCGCCATGTCATCCGCGCTGGAGGCCGTCGCGATTCGCGAATACGAGTACAGCGTGCGCGACTGGCTGGCCGCGAAAGCCTGCGGCGCCGATCTTTCCGGAGTTGATGGCCTGGTTTGGAAGAGGCGAAATACGGGCGAGATCATCAACAATCAGCCCCGCGCCGCCATCGAAAATCTCGATGAATTGCCGTTCGTCTCCGAGATCTACAAGCGCTTTCTGCATACCCCGGACTATTTTTACGGTCACTCTTTGTGGCCGCTGGTGGTGTTCGACACCAGCCGCGGATGCCCTTATCACTGCTCCTTCTGCGTCTATCCGCAGACCTTCAGCGGCCACAAAATGCGCTACCGTTCGGTCACGAACGTAGCCGACGAATTTGATTTCGTTTCCCGGGAAATGCCGGAGATCAAGACCGTCATGCTTGAGGATGACACTTTCATCATCAGCAAGCCGCGCACCCTGGAACTGGCGAAAGAATTGATCCGCCGCGGCAACCAACTGCCCTTCGATGCCAACTGCCGCGCCGATATTGGGGCTGAAGGCGAATTGCTTTCAACCTTGCATCAGGCGGGCGCGCGCCTGTTCTGCGTGGGCTTCGAGAGCGGCGACGTAGAAGTCATCAACGGCATGAAGAAGAATAACGATGACCGTCGCGACGCTAAATATCATGAGGAGGCGCACCGCTTCGTCCGCCGCTGCCGCGAAGCTGGCATCATGGTGCACGGCTGCTTCATGGTTGGAAATCTGAACGAAACCCCGGCCAGCATGGAGAAGACTCTTAGCTTCGCCAAGAAGCTTGGCCCGGATACGGCGCAATTTTTCCCCATTATGGTTTACCCCGGCACCACGGCGTACGAGGAAGCCAAGAAGCGAAACTACATCCAAATTGAAAGCTGGGATGCTTGGCTCACCAAGGACGGCCTCCACAACAGCGTTGTGACGCTGCCCAACATCACGCACGAGCAGTTGGTCAGTTTTTGCGATCGCGCGCGACGCAGCTTCTATCTCAGTCCATCGTATCTCGTCTATAAGCTGAAGCAATCGCTCAAAGACCGCCGGGAGTTGCAACGCAATCTGAAGGGCTTCCTTACGCTCTCAAAATATCTGCTGCGGGGCAGCCAGCATGAGAACGGCAAGGACAAGGAAAAGAGCGATGCGTCCGGAAACGGCTCGCGGCACAATGGCGCAACCAACCCGGCCGCAACCACTGCCAATCCCCAAGTCCCGGTTTAAACGCGGCAACGCCAGGGGGATTTTCCCATCGAGACGAACTCGCTGTCGATCATCGTGCCGACCTTCAATGGCAGCTCTCGCATCGGCCGTTGTCTGGAGGCGCTGGTTCAGCAGACGCGGGACCGCGATGCCGAAATCGTGGTCGTCAATGACGGCTCAACCGACAATACGGCGCAGGTCGTCCAGACCTATGCCGGCGTCCGTTTAATGAATCAGGCGAATGCCGGTCCGGCCGCTGCCCGGAATCGCGGAGCCAGCGAAGCCACCGGCGCGATCATCCTGTTCACCGATGACGATTGCATCCCCATGACCGGCTGGCTCGACGCCATGCTGGCGCCCTTCGGGGAGCCGGAAGTCGTCGGAACCAAGGGAGTCTATCGCACTCGCCAAAAGAGCATCGCCGCCCGCTTCGTCCAGATCGAGTACGAGGATCGCTACCGCGTGATGGCGCGCTTCCCGCATATCGACTTCATCGATACCTATTCCGCAGCATTTCGCCGCGACCGCTTCCTCGAAATGACTGGCTACGATACTTCTTTTCCCGTGGCTTGCGCCGAAGACATCGAACTTTCCTATCGCATGTCAGCCCGCGGCTGGAAGATGAAATTCGCCCCGCAGGCGATGGTTTATCACACGCATCCTGACACGCTTGCGAAGTATCTCAAGAAGAAATACAAATTCGCCTTCTGGCGCGTGCTCGCCGTGCGCAAGAATCCTGGCAAAGGAATCAAGGATAGCCACACGCCTCAGATTATGAAACTTCAGCTTCTCTTCGGCCCGGCGCTGCTGCTGGCGGTGGTATTTGATCTGATTGCCCGTCCGTCGATCCTTGTATCAGTTTTAGTGCTGGGCGCTTTCGTGTTGAGTACGCTTCCCTTCTCCGTGCGGGCGTTCAAGAAAGATCCGCTGATTGGATTGCTCTCTCCGGCATTGCTCGCGGCGCGGGCCTGTGCCCAAATGCTCGGCGTAGCCGCCGGCCTGATCTACGCCCGCCGCAAACCCGCACCAGTCGCCACCGGTTCAGCAGGCGCGAAATCCATTCCCGTAAAGTGAGTTCATGAGACCCCTACGAACAGGTTTCTCCTTGGCCTCATGAACTAGTCGTCAGGTTCGTTGGCGCGGTTGTCTCGTACGATCCCAGAAGAGAAGGTGATAAACAATTCCGGGCAGCGGCACAGTGGAATCCATAAGTTGCCGCAGGGGAAAGAGGAGCGTTGCCACAACCGCCGCAATCCTCGACGCGATTGCATAGCTAATTCGAGACTGTCTCTGCTGCGTTTCTCTCTCCATCTGCTGGCCAGCTTCCTTGCGCAGAAAAACCTGTGCCGCGGGCGCGGTACTTAAACTCTTTCGACACGCCTCTTCGAAGGAAAAGTACTGGTCGTGATACGCAACCGCCGCCGGATTGTAAAGAAGTTGCATGCCCCTTTTGCTGAGGCGGAATCCCAGTTCGGTGTCCTCAAAGGCGGCGCTTCTAAACTCTTCGTCAAACGACCCGCCGGTTCGAATAAATTCGGTTTTCAGGCTCACGTTGCAGGTGTAGAAGAAACGGAAATCGGCTTCTTTTCGCCGTCGCAATTGGTCGAAGAAGAATAACTTGTGTTCCCCGTACCAGCGCATGAAAGGCGTCGCCCGGATTTCCTTGGGCCAGGTAACGAAGCCCAAAACCGCCGCGTTCATCTGCGGATTCGCCTGATGCCACGCAATGTGTTGGGAAACCAAATCACGCCCGGGGAGAATATCGCTGTCGGTGAACAACACTAGCGCGGAGCGCGTCTCTCGAATACCGAAATTGCGAGCCGCTGCGGGACCCTGATTTGGCTGGCGTAGATAGCGCACCGGAAATGCCGCCCGGGCGGCGAATTCCCGCACCCTCGGCTCCGTGCCATCCGTAGAGCCATCGTCCACCACGATCAATTCGTGAATAAATGCAGGCGAAGACTGAACCCGATACGCCTCTAGCGCTTTCGCCAGCACTTTCTCCCGGTTATAGGTCGGGATGACGACGGTCAAGGACTCGAGCGATGGCGCTTCAGGCATGCGCCCGTTCTCCGTCGCGTGTAAGCACAAATATTTTGCGGTACGACGGTTGCTGGTTCGCATATCGCAAGCAGCTTTCCACCAGCGCCGGTACGATGCGCAACAGTGCTCGAAAACAGCAGTTCCACAGTCGGGACATCTCGGCTTTCATCATCCAGGCATGAAATCGCAGGCTTTCGTTCGGTACCACCCTCGCCTTCCAGCCGGCCGGGAGGTCCTGCAGAACCGTTTCATCGGGAAACGGGTGAAGCATATGCTCTTCCAGCCACACAGGAGGAGGCAAGTTGCGTGCCTGGTATTCCTGAAACAATCTCCGATCGAGTTCAAATGCGGCTGGCCCGCACGGATAGCCAAATATCGCAATTCTGCGGGCGACGCGAAGCACCTCGGCGACCACTTGCTTTCGGTGAGAGGGCGGAACATGCTCCATCACGTCGGAGATCACGACTGCATCGAAAGCCCCGTCAGCGAAAGGCAACTGATGTCCCGAGCAGCGAACCGCGCGCATATTCTTCACCGGCCGCGATGAAAATTCCACATCGCATCCGACGAAAGAGCCAGTCCAGAACTCTCCCAAGCCCATCGCACCCGAACCCACCTCCAACAGAGCACCTCCCGTTGGAAGGTTGGACTTCAACTCCCGCAAGATGGGGAAGAATCGAGCCGCACGGTTAAGCAATCCCTAACATCCTCCTGTAGCGTGCTACTGGCACAAAACTCTCAATCTTGCTCCAGTCGTATTCATCGAGGAAACGGCTCAAGAGAATGGCAACGCAATACAGTACTCCCCAAAAAATTCCGACACCAACTAATCCGAACCACGAACTGTTTTTGATGGGGTGAATCGCGAAGACCACACCCAAGGTCAGAAGCGAGCAAACGGCGGGCTTGAAATAACCTTCTCGAAGCACTCGGAAAAAAGGATATCGGGTTCGGCGATGGAAGAGGAACACAAAATAAGCCGATGCCACAATCAAAGACACAGAGGTACCGACCACGGCTCCGGCGAAGCCGAACTTGTAGATCAACCCCAGGCTCAAGAATATGTTGAGCACGACGCCCAAAATCGCGGATTGGATGCCCGGTTTCATGTCTCCCTTCCCCGCGAGAATGAGAAATCCGGGGCCGGTCGCGAGGTTTAGAAAGTTCACTACGAGCAAAACGCTCAGGGGGAATGCGATCATCTTCAGACTGGGGCCGATCCAGAGTTCGACAAAGCGGCGGGAAACCGCCGCGACGTAGCACACAATGGGCACGCCGCAGAATGCCAGATATTTGTGGGCGCGATAGTAAAGTTCTTTCATTCTCGTTTCGTCGCCCAGCGCATCCAGTTCCGATGCGGCAGGTAGGACCGGCGCTAGAACAAATCCAATCGCACCGCGAACCTTCAATGCAACATCGCTGGCTATATCGTACCAACCCACCGGAGCCACGCCGACCAGCGTCGCCAGGAAAACCTTCTCCACCTGGTTATGCACCGCCACCGCTGCCTGGGTAACGTAGAGGCGAATGCTGTAGCCGAACATCTTTCGGGCTTCCGCCAGATTAAAGCGCAATGGGTTCAGAACAACCCGCGGTAATAGAACTCGGACAGTGACAAAATAAACAGCAATGGTGAAGAGGCAAGAGGCGCTGTACCCATAGATCAAACCACGCAGGCCCCATCCCCGCAGCAACAAGCAGGCAGCAAACAAAGCGCTGAGCAGAACGTTGGCCGCGCTGATTGCATTGGTCAAGTCAAGACGCTGCAAGCCGGTGGTCACCGAGGCGAATAGTTGAATCAGGATATTGGCTGCTATGACCACCAAGAAACAGCGCACCAGGAAAATGAGTTCCGCTCCTGACGCCGCACTACCCTTGAACAGCCTGCCTACCAGCAGCGGGGATGCGTACCATAACACGAGTATGATGACGGAATCGATCCCCAGAAAAAGCGCGAGCCCTGAATCCAACAACCTTCCCAATCCAGCGAAATCGCGCCGCGCATGGTATTCGGCGACAAATTTGCTGAGCGTTCCAACCAGCCCCAGGTCAGCCATGTTGGTCAGCCCATTTATCGCAAGAAACACTGCCCAGGTGCCATAGCCCGCCACCCCGATCTTATGGAGGATGAGCGGGGTCATCACAAATGGAATCGGCAATACCAAAATGTAGCGCAGGCCGCCGGCCAGCACGTTGCGGATAATCTTCGCGCCCAAGGAACGCGGCACAGGGTCGAGAGTAACCGAGACTGTATTCTCTTTTATGATTTCCCCCAGGATAGTTTTGAAAGGACTAATCTATTTTGCAGCTGCGCCCCACGTATCATTTTCCCTGGCTCGCTTTCCGCATTCTACATTGATCAGATGAACTCTTCGTAATAGTATCCAGCTCAAGATCATTGGTTGTATTGCGGCTGCACGGAGCCTGCATCGAATTGGATCCCCTCGACTATTTATGAGTAAGGTGAAGGACGCAAACGTCGAAGCTGACGAGATCGAAGTATTGTTGGCAACATTCAATGGGGAACCCTACCTGAAAGAGCAGATTGATTCCCTACTGAACCAGGACTACCGCAACCTGAGAGTGCTGGCTCGTGACGATGGTTCGAGCGATGGTACAGTCGGTATCCTACTCGACTATGCTGAGCGCGATCCCGACCGGTTCCGGTTGCTGCCCACCGACGTCGCAACCCGGCATCCTAAATGGAATTTTCTTCAACTCCTAAAGGCATCGACGGCAAAATATGTTTGCCTTTCCGATCAGGACGATGTCTGGTTGCCGTCTAAGGTCAGGATAGAGAAGCTAGCGATGGACGACCTGGAAGCCCAGTATGGGAAAAGTACGCCTTTGCTGGTATTCACCGATCTGCGCGTTGTCGATCAGAATCTGAAGGAAATTCATCCCTCTTTTTGGCGTCGCGATCGCATCCGTCCAGAATCAATTCACCGACTGCAACTCCTTTTAGGGCAGAGCGTGCTAACCGGATCAACCGCGATGTTGAACCGGAAACTAGTGGAGCTTGCCCTCCGCATGCCCGAAGAGGCTATAATGCACGATAGATGGATCGCTTTGCTGGCATCGGCGATGGGAAAGAGCCGCGCCCTTCCAGAACCAACCGTGCTCTATCGGCAGCACTCGCAGAACGCATTGGGCGCGCTTCGCGACGACAACTCCGTTACTGGAATCATGAAGCGAGCGCAGAATCCCGAGAAGCGTCTCGCGGAATGGCAAATTAGCCAAGAACAGGCAGCGGCGTTGCTGCGCCTTTATCAGGACAAATTAAAGCCCGACCAGCAGGTATTGCTACGGGCCTACTTAAACTGCGGCCGCAATAGGAGCAGGTTGGTACGGTTGTCCACGATGATACGATATGGCTTCTTCAGGAGCGGATTGCTGCGAAATCTTTCAAGAATGTGGGACTTGTGGACGTTGAAGACGATCAGGGATACTTGAGATATATGCGGTTATCCCTGCGGAAAATTATAATAATATGCCAGAATTCGCATCGATCGGATATGCGCGATTGCCTGGAACGGTCCGAAGCTGTCCTCCCGCGATCCGAAGGCTATTGGCGTGGGCTGAGGCCTAACTTCCGCGTTTCGGAGTTTCATTGCTTTCAAAGCCACAAGTAGCGTGCGTTGTGTTGAATTGGAATGGCTGGAGCGACACGATCGAATGCCTTGAGGCGCTGCAGCAAAATACCTACACGCCGCTGACGGTGATTGTTGTCGATAACGGCTCCACGGACGATTCTGTTTCCAAAATACGTGCAGCTCATCCGGAAGTTGCGCTGCTGGAGAGCGGAAAGAACCTGGGCTTTGCTGGCGGCAACAATATTGGCATCCGTTATGCGCTGGCGCTCGGCGCCAAGTATGTCTGGCTCCTAAATAATGACACCAAGCCCGCTCCGGACGCGCTCGCTGCCCTTGTGACAAAAGCCCTCACCGATCGGCATATCGGAGCCGTCGCTTCTGTCTGCTATTATGCGGACGCGCCATCAGTCGTACAGGCTTGGGCGGGAACGCGCGTCAACCTCTGGGTCGGATACGTGAGGAATAGCACCCAGCCCCATGAGGATGAGTGGTTCGAGGCTCTGTATGGCGCAAGTCTCCTCATTGCCGGCGATGCCCTGAGAGACGCCGGGTTGTTGGACCAGGTTTTTTTTCTCTATTGGGAAGAAACTGAGTTCTGCCTCCGCCTGCGCAAACGGGGCTGGCGCATCGCTGCCGCTCCCGATTCGAAGATTCTCCATAAAGTGAATGCCAGTACGCAAGGGGACAAACTCGTTCTTGACCGTTACTTTACTGCCTCGGGTCTGCGCATTCTGAGCCTTCATTCTCCGGTTCCTCATCTGGCAATGTTTTCGTTTGTGGTCATACGCTTCGCGCGCCGCATTTTGCGCCTCGAGCTCTCTCGTTGCCGGAGCGTGTGGTCGGGGGTACGGGATTATTACAATGCGTCCCCGGCATCCACAAACGCGATATGATTTCTCAAGGGCTCTAATTCACTATGCTGCCCACGCCGGAAGACTCGACGGTACAACCGCCGCAATACAACCAGAGACGGCCGCGCCATGCTTGAAGCCAAGCGGCCAAAGGTATTTTCAGCAGGCCTGACTTCCACGGCTGGTATCGCTTATTTGGTAGTTCTGTTCTCCGCCGGATTGCTCACAAATTTTTTGCCCATGGGCACTACCAATACGGGCACGGTCTTGCTGTATTCGCTCGCATGTTTCCTCTCTGTTGCAAGCGTACTCTACTGGCTGGACCCCCTTCCGAAGCACATCGCCAACGCAATTCTCGCCACTCTGGCGTTCAGCCTGTTGGTTTTGGTCAAAGCTGTTCTAGACAACAATCCAGTAAGCCAACGGGGTCAAGAAGTAGCGATCTTTTTCCTCGGATCGTGGCCCTTCCTCTTTTTTTTGCAATTGCACTCTGAGAAGGTCCAGCAACGACTCCGAAATACCCTCGCACTGGGCCTCTTCGGCCTGTCTGCGTTCGCCATTTTTCAGAGCATCTTCGCCGATTCTCTTCCTTTGAACCTGTTTGTGTTGCGTGGTGACAATACATTCAGTATTGATGCCGGTGGCGCTGAACTTCTCCGTCCCACCGGCCTAACCGGAAATCCCATCATATTTTCTTCCATTCTGGTCTTCGCTTCCGCTTTGTTTGCAGCTCTATGGCTTGAAAAGCGTAAATTCAGATTTCTGTTCGCACTTATCTGTTCCCTGATAGCCAACTATCTCACCTACACAAGGGCGTCCATCATACTGGTCGCACCCGTGCTGATTCTTGTATGGCTCTTTTATCGGAGATTCCGCATCAAGCACAAGATTGCGATTCTGACTGTTGGTGCATTGGTCATTGGGGCTGGACAATATCTTCTTGCCAACGGCGCGGACATCGTCATAATTCAGAGATTACAGAATTCAGATCCCGCGACGATTGGATCAACGATAGAGCATTTTGCCCAAGTTCAAAATGCCGCAACTATCATCACAGCTCATCCTTTCGCTGGAACTGGGATCGGGAGTCAGGGAGATTTTGTTGGGCCCGAAAATGTCGTCGTCACTGACGGTGCGTGGTGGATACTACTGCTGGAGTTGGGGTTACCGCTCACGATATTGGCCGTGGTCCTGCTTTGTGTCGTGATGGTCCCTCTTGCGAGGTATGTTTTACTTCCAAGCTCGAAGGATAAAGCGCTGGCAATTGCGACTCTGTCTTTTCATGCCTACATAATTCCCGCAAGTTTAGTTAACAGCGCTCTGTTGGGACATATTTCTTTCGGACTTTATTGGGCCGTGTTGGGACTTTCTCTCGCTGGTATAAATTGCGATACCACGCAGAAAATAAAGTCGAAGTCCAACTTTTTCCCCCGGCTTTTCTAAATATTCGCACGACGTGCCAAAGCATGCGATTTAAGCGACACGCTGAAGGACTTGTCGAGTTCGCTCGATGGCGGTTCCCCACGAAAACTGAGGCGCCCGCGCCAAGCCCTTTTCCCGAAGCTGTTCGCGCAATGAACCGTTACTGACTATTAGCTCCAGGGCAGAGGAAATCTGCTCTACCGAAGTTGGGTCCACGAGGAGCGCCGCGCCTCCTGCAATCTCCGGCAAAGCTGCGGCATTTGAGGTCAGCACCGGGATGCCGCAGGCCATCGCCTCCAGCATGGGTAGGCCAAAGCCTTCGTAGAGGGACGCGAATACAAGCGCCAGGGCGCCGCGGTAGAGCTCTGGCAATTTTGCCTCCGGGATCGTGCCCACGAAATCGACGCGGTTCCCGACTCCCAGGTGTTCGATCAATGCTGTGAGGTCGGCCGCAGGATCGCCAGTAAACACGAGATGTATCGCGGGATCGAGTTTCGCTTGGGCAAAGGCTTCGAGCTGTCGGAATTCGTTCTTGTGCCGCTTGCGGTTACTCACGCAAAGAAGATAGGTAAAGGGAAGCCCGTACGACTCACCCTCGGGTTGATAGCTGGCGCCAACCCCACAGCCCACATTGCAAACTTTTTCCGGCGGTACTCCGGACCACTCGACAATCTGCATTCGGGTAAATTCCGACACCGTAAGAATTCTCGCAGAGCGACGGCAGGCCCTCTTCATAATCGTCGCGTAATACACTCGAATGAGCGGATTGCTGTTTTCCGGGCAGTAAATGTGACTGAGATCATGAATGGTGAAGATAAAGGGCGCGCGACAATACAGAGGAGTGTTGTAGCCGGGGGAAAAAAACAGGTCGCTTTTAGTCAGACCGTCCAGAGCTCGCGCCAGCCGCCACGCATCCAGTGCCGCCGCCGGATTCGACTCGAGCCCTACCGGGCAGTATTCAAGATCGGTCATCACCTCCCGCGCAAATCGCCCGATGCCGTGGTTGCCGATCCATCTTTGATCCGCATAGATCATCGCTAATGATTCAGATTACAGACGAAGGGTAGCTGGGTTGTCCCAATTCGCAAAAAGATCACGGAATTAGTGGCAAGCGAGAAGTATGCCTCAACCGAGTCTCCGCCATTTTACAGAAACGGTGGTCGCGAGGTCTGTACAGCGAACGTAGACTCCACCGTTTGTGATACCCGTAACCACTACCGTGGTCAGGGTTCCACCGAAAATCATCGGAGTTCCCGGATTGACAAGGGTCAGGCCGCTGTTTTCGTCGATCCCGCCGCCAATCCGCGAAAACACTTCCGAGCAAGGATCAAGGCCTGTCGCCCCTCTATAGAATCCTCCGATCGTGTTCTCATCGGGAAGGTCAAAAGGTATGTAGCCACTCGAACGCAATGGGTAGAGTCCGAAACTGGGCAGTCCCCCTGGAAACTTTGTCGGAGCTGAGATCCTTGTGGTTGCGTTTGGAAGAAGGATGTCATGAAAAGCTTCGCACTCAACCCTGAAGGGATGGCAATGGCAATCATGCTGAGACTGAAATGGGTGGCCAACCTCACCAACGCAGTACCCCCAGCTACGCTAGTTAGGGACTTCCCGCCTCCGCAGGCGACAATCAATCCGAATATCGTTGCAAAGATCGCAGTACAAATAACGGAATGGGCTAAGCTACTGCTCCTCAATTTGTTCACGTTGGCCTCAGACTACCGCACTAAATCGTCTTCAGTAGAGCAAGGACGTCGCCGCCCAGAGCTACTCTGACACCCAATTCTACAGCCGCCTTTCCAAGGGGCGATTGCTAAAATCAGGCCTTATCACAAGTGAGCCAAAGTACAACTATTTTGCCTGTTGATTAATGAGTGAAATGGCGATAATGAGATGGTGCGCCGTCAGGAAAGCCAACAGGAGTGATGATTTGTGTTGGCAAAAAACCAGACCGAGGATCATCACCATGCAGATTAAATCGATCGGGATCGACCTGTGTAAGACTACCTTCCACCTCATCGCACTGGGAACGCGCTCCAAGATAGTAATCCGCAAGAAGTTTTCACGCCCACAACCACTCGAGTACACGGCCAATCTAGCTTCATCATTGATCGGGGTTGGAGGCGGGAATGGGATCGGATTTTCTGGGACGAGCCCTCTGTGAACAGGGGTATGAGTCGTGCCCGATCCCCGCACAGTTTGTGCGACCGTTTGTGAAGTCCAACAAGAACGACTACCGTGATGCCGCGACGATTGCCGAAGCTGTAGAGCGGGAGAACATACTCTTCGTTCCTATTAATACAGAGGATCAACTCGACCTGCGAGCTTTGCATCGAGTGCGCGACCGACTGGTTGCACGACGGACCAGCGTGATCAATCCGATTCGAGCCTTCCTTTTAGAGAGGGGGATAAGTTTTCGCAAGGGGCCGGCCAGCCTGCATCGGCAGATGCCCGAGATCCTGAAAAATGCCGATGAAAAACCTGAGCATCGCCATGCGTCGTCTCTTGGCAGTCGTATCGGCGATCGGGAACGGCGCAGCTTTCAAAAAAGGACGGGAGGTTGCTGCATGGCTGGGACTGGTGCCGCGGCAATGGTCAACCGGAGGCAAGGCGAAACTGCTGGGCATCAACAAACGCGGCAATCCGTATCTGCGCAAGATGTTCATTCATGGAGCGCGGGCTGCGGTCTTGCGTGTCAAATGCGAAGGATGGACTCTGGGGCAGTGGATGAGCGGATTGGATGTTTTCAACTAGACGAAGTGGTTACCACGCCCAGTTCTTCAGCGGTGAATGCTGGTATGGCACGTGGAGCAGAGTGTGATCAGGTTTTCCTCGGAGTCCTCGCCGGAGTGACTGCGAAAGTCCTTGTGATGGACCTCAAGATTCGACATTGTGCCGCACGATTGACACCTCCAGCCATCACGACACAGCACGCGCTGCCGCAGCCTCTCATACTCCATTACATCCAGCCGCAAGGTCTTCGGGCCAAATGAACTCATGAAGCCTTCCGAGTTAGGCCTCCGAGAAATGCCTCCTTCTGCTCTTCGGGCAGGAATTTAAAGAATCTCGTCATCGAAAAAAAGCATCTCCGGATCTCCGTGGTCCAGGTTGGCTCCGGCCAAGAAGTCCGCGCAGATCATTTCCAAACAGTAGCCGCGGGATTCGAGATTTATTGCCACTAGAGCTGAGGCCGCTTCGAGACCACCTGCGGTTTGTTAACTCCGGTTGGGTCCCGCGCCGCCAGATCTGGAAATGCAAGAAGCATCGTTAAGTTGGAAAACGTACCCGTGGCAGATGCAGACGGTGTGGCTGCAAAATGTGATGTCGCATCAGCCCAAGCACTGGCTGCCAGAAAAATATCCCAACTCGATGAACTGCTGACCGCCGCGGTAAACGGCCCGGAAGCTCCGGAAGACCTGGCATCGTGGCACTGGGGGAATTTCAATGCAGTGGAGATTGATAACCCCGCGCTGGGGAGAATTCCTGTAATCCAGCGCTCGTCCGCGCCGGGAGTGCATGAGCATTCGGGCAGCAAATTCACTGTGAAGGCGGTTTCGCGCCATCACAGCCCCTCCGAACGCTTCACCGCGATCCTCCGACCTAGACCAATCCACACTGAACACGGTGATGGGCCGAAGCGGAAACTTTCTGAGTCCCTACTACATGGATCAGTGGCCAGCCTGGTACGAAGGTTCGACGATCAACCTGCTCTTTACCACGCAGGCGGTAGAAGCGAACAGGACTCACCAACTGCTGCTGAAACCAGCAGAGTAGTTTTGGCGATCCAAGGCCCTCGCGCATGGGCGGAGCCGGGCTCATCGAGCGAGCGCTCCGGTTGATCTTCAGTACTGCCAACTGATGCCGGGATAGAGGCTAGGAACCCGATACGCGCGATACGCATTCAAAGGAGTAGAAACGTCCATCTGCCACACCACCTGCGGAGTGAGCGTTTGGGTCACTTCCTGGACTTGCGACCCTACATTCGCGCTGGGCGGGAAAGCGGGAGCGTTTAAATCAAATTCAATATTGCCATTGGCCATTTGATTGATGCTCCCACCCCAAATCCCATAGTATGAGTCCTGATCTGCCCAAAGCAGATTGGCAACCATTGCGCTTTCGTCGATCTGAAATACCGTGGCCCGCGAGTAACAGGCAGGAGCGTTCTGACCACCGCAGAGCGTTCCGTTCGTATCCAGCGGCCGATAATCTCCATTGTCCCAGATAGCAAGAATAGTCTCCGGTCCGGTTTGGCCGATGATTGACGGGAAGTGCTGAAAAGAAAACCACTCGCTCGGATCCTCACTAGGGACGCCATTCACCGTCAAAGCGAAGCCCGGACTCCCCTGGTAGCCGAGCTCCCAAATAATATCCCCCGCCCCCGCTCCGTTGTTGTAATCGATTTTTAGCACCCAAGACTGATGGCGCATCGACAACAGAAGATTGCCGTCCGCGGGCGAATAGAGAAGAGCGTTACTATGCGTCCAGTCCGGCAAGCCATTGAGGTGCCGGTTCACATCCAGATAGTCGAAGCTGTTCCATGCCCACACCGGATTCCAGTTCTGGTCCAAATCAATCAGCCCATCTCCAATCACTGCGGTCGTGCCGGGGTATCCAGGGAGGTCGGTGAAGTTCTTTGTAAAGTTCACCAGTACGATTAAATGACCATTGGCGAGGAGAGCGAAGTCGTGGTGAAAAGTGCCTGGAATAAAATCGTATCCTGCCGCGCTCATCTTTTGGTCAAGCGTAGGCATGTCCAATTCGCGGATGGTATTCCCGGCCAGATCAACTTCACGTATGAGCGAAATCGTTGGCTGCAAAATACTCAATAGCATGTGCCCATTCGGAAGCAACTTAAATGGGAAGGCATAGTTCCCCACTCCTACGTCGTAGTACCAGATCGGGTTCGCGTCCCGGTCAGTAACAAGCGCCGGCACGTTGGGAGTGGTTATGTTTATCATTTCCACTCCCGGATTCTCAGGCGAACTGGAGGAAGGATCCGGCCGGCTCACTGCGAGCGACGGAAAGGCAATCGCCGGCAGTGGGCCCGTCGTGAAGGTAAAGTCCCCGCTCCTCAGTATGTTGCCGCTGTCAGAACATTGCGCCACGGCCTGCATGTGGTAGGTTGTCGATGCGGTCATGCCTGCGACCAGGATGCTCGACGTCTGCTGATAGCCGGGAAGGGGATACGAGGCCGTGCTTCTTCCGTATGAGGTATCGGGACCAAACTCGACCATGACTTGTCCGGGGCATCCGACAGTCTGCATGTTGAACGAAGCGACCAATGGATTTTGCGTGCTCGCCACGGAGACATTGCTGATCCCCGCTGGAAGTTCATACGGTCCTGCGCCGCATGCGACGGTACCGGCGCATGCCGCGGATACGGCCACCAATACAAAGGCCTTCCAAAGAAAAATGCATCTCATTTTTGGAGCTCCGGAGCGAAATTTCACACTGCCACAGCTCTGCCTTGTTCCTGCAGTCCTCATCTAAGGCTGTTTAGGGCAGGTTCTCTCGAGGCGTTGGCTTTCCTGGGAACGCTCAAGTTCAGACATCCGAAGCCGACCCTTGGAGGGGTATCATAACTGAAAAACTCAACCGCCCCTAGAATTTTCTCTGGATGAACAGTGATGGTTACGATTGGCCCTGGGAGTTTTGCATCTTGCGCTGCAGCATTGTGAGCAAAGTGTGGTCGAGTCGATGGCCGTGCCAATTCTTGAATTTCGTGCCAGCACGATCCGTATCAAGAATCCCGAAGGAGCCTCTGAAGTTCCACAGCGCCCAACCGGAACGCAAACTTCCACTGGCAAATAGACCTTCTTTACCCAAACTGACAATGTCCTGATACTCAGCCTGAGCTCCAGACATGTCCCAGGTTCCCATGTCCTTACCGAGTTATTGTAGATCGGCTTGCCGCGTTTTGTAGAATTGTTGCGGCGACCCCGAAAGTATGGGTGATGCAGTACTCGTTGAAGCATCCGATGCGGCTGCGATCGACATGAGAATCTCCGATCGTAGCTATTGCAAGATCGCCAATGCCGCGGCGGTCAGAGCCAGTTGTGAAGAAATCTGCGTCCAGTCGCGCAGGCCGCGCACAAAAGCTCCGGTAGGAAGCTTGTAAGGCACAACGATCTGGTCGCCGGGGTACAAATGAAGATGCCGGAATTTGTCTCCTGCGAAAGCGCCATTGACATTGTTGGCTGCGACCACCACTCCATTGGCGCGCAGCACAAAAGCGTGGTGCAAATCGGATTGCGGTTTTCCTTTGCCTGCGATCTCCAGATACGCGCCGGCTGTGTTGCGCGGCTCGAAAATGAATGAGCCCGGATTGTAAACATCTCCGACGACCGCGACTGTCGACGGGGTATGCGGAATCGTGAGCCGGTCGCGGTCTTCCATGATCATGTCGGGAAAATCATCGAGGCTTTTGTCCTTCGGTTTGACCGGCAGCGCAACCCGGCCGCTGGCGCGAGCGCCCTTGAGCTGCCCAATGATCGCCTCCTGCGCGGCCTGCATTTGCGGTAGTTCACCGGCCTGCGTCGAAGCGGCCACTGACAAAGCCGACTGCCGGATTTGCACCTCCATCACTCGGGCCAGTTCGTCCAGGCTCTTTTGTTGATCCACGCGCGCCGATTCCCGCGTCAACTGCGTGCCGTAGATGTAGGCGTCTTCTGTCAATCCGCCGGCGCGCTGCAAGACCGAGCGCAGGGTCTCGTTGATTTCAAGCTTATATACGCCCGGACGTTTTACTTCGCCTTCGACGATCACATACTGCGAGCGGTCTTCCTGCGGCACGCTGATATCTCGCTGCGAGAAGATGGTCACGATGTCGCCGGGCTGCAACTCGAGGTTGCTGGCCTCGTCGCGCTCAATGATGGCCTTGCGCGGGCTCATCCACAAGAGCTTGGAAGAAAGGTCGATCGGATTGACCCGCTGGATAATGGCATAGTCCCAGTTGATCTCAGGCGCATAACGCCGCACATCCTCCGCAACATCTCTCACAATGTTAGGGTTCGCAGTACCGACCGCCGTTTGCGAAGTCGCTTGCCCACCCGGGACGTTCTGGTTGCCGTCCTTCGATTGATCGTTCGCAGACCCGTTTTGCTGATTCTGTTCGTAGAGCGCTTCCGCCGCTAAGTCCGAAGTATCCATTCCCTCCGGCAACGCTTCTATCGAGTTGTAATTGCCAGTAGAAGTGGTCGCGCCCGTCGGGCCATTCCACCCGGGGAGGGTTGCATTGCCCGGCTGTTGTTGCTTCTGCTGGCTATTGCTCCGGTAGTTCGGCGAAGGAAACGGGCGAATGGGATATTGTGTTGCCAGCCCATTGACGATAGCGGCACGATTCCGCCAGTAACGGCGGGTCAGCAGAGCCTGCGCATCCGGAATCAGGTCGCGAACCCGCATGCCCGGCTTCCAGGGATAGCGGCCGGGATTGGCGACATTTCCCCGCAAAGTTACGGTGTCCACGAAGCGCGGGACAATGGAAAAGACGCGGACAATGTCTCCATCCTGGAGTGGCTGGGTGCGCGATTCGGCGTCATAGGGGAATTCCAGGGTTTTGCGAGCGCTGTGGTCCACGAAGCGGTCAATCGTGATCCGGTTGGTATCAGCCACCGCGCTCAGGTCACCGGCAATTTCAATCAGATCATTCAGCGTAGAACCGTCCTTCATTTCGTAGATGGCCGGTGAATTCACCGACCCAGCAATGGCCACCAGTGGGCCCACGTGCGGAATGTAGAGCACGTCGCCGGGTTGCAGGCGCACATCTTTGGACTTGTCACCCTGGATGAGCAGGTCATAAAAATCGAAATCTGTAATGGTCGCGCCATCGCGCCGCACCTGGATGTGCCGCAGCGAGCCTTGCGGGGTCGGCCCTCCCGAGGTGAAAATCGCATTCACCAGCGTGCTCAGCGAACTGATGGTGTAGGTGCCGGGATAGCGCGCATCGCCGACCACCACGACTTGGATCGAGTGCAGGCGGCCGATATTTGCCGTGAGATTGAAATTCTTGAAGTCTTTTGAAACCTCTTTCTTCAAGTGATCTTCCAGATCGCTATAGTGAAGGCCGGCAACGGATACTTGCCCGACCTGCGGAATATAAATCTGTCCGGACCGATCTACGATCACGCGCAAACTAGCCTGCACTTGGCCCCAAATCTTAATCTGCAATTCGTCGCCGGGCCCGATCACGTAGTCACTCGGCACCTGCATAAAGTCCACCGGCGAAAACGTGCTGGGGGCCTGCACGAACAGGGACTGCCCAAATAAAGGCAAAGGCCGGCCCACAGAGTCGGCCACCATTTGTTCAAACTCGGTTTCAGGATGCGTCGGTATCTGCACGTGCCGCATCTGCGACGGGTTCAGTGGAGGCTGCGCCGGCATGTACTGGTCGGTATTCAACCCGAAAGGATTGGTCAACACCGGTGTGCGCATCAGGGGCATCGAGGGGTTATAGCTGTTCTCGCTTCCCTGCCCGCCTTGGGTAGCGTTGTTCCTCTGCGACTGCGCCCCACTGCACAAGGGCGTTGCCGCCATTGTGGGATCCGTGCAGTCCACCGTGTTCTGAGACGGAACGCTCTGAGAGAGAGGATCGTTGTTAAGGGATTGGGCAAAACAAGAACCAATCGAAATCAACGTGCACAACACGAGCAGCAAAATTTTTTGCATCATGGATTCAGAATTCCGCACTCCCGCCAGCGCAGGCCGGAATCCCTGTCATTCTATCAACTGCCGTAGTGGAAGCGGAATGGCTGGGCGGTTGTTGGTGGAGGCGTTTGCAATTTATGGCCTGCCAACACCCGCCGAGGATTCGCGGGTTTGGCCGCGCGAGAGCTGCTCGGACAGCAATCTTCGTCTATCCGGATGTTGACTGAGTGCGGCTTTACTCCGCTACGCCGTCGTTGATTTGGGCGCAGTCCATGCGTAGCGCTCCGTTGTCGTTGAACACCAATCCATAGAAGCGGAAGATCCCGCCTACGCCGACCGCGCTCGAGTTGAGCATCTGCGTGTTGCTGTCAGCGTACGCCACAACAGTGTTTGGGTTTATCAGCAGCGTCGTCTGCCCCGGCTGCACAGCGAGAGTCGGGAAGAGATCGTAGGGAGCGAGCGTGACGTTATAGGTGGTAAAGCCGCCGCTCATCGAGATCTCGCTTACCGTGCCATTGATGACTTGGGGCATGAGCGTCATTGTGGCCAAGGGAAGCGGAAGAGCCGGGAAGCCATCTACGGAAGGCGCGTTGGATGTAACCAGGACGTTCTGGCCGGCAACGATGTTTGCCGCGTTGAATGTGGCAGCGAAGGGAAGGTTCTGTACATTTGTAAACTGACCCGAGATCTGCGACGTAGCAGCATCCAGGCCGCTAAATATGTCGTAGAGCCCCGGCAGGTCGCCCTCCTGTTCGACCTCAAGCGCGTCCATCACCGGGTCGACGGATCCATAGCCGGAGGGATAGATCACGAACGGGGGCCCGGAGGCGACGCTCAGGTTTGTGGTATCCGTCTCGTACACGGCGACCCACGTAGCCATCAGCGATCCATCCGCCTGAAGCGCAACGTCCATGTCCACAGGCATACCGGCGCTCAGCCCTGAGACGCTGCCTATCCCCTGAAACACAGTGCTGGCATCCGTGCTGACCTGCCATTTGGGGGTATAGCCGTTGAAATAGCCGTAGGGAGCACTCGCCGTGAATCCATTTCCTGTCGCGCCGACGGATGCGACAGCTCCTTCAAGCCCAAGCGCCTTGCCGTTAGCGCTGTTTGTCGGCTGGGCCGCGATCACCAGTGGAGTGAGGTCGAAAACCGGCGAAACCGGAACCGAAAGATTCTGCACGCACCCGCCGGAGAACGGAGCCGACTGGGAAACCTGCAAGTTCAGAATGAGTCCCATTGCCGCCCCAGTGACCGTGATCGGATCCGGCAGGTTCACCGTAACAGTCGGAGTACCCGTCCCATTCAGAGCGCCGTCAACCAGAACCCCTCCGGAGGAAGGCGATGCCAGGCCGACACATACAGGAGCGCTTCCACCGTAGACCGCTGAGGCTGAAGTGTAAATATCCTGAGGAATGCTTACCGTTGCCAGCGGTTCGAGGTTGCCGTTCAAATGAATGAACTCAGCGCTGGCGGGAGCTGAGAACAACGATACTGTCTTCCCCGATTGGCTGGTGAGCGTCAGGCTGTTCAGCGTCAAGGGGAACTCGACAAGTTGGGCATTCGCGGTGCTGGACACGAAAACAACCACCTGACTATTTCCGCTGAAACTCGCACTTTTCCCGCTGCTAGCTCCGCCGCCACAGCCCGCGGTAAAAGCAACGGCAAGTATGATCGCAACTAAGGGGCTGAAAGAGGATGTGCGGAAACTGTGAGAAGGGCCAGGGCAAGAGGGGTGCGTTATCATAACCATCCTTTGCGACGGTTAATAAGAGGTTATTCTCGGGGGCTCTCGCCGCAATTATACTCCGGACCAGGTTGGCCCATGAGTTCACTCCCGTGCCCCCCGGCGACCGATCGTCACTGAAACTCGAGCATGACGATCTCCGGATTCGAGCCCAGACGCAGCGGCGGTCCCCAGGTCCCGGCTCCACTCGAGGTGAAAACCTGCATCGACCCGATCCGGCTCAATCCGTACACAAACTGCCGGTAGATTCTCTTCGCCATCCAACTCCATGGAATGAATTGGCCCAGGTGGGTATGCCCTGAGAGCTGCAAAGAGATGCCCGCCGCCTCCGCAACCTCCGGACGATCCGGAGCATGCAGCAAAAGAATGCTGGCGCGGTCGCGATCGACGCCCACGCGGTGCAAAACCGATGCCAGGTGCCCGTCGCGCGTCGCATTGTTATAGGGCACGCCGATGATCTGCAATCCATCCGCCTCCACCTTTTCGTTGCTCAAGACGCGCACACCCCTAGCCGCGACTGCTTGCAAATATTTGCTGTCGTCGCGAAATTGTTCATGATTTCCGGCAACAAAATACACTCCATGCGGGGCCGTCAATTCGCTCAAAGGCTCGGCCGCTCGATCCGCGTCAATGGCTGTGCCATCAAACAAATCGCCGGCGATAAGAATAAGGTCGGGCTCCTCCTGCAAAATCTTAGCGACCATGCGCCGCAGGAAGTTGCCGTTGCGCACGTGGCCCAGGTGCACATCGCTGATCAACGCCGCAGTTCGACCGCGCCACGCGGCCGGCAGGTTCACCAGCCGCACGGTAGTGCGCGTGATGCGCGTCCAGTTGGCATTAAAAACTCCGTAAAATCCGGCCAGTGCCGCCGCGCCATAGAGCAGTTCCACCGTTCTATGGAAAGGAACGCTCACTCCAGCCATCGTCGCAATTGCAAGAATGATCCACGCCAAAATAGTCGCCAGGAAGAGAAAACTCACCAGGCCAAGCCAAACTGCAGCCGCATGATAGAAAACTCGCACCACGGCATTGGTATATCGAAACGCAAGTAGCGAAGCCGTTACAAAGCTCACCGCCAAGAGAAATAGAACAACGCGCAGCCACATCGTCCCGTGAGCGTGGCTCGATAGCGAAAATGTCCAGGTCTCATAGAACAACCAATGGGTGAGAAAAAGAACAGACTGGATGACCGCGATAAAGCCGAAGAGGCGTTTTTGTACGCGCATGAAGGATTAGATTCACCAGGCGGCAATTTCGATCAGTAAAAGTCCGGCAGCGCTTCCAAACCGCCCACGGCTCGTAAGCACCTTACTTCCCGCCAGTTGCGCGGTTTTCAGATTTCTTTGTAACGATTTCGCCCCTCCCCGCACTATTCCTATGAGCCAAGGACATCGCGTTTGGGCGCGGTGAACCGCAGTTCAGGAACCACAAGGGCAACCACCCGCGAGGTTCTCTTTGCTGCCGGAGCCGACGGGGGAAGCGGCTCCGGCGCTTTTTCGATTTCGACTTTTCCCCACGGCCGGGATTTCAAAAATCCTGCGATCCCGAGGAGCTTGTTTTGGCAGCGCACAACCTTCACCCCATTCCGCCCGTTCCGCCTGCCGTCTGCCGCCGTAGCAACCGCTCTTTTCTGAAGCGCCCGTTGTTTTCGTCTACCGGCCCGGAAAACAGTAACGGCACGCCGCGTCCAGTGCTACACTTCCTCACACCGCCGAATCCCCGGGGCAAGTACTTGGACTTCCACTCCTTTGACGAAGCCTACCTGAATCGATTGCGGGCAGGAGACTTCCGCACGCAGGAGCACTTTTCCACCTACTTCAGCACCCTGCTCAAGATCAAGCTTCGCTCGCGCTTGAATTCGCCCGAAGCCATCGAAGATGTGCGCCAGGAGACGTTTTCGCGTTTTTTTGTCGCACTGCACAACGACAAAATCCGGCAACCGGAGCGCCTCGGCTCCTACGTGAACTCCATGTGCAATAACGTCCTGCTGGAATATTACCGGTCGAATGTTCCTAGCACCTCGATCGACGATGGCGAGGAGGAAAACAAGCTGCCCTCCTTAGACATCAACCTGCTCGACGCGCTTCTCGCCAAAGAAACCGAAAAGAAGGTGCGCGAGATTCTGGACCAGCTATCCGAGCGTGACCGCCGCTTGTTGCGCGAGGTTTTTCTGGAGGAACGGGATAAAGATGATGTATGCCGCGATTTTGGCGTCGATCGCGAATATTTGCGGGTGTTGCTACACCGTGCCAAGCAAGCATTTAAGTCCGCGTATGTCAGGCATTCGGGAAATCCCCCAGATTTTGCCCAGGCCTAGGAACGCGACATGCTGCTGGCACATTACGTTCGAGGGGGAATCATGGACCATGACACAGTGGTTCGAGAAAAAATGACGGAAAAGTATCTGCTGGAAGAACTCGCACCCGAGCTGCGCGACGAATACGAGGCGCACTTTTTTGACTGTCCGGAATGCGCGCGCGACGTTCACGCCGGATCCGAATTCATTGTTCACAGCAAGAGCATATTGGCCGAAAGCTCCGAACCGGCCCCGGTCTTCGTGCAACCTCGCGTAGCGGAGCCGGCGCCCCGGAGCTGGTTCGCATGGCTTCGCCCGGCCTTCGCCATCCCGGCATTAGCGCTGCTGCTGGTGGTAATCGGTTACCAGAATCTGGTCACCCTTCCGCACCTTATGCAGGTCGTTAACCGGCCGCAAGTCTTGCCTGCCACGACACTTAACCTGATGACCTACGGCGAAAACGCTTCCCCGCTGATGGTCCATACCGGGGAGGGCTTTCTGCTGAATGTCATCATCCCTCCCGGACACAGTTATACCGGGTACAAAGTTTACTTGCATAACCCCGCGGGAGGTGTAGAATCGGTCGCAATTCCGGCGTCTGCCGCCGCATCCGGGGAAGATACCTGGCCGATCCGGTTTCCGGGGACGAAACGACAGGATGGTATCTACAAACTGACCGTGCGCGGCCTGACCTCATCCGGTCAAGACGTCGAAGTGGGCAGCAGTTCTTTTCAATTGCAAGTTCAAAAGTAAATCCAGCCGAAGGAGAACATTATGGCCGTTGCAGAGATACCATTCGCGGGCCCGATGCGAATCCACACCTACCACGGAGAAGCTGATCTCCTGGAGATGGAAATCAAAGAACCATTTCACGAGAAGGTAAAACCGCAGGCCAAAGTGGAGTTGTACGGCGGCGGCGAACGCAGCCACTACCACTTCAAGCATGCGGGACCCTTCCGCGTCGAAGGCATTGCGTCATATGAGTCCGGTTACACCCAGGTCGCGGGCGCGCGCAGCCTGAAGCATGAAGGCCGGTACTCGACGCTTGTGACCTCAGCGCTCGAAGGCTTGAATATTCTGGATGTTCTTACCGCCGATCGCGTGGTCGCGCAGATCAGCACCGCGCATCCTTTAGATGGTGCAGTGCCCGAAGTCTCGTTCCTCGGAACCCGCTTCGAAAATCTGCGCATTGCCGGCCACAAAGTCGAACTCGATGCCAATCTCGAAATTCTCGGCCCAAGGCCAGTCAAGGACCAATCGTATTTCGATAACCAGAACGTAATGGACCGCATGGCGCAGCAGTACCAAAAACTCAGCACGGACGAAAACCTTCCTGACTGGGCCAGCGAACGCTATCCGCGCGACCAGCAAGTGTGGAGAAGTGCGGAAACCGACAGTCGCGCCGACATCGCAAAGTGCTCGCTGGTCAATCGCGTCCACTGCAGCGAAAAGTCATTCGGACACGTGGTCGACGTGCCGCACTTCGGAAAATTCTTTCTGGGGGAGTTGACGGTAAAACGAGTGCCGGGCCGCAAACCCGACGAATTCGACGCCTACACGTTTTGTCTAACGATGGTACGAATGGAGCTGGGTTGCACGGTCGCCGGAGGCGGCGGAGCCGGAACTGCAACTTCAAACGGTCAAGGCAGCGGAACAATCCACTAGTCAGGCAAAACCACATCGGCTCGCCAGTGCGCGGTTATCTGAACCAGACAGCCTCCGCATCGGCGAGCACGCTTGCTCAGACAAAGCGATAAATCACGACGCTCGCTCAAACCGCAGATCCGCACCTCGATCCGCCTTCCAGTTGAAAATCGATACAGATATTTCAAAGTTCTCAGGCTAAAATGCAGCGTCATCCCATTTCACAATGTTTTCGCGGGGACGAGTTCGCCTTCCAGGACCAATCTGCTGGCGCCGTATCTGGCTGCGTAGCATCGGCACTCTTGCGCTACCGCTCCTGACTATCGTTTTATTCTCGTGCTCTCACCATCGCGATCCTCAAGCTGCGTTTGATCAGGCTTGGAATGAATTTCGACACGGAGACCTGGCCCGGGCCGATGCGGAGGCTAAGAAAGGCTATAACAACTTCCATCAACTGGGCCCGGAGTGGGCATGGAAATTCACTATCCTACGGGCGAGGATTTTGCAACAGCATGGGGACTATGAGGGGGTCGTGAAACTGTTGTCGTCGGAACCCGCTCTGCCCGCCGGGGAACTGGCGGTTCAGAAGTATCGCTTTGAAGGGATGGCGTTTACGGCACTGCACCGCTTCGCCGATGCTGAACAAAGGTTTGCTCAGTCAGATGTACTCTGCGCGTCCCATAGCTTCGCCCCCTGCGCAGACGTATTGAATGCGCGGGGGATGCTGGAGATGGCCCGCGCCAACTTTGCGCAGGGTCAGTCTTTCTTCTCGCGGGTTCTCACCGAAGCGCGAGCCAGCGGCGACCGCGCATGGCAGGCCGAAACTCTACTTAACTTGAGTTGGGCCGCAGAAGAGCAAGCGCATTACGACGAGGCGCTCGATTGGGCGAATGAAGCCGAGACCTTAGCCTTGTCGATTGGCGTCCCCGACGTTTCTGAGAAAGCCCTGGGAGATATGGGCTGGGCCTATTACAAACTCGGCGATCTCGAAAAAGCACAAGGAATGTTCATCGACGCCGAGCAGCAAGCCGAGAAACTTGGAGAAATAGCAAGCCAGGTTGGATGGCTCACAAATGCTGGTTACACCTACATGGACGCTGGTCAGTTCGAGGCGGCCAAACAGGCGTTTCAACAATCACTCAAACTCGCGCAGCAGATCAGTAGTAGAGAAGACATCATGGACGCCCGGACCGCGCTGGCCTTTGTCTCCGAGAAGACCGGCAAACTTGAAGAGGCGAAGCATCATGCCGACGAAGCACTCGCCATGGCCCGATCGTATGGCAACAAAGAGGACGTCCTCTACCCGCTGTTAGTCGAAGGCCGTATCGCCGCTCAACAAAACGATATCGCTGCAGCCGAAAATGGATTTCAGCAAATCGCAGACTCCGCGGATGCCCCAGTCTTTCTCAAGTGGGAGGCCCAGCGCTCGCTGGCGCGGCTCTATGAAAACGAAAATCATGCCGACGCCACCGACCGCGAATATCGCGCCGCACTCAGCACATTCGAGGCGGGCCGCTGCGGACTCCACCAGCGCGTCGACAACCGCTTGCCCTTTCTCAGCAATGCCGCGCGCATTTACGAGGATTACGTCCACTTCCTCGTGGCCCGGGGCCGACCCAACGACGCACTGCAAGTGGCCGATTACAGCCGCGCTCGAACGTTGGCCGAGGGTCTGGGACGCCCGTGCAAAGCGACCTTCGCGCCCGATCCGCTGAATGCGCCAGAAATCGCGCGCCGCGCCGGCGGCACAATTCTCTTCTACGCGCTGGGCGAGCATCATTCGTACTTGTGGGTCATCAATTCTCACCAGGCTCGCCTGCTTTCGCTGCCTGCCACGAAATCTGAAGTCGACGAGGCGGTACAGCGATATCGCAAAAAGCTGGAGGGGCCGTCAGAGATTCTCGAGGCTTCCAACGACGGCAATTTGCTCTATCAAATGCTGGTAGAGCCCGCGCGCGATTCTCTTACCAATGAAAACAACAACACAATCTTCATCATTCCGGATGGCGCCCTCAACAGCCTGAATTTCGAGACCCTGGTTCCCGAGCCCCCTCCGCAACCCAAACGTTACTGGATCGAAGATGTGACCATCGTAAATGCCGCGTCGCTGCGCCTGCTACCTGCCTCACGCGACCGACGCGGAAAGCTTGCCGGAAAATTGTTGCTGATCGGCAACCGCGTTGCGCCGGCCGGGGACGACTCTTATCCGGAACTGCCCAATTCCGCAGTGCAGATGAAGAACGTAGAAAAATATTTTCCCCGCGAGCGCCAACAAATTTTCGAACGCCAACAGGCGTCACCCAGCGCCTACCTCAAGAACCATCCGGAGCGGTTCTCCTACATTCATTTTGTGGCGCACGGCACCGCCAGCCCAATGAACCCACTCGATTCCGCTATCATTTTGAACCGAGATCCTTCGTCGACCGCGCCGGCCGATCAGGACGATTCTTTTAAGCTCTACGCACGCGACATCATCCAGCAGAACAGCTTTGAAAATCACAACCCGCTTCACGCTGAGCTGGTGACAATCTCCGCCTGCTACAGCAACGGCAAGCGAACCTATTCTGGTGAGGGCCTGGTGGGTCTATCGTGGGCTTTCCTTCGGGCTGGTGCACACAACGTGATCGGCGCTCTGTGGGACGTAAGCGACGCCTCCACTCCGCAGCTCATCGACGAGTTCTACAACGAATTGAACAAAGGAAAGAGTCCGAGCGCGGCTCTACGAACTGCCAAACTATCTTTACTTCACAACCGCACGTTTCACAGCCCCTTCTACTGGGCGCCGTTCCAGCTCTATACCGGATCATGAGCCGCCACCAAAAGTTTCGTTGATGTTTTCGTCCGGCTCCGGCAGGATCAGGATAGCGCTCAATTTCATTCGGCCTGTAGTCTTGAGACATTCGAATTCATATCGCCAGCTTGGCAGTGACGACGAGGCAAATATGAAAACCCGCAAACTCGGAAGGAAACTGGAAGTCTCAGCGATTGGACTTGGCTGCATGAGGTTGAGTCCCGGCCACGGCATAGTGTCAGGGACAAGGCAGGAAATGATTGCGCTCATTCGGGCAGCGGTCGAACGCGGCGTCACTTTCTTCGATACCGCTGAGGTCTACGGTCCGTTCGTCAACGAAGAGCTAGTGGGCGAGGCTCTCGCCCCCATACGTGACGAAGTGGTGATCGCGACCAAGTTCGGGTTCCAGATTGACTCCGAAAAAGATCCGCATCCAGTCGGTCTGAACAGCCGTCCGGAGTACATCAAAGAGAGCGTCGAGGGTTCGCTGAGAAGGCTCAACGTCGACACCATCGATCTGCTCTATCAGCATCGCGTTGATCCCAACGTGTCCATTGAAGACGTTGCGGGAGCGGTGAAGGACTTGATTCAGGACGGCAAGGTAAAGTACTTCGGATTATCTGAAGCGGGGCCACAGACCATTCGCCGCGCCCATGCAATTCAGCCAGTGACCGCGCTTCAAAGTGAATACTCGCTCTGGTGGAAACGACCGGAAGAAGAAATTATTCCCACGCTCGAAGAGCTCGGCATCGGCTTGGTTCCGTTCAGTCCGCTGGGCAAAGGATTTCTCACGGGGACGATTACGGAAAACACGCAGTTTGACCAAGAGGACAATCGCGGCAGTTTTCCCCGCTTCTCACCGGAAGCCCGCAAGGCGAATCGCGTTCTGGTGGATCTGATTGCGGCCTTCGCCTCGAAGAAGAATGCCACGTCCGCTCAGATCGCGCTCGCCTGGCTCCTTGCCCAGAAACCCTGGATCGTTCCAATTCCCGGCACCGCCAAACTGGAGCGGCTTGAAGAGAACATCGGAGCGGTTGCCATCGAACTCACCGCGGATGATCTCCGGGAACTCGACGCCGCCACCGCCAAGATCACAGTGCACGGCGCCCGGTACCCCGAAGAACTGGAACGGATGACGTATCGGTGACAGCAAGCGAGGAGTTGTTCAAGAAACAGGTAAGCAGGTCGCCTGAAAGTGGAATCCGTCCACCAATAGAGGAATTCATTGATGAATCTGTCTTTTGAAAACAAAGTCGCGCTGGTTACAGGCGCCGCATCGGGACTGGGTCTTGCCACAGCTAAGGCTTTTGCGGAATCAGGAGCTTCCGTTGTGTTAGCGGACTGGAATGAGAAAGATGCGCAATCCGCGGCCCAGGAGCTTGCCAATAAAGGTCATAAGACATTGGCCGTCCGCTGTGATGTGTCCGACGACTCCCAGGTGGAGGCAATGGTGAAACAGACGGTCGCCACTTTCGGGCGGCTCGATGCGGCGTACAACAATGCCGGCGTGCAAAATGTTCTCGCAGAAACTGCGGATACGACCCGGGCAGACTACGACCGCGTGATGGGCATCAACCTCCGCGGTGTGTGGAGTTGCATGAAATTCGAACTGCACCAGATGCGCAAACAAGGAAACGGGGCCATCGTCAATTGCTCGTCGCTTGGCGGGCTTGTGGGAGGCGCTGAGCGTGGAATCTACCACGCCGCCAAGCACGGAGTCCTTGGGTTCACCAAGAGTGCGGCCCTCGAATATGCGGCACAGGGCATTCGCATCAATGCCGTATGTCCGGGCCTCATTTGGACACCGATGGCCGACCAGATGGTCGCCGGCGGACAAGGCGAAGCCCTCGAAATGATGAAGAAGAACATTCCAATGGGCCGATATGGCCGGGCCAAGGAGATTGCTGACGTGGTTGTGTGGCTTTCGAGCGATGCTGCCAGTTACGTGACGGGTCAGTCTATCTCGGTGGACGGCGGCTTGATCATGCGTTGAAGCAACGGAGATAAAGTCCGGACGCAGAGACCTACGGAAAGGAATAGAAATGAAAGTACTCCTGATCACGCTCACCTGGTTTTTCCTTTTCGCCTCGGTGGGATCACGGGCTCAGACAAGTGCGGCGAAAGCACCGACGTCCTCCACAATCGAGATCACACGAAGCGACGTCCTACAGCCCAAGAAGGGACCAGCCGAGCACTTCACCGGCTCAGCACAGGTGCAGGAGTTGTTTTCTTCGGAGGATCCATCGTGCACGAGCGGCGGCAAAGTTACATTCGAAGCCGGCGCGCGGACTGCATGGCATACACACCCCTTAGGTCAGATCTTGATTGTGACCGACGGTACAGGTTGGATTCAGCAGTGGGGAGGACCAATCGAGGAGATTCGAAAAGGCGATGTTATCTGGATTCCACCGGGAGTGAAGCACTGGCACGGCGCAACACCAACCACGGCAATGACCCACATCGCAATACAAGAACAACTCAATGGCAAGACGGTGGAGTGGATGAAGAAGGTGACCGACCTGGAATACCGCAAATGATCGCAGCTTGGCCCGGCTGCGATGCGGATCATCCCAGCCGGGCCGAGTGTTAACCGTAAACCAGGTCTGTGCTCTGTCCGACCTCGATGATGTAACCGTCAGGATCGCGAATGTAGCAGCGTATCTCGCCGTACTTGGGGATCGGCTCGGTGATGAACTCGGCTCCTCGACTTTTCCATAATTTATAGCAGGCCTGAATGTCCGCAACGCGGAAATTCATAAAGCTGTTGATGTGATTCGGATCGGGGACGCTGAGCGTTACCGTCGGCTTATCCGGGGTTGGCCCGCCCCCAACGTTCAGAATCATCCAGATATTCGCCAGCTGAAGGTACGGAGGCGCGTTGCCGTCACCCATGGTCAAAATGCGAGCGCCGAAGACCTTTTCGTAGTAGCGAGCCGATCGCTCGACGTCGGCGACGGTGAGAAAATGCGCAATGCTGATCCCCTCTCGCGGGGGCATCTCATAGCTCTTCTTGTCGATTTGTACGCTGTTCATTGATGTCTGCAAGTCCGATGTAGTGCTCATACCTTCCTCCGATCACAACAGCAATTTCATTAAGCCAGAGGTGCGACGACAAATCTATTGGACGAACGTATCGAGGGATACCAAAGTATTGGTTGGATCAGAGTTGAACGCAACCCCACTCCAACATTGTCAGTACATTTGTTCCGTTATTTGCTGCGGGGCATTCGGAGCGGGGGTAACCAAACCCGACGCCACCAACGACGAGTACGCAGCTCGTTCCGCTGCGAACCAGTCAACCTCGGGCGAACCAAACGGGCGACCCCTTTCTTCCCAGAGCTGGTAAGCCAGTTTGGCCACGAACTCGTGCCGATCCTCTCCTAGAGAATCGGTGGCGAGCTCGATCAGTGGTTGCTTGTCGGGCGGTCGGGATCCGTCGGGCATCGTGGTTCGGGCTGCTGACCGTACGGTCCTCCCGTGCAGTAGGACTGCTTCGGAGCGAGAAACGCGACGGGATCGTAGCCCCAGTAGTTTTTGAGTCTCTGCCCTGTAATTGGATTCAGCCGGTTTGGGTCATTGACTTAGCTTTTCCATCTCACGACGGCGACACCCGCGCCGCCCGGAGTAACGCTGCGACACCTTCGCGCCCAATGTCTCATTCTCTTCTGTTCAAGTTTTCGGCATCAAGGTACGTAGCGAGTAAAGACAAGGTCTCTCCCTTTGGTCTTCTCGTGGCAAGGGAAGCAGCTTTTCATAAAGGTCGCGTCACCAGCTTTGCCGTCCGCGAAGTGACCGAACCCCCAGCCGCCGGTTGCGGCGTACTTGTTTGAGTCCTTGACCATAAACTGAACGTTCGTGGGGGCGCCGGGAACGAAAGATTGAGCCTGGCCAAAGACTTTGTTGTTTTCCTCCGACGGGACGTAACGGTAATGCAAAGCAGCAATGATCGTGCCGTCCGGGAACGGAAGCGTCCCTGCCCGAAAGGCCTTGATTGCTACATCGTTACCTAGGACGGCACCTAAACTGTTCAGCTTGCCCGCTTCATGGGCCGAGGAAATCCACCGCCAGTCGCGGTACCCGTTTGGGATCTCGGTAACGTAGGGAGCGGATTGCTCGTCCGCGCGGCCAGGGGCGGGGCCGACGAGCGCGACAAGGCCGGACGTTGCAACTGCAACCAAGAAGAATGTGAAGCGTTTCATAATGGTTCCTCCATTCAATATTGTTTCGGTAAACGAAATCAGTATTTGTTTTAAAGCCGACGTCGATGCTTCCCTTCCCGTAATCAGGGTGCATATCGTGTGAAGACGAAGTCGCGAGCTTTGACGGGCTCGTGGCAGGGAAAGCAGGTTTTGAGCAGTGCCGCGTCCGCAGGTTTGCCGTCTTTGAATTGAGCAAACCCCCAGCCCCCGGTCGCGGCATATTTTTTCGAGTCTTTGACCATAAACTGAACGTTCGTGGCGGGTCCGGCCACGAAAGATTGGGAACGGCCAAAGACTTTATTGTTTTCCTCGGACGGGACGTAACTCCAAGCCAGGCGCGCGATGATGGTGCCGTCCGGGAACGGCAGCTTTCCCTCGCGGTATGCCTTGATCGCTACATCGTTGCCGAGGAGGGCGCGAAGATCGTTGAGATTACCTTCTTCGTGGGCCACAGAGATCAGCTCCCAGTCGCGGTATCCGGGAGGAATTGTGATTCCGAAAACCGGATCAGCCTCTCCATCGGAGCGTCCATAGGCCTGAGCCATGTAGACGACCACGCCAGTCAGCACTACAACTGCAACCAGCAAGAACGCGAGCCATTTCATACGAGTGCTCCTATTCCTGATCGTGACGATTTCGATCGAGTTCCGTCGACGCGAGCCATCAGAACAGAAGCTTGGGAGATGAACAATTGGACGATGGTATCGTCGATACCTTGGTATCGGCTCTACGCCACTCTTCTAGGCCGCAGCGCGATCCAAAGGCGGCTTACAGGCGCCTTGACGACGAGGTTGTGGTGAATGTCGAAGTCCGAATAGCCTCGTTTTCCCGCGTCGCAGACTTACTACGCCGCTGCCAGAAAACAAGTGCCCATCAAACCGACACCAAAGTGTAATTGACTCGCTGGATCGAGGCGAGCATCCTCGCGTCATGGGGCGTGAACAACCTGTGATGATCAGGCGTCCGCTCGTGTCCGTGGTCGATGACGATGAATCCCTGCGCGAGTCGCTGCCTGACCTGGTGAGGGAGTTCGGGTATTCGGCTCAGGCATTCTCCTCGGCGGAGGCCTTCCTGGCATCCGACTACGTCGACCAGACCGGATGTCTCATCCTCGATGTCTCCATGCCCCCAGGCATGTCGGGACCTGATCTCCAACGCGAATTGTCCCGCCGCAGGCGAGAGATTCCGATCATCTTCATCACCGCTAACGCCGACAGGACTGTTCGCACCCGACTACTCGAACGAGGTGCGGTCGAGTGCCTGTTCAAGCCATTCAGCGACACAGCTTTGCTCGAGGCGGTTCATTCGGCACTTCACCCGAAGTGAGCGTTCCCCACTCCTTTGATTGTGCATTGGATTGTGCATTGGACGCGTGGGCCCAGCGTCGGGCAGTTCGCTCCACCCCCAATACAAAGGTATCGCCGATACCATCGTCCAATTGATTCGCCCGAACAACTCGGTTGTAATCGCTTCATCGCATTTGAACCAATGAGAGATGCAAAGAAAGGATGGCAAAGACATGCCGGAAGCAACCTGGAAGCCTCACGAGAAACATGGACGGCTGACGATGCAGAGCGACTTGCCCGACAGCGTCTACGCATTTCCGAAGCAGCGTAAAGAACCGCTGACCGACGCACAACATGTGCGAAATGCGGTGGCGCGTTTCGATCAAGTCATCGACGTTTCCGATGCCGATCGCGCTTTGGCATTCGCCAACATCGAGAAAGCTGCCAGCTACTACGACGTGAACCTCGCGGAAACATCGTGGCGCGAACTGGGCATTCATCCTCAAAAGAAAGCGGTGACCGGCTGAACGCATCGTGAGGCGAGGCTCAACTCGTTTGTGGAGCCTCGCCTCACGCCAGGCCGCGTGGAAGCCTGATGGTGAGAGTTATGCCGAGAGATAAATCCATTCGATCCGGTTGGCGATGCGATAGTTGCGGACAACTTGTGCCGGATCTGCAGGCAGGCTGGGTGGAGTGGCTTGCAGCTGAGGACACCAGGGGAAAACCGAAAGTAAGCGGTTTACGGTTGGTGCACCGTCGCAGCACCGGCGCAAGATCGGCGGAGCCATGCGGGTGCCGGTACAATCCGCGAGACGAATTCAGAAAAAACCGGGGCATCGTAGAGGGATTAGCTCTTGACCGGTTCGCGGGTCCCGACGGGCTCATGTTGCTGCTTTCGATGATTGCTGAACGGGAACTGCCGCTGCAGGAACTGATCGAACTCGCCAAGCGAGTGCAGATTCCAGGTTACGAAGCAGCGTACGACCTGGTTCATGATGCCGTTAGCGAAGGAGTCATAGCGCCTTGCATCTCGTCAGGCTTTTACTTGCAGTGCGAGATCTGGGATGTGCTGAAGTGGGGAGAGTGCCGAACTTCAGCGAAGGCGCGCCATGCTGAGCACAGGAATTCGTGCGTCGTTTCGCACTAAATTACTTCAAGTTCCAGCTTCGCTCATCTAGGTTTTTTCTTGAACATTTACTGCACAGCCCAAGGAGATGAAACATGAAAGCAATCGTTGTTCACCACTATGGCGGTCCAGAAGTGCTGAAGTTAGAAGACTATCCTGATCCCGTTCCGGGTCCAGGCGAAGTGCTGGTGCGCGTCGCCGCCTCGAGCGTGAATCCCATCGACTACCAGCGACGTGCCGGATTAACGCAGGATTTTTACCCCATGAAGTTCCCAGGGTTGATAGGCGTCGATGTGGCGGGGACTGTCGTCAAGCTTGGGCTGGGGGTGGAGGGCTTTTCCGTCGGCGACCAGGTATTCGCGATGGCGGACAATACTTACGCCCAACTTTGTGTCGTGAAAGCCGCGGTTCTGGCAAGAGTTCCAAAGGGGCTCGACTTGATCCAGGCAGCGGCGTTGCCGCTGGTGACGATCACCGGCAACCAACTCCTTTCCGCTACGGAAATCAAAGCCGGCCAGACGGTTTTGGTCGTAGGTGCTGCAGGAAATGTTGGGCGCTCGGCGGTATTCACCGCGAAGCAACGCGGAGCGACTGTGATCGCCGGGGTCTTGAGCAGGCAGATCGATGAGGCGAAGACCGTGGGCGCGGATCAGGTGGTCGCAACCGACGACGACACCGCCATCGCAAGTCTTCCTCCGCTCGAAGCGGTGGCGGATACGGTCGGCGGAAGAACCGCCGAGAAACTGATCGCCAAGGTTAAGCCCGGAGGAATCTATGCATCGGTTGTAAAGGTTCCGCAGAACGCTGCGAAATACCCGTCCGTAAAAGTGGTGCCCGTATTCTCGAAATTCGACAGGAAAACGCTCGAGTTCATGGCCGCAGCCGTGCGCGATGGCAAGCTGGTAATCCCGATTAGCGAGAAACTGCCACTCAGTGACGCGGCCGAAGCTCAAGCAGCGGCAGAAAAGGGCGGTGTCGGGAAGATCTTGCTGGTGGCGTGACATGGTTTTGCGATTGCGCGGAATGAATTCCGCTTCGAAGCCGAGTGGCGCCGGTCGTGTGGAATGCCTGGCGTCACCGAAAGGCCTTCGACTGGTTCAACCACCGCAGTTGATTTCGAAGGCCACTCACAGAAAGGTATGACCGATGCCATCGTTCAATCGTTCGAGGCTACCCTTCTATTCTGCTGGCTTCGTGCCGCACGTTTACGCAGGATCGCGTAAGCGTCTTTGAATATAACTTTGTAGCCTTTCGGAGAAAAATTATGTCGAGCAACAGAATAGAAATCGCTGTCGAAGTCCCGCCCACGTCGAATCCTCTTGATGTGATCCCAAACGGAATGCCATTCGATGTTCCGTATGGGCGTCCGATATCGCTGTACCAGGCCCAAGCGGTTATTCAAGCTGCTTTGGCAGAGGCCAGGAAGCGAGATTGGAAAATGAACATAGCGGTCGTCGATTCCGGTGGCAACTTAGTTGCCTTCCAACGAATGGACGGAGCGATGCTCGCCTCCATTCAGATTGCGCAACACAAGGCTCGAGCCGCCGTGACCTTCCGCCGCCCAACCAAGATCTTCGAGGATGGGGTCCAACTGATGCATCTCAACTATCTGCTCGCGTTCGACGGAATCATTGCGTCTCGAGGCGGTATTCCACTGATCGACCAGGGCGACATCATCGGCGCAATCGGTTGTTCGGGAGGCACGGATTCCCAGGACGAGGTGGTGAGCAACGCCGGGGCGGCAGTGATCAATCAACCCTAGCGAGGACCAAATGATACAGATCTCGACAAAGCGTAAAGGGGGCGGCGCCGGGGTGGTGCCAGGCGAAACCTTGCACCATCACGGTTCGATCTCAAACACAGGCTCTGGTTTAGAGCTCTAGATGACCAGAGTACGCCAAACAAACTTCAACTAATACGAATCGAATCGCGATGAGCACAGACAAGTTCTGAATTAAGAATTAAGGAGACGAACAATGAACACGCCAAGCCAGGATCAAAACTCGGTCGTTGCAGTTTTCAACCAACACTCCGCAGCGGAAAATGCCATCAAGCAATTGAAAGGTGGCGGATTTGACATCAAGAAACTCGCCGTCGTCGGCCGCGACTATCAAACGGAAGAGGATGTCGTCGGTTTCTACAACACAGGCGACAGGATGAAATACTGGGGCAAATGGGGCGCATTTTGGGGCGGGCTCTGGGGTATGCTCTTCGGTGCCGCGTTCTTAATCATCCCAGGCATCGGACCGGTTGTTGCTGCCGGCTCCATTGTCACCTGGATCATCGCAGCCCTGGAGGGAGCAGTTGTCGTGGGAGGGGTTAGCGCCCTGGGCGCAGGGCTCTTCAGCCTCGGCATTCCCAAAAACAGCGTCGTGAAATACGAGACGTCGATTAAAGCCGGCAAGTTCGTTCTTGTCGCCCATGGAACCGCCGAGGAAGTAGCGAAAGCCCGAGAGCTGTTGAAGACTTCAGGCGCCGAGCAAATCGACAGCTACGGACCCTCGGTCCAAACGGCGCGGGTCGCGTGAGCCGGCGGGGTTGATTCAGTGGCACAATTCACTCCCCATAGTTACCACAGTGGCCTTACGTGGAGGCCGCTGTGGTTCATAGCGCACGCGCGAAGAAAATTAACGTTCAGCTCTATTAAGCATAGGGCGTAACCCGATTTGTATCGGGGAGTGTGTTTGAGGCCGTCGCTGGCCATGCCCACCGCTCGGTTGAAATCGCGCGCCTTCCCGGCAACAGCCGACGGATTCCAGGACTTCGCCAATCGATCACCCCAGTAACTTGCCGGCGAGCCAGTAATCCACACTGAACTTTCCCGCGCCGGAGCAGATCAGCCAGATAAAGAAGAGCACGTACAGGACTTCCGAAAGGTAGAGGAAATCGTCGAGCCAGCTAAGTGGCGAAAGTCCTTTAGGCAGGGTGGAAATCGCGCTGGTCAGGGTGGCGACAATCATATCGATCATCAGAGCGACACAGGCCGGGCTCGAAAGAAACCCCACGGCCACCAGAGATCCACCAACGAATTCGACCCCCGCCACGAAATAAGCCGTCTGCTGGGGAAACGGGACTTTGGCCTCAACGAGCGTGTCGTAGACCGGTTTCGTGCCGCCGGCGACAAACAATTTGTTCCCACCCGAGATGGCGAAGAACAGCCCGATCGAAGCCCGTACCAGCAGGATGGCATATTGTTCCAAATCGCCGCTACCCATCAGCGCAAACTGGACCAACCGTTTCCAATCCATCTCTTGTCCCTCCATCGAAGGGAAGCGCCGCAACAATACCCGGTCTCACACCGACTTCTCCGGCAACCCCGCTAATTAGGACTTGCCGTCTGTCTGGTTGGATCGAGGCCGACAGTAGCTGTCGGCCTTCGGTCGGGGACGCTGAGCGTTACGGTCGGCTTATCCGCAGTCAGCCCGCACCTGGCTTCAGGCGGCATCAGCGAAAGACCGCCGAACATAGTTTTCATCGATATTTACCCAGTTCAAGACTGTCATGCATTCTCATTTAGCTCTTTCTGGGCGTTCCCGATTCTTATGCCGCTGAAGCCACCTTCTTCTTCTCACTGAGCGCCGGTAGAAGAAGGTTCAGAAGCGCTTGATCAGAGAATGGGTTCTGGCCCGAGATCAACTCGCGATCTTGAATGACATAGCTCTTCCATGGAGCGAGCACACTCACGTCACCGCCCGCCGTACGCAACGTGAAGTCGGGGTAGAAGAGAACCTTGCCACCAATCTCGATCGGTTCCCGCTGCTGCTCTTCCGCGGTGGAAAAGATGGTCATCTTATATCCGGCATAGATCCAACCCTTCGCCTTTTCTTTCGCCCCAGCGACGTCACCCGCGGAGAGCGCGGCGACGAACTCCTTCGAATTTGGAAGAGCTGAGAGTAGTGAAATCGGGCCATGGCAGAGCACTGCCGTAGGCTTGGATGTTTCGTGAAAGTGTCTCATCACTATGCCGGCATTGGGATCATCAAGAAGGTCGATCATCGGGCCATGACCACCGGGGACGAAAACGGCGTCATATTGATCCAGGCCCGATGCGATGACATCCGAGATGCGGGTAGGATCTCTGAGCCCAGTCAGGCCGTCGCGGAATAACATATAGTCCTGAAGCTTGGCCGCGTCCCCGCCGAAGAAATCGGCGACCTCTGAATGCACATCCACTTGGGGTGCGTTGCCTTTGGGGTTGGCGAAGGTGATCTCGTAGCCCTCCTTCATCAGGGCGCGAACCGGAACCGTGAGCTCGTTGAGGTAGTAGCCGGCACCCTTATAAACCTTGCCATCTTTCAAGGGCAAACCGCGACCGCTTGAGACTAATACCAGGATTTTTCCTTTAGTTGTCATTGTTATTCTCCTTTTTGAAATCGAATCTGTGCTCCTGAATATGAGATCGTCCGCGGCTTCCTCCAAAGTGCACAAGGACCGGCTACCGCGATTTATGTGAGTTATGGCCCTGGGAACCCAAACATCAGCCACGACTGGTTGGCCACCCAGTGCGGATACAGCTCCGTCATCTGATCGAACAGCTCCCGGTCGGAGGTCACGGTTTTCTGCAGCCGATCGAAGTCCTCGAGGTAACGCTTCGTGTCCTGGATCGTCGAGGGAGAGTCGGGCGCGCCAGGCTTCTTGTGACCGGCGACAACCGTCGTCGGATTGAGCGCCGCTAGCCGGTCTAACGCCGCGATCCAGTTTTTTCGGCTCTCGGGGGTGGTGTCGCCGACGTACATGCGGCATTGGTTGTATACAACGTCGCCAGCGACGATCAGGCCGATCGACGGGACATACAACGACGTCGAATCGGGACTATCGGTGCGGCCCTGCTTGATGATGCGCAATTCTTGCCCTTCGAGAGTGAACGTGTCGTGTTCATAGGGCTCCGGTGGAACCAGCTTGGTTGGCACTTGCCCAGGAAACATCCGGCGGGCCAACCGCTCTACTGCGGGAGTGAAAGACATCTGCATGGCGTTAACTGTCTCGCGCGTTGCTATCGCTCGAGCCTCCGGGAAACGGTCGAGCAGAATGCTGAGACCGTAGAAGTGATCGAAATGGGCGTGCGTTATATAGATGGTCTGAGGTTGCGGTTGTGCAGAGAGACCCAATCCGCGAGAGCCTCCGCCTCAGCCACCGTCCCCATTGCGTCCACCAGCACCGCGTCATAGTCGCCGAAGATCAAAGTCGACGTAATCGGATCAAAGCCGAACGCCTCGCCGAAGGGCTTGGGCCGCTCGCCGACCATAGTCTTACCCGGAGCCGTAAAAACGTTCACTCCAAGTGTGTTCGACTCAGGTGTGTCCGACGCGACAGGCGCGGTCGTGCGCACAGCCTCTTTCAGTCCGTTTGCGCCGTCCATTGGGTGCTCCTTTTCGATGCGAGAGCGAGTGACTGTTCAAGAACGCATTAGGCCAGAACAAAACGGGCCGCGCAATTGGACGATGGTATTGCCCATACCTTCGTATCGACTGCCGAGGGTTGATGCCTGGGGCATACGGCTTTCAATATCCAGCTAGCCTAAAAATCGATCGAAGCGAAGGAAACCTTCTCCAGCACGCTCGATGCGAAGGTATCGCCGATACCATAGTCCAATTGTTTACTCCCCTCGCCTCTGGCCTAATTGCGATCGTTCATGCACCTTGCTTGGGCTTTGCAAACTTTATTGGTGAGGAGAACATTCCATGTCTGAACTTGTGATGAAATCTGCGCCGCAACAACAAAAAGAACAGAGGATAGAAACACGCCCCGCCGTGAAACCTATCGGCGGCTTTACCATCGTCGCGACAGCCGTGGCAGTGCTCGCCGTCCTCGGCGCCGTGGTGCTTTACGCGCAAAGCCAAGACAACGACAAATACTCGCTGAAATCGCCGAGCGGAATCGCATTCTCCGATTTCAGGGGGTACGAGGACTGGGCTGTCGTCTCTTCTGCCCGAACCGACGAAAGGCTCAAGGTGATCGTTGGCAATCCGATCATGATCAAGGCGTTCAAGGCCGGCATTCCGGGCAACGGCCAGTCTTTCCCCGATGGCTCCATGATCGTGAAGCTGCAGTGGACGCCGAAGAAGAGTACCGAGGCTCCCTTCGTCGTGGATGTCCCAGACGTCTTTAAGGAGGCTTTCGTCATGGAGAAGGACAGCAAGAGATTTCCGAAAACCGGGGGATGGGGATACGCGGTGTTCAACTATGACGCGTCATCGAACAAGTTCACGGCCGATCCCAAAAGCCTCTCCGACTGCGGATTCGCGTGCCATACGCCGGTGAAAGCGAAGGACTACATCTTTCACCCGTACCAGAAGCGTTGAGCCGCGCTACACCGGAACAAAGCCACCGTCGATAAACAACTAGACTCTTCTCCGTTACGGCTTTTTCCGGGTACGATCGTTCCAGCAGCGGGGTATGCTGATCGCGTTGCGGTATTGTCCCGTAAGGATGCGACCTGAAATCACTTGCGATTTTCAGTGCGTGACTTTCGGAGCGGTAAGGACGATCGTGGGATGACAATGAACACACGGGCAACTCCATCGCCCGAACCAGATCGCCTGCAACCCAGCCCGCCGCAGGTACGAAGCGGCGGCTGGCTTCGTCTGTTTCAAGGTATAAGGCCTGTGACTCGGGCCGCAGCGGCCCGGGATGCGTTGGCGGGATTCCAACTGGCGGCGATGAACATCCCGCAGGCGCTAGGCTATACCAAGATTGCCGGCATGCCAGTAGTCACGGGGTTTTACACGCTGTTGCTTCCGCTGCTGGCATTTGCCGCGTTCGGCTCCTCGCGCTACTTAGTCGTCGCCGCCGATTCGGCGACCGCATCTATCCTTGCGGGGACGCTTTCGACCATGGCTCCCCTCGCAAGCGCAAGATATGTGGCACTGGCGTCGACGGCTGCTCTGCTCACTGCCGGATTTCTGCTGCTGGCCCGAGTTCTCAAGCTCGGATTCCTGGCCGATTTTTTATCGCAAACCGTGCTGACAGGGTTCCTCACTGGAGTGGGATTTCAGGTCGGCATCGCCGTGCTGGGCGAGATGGTCGGCCTCGAAGTGCACTCCAATCGGACGGTTGGGCAGCTCCATGAGGTGCTCCACAGCCTGCCCAGGATTCAACTGTCGACTGTGGCCATCTCGGCGGTGGTCGTGACCGGCGTCTTTGCCTTGAGCCGGTTTGCCCCGAAAGTTCCGGGGTCTCTGCTTGTGGTCGGCAGTGCGATCGTTGCAAGCGCAAACTGGGACTGGGCCAGTCACGGCATCGCCATCATCGGACCGGTCTTCGGGGGGCTTCCTCATTTGGGGCTGCCGGAGGTGCACTGGAACGATGTCGTATCGCTGCTCGGCCTTTCCGTCTCCTGCTTTGTAATAGTCCTTGCGCAAAGCGCGGCTACCGCGCGTTTCTACGCGGCGCGCCACCATCAGTATCTAGACGAAAGCGCAGACATCGTTGGTCTGTCTGCGGCCAACGCCGCGGCAGCATTAAGCGGGACTTTTGTGGTGGATGGAAGCCCCACTCAAACCGCAATGGTCGAAAGTTCCGGCGGCCAGAGCCAGCTTGCCCAGGTGGCTACCGCCATCGCGGTTGCGTTTGTTCTGCTCTTTTTGACCAAGCCTCTGCAATACCTGCCACGTTGCGTATTGGGAGCTATCGTGTTTTGCATTGCAGTCCGTCTCATCGATGTGCGGGCCTTGCGCGACATTCGACGCGAGAGTCCCGCGGAATATGCTCTGGCCGTGTTTACTGCGGCCGTCGTTGTGCTCGTGGGAGTCGAGCAGGGCATTTTATTAGCCATGGTGCTGTCGCTGCTCCGGATTGTGCGCCACAGCTACCATCCTCACACCGGTGTGTTGGCGGCAAGCCAACATGATGCGTGGCAGTTGGTGCCGGCCGTTCCCGGTGCGATAACAGAGCCAGGTTTGGTCATCTATAGTTTCGGAGCAGCGCTGTTCTACGCGAATGCCAGCCTGTTTACAAAAGAGATTCGTGGTTTGGTTGGGCCAACTCCTTCGCCCGTTCGCTGGCTGGTAGTAGATGCAGAAGCAATCACGAATCTGGATTACACGGCAGCGCGCATGGTCCGAGAGCTTCACAAGGAATTGGTCGACCGCGGAGTTGTGTTGGTGTTCGCTCGCGCGCCTCTCTCTCTGAAAGCGGACCTGGACCGGCATCTCTTGACTCAAGTCATCGGCCCGGCGCAGTTTTTCGACCGCCTTCACGATGCGGAAGCAGCATTCGCGAAACGCAAAGGCCCATAAGCAAGGACCTTCTCATGACTCGTTGCGGATTCCTAAACGTCGCATCGATCCTGGTAGACGTCGGAATTCTGAGAATACTCCCGGCGCCCGGGCGGAGTAGCGACCGAAGACAAACAAAGTCGTCGCTGAGGTTGACGCGATGGTATCGATCGATACGTTCGTCCAATTGTTTCGCTTTCGAGCTTTCTGTCTAATCGCGAGTGTGGACGCCAAAATTGCTGCGATAGGAGGCTTATATGTCAAATAAGGGGGTGGCAGTCATGACCGGGCCACAACAAGAGATGGCTTCAGCGCATCAGCCAGGCCAAGACGTTTTCAAATCTGTCCTGTCCGAAGACATCGACTGGAAGCCTTTCGCGGCGTTTCCACCTTCGGTCCGCCTGGCCGTCATCGTAGGTCAGCCCTCGGAGGCCGGACCCTACACGATCAGGGTCCGAGTGCCCCATGGCATTAAGCTGATGCCGCACCGACACCCGGAGGATCGTGTCTATACGGTAATCTCCGGCGTCTTCTACATCGGTCTGGGCGATCAGTTCGATGCGGAAAAGCTGGAGGCATATCCGCCCGGAAGCGTCATCGTCCTTCCGGGCAATACGTCCCATTTCCACTGGGCGAAATCCAGTGAGTACATAACGCAAGTGACCGCGATTGGGCCGCTTGGGCTTGAATACGTCAGCGCGAACGACGATCCAAGAAACCACAACTCTTAGGAGGCATTTGCGTGCTTTCCGCGACGGAGGATAGGTAGAGGCCCGACTATGGTAAATACAATACTACTAGCCTTCGAGTTGCTGTTTCGTTGCTGGCACCGCAATCTCAGCCGGCCATTCACGCTGTCAGGGTGGACAGTATGAAGTGTGTCTTAACTGCGGAAAGAAGCTCGCTTACGATCGCGCTGACATTGGGTGCGTCGTCGCACGACGAAAAAGTCCTGGTCGCAGCGAGGTCGACTTCGCTGATAGACTCTTGTCCGCGATGCGCTATCAGTTTGGCGGGCACTTGGAGAAATCCGACGGCAATTCCGAGGCAGCCTGACCGACACAGAGTCGACGCCCGATGAAGCCCGATCCGACGAACACTACCCGAAGCAGCAGGCAGATCGCCTGCCCTCGCACAGGCAGTAGCCGCGCCGCTCACTCGCGCCGCGATCTTCCTGGTCGCAACGCTCAATCCGGGCTCTGAAAATCGCGCCACTCTGCGCTCGTTCTGCGGAGATCTCGCCGCGCTGGTGCGGGCCGTGGAATTTCGTGACCTGGAAGGAGGACTTTCCTGCGTCATCGGGTTTGGGTCCGACGCGTGGGACCGCCTCTTCGGGCAGCCGCGGCCGGCAGAACTGCATCCTCTTCCGCGAGATTCGCGCCGGAGCGCGCCATGCGGTCTCCACACCAGGCGACCTGCTGTTCCACATCCGCGCCAAGCGCATGGATTTGTGCTTTCGAGCTGGCCACTCAGATTATGGCGCGTCTGGGAAATGCCGTTTCGCCGGTGGATGAAGTGCAGGGCTTCCGCTACTTCGACGACCGCGATCTGATCGGTTTCGTCGACGGGACGGAGAATCCCCGCGGCGCCGCCGTGGCCGACGCCGTGCTCATCGGCGACGAGGACACCGAGTTTGCCGGCGGCAGCTACGTCATCGTGCAGAAATATCTCCACGATCTGGGCGCATGGAATGCGCTCTCCACCGAAGCGCAGGAACGCATCATCGGCCGCACCAAGCTTTCCGATATCGAATTGGACGATTCGGTCAAGCCAACCTCAGCACACAACGCGCTCACCACAATCGTCGAGGACGGCAAAGAGGTCAAGATCCTGCGCGACAACATGCCTTTCGGCCGACCCGCGCATGGTGAATTTGGCACCTATTTCATCGGCTACAGCCGTTCGCCCCGCACTATCGAGCAGATGCTCGAGAACATGTTCATCGGGCGACCTCCCGGCAACTACGACCGGCTGCTCGACTTCAGCCGCGCCGTGACCGGAAACCTGTTCTTTGTGCCGTCGGCGACATTTCTGGAGAACGTGACCGAAGACCAAACCCAGCCTGCGGTTGCGGAATCCCCTGCGGCGCCTGCGGCTGTCGAACCTTCTCCATCCATCCCATCGGTGCGCGAGGGTTCGCTCCGCATCGGATCTCTCAAAGGAGACGTACCACATGAATAATCTCCATCGTGAACTTGCCCCCATTTCCGATTCGGCATGGGCTCAAATCGAAGAGGAAACATCACGGACGCTCAAGCGCTATCTCGCCGGACGGCGCGTCGTCGACCTGAAGGGCCCGGCCGGCACTGCGCTTTCTGCGATCGGCACCGGCCACCTGAGGACAATCGCCGCACCGGCGAAAGGCATCGTCGCGAGCCAGCGAGAGGTGAAGGCGCTAGTCGAGCTACGTGTTCCGTTCGAACTGGATCGCAAAGCGTATCGACGATGTCGATCGGGGCGCGAACGACTCCGATTGGCAACCGGCAAAGGACGCCGCGCGACAGATCGCCTTTGCCGAGGACGCCGCCATATTCGACGGGTATGCCGCCGCCGGCATTGGGGGCATCCGCCAGGGCACCAGCAATCCCATCAAGACGCTTCCCGCCGACGTTCGCGAGTACCCCGATGCCATCGCTCAAAGCTTGAGCCAGTTGCGTCTCGTCGGGGTCAATGGCCCCTACTCGGTGCTCCTCGGCGCCGACGCCTACACCGCACTCGCCGAAACTAGCGACCACGGATACCCTGTGTTGGAGCACGTCAAGCGGCTGGTCAAAGATCAAATCATCTGGGCGCCCGCCATCGCCGGCGCTTTCGTGCTAACCACTCGCGGTGGCGATTTCGAACTACACATCGGGCAGGACGTCTCCATCGGCTACCTCAACCACAACGATGCCGCGGTCCGTCTGTACCTACAGGAGACATTCACTTTCCTTCTGCTCACGACCGAGGCCGCTGTCGCTCTGGTGCCTCCCGTGAAGGCGAAGAAGACTTGACGCTTTACTCCCTTTACCTTGGCTTGATCGCAATCGTTCGAGATGCACGTTGATCGAGCTTAGAAACTCTTTTTGTGAGGGAGATACACACGATGAGCAAGACTACTCGCGGGCTTCATTCGTCAGTGGCAGGAGCAGACACCTTACGCTCCGCCGACGGACAGGGTGTATGCCAGCACAGCCCCGGCGCCTAGGATGGTGGGGAAATCGTAGAATGTAATCTAGATGTCGACGATGACATTTCGTTGCAATGGCCGTCTAGTCGCGTTTGTTCTATTTAGTACGCTGTACGCTGGACAGCACGGCTTGGCACAGACGCAAGCCCAGGCTCCTCTCCAGATGCCGAACCCTCACTACGTAACAATCGACGAGTCAACCATCGTCAACGCTCCCCTGGATAAAGTTTGGGCACGAGTCGGAAAATTCTGCGACATAACGGAGTGGATGAATTCGCCCGAATGGGAGGATTGCAAATACCTGCAGGGTAACGGTGGTCCGGGTAGCGTGCGGTCGATCGTGGATGAAGTGATTGTTGGTCAGACCCAGTACAGTTACACCTACGCCCAGCCGCCTCGAGAAGATACGTTGTACAACCTGGCGCACGGCACTCTCGCAGCAGAAGCTCTCACCCCCTCCACTACCCGCCTGAGGTATACGATGCTGCGGGATGATTCCATCCTTCCAGACGACGCTGCACGCCAAAGTGACATGGAGGCCCGACGCGGGCGCTGTTCAGAATGGCTAAAGAACATCGTCAGGTTAATGAGTAATTGCTCAAGGAAGCCTATTTGTTAAACCATGCACCCAGCTGCGATACGCGGCGCATGGGGAAGCATAAATTAGCGCAGGTGTCAGAGTTCAGAGATCAGGAAACAGAAATCGGGAACTCCAAAATCCACACTTGACATCGACAGATAATCCACTACCATATGGTTGTGGATAAGTTAGATACAACATTTGCGGCTCTGTCTGATCCAACCCGCCGGGCGATGATCGAACGACTCTCCCATGGGCCTGCCTCTGTGCATGGATTGACGGAGCCGTTTGCACTCTCGCAGCAGATGATTTCAAAACATATCGCCTACCTGGTGCGGGCGCGGATTGTGAGCAAGAGGAAGCGTGGACGAGAGAGCGTATGCACGCTTAGGCCAGAGGCGATTAAAACAGTCGGCGACTGGGCGTTTAGCTATCGCCGATTCTGGGAAGAGAGCTTCGACAAACTGGATGCAGTTGTAAGTCAAATGAAGAAAGAGGAGGTCAGAGATGACAAAAAGCACGGTGAACGAGACAGAGCGGATGATTGTCACAAGAATTTTTGATGCCCCACGCGAGTTGGTGTGGAAGGCGTGGACAGAGCCGAAGTACGTGATGCAGTGGTGGGGGCCGAAGGGTTTTACTGCGCCCGTTTGCCAGATGGATTTTCGCGTTGGGGGAAAATCTCTCTTATGCATGAAGACGCCGGATGGGCAGGAGTGCTGGAATGCGGTTGAATACCACGAGATTATTCTGCACGAGAAGATCGTTTCTTCCATGTACTTTTCCGACCCGCAGGGAAACAAGGTTGATCCTGCGGAATTAGGAATAGAACATGAGGCTATAGACGGTGCGTACGACACGACCATCTTTGAGGATCTCGGGAACGGCCAGACGAAACTCACCTTCATTGGAAATGAACCCATGGAGAGCGCAAAAGATAGCGGTCAATTGGAGGGCTGGAACCAGATACTCGATAAAGTTGCTGCGGTTATTGCGGGGCTAGCGCAGGCGAAATAAGAAGGTGAAATTTTGATGATCGTCATGCGCGAGATACAGCTGAGGCTGGCGGCGAGAAGCTTAGTTAGAACGGGCTTCTCGTCGCTGGCCGAATAGTCGCATTTCCGGCTAAGTGACCCTTGGCTCAAGTGTTGCCTTCAGGCCAATGCGCTCAGCGACCGATATTACCGAACTCAACATCAGTCCTGTGAAACGCGCTAGGGTAGAGCGAAGCGGGTCAGTTCCTCGATTGTCGAAGTTAGGGCTGTGAGAGACCACAGGTGAAATCACAGGTGTTGAAATTTTGGGCTGGTCTGCTAAGTCACTGAAACATATGGT
>CAWFUK010000072.1:0-13865 GCA_963818935.1 uncultured Acidobacteriaceae bacterium
CCCCTCATAACTTTCGGATTGTCGGCAAACCGGAAGTTATCCGCAAACGGGCTTCAACGAAGTTAGCCGGATTAGTAACGAGAAGTCGGCGAGTGTTTACGAATGCTTTTCATCTGGCCGTATAACGGCCATTCTGTGCTTATGGTTGTCGGGTCGGTGGAAGAACCGTCTGCGGCGCGGCCGCAGATGAAGGTTGCGGCGTACCTCGCCGGCTGACCTCCCCGCCCGGGCGACAAGATGCAGCATCCGCTGTGTTGACGTCATGGTTGGCGCACTGTCCGGTTGGCTATCTTCGAGACGTAAGCACATGGTCCTTCCAATGCGTCGGCGTTGGAGGCGGCAATGGGCCGATCCCCCACGAATCAGCCCTTTGTTCCCACTCGTTCAGTTTGGTAGCAATTTGGTAGCAAATTGCGCCATTTATGCCGGTTTTTCCGGTTGTACCGGCTATTAACCTCTTTAGAATCAATGGCCGGCTGGTTTGCCACTACCTTGACACGGTAGAGGTCAGGAGTTCGAGTCTCCTCGTGCCTACCATTTATTTCATTCAGTTTATTGGTTCGAGAGCGTTTCTTACGCGGCGCTCCGCCGCAACTCGTCACCATTGGTCACCAAATGAGCAAGTTGCTCGACCGCCATGCGTTGATGCGCGGGCAGGGGTTGAGTGTAGATTTCGTGCGTTGTGGACAGCTTGCTGTGACCAAGTTGCGCGGACGCATCCTTGAGAGAACCGCCTGCCGCCTGGAGAAGCGTTGCGTGGGTCCGCCGCAGCGTATGCCAGCTTAACCACGGCGCGCCGATCTTCCGGCCAGCCGGTTTCAACTCCCGATCCAACAGATTGTTGTCCTGATATGCCGTTCCTTCCCGAGTACGGAACACCAATTCCTCCCCGGTGCCCTTGAACGCAGAAAGAGCCTTGCTTGCGCTTTCCGGGAGAGGAATAACGCGACGGCTCCCCTTTGTTTTCGGCGAACCGACCGCGCCCCGATAGACCGCTTGCTCGACCCGCAGCAAACCGTTCATCAGGTCCACGTTCCGCCAGCGCAGGCCAAGAATCTCGCCCACGCGCAAGCCGGTCAACACGCCCACAAGAAGCATCGTCCTGCATGGTTCCTTGAGGAGCATCAGGAGCGCGCGGATTTGTTGCGGGCTCAGAACCTGCTTTTCCCGCACCGCCTTCTTTTCGGGCAATTCCACGCCTTGCGCCGGGTTGTCGAGCGCGAAGAAATTCCACCGTTTGGCCATCCCGAAAATCTTCGACATCAGGTTTCTCAGATGCGAACAGGTTTCCCAACCGAGGCCGCGTTCCATGTTCTGAAGCACAAAACGCTGCACATCGAGAGTCCCGATCTCGCAGAGCCGGGTATCTCCGAATGCAGGCAAAAGGTGAGTGTCGAGTGTGCGACGGTAACGCTTCTGGGTTGAAAGTTTCAGCGTCGGGAGAAAATTCGGGACGAAATGACGCTCGACGAATTGCCCGAACGTCAGGGCTGACAGCGGCGTCACTTTCCCTGTGTTCAGCGGGCGTAGATGTTCTTCGGCCAGCTTCAAAGCCTGCCTTCGGGTAATCTCGCACGCATAGCCGAGGATCGTAGATTCCCGTTTCCGGGCGAGCTTTCCGTCCGCCTCGATGTAATCCGCCCACCACTGAAGCTCCCATACCGGATGCCGTTTACCGCGCTTGCGGATACTGCCTTTCTGATAACGCCGACGGGCCATGTCTTGCCAGCCTCCTTGCTGGTCAAGCCCGTCTTGCTTTTCCGTATTTGGCAGTATATTCACGCGCAGGTCCGCGACGAAATCACTTTTGTGGTTCGTCAGCCGTCAGGCCACGGAAGGCACCTCGGGGCGGGAGGGGAGGGCGGTTTTGGGCTTTGCGCGTAATTCGTCGTTCCAGTCCTTGAAGCCGAAAGGTTCCTGCAGGACAAAGCGCAAATCATCACGGCCCGACAACTCGACGGCCTGGCGCACGACACCGGCCAGCTTCACGCCGTCCTCATCCGCATCCATGGCCGACACGATTTCTGAGCCGGAAGGCATACGGGCAATCGCCGCGCGGATAAGTTCCGGTTGCACAGGATTTGGTTTGCCGCCAATCGAGGCATAGCGGGCGCGTTCGTCGGGATACAGCACCGCATGGCTCAGCGCATCAATCGCGCTTTCGCAGAACACGAGCCGGTTATCGTCGGGGCGTCCATGTGACAACCAAAGCCCTTTCGTCCCGCCCGACGCAAAGCCGGTGAAACCCTTGTTCTTGATTTCGTAGCCGCAAAGCCCTTCCTGATCGAAATGCGGGAACACGGCATTGCCACGCGCATCCATGCCCACCCGGCCCGCGAAACGGTCTAGGCCGAGCAGCGAAGCGGGCAGGGCGCGCTCGTTCTCAAGATAGGGATGGCGCGGAGCGACCTGCATCTTGGCGTATTCAGCCTCGACCCGCATCCGGTCCTTGCTCGTTTTCTCAAGGGGAGCGAAGACGGGAATCTTTAAGGCGGGCATACCAATCCAGGACCGCAATTCCTTGCGGACAGCGCCAAGGCTAAGGTTCTGCCGGTGTTGCACGAAGTCGATAATCGAGCCGTTATCGTTGTCCTGCCGAACCGAAAAATACACATAGTGACCATCCGAGGCACGCTTGACGATGATCTTGTCGCCGTTCGGATGACGCATGACGCTCGACCCGCGCCAGCTTTCCTTGCGGTCGAGCTGATAGCCTTGCTCCGCCGCATAGGCTCTGAGATCAATGCCGTTCTTGAAACTTTCCAGCTCCGTATCAAACATCTTTCTTTCCTACTGCCCACCCACAGCCGACATCGGCGCGATTCCGCCCGGAGAGTACAAAATCAGGCCCGCCGGAACCAGTCCCTAAAATCGCCGCCACGGCCCGGCTTTTGGCGTTCCAGCGGAGTTGCTAGAAACGGGGATACCGACCTCGCAGCCGCACCCGGCGAACGCATCCTGACGCATCCTCGCGCGAAATTTTCTTCCTTCCGCAGCCGAAACCACTGTGCGGGCCGAATTCGGCAGTTTCACTCTTTCGCGACGGATTGACCGCCAGGCCCGAGCATCAGCAAGCGTCCGTGCAGCTTGCGGGCTTCCGGGGTTTCAGGCAGCGCCACCCGCCGGACGCCTTCGGCACCCGCCGCCGAGAAGGCCGCCACGTTTGCAAGCAATTCCCGCAACGCCGCGCCGCTGTCGGGCCTGAATTCCACATAGACGCCGCCGCTGGCTTCGGCCATGCGCTCGAACACCGGCCTTGCTTTCAGGGAATGCTGGTCGTGATCGGCGCATTCATGAAACACGAACAGCGGCATGGACCTCTGCCCGAGAGTTTGGGCGAGGCCGACGAGCTCGTCCGCATTGTCCTCGCAATGGTCCCCGACGAACACCACGCCCGAGACCTTTTCATCCTCCGCTAAGGCCATGCGCAACACGCGGGCGATCTGCGTATTTCCCGTCTTGCAGGAGACCCGCCGCATGGACTCAGCGAGGACGCCGGGATCGTCGTGCCATTGGCTGGCCCGACATTCCTTTGCGCCGCGATAGTAGACCAGCTTCACCGCGATCCTGCCGATGGCCTTGATGGCATCGAACATGGCCGCCGTTGCGATCCGCGCCTGATGCAGACTGTGTTCCCGGCTTCCCGTCAGATCGAGCGCGAAAATCAGCCGTCCCCGCTCCCGCGTTTCCATCTCCGCCTGACGGAGACGCGCCAGGGCTTCGTTCATCAGTTGCCGCTCGATACCGAGGGTGTTGTCGTCCTTGCGTTGTTTTTCAAGCCAACCGCTCATATGTGATTACCTCGACCTTCCGGCCCATGTGCCGCCGCCGCCACTGGCGCCGCTCCATTCGCTTTTGCCTTCGCGTTCCTGTTTCCGCTGGAAGTATCCCGGATGCGCCTCGATCTCCGCCCGTGGCCGCAACTGCTGCTCCGGCTTCTGGCCCCTTGACGCTTCCTCGCTCTCCGCCTTGCCCTGAATGCGGCTTCCGGTAAAGTGGGACAGATTAATGTTCGTTTTTTCGCTCATAACTCTTCATTTCCTTCAACGCCCTGGCCACCTGTTCATCAAGTGATCGAGGAAGTTTGCGTACTGGTTGAACGTCACCGGATGCCCCGCCGCGACGCACGCGATGAGATAACCGACGAGAGTTTGGAATGTGAAGAAGGCCGAGGCCTTTAGGTAGAGCTCCAGCGCCTTCTCCTTGATTACTTCCCATTGCATGTTGCGTTGTCCTTTCTTTCAAACTTTCGCGGTGCCCGAGCGACCCCACCAGCAGCAGCGCCACCATCAGCACCACCGCTACGATGAGGCCGCCATTCATTGGCCCGAAGCCGGGAGCGAGGGCAGGGGCCGGTTTTGTTGCCTGCTTTCCCGCGCGCGCCCGTTCCTGCCTCAACAACTCCGCCAGTTCCCGCACGTCGCGGGTCCGCTCCGTCAATTCCTGCCGCAGCGCCGCCGCCTCTTGCCGCGCTTGCTGCAATTCCGGGCTGGCTTGCCGCACCGGCTGCATTTGATCGTCAAGCGCCTGTTTCACGTCGGCCCGTTCCATCACATCGACGAAACGCGCACCCGCCGCCTCGACCATGCGGCGCAAAGCGCGGGCGGCGTTCATGGCCTCGGCTTCGTTCGGATTGCCCAGATCGAAGCTCGTCATCAGGGACGCGAAGCGTCTGGCGTCGAACCCGTTATTGTTGGCGGCACCCGGCATAAATCACTCAAACAACCAGCTAAGGAACCCCCCGCCGCGTTTCTGGCGAAGCGGCACAGCGCGGGACATTTTCGGAAATCCGCCCGAAAGCACATGCGGACAGTGTCGCCGGGGTGCTGTCGGAGAAAAAGACGCCTCACCGTCCTTCAGGGCGCGTTCAGGGGGAGCCGGGTCTATGCGTTGCGAGGAGCTGGTTCCAGAAGGGAGTCCGGAGGCACGGGGTCTGACGCGGCCTGCAGAACGTCATAGAGAACCTTGAATTCTTCAACCAGGCGCTGGTCTTTGGACCCGAACACGTCGCCCGGCCAGCCCGGTTTGCTCTGGCCCATCCGAACAGCACCTCGCTTGTTGAATCGTCGTAGTCGAGCAGGATGAAGTTCAGGATCGGCCCCGGATTTCGGAGGCGGAAACATTTCAGCTTGTCGCCGTGGCCGCGTGCCGCTGTCTGCATCGCCCTGATGTATTCCTTGTCCATCTCTCCGCCGAGGATCATCGTCGCGACGTTCGTGTCGGCGTCGGCTCGCCGCAGAAACTCGCTGAATGCCGCCTGAATTCCCTTGTACTGCCCGCCGGGATGCCGGGTGGGGAGTTTCGGGCGGACATGCGTGTCTCGAAAGGCAACCAGCCGGGGCGAATCCGAGGGCGATGAACGGTAGCGCTCGATCAGATACTCCAGAGCTTCGCGATTGTTTCCGACGTGATAACAGGCAACGTGTTTGCCGGTCCTGCCTTGCGGAGTGCCGCCAGTGGCATGTTCCGCCCAGGAGATTTTCGGTTCATAGCCGTATCCTCGCCCGCGCTGTATCTCGATGTGAAGCGGATCGTCCGCCGTTTCATAGTATTCATCGAGGGCATCGGCAAGGTCCTTGAACTTGATCCAAGGAAATTTCGCACTCGCGGAGTCTAAGAAGGCAAATTTGTATTTGATGTCGTCAGGTGCTGCAACTTCACCGCTGAGAATGTCGAGGAATAGCTCGCGGCCAGCATAGCTGCCCATCAGTCCGATGAATAGGCTTTGCAGGCGCTGCTGACCATCGAGCACCAAGCATTTCTTTTTGTCATCCTCTGGTACATAGAAGTCGGTTAGCCTCTGCCGCTTCTTTGATAATGCGCCGCATGAGGCGGTCGTAACGGGTCTCGCGCGCATTGTGCGTGGCCTTGTTGCGGAAATTGTGCGATTCATCGATGACGACAAGATCGTAGTTGCCCCAATTGACATGGGCGAGATCGATGTCGCCGGAACCTCCGCCCTCACGGGAGAGGTCGGTGTGGTTGAGAACGTCATAGTTGAAGCGGTCGGACGCCAGGAGATTGCGGCGGTCATTGGCTTTGTAGAGGGTCCAGTTGTCGCGCAGGCGCTTGGGGACCAGTACCAGTACCCGGTCGTTGCGAAGCTCGTAGTACTTGATGATGGCGAGCGCCTCGAAGGTCTTGCCGAGGCCAACACTATCGGCAATGATGCAGCCCCCCAACCGCTCCAGCTTGTCGATGGCTCCGACGACGCCATCCCGCTGGAACTTGTACAGCTTCTTCCAGACAGTAGTATTGCGGATGCCCGTGGCAGACTTAACGATACGCTCTTCGTCCAATTCGTCACCGAGGTTCTTGAATATGTTGAAGAGAGTCAGATGGTAGACGAGCGCCGGCGCTTTAGCATCTGCGAGTTCCTGAAGGCAGGAAAGAAATGCGACTTTCTGCTGATCGGAGGCTGGCAGAGCATTCCAGAGGCTCGTGAACCAACAGCCAACGATGCTGGATTCCTCTGGCTTCTCGGAACACTGGATCAGACTGAATCGATTACCGGGAGTGATACCTAAACCTTCCGTGGTGAAAGCACAGTTGCCGGTGATGACACGATGAAGCCTTGAGTCCGGCTTGCCGGCGATCAGGATGGATTGTGGCAAGACCGCCGGAGCACCGCGTAGGTCCACCTTCCTCTTGATCCATGCTGCACATTCACGGGCGAGCCAGCGGAGTTGCAGACGATTGCGAAAGGCTCGGTCTGCATCCGAGCCGGTTAGCCCGAGTTCAACTCCATTGGTGGCCGGTAGCACCACTCGGCAGGCGTCGAGTTTCTCTAACAGATCGCGCAACTCTGCGAAGGCGAAGAGGGAAAACGCCGGAGAGGCCAAGTCGAGCGACGACGGGGGCGCTAAGGTCTCGCGCAATTCGTCGATCACGCGGTCGCCGCCGGTGTTCTTGATGAGTTTCATCTACAGGCCCGACGCATGCCTCCGTCCGGGGGAACCATGCTCAAGTCCATACCGAGTTCGCCATTTGCTCGATCGTGATTCGCTAGATGGCATGTGCGGGCGATTCGAAAACCTCCACAATATTTGCCGTCAAGATCCGTAAATGTAAAATATCGCCGGCCAGACTTCACCACAATGGGTTGGATCGATTTCACTGGGGCGCTTAGGATCTGGGCGTGGCAAGCCACAATATGCGATACCTCAATGCAGATGATTGACTGTGCTGTGCCCGCAACGGAATTGGACGCAGCTGACACTAGCGTAAAAATCCCCCCAAAATTTACAGCATTTTTTGATTCGCGGACTACGGGGAGTCCAAGGATGTCCGCATAAAAGTGATGTGCGCGCCCGACATCAGCAACGGGGACCTTAAGCGCCTGAACTGTAGATGTGAACTGCCGCATCGCAAGCGTGGCTTGCTTCTCGGTGCCCTCTCTCTGGACCGGCAAAACAGTTTGCGCTCGGCGCTGTAGTTTCCGCCAGTCCTTGACATAAAGTGTCTGCCCATCACTCACCTTCAAATTCCATGAAGTTGCTGTCAATGAGCTTGAGCGTGTTGAAAGAGGAACAATATCGCAAACCATAGCATCTGGGAAAGGCTCGTGCCAATGCGCTGCAGGCGAGAACCTCACAGGGAGTCGACGCCGATGAGGCACGCGCCCGGGCCCTCGCTGCGTACAAAGATTTTCTCAACCTCTGGAGAGACGCCGATCCCGACATCCCCATCTATAAAGAAGCCAAAGCCGAATAAGCGAAGCTACTGTGAGTTGTCTTCTTCCCCTGATTTAGCGCTGCAGCAGCGGTTTTGTTAGAGGCTCTTAGGCTTGGATGGGAAATCACCGAATTAATTTAGCGATTAAGTCCGCTCCCAGGAAGACTAACCCGTCCTGCCATGAGCGCCGCAGCCAGGAAGAAGTTGTCGGCCCTGATCAAGGCGCGCTGGGCTGCGAGGAAAAAAAAGAAGGCGTAGTCCAGAGTCTTAACAGCACTTTCCGGATCCGGTCTTACGCTCGCTTTCCATCCCGTGAAAATGCGCAGCCGAGACTGAAGATCGGTGCGGGAGATATCATCACATGGTCGGCTGAATAGCCGGGAGAGTGATCAACGATGTCTTCCTCATCCGTTGGAAAACACGCCGGTGGCGTTAGCAGTGGTCAGCCTACGGTCCCTGAGCCTTCGTTTGCCGAGCGAGCGCGAACGTTGACGTACTTGGGGCGCATCGGCAGTCTCTCGACCCTGTCGCGGAAAGAGCCGGGATTTCCTTTTGGATCCTTAAGGACGAAATGAGCATAGGTTCCGGCGAGCAGAAGATAGATTGCCGCGTGATCAACGGGTCGCAACACAACGTGCGGACGAGCGAGTGATGCAGCGTTGGGCCAGAAATAGACCAGCACCAGGGTACCGCCGAAAACCGAGCAACTGGCAAGCTGCCCGTTGGGAGTACCACATCGAAAACTTCCTCGGCTTCGTCCACCTTGCCTGCCTTCACCTTATGTTCAGGCATTTATGAGGCTGCTTCGTTTGCGAGGCTCTTGCATCACGCATCACGGCTAACGCAGGCGGGACTATGCTCCTACCGGATACTGCTTTTATTCACCAAACAACCAGGCAATTTAGTTCGACGATGAGCAAATTGCGCTCTTTTGACTCAGGTTCAAGGTTGTTTTCGCTGCAGCTTTATCCGCCTTCAGACTGGTTCAGGCGCTCGTACCTTATCCGCTGGAGGTTTCCCTTCTCCTTTCCGTTCTGACTCCATTTCCAATTCACAATTTCCGGCATGTCCTGGCCGTGCTTGTCGATGTAGTGCTTGTGCTCGATGAGCTTGTCCTGCATCTGCTGCTTCAGGTAGGCGCCCCTGGAACCCAAGTGCGGCAGACGATCCACTACGTCCTGCACGAGGTGAAACCGGTCCAGGTCGTTCTGCACTCTCATGTCGAAGGCTGTGGTGATGGTGCCCTCTTCCTTGTAGCCCCGCACGTGCAGGTTGCGGTTGGTCCGGCGGTAGGTCAGCCGGTGTATCAGCCAGGGGTATCCATGAAAGGCAAAGATGATGTGCTTATCTTTAGTGAAAAGCGAATCGTAATCTGTTTCGTTTAGCCCGTGCGGGTGCTCACTTGAAGACTGCAGCTTCATCAGATCAACGACATTAATCACTCGGATTTTCAGATCGGGCAGATGCTGGCGAAGGATGGAAACGGCGGCCAGAATCTCCAGCGTGGGCGTGTCTCCGCAGCACGCCATTACCACGTCGGTCTCGGCGTTCTGGTCGTTGCTGGCCCACTGCCAGATGCCAATTCCTTCCGTGCAATGCACGACTGCCGCGTCCATAGTCAGCCATTGCGGCAGGGCGTGCTTGCCTGCAACCACCACATTGACGTAATTCCGGCTGCGTAGACAGTGATCAAAAACTGACAACAGACAGTTGGCGTCGGGCGGCAGGTAAGCGCGCACGATATCGGCTTTCTTGTTGATGACATGGTCAAGGAAGCCGGGATCCTGATGCGTGAAGCCGTTGTGATCCTGTTGCCAGACATGCGAGGCGAGCAGATAGTTCAGCGACGAGATTTCCCGGCGCCAGGGCAGTTCCAGGCAGACCTTCAGCCACTTGGCGTGCTGGCTGAACATCGAGTCGACGATGCGAATGAAGGCTTCATAACTGTTAAACAGCCCGTGCCGTCCGGTCAGAAGATAGCCTTCCAACCAGCCCTCGCATTGATTCTCGCTGAGCATTGAGTCCAGCACGCGACCGGCGGGCGCCAGAAATTCGTCATTCTTCACTTCCCGCGCATCCCACTGGCGGTTGGTCACTTCAAAAACCGCACCCAGGAGATTCGAGAGTGTCTCATCGGGACCGAAGACCCGAAAATTTCGCTGATCCTGATTTAGCCTAGCCACGTCACGCAGGAACGAGCCTAGTACGCGCGTATCTTCGGCAGTCACCGCGCCGGGCGAAGGTACGTTCACCGCGTGGAGGTGGAAGTCCGGCATGCGCAGGTCGTGCAGCAGAATGCCACCGTTCGCGTGGGGATTGGCGCCCATTCGGCGATCGGCCTTCGGCGCCAGCTCGGCCAATTCCGGCATGAGTCGCCCGTCTTCATCGAACAGTTCCTCGGCCTTGTAGCTCTTCATCCAGCTTTCAAGCAGCTGGACATGATCAGGATGCTCCGGATCCACCAGCAGCGGTACCTGGTGTGATCGAAAAGTACCCTCGATCTGCAGGCCGTCGACCAATTTCGGTCCTGTCCAGCCCTTGGGCGACTTGAGGACGATCATTGGCCAGCGCGGCCGTGTGGTGTCGTGGTTGTTGCGCGCGTTACTTTGAAATTGCCGAATGTCAACGATTGCTCTCTCGACGGCGGTGGCCATGAGTTCGTGCATCTCTTCCGGTTCGTCACCTTCCACAAAGTATGGGGTCCATCCGGACCCTTGCAGGAATTGCTCTAATTCCTCATGTTCTATGCGGGCTAGCACGGTCGGATTGCTAATCTTGTAGCCGTTTAGGTGAAGTATCGGAAGCACGGCTCCGTCGGTGACTGGATCGAGAAACTTGTTGGACTGCCAGGCGGTGGCCAAGGAGCCCGTCTCCGCTTCGCCATCTCCAATGACGCAGGCGACGATGAGGTCAGGGTTGTCGAACGCCGCCCCAAAGGCATGGCTGAGGGAGTAACCGAGCTCGCCGCCTTCGTGAATCGATCCGGGCGTTGTCGGCGCAACGTGGCTGGAAATCCCGCCGGGAAAGGAGAACTGCCGGAAGAGCTCCTTCATTCCGGCTTCGTCCTGGGTGACATTCGGATAAATCTCACTCCAGGTACCCTCGAGGTAGACGTTGCCCACCAGAGCCGCGCCTCCATGTCCGGGACCGGCAACGTAGAACATATCCAGGTCATACTTCTTGATGACTCGGTTCAGGTGCGCGTAGATGAAGTTCTGACCCGGCACCGTGCCCCAGTGCCCGACCACCAGCGGCTTCACGTGCGATAGTTTCAACGGCTCTTTCAGCAGCGGATTTTCGTAGAGATAAATCTGGCCGACCGCCAGATAGTTGGCGGCGCGCCAGTAGGCATCCATCTTGTGCAGTAGTTCCGGAGTGAGGGTATTCGCCTTCTTGGTTGACGTTTTCTTGTTTGCCGCTTCTGTTTGCTCGTGGAGCAGTTCCGGCGTGAGGGTTTCAGCGTGCATGATTAATTCTCCCTTTTGCAGCCAAGTCCGAGAACCTGGCAGGCGAACAATTTTGGCGGTTCGTGACTGCGTCAGACCACACGGTGACGTCTTGCGCTTTAGCAGGTCACGCATGTCGGAACTGGCGACTTCATAATTTCGCTGTTACCTCGCCAGCTCCTTGCCAATCGCTCGCAATTCGAGTCGGCGCTTCTTGGTGGGCTTGGGATATGCCATCTTGAGATCCTGCAGCGCATCGAGGACAATTCGGGAAACGATTAGCCGGGCGCTCTCTTTATCGTCGGCGGGAACTACATACCAGGGCGCGTGATGGGTGCTGGTAGCACTCAGGCACGCCTCATAAGCCTTCACATAATCCTTCCAATATTTCCTCTCGTGAATGTCGGAGAGGCTGAATTTCCAGTTCCTGTCCGGCTCATCGAGTCGCTCCAGGAAGCGCTTTCGTTGCTCTTCCAGCGAAAGGTGGAGGAATATTTTGACGGTCCGGGTTCCGTTGCAGTAGAGGTGTCTCTCCAGGTCCACCATGGAACGATAACGGCCGTCCCAAAGGGTTTTTTCGTCGCGTAATTCCTCCGATAGACCCTGGTTGCGGAGGATCTCGGGATGCACTCGAACGACCAGCACTTCCTCGTAATAGGAACGATTGAAGATACCGATCCGTCCGCGTTCAGGAAGGCGGCAGGTGGTGCGCCAGAGAAAATCATGCTCCAGCTCTTCGGCGCTCGGCTGTTTGAAACTGAAAACCTCGCAGCCTTCCGGATTGACCCCGGACATAACGTGCCGGATGGCGCCGTCCTTACCGGCAGCGTCCATCCCCTGAAAAATCAGCAGCAGCGCATAGCGGTTGGAGGCGTAGTGAAGCCGCTGCAGCGAGCTCAACTCTGCGACGTGTTCTTCCAGAAGTTTCTGGTACTGCTTCTTCGACTTGCAGATGGGCTTGATCGAGGTCGGCCACTCGCTGAGGTTGACTTTCTTTCCGGAGCCCACTCGGAAATCCTTGGAATCAATTTTCATCCTGTTCTTCCTCCCGCTGTGACGCCATGCGCAGATTGCATGCTGTGCTCCTGCTTTCATTGGCCTTTTGGCTCAACATCATTTCTCGCCGCGAAACTCTCGGGACCTTTGAGAGCGGTGGCGAGTCTCGGTTGGTCTCACTAACCTAATAGCTCCGCGTCGCCCAAACCCGCTCGTACGGAACAGAGGAGCCTGACAATTAATGACACCTGACGCTTATATCTCTGCCTTCGCATGGTCGAGATAGACGCGGAAGTGGGGCCAGGAAACCGACCGTACCCAGCCAGAGGGAACCAGCACCGACCGATTCTGGAGCCAGTCTCCGCCTTCTATATCGAGATAGCGTAAATGCCAGCTTGCCTTATCCATGACAAAGCCCTCGAGAGTTCCGAAGTCACCATCTGTAGCCCATACGTGATAACCCAGCATGTGGGAACTGCAGCGTAGATGGAGATCCTCGACGGTATGTACCGGGTAGTTCGCTCCCATCGGTATGGATGACAGGCCGAACTCCCTGTCTACCCAACAGGCGAGGGGCCCAAAGTATTCAGCCATGGCGATCTCCTGCTGACGTGAAACCGGCCTTTCGGCATCAACGTCGGGACTGTCCGCCATTTGCTTCTTAGTCAGGTGAGCCCGAAAGGTTTTGTTCGCCCAGTCTGGCCGTTCAAGCGTGGTGACGGGTATCACGACGTCATGCCGTTTCAGCCAGTTTCCTACGTCTACCACCACATAACGAACTTTCCATGACTGATCATCGAAGAGAAAATTGCGAATACTTCCCGTTTCACCATCGGTCGCGATGATAGGAGATCCGACTAGGGCATTCAGAACGCAATGCATGTTCTGTCCCTGTGGAGCGGCGGAATTGAGTGGTACCCTCAGCTCTGTAGTTTCTTGCAAGTATTGACCTCTCCTTCGCTGCGAATTGGATTAGGAAGCCGCAGTCCTCTCCTTTAGCTGTTACGAGCAGGTTTACCCAGCCTTCCGAGGTTCCGCGTGATCGTTCCCAATCTCTCGCTCGGCCTCAAGCCAGTCTTGATCTTGTTGGCTTTGGCCGTTCAGCCGCTCCTGGTAGAGCTCATAAGCACGTGCGGCGATTTCAGGCACAAGATCGTCGGACTTCGTAGGTATCACAGCGACCTTGGGACGATCGAAAATCCGATAGCCAAGCAATTTCACACGGTCAGTCACAAGGAACCAAACCAGAGCATAGCCCCATACGATCCCTGCCCAACCCCAGCCAAGGGGTGTCATGAAGAGCCCATAAACCGCAATCAGTGTCGCCAACATTTGCGTACCCAGCACAGCAATCCATAGAACCCGCGCGGGGCGTATAGACCAGAACGGGCCGCGAGTGCGCGTCAGGAAAATCGTCAGATGTCCCGCCACCGACAGCATCAGATACATCAGGGTCTGCAGTTGGGGATGGCCGAGGTGAAACACGCGATCCCCAAGGTAAAACAGGCCAAAGGCGGCCACGGGGCCAACCAGACCCAGCACCGTGGCGATCCCGAGTACGAGCCGCATGTTCCAGGCCTCGGGCTTGTTTTTGTAATGAACGTTGTCATAGGCGATGGAGAGGATGGCTCCATCGTTGAGCACTGCGATCAACACGATCATCACGGCGGTAACCGGATAGAAGTTAAATACCAGGATCGCCAGAGTCATGAACAGCAGCACGCGCAGCGTTTCGGCGATACGGTAGAT
>CAWFUK010000073.1:0-7541 GCA_963818935.1 uncultured Acidobacteriaceae bacterium
GCGGCGAATATCGGCATAGCGGCCCAGGTGCTGCTCAATTCCATCCGGAGCGCAACCCTCCGGCGCCCAGCCTCCAGAGCCGCAGTCGAGAGCGCGAGCCAAAGCACACACTTCGAGCCCCTTGGGAAGGTTCCCCATTTCGGACAGCATGGGCGCGAACCGGCCATTCACGAAGACCATCTGGCAGGCTGCACCAGTCACCTTGAAGGCCTCGATGCCCTCGACTGTCAGTCCGGCTTCGCCCAGCGGCGCACGGCCGAACGGAGTCCGCACCAGCGATGCAAGGTTCGTGAATCGCCAGTCCTCGTCGTGCGTGGTGGGAAATCCCTGCGCCTCAAAGCGGCTCCATGCGTCTTCGCGCAATTGCCGCAGCCACACGGGCTCGCGCTTTTCTCCCTGCGCCAGCACTTCGCTGTACGTTTTAAGATAATTCTCCAGCCGCTCCGTTGCCTTCAACATCGATCTCTCGCTTCCGTCTTCTTTCGCCATTTTCGTCACGTCCCGGGGTGCCCCAAGTCTCGCTTTTGAGACCTGGGTCTACACAAATCACGCGGGCACGCCCACCTCGGCTTCGGCCCGGCCGTAGCCCTTCTCCTCAAGTTCCAGCGCCAGCTCCGGCCCGCCGGAATGCGCGATCTTTCCGTCCACCAGGACATGCACAAAGTCCGGCTTGATGTAGTCCAGCAGCCGCTGATAGTGCGTGATCACAAGAAAGGTGCGGTCAGGGCTGCGCATCGCGTTCACGCCCTGCGCCACAATCCGCAGCGCATCGATGTCAAGTCCGGAGTCCGTCTCGTCAAGAATCGCCAGCTTCGGCTCCAGCATCGCCATTTGCAGAATCTCGTTGCGCTTCTTTTCGCCGCCGCTGAAACCCTCGTTCACCGAGCGGTTCATCAATTTCTCGTCCATCTCCAGCAGCTTCATCCGTTCCTGGTAGAGAGGCAGGAAATCCATCGCGTCCAGCTCGTCCTCCCCGTGGTATTTGCGGATCGCATTCATCGCCGAACGCAGAAAATAGGCGTTACCGATTCCGGGAATCTCCACCGGATACTGGAACGCCAGGAACACGCCCTCGCAGGCAGCCTCTTCCGGCTTCATCTCCAGCAGGTCTTTCCCGTCGAACAGGACTCTGCCCTGCGTCACCTCGTAGGTCTCGCGCCGCGCCAGCACCTGCGGCCAGCGTGCTCTTGCCCGAGCCGTTCGGGCCCATGATCGAGTGCACCTCGCCCGCATTCACCGTCAGATTCACGCCCTTCAGAATCTCGTTTCCATCCACTCTGGCGTGCAAATCTTCAATCTCTAACAAAGCCATTTGTTCCCCTTCATTCCTTCTGAAAATCACCGCTCGGTCAGCGCCCGATGCCTGGACCCTGAACCCTGTCTTACCCCACGCTGCCTTCCAGACTCACGCCCAGCAGCTTCTGCGCTTCCACCGCAAACTCCATCGGCAGTTCCTTGAACACGGTCTTGCAGAATCCATTCACGATCATTGAAACCGCGTCTTCGGTCTTCAGTCCGCGCTGCCGCAGATAAAACAGCTGATTCTCGCCGATCTTCGAGGTCGATGCCTCGTGCTCCATCCGCGCCGTCGAATTCCTCACCTCGATGTACGGAAACGTGTGCGCGCCGCAGCGATCGCCGATCAGCAGCGAGTCGCACTGCGTGTAGTTGCGCGCGCCCGTCGCGCCCTTCATGATCTTCACCTGGCCGCGATACGTGTTCTGCCCGTAGCCGGCCGAGATTCCCTTCGACACGATCGTCGAGCGCGTGTTCTTTCCGATGTGGATCATCTTCGTGCCCGTATCGGCCTGCTGACGGTTGTTGGTCAGCGCCACCGAGTAGAACTCGCCCACCGAGTTGTCGCCCTGCAAAATGCAGCTCGGATACTTCCACGTGATCGCCGATCCCGTCTCCACCTGCGTCCACGAGATCTTCGAGTTCACGCCCGCGCACTTGCCGCGCTTGGTCACGAAGTTGTAAATTCCGCCGCGGCCTTCCTTGTCGCCGGGGTACCAGTTCTGCACCGTCGAGTATTTGATCTGCGCGTTGTCCAGCGCCATCAGCTCCACCACCGCGGCGTGCAGTTGATTCGTGTCGCGAATCGGCGCCGTGCAGCCTTCCAGGTAGCTCACGTACGCGCCCTCGTCGGCAACAATCAGCGTGCGCTCGAACTGCCCCGTCTCCGCGGCGTTGATGCGGAAATACGTCGACAGCTCCATCGGGCAGCGCACGCCCTTGGGCACGTACACAAACGACCCGTCGGTAAACACCGCCGCGTTCAGCGCCGCGTAGAAAGTTGTCGGTATGCGGAACCACCGTGCCCAGGTACTTCTTCACCAGCTCCGGATGCTTCTGCACCGCCTCGGAAAACGAGCAGAAGATCACGCCCATCTCGGCCAGCTTGCCCTTGAACGTGGTGGCCACTGAAACGCTGTCGAACACCGCGTCCACGGCCACGCCCGCCAGCAGCTTCTGCTCTTCCAGCGGAATGCCCAGCTTCTCGTAGGTGCGCAGAATCTCCGGATCGATCGTCCTCAAGCTTCTCGAGCAACCGGCCTCTGCTTCGGCGCCGAGTAGTAGACAATGTTCTGGTAATCGATGGGCGCAATGGTCAGGTTGGCCCACTTCGGCGCGCCCTCTTCGCGCTCCATCCGGAACCAGTGGCGCAGCGCGTTCAGCCGCCACTCCAGCATGAACTCCGGTTCGCCCTTGCGCGCAGAAATCAGGCGGACGATCTCTTCATTCAGGCCCTTTGGCACGCGGTCTTCGTCCATATCGGTGACGAAGCCCCACTTGTAGTCCTGAAGCGCAAGATCGCGAATTGTATCGACACTCGAACCCATTTTTCCTCCACGGGATTTGCCTTTAGAGCGCTCGGCTTACTATTCGATTCGCCGGCGGCTCAAAGCGCTCATGGTGCCGCGCCTGGCATCCCGCAATATAGGACTCATTTAGTCCTATATTGATTTCTAGTGTACCCCGCCGCTGCGCCGATTTCAAGGCCGGCGACAATTGGGCATAATTGCCCATTCTTTCAATCGCTTACGATGGCAATAATATACTTGACAGAGTATGCTTTTTGTTCTACATTTAGATCATGGAATACGCAGTGAAGACCTTACAGCAAGCGATTCAACACTTTGGCGATCCCGAGAACTGTCGCAAGTTCATGGAGTTCATGCGCTGGCCTGATGGTGTGATCGCGTGCCCGCACTGCGGCGCAACGAAGCTCACATGGCTCGCGAAAGAGAAAGCGTACTTCTGCTACGGCGACCATAAGCGGAAGAAATTCTCCCTCAAGGTCGGAACCATGATGGAAGACTCGCCTATTGGTTTGGATAAGTGGCTTCCGGCCTTCTGGCTGCTCTGCAACTGCAAAAATGGTATCTCCAGCTACGAGTTAGCTAAAGACTTGGGAGTGACCCAGAAAGACCGCATGGTTCATGCTGCATCGGATTCGCACTTCGATGAAGGACATTGGCGCTCAATAAGATTGACGGCGACGGCGGACCCATCGAAGTCGATGAGACTTTCATCGGCGGCAAGTACAACAACATGCACAGATCGCGCCGGATGGGCCTAGGGAACGGCCTCAAGGCTGACAGAGGCAAAGCTGTGGTCATGGGGATGCTGGAACGGGATGTGCGCAAGGTCCGGGCTAAGGTCATTCCCGATGTGACCCGCGAAACTCTGCAAAATGAAATCCTCAACCAGATCGAAAAGAAGTCCACCGTCTACACCGACAAGGCAACCGGATATGATCGGCTGGCGGCTCAGGATTTCGTCCACGACACCGTGAACCATATGCAGGAATACGTGCGCGGCCAGGTTCACACCCAGGGGATCGAGAACTTCTGGTCGCTGCTCAAGCGCGGGCTCAAGGGAACCTACGTGGCCGTCGAGCCCTTCCACCTTGACCGTTACGTGGATGAGCAAGTGTTCCGCTACAACAACCGCGCAACCAAAGATAATCCGCTGACCGATGCGGATCGCTTCATGCTGGCAGTATCGCAAATCGCTGGAAAACGGCTGACCTATGCAGAACTGACCGGCAAGGTGGGAGGAGCGGAAGCGCTTTCTAATTGGCCCGCTTGGATGATGCGCCAGAGACGCGGGAAGCGGAAACCTTAGAGATTCGTTTCGCTTCCTTTTCAGCATCTAATCGAGCCTTGATAGTTGAATGCGGCACAGAAAGAACACGCCGCGTGAAGTCAATAAATGTAGGAGTAGAACCGAAAATCTTTGGAATCGCGTTCGGTTTCGCGTTGCTAGAGTTGCCGCTCATGCCGCTAAAAACCTCCGCTTAGGCGGAGTGTATCACAATCCGCCGGAAGGGCGGATATGCGCTTACAGAACTTCGAAACGCTTGATTATCTCTCTCACCCGATTCGCCGCGTTGTTCAAGGTCAACGTGACTTGTTGACCATGGACAATCTCCGTTTCCCCGAACGCTATGTCCAAAACGAGCTTGAAGTCTTCGAGCTTCTGTCGTTTGAAAGTGCTCGTGGGAATGTTGACTATCTCGTGGCCCAGCATTACTGGAAAGCTGATTTTATCGAAGTAGAGGGCGTTCCCAGAACCAAAGGCATCTACTCCCCACGCTTCAGACGCAAATTGGGCCGTGACCAAGAGTCTGTGTTTATCCTCGATGTCGAGACTGTGGAGATTCCAGAGCGTAGGATCGCCAGTATTACAAGGCTGTACGAGGCCGATTTCTTTCTGCGCACCAACGCCCATTCCATGTATCGCTCGTTTGGAGAAGGACGGTGTGTATTTCTTGGCCGGATTACCGATAGGAAAGGAAGTGTGCCTAGTGGGCTGTTTCCCATTGGCTCGCACCATCGCATAAGCGATGTAGTCAAGGGAACTCCTAAGATTATGAATAGCATCGCCAAGACGCAAGGAGATACTGTTGGGGATTTTATTCAACGACTTGACAAAAATGATGGTGTGCCCGATCTCGGTTACTCGATGCGCCTTGAATCCGAGCGTATAGGGCTTAGGCTCCGCGTGGCAAAACCGGCTGATCTCAAGTTCCAAATCAACGATGTGTTTTTCGGCCCATTCCAGCTTAAGTCGAGCATCGATTAGCGTCGTCATCCCTCAAATTATTGCCGATTCGATTGCCCTGGAGTCGGATATGTCTTCAGATCCGTCTCGCAGGTAGGAAGCTGGCTGAATTTGTCGGGGATGTAAGCGCCAGTCGTTAGACATAACTGGCCAATCTGAGTGTCGAGAGCGAAAAATCCAGTCCATGGGAGTCCCATCATTTGCGCTTGCGGAGTGGGAAGAGGTACGAATCGCTGGTATGGCTGAATAGGGATGGCCGGAGTCGCAGCAGGGGAAGGTTGCAGTTGACCGCATCCGACACACAAGAGAACAAGGGACAGCGGCAAGAGGTAGGTTCTCATCGCCCCATCATAGCATCTAAACTCGGTCAAGTATATTATTGCCCTGCAAAGTTGTTGGGTACACTACGGGGACAGGCGGAATGTGCGGCAGACCGGTTGCGGCGACCTGAATCCACGCCGCTGCCACCAGCGCGCCAATTACGGCGCCAGTTCCGATCAGGATCGAAGAACGAATCCAGAGGCAGTGGCGACGGTCCGGGGTGACCTGACCCCATTCTTCGTCCAGTTCGGTGTATGAAATCATAACCCACATTTTTCTGCTTTTCTTTCTCAGGTAGAGATCTCTTGGCCGTGGAGCAGCCGTGTCAAGGCCGGAGCGAAGCGGAGCCCGTCAGGGTCGCCTTGACGCGGCTGATCCACGGCCATACTCTTTGCTTCTGAAAGAGAAGCAGCCTGCCACTGCCGCGCGAACTCGTCCGGCGTTCTGTAGGCAAGCGAGCTGTGCGGGCGGCGCGAGTTATATTCCGTCTTCCAAGCCGATATCTTCCTCCTGGCGTCGAACAGGTTCCAGAACCAGCTTGTGTTCAGGCATTCGTCGCGCAGCTTTCCGTTGAAGCTCTCCATGCCTCCGTTCTGCGTCGGCTTGCCCGGCTGGATGTGCACGAGATCGATCTTCCACTCGATGGCCCACGCCAGGTAATGACGCGAGGTTAGTTCGGGCCCATTATCACTGCGAATCGATTGCGGCTTTCCGTGTGCCGCGATCGCCCGTTCGAGCACGCGGGTAACGCGCCGGCTGGGAAAGCTGGTAGCGACCTCCAATGCCAGACACTGCCGGGTGAAACTGTCGATCACGCCCAGGACGCGGAAACGCTGTCCGGCGGCCGTAACGTCGCTGGCAAAGTCCAGAGCCCACTCCTGGTTGGGCGCCGTCAGCACCGGCCGTGGCTGAAGCGTCCGCCGCAGATGCTTGCGCCGTGTTCGCTTCACGGTAAGGCCCAGCTCGCGATACACGCGCTGCACCTTCTTGTGGTTCACTCCCATCTCCTTGTGCAGGTACAAATGCAGACGCCGATAGCCAAAGCGCGGATGCTCACGCGCCAGTTCGCGCAGCCGTTCCTGAACCAGGCTGTCATCTCTCCGGCTTCGATACCGGCCACTCGATCTCGGCACCGCCATCAGCTCGCAGACGTGGCGCTCGCTGGACTTGAACTCGGCCAGCAAGCGCCGCACTTCCGATCTCCGCTCTACGAGCCCAGGGAGTTTTTTCGGATCACCGATTGCAGCATGTCCTTGTCCAGGCTCAGATCGGCAACCAGCTTCTTCAGCCGGGCGTTCTCGTCGCGCAGGTGCTTGACCTCTTCGGCCTCGCTCACTTCCATGCCGCCGTACTTCGCCTTCCAGGCATAGATGGTGTGCTTGCTTACACCCTGCTCCCGCGCCACATCTTCGACCGTGCGGCCCGCTTCAACCTGCTTCAGCGCAGCAATGATCTGCGCCTCCGTGTGCCGGCTCTTGCTCATCCGCCTTTCCCCTTTCCTTCGTCCAAATCGTATTCCAAAATGGACGGATTTAGGGGGTCAGGTCAGGGGGATAATGAACGGCCGAGTGCTCCGCGTCAAACTTGATCATTCGGTATCTCCTTTGGCGGTTTTGAACTCCGCTCACTCCGGATATGAGAGCTCACATCCGCGCTTACCCTTGCCAGTAAATGCGCTAACCAGCTCACAAAATGACTTTTGTTACTTGGAATGTGTGGAATGATCTTGACGTTTCAGCTTCGATGATATAGAGACAGCTTTGTAGGCAGTACTATTTGCTCTCCCCTTGATTCAGCTTGATGCCCGGGCTTTGTGCTGGTTCCATCAGTGATGCCTTGCGCAGTTCCCCCGTCTCTTCTTCGAGCAGCCAGCGGCGCAGCTCGAGAATGTCATTGGCCCGCGCAACGCCAATCGGCTTGCGGTTCTGGGGAGATTCCACGACCACCACATTCTCAACGTTCTTCAACATCATGTCGCGGTGCACTCGGTCCACGGGTTCGCCCGGGTAAGCGACCACGTAATCAGGGCGAGCCAGCTCGCGCATGGTGAAGTGATGATCGGGTGGCTCGATACGAAGCAGGTCGTGCGCTTCGACGATCCCGATCAGCGATTCCGAGGTATTCACCACCGGAATAAACGCGATTTCGCC
>CAWFUK010000074.1:0-118845 GCA_963818935.1 uncultured Acidobacteriaceae bacterium
ACGGTTTCATACGCCTCGCGGCCCGGACCCAGCAGCGGGTTGACGACCAGGCGGGATGGGAACACGATCTCGGCCCGGGTGTCGAACGACAGGACCAGCACCCCGGTCTTCCGCAGCACGGCGAGGTACTCCTCCGTGACGTTGGGCGAATCGACGACCACCGCCGCGGGCTGAAGGCGGCGGACTTCGCGAATCGTGTCTTCAAGATCCTCGGGCGTGCCGACGGGCCCCCCGGCGGCGACCCAGTCGTTGCCGCCGCGCTTGACGGTCATCGCCAGTGAGTTCGGCTCCAGCCGCGACAGGAAGAAGGCCGGCCGCCGCCGCCGCTGCAGGGCCGCCGCAAAGGTGATGCAGCGGTAGACCGACTCGTAGCCGGTGTCGGGAGTGGCATCGACGCGGAAGAGGACGGGAGAACGGTTCATATTGTTCTGTTCCGTGGACCTGGGGTGGGGAACTCCAGGCGCACCCCGAGCGTGGGCGCGCGCCTCATCTGTGCGCCGCCGGCGGCGCGGGATATGCGCGGACCGCAGGCGGCGCGAGCCAAGCGTGGACGGTGTCCTAGACGGGTGTCTTCGGAGTCAATTCGTCCAGAGGCGGCCTGCGCGCTGTTGGCGAAGCTGAGAAGCAGATCGCCGATGCGCTCCAGGCTGATCATGAACTTCATGCAGGCGAGGAGTTCGCGGGCCGCGGGAGGTTCGACCTCGGTGATGGCGGTGGTGACGGCGGTGTCGATCTCCCGATCGAGGGTGTCGAGATCGCGCTCGCGCTGGCGCAGTGAATTGAGCAGCGGGGCCGAGCCGGTCGCGATACCTTCGGCGGCCGCGCTGGCGGCCTCTTTCGCCAGATGACAGGCTTCGATGGTCCGGCGCACGATGTGACGATGGGAGGGTTCGGGCTCAGGATGGATCGCTTCTGCGCGGACAGTACTCATGAGGGAAACCCTCTGGCGCGTGCTGGGGATGCGCGGACCTAATTCAGATTTTGCCGTACCCATAGAGAGATGGTCAACTGACTGGATGGCCAACGGCTAAGCGTAGCGGTCCATGTTTACAAATGGGTTAAGAGGCCGTGAATTTTTGGTCATTTTTCATAGGGGATTGCGCGGTTGGCCAGTGTGCGGGCGGAATGGCCGGGTTGTAGTTTGGCTTACGCGCCAAGCCGGATGGCGCGAGATCCCTTCGGCTTCGCTCAGGGCAGGCTCTTCACTCCGCCTGAGGAACGGCTGCGTTCAGGATGACGCCGGAGCTTTAATTTCCAGGCTGCACCAGTTTCGCTCGCCGCAGAAATCCTGCGCTATTTGCGGCGGTGCTGTTGCTGCTTGGCGGACTTGCGTTGCTGCTTCTGATATTTCTTCATGGCCTTGCGCTGGCGCTTGGCCTGTTTTTTGGAGTACTTCTGCTGTTGCTTGGCGGCTCTCTTGGCTTCGCGGGCGTTTTCTCCGATGCTGCGGTTCTCGCGCTGGGCGTGGGCAGGGATGGCCCAGGCAACAGTCGAGGCTAGTAGAAGGATGAGAAGGCCAAGTCGTTTCATAATCTGTTCCTTGATCTTACACCGAGACGCGGCGACGAGCCCCGGCGCACTATAGGACTAGCATTTTCGTAACGTAGCGATTCGCCCGGCATCAGCAGGACAATGCTGAAATGAGCCTGAGCGCAACCTTGGTCGAGTTTCTTCGACACATTGCCATTGGGGCCGGAGCCGTATTGGTCGTGCTTTTCGTGATACAGCTTGGCATGCCCAGGCGCGCGCCCGTGGGTATTGATCGCCGAAAAGCCAGCTAGCAATCCCGCGTTTCCCTATCGCCTCACTTTTTCTTGCTTCGCATCGTTAGCAACAATCCCAAGCGATCCTAAGGTTGAGATTTTCATTCAACCGCGAGGCAACAACTCACTGCGATTGGTTTGACCGGATTGGCGCAGGCGTGAGATAGTGGCTGTCCGCTCCACCAGAAACAGATGCGGAGGTTCATAGCTGGTGGAAGTCCTTAGTCCCCATGGTCCGCCTCATTCCAAAAGATACAAGTTTTTTCCAGATGTTCTCCGCGATGTCCGACAACCTCATCGCGGGGGCTCGCGCGCTCGCCGACCTTTTCGCCGATTACCGCGATGTGGACAACAAAATCGAGGTCATCCACCGCATTGAACGCGAAGGCGATGAACTCACCCACGCCATTCTTACTAAGTTGAATCAAACATTCATCACTCCTTTCGACCGGGAAGACATTCACGAACTGGCATCGAAGCTTGACGATGTGCTGGATTTCATCAATTTGTCGGGCGCACGCATTGTGATGTATCGCATTGCCGATCCGCCCCCGGCCGCCGGAGAACTGGCTCGGATTATCCTGGCGCAAAGCCAGGAATTGCAAAAAGCGGTCTCCCTCATGCAGAAGAACGGCAATATTCTGATTCATTGCGTGGAAATTAATCGTCTGGAAAACGAAGCGGATATGGTGTCCCAGCAGGCCATTGCGCGCTTGTTTGAAAACGAGAAAGATCCCATCAACCTGATCAAAATAAAAGAATTGCTGGAGTCTCTGGAGAGGGCCACCGACAAGGCCGAAGATGTCGCCAACGTGCTCGAAACCGTGGTGCTCAAGAATACCTGATGCGTTGCTAAAATCCAGGCGAACAGGAACACTGTGAAGCCCGACCTGCTGTTACTGATCATCACAATTTTAGTTGCCCTCACGTTTGACTTCCTGAACGGATTTCACGACGCGGCCAATAGCATCGCAACCGTGGTGTCGACGCGCGTGTTATCCCCAAAACTTGCGGTGGCCTGGGCGGCGTTCTTCAATTTTGTGGCAGCTTTCCTGCTGGGGACCGCGGTGGCGAAGACGATCGGGTCGGGCATGCTGCATGTCGAGCAAGTCACCCAGTATGTTGTGATCACGGGGCTGATCGGCGCGATCGTCTGGGATCTTCTGACCTGGTGGCTGGGACTGCCCACTTCTTCGTCGCACGCATTAATCGGGGGTCTGGGCGGGGCTGCGGTTATGCGCTCGGGCTGGACTGTGATCATCGCCTCGGGTTGGTACAAAACCCTGATTTTCATTGTGGTCGCGCCCATCATGGGTTTGATTCTGGGCTTCACCTTCATGGTCGCGATTTTTTGGCTTTTGCGCGACAAGCCCCCGCAAAAAATCGATGTCTGGTTTCGCAAGCTGCAACTTCTTTCCGCTGCGGCCTATAGCCTGGGCCACGGAGGGAACGACGCGCAGAAAACCATGGGAATTGTCGCCAGTGCGCTCTATGGAGCTCACTTTCTGTCCGCCAAGGAACTGGCGGGAAATTGGGGAAAACTTCACTGGCCGATCATTCTCGCGGCGCACACTGCGATAGCCCTGGGCACGTATTTTGGTGGCTGGCGAATTGTTCACACTATGGGTTCACGCATCACCAAGCTCAAACCTGTGGGAGGTTTTTGCGCCGAGGCTGCGGGAGCGATTACTTTGTTTTCCACCGCACTGGCGGGAATTCCGGTAAGCACCACGCACACGATTACGGGCGCGATCGTGGGGGTGGGAGCGACGCACCGGTTATCGGCCGTGCGTTGGGGAGTGGCACGGCGGATCGTGTGGGCGTGGGTGCTCACCATTCCGGCTTCGGCGTTTGTGGCTGCTGTCGCTTTCTGGGTGGTGCGATGGATTCATCCGGGAGCGTGAACTCACCACAAGGGCGCGACGGTTGCTTCCTGGAAAACAGGCTTCGGACCATTTGAGCTGGATAAATGAATCGCCGCCAGGTACGGTTTGGTTTGCGGATCATAGATGACCGTAATGAGACCGCCGCGGCCGGGCTGCCCGTCAAAACCGTTTCGTCCATCGGAACCGGACATGCCGCTGGAGCCGCTGGGCGATCCCATGCCACCGGAACCACCTTGGCCTCCGCGACCGCCTCTGCCGCCCGAGCCGCCCTGGCCGCCATCGGCCTTTACCGTTAGTGAACCGCCCTGCGGGTCGAGCAAGTAGAATTTTTGTTTTCCTGCGGCGGAGACTTCGATCTGGAGCAGAGGGTGGTCGCCTGCCCTGAGTGCGAGGCGAAGCTGAACTGGCGGAGCATTTCCTCCCGGCCCACCATCTCCACCATCAGAGCCGTTGGTGCCGTTCCCGCCATTGCCGCCGGGTGAAGGATTGTTGGGATCCATCGAACCCGTGCTGCCACTGGAGCCAGCTTGGCCGTCCTGACCATTCATGCCACTGCTGCCCGCTCTGCCGGAGAAATTCGCCGTGTATTTCTCATCGTAGCGAATGGGGATGTCGAGGTCGGCGTGAAGATCGGGATGGCTGGGTGCGGTGATAGTGATATGGGGAACCTTGCCGTCGCTGATTCTGGGGTCGCGAGGGAGGGTGACGATTCCCTTTTGATTCGCGGTAACCACGGTTGCAGTGATTGCGAGGTCTTTCCACATGACTTTGCCCTGGCCGGCGCCTTCGGTGGTCAACGTCTTACCGTCAGGCTCGGCGAAGGTAACCACGAGCGGGAGTTTTTGTCCTGGGCCGATGGCCGGCCCACCCTGCAGCGAGACTTTCATCGAGGTGACGGGAATTTTTTGCAGGTAAACTTTCATCCCGAGGTGGACTTGCACCGAGGCGCAGCCGGTGAGCGAAATCAGGGACACGACAAGAGATGTACGCGAGAAGCGCTGAATTCGATGCGATGTGATCGTCATTTGATTGGCCAGAGGTTCTAATGATTCGAACCCGGAATGATTCAGCATGTTTTGGAACTGCTTCCGGTTGGACGGTAAAGTTTTGTGGAGATCGTAAGTGAGCGGATAGCCGCGGCTGATTCGCAAGAGCGAATCAATTCTGCTCACGACCTCGTCGGAATCATACTGCTTTACGCCGTTGGGAGGGTAAACAGGAAAGTGGAACCGTGGGCCAGTTCGCTTTCGGCGCGGATGGAACCGCCATGCGCCAGCATGATGTGTTTGGCGATGGCGAGACCCAGACCAGTGCCTCCGGATTCGCGAGAGCGGGCTTTGTCGACCCGGTAGAAACGTTCGAACAGGCGTTGAAGATGTTCGGAGGCGATGCCGGCGCCGAAATCCTGAACAAAAAATTCTACCGCGTGAGGAACGGCGCGGGCGCCGAGAGTGATTTTCCCGCCCGCCGCTCCGTATTTCAGGGCATTGTCGATCAGGTTGGAAAAGACCTGGTGAATGGCCTCACGATCGGCCAGAACCGGCGGCAGATTCTGCATCGAATCCGAGGTGAGCGGGTCAGAAGCGGAATCGCGCGCGGAGGGTGAATCCTCCGGGGCGTCTTTGATCTGCAAATCGATGCCGTGGGTGCGGGCAATTTCGCGGAAGCTTTCTTCAGCGTCATGAAGAAGTTCGGCGGGAGGAACGGATTCAGGCTCGAAGCGGGTCTCGCCCGATTCGACCCGAGCTAAAGTGAGCAGGTCCTCGGTGAGGCGCGACATGCGCGACGCATTCTTGCGGATGATTTCGAGGAACTCCCGGCTCGGGGCCGCATTCTCGGGAGTGGTATCGAGCAAAGTCTCGGCATAGCCTTGTATCGAAGTGAGCGGGGTGCGCAGTTCGTGAGAGACGTTGGCGATGAAATCGCGGCGGGTCTTTTCCACGCGTTCGGTTTCGGTTAAGTCGCGGAGCACGGCGACCGCGCCGCCATCGGGCAGCGGAGCCGCGGTCACATCGAAGGCGCGGCCTGGAACGATGGAGGTGGCACGGGCGGTCTTGACTTCGCGAGTCACAGTGGCTTCCTTGACTGCGGCGAGGAAATCGGGATCGCGGATGGTTTCGACCACCGGTTGATGCAGGCGCGTGCGTTGCGGAACCAGGCGATCCATGGGCTGGTTGGCCCACTGCACCAGGCCGTCGGCGCTGACCGCGATGACGGCATCGCGCATGCTGTTAAGCAGGGTTTCGAGTTGACGCTGGCTGGAGCGAACCGCGGCAAAACTTTCTTCGACGCGGCGGGCGGTGCCATCTATCGCGGCAGCGACCCGGCCGATTTCGTCCTGCGAGCCTTCTCGAATGCGGGCTTGAAGATCGCCCTCGGCAATGCGAGCGGCGACCTTGACAATGCGCTCCAGGCGGCGAGCGCTCCAGTGTGCGGCAAGGGCGGCCACTAGCAGCGCGAACAGGAAGGTGAAAAGCGACGCCAACTCCAGCCGATGATGCACCTTTGCGGCAACCGCCTCGACATCGGAGAGCGGATAAGCCAGCCGTACCGCACCGCCGGAGATAGGAGCGGCGACGTAGAGAAAGGGCACGCCGATGGTGGCGCTGTGGCGTTCATTGCTGCCGATTTTTCCGGAGAGAGCGGCAACGAACTCGGGACGAGTCGCATGATTTTCCATGCCCGCGGCATCGGCTTCGGAATCGGCCAAGACTTTTCCGCTGGGGTCGATTACGGTGACCCGGGCTCCGGCGGATTTTCCTTCCTGGGCGGCCACGTCGGCCAAGGAGTGGGAGCGGTCAGACTCCACGCGGTGGGCCACCAGCAGGGTTTTTTGGGTGAGGTTGCGCTCGATCTCGGTGCGTAGCGAAGACTGCCACGCGCTGCCGATCATGACGTCGAAGGTCACCGCGGCGGCGATAATGACGACCAGAAAAGCCGCCAGCAACTTGAAGAAAATCCTGTTCCTCACGCCTTGCTCACTTTATCGCGCTTCACTTGGGGGCCTCGAAGCGGTACCCAGCGCCGCGGACGGTCTTTAGATAGCGGGGATTCTCCGGGTCAGGCTCGATTTTTTCGCGAATGCGGCGCACGTAAACATCGACCGAGCGCGGGGTCACATAGGAAGTGTCGCGCCAGACGGAATCAAGAAGATGGTCGCGGGAGAAGACGCGGCCGAGATGGCGGGCGAAATAATCGAGCAAGCGAAATTCCGTGGCCGTGGTGGAAACGGTTTGTCCGCGAACGGTGAGGATCATGGCGGCGGGATCGATCGCGATTTCGCCGACAGTCAGAGGGCTAGGCGGCAGCGGGCGCTCAAAGCGCCGCAATACGGCTTTCACGCGGGCCACGAGTTCGCGCGGGCTGAATGGCTTGGCGATGTAGTCGTCGGCACCGATCTCGAGGCCGAGGACGCGGTCGGCTTCGCTGCTCTTGGCGGTAAGAAAAATCACTGGCACAGAGGCGAGGCCGGGAGTCTGGCGGACGGTGCGACAGAGTTCGAGTCCATCTTTGCCGGGAACCATGATGTCGAGCACAAAGAGCGCGGGCCGCTGGCGCTCAGCATCGGCGACCACGGTCGATCCGTTGGAATAGACGCGAACGGAGAAACCATCGTTTTCTAAATGGTGGCGGACGAGGCGGGAAATATCAGGATCGTCTTCGACGACGAAGATGCTTGGTTTCACACATTCATTGTAACCAACGCGATAGCCAGTACCTAGTACCGAGTGGCTGGTTTTGGCGAGGGCGGGGAATTTTTATTGAGATTGTAACAATTGGAGATTGGCGAATTGAGATCTGCAAAAACAAGGTCATCGGCGTACGATTCTACACATGGCCACTAGCCCCAACATTCAGGAATTCATTGAGCGTGCCAGATCACGTCAAGGACGCAAGCAGGTATGAACTATGCGCGACCTTCGCCATGAGCAGCGAAAAGAACGAGGCCCTGCAGCGGACCAGCGCGTGGTCGCATCCCGCAGGGCGGCAGTGTTTCCCTCTCGATGCCTCTCAGATGGCGGACAATCCTAACATTTATTTTCCGAACTGACTCGCTGCGATCGGCACGGGCATGAATTGGGGCTATTCCTGCTCATCCCCTCGTGGTAAACGCCAGGGTCAGCAGCGTCTTTTGTTCCACTTCGTGCGCTTTGGCGCTGCCGGTGGCGGGGCTGGCGCTGGAGCTGCGCTTCACCGAGAGCACGTGGCGATCGCCGGCGATGCGCTGCAGGCGGGGCAGCATGTTGAACAACGCGCCCATATTGGCGGGCTCTTCCTGCACCCATACGATGTCGCCGGTCTCGCCGTGGCGGGCGAATTCGGCGGCCAGTTCTTTCTCGGGGAAGGGATAGAGCTGTTCCACGAAGACGATTGCCGTCGAATGATCTTTCCTATTTTTGCGCTCGGCTTGCAGTTCGTGGCCAATCTTGCCGGTGCAGACCAGGATGCGATCGGCTTCTCCGATTTCGCTGTCCGGAAGAATGTTCTGGAAATTGGGGCGCATGAAATCCGCGATGGGCGACGATGCGTCGGGATGGCGCAACATGCTCTTCGGGGTGAACACGACCAGCGGTTTGCGCCAGTGCCGCAACGCCTGGCGGCGCAGCAGATGAAAGTACTGCGCGGCGTTGGAGGGCTGCGTGATCTGAATGTTGTGCTTGGCGGCCAGTTGGATGAAGCGCTCGATGCGGGCGCTGGAGTGCTCCGGGCCCTGGCCTTCGTAGCCGTGAGGCAGAAGCATCACGAGGCCCGAGAGCAAGTTCCACTTGGCTTCGCCGGCAGAGATGAATTGGTCGATGATGGCCTGCGCGACGTTGACGAAGTCGCCGAACTGGGCTTCCCACAACACTAGCGCTTCGGGATAATCGCGGCTGTAGCCGTATTCGTAGCCGAGTACGCCGGGCTCGGAAAGCGTTGAATTATGAATTCCGCAATTGGCTTGGCCGGGCGCGATGTTTTCCAGCGGGACGTATTCGTTCTCGTTTTCGATGTCGATGAGAACAGAGTGGCGCTGGTTGAAAGTTCCGCGGCGAGAATCCTGGCCGGACAGGCGAACCGGGATGCCGGCTTTTACCAAGCTGCCGAAGGCCAGAGCTTCGGCCATGCCGTAATCGACGGGGCGCTTCCCTGCTCCCATTTCAGCGCGCTGCTCAAGAAGCTTTTTTACTTTGGGATGGATGTGGAAGCCAGCGGGATAGGTGGTGAGGCGCGTGGTAAGTTCGGAAAGTTCTTCCTGCGTAAGTCCAGTTTCGACTTCGAATTCGGGCTTGTGAAAACCGCCGTAGTATTGATCCCAATAGCTGGGCAACTCGCGCAAGGTCGGCTTCTTGGTGAGTTTGCCGGCATCTTTTTGCGCGGCCTCGAATTCGGCCTTGATGGCGGCGGCTTGCGCGGGAGCATCGCTGGCGCCGATATCGTCGGCGTAGATTTCCCAGAGCGGCGGATGCTCTTTGATCCTTTTATAGAGCAACGGCTGGGTCACGGTGGGATCGTCGACTTCGCTGTGCCCGTGGCGTCGGTAGCCAATCAGATCGATGACGACGTCGGTGCCGAACTGGTAGCGATATTCGGTGGCGAGGCGGGCGACGCGCACGACCGCATCCACATCTTCGCCATTCACGTGGAAAATCGGGATCGATTGGCGGCGCGCGATGCAGGCGGCGAAGCGCGTGGAGTGTTCTTCGAGATAACTGGTGGTGAATCCCAGCAGATTGTTGACGACGATGTGAATCGTTCCGCCGACGGTATAGCTGGGCAGGTCGGCGTAATTCATGGTCTCGGCGAGAATGCCTTGTCCGGCAAAGGCCGCGTCGCCGTGGACGAGGAGGGGAAGATATTTTTCGCGGCCGCCTTCGCCAGTGCGATCTTGCTTGGCGCGAGTGCGGCCAATGGTTACGGGATCGACGGCTTCCAGGTGGCTGGGATTAGACACCAGATGGATATGAACTTTGCCGCCGCTGCGCGTCCCGTATTCACCGGTGGCGCCCATGTGATATTTCACGTCGCCGGAGCCGAGAACGCTGCGCGGGTCGACATCTTCGAAGCCGGCAAAGATTTCTTCGGAAGGCCTCTGGGCGACGTGCTTGATGACGTTGAGGCGTCCGCGATGGCTCATGCCCATGACGAGTTCCTGGGCGCCCAGGCGCGAGCCGGTGTCGAGGATTTCATCGACCAGTGGAATGAGCGCAGTGACACCTTCGAGCGAGAAACGTTTGCTGCCGAGATAGCGCTGCTGCATGACTTGCTCGAAAATGTCGGCGCGGATGAGCAGGTCGAGGATGTGCTTCTGTTGCTCGTCTGTCACATCCAGTTCGGGGCTTTGCGATTCCATGCGCTCGTAGATCCAGCGGCGGCGTTCGGGAGCATAAATATGGTTGATTTCGACGCCGATGGTGCTGGAGTAAATGGCGCGGGCTTCGCGGCCGTAGCCGTTATCGATCTGCAATTCAGGCGTAGGGCGCGGGCGGAGAAAACCGAGGGGATCGAGATCACCCTCGAGATATCCCCACTGGCGGAAGGCGTTGAAGGCCTGTTCCCGGGCATTATTTTCGGTCGGTGTTTCGATCACGGCTGTGCGCGCGCCGCCGTTGGAGGACTTGGATTTAGTCGGCATAAGTTTCTTTACTTAGGATAACGGATGCTGCGTTGGATGCGGGGGATTCTGGGGCGCAAAAGATCCACGATGGCGACACTGAGGGTCGCAGGAAGAATGCCTTGAGCAGACTTTGAGAGTGTGAGGGGGCTATAGGGATCCTTCGACTGCGTGAATGCTTCGCTCAAGATGACAACTGGATAAACAGAAAAGCCGGCCAGGGAAAAATTCCCTTGGCCGGCATATGGCTAATCCCACCGAAACTAATTCGTTGGGAAGCTGAAGGCGTCGAACAGATCGTCCAGTGCCGGTGAGTTCACCGGCACGTAGGGATTGCTCGAGGACGTGATGGGATTCGCGAAGTTATCGCGGCTGCGCGCGGAGATGGTGTTGATGCTCCAGTTCCGCTCGATAAATTTGTCGATGGAGACGTGGTCCGAGTACGCGTGGTTGATGTGACCGCCGGTGGAATACTTCGAAACGACCAGCAGCGGAATGCGAGTGCCGTCGCCGAAGAAGTCGAGCATTTGCACGTACCCGGAGTCATAGTAGCCACCGCCTTCATCAAAAGTGATGAAGATCGCGGTGTCGTCCCAATACGGCGAAGCCTTGACCATGTCAACGATCTTCTTCGTGTACTCCTCGAAAACGTTGAGCTTGGAAGAAGAGGGGTGACCATCGGCGTAGCCGCTGGGCTTGGTGATGGATACGGCAGGCAACGTTCCATTCGTGATATCGGAGTACAAATTCGTCACATCCTGGATGTGCGCTGCCACCTGGGCCGGATTCGCCATGATCGACGTGTCGTACTGGAACGGGTTGCAGATGTTGCAGTATTCGTCGGCAGTGGGCCCATTATTTCCCCAATTCAGCTGATAGGGGTCGTTGACGTAGTTGTTCCACTGGTCGCCGTAGTACTTCCAGGAAATGTTGTTGGAGTTCAGGTCGTCGCCGATGCTGGGCGTCGAGGACGGCGGAACGGTGAATGGAGTGTTGGCGGGATTGGTATCGGTGGAGGCATTCTTGCCGTTGCCGAAATAGCCCGGATTGTAATTGTTCACCAGATAATAGTGGCCGGGCTCGCAGTTCGGGTTGATTCCGAGCTTGTTCAGGTAGTTCGTGACCGGGCCGACGCCGGGACGCGTAGTGTCGGCGCACTCGACATAGCTTCCGCCGCCCGATGCAGGGTTGGGGTAATACGGCGGAGGATAGCCCGAATTGTAACTGTTGCCATAACCATCCTCGGTGTACCAGTTGTTGGTGCCGGGAGCCGGGTTGGGATTTTCAAACTCCTGCACGATCCCGGCGTCGGGATCAGGCTGTCCGTTGTAAGTCGTAAATACCGCTTCGTTGTTCGGCGGCGCCAGCGGATTGCCTTTGCCATCGCTGTACCAGATGGCATCGGCGTGGCCGAGCATGATGTGATTGGCTCCGGTGCCTCCGAGGACGGATTGGTGGAAGTTGTCGCTCATTGTGTACTCATCGGCCAGGGTCTTGAAGTAGGGCACATCGCCCTGCTGCACGTTGTAAAAACCAAGAGCGGTCGATCCTTCGCCGGTGGTTTGGGCGTCGGGAACGCTGGGGTTGTAGTTGTAAGTGAAGCACGGAGTCTGATTGCCATTGGAAGAGCACAGCGGCGGCTGCGTGGTGCCGTTGGTGCCCGCTCCCACCGTGGTCTCCACGTAAGAGAACAACCCTCCATTGCAACCGGTGGGATTGCTGGCCGTGGCGCGGCTCAAATCGCAATTCAACTGCTGCCACATCTGGTAGAAGCGGTGAACCGGGCTCTGAGCGTAATCGTCATACTTGAATGTGCTGCCGTTGGTGAGTTGGAACGGTCCCGGCGGCAACGATGTGACGTTGGTGATGCGGGTATCGGGAGTGTATTTGGGTAGGTTGGTACCACCGCTGGCAAGGGCATAGTAGTGGCCGGCGGGAAGTCCGACTTCGGTGATGGCAGCGCACTCGACGGCAGTCAGCGGCGGGTTGGTGTTGCAGGGATTCGAACCGCCGAAATAGCCGTTGGGCGCGGTCGGGCCACCGACCAGAGGCGCCGGCAGGATGTTGTTGGGAAAGGACTGCGTCGGCGGAGCGAGCAGGAAGCCATCGGTATCGGTGGCGAAGGTCTGTTCCGCGTTGCTGAAGTTTGGTCCGGGAATGGCGTTCTTGTTGGAATCCAGCTGGACAATGCCTTCGGAGAGCAGGTTGTTAATGGAGTCGGAACTCTTCGGCACATAGGTGGCGAAGACGTGATCGAAGCTGCGGTTTTCTCCGATGATCACGATGACGTGCTTGATGGGAGAGGTGGTGGCCGCATCGCGGGCGTTGACTGGTTTGTCGGCCGCGTTGGCAAAGGAAGCGCCGAAGGTTAGCTGGAACATGGCCAGGGTCGCCAGGGAAAGACGAGCGCAATGCGCGCCTTTTTCTGCGATAGATTTGAAACTCATGGTTCCTCCTCGAAGTTTCTGTTTTCGTATCTGTTCAGTGGACTGCTGGTTAAGAACTGCTTCCCGGGAAAATCAATTTGATTCGGCTTTCAAAAGTCCTGCTTGCGTCCTGGGTTTGTCTGGCTGGTTTTTGTTCGAGACCAATTCGCGGCGCGCCCGCTGGTCAGGGTTCGACGCGAATCAGCCCCATCATTCCTCCGTCTTCGTGTTCCAGAAGATGGCAGTGGTAGAGGAAGTCGCCAACGGTATTGGGATCGCGGAAATCCATCCGCAATCGCACGCTGGGATACGCAAGAGTTTTACCGTTGTAATAAGGGACATTGATGGTGTCGCGGAGAAAGGGCTCATTCACAGGCTTGCCGCGATACTCGATCAACATGAAATGCAGTTGGTGAATGTGAAAGGCATGAAGTTCGCTGGACCGGTTCTCGATGATCCAATCCTCGACCGTTCCCTGCTTGGCGATGATGTTGGGCACGCCTGATTTCGGATCGAACTTCACCGGCGTCTGTCCTTCGAGGGTTAAATAAAATTCCGTGGCGCTGTTGGGATTGTTGGGGTCGAGAAGCTTCTCGGAGAAATACAATCTTCTGACTCGCACCGGCAGCACGCTTCCAAGCCAGGGCAAGGATTGCGGCGGAAGTGGTTTCGGCGAGGCGGCGAGAATCGACTCCGGCTCGGGCGCGTCTTTAGAAGCGGTAATCGTGGCGAGGGCGCGATTGGGATCGTTTTCGCCGCTCGGGCCGGTATCCACGGTGTGCGTGATCAGCATCGCCGAGACGCCTGCGGGCGGTCCCTTCACGATGAATTCCACGCGCGCACCCGGTGGCACGGCCAGGTGAGATTGCCAGTCCACAAAATCCGCGGGCAAACCATTGATGTTCAAAGGCACGCCATCGATCGCCACCAGGCCCAGTTGCTGCTGTTCGCGGCCGAATAAAAGTTGCAGGTCGAGATAGGTAATTCCCGAAGCGTTCACTACGCGCCACAGCTCCTGCTCTTCCGGTTTCATCCCGATGAGGGCCGGGTGGTAATCGGGATAAGGTACGGGCACAAAGTTGATGGAAAGATCTTTGGCGGGCTTGCCGTATCCCGTGCCGTTGTTGGCGGCATCTCCGTCTTGATCAATGAGGTTTTTGGGGATTACCGGCTCCCATTTTGACGGAGGCGCGTTGGGGTTCAACAGATCCTGATCGCGGATCACGAAGACTCTCTCCGGCAATCCGGCAACGGCATGGTCCGCGCGTTCGATGCCTTCGACGATGATGGCTCCCGATGCGCCGCCCAGCACCTGCGCCTTGGTGAATCCGTGGATGTGGGGGTGGTACCAATACAATCCCGGTGGTTCGTCGTCGGGAATGCGGAAGCGGTACTCGAATGGCGGATCGCCAGGCTGAATCGAGGTTTTGAGGACGTCGTCTTGATGGCACACCGGAGGAATCGTGAGGCCGTGGAAATGAAGATTGGTCGACTCCGGAGTCATCAATCCGCTGCTGCACGAGTTCCCGTTCGGTTCGCTCTCGGTATGCGAATGCAGATGGGAGATGGTCAGAGCAGGAGTGCCGAGATTCGTCATCTCATTCTTCAGGGTTAAGATGACCAGATCGCCGGGGCTTACCCGCAGGGTGGGAGACTCATTGCCGTTGGCATCGACATAGCAGTAGCGCATGGATCCGTCGCTCTGCTTTGAATTGCGCGCGGTGAGTTCAAGCTTGAGAATTCCGCTGTGGCTGTGCAACTCTTCGGGCTCAGCCACCACGCTGCCGACCGACGGGCGCGGGCAGGGCTGCGACGAGTCCTGAGCATAAAGCTCGGCATGCCAGGGCGCGAGGCACAGGCATGCGAATGCGAACAGGAGGAGGTTCTTCAACATTCAGCAGTTTTCTAGCTTTGCACTAACCCACAGTTAGAGGCGTCGTACTTGATGAATCGAATGAAAGCGGGCTTGCCTTATTCGGCCTTAGCCAAGATTTGGAACCCCAGAGGCTAAGACTGATTAGTCAAGTTACTGGCTTGGCCGTTAATGATAGGTGAAGAAAAGATGAATAGGTGGTTAAAAGAAATCCACAAAATGGCGAATGGGCTACGGGGTTTCCCCGATAGACTGGGTTGCTGAAAAAATCGCTGCTGATGCCGAAAGCAGCCGGCAGGCGCTGAAGCGCGGTTGGTGTTGAAGGAGAAAACGGCCGAAGTCGTGCCCGTCCCCAGCTGGCGCAATCAGGGTTTTTCAGCAGCCTGCCAGGTTGCTGAAAGCTGTGGTTACAATTCACTGAGGCGAGCAAATGCCAACTCTCATTGGAATTCCGCTGGATGTGAACTCATCTTATATGCGTGGACCGGCGGGTGCTCCGGGGAAGATCCGCGAGGCTTTGGAGTGCGATGCTTCGAACAAGTGGACGGAATTGGGAGTGGATCTGGGGGCTGCGGGTGCATTTGCCGATGCCGGGGACTTGCATCTGGGCAATGCGCGGGATACGGCCAGCCAGGACTTTGCTGAGATTGAGCACGCGATCGGGGAGTTGCTGAGAACCGGCCAGCGACCCGTCTCGCTGGGTGGCGACCACTCGGTTACCTATCCGATCCTGAAGGCGGTTGCACGGGAACATGCGGGGCTGACCATAATTCATTTTGACGCACATCCGGATTTGTACGACGAATTCGAGGGCAGCCGCATCTCTCATGCATGCCCGTTTGCGCGAATTACGGAAGAGCATTTAGCGAGGCGATTGGTTCAGATCGGAATCCGTACTATCAACGGGCATCAGCGCGAGCAGGCGGCAAGGTTTGGCGTGGAAGTGGTCGAGATGGCAGCGCTTCCCGCGCTCGAGCGGCTCAGGATAGAAGGCCCGGTTTATGTTTCGTTCGACATGGACGTGCTCGATCCGGCCTTTGCGCCGGGCATTTCGCATCGCGAGCCCGGCGGGATGACGGTGCGGGAGGCGATTACGCATTTGCACGCCATTGCAGGAGATATCGTGGGTGCCGACATTGTCGAGTACAACCCGGTGCAGGATGTTTCCGGCATGACCGCGACAGTTGCGGCGAAGATTGTGAAAGAAATTCTGGGCAAGATGATCGCGCACACGTAGCGGCGGACGCCTTCGTCCGCAAGCAAGCGCATCGCTCGGCCCGGACGCTGGCATCCGGGGCCACGTGTTAGAAGGTATTGATGAGAAGGAGGTTGTGGGCTGATGAAGGACAACGGTCTCGTACAGGTGGCAACTCGACACAGCGTCGAGGAAACGGTAAAGCGGTTCGAGAGCATTCTGGCAGAGCGCGGGATGCAGGTGTTTGCTTTCGTCGATCACAGTGGAGAGGCGGAAAAAGTGGGGCTGCAGATGCGGCCGACGAAGCTGATCATCTTCGGCAGTCCCAAGGGAGGGACACCGCTGATGGTAGCCGCGCCTACGCTGGCCATCGATCTGCCGCTGAAGGTTCTGGTATGGCAGGACGAAAAGCTGAACGTCTGGGTTTCTTACAACAGTCCGGAATATCTGCAAGAACGGCACGGCGTGCCGGCGGAGCTCATCAAGAATATTTCCGGAGTGGCCGCACTGGTGGCTAAGGCTGTGGAATAATGCGACCGTTCCTCACTGCAACCAAAAACTATGGCCAATGAACGGGAAAAAGAGGCGGCGGCGCGCGCGAGTTTGCAATTTATAAAGGATGGTCAGGTGGTCGGGCTGGGAACCGGCTCGACGGCGGCATACTTCATTCAATTGCTGGGCGAGCAAGTAAGGAACGGCCTGCGGATTCGAGGCATCCCCAGTTCGGAGCGGTCGGGGGAGCAGGCGGCAAGCCTTGGTATTCCGCTGACCACTTTGGATGAGTGTCCTGAGATCGATGTCACGGTGGATGGCGCGGACGAGGTCGATCCGCAACTACGTTTGATCAAAGGCGGAGGCGGAGCGCTGCTGCGGGAAAAAATTGTGGCCTCGGCATCGAAGCGGTACGTGATTATTACCGACAACAGCAAGAAAGTTGCGACACTGGGAAAATTTCCCCTGCCCGTGGAGGTGATCAAGTTCGCCCGGGCTGTGATCGAGCCGAAGATTGCGACTCTGGGAGCTGATGTCGCGCTGCGGCGCGATGCAGGTGGAAATCCGTACATAACGGACGAGGACAATTACATTCTCGATTGCCGCTTCGGCCAGATTCCGCATGCGGAAGGATTGGCGCGGAAACTCAGCGATATGCCAGGAGTGGTGGAGCACGGGCTATTCATCGGCATGGCCAGCGTCGTGCTGATAGCGGATGGGAACGAGATTGTGGAAATGTGGAGAGACGGTGTTCGGTCGTAGTTCTCAACGTCGGGTCTCAGGTTCCAGTCCTAGAGTTTTAGGATTTAGGTCTCGGATTCCGCCAACAGGAGCTAAACCTAATACTCAAGACCGAACGCCTGGGAACTAAGACCCAGGACACAAAGTCCGGATGCGAAATCCCGAGCGCAAGATGGCATCGAAACCACAGTTGCAGGGCTGGGACCAGCCGACGCGGCGGCGTCGAGCGCGCTTTTCGCTGCGCGCGCCGCTGGATGTCACCGTGCTGCGTTCAGGCATTCCCGACACTCTGCCGGGCCGTTCCGTGGATTTGGGCGAAGGCGGCGTAGCGGCGGTGCTGGCGGGCGAGTTGCTGCCGGGCGAGTCGGTGGGTGTGGAGATCCAGTTGCCGGCCGTGGCGGATCCACTTCGCACGCGTGCCCTGGTTAGACATCACGACAAGTTGCGAAGCGGCATGGAATTCGTGGGTTTGACCACACAGCAGCAGGCGGCGATCCGCGATTGGGTCGAAGCTGCAGGGGCCGGGAAAGAGCGTACCGAAATCGCAATCGCGAAGCAATCAGCGGCGAAGGGCGACGTGGGAGTCAGTGGGAAAGATGCCGTCAGGGATGGGGAAAGCCGCGAAAATTTTAACGGAGCGCAACCTCCGGCTTCCGGCTCACAGCCGGGTGATTCTGATTCACAACCGGCTCGTCCCAGGCGCCGGCGGCGGGGCAGGGGCTGGGCAGTGCTTCTGCTCTCAGCTGCCATCCTGGTCAGTGTCTTATGGTGGCATTGGAACCGGGAATGGGAGGAACTGGAGGACGGTCTAAGGAACAATCGCGCAAGCGCATCGATTCACCCGGAGGCCAACATTTCCGCCGATGTCATGGAGAAGCGAATCACGCACCGCGTGGAACCTGAGTATCCAGCCGCAGCCCGGCCGCTGAAACTGCAAGGGGCGATCGTCCTCGATGTGGTGGTCGGCAGCGACGGCCGGGTGATCGACCTGCACGCGCAGAATGGGCCGGACGTGCTGGCGCGGGCCGCCGTCGATGCTCTGCGCTGGTGGAGATTCGAGCCCTACCTGATTGACGGGAAACCCGCCGTGGTCGAAACCACCGTGGCCGTGGACTTCAAACCGTAGAGGCGGCTTCTGGCTTCTGGCTTCTGGCTCCCAAAGCTCGGCTGATCTCGCTATCCTCAAGTGCATCTTGATATGGGCTTAGGTGGGACCACGTGTTCCGGAATCCGTTACCCCGGAAGTTGATCTTACACGCGCCGTTTACGCAGGCCGCTGATCACGATGATGCCGCCGACCGCAAACGAGACTACGGCGGCGAGTGCGGCGATCAACATAACCGCGGCGCTCAAATGCAGAACGTCCGCGAACACGGCGGCAAGAGCGAAGACCACTCCCAGAATGTTGAGCCAGAGCGGAACCCAAACTGAAGAGCCCTTTATCGCGGGAAGTTGGGGACGTAGCCGCACTTGCAGCAGCAGTGCGGCGACTCCAATCGCGGCCACTACCACTAAGGCCACGGGACTGAGGAAAGCGCGACGACTGGTATAGAGCACGACCAGCGCGAGCGCGGCCAAGAGCAGGGCGGCAGAAATCAGCGCCGCGCTGCGCGAACGCGTAGGGTTGGGTGAGGAATCAGGCACGAAGTACCGTCCTGAGATTTATACAGCCACCCGGAACGGTTTTCAAACCTGGCGGAGCCGCGGGCTTGGGAGGAAGGAAGATCGGGGTGTGAGGATACGAGGGACTGTCCCAGGAAACGGATGAAGATCAGACAATCCGAAATGCTTAAGGCGGCCCAACCTCCGCGCAAATCTGAGTGTCTTCGACTCAGGGCGATAAGCCTCCGACTATGCCTAATCCCGTCTGCTCCCATCACTTAGCGTTATTGTACGTACATTACTCGCTTACACAATTGGGATGACGATGTGTTCCAACCGGAACATTTCGTCAATTGTTCCGGCGGGAGCGTCACGCTAAGTATTGGGATTCCGGCCGCTACTGCCCAGCCATTCCGCGCGAAGCGGAGCTCCATTATTCACTGCGTAAAGAACGAGTTCTACGCGTGACGAGATGCCCAGCTTGTCGAAGATACGGAACAGATATTTTTTGATGGTGTGCTCGCTGAGATTGAGTTCGCGGGCCGTGGCACGGTTGCTGAGGCCTTCGGCAACCAGGGCGACGACTTGCTCCTCGCGCGGGGTGAGTAACGATTGGCCTTTGGAGTTGAGCACACGCAGTGAGGGGACATCGGAAATTAAATCGAGCAGGAACGTCAACTGTTCGGCATTAGCCCAGATCTGACCTTCGGCCACCCGCTGGATGCAACGGCAGAGCAGCTTGAAGTGGGTATCGGAAATGCAGAAGATGCCGCGCGCGCCGGATCGAAATGCGTTGACCACGAGTTCTCGATCGTAGGATTCCACGAGAAGAACCTTGGCCACAGCGGGGTAGGAAAGATGAACCTGGCGCATCGCGCCCATCTGGTTGGCAACACTGACGGAGTGATTGAGCGAAAGAACCACCACCTTGGCGACGCTGGAGTTGATCGCCTGCAGGATGGAGGCAATGTCGACCAAGCAGGTGGAGATGCGGAAGGCGGAACGCCGGCGGAGCGCGCTGGTCAGCAACTGGGCCTGCATCAGATTGGAATCGGCGATAAGAACATCGATGGCAGCGGCAACTTGCAGACGCATGAAGGGGCCCGTACAGACTCCTTCATGATCTTAGGAGTCAGCGAAGAGGGACTCAAGAAAACGAGCCACTTTATTCCGGCACGGCTCTCAATTCGGGAAGACGGCTAGCAATGCTGTGGAAAAAGCGTCCAGTGTCGATACCGATTCGGGATGTTGTTCATCAGGCTGCTGTCGATGGTTGTCTTGTTGCAGGTTTTCTCGAGACCACCCATCTTCACTTTTCGCACCGACGTGATGCGGCGAACATGCAAGTCCACTTTCGTGGGTAGGCCGGAAGAGGGTGAGCCGTGCTGTTCTAACAGCAACTCGATTCAAGCAGAAGGCGCGATCCATCGGGCGAAAGCCAAATTGTGTCGAAACGGAGCATGCCCACTTTGGTAGACAGCACTTCCCATGTCTTGCCGCTAAAGGGATGTAGGAATATTTTTTCCCCAGAGAATCGCGATCGGTCAGCGGCTCTCGAATTCGAGAACAGGTTTACCGCGCAATGAAACGGTTCGCCATATGGGAAGCAGTCGCGATGGTAAGCGTGTTGTCGTTTTTGCAGCTTTACGGGACCGCGTTCGCCCAGGAGGAAAACAAGGCGCAGTACCTGGGAGCAATCTTCCAGTCTTCTCCAACTGACCAAACCGGGGCTGGGACGGATAGCGCCGGGATGACGGCCGCAAAACCCGGAAAAGCGGATGGCTTGGGAAACCCTCGGCTTGGGGGAAGCCATCCGCTTTACCGGCTGAATCGCAGCGATGTGTTGCAAGTGAGTTTCACGCTGTCTCCGGAATTCGATCAGTTACTCACGGTACAGCCAGATGGATACATCACGCTCAAAGACGCGGGGCCGGTGCTCGCCCAGGGGCTCACGTTGGAGGAATTCCGCGCGGCCGTGCGCAGGGCATACACGGGGTATTTGCACGATCCGCAGGTGACGGTGGCGCTGAAGGATTTTGAACATCCTTACTTTGTGGCTGGGGGAGAGGTGGGTAAGCCTGGCAAATATGAACTGCGCTCCGACACTAGCATCATGGAGGCGGTCCAGATTGCGGGCGGGTTTACGCACGAGGCGAAACACTCGCAAGTTCTGTTGTTCCGGCACGTGAGTGAGGATTTGGTGGAGGCCCGGGTTTTCGATCTGAAAAAAATGTTGAAGGCGAGAAGCCTGGACGAAGCAGCACAGCTGCGGCCGGGCGATCTGGTGTTTGTCCCGCAAAATTACATCTCCAAAATCGGGAGGCTTCTGAGCAAACCGGCGTTAAGCATGTACGTGAGTTCCACGCAGTTTTGACGAGGAGCGAGCGAAACCGTCATGCCCAATCGAGACACCGCGAGCAACGCTGACGACTCGGTTCCCCCGACCGTGCGTGAACTGGCGACAGTTCTATTCCGGCAAGGGAAAATCTTTCTGAGCGTGTCTGGGTTGGTGTTTGTTTTGACTCTCATCTACGCCTTTGCCGGAGCTACGTATCGCGCGCAGGTGAAGGTGCTGGTGCGTCGAGGCAGGGCCGACCCGCCGGTGACCGCGCAGACCAATGCTCCGCCAGACTTTTCGCGGGTGGAGGTGACGGAAGAGGAGTTGAATTCGGAAGTCGAACTGCTGAAGGACGATGACGTTTTACGGCAGGTGGTCGAGGCCAACCACCTGGAGGCGCATGACTGGCTACGATGGCTGCGGCCCGGAGAAGAGCAGGCGGCTCGCGTGCAGCGGGCAACCAAGAAACTCGCCCACCGGCTCAACGTGGAAGCGGTCAAGAAAACCAACTTGATCGCCGTGAGCTACGACGCTTCCGACCCGCAAGTCGCGGCCCATGTGTTGCAGTCCCTGGCCGCCATTTATCTGGAGAAACATATGGAGGTGCACCGGCCGGGCGGGCAACTCCGCTTTTTCGATCAGCAGACCGGAGAGTCGCGCCGCCAGCTCGAGGAAGCCAAAATGAAGCTTGTGGACTTCACCAAGCGGCACGGCGTAGTGATGGCGGGACAGCAACGCGACCTGGTTTTAAAAAGGCTCGATGACGTAGAGGGAAGTTACCGGCAGACCGAGCGCGACATGGCGGAGATCAGTCATCGAATTCAAGAACTCGATGCCCAACTCGCTAAATTGCCGATGCGATCCACCACCCAGGTACGGACGGCAGATAATCCTGAGCTGTTACGGGCATTGAAGGCGAGCCTGCTGGATCTGCAGTTGAAAAAAACTCAGTTGCTGACCAAGTTTGAGCCCAATCATCGGCTCGTGCAAGAAGTGGAACAGCAGATCCTTCAGGCGCAGACGGCGATCACCGCCGAGAGGTTGACTCCCGTGCGCGACGAGACTACCGATCAGGACCCGAACTACGAATGGGCCAAGGGGGAGTTGCAGAAGGCGCGGGTTCAGATGAGAGGTCTGGAGGCGCGGCAGATCATGACCAGTGCGCAACTCGTGGAATACCGCAACCTGTCGAGCGAATTGGGAAAGAAAGCGATCCTTCAGGACGACCTGATGAGCAGCGAGCAGGCGGCGCAGGAAAATTATCTGTTGTATGTGAAGAAGCGCGAAGAGTCACGCATGGGCGACGCGCTGGATGAGGGCGGCATCGTCAACGTGGCGATCGCCGAACAGCCCGTGGTCCCCGCTCTGCCGGTTTGGCCAGCGGCGGAAGTGGTGCTGGTGGGCTTGATGGCGGCCGTGGCTTCGGGCACGGGAGCGGGGTTTGCGGCGGATTACTTGGATCCGGCCATGCGTACACCGGAGGAAGCATGGGCTTGTTTGGAAATCCCGGTGTTGGCGTCCTTGCCGGAAGGAATCGACCGAAGTATGTCGGCTTGAGGAAGATGAGATGAGCGCGAATGCGGAGGTGCTGCCGAGATCCGAATTGATCGGATCCGCAGCGCGACAAGAAATGTCGCAAGAGCTTGAAGTCGTTCGCGATACAAACGACTGGAATACGGAGGAATTCGCGCGCGAGCAGATTCGGGGAATGGTACGGCGGATATTTTTTGCAACCGGCGGCCCCACAGCGAAGCAGGTAGTCTTCAGCGCGGCCGAGACGAGCATGGATATCACGCACCTATGTGGGAGAGTGGGAAGGGCGCTTGCGCAAGAGACGCGATCCGATGTCGCGATTGTTGGCCCGGATCGCAGGTTGAGGGAGACACAGTCTCGTCCTCGGGCGAAGGGGGATTCTGCTATCAAGTCCTGGTCCGAACAGATGGAGGTTAATCTTTGGCGCGTGCGTGGAATGAGAGTCCGAGGATTCCCCGGAGCGGTTGGCACGGTAAACTGGTGGACCTGCTGCCTCACGGAGATCCGAAGTGAGTTTGAATTTGCCGTGATCCAGGGACCGGCGGCGGGGATTTCTAGCGAGGCTGCATTGATGGGGCAACTTGCCGACGGAGTCGTTCTGGTGTTGGGAGCGCAGAGCACGCGAAAAGCGACTGCATGCAGGATCAAGGAAACCTTTCTGGCGGCGCAGTCGCGGATATTAGGGACGGTGTTGAGCGAGAGAAGGTTCCCAGTGCCGGAGCGGATTTACCGGTGTCTCTAGATTGCTTGTCGCGGAAGTTGCCGTAAGAAGCTGCAAACGCTGTGGAAAAGTAGACGGAAATGGCAAGTGGGAGCCAATGAGCGGTAGCTCTGCGTTGCGGTTGGCTAGCGAGATGCTAGATACGGAGGAGCGGCTGCAGCCGGCAGAAGCGGCGGAAATCGTCCCGCTCCAGTGGTTCGCAGTGCAGACACGGTACCGCTTCGAGAAGCGAGTTGCTGCCCGACTCAATCAAAAAAACTGTGAAGTCTATCTTCCGCTGCTGACCGAACATCGAAGCTGGAGTGATCGGAAGCAGGTGATTACGACTCCTCTTTTTCCGGGATATGCGTTCGTACATATTGATCATTCCTACAATGCGAGGCGGGACGTTTTGCAAACCGTGGGATTGATCGGCTTCGTGAGCTTCGGCGGGAAGGTGGCGCCGGTGCCGCGCTACGAGATAGAAAATCTGCAGTTGCTGTTGCAGAGACAAGGCGCCTTTTCCTTGTATCCATTCGTGCACGCGGGGCAGCGGGTGCGAATCAGGGGCGGTTGCCTGAACGGACTGGAAGGCATTCTGGTGCAACACGAAAACAACAAGCTGGTGATCTCAATCGGATCCATCCAGCGCTCGCTGGCCGTTGAGATCGCGGGCTACGAGTTGGAAATCATTTGAAGTGTCCCTCCCTTTTTTACAACCAGGACAGCAGATTCCCCCGGGCAGAGATTGGGCCGCGCGCCTGATCCCAGGAGCGGCGACAGGCTGCGGCAAGAAGAAGCCGCAGCGGGAGACGGGTTATCGCTATCACAGTTCGGGTGAAGACCTGCCGGGATGGGATACACGGCCGGCGACAATGAAGGCAACCGCATTCGATGCTGGGGCGTTCGGAACGTTCTGGCGGCGGGGCAAACGGTGGGTGCGATTCGTGTTGGAGGGGGTCGTGGGCAGCCGTTGGCACTGGGAAGATCTGAGTGCTTCGTCGAAAAGTGCAGGAGAGAGCAACAGGAATCGCGCGGCTAGAACGCGCGGCATGCGGAACGTCCTGATCGTGGGAGCGGGCGAACTGGGACGCCGAATCGCCGACTCTTTTTCAAAGCACCCCCAAATGGGGCGCACGGTCTGCGGATTTTTGGATGACAGGAGGGCGCTGCGAGATGGAGTCGTGGGACGAACAGCCGATCTGGCAAAGCTGGCTCGGGCCAAATTCGTCGATGAAGTTGTCTTGGCAGCACCGCACGACCGCGAGTTGACGTTACGCGTGTTGAGGGCGGCACGGGAACTGCGCCTGGACGTAAAGATGGCGCCCGATCTTTTCGGCTGCAGGCCGGCGGGAGAAATGGAAAGAATTGGGGGAATCCCACTGATTTCCCTGCATGAGGAACGGCTGCCGGTGGCGGGATTACTGGCAAAACGCACGCTGGATGTGGTGGCAGCGGGAGGGATGCTAACGCTGCTCGCACCCGTGCTGGCTGTGTTGGCGATATTGGTGAAATTGGATTCTCCTGGACCAGTGATTTATGCGGCGCTGCGGGCGGGACGGAAGGGCATACCGTTTCGCTGTTACAAATTCCGGACGATGGTGCGGGACGCAGACCAACTTAAGCGGGATCTCCGCAAACGGAATGAAAGGCAAGGTCCAATCTTCAAGATTGCTGGCGATCCGCGTGTCACACGCGTGGGAAGGCTTTTGCGGCGTTACAGTCTCGATGAACTACCCCAGTTGCTGAACGTCCTCAAAGGAGAGATGAGCCTGGTCGGGCCCCGGCCGCATCCTCTGGACGAATTCTCGGCCTATGCGATCGAAGACCTGCCGCGGCTGGACGTGACCCCGGGAATGACCGGGCTTTGGCAGGTGACAGCGCGGCAGAATCCTTCCTTCCGGATGGGAATGAATCTGGACATCGAGTACATCCAATGCTGGAGTTTCGGAATGGATCTGAAGATCCTTGTGCGGACGGCTGGAGCCGTGTGGCGGGGGAGCGGGGAGTGATGTTCGCGGTGAGGGCACGGATGGTATTGCCGGACTCGTGGGCGAGTGAGGCTGCGGCCCGATGTCTGCGGATGGGGCTGCGCCCGCTGCAAACGATAATGATGTGGCCGGTAGTGCTGTTTCTGGCGGCTCTGGCGGCGATGCTACTGCGGCATCCCGACGTTGCTTTCTACGAGATCGATCGCGTCGCGTTCGCCGTGCTGGTACTGGGAGTGGGGGCTCAGGCGCTGAGTACGCGGCAGCGCCTGGTAAGGGTGGAGCGGGCGACGTGGCCCATGCTGGGGCTGACTTTCCTCGCGATTGCGAGCGTGATCGGGCAGCCCTTTGACAGCCAGACATGGAGTTTGCTGGCGGCAAAATTTATTGTGCCATTCGCTCTGTTTCACATCGCGGCGCTGGTGTTTCGGGATGAAAGGCGGCTGCGGCAGTTCGAGCTTTTCGCGCTCATCGTGCTTGCCTATCTTTGTTTTACCTCGATTGCGTTCCTGGCAGGCGCGAAGCAGTTGATCTTGCCGCGTTTTATTCTGGATCCAAGCCTTGGGTACCATGTCGACCGGGCGCGGGGTCCGTTGCTGGAGGCGGTGGCCAACGGGGTCTCGCTGAACCTGCTCGGCATTCTGGCCTTGCACGCTTTCTTGAGGGGGAGGATAGGTGGGCTGAAAGCCGCGCTGCTCTTGGGCCCCCTGCCACTTGCGATCCTGGCGACCATGACCCGTGCGGTGTGGCTGGCATTTGCGGTGAGCATGGGGATTCTGATTTTTCGTTCCCATAACCGGCGGCTGCGTCTGATCTGTGTCATGGTCGCGATCGTCGGAGCTATCGGCTTGTTCATCACTTTGAGCTTTGACGAACAACGGCGTGCACTCAGCGATCGCCTGCAAGAATCTGGTCCAGTGGATTTTCGCCGAGCGGTGTACGCCGGCGGGTGGCAAATGTTTCAAGAGAAACCGCTCACTGGGTGGGGCGTAAACCAAGTACCCACAGAATTGGCGCGGCATGTTAGCGGTTACAAAGAAAAGGTGTTGTATCCGCACAACACGTATCTCGAACTGCTGATCGAACACGGGATTGCCGGCTTGGCGCTGTATGCCTGGTTGATGTGGGAGATCTTGCGGCTCGGAAGAGGCCAGGTGCCGGCGGCTGAGAGTAGAGGTCTGCTGAACGCGGAGTTCCATAGCATGTGGGTCGTGCTCCTCGGCGTTTATTGGATCAATGCGGCGGTAGTCGTGATGAATTATCAGTTCGTGAACGGCCTTCTCTTCGCCATGGCGGGGATGCTGGCGGCGCAGCAGCGGCGAGCGATTCGTGAGCGACAAAGAGAAGCGCTCCTGCCTCTCGGGCAGCCACAAGGTTCCCCTGCATAAACCTGTACGGTCGCTGGTAAAAGTTTGTGTTGACTGTCGCCCATTTCGCCAACCAATTTCCCGCAGCGGTGGAGCCCTACGTGGGTGAGCAGATCCAAGAATTGCGGCGAAGAGGGATTCGAGTCGTTGCCAGTAGCGCGCGAAGGTCAAATGCACCGGCAAACGCATCGGAGGGCACATCTTTTGAGCCGAACATTCTGTTCCTGCAACCGATTCGATGGAAGACAGTTGTGCGAGCCACGGGATTGGCCATGTGGCGCTGGAAGCGAATTGCGGGCTTAATGACGCGAGTAGTGTTGCGAGGAAAAGAAACGCCGAAACGCCGGCTGAAGGCGGCACTGCACACTGTTCTCGGGGCATACTATGCCGTTTTGCTGCGAGACCTGGGCGTGGAACACATTCATGTGCATCATGGCTATTTCGGGTCCTGGATCGCAATGGTGGCGGCGCGGTTATTGGGCATAAATTTCAGCCTAACTTTGTATGGGTCGGATCTGCTGCTCAACGCTGCCTATCTTGATACGAAGCTGGAGAATTGCCGTTTTTGCGTAACTATTTCCGCCTATAACCGGCGCTATTTGTTGGAGCACTTTCCGGCCATTGACCCGGAGAAAGTCATCGTCTCGCGAATGGGCGTGGATGCGGCGGAGCGCGCTCCGCCTTCAGCAATGGCCGATTCAGCGAAACCTCGAAGATTTACTTTGTTGGCGGTGGGCCGCTTGCACGCGGTAAAGGATCACGCTTTCCTGATCCGGGCTTGCGTCCGGTTGCGCGATAGCGGACTCGACTTCAAGTGCGCAATCGTGGGGGAAGGGCCTGAACGGGGGCGCCTGGAGGCAATGATCCAGGAACACCGACTGCAGGATCGATTGACGCTGCACGGCTTCGTAACATGCCAACAGCGGGATTTCCTTTACCACCGCGCGGATGTGGTTGTACTTACCAGCCGCAGCGAGGGGATTCCGGTGGTGTTAATGGAGGCAATGGCGCGAGGAAAGATCGTGCTTGCGCCTGCAATCACGGGGATACCGGAACTGGTCATTCCTGGGAAGACGGGATTTCTCTACACCGCTGGAACGATGGAGGAATTCGTTTCCAGAATTTTGCTCCTGAAGGAACTCTCCCGCGCAGAGAGTCGTGCTGCCGTGAGCCGTCTGGATTGGATTCGGCACGCCGCGCGGGTGCACATTCTCCACAACTTCAATGGCAGAGACAATCTGACAAACTTTACGGACTGCTTTTTGCACAGGGTTTCGGGCGCCATTTCACACACCCAGACTTCCTAGTTTCAAGCTGAATCAACCCGAATTGGAGTCCTGCTCATGCGGATCTTGTTCTGCAACAAGTACAACTTCGCCTTTAGCGGCACCGAGGTTTACCTGTTTGAAGCCACGGAACTGCTGCGCGCCCACGGGCATGAAGTGGCGCTATTTTCGATGGCCGATGCGCGCGGGCAGCCCACTCCCTATGATCGGCACTTCATGCCCCATACTGATTTCAAGAAACAAAATGGATGGTTGGAGAAGGCGAGGCTGGCCGGGCAGGCGATTTACTCGCGCGAGGCGCGGCGGCGGATTCGAGCGATGATCGCGGAATTCCAGCCGGATGTGGCGCACGTGCGAAATATATATCACCATCTGTCCCCGTCGATTTTGTGGGAGTTGAAAGCGCAGAAAATTCCGGTTCTTTATCACCTGAACGACTTCAAGGTGCTCTGTCCCGGCTATAACCTGGTGTCTCAAGGGGAGGCATGCGAAGCCTGCAAGGGCGGGAAATTCTGGCGCGGGCTGAAGGAGAAGTGCTATCCGGGATGGGGAGCGCGGGTAACGCTGGCGGCGGAGGCCTATATTCACAAATGGCTGGGAACGTATCGAAAATGCGTGGATTGCTTTCTGGCTCCCAGCCAGTTTGTGCGCGACAAATTTGTGGAGCATGGGTGGGACGCGGCACAGTTTGAAGTCCTTCCCCACTTCCAGTCCATCCAAACAGTTTCCAAAAGGCCAACCAAAAACGCTCCGTTGCTTTGCTTTGGCCGGCTGTCGCCCGAGAAAGGCGTAGAGGATCTGCTGCACGCCATGCGTCGAGTTCCCGACCTTCGGCTCGTAATAGCGGGGGATGGACCGGAGCGCGGCCGTTTGCAGCAATTGGCTACGGAGTTGGGTCTGGGCAACGTGGAGTTTGTGGGACAGATGGGTCGGGAGGAATTGGATCGTGCGATTGCGGATTCTCGATTCACGGTGCTGCCTTCGCACGCCTATGAAACTTTAGGCAAAACTATTCTCGAATCGTATGCGCAAGGTCGCACCGTTGTGGCGACGGATTGCGGATCGCGGCGCGAGCTCGTCCAGGAAGGGAAAACTGGTCTCCTCTATAAAACTGGCGACGTAGAGCAGTTGGCTTCAGCGATTCGGTTTCTGGGCGCACATCCGGAAGTGGCAGACGAAATGGGGCGAGCGGGGCGGCAGGAGGTGGGCGTGAACTATACCCCACAAGCGCATTACGAAGCCTTGTTTCGCTTGTACGAGCGACTCGTTGCTGGGAAGAGGCGACAGTCCGGGGCAGCGAAGCCGGAAATTCCCGTTCGGGCCTGCGCCTTCACCGCGTCGTCTGTTTCGAAACCGAAGTTGCGGGTCGCATTCATTGGCGGGCGAGGCGTGGTGTCGAAGTACAGCGGCATCGAAACTTACTACGAAGAAATTGGGGCGCAATTGGCAGAGAAGGGACACGAGGTCACGGCCTACTGCCGAACCTATTTCACCCCTCCCGGAAAGGAACACAACGGGATTCGTGTGGTGCGGTTGCCCACCATCCGGTCTAAACATCTGGAGACGTTGATCCATACATTCCTGAGCACTCTGCATGTGCTCACGCAGCCTTGCGACATCGTGCACTACCATGCGCTGGGGCCGGCATTATTCTCGTTCATTCCACGTATCGCGGGAAAGAAAACCGTGGTCACGGTGCAAGGTCTCGACTGGCAGCGCAAGAAGTGGGGACGCATCGCGGCGGCGGTATTGCGAGTGGGGGAGCGGGCGGCGGTGACTCTGCCCAATCAGACCATGGTGGTGTCGCGCACACTCCGGAGGTACTACGAGGAAATCCACGGGAGAAAAACGTGTTACGTACCAAACGGCGGAGTGTTACGGGACCGGTGTTCGGCTGACAAAATATTGGAATGGGACCTGGAGCCTGATCAGTACGTTCTTTTTCTGGGACGGTTCTCGCCGGAGAAAGGGTGTCACCTGCTCGTGGAGGCGTATGAGAAGTTGCAGACCGATGTGAAGCTGGTGATGGCTGGCGCGTCAAGCTACTGCGACGAGTACTCGCGACGGCTACGGACTCACGCCAGTAATCGAATTAAGATGCTGGACTGGGTTTCGGGACATGCGCTTGACGAACTCCTGACGAATGCCATGATCTTTGTCTTGCCCTCCGACCTGGAGGGCTTATCGCTGGCGCTGCTGGATGCCATGGGCGCAGGGGTTTGCGTGTTAGCTAGCGATGTGGCGGAGAATAAGGAAGCGGTGGCAGACGCTGGTTTGACCTTCCGCCGCGGAGACGCTGCCGATCTGGCGGACCGGCTCAGTTTCCTAATCGCAAATCCTTCAGTGCGCGAAGCCGTCGGAGAAGCAGCAATCCGCCGCGTTCGGGAACACTATCAATGGGCGAAAATCGCAGAAGAGGTTGAGCGGCTGTATTTGGAGACGATGGGCTGGAAGATTGCTGCGCCGGCGAGGAAATCGCAAGGCCGCGCCATGACGCCAGCCTCTGCGGAGGAACGGAAGGCGGGATAAGACAGGCAGTTGTCTCTCCGAACTTCGATTCGTTTAGCGCACAAACCGGTTGCATCAACAAGAGGACGGGATGACTTCCGTCCTTTTTATTTACAATTGTGGGTCCTTTTAGGTAGAGGCCGAGCCGCCGACGAAATATGAGCGAACAAGTGATGTCTCTGGATGGATTTGGCCTGCTTAATTCCCCGCGATGGAATAAGGGGACAGCCTTCACCGATCAAGAACGCGATATCTTCGGACTGCACGGGCTGCTGCCGCCGCATGTGGGAAGCCTCGACGAGCAGGTGGAACGGCGACTGCGAGCGCTGAACCAGCAGGGTACCCCTTTCAACAAATACAGTTTTCTCCGCGACCTTCAGGACGCGAACGAGACGCTCTTCTATGCGCTTGTGGTTCGCAATATCGAGCAGATGTTGCCATTGGTGTACACGCCGACGGTGGGGGAGGGATGCCAGCGGTTCAGTGAGATCTGGAGAAAGCCGCGTGGATTATTTCTCAGCTATCCGAATAAGGAGCGCATCGCGCAAATTCTGAGCGATCGGCGGTATGACTGCATAAAATGCATTGTGGTCAGCGATGGGGAACGAATTCTCGGACTCGGCGACCAGGGCGCTGGGGGCATGGGCATTCCCATCGGCAAGATGGCGCTGTACACAGCGCTGGGCGGCATTCATCCAGAACACTGCCTTCCGATCCTGCTGGATGTGGGAACCGACAATGAGGAGCGGTTGAAAAACCCGATCTATGTCGGATGGAGACATCGCCGCGTTCGCGGTGAAGAGTACGACGCTTTCGTGGACGTATTTGTGCAAGCGGTGAAGAAACGGTGGCCGCAAGTTCTCTTGCAATGGGAGGACTTCGCGGGTTCCAATGCAGCCCGGTTTCTGGCGCGTTATCGCGATCAACTTTGCACTTTTAATGACGATATTCAAGGGACGGCGGCGGTCGCAACTGCGACATTGATCTCTGCCATCAACGTCACCGGCATTACGCTGGAGCAGCAGAAAATCGTGGTAGTCGGATTCGGAAGCGCGGGCATCGGCATCACGAACCTTCTGGCGCAATTCATGCAAGATCGCGGATTGTCTCGGGAGGAAGCTCGCAACCGTTTTTATGGCATCGACCGCTATGGACTTGTTACTGAAGAGATGAAGGACTTGCGGCCGGAGCAAAAGGCCTACGCACGAAAAGAGCAAGAAGTGCAAGGTTGGAAACGGAAAGGCGGTGAGATCGATCTGCTCGAAGTGGTGCGCCAAGTGGAACCTACGGTGCTGATTGGCGTGTCAGGGCAGGGCGGAGCATTTACCGAAGCAGCGGTGCGGGAGATGGCGAAGCACACGGCTCGTCCCGTGATCTTTCCGCTTTCGAATCCTACGTCGCGCAGCGAGGCGACTCCACAAGATCTGATGGACTGGAGCGACGGGCGCGCATTGATCGGCACTGGGACTGCATTCGCGCCGGTGACTGCCGGGGGGAAGAATGTTCCTATTGCGCAGACCAATAATTCGTATATCTTTCCTGGGCTGGCATTGGGAATTGTGGCATCGAAAGCCAAGCGCGTCAGTGATGCCATGGTGAAGGCCGCGGCGGAGGAATTGGTGCGCCACCTGCCCACACAAAAGGACAAGCACGCGAGCCTTCTGCCTCCGCTTGCGGAAGCACGCCAACTGGCGGAACTGATTGGTCGAGCGGTAGGCATGCAGGCGATTCGGGACGGGCAGGCGCAGGTGGCAGACGAGGCCGAACTGAACCGTGAACTGCGGGCCAATATTTGGGATCCCGTGTATGTGCCATACAAACGTAACCCGGAAGTGGAACGGCGGATGGCGTAAGGAACACACTTTTCAACATCAGAGGAAACCGGGGACGATTACCGCCTGTGCCATACTGAAGAACGTGGTGTAGAAACCTCAACAAAAAATGGAAGACACAGTTCTGATTACGGGGGGCGCGGGTTTTATCGGATCGAACTTCATCCTTCAGCGGATGGGGAAGGATACGGCTTCCGTTGTGAATCTGGACAAACTTACGTATGCCGGGAATTTGCACAACCTGGCAAGCATTGCCCATGAAAAGCGGTACGAATTTGTGCATGGCGATATTGCCGACCGCGCTCTGGTGCGCAGCCTTCTCGATCGCCGGCAACCGCGAGCGGTTGTGCATTTTGCGGCGGAGAGTCACGTCGACCGGTCGATCCGAGGGCCTGAGGATTTCATCCGCACCAATGTCGACGGCACGTTCGCTTTGCTGGAAGAGCTGCGAGCTTACTGGGAGCATCTGTCCGAGTCCGAGAGAAGCTATTTTCGTTTTCTGCACGTTTCTACCGATGAAGTGTATGGCTCGCTGGGGCCTGACGATCCGACTTTTTCGGAGACGACGCCCTATGCGCCGAACAGTCCGTATGCGGCGTCCAAGGCGGCTTCCGACCATTTAGTGCGGGCTTACAATCACACCTACGGGTTGCCGACGCTGACAACGAATTGCTCGAATAACTATGGGCGATTTCAGTTTCCGGAAAAATTAATTCCGTTAGTGATCCTCAATGCGCGTAACGGCAAGCCGTTGCCGGTGTATGGGGACGGGCAGAATGTCCGCGATTGGCTATATGTGGAGGATCATTGCGAGGCGATCGCAACCGTGCTGGCGCGGGGGAGGGTCGGCCAGACTTATAACATTGGCGGATGGAATGAGAAACGAAATCTGGAAATCGTGGAAATGATTTGCGACATCGTGGATGAGATGGCGGGGCGCAGCGCAGCGTCATCTTCGCGCCGGGAGCTGATTACGTTTGTGAAAGACCGTCCCGGACACGACCGTCGTTACGCGATGAATGCGGATAAAATCGAGCGGGAACTGGGCTGGCGTCCGCAGGAAACTTTTGAGAGTGGAATTCGCAAGACAGTGCAGTGGTATCTGGAAAATGAAGGGTGGGTGCGCGAAGTAACGAGCGGCAGCTATCGGCAGTGGATTGAGACGCATTACTCTTCTTAGAAAAATTGACCACAGGGGCACAGAGTAGTAACAGCGCTTCATTCGAGTTTGTCGATAATTTTCCTATGATGCAAAGCTCGGCAAGCAGGAATTACAAGGGAATCATTCTGGCGGGCGGGTCTGGGACGCGCTTGTATCCCGTGACGCACGCCATCGCGAAAAGTCTGCTGCCGGTTTACAACAAGCCGATGATTTATTACCCGCTGTGCACGTTGATGCTGGCGGGGATTCGCGACATCCTGCTGATCACTACGCCTGAGGATGTGGGCAAGTTTCAGACGCTGCTGGGGGATGGCAGTCAGTTTGGCATTGCCATCCAATATAAGGTGCAGCCCAAACCGGAGGGCATCGCGCAAGCGTTCGTGCTGGGCGAAGAATTTATTGGGAGCAACGGATGCGCGCTGGTGTTGGGCGACAACATTTTTTACGGTCACGATCTGGCCAAAGATTTGAAAGATGCGGCGGCGAAGAGCGAGGGCGCACGCGTGTTCGCGTATGCGGTGAACGATCCTGAGCGGTATGGCGTTGTGGAGTTCGACGCTCGCGGACGGGCTCTCAGCATTGAGGAAAAGCCGGCGAAGCCGAAGTCGCGTTACGCGGTGACCGGACTTTACTTTTATGACAATCAGGTGGCGGGCATCGCGAAGTCGCTGAAACCCAGCGCGCGGGGTGAGTTGGAGATCACTGATGTAAACAAGACGTATCTGGAGCGTGGCCAATTGGAAGTGATGGTCATGGGACGCGGCATGGCGTGGCTGGACACGGGCACGCACGAATCGTTGATGGACGCGGCGCTCTACATTCAGGCGATCGAGAAGCGGCAGGGACTGATGGTGGCGTGTCCGGAAGAAATTGCATTGCGATCGGGTTACATCACAGCGGAGCAGGTGGAGAAGATTAGCAAGTCGATGAAGAACAATAGTTACGGCGCTTACCTGCTGCAACTCTTGCGAGAGAAGGTGTTTTGATGGAGGTTCAGGCGAGTCGTCCTGCGATGGATGCAATCAAGAAAACTTCGACGTCGCTGCCGGGGGTATTCGTTCTCGAGCCTCGCGTGTTTGGCGATGAACGCGGTTTTTTCTTCGAAAGCTATAACCAGCAGATCATGGCGCAGGTGGGAATCAAAGACAAGTTCGTGCAGGACAATCACTCCTGTTCGTCTCGAAATGTTCTGCGCGGTTTGCATTATCAAGTGAAACATCCTCAGGGAAAACTGGTGCGAGTCGCAGTCGGAGAAATTCTCGACGTCGCGGTTGACATGCGCCGCAGTTCCGCAACTTTTGGTAAATGGGAAGCTGTACGATTGTCCGGCGAGAATAAGAGGATGTTGTGGATTCCCGTGGGCTTCGCACATGGTTTCCGGGTGATTTCAGAAAAAGCTCACGTGCTGTACAAGGCCTCTGATTTCTACTCGCCGCAAGACGAACGAACACTGGCGTGGAACGATCCTGACCTAAAGATCGAGTGGGAACTTGAGGGCGAACCCGTGGTCTCGGCAAAAGACCAGCGGGGCGCGGCATTCCGCGACGCTGAGGCCTACGAATAAATTCTGATGAGAGTTACGATTTTTGGCGCGTCGGGCTTGCTGGGCAAAGCGCTGATGCACGAGTGGAACGGGGATACGGTCACCGGACTCACTTCGCGCGCGGCGGATGTCCGTGACGCCGAGCGCGTGCTCCAGGTAGTGAAAGAATCGGAGCCGGAGTGGATCGTGCTGTCGGCGGCTTACACCGATGTAGACGGTTGCGAAAGCAATTCGGATCTCGCGTTTGCCGTGAACCGGGATGGAGCGGTGAACGTGGCTCGGGCGGCAAAGGAAACCGGAGCACGCTTGCTGTTCCTCAGCTCTGATTACGTTTTCGATGGAAAGAAGACGACGCCCTACGAGATCGGCGACGCGCGTAATCCGCAGAGCGTTTATGGACGAACCAAAGCCGAAGCGGAGATCAAGCTGCTAGAGTTGATGCCGGGGTGCTGCGTCGCCAGAACATCGTGGTTGTTTGGCGCGGGAGGAAAATGTTTTCCGGAGACGATTTTGAAGTTGGCTGCCAGTCGTCCAGCGCTCGCCGTGGTAAATGATCAACGCGGATGTCCAACGTATACAGCCGATCTGGCACGGGCGATCATTCAATTGTGCCGGAAGAATGCGCGCGGAATTGTGCATGTGACGAACGCGGGTGATTGCACGTGGTTCGATTTTGCGACTGAGATTGTGCGCAGCGCGGGACTGGCCACAACCGTGCGGCCGGTAAGTAGCCGGCAAATGGCGCGGCCAGCGCCGCGGCCGGCATATTCTGTTTTGTCGCTGGCTTCGTTACATGATCTCGAAATCGACACGCCTTCGTGGCAAGATGGGTTGCGGCGCTATCTCGCGCAAAGAGCGAGGGCCGCGAGCTAGCATCGATTGCCTCGCCTTCGACGACCCTGCTAGGATTGCGGAGGCCCGCCTGGGGATCTCGTGAAAGTAATCCAAAACTACATTGATGGCCGCTGCGTGCCCGGAAAAAGCGAGTTCGCGGATGTGAATCCTGCGGACGGGACGGTCATTGCCCATGTCGCGGAGGCGGGCCAGGAGCAGGTGAACGAGGCTGTCAACGCGGCTCGGCAAGCGTTGCGCGGAGAGTGGGGCGGGATTGGGGTGCGCGAGCGCGCGGCGCGTTTACATCGAGTCGCGGAAGCGATTGAGAAGCGGTTTGATAGTTTCGTGCAGGCCGAAGTTGCCGATACGGGGAAGCCGGTGGCGCTGGCATCGAAGCTCGACGTTCCGCGCGCGGCGGCGAATTTTCGCGTCTTCGCCGATCTTATAAAAATGGCCGGGCTGGAATCATTTCTAACCGAAACCGCGGATGGAGGCCAGGCCCTGAACTACGCAGTGCGCCAGCCTCTCGGGGTGGTGGGAATTATCACGCCATGGAATTTGCCTCTGTTGTTGCTGACCTGGAAGGTTGCTCCGGCGCTGGCTTGTGGGAATGCCGTGGTAGTGAAGCCTTCGGAAGAAACTCCAGCGACGGCCACGCTTCTGGCTGAGGCGATGCAGGATGCGGGCATTCCAAATGGGGTTTACAACGTGGTGCATGGGTTCGGGCCGAGATCTGCGGGCGAGTTTCTGACCCAGCATCCCGATGTTAACGCGGTTACGTTTACCGGCGAATCGAAGACTGGCGCGGCCATCATGAAGGCGGTAGCTCCGACGGTGAAGCCGGTTTCGTTTGAGCTGGGCGGGAAAAACGCGGCGATCGTTTTCGCAGATTGTAATTTCGAAGAAGCGGTCAATGGGCTATCGGAAGCTGTGTTTTTGAATACGGGGCAGGTGTGCTTGTGTGCGGAGCGGGTCTATGTGGAAAGAAAAATCTTCTTCGCATTTGTCGATGCGCTCAAGAAGAAAGCCGAAAATTTAAATCCTGGCTGGCCGGCTGACGAATCGAGCAATCTGGGTCCGCTGATTTCGGCGCAACATCGAGAGAAGGTGCTTTCTTACTTCCGGCTCGCGGGAGAAGAGGGAGCGACAGTGGTGACTGGCGGGGGAGTTCCAATTTTTGACGATGATCGCGACCACGGATTCTACGTGCAACCCACCATCTATACTGGACTGTCGGAGTCGGCCCGGTGCGTGAGGGAAGAAATCTTTGGCCCGGTTTGCCACATAGCGCCCTTCGATTCGGAAGACGAAGCGGTCGCCATGGCGAATCACACGAAATATGGTTTGGCGGCGTCGATTTGGACGAGCAACCTGCGGCGTGGACATCGCGTGGCACAGCAGATGAATGTGGGCATCACGTGGGTGAATTGCTGGTTCCTGAGGGATTTGCGGACGCCGTTTGGCGGGGCTGGACTTTCGGGGATTGGCCGAGAAGGCGGAGTGCATTCGCTGAACTTTTATTCTGAGCTGAATAATATTTGTGTCCGGATTTAGGGTTCTTGGGCGGCGCGGGATTTTCATATGAGCGCGACTAACAGCAAAGTCGTTGAAGGAAAAGCTACGCCGCGGGGCACGTTTCCGCACGTGAAGCGGGCGGGCGATCTTTTGTTTGTATCCGGCACCAGCGCGCGCCGCGCCGACAATACGATCGCAGGCGCCGAAGTGGATGCGATGGGCACTACGAGACTTGATATTCGCGAACAGACGCGGGCTGTGATCGAAAATATTCGCGACATCTTGCAGAGTGTGGAAGCGCAACTTAAAGATGTCGTCGAAATTTCGACTTATCTGGTGAACATGAACGATTTCGGGGGATACAACGAGGTTTATGGTGAATTCTTCGGCTACGATGGTCCGGCGAGAACGACAGTGGCCGTTCATCAGTTGCCGCACCCGCACTTGCTGATTGAAATCAGAGCCATAGCTTACAAACCGCTGCGATAGGAGGGCGCGATGGCGTCCATTAAGAACTTGAAGGCTTTCAATTTTCAGGTGTGGATTGAAGAGAACAAAGAAAAGCTCAAGCCTCCGGTGGGCAACGCGCAGGTGTGGGAAGACGGCGAGGTGATGGTGACGGTTGTAGGCGGGCCAAACCAGCGACGCGATTATCACGACGATCCGACGGAAGAATTTTTCTATCAACTAAAAGGAAATATTTCCCTGCGCATCATGGAAGCGCCGGGGAAACCTCCGCTGGAAATTCCGATCAAGGAGGGCGAGATTTTTCTTTTGCCCAAACACATGCGGCATTCGCCGCAGCGTCCTGCCGATACGATTGGAGTAGTGGTCGAAGTGCCGCGCCCCGAGGACTCTTTGGATGCTTTCGAATGGTACTGCCCGAAGTGTTATCAGTTGGTGCATCGGGCGGAAGTGAAGTTGAAGAGCATTGTGAAAGATCTGCCGCCGATTTTTGAGCAGTTCTACGGCGATGAGAGCCGACGCAGGTGCAAGCATTGTGGGACGGTGCATCCGGGAAGGTGAAAAATCCAGCGGGGCAAATGACAAATCCAGTCATCGACATTCACAACCATTTTTTCCCGGAGTCATGGCCTGATCTGGCGGCGCGATTCGGCACTCCGGACTGGCCGTGGATCAAGCACACGGAACCAGGCAAGGCGGACATTATGGTGGGGGAGCGTTTCTTCCGCCATATTTATTCCGCGTGTTGGGATCCGGAGGTAAGGCTGCGAGAGATGGATCGGGATGGGATCGATCTACAGGTGATCTCTGCGACACCGGTGTTGTTTGCGTATGAGCGTCGGGTGGAGCACGCGCTGGATTGTGCGCGGATGTTCAATGATGCGGCGCTGGAAATTTGCAACCGAGGAAAAGGCAGATTGAAATCGCTGTGCCAGGTGCCGTTGCAAGGTGTTGACGCAGCTTGTAAGGAACTGAGCCGCTGCATGCAGGCGGGGCACCTGGGAGTGCAGATTGGCAACCATGTGGGGGGCAAGAATCTTGATGATGCTGAGGTTGTAACTTTTTTGCATCACTGCGCCGATGAGGGCGCGGCTGTGCTGGTGCATCCCTGGGACATGCTGGGTCGCGACCGGATGCCAAAGTACATGATGCCGTGGACCGTGGGCATGCCCGCGGAGACGCAACTGTCGGTGGTGGCGTTGATTCTAAGTGGAGCGTTCGATCGATTGCCTCCGAGTTTACGAATTTGCTTTGCTCACGGCGGAGGAAGTTTCGCTTTCCTGTTGGGGCGACTGGAGAATGCCTGGCATCATCATCCGGTAGCGCATGGAGAGTGCGAACACCCCCCCAGCTACTATCTCGACCGCTTTTCGACGGACTCGGCGGTGTTCGATCGACGCACTCTGCAATTTCTCGTGGGCACCATGGGTGCAGATCGGGTGATGCTGGGATCGGACTATCCTTTTCCGTTAGGCGAAGAGCGGGTGGGATCGCTGATTCGCGAGAGCGAGTTGCCGCAAGCGATCAAGAACAAGCTGTTGAGTGGAAATGCGATGCGTTTTCTCGGGCTGGAAAGCCAAGCAAACGAAACTGCGGGCGAACCTTCGGGTCAAACAAGTAGCGCAGCCTCGATCACTTTGCCGGTGACGCCGGAGGCCGGGCAGCTTACGTATGGTTCGTACTTGAGAATCGCGGACCTGCTCGAGTTGCAGCAGCCGCGATCGACGCCGCCGCACCATGATGAGTTATTGTTCATCATTGTTCATCAGACTTACGAGCTGTGGTTCAAAGAGTTGCTGCACGATCTCGACGCGGTGGTGGCGAACCTGCGAAGAGCTGGGGAGGCGCCGCAGTCGCATGATGAAGTATATGAGGCGGCGCGATTGCTGCGGCGCTGCACTGAGATCATGCGGGTACTGGTGGAGCAGTTCACGATTCTGGAAACCATGCTGCCCACGCATTTTCTGGCGTTTCGCGGACTGCTGGAGCCGGCCAGCGGATTTCAATCTGAACAATTTCGCGAGATCGAGTTTCTGTGCGGACTCAAAGACGAGAAGATGCTGCGTTATCACCGGCCCACGCCGGAGGCTTACGCAAGCTTGAAGCGCCGTCTAGAAGAGCCTTCGTTGCGCGATGTATTTTTTGGCGCTTTGCAGGCGATGGGCACACTCGCGCCCGCTAGCGCGGACGCGTCTGAGAAGGAACGTTTCGAGGCGCGGGCGCGGGCGGTGCATGAGCTTTATAAGGATGAGCACCATCATCGCGACTGGATCGATGTCTGCGAGCGGCTGACGGAGTTTGATGAATTAGTGGTGAGCTGGCGGTTGAGACATATTCAACTGGTCGAGCGGATCATCGGATTCCGCATGGGCACGGGCGGGAGCGCAGGGGCTTCTTATTTGAAGCTTACGCTGGACAAGAAGTTCTTCCCGGAACTTTGGGAGGCTCGGACTTTGCTGACCAAGTAAAAAATCTCATCGCATCTCTCAGATGAAAGACGCAGCCAACAAAATCACATTGATCGGCGCGGGGCTGAATGGGCCGCTGCTCGCGATTCTTCTGAGGCAGAGGGGAATTGGCGTTGAGATCTACGAGCGTCGGCCGGACATGCGGCAGGTGCGGATGAGCGCAGGGCGCTCGATCAATCTTGCTCTTTCCACGCGCGGCATCTACGCCTTGCAGCAGGCTGGTCTGTGGGAGCGCATGCGCCGCATCATCATTCCGATGAAAGGACGAATGATGCATTCGACTACGGGAGAGCTTACCTTTCAGCCTTACGGCAAAAACGAAATGGAGGTCATCAATTCGATTTCACGGGCGGAATTGAACATTGCGCTGATGGATGCCGCGGAAGAACGGGGAGCGGCAATTCATTTCAACCGGCGCTGCATGGGATACGACGTGAAGACTGGATCAGTGGGGTTGCGGAACGAAGAATCGGGCGAAGAAACCACGCTGGATGCGGGAGTTGTGATTGGGTGCGACGGCTCCGCGTCGGCAATTCGAAGCGAGATGCTGAAGCTGAACCGGTTCAACTTTTCTCAGCAGTATCTCGACTACGGCTACAAAAAGCTGACGATTCCGGCAGATTCGCGAGGACGTCATGTGATCGAGACGCATGCGCTGCACATCTGGCCACGGGGCAACCACATGCTGATTGCCTTGCCCAATATCGATGGCACGTTTGCGTGTATTTTGTTTCTGCCGTTTGAAGGCGGCGACAGCTTCGCTGGGATTGGGTCTCCGGCCGAAGTGATCCAGTTTTTCGAGTCGCGCTTTCCGGATGTGCTTCCGCTGATGCCGCACCTTGCGGAGAACTATTTCGCGAATCCGACGGGAGCAATGGTCACGGTGAAATGTTCGCCGTGGCATGTGGATGGACGGGCCTTGTTACTGGGCGATGCGGCGCACGCGATCGTTCCGTTCTTTGGGCAAGGAATCAATTGCGGATTCGAAGACTGCTCCGTCCTGATTGAATTGCTCGATCGGTATGGCGCGGACTGGAGGCGGGTTTTCGCGGAGTTTGAAGAGGCGCGCAAGGTCAACACGGATGCGATTGCCGACCTGGCCATCGAAAATTTTACGGAGATGAGGGACAAGGTTGCCGACGCACGATTTTTATTTCGCAAGAAAGTCGAACTGGTACTGGAGGCTAAGTATCCGCAACTGTTTGTGCCGAAATATGCCATGGTGACATTCCATCGCATTCCCTACTCTGTCGCGCTGACTCGAGGGATGGTGCAGGATCGCATTCTGGCCGAACTATGCGAATCGATCACGCGCGTGGAAGATCTGGATTGGAATCGGGCGGACCAACTGATTCGCCGCGATCTTACGAGGCTGGAGATACCTGCGTGAACGATCTCCTTCACACACAATTTAAGAGCGGAGAGGATTTTGCGCTAGCAATGGATGAGCGCGATCCGTTAAAACATTTCCGTGATCGCTTTTTATTTCCGAAATCTGAAAACGGCGATTGCGTTTATCTCTGCGGCCACTCGCTTGGGCTACAACCAAAGACGGCTGCGGCCTATGTTGAGCAGGAATTGAAAGACTGGGCTGAACTGGGCGTGGAAGGCCACTTTCGCGCGCGAAATCCGTGGATGCCGTATCACCGCCTGCTGGCGGAACAGACTGCGGAACTGGTGGGAGCAAAGCTTGTAGAAGTTGTGGTGATGAATTCGCTCACTGTGAACCTCCATCTGATGATGGTTTCGTTCTATCGCCCGACCCGGACCCGATACAAAATTGTGGTCGAGCGCGGGGCGTTTCCCTCCGACCAGTATGCGGTGCAATCGCAAATTCGTTTTCACGGCTTCGATCCAGCGAATTCTTTGATCGAGTTGACGCCGTTGCCGGGCGAGTCTTGCCTTCGGGAGGAAGAAATTGAATCGCTGATCGAAAACGAGGGGGAGGCGATTGCGCTCATTCTATTAGGCGGCGTGAACTACGCGACTGGCCAGGCTTTTGACATGCAACGCATTACGAGTGTGGGACACGCACGCGGCTGTGTGGTGGGATTCGATCTGGCGCACGCGGCGGGAAATCTGCATTTAAGTCTTCATGAGTGGGGGCCGGACTTTGCGGTTTGGTGCAGCTACAAATATCTGAACGGCGGTCCGGGATGCGTGGCGGGGTGTTTTGTGCACGAGCGGCATGCGCGGGCGTGGGAGTTGCCGCGTTTCGCGGGGTGGTGGGGGCATGACGAACAGTCGCGGTTCGAGATGGGACCGCGGTTTCAGCCCATGCAGGGCGCGGAGGGTTGGCAGTTGAGCAATCCATCGATTGTGAGCCTGGCGGTTCTGCGGGCGTCGATGGAGATTTTTCACGAGGCCGGCATGCAGAGTTTGCGGGCGAAGAGCGTTTCGCTGACGGGGTATCTTGAATTCCTGCTTGGCCAGACTTCGTCGGCACACTTTTCGGTAATCACACCGCGGGAGGCGGAGCGGCGCGGTGCGCAACTTTCGATACGGGTTCCGAAGCGCGGTCGAGAACTGTGTGAAGGTCTAGCGCGCGAAGGCATTGTCGGAGACTGGCGCGAGCCGGACATCCTGCGGATCGCGCCCGTTCCCTTGTACAACTCGTATCTCGATGTTTTCCGGTTCGTGGAGCGGTTTGCGGCGGCGAGGCTTGACCTGTACCAGCCGCGTTGAATAGAGTGAGAAGCCGCCTCATCGAGTAGGGAGGCGCGGCGTAATTCGGATCGACCGAAACGTCAATTTAACAATTCGTTAGTAAAGTTCTGAGGCAATTATCCATGACGAACGCAAAAACTAGCTCCCGCAAAACCGCGCTGCGCCAGAAGGCACAGCTGATGTCTGCATCCGAAATCGACCGCACGCTGGTGCGCTTGGCGTACGAGATTGTTGAAAAAAATGGCGGAATCGAAGGTTTGGGATTGGTGGGGATCCGGCGGCGCGGCGTGCCCATTGCCGAGCGACTGGGAAAGATCATCACTCGAATCGAGAACGTGAAAGTTCCAGTGGGAACATTGGACATTACTTTTTATCGGGATGACCTTTCGACTCTAGGGCCCAAGCCAGTGGTGCAGGAAAAGGAGATTGGATTTTCGATTGAAGACAAAAATATCGTTCTGGTGGACGATGTTCTGTTTACCGGACGAACGACGCGAGCCGCACTGGACGCGCTGTTTTCACATGGACGGCCGAAACGAGTGCAGTTATGCGTGCTCATCGATCGCGGCCATAGAGAGTTGCCCGTGGAGGCCAGCTTCGTCGGACGTAATGTTCAGACGACGATGAATGAGGTGATTGAAGTTAAGTTGACCGAGATTGACGATGCAGAGAAGGTATTGCTCATGGAAAGATAAGTCATTTACTGCGCCCAAATGCAAAACAAGAAAAGGACGGCGACCAGCGCCGTCCTTCTTCTTTGTAGCGAACTTGCGCAGCGAGTTCACGCCAGCTTGGTGCAGATTGCTTTGGTTTGGGTATAGAGACTCAGAGCATCGTGCCCCATCTCGCGGCCCCATCCGGATTGCTTGTAGCCGCCGAAGGGCATGGCGGCGTCGAAGATGTTGTAGCAGTTGATCCAAACCGTGCCGGCGCGCAAATATTCGGCGGTCCGGTGAGCCTTGCTGATGTCCTTCGTCCAGACGGCGGCAGCCAGGCCATATTCGCTGTCGTTGGCGCGGGACAGAATTTCCTCGGGATCGCTGAACGGCATGGCAGCGACGACGGGTCCGAAAATTTCTTCGCGCACCACCTTCATATCCTCGCGAGTGTTTACGAGAACGGTGGGCTCGACGAAATATCCTTTATCGCCTTTTTTCTTGCCGCCGGTCAGGGCTTTCGCGCCTTCCGAGAAACCGGCTTCGAGATAGCCACAGACGCGGCTGAGTTGCTCTTCGGAAACAAGCGGACCCATGCTGGTTTCAGGATCGAGGCCGGAGCCGACGTTGATTTTCTTCGCCTGTTCGGCAACGCCTTCGACGACCTGATCGAAAATCGGCTTCTCCACGTACAGGCGGGAACCGGCGCAGCAGCACTGGCCGTGATTGAAGAAGATCGCGCTCGCGGCGCCGGGGATGGCGGTCTCGAGATCGGCATCTTTGTAAATCACGTTGGGAGATTTTCCTCCGAGTTCCAGCGAAACTTTTTTCAAGTTGCCGGCGGCCGCGTGCACGATGAGTTTGCCGACTTCCGTGGATCCGGTGAAAGCGACTTTGTCGACATTGGGATGTGCGGACAACGCGGCGCCTGCGGTCTCGCCATAGCCGGGAACAATATTCACCACGCCTTCGGGGAAGCCAGCTTCCATGATCAGTTCTCCGAGACGCAGCGCGGAAAGCGGAGTTTGCTCGGCTGGCTTCAAAACTACGGTACAACCCGCGGCCAGCGCGGGGCCCAGTTTCCAGGCGGCCATGAGCAGCGGGAAATTCCACGGAATGATTTGCGCCGCAACGCCGACGGGCTCGCGCAACGTGTAGGCGAGATACTTGGCGCCCGGAGTATAGGGAACGGAAATTGGAATGGTGTTGCCTTCGATCTTAGTAGTCCATCCGGCCATGTAACGGAACAGATCGACGGCCAGCGGAACATCGGCGGCGCGGGCGATGGTAAGAGGCTTACCGTTATCGAGGCTTTCGAGATAAGCGAATTCTTCAGTGCGCTGCTCCAGCAGGTCAGCGAGCTTCCAAATAAGCTTTCCGCGCTCGGACGAGGTCAAGCGGCGCCAGGGGCCGTTGTCAAAGGCCTTGCGCGCAGCCTTCACGGCTTGTTCAACGTCTTCGCGATCGCCTTCCGCGACCTGGGCGAGCACTTCACCGGTGGCGGGATTGTAAGTGGGAAAGGTCTTTCCGGAGATGGAGTTGACCCACTGTCCGTTGATCAACATTTTGCGCGGCTTGTCGATGAAGTCCGCGACCTGGGGATGAATTTGCGGTGAGACTGCGATGCCCATGTGTCCTCCTTAGATCAAGCCCGACTTGGTGATGTGACGCTAAAGATGCCAGGCGGAGAAAAAGAATAAAGGTATGCTAGTCCGGAGGCTGAACAAAATCAATTGGGATTCGAGCTGGTCGTAAAGTTCGGCTTATGCGCCGCGCTCGAGTGGGAGATCCCTTCGGCTTTGCTCATGGCAGGCTCTTCACTTCGCCTGAAGAACGGCTACGTTCAGGACGACATCGTGGATGTCGGGGATTATTCGCCGTAAGGGACCCAAGTATTTTTTACTTGTGTAGCATGCTCGAGAAACCATCGTCCTTCAGCAAGTTTCGGATTAAACCAGTCGATGGCTCTACCTTCGTTGGTCCACACCTGCTTTAGATTGCCAACGGACATCGCTTTCGCGGCGGCGGCGCTGGCTTCGTCGGTGAAGCACCAGACGGCATCGACGTCGTCGTGCTCGGCCAGAGTTTTCAAAAGTTGAGACGCATAACCGGTCACAATGTTTACCGCTCCGCCCGGAAGATCGCTGGTGTCGAAGAGCTGATAGAGGTCGCTGGTGATAAGCGGATCGGTCTCTGACGGCACCGCTACGACGGTGTTGCCCATGGCAAGCGCGGGGAGGACGAGAGAGAGAAAACCGAGCAGAGGAGCTTCTGCCGGACAAATGATGCCGACGGTGCCCAGCGGTTCGTTCATGGCGATAGCGATATTGCGGAAGGGAGGATTGTGTACGGCGCCATCGAATTTATCGGCCCAGGCGGCGTAAGAAAAAATACGCTCGATGCTGAGATCGACTTCCGCGGCAGCTTGCCTGGTTCCGACGACAAAAGCGAGAGTGCGGACGATTTCTTCGCGGCGCTGAGAAAGATTTTCGGCGCAGTAATACAGAACTTGCGCCCGGTTGTGAGCGCTTGCTTTTGTCCATGCTGACGCTTTGCGCGCAGCTTCGACCGCGTTGCGAATATCTTTGCGATTGCCGAGCGAGGCTTCCCCCAAAAGGCGGTCCGTCGGGAGAGCGCACCTCGATGCTGTAGCCGGAATCCGGGCGAGCTTGCTTGCCTCCGATATAAAGTTTTACCGTGCGATCAATGGATGGAGCGGCGGCTTCGGCGCGATCAGCGGTTTCGTCGACGGGTTGAGAGCGCGACGGAATAGTTCGCGGAGAAATTTTCGGAAGATTCTTAAACCACGACGGCTGCAAGTATTCGAGCAAGCCTTCGCGACCGCCTTCGCGGCCGTAGCCGCTTTCGCGGTATCCGCCGAAGCCACAGGATGCGTCGAACAGGTTGGTGCAGTTCACCCAGACGACGCCGGCTTTGAGTTGCGCGGAAACATGCAACGCGACGTTAATGCTTTCGCTCCAAACGCACGCCGCCAGGCCGTAGACCGTATTGTTGGCCAGTTCTACTGCTTCGTTCGGAGTGCGGAAGGTCATGGCCGCGAGCACGGGGCCGAAGATTTCCTGCTGGGCAACAATCGACGTGGGATGAACGTTGGTCAACAAGGTAGGAGGATAATAAAATCCGCGCTCGGGCAATGCGATTTGCGGCTGCCAGCAGGTTGCGCCTTCGGCAATTCCCTGCCCGACCATGCGCTGAATTCTTTCGAGTTGCACGGGCGCGACAATCGCGCCGATGTCGATGGCTTTATCTAAAGGCGCGCCGATGCGGAGAGTGCTCATGCGCTCGCGGATTTTGCCGATTAGAGTCTCGGCGATGCTTTCTTGCATTAGCAACCGCGATCCGGCGCAGCAGACCTGGCCTTGGTTGAACCAGATTCCATCGACCAGTCCTTCGACTGCGCTGTCAAGATCGGCGTCGTCGAAGATGATGAAGGGAGATTTGCCGCCGAGTTCGAGGGAAAGACGTTTGTGCGTTGGAGCGGTGGCGCTGCGAATCGCGCGTCCGACTTCGGTGGAACCGGTGAAGGCGATCTTGTCCACGTCGGCGTGTTTTACCAGCGCTTCGCCGGTCACGCCGTCGCCAGTCACAATGTTGACGACGCCGGCGGGTAGGCCTGCTTCCTGGCAAAGTTCGGCGAATGCTAACGCGGTCAGCGGAGTGAATTCGGCGGGCTTCAGCACCACCGTGTTTCCGGTTGCCAGGGCGGGAGCAATTTTCCATGCGGCCATGAGCAAGGGGAAATTCCAGGGGATGATCTGACCGACCACGCCGCAGGGTTCGTACTCAGGAAATTCCTGATCAAGCAATTGCGCCCAGCCCGCGTGATAGTAAAAGTGACGCGCGACTAATGGAATGTCAATGTCGCGGCTTTCGCGGATGGGCTTGCCGTTGTCCAGGGTTTCGAGGACGGCGAGAAGACGCGAGTGCTTCTGTACCAGCCGCGCCAGGGCATACAAATATCGCGCGCGCGTATGCGGAGCGAGTGCCCGCCATTTGGGAAAAGCGGTGCGAGCCGCGCGCACTGCGGAGTCGATATCCGCGCGCGAGCCTTGCGCGATTGAAGCCAACTTCTCGCCGGTGGAAGGATCGACGGTGTCGAAATAATTGCCATCGGCGGGCGCTTGCCACGCGCCATTAATGAAATGCGCGAAGTGATGGGCGTGGCGCTCCAGCCAGGCTTGCGCTTCTTTCGGATCCTCGGGAGCAGGACCGTAATCCATGGCTACAAATTTTTCTGCAATGCTCATGCAGGTCGCTCTTTCCTTCTTGTCTACGCGATGGGATGTCGATACTCCGCCGAATAACGCCCGGTCGCATGGTGCTCAAGTTGGCGCTCAATATCGCCCAACAATCCGCTGGCGCCAAAACGAAAAAATTGGGCACGCAGCCAGGAGTCGCCGAGCTCTTCTTTCATCATGGCCAGCCAGTCGGTGGATTGTTTGGCGGTACGAATTCCTCCGGCAGCCTTGAAGCCCACAGCCATTCCGGTTTGCTGCGCATATTCGCGAATGGCGCGAGCCATCACCAAGCCTACCGGAAGCGTGGCGTTTGTGGTTTCTTTTCCGGTAGACGTTTTGATAAAGTCTGCGCCGGCCATCATGGCTACTACGCTGGCGCGAGCGACGTTGCGCAAAGTTAAGAGATCGCCGGTCGCAAGGATCACTTTCATATGCGCCGGGCCGCACGCTTGTTTGAAAATTGCGATCTCGTCATAGAGGGCCTGCCAGCGGCCGCCAAAGACGTGAGCGCGCGTGATCACGACATCGATTTCGTGCGCTCCGGCTTCTACGGAGCGACGAATCTCGGCGACCCGCTCTTCGAGGGGTGACAGACCCGCAGGGAAGCCGGTGGAAACCGCGGCGACGGGAATGCCGCTTCCCCGCAGAGCAAGCACCGCGGTTTCAACAAAAGTGTGGTAAACGCAAATGGCGGCAACCTTGACGTCGAGTTTCTCGATGCCGAGTTTATGGGCAAGATCGGACTGAATTGGCTGCCGGCCTTTGGCGCAGAGACGCCGAACGCGTTCATCCGTGTCGTCGCCAGAGAGGGTGGTGAGGTCCATGCAGGAAATTGCGCGCAGCAACCATGCGGCTTGCCATTCCTTTTTTACCGAGCGGCGCGCGACCTGGCTCTGGGCGCGACGTTCCACGGCGCTGGTGTTGACGCGGACGTGTTGGATCCAACTTAAATCGAGGGGAATTCCACAGTTGGGTTGGAGCGGGCGGCCGTAGAGAGTCGCGACAGAATTGTCCTTGCTCAATTGGGTGGCCCCATCCCCACTCTGGATTTCGTGCAGCGCTTCGGGCTGGTCGTGATGTACGGGCACAGGACTTTTGATTCTCCGCACGGCTGTCAGGACGCAAACACAGTCGCTGCGCAGTTATTCTACGGCAGGAAATCTCGCAGCGCGAGTCTGCCACGGACTGCAGGAAAGTCACACGTTCGGGCGAAACGGACTTCTACACAGAGTACACAGCCGACCACCGGGTAATGCAGAGAAGGAGTAGCGGGATTGTCCGGTCTTTGAGATTTCTGTCGGGCCACATTTATCAGGTGGAAGAAAAAGCGTCGCTGGGTGCGGCTAAGGTTTACAATTGCCGTCCAGTTCGCGGTTGGACGCGAGAACATCTTCCTCTATGCCGAAAAACAATGTCTCTGCCGGGCAGCGCGCGAAATTGCTGCGCTCGGCGAAGAAAGCCATGAAAAATGCGTATGCGCCGTACTCACAATTTCGGGTGGGGGCGGCGATCCTCCTTGCGAGCGGCAATATTCTTACTGGTTGCAATGTGGAGAACGCATCTTACGGGATGACCAATTGTGCTGAGCGCACTGCAATTTTTTCGGCAGTGGCGAAACTTGGACCGAAGGTCGAAATCGTTGCAGTCTTTGTGGTCAACGATCATGGAGTTCCTTGCTCGCCTTGCGGAGCGTGCCGCCAGGTGATTTACGAATTCGGCCCCGACGCGATTATTTTCTTTGAGGGCGCCAACGGGCCGAAGCAAGCGCATATTACTGAGCTTCTTCCGGAAGGATTCCGCCTCCAGTGAGCAATCCAGTAGATGCAGATCAGAGTTTCCGCGCCATCGATGTGATTCGGAAGAAGCGGGATGGCGGGGAGTTGTCGCGCGGTGAGATTGAATTTGTAGTGAACGCGTACACGCGCGGCGATGTTCCCGATTATCAGGTTTCTGCCTGGCTGATGGCGGTGGTGTTGCGCGGGATGACGCGGATGGAAACTGCCGCATTGACCGATGCCATGTTGCGTTCGGGCGAAGTACTCGATCTCTTGGCGCTGCCCGGAAAGAAAGTTGACAAGCACTCGACCGGCGGAGTGGGCGATAAAACTTCGCTGGTGCTGGCGCCACTGGCGGCCGCGGCGGGCGTGACGGTTCCCATGATCAGCGGACGCGGGCTTGGGCATACGGGAGGAACGCTCGACAAGCTGGAGGCGATTCCAGGATTCAATGTGAATCTTTCGGTCGGTGAATTTCGCCGTGTGCTGGAAACTTGCGGTTGCTGCATGATTGGGCAGACTGCGGAGATCGCTCCTGCGGATCGGAAACTGTATGCGTTGCGTGACGTCACGGGCACGGTGGAGAGCCCTTATCTGATCTGTGCTTCGATCATGAGCAAGAAACTGGCCGAAGGGATTGATGCGCTTGTGCTCGATGTCAAGACCGGATCGGGTGCATTCATGAAGAACGAGAAGGACGCGGCGTTTCTTGCCGAGCTTATGGTAGAAACCGGCGAGCGCATGGGCAAGCAGGTGGTTGCGCTCATTACAGACATGGATCAGCCGCTGGGCCGCATGATCGGGAACGCGCTGGAGGTGGCCGAGGTGGTGGAACTTTTGCGCGGGGAGGGTCCAGAAGATTTGCGCGAACTCTGCCTTGAGTTAGGGGGATGGATGTTGCATTTGGGCGGCGCTGCTGATTCGGTTGAGGAAGGAAGAAGGCAGAGCGAGAAGTTGATCTCTTCCGGCAAAGCGCTGGACAAATTTCGTCAGATGGTCGAATTGCAGGGAGGGAATCCGCGAACGATCGACGATACGGAGAAATTACCTCAGGCCGGTTACACAACAACCATTATTAGTCCGAAGAGTGGATATCTCGCAACCTGGCAGTGCGAGCAGGTCGGGACAGCGTGTGTAATTCTCGGCGGCGGACGCGAGCGTAAAGAAGATACCGTCGATCCGGCAGTGGGAATTGTCTTGCACAGAAAAGTTGGGGATTCGGTTTCTGAGGGCGAAGCGCTGGCTACGATCCACTACAATTCGGAGGCGCGCGCTGCCAGCGCGCTTCAACTTCTGGGAAGAAGCTTTCAGATCGAGGCCGCGCACGCACCTGAAAAACGGCGACTCATTCGCGCCGTAATCGGACATAAAGGGATCGGCGATTCCGCTGCAAGCGGAGAACAAAACTGAATGGGACGATTTACCGGCATTCTCGGGCTGCTCAGCATGCTGCTGCTGGCCTACATTTTTTCTACGAATCGGCGCGCGATTCGCGGGAAGACGGTGGCGTGGGGACTGGGTCTGCAGATTGTGTTTGCGATTTTTGTGCTGCGAGTGGATTTTGGCCGGCGAATGTTTCAGGTAATGGGCGATGCGGCCAACCGCGTGCTCAGTTACGCGTTCGTGGGGTCGGAATTTGTTTTTGGCCCGCTGGGCAAGCAAGGATCGAACATCGGATTTGTTTTCGCGTTCCAGGTATTGCCCACGGTGATTTTTATTTGCGCTTTGTTTGCGATTCTCTATCACTACGGAATTATGCAGTTCGTGATCCGGATCGCGGCGTGGGCGATGACGCGCATCATGGGAGCCAGCGGGGCGGAGTCTCTGAACGTGGCCGCCAGCATCTTCATGGGACAAACGGAAGCGCCGGTGACCATCCGACCATTCTTGCCCGATCTGACGCGTTCGGAACTGATGACCGTGATGACGAGCGGGATGGCACACGTATCGGGCTCGATCATGGCGGCCTACTTCGCATTCGGCGCCGAGCCGCGGCACGTGCTAAGCGCAGTAATCATGACCGCGCCCGGCACGATCCTGGTGTCAAAGATGCTGGTGCCGGAAACCGAGCACCCGAAAACTGCGGGACGCGTGGTGATGAGCGAAGAAGAAACCGACAGGGAGAAACATGAAAATCTGCTTGGTGCGATCGCGCGAGGGACGGGGGACGGCCTGCACATGGCGCTTAATATCGGGGCGATGCTGATTGCCTTTCTGGCGCTGGTGGCGTTGCTGGATGGAATTATGGGTGGTATTCATCACCACATCGCATGGTTTCCCGCGAGCATGGAAAGCGTTCTGGGAGTGCTGTTTTCGCCGGTGGCGTGGATCATTGGGATTCCGTGGCGCGATTGTGCGGCGATCGGGAATTTGCTGGGAACGCGGATGGTGCTGAACGAGCTAGTCGCATTCTCGATGCTGGGGCCGCAAAGGGCGGTGCTGGATCCGCGGTCGTTTACCATTGCGACGTTCGCGCTGTGCGGCTTTGCGAATCTGAGCTCGATCGGGATTCAGATTGGCGGAATCGGCGCGCTGGCGCCCAACAAGAAAGGCGAACTGGCGCGGCTTGGAGTTCGCGCCATGCTGGCCGGAACCATGGCGAATTTAATGTCGGCATCGATCGCGGGGATGCTGTTGCGGCCGTAATCTGTTTTTGAATAAGGAGAAGTTTTGAGACCCGACCTGAAACAATTCCGCATCTTATTCCTGCTGATTGCATTTTTCTCTTCGGTTTTGCTGATGAACAGCTTGGCTCAATCTGCGCCGCGGAGGGTCATCATCGACACCGATCCCGGAACCGATGATGCTATGGCCATTTTGCTGGCATTGAATTCTCCGGAGTTCAAGGTGGAAGCATTGACCGTGGTACCGGGGAACGTGGAGGCACCGCAGGGGCTGGAAAATGCATTGAAGCTGGTTTCGCTGGCGGGACGCTGCGATGTGGTCGTAGCGGGTGGAGCAAAGCATCCGCTGAACCAGAAGTTGATTACGGCGCAGTACTGGCATGGAAAGAATGGATTGGGCGATATCGAACTGCCGGCGCCGAAGTGCAAGGCTGATTCGCGATTCGCTCCGGACCTGATCATCGAGATGATTCATAAGTATCCGCATGAGATCACATTGATTCCGATTGGGCCGCTGACAAATATTGCGCTGGCGGTATCGAAGGATCCGTCGATTGCGGGTTTGGTGAAGGACATCGTGATTATGGGCGGTTCGATTGGCGGCGGGAACGTGAACGGCGCGGCGGAAGCGAATATCTATAACGATCCAGAAGCGGCGCAGATTGTCTTTAATGCGGGTTGGATGGTGACGATGGTTGGCTCGGACGTGGGCGAGCGGACCGAGTTTGGACAGGACTATGTGAAGGTGCTGCGATCATCGCACGGACCGCAGATTGATTTTGTGGCGACGATTGCCGAGTTTTGCGTGGGACGCGGGGAGGCAAACGGATACAGTGGCGCCGCGATGTATGATCCGCTCGCGGTGGGAATCGCGCTCGATCCGACACTCGGCACGCTCAAGGAAATGCATGTCGACGTCGAAACCAGAGGCGAGTTCACGCGCGGAGAAACCGTTGCGAACCGCATGGGATCGGACGAGAAGAATGTGCTGCACGGCGACCACTACGAGATCGAGGGAGTGATTCCACTCCAGCCGAATGCGAAAGTTGTTCTGACTTCGGACCGGCAGCGCTTCCTGAATTTGTTTGCGGAGCGGCTCAAAGGAAAATAATTTATCTAACCGTTGGAGCGCGCCACCAAGAATATTGCCAGTCCGTAAAAAACGAACATGAGGCTGAGGTAGGCTTTGGCGCGCGGCCCGGAATTAGCAAATTCTTTCCACGCCAGAATCCCCCAAAGCGCGGCGACCATGGGCGCGGATTGGCCGATGGCGTAGGAAATCGCAACGCCGGTGAAGCTTGCGGCCACGAGATTAAAGACCGTGCCGACGCCCCAGACGCATCCGCCGAAGAGGCCGAGTAAGTGTCCCGAGGCCGGGCCGCTGAAAAATCCGCTGAAGCTGACTGGCTCACCGACCAGCGGGTGCTTCATGAAATAAATATTCCAGATAAAACAGGAGAGCAACGCGCCCAGGGTGAGAAACACGGCGGCACTGTAGGGTCCGAGCGAGTTGCCGCGCGTCATGGCGTGGGTCATGAAGGGCGCCCACAGGCCCATGAGAACTCCGGACACCACGCAAGTGATCAGACTTTTTTTCGAGATGGAGCGTCCGGCGGCGGCGAGATTGCCGTAAGCTTTGCCATCGAGCACGACGGCGATAAAGGCGCAGGCGACGCCGGCTGCGAGCAACGCGGCGTTGCCTTTGGGTTGCAGAGCATAGCTCAGGACGGTTCCGACTACGAGAGCGATTCCGATGGAGACGGGAAAGGCGACGGCGAGCCCGGCCATGTCAATTGCGGCCACCAGCAGGAGGTTAGCGAGGTTGAAGAGGGCGCCTCCGATGAGGGCATTTACGATGTTCGAAGTGTCGGCGGCGTGAACGTTGTTAAGAAAACTGTGCGGGTCGTTGCCGGTGCTCCCCATGGTGAAGGCGAGGACGAGCGAGATTAGAAAAATGCCGACGGCGTAGTCCCAGTAGAAAAGCTCGAAACGATAGCCTTTCACGCCTTTGTAGGTGTTGGCCCAGGAGCCCCAGCAAACGGCGCTCGTAATCATCATTAACAGCGCAATGCTCAGACTCGGCGGTGTGAACATCGATCTCCTTCCAGGGATGAGGTGGAAAGCTAGTAACTGTACTCCTGGGAGTGGTCGGGCGACAAGCTGATCCAGTTTCGCTGACCTAGGCTCGCTCGATGGACAGCGGCGAGCGTCTGTTCCCACACAGACGACGTTGACATGGACGTGAGCGCCGCATAAACTCGGCCTTCTCTTAATTCCTCTAAGACATTATGACTCGACGGCCTCGGATCGCGGTGGTGGGCAGCGCCAACATCGATTTGACTACATTTGCGGATCGGTTCCCGAAGGCAGGGGAGACGATCTTTGGCCAGAACTTTCATCTTGGGTTTGGAGGGAAAGGGGCGAACCAGGCAGTGGCGGCGCGGCTTTGCGGCGCGGATGTATTCATGGTGGCGCGGGTGGGAAGTGATCTGTTCGGGCCCGCTACGATTGAAAATTTTAACAAGTTGGGGATCGACACGACGCATGTCAAACAGATCGAAGGACTATCGAGCGGGGTCGCCCCGATTTTTGTTGAACCGAGCGGGCAGAACCGCATTCTTGTAGTGAAGGGAGCGAATGATGCGCTGAAGCCGGCGGATGTCGATGCCGCGGCGGCGATGCTTCAATCCGTCGATTGCATCGTTCTACAGTTTGAAATCCCGCTGGAGACGGTGTATTACACGATTGCGTTTGCACGAAAACATGGCATTCGCTGCATTCTCAACCCGGCGCCAGCGCAGGCGATCGAGACGGGGAACCTGGCGGAGCTGGATTACTTCATTCCGAACGAGAGCGAGGCGGAGACGGTCAGCGGGATTGCAGTGCGTAATGTGGAAAACGCCAGGGAATGCGCCGAGAAGCTGCTGGCCAGCGGCGTGCGACGTGTGATCATCACGATGGGGGCGAATGGATCGTTTCTTGCCGGGAGCGGGATTCGAGAACATGTGCCGCCGTTTGCGGTCAAGAGTATCGACAGCACGGGCGCGGGCGACGCGTTTATTGGCAGCTTTGCGGTGTTCCTGGCGGAGGGAATTCCAGAGCGCGAAGCGGTGCGGCGAGCTAATTTATATGCTGGACTTTCGACGACCGGCATCGGCACGCAAATGTCGTTTTACGATCGCGGGCGTTTTGATGCAGAGTGGGCGCGGCAGAGCGGAGGTTGATTCCTAGGCCGGCTCCCGCGGCTCTGGAATGCGAGCCTGATTCCGCTAATATTTTTCTGCGACGGAATAGTCTTGACTTTGGCCGGAGCGGCCATTTATAAGGGCGGTTCTACTGCAAAAGACCTCCCGGTGAAATTGGAATCGAAAGTCTCTTCTTGTCGTTCTGTCGCTCGGTGTCAACACCGAAAGGGGATTCAGATGCTGAATAAAAGGGCGCTTCCGGTCATAATTTTCTGTTTGTTTGCGCTTTCTGTCTGTCCGTTATTGCATGGCCAGGCGAGTGGAAGTTTCTCGGGCACGGTTTCCGATAAAGCGGGCGCGGTGATACCCAAGGCGACGGTGAAAGTCCTCTCCCAAGGCACGGGTATTTCCCGTGATGCGACGACCGACGATTCCGGCCACTATCTGGTGCCGCTGCTGCCGGTGGCGTTCTACACCATTCACGTCGAGGCGCAGGGGTTTCAGCCGACCGAGCAGAGAGACATCCGGTTGCAAGTGGACGAGCATCGGGAAATCGATTTCTCGCTGGCGCCTGCGTCGGTTTCATCGACCGTGCAAGTAAATGCGACCGAAGTCGCGGTGGAAACGGCGAATCCGACGCTGGGGCAGGTCATCACGTCGGAGGAGGTTGCCGACCTTCCCTTGAACGGCCGCAACTTCGTGCAACTCGCGACACTGACGCCGGGCACAACTGCGTCGACCAGTCCTGTGAGCTTTTTCAATGGAGCTGCCAGCAGCGAAGCCTCTACGCGGGGGTCGTTCTCTTTGTCGGTGGGCGGTTCGCGCGAACAGAGTACGGATTGGCTGCTGGACGGCAACGACAACAACCAGTTGGACGAGGGCGGCATCGCGATCTTTTCGTCGATCGACGACATCCAGGAGTTTAAGGTGCTGACCTACAACTACTCGGCGGAGTATGGAGAGCGTGCCGGACCGACGGTGTTGGTGACGACCAAGTCGGGATCGAACCAGTGGCACGGATCGTTGTTTGAATTCTTCCGCAACACCGCGCTGGATGCCGACCCGTATTTTTCAAGCTCAGCGCAGAAATTCAATTTGAATCAGTTTGGCGGTTCACTGGGCGGCCCGATCAAGAAGGACAAGACGTTTTTCTTCCTGGACTACCAGGCAAAGATCCAACGCGAGGGCGTTACTTTTACCGGCTTTGTGCCGACGACCGCAATGATCACGCCAGATGCTAACGGCAACTTCAATTTCACCAACGATCCGACGGTCAGCGGACTGCTTGCGAATCCCTATGCCAACCAAAACGGGGCAACCGGCGAACCTGCGAACTTCCAGTGCCTTCCGGGCACGATGACATCGACCGCGGTGCAGAGCGACGGAAGCCAGGCGCCCGGAACCGCCTGCAACATCGTTCCGGGAGCTCTGGTTAATTCCATCGGCCTGAGTGTGGCGCAGCTTTACCCGGCTCCTAACGCGAGCGGGACTGGCTACAACTACGTGAATTCTCCGGTGAGAAAGCTGAACGAAGGGACATGGGACGTCCGCCTGGATCATAATTTCTCGAGCAAAGACTCCATCTTTGGCCGGTTCAGCTACGACCAGGCGACGAACTACGTGCCCGGCGGATCGCCCACGTGGTCGGAAGCCAACGCGTTTGGCAGCAACCAATTCATCAACAATCACGGGCGTAACGCAGTCCTGACGGAGACGCATATTTTTTCGCCGAATCTGATCAATCAGGCGATGTTCGGATTCAGCCGAATTTTCAACCACATTCTTTCTTACGGCACGGGTACCTGCGAAGCGGCGAAGCTGGGAATTCCGGGAGCTGACCTGGGGAGCAAGTGCGACGGATTAACCGGCTATCCGGCGAGCCTGAACCAATCGACGCAGGATTGCATCAGCTGCGGGTTGACCTCGTTCCAGATGTCGAGCTACTTCGCAGTGGGCGATCGCGGATACGCGCCCTATCAGGGTGGGACCAACGTGTACTCGGCTTCCGATACGCTCGATTTGATCCGCGGCAAGCACGAAATTCGCTTCGGCGCCGTATACCGTGCCAACGAAATGAATGTGAGGAACAACGCGTTTCAGGATGGATATGTAGTCGAGGCAGGTTTGGGAACTGGCGATGACATTGCCGACCTGCTTTTGGGCAGCATGGGCGTTTTTGCGGCCCACGATCAGACGTTTCTCGGAGGCACGACCGGACGACGCTGGAAACTGGTTCGACCATTTGTGCAGGACAACTGGAGGGTTACGAGCAACCTGACTCTGAACCTGGGACTGGCCTGGGCCCTGGTGACGCCGGAAACCGAAGCAGAAAATCGCCAGGCGAACTTTGATATTCAAAGCCTGTCGTGGTATGTGCCGAAGGGCAGCCCGGCCATCAATGGTTGCGCGAACTGCATCACTACAGACGGACGTGTGGGCATTGAGTTCGACAAGACGGCTTTGGAGCCACGCTTTGGGTTGGCATGGAAGCCGATGGGAAGCGACAAGACGGCGGTGCGCGCTGGTTACGGCATCTTCCACGATTCCTCGTGGGATCAAGGTGGACAAGGGTTGTGGCAGAATCCGCCCTATTATGCGGAAATCGATCCGGACAATTTTCCGAATGTGCTATTGACCCCATTCTTCTCTTCTACCGGTCTATGCAACCCGTATGGCGCGGCGGGATGCGGTCTGGGGTATGGCTTCCAGCAGATCACTCCGTCGAACCCGGCCTGTCCGCCGGCAGGAATTCTTACCGCGCCGGTGAACCCGGGCTGTTACACCGGCACCATCCAATCGCAAAATCGCAACTTCAAGCAGGGCGTGATCCAGCAATTCAACCTCAACATCGAGCGGCAAATGCCTGCGAACATCGTGTTGACTGCAGGGTATGCGGGGTCGCGCAGCGCGCATATTCTGGTCAGCCAAATCAACGAGAACATCTCGTCGCCCAGCGCGTGCGGCGTAGTGACGGGATACACCTTAGGTTGCGGCTTTCCGTATTTTCCTTATGCCGCCCCCTACCAAACGGTGGCCAGCAATAACAGCGTCGGCTCGGCGCGATATGATTCGCTGCAGTTGAAAGCGGAAACCAAGAGCGCGCAGCATGGAGTCTACGCGCTGATTGGCTACACTTATTCGCGCAATTTCGACAGTGGACTGACGGACGGCCTGGGCACCAATGCAGGCGCAACCTACTATCCACTGCCGGGAACTGCGAAGCTGGATTGGGGACTCTCGCAACTCAACCTCAACAACAGCTTTACCGCGAGCATTCTCTACGATCTGCCGTTCGGCAAAGGCAAGCACTTTGGCAGCCAGTGGAATAAAGCTACGGATGCGGTATTGGGGAGTTGGCAGGTTAATTTGATCGAGCGCGCCACGTCAGGATTCCCCTTGTTCGTGGTCGATAGCAGCAATCCCTCGGGCGTGTTTTTCTCCTATAACGGCAATACGTTCGATCGGCCGAATGAAGTGGGCGATCCCAACAAGCCTGGTCCTGTGGCAGCGAATCCTAACTGCGCCTATACTCCGCCTTCGCGTGTGCACACGCTGCAGAATTGGTTTAATCCTTGCGCCTTCATGTCGGCCCCTGCGGGAGAGCTCGGCGACGAGGCGCGCGCGCCGATTTACGGACCGCGCTTCGTGAACACGGATTTTTCAATCATCAAGGATTTCCCGCTGCCTTTCCGCGAGGCCATGAACCTGCAATTCCGGGCCGAATTCTTTAACCTCCTCAACCATCCGCAGTTCTTTATGTCGGGCGTGGCGGATAGCGGAGAACAGGACATCAACTCGCCCTCGAGTTTTGGGGTGCTGAATCAGACGGTGAATAATCCTCGGCTGGTACAGTTTGCGTTGCGGCTTAATTTCTAGGGACAGAGGCAGGGTGGAAATGCAGGGCAGGCTGGAAATATCCGGTCTGCCCTTCACTTTGTGCGCGGGAGTAATCGCTCGACGCGGACAGCATGGGACCAAGGAGAGTTTGATGAGATTCCTGAAGGCATTCTTCTTCATCGCAGCACTGTTGATGTCGTGCCTGGGTTGGGCGCAGCAGAAACGCAAGATCATCATCGATCAGGATGCGGCGGGGCCGGGGGGAACCGATCAGCAGTCGATGATGTTGCTGATCCAGTCGCCGCAGACGGAAGTTCTCGGCATCACGGTGGTGACCGGAGATCAGTGGCTCCATGAGGAAGTGGCGCACACGCTGCGCATGCTGGAACTGATCGGGCGTACTGATATTCCGGTCGTGCCGGGCGCGGAGTATCCGCTGGTACGGCAAAAAGAAGAGATAGAACGGTGGGAGCGGGAATTTGGATTGGTGCCGTGGCTGGGCGCGTGGACGCCGAAGTATTATCATCCCGCCGACGAACTGGGAGCGATGCCGGAGGGAAAGCCGGCCAGCAAACCGTCAAGCGAGGATGCGGCGCATTTTCTGCTGCGCATGGTGCACCAGTATCCGCATCAGGTGACGATTTATGAAGGCGGGCCGATGACGAACCTGGCGCTGGCCAGTTCAATCGATCCAGAGTTTGCGGCGCTGGCGAAGGAACTTGTGTTTATGGGAGGAAGCTTCAATCCGAATACGGACGATCCCGAGTTCCACAACACTCCCACACACGAATTCAATTTGTGGTTCGATCCCGAAGCGGCTCGCATTGTGCTGCGGGCGCCATGGGAAAAGATTGTGTGCACGCCCGTGGATATTTCGGTGAAGACGAGGCTCACCGCCGATCTGCTTAATCAGATCAAGGCAAGCAATTCGCCGGCCGCGCGCTATATCGCGCAATATGCGCGGCTGCGAGGGAATTACAACTATTTGTGGGACGAGTTGGCGGCGGCGGCGTGGCTTGATCCGGGAATTATTACCAAGAAAGAAACTTTATTCCTCGACATTGATCTCGACCGCGGCGCGGGCTACGGCAATAGTTTGAGCTGGACCGAAGCGAACAAGCCGAAGGTCGAGATGCGGCCGGTGGAAGTGCAGGATGATTTGGATTTAGAGAAGTTCTACAAGATGTTCGTGAGTCTGCTGAGCGCGCCGACGCCGGGGAAAAATTAAGATTGCCTCGGAGTAATCAGTACGAATCCGGGCGAGAGCTTAGCGGTAGATGCCACGTCCTATATTGTTCAGGGCATTTGAAATGGCGGTAATTTGTTCGGGATCTTTCTTTTTTTCTTCGTCGGGCAGTTGAGCCCAGGGAACGAGGCAGCGGTTCACTTTTTTTTCTCGATCGGTGGTGTCACCGTGAGTCCAGCCATCGAGAAAGCGCTCGGCGCACCAGCGGGCGTGCTCCATCTTGGCCAGGAGTTCGATCTCCTGCGCTTCGAACTTAGTAATGCGATGCTGTTCCTTCTGGAGCGGTGAGCTGTGATAGCCGAGAGCGCGCAGCTTTACTTCGATGTGGTCGGCGGCCTGCCGATTCGAATCTCGGAATCCTTCACTGAGTTCGTCCCAGCCAACGTGCTGGTTCGGATGTTGCCGGGTGAAATTTTCGTGCAGCGCACGGGCGAGCTTGTCTTCATTTTCGTGTAGCAGGTTCTCCCAGTTCACGATGTCTTCGACCATACCGAAAGCGTGGATTCTGGAATTTGTTTCGCTGAGATTGGAATCATCGGAAAAAAGCGCGGCGAAACCTTGGCGCGTTTCTTGGTGACAGAGGATCTGAGCGTTGGCGGAGCTGATGCGGCGCAGGAGCTCTGTAGCGAATCGGAAGTTCTTCTCATCTTCCTCGCAACAGAAGGCGAAGGTCACGAGCATGTTCGGCTGCTTGCTGATGACGCATAGGTCATCGAGTAGGAGGCCAAGCTGGGGCTGAAGCGCTACCCGTTCGAAATCGCACACCTGGTGCAAGTTCGGGTACTGAGTTTTGAAATCGTCGAATATGTGGGCTTCGGATTCCAAGACGGTCAGGCGGAGGCGTTTCGATTTTCCAACTTGATTGGCGAAATGTCCGATGCGAGCGGCGTGGAGGGCGAGGCTTTGGCCGATGCCGCCAAAACCGATGACCACGAGACGCACCAAGGTGTCATCGTTCTCGCGGATGGGCTTGAAATCCAACGGGAACATGCGAAGAGCCTGGCGAGCGGCCAGAGCGTGCCGGTCGAGGTCGCTAAAATTCACGCGATATCCTGGAGTTGTCTGGAAAGCAGAGTTGCCGTAGAGCAGCCGCCGGGTCTCGGCATTTCCGACCAGCGTGCGACAAACGAGTTGCGCGTGGCGCGAGGGCGCGGAATCCATAAGCTTGCCCACTTCGGCGGCAATGGCGATATTGGTGCCATCCTCCGGACACGAGGCTACGACAAATTCGGCGCTTTGAACGCGTGCCTGTTTGAGCTGAGCGTTCTGAGTCGCGTCGCCATCGAGAACGAGGACGCCTTTTTCACGCATCGCCTCGCGTTTCGAAGCAGAGCAGGAGTTTTCAATCGCGACCACGAATTGGTTGTGCTTGCGCCCTTCAAGAGCGAGACGAGAGCCCACTTCACCGAGGCCACAGATAACCACGTGGTTCCTGGTCCACAGGCGCAGCTTGATAAATTTCCATTCGTCGGGAAATAGGCGAGCGAATGCCAGAATGGTGAGGGCGAGAAAAAATAAGGCCCCGGAAAAGCGCCCGGCGTGAAGCGGCCAAGGGATGTGTCCCTCAAGATGGGGCGATTCCATGACGAGGAGTTGCAGGGTGTGATAAACGGCATCGGCAGCGACGGACCATGGGCTGGCTTCTGGCGAGGCATGCCGCTCGTAGAGCCACATTCCGGGCAAACCGAAGCCAAAGGTCGCGATCACTGCAAGGATGATCACTCGCCTTAACCAACGCGGGGTTTGGTCGCTGTTCGACTCGCCTTCGCCGTACAAATTGAAGACCCCTTAGCTTATGGCGGCTTGAATGAAAGCTGCTTCGCCAGTTTTTTCTACCACGCTACTTCTGCTTCATTTGTTGGAGAACGGAATCCATTGTCGGATACAGCTCCGGGTTTGCGATGCCGAGGCGCTTCATGGTCTCGAAATCTTCTTTGGTTGCGTCGACCAGGGAACGATCGCTGTCGCCCAGGTTTTTGTTCCGGACATTCATATAGTGCTGCTTCGCCTCCTCCGTCTTTCCGGTTAACAGGAGGCCATGGGCCAGATTGGCTTCAATGTAGGCGGCGGCAGGATTGAGCGTTAGGCCGGCCTGCGCAGCCTGCATCGACTGATCAAACTTTCCACATAATATATAGGTCCAGGAGAGGCTGCCATAGGCTTCAAACAGGTCGCTTTTATCGGCATTCGCCTTAATCGGAGGCGTGGCTGTTGCAAATGCGATGTAGCTTGCCATAGCCGTACTGGCTTGAAGAAAAGCGGCGCGGGCATCGGCAGCAGTGCCATTTGTAACCAGCAGTTCCCCGATCTGGTTCCACAGCCGGTAGCGGCTATAAATACCGTCCGGTGTGTTGTTGGTAAGTTTGCCGGCTATCTCCTGAGCGCGGGCCAAACCGGTGCTTGCCGGTTGCAGTCTACCGGAGCCATAGAGTCGGCGCGCCCCCTCGACATACACGAGGGCCAAGTCAGCCAAATCTGGGTCGGCGGGAGAATGGGCGAGAAGAGCATCGGCGGACTGAAGCAGACTCATCACGATGACGTCAGCTTCGTTTTGACGATTGAGCTTCAAGAGGGCATCAGCGAGGTCGTCGGCAATGATGCGCACGTATCTGAAATTACTCGCCTTGGGTTCGAGGGAGTAAACTTTTTGAGCAGCTTCCAATCCTTTGGCATAATTCGCGCGAGCTTCTTCGAATTTCCCAGCATCGAAGTCCAAGCCGCCGATACGCAGGTAGCTAAAGAAGCGCTTGTATTCGTCATCGAGCTTGTCTGCCGGCAAAAGATCGGCGAGGTCGGCGCTGCGCTGAAAAGCGCGGAGGGCGATGTCTGGTTCTCTCGCTTTCAGCTGTTCGCCTTGATCGGTCAAAGTATCCCACGCTAACCGGTAAGCTTCGAGGTTGTGGAAACGCCCGGCGAGGGTCTCTGCATCCTCCACTAGTTCCTTCTCCAGCGCATCAGCGTCGGATTGTTTCTTCAGTTTTACAAGCGCTTGATACTGCGCATTGGCAGCCGCTCTCAGCGCCCCGAAGTTCTCCACCGTAGGTTCGGCCGTGTATTTCTTGCGAGCATCGTCGAATTCCTTTGCGATTTGCGCGTTGTCTTTTTCTTTATTCTCTTTGTTGTTTTCGTTGAGCGCGTAAGCGCAGAGCACGGGGAAGGAAACCTTGTTGTCCTGCGCGATTTTCTGAAGTTTGCGAAAGGATTCGATGACGTCGGGCGCGACGATACCGCCGCGGGCCTCCTTCAACCAGTTGACCTGATCGTCGATGCCGGGAAATTCTTCTACATATTCCGGCGGCCATGCGCGAACCCAAAAATGAAATTGTATTTTGGTTCCGTTGAAATCGGCAGGGATGGTGAATCGCTTCTCCGTTTGGCCGGCGGCCAGGGTTTCCAGTTGCTTAGCTGTATCCTCATTTTTCGGAACTCCCAGTCCCTCGCGATACATTCGCGCCAGTAGTTTTGAACTGGCTGCGGTGCCCCAGTGGGAAGCATACTCGAGCTGTGGACGAGCATCGGCATAGTGTTGCAGATCGAAGAGCTTCTGCCCCGCCAACTCAGCGCTGTCGACGAAGCTGAAGCGAAGATAGATATCGTAAGCGTATTTTCCCAAGACGGGACCGCAAGAATCATTTAACTCTTTGATGTCTGCCAGCATCGGATTCACGCGGTCCGTGGTGGCGTACAGTTGAGCCTGATTTTTGTAAATTCCACAATAGGTGTCGAAGTCTTCCGAGTAATGTGAGAAATCTTTCAGCACTCCGCTTTTGGACAAGGATGCTTTGACGTCATTGAAATATCGGTCGACGTCTTCCAGGTGCGGAGGGTGCTCCTTGATTTCGAGGGGCTCCAGACGGTTCGCGGCGTCGGCGAGAACAAAGGTGAAACTGGCGACCTCGGGAAGCTGCTGAACGCTTTTTTCCACGGCGTGAGCGATGTCTCTGTAAAAAGCAAGGGCGTCCTCCGGCTTTGGGAGATCGACATACCTGAAATCGTCGTAGAGATCCCTGATCTCAGTGGGGCTGCCTTGAAGACGCGTTCGGTCGGTCAAAGCTCTAACAAAATAATTCTTGGCCAGCAGTTGGTGGTCATCATTCTTTTTCCGGGCCTCGTCGCCCGATTGTGATGCCCAAAGACCGGCGATTTGATTTTCGACTCCGGCCATAGCGAGGAGCAGGTCCTGATTGTTGGGCCTGGCTTGCAGGGAATGCTGAATCAGGTCGTGAGCGGCTTTGAGCTTGCTCTCGGCAGCGGCAACACCGCTTTTGGCACGCGCGATTCTGGACTGGTTCTGCAGACACTCCACTCGCGCTCGAATGGAGTACCTGTAGTTGGGATCCTTCTGGTACATCTGATCGGCGAGGGCGCAGGCCTTATTCTTCAAATCCTCCTTATCGGCAGTCGAGACTCCCGCATTTGCGGAATAGTTTTCGTACGATCGAAAGAGAAATCTCATCGCCTCCAGCGAGGGATCGGCAGCAAGACTTCTATCGGCCAAGCTGATGGCATTGCGCTGATGATCGGCGTGCTGAGCAGGAGTAGGCGATCGCCGGCTCTCGATATTCTCAAGTTTGGCTTTCGCGAGGAGAATTTGCGGAGGGGCAGTCGCCGAGTCGTATTGATTGGCGACCTGCTCCATTTGCTTCAACACCTGATCGCCCTCGCTGTTCTGGCGAAAATCGAAAAGAAACCAATTGTAGAAATACCCGTCGCGGATAAAAGCGGCATCGATGGCGGGATCGGGAGCTGTGCCTGCGGGACGCGCCTGGATCAGGCGAAGATAGTCGAAATAAGATTTCGAAAACATCTTCAGAGCCTCGACGGCATCGCCGGCTTCATCGGCGGCTACGGCGCGGCGATATTCATCGGCAGCCACATCGGGCTGGACTGTGCCTGCAGGCCGCGAGGTGCGTCCAGCGTCCCAGGAAATCACGAGGTTTTGCGCGGAGGGAGCGAATCTTGTGTTCTGATCTTCGCCGCTATCCTTCTGCTCCATTTTATGGGGCTGGTCGTTGGCGGAGGCGATCGTGGTACCGGGCTTGCCTGACGATTGCTTTACTCCCTGCTCACTGATTTGCCCGACTTGCTGGGCAGCCTGTTGCAGGGCTAAGGTCAGGCGTGCTTCAGCTTCTTTCTGGCCTTTCTGAGCGGCGGCTTTTTCCAGTTCAGCGGCAGCACGTCGCTGCTCGGCTTCGGCTCTACCCTGCTCAGCACTAGCGGTACGCTCTTTTTCGGCTTTGAGTTCGCCCAGCTCTTGCTTGAGCGCCTGCTCGGCATTTTTGGCCATCTCGAGATTTGCGCCAGCCTGCTGGTTCATGACAGCGAGCTGAGCATTCCGCGCGGCAAGCAACTTTTCCTCGGATTGAATTTTCACACTGGCCGCTTCGGCGGACTTTCGAGCCGCGTCGCTGGTGATTCGAGCCTGCCGAGCTATCAGGGCAAAAGCTACTGCGAACAGAAGCGCGGTCGCAAGACCGGCGACGCCAAATCGCAGCCTGGCTTTCTCGCGTCGCTCGCGCCGGTGCTCGGCATCGGTTCGTTCCGCTTCGGCTTGCTGGCTGGCTTTCACGAACGCCTGGGTGGGGTCGAACTTACCGCCATGGCGCTCGGCCCAGGTGGGCGTGGGTTTGGCGGATTCCCACCAAGCAGTCAAGTTGCTGAGGTCGAGGCCGGTGAGCAAGCCGCCTTCATGATGGTTGTAGTGTTCTTCGGCGAGGATGAGCCGGCGCCATGCCAGACCGTCCCGTACTTCTTTTTCCAGCCATTGGCGAAGCGGAGTCCACTGGCGAATCAAACTCTCGTGACTGATGTCGACGATGACGAGGTCATTGGCGAGAGAATCCCGCGTGGTGCGAAGAAAGTTACAACCGGGTGCACGGAAGGCATCGACGACCGCGACTGCATCGCTGCGGGAATCGCCGGCGGATTCGACCAAACCTGCCAGCTCACCCATGCGGCAGGGACGACGGACGGCTGTGGTGACGGTGGTTCCGCTCACCAGAGCGCGAAAGACGTTTTCCGCCGCGCGCAGTCGAGAGGAACCAAGGCTGGCCAACACCTCCGCACCGTGCTCATCCAGGGCTCCCGAGAGCCCGCCGAACTGATCGTAGTCGGCGAGCTTGAGCACGACTGGAGTGCCCTTAGCCGCGACTTCCGCGCTTACTGCGGCGGCGCGGATCCAGAGGCGATTCAATACATGCTGCATGAGGGGCAACTGGTCCGCTTGGTGCGACAGCAGAGTCGCAAGATCAAGATCTTCGGGGCCTTCCCACGGAGCAAAGCTGGCCAAGTCATTCAGGAGACGGTTTACGAGAGCGGGTTCGACCGTGAAACCGAGTACGCTGGCCGGTCCTTCGATGGCCTCGCGGCATTCCTCGCGGCTCATGCGGGGAGTTAAATAGAGCCCGGTGCTGATGCGTTCGGCCAGCCCGAGGATAGAGGCGCAGGCGCCCAGGTATTCCGAACGCATGGTGATGACGATATGAATGTTGCCCGCGGCAGAGTCCGCACTTTCGAGGAGCAATCCAACGAAAGCTTCGGTTTCCTCTTGTTGCGCATAGTCGCCGTAACGGAACAGTTCTTCGAACTGATCGACCAGGAGCAGTAAGTTCGTGCGGGGTGGCAGATTGCCGTAAGACATCCACTCCTGTAAAGAACGCGGACCTTGGCTTAAGAATCCAACCAGAACATCGATGCTCGCGTCGTCTGCCTCCATGCCTGTACTGGCGCGCAAAAGAGCGCAGGCGAGTTGGCGCATGGGTTGGCCACCGGGGTGAAGCTCGGCGACTTTCCAGCCGGACGGGGCTTTGGGATGAAGACCAAGATCGACAGCATCGAGCAGACCGGTGCGAACCAACGAAGACTTGCCGCTGCCGGAAGGGCCGAGGACGGCGAGGAATCGCGTCGCGGCCAGGCGATCGACCATGGCGTTGACGCAATTGTCGCGGCCGAAAAAAAGGTCAGACTCGTCGCGAGTGAAGGCTCGAAGTCCCGGATAGGGTAGCCGCATGGACGCGCTCATTTGTCGAGCTCGGAGAAGACGGAGCGAATTTGATCCATGTTCCAGGCATCGGGGCACTTGACCAAATGAGCGTTGGGAAAGCTGATGCCGATGTCGGGTTTGGGCGGAGGGCCACTACAAATGGCAAGCAGCCGCGGAGGGGCTTCTCGTTTAGGCCTGACCTTGTTGAAGAAGCGCAACTGGCTGCGAATCCAATCCTGCGTGGTGTCGCCGTAGACGAAGACCAAGACGTCGCATTCGACCAGGTTGGCGGTGAGGTCTTCGCGCACGGCCTCGGAGGAGGCTCCGGTCATGGGCAGAATGGCGGTCAGCGCATTGGCCAGGCATTCTCGTTCGACTTCTTTGGCGACACCCATGTCTCTGTCGTCGGCATTAATGAAGACGGTAGAGGCGCGCAGTTCATGAATTTTGGCGGGACGCTTGCGGGCCCAATCGAGGATTTGGCGTTTGAATGCTTCGAGACCAGAGGCTACCACAGTCGCCGCAGTGACAATCTCTTTATAGTCTGGATTGGTGATTGTGGATGGATCGAGATCGGGGTGACGCCATTGCATTATCTCGACGCGGCCGGGCTCGGCCTTGGCGCGCTCGAACTGCCAGCGCGTGTAGCCCTCGGGTAATTCGATGTCGACGCGTCCGGCGCGAGGGCCAAGCAATTGGACGAACAAGCCGGCTTGGGCAAGGTCGCGATCGAAGGCGCTCTTGAAGGCCTGACCGCCCTGGGGATAAAGACCTGTGGGCAGCAAAGCCACTTCATCCTTATATTGCGCGAGGTAGCTGCGCACCTGCGCGGCCTCCTCTTCCATGTCATCGGTGACCTGCGCCAGCAGGACGCACTTGCGAAGGCTGTTCATAGGCGCTGATGACGCGGACTCTTTGGATTCGAGGGCCACGCAGGCGTCGGCAATCTTTTTCGCCACTTCGGTCCACACCGCTTGCTGTCGGCCCGGATCGAATAAATCGATTGGCGTTTTGGGATCGCTGGCCGCTTGTAGGGGCGCGATCGGCGTGGCCTCGTAGGCGCACGCGCTGACTAAGACCCATTCGAGTTTGAGCCGGCCCTCGCGGGCACGTTTCAGAATGGCGGGAAGTTCTTCCTGCACGATGAACTCGGAATCGAGGAAATATGCGCTAACCAGCAGCACGGCCACTCTGGCCTGCGCCAAGGCGCCAAAAATCTCGTCGCGCCAGGCGTTGCCGTGCTCAATTTTATGGTCGTCCCAGACGCCATACTTAGGCCGGTAGGGCGCCAGGTGACGCCGCAGTTGATCTAAGTGATTGGAGTCTTCGTGGGCGTAACTGATAAAGATGTCGTTGCGCACAGATTCCCTCGAGGACAGGCATAGCTTACTGACGTCGTTGTCGCAGGTCTAGTCCGATTGTGCACGCCATGCAGGTTATTTGCGTGGGTCGGGGAAGGGACGGTTCGGCGAGAACTCCCTTCGGAGATAAGCCCAAATACAGCATGCAAGACGCCTAGCACAGATTTCGACACGGGCGGATGGAACGCGGGGGTTGGGTTCCATTCCATTCCTCACCGATAATTTGGTTCATACTAGGGGCAAGGCGGCGGGGGTGTCAACTTCTTGAAGCTCGCGGTAGTGGTGCGGGTTCGGCGTGCACAGACCAGCGATGCAGGAGAAGACATTGAAAGATTCGGAATGACTATTTTGGCAGTTGTGGAACGACAAGGTCTTCGATCGCCTTGGACAACGGGATGATCGTTGTCTCAGTCTTGTGGCTCGTCATTGTAATAAGCGTGTAACGAGCGTCCACTTGCTACTACTTGCCTTCGGTCGCTTCTCGGGCAAGGGCGTTCTGGCTGCTGTCCATCGGCTTGCACTTGTGGACGTTGAACTGGTTTTGGATGGCCGACTGTGCATTTCCCCGATCAGGATCACCGACGAATTGTTCGTTGCACCGCTCGCAGATTCCGAGCGCCGGAATGTTCCTGACTCGCTTTACGATCCGAAGATTGCGCTTGAGCATGTCCAAAGTCTAGCGCATCTGGAAGGACGGTCCTAGCCCTGTGGAAATCAATCGGCGCCAGTACCCAGCTCGAAAAATTGCACGCGGGCTCAACGAAATCAACGGAAAAGGCCGGAAGCTTGTGCGGGACGCTAGTGGGTGTTTGCCGCCGTATTGAGGGCGGAGGCTTTGAGGATCTTGTAGTTCTGATACTGGATGGTAAGGGTCGCGGTGCCGCCCAGCCGGATCAGGCTTTGGGTATGGTTCTCGGCGGGGAGCCAGAAGTTATCGACCTTGATGTACTTGTGGGCGATTTCGGTCTTCTTGATCATGAATGAAGGGTTCTTGCCGGGTTCTCCTTCAATGCGCGCGACGGCAAAATCATTGGCGTCGACCCAGATTTTTCCGCGGTAAAGGAATTTGTTTTTGGTCTTGGGCAATAAGGTGATGACGTATTGGCCGCCATCGGAAGTGTTCTCGAAACCGGCCATGGCAAAATCGTAATTCTCTCTGGTCAGCGCGGTTTGGCGGCGATTATCTCCTTTGGCGGCTTCTACTTCGCCTTCCAGCAATCTCTTAAAAATATGATCGATGATGAACCTGGAACCGGTCTGCGAGACCACGCTGAATTCTTTGGAACTGGGAGCATGGAAGCTGACTTTTACCGTCATCGCCGCATCATGATCGCTGGGAAAGCCGCGATATGCCAAGCGATAGATGCGGTCGCCTTCGAATTGTTCGAGCGCGGCAGTGCGTTGCGCGTTGCGTTCCTCAAGATTGCTGACGACCTGGTCCAAGGGCAAGCGAGCGGCCGGAAGCGAAGGAGTCGATTCAGCGCCCGGCTCTTGTGCAGCCAGCGACGTGGCCGCGAGGAGGAGGATGGTGATGAGCAGGCCACAAATCAGATTCCAAGTTGAAATTCTTGAGTTTCGCATCGCTCTATGATGCTCCTCATTGAAGGGACTGTAACGAATATTCTCGGCACTTTTTCAAGGCACTTTCAGGGCAGTATGGTTTGCGGGCGCGTTCTGATCTTTTTTCCCGGCACGGAACAGCTTTCCCGGCACAGAAGATTTTCTTGGTTGCTCCCATGCCCCGGTTCTTATGCGGTCGCTCTAGCCTTAATCACTAGTAATATGATGGACAATATAGTATATTATCTTTCGCGGGAATGCCACTTTCGTGCCGGCATTTCGAGTTGAGCCTATCGAAGGAGAAAAACATGAGCTATTTTGTGGGGAATAATTTGGCGGCGGTGTGGTGGCTGCTCGCCATCCTTGTAATTCTGCGATGGTTCAACAGCGTTGCCTCCGATCCTGGGCGCCAGATCGGGGATTCTGAACTTGGATTGGCAGAGGAGGATGAACGAGCGAGATGCGAGGCTTCCCTCCCTCGAATTCCAGCCTCATCTCGCAACTTTGGATTGTGAAGCTGCGGCCTGTGCCCTAGCTCACTCGCGGGTCCCTTTTATAGTTCAAAGCGATTTGTCTTGTTTCCGTTGAGGTGGGCCTAGTTTTGCGACCCACCTGCCGGAAGCTGGCAATCTGCTTTTGGCGACGAGACTTCAGGCGGTCCTGCGTGCAAGGCGCATCGAGTTGCCTACAACCGACAGACTGGAGAGTAGCATGGCCGAGGCTGCCATGATTGGATTCAGGAGGCCGGCGACCGCGAGGGTGATTCCGATGGTGTTGTAGATGAATGCCCAGAAGAGATTCTGGCGTACGACGCGCATGGTTTTCTGCGAGAGATCGAAGACGTCGAGGATTTTGTGCAGTGAGCCGTTCATGAGCACGATGGCAGCGGCTTGCATAGCGATGTCGGTACCAGAGCCTAACGCAATGCCGAGATCGGCCCGCGCCAGCGCGGGCGCATCATTGATGCCGTCACCGACGACTGCCACGACTGCCCCACGCTCTTGCAGACGGCGCACCACTTCGGCCTTTTCTTCCGGGGCGGCCTCGGATTCGCAGGATTCGATGCCAAGGTAGGACGCGGTCCATTTTGTGGTGGCGGGAGCATCGCCGGAAACGAGCAGGACTTTGATATTCCTGCGCCTAAGTTCCGCGGTAAAGTCGAGCGCTTCGGGCTTGACGCGATCGCCAAAGATGGCGAAGGCGCGCAGCGAGCCATCCCAGCCGACAAATGCTACGGTCTTGCCTTCCTCTTCCCAGCCGCAGGCTTGCTTTTCCATGGCCTCGTCAATCCAGACACCGAACTCCCTGACGAGACGGCGATTCCCGGTGAAGAAGTGTTTGCCGTCGACTATACCGGTGATGCCTCGACCTTTGTGGATCTCGATCGAAGTTGCAGGGCGAAGATTGGTTCCCTGCTGGCGGGCGAACTCGGCGACGGCGGTGCCGAGCGGATGCTCGGAGTAGCGCTCGACCGAGGCCAGAAGCGAAAGCACTTCAGTGTCAGCTTTCCTGGAAACAGAGTCAGAGGACGGCCGCTCGTCGGAGAAAAATCTGGAGACACCTGCTGCCGCTCCCGCAAGAACTGCCGTAGCGCTATGACGGCAGGGGACAAGTTCCAGAAGAGAGAATTTTCCTTCTGTCACGGTGCCGGTTTTGTCGAGCAGGACGGTATCGACTTTTCGAAGAGTTTCAAGGACGCGGCTGTCACGGATGAGAATTCCCTGGCACGATGCGGAACCATAAGCTGCCGTTACGGCCAAAGGAGTGGCTAGCCCCAGCGCGCAGGGGCAGGCGATTACCAGAACGGTGATGGCGCGCATCAGAGCTTGCGCGGGAGTCACATTGCCGATGATCCACGCGGAGAAAAACGTCAGCGAAGCAATCAGGACAACGCAGGGGACCATGATGCGCGAGACGCAATCGACCGAGCGCTCGAGTGCGGAGCGATTGCTGAGCGCCTGTTCGACGAGGGCGATGATGCGGGACAGGGTCGAGTCGCTGGCGGACTTTGTGGCCTGAACGGTGAGGACGCCATCAAGATTAATGCTGCCGGCGGCCACAGTTTCGCCCGGATGTTTGCTTACGGGGCGAGACTCACCGCTCAACAGCGACTCGTCGGTGTGCGACACGCCTTCCGAGACCAAGCCATCGGCGGGGATACGTTCGCCCGCTTTGACTACGAAAGTTTCGCCAGGCGCGAGCGCATTCACGCTGACAAAGTGCTCGGAGCCATCGGCCAAGAGTCGAACCTTGTTTGGCATCATGCTGTGCAGAAGGGTGATCCAGCTTGAGGCTTTACCTTTGGCACCGTGTTCGATCAGCTTTCCGGCCAGCACCAGGGCCACGATGACGGTTGCAGTATCGAAATACAAATGAATCTCTCCGCGGAAGGTCTGCACGACGCTGTAACCGTAGGCTGCCAGAATTCCCAGAGCCAGCAAAGCTTCCATACGGATAGTGCGGTTCAACAACCCGCGCCAAGCCAGGCGCAGGATGGGCTGGGCGCAGTAGAAAACCACGGGCGTGGCGAGAACCATCAGCAGAAATGGAAGGCCGCGGCGCACGCTGCCGGAAATCTGCTCGAAGTAGCCCGCGTAGAGAACGAGGCTGAAACTCATGACATTCGCCCAGAGAAAGGCTGCCAGTCCGGTGCGAATCAATAGATCACGCCGTTCAGCGTCGGCGGCATTGGTCCCGGCGGCGTAGTTGCGAGCTTTATATCCGAGACTGTCGATGCGGCGGAGGATAAACTCCGGCGGCATCATTTGCGGATGATATTGCAGGTTCACGAGGTCCGAGGCAAAAGAGGCTTCGACTCGAACGACTCCCGGCATCGCCGCGAGCGCATGTTCGATCAGCCAGGCGCAGGAGGTGCACCACATGCCCGTGACGTGTAGAAGCAACTTCTCGGTGGCTTCATCAGAGGCCGCCGTGCTGGCCGAATTTGCTTTCGCATCTTCGGAGGCGCCGGTGGAGATCAGTCCGAGTTGGAGGCTGCGCTGGAAGAGTTGCGTCTGGCGGATGTCTTGCCCCGCGCGGATCGCGCCACTTTCCCAGAGAATAAGAAAGACGTTCGTGCAACCGAGGCAGCAGAAGAAGCGCTCGCTCTCGCCGATGTGCTGGCGCAAGGGATGCTTGCCGCATCCCAGGCCGCACAGGTCGCACTCTCTGCCGGTAGCCATCTCAGTGGTGGGTGGAACTCTGCGCTACCGGCTTGCCATGCACGTCGAGAAATATCGGATTGGCGCGTTTGGTGACGACGTAACAAAAAATCAGAATGCCGATAAACAGCGCGAAGATAAACATGAGGAAGTAAGCGAGCGGCGCCCGCTTCCTGATTGGGGGATTGGTTGTCATCGACATGACGCTCATGCGCGCCTCCGTGGGTGGGGACCGGTTGCAGTTCCGAGTCCCGGGGAAATAAGAATGTGGGTCGGAAGGCCGGCCCGATTCTTTGGTTAGTGTTTGCCGCGCCAGATACAGTGAGCGAACTGATTCACGGTGAATCTTTGACCGGCGTAATGAACGTCTCCTCGACCGAATCTTTTTCGTTGCCCACGCGGCTGGTCAAACGAAAATGATTGACGCCTGGGGTGAGCGGCGCTTGCGGTGGAACTGCTATTTCGAATTCCTGTTCGAGAGCGTGCCCCCGATCGACGACGATGGCGTTTTCGAAAGAAACAAAAGTCGCCTCGGGAAGGCCTTCGATGGCGAGAACCACAGTCTGCTGTTGGCTGCTGCGGTTCGCGATCTGCATGCGGAAACGGTTGTAGACGGTTCCGTCTTTGCCAACGCGGTACATGGTGGTGCGATCGGGCGCGATGCGGACCAGCACGGCGCGCCGCATGGAAAGCGCGGTGAAGAGGCCGGCGCCGTAACACAGGATGATCAGCAGAACGACGACACGCTTGGCATTGCGCAAGCCGAGTTTCTGATAGAAGGATTTGTCGCCGGTTCCGAGCGGTTCGCCCTGCTCTCCCCAGGTGTAGTGGATTAATCCCTGCTTGCCCAGGCGACCGAGAACGTCGACGCAAGCGTCGATGCACTCGCCGCAGTGGATGCATTCAATCTGATAGGGCGAAGTGCGAATGTCGATCCCCATGTGACAGACGCGCACACACTTCTTGCATTCGATGCACTCGCGATTTTCATCGCGGTAGTGGACGATGAGCGTGTCGCCATCGCCGAGCATTCCCTGGAGATATCCGTAGGGACAGACGGTGGTGCAAAAGCGCTGGCGGACGAAGAGAAAATCGAGCAGCGTGAAGAGCGTGGTGACTGCACCGGCGAGGCCGCCGGCTGTCCGGATGTCAAACTTGAGGAGCCGATGGAAGAGATCGCGAGGCTCCACAAAATAAGAGATAAAAGCGAAGGCCAGTACGACGGAGGCGATCGCGACGATGGTATAGAACAAGAAGCGGCTGAGAAGTTTGCGCCGGGTCGTATTCCAGCGGACATATTTGTTGACGGTGCGGGTCAATTTGCTTTCCAGCGCAATCGAAGCCTCGCTGAAGATCATCTGCGGGCAGAGGTATCCGCAATAAACGCGCCCGTAGAGCATGGCCATGGCGGCCACGATGAACATGAGAAACATCAGTGAGAAAAAGATGATGGAGAACTCGCTGATCCAGAGCTCCCAGCCAAAGAAGTAGAAGCGCTGATGGGGAATGTCAAAGCGCATCAGGTTCGCGAAGGGCAGGGCGAAGAAAACGATCACGCAAAGGAAATGCAGCACTTTGCGAAAACGATGATAAGAAAACGACTGAGGCGGAGCCGGAGGAGTGCGGTCACACTTAGGCAACGGCTGGTCGAGAATCGTAAGGTTGGGCTGGCTGGGCTGGCCCTCAGTGGTGGACATGCAGGTGGCCTCCTATCATGACCATTCCCGGCATGCTGGCGCGCCACAGCAAAAAGATTCCCATGCATGTAACAGCGGCTGCGGCTAGTTGGCTTCCCCAGCGGTTGAAACGGACGCGGATAGCGGAGGAGAAAATTCCGAGGGCGAGAAGAGCCCCGGCTGTGCCCAATCCGAAGGCCAGCATGGCAGCGGCGCCGGCGAACGCAGACCCGGTGGCCATGGCCTTGAGCAGGGCCGCATAGATCAAACCGCAAGGCAAAAAGCCCAGCGCGAGTCCTAGAAAGAACCGGTTGCCGGCACCGCGCGCGGAGAGCAATTTGCCAATGCGCCGCAAGAACAGCGACGGAATGCGGAAGAGACTATTGCCCAGCAGAGTCTGGGGAATTATGCCAAGCATGACAATGCCCACCACGATCATTAACGCGCCTGAAACAATCGCGAGGATGTGGCTGAAGCCGGCCAAGCGGCCGAGTAAGCCCAAGGTTCCACCGGCAAAGCCTGCGATTGCGCCCAGCGCGGAGTAGGTGAGAATACGTCCCGTGTTGTAGGCAAGATGGTTTTGAAGGAGTGGGGAGAAACTCAGAGCGGTGGCAGCATCTTTATTCGACGCGCCAACTTGCTTTAACTCGCTAACGGCAACCGTGTAAGAGAGTACGATGGGGCCGCACATCTGCACGCAATGCAGACTGCTGACGAGCCCCAAGGTAAACATTACGCCAAACTCAAGCGGAGTCACGGCATCCCCAGTGGTGCGGAAGGCTGTGCGACGCTATTGTGATAGTGGATTTTCGAGTTGGGCGTGGGCACCGTTACGCACTCGCGATAGAAATCAAACTTCTTCATGGTGACGGCGTGGGTCGGGCAGCGCGAGGCGCACAGGGCGCAGCGGATGCAGGTGGTCTCATCCTTGAGCATCACGCCGCCCAGCGCGTCGAGTTCCTGCCGATCCATCGAGTGGAGCTCCTCGAGGGTGATGCCAAGCGTGCCGGCAACCATGTCGTGCCATTGTTGGTCGCGACAGAGTTCGCTGAGGCCAACCAACCGGATGACATTTTGCGGGCAGACATCGACGCAACCATTGCAGCCAATGCAAGTGGACGTATCGAAGACGGTGTTGATGTTGCAACGCAGGCAGCGCGAGGCCTGGCGGCGGGCGTCTTCGATGGGAAAATCTTCTTCGATGATGGCCAGCGAAGTCGAGCGCTGAGTCGCGTCGAGCACGGGTGGAGTAGCGCGTGGAAGACGCTCCCAACCCTCGGCCATGGTGTAAACGGCGGGGACCCACTGGCTGCGCACGACGACATCGGTACGCGTACCGCGCAGGAAGTCGTGCATGGAGCGGGCGGCGATCTGCGCCGACGAAATGGCATCGATAAACAGGCGCGGACCGTGGGCGATATCGCCACAGGCAAAAACATCCGAGGCGGTGGTCTGATAGGTTTCGCGGTTGACTTTGATCAGGCCGCGTTCGCTCTCGACTCTGTCTTCGGGCTTCAGAAAAGAAAGATCTGAGGATTGGCCGATGGCGTAAATCACGGTATCGGCGGGAATGTCTTCGACATCGTTTTCATCCAGGGCGGGGTTGAAGCGGCCGGTGGCATCAAAGACCGATGTGCAGCGAACCGTGCGCAGAGCGGTGACGGTTCCATCGTCGCCCAGAATTGCTTTGGGACCGCGCGAGCTATGCAGCTTGAGACCTTCTTCTGCTCCCTCGGTGATCTCGATTTCATCGGCGGGCATCTCTTCGCGTTTTTCGAGACAGACCACGTGAACTTCTTTGTCGCCGCTCATGCGCAGGGCCGAGCGGGCAACGTCGTAAGCGACCTGTTCTCCGCGTTCCATGTCGGCGATGGCTTCGCCGCGGGTGAGAGCTCCGGCGGGACGGACCGCGGAGCGTGCGACATCGTAGGCGACGTTGCCTCCGCCGATGACCACGATTCGACGGCCAAGAGGAAGCGCTTTGCCTTCATTGAAAGCGCGCAGAAAATCCATGCCATCGTAGACGCCGGCGAGATCGGAGCCGGGCAGAGGCAACTTCCTGCCCTTGGGCAGACCGATGCCGAGGAAGATTGCCTTGTAGCCTTGGCGACGCAAGTCGGAGATGGAGAAATCGCGTCCCAGCCGCAGGTTGCACTGGAGGTCGACGCCGAGGGCGAGAATGGCTTCGATTTCCTTTTTCACGAGTTCGCGTGGCAGGCGGAAGACAGGAACGCCCACCATCAGCATTCCACCCGGTTCGGAACCCGCTTCGAAAACGGTGACTTTGTAGCCGAGTTGGGTGAGGTCGTGAGCAACGGTGAGGCCTGAGACGCCGGCGCCCACAACCGCAATTTTTTCGTAATCGCCGCGGTTAGGGGGAAGCATCCGCTGGTCGCAGGCCGCGCGATAGGTGTCAACATCGCCGGATTCCGGACCAAACATGCCGGTCACGAAGCGCTTCAGCGAGCGAATGGAGACGGGCGCATCGACATCGCCGCGACGACAGTTGACCTCGCAGGGAGCGCCGCATACCCGGCCGCAAATCGAGGCAAACGGATTGGTGGCGCGGGCGATGCGATACGCGTCTTCGTAGCGGCCTTCGGCAATCGCGGTTACATAGCCGCACGCGTTGGTGTGCACCGGGCAGGCGTGCTGGCATTTGACCATCTTGATCCAGTAGTCTGCTCCTTCAATGGCTTCGAATTGTGCCCATTCGCTCATGAGTCTTTGTCTTCAGTCTTTGTGAACGGCTTTGAATCCAAACGCAATGACGATCAGCGCGTAAACCACAACCAACGCAATGACCAGGTACATGAAGAGGGGCGAGGATTGGGTTGCGCGATTAAACTGACGGACGAGAGCGCCGCGGTCGGAGTGGTTGACCTCACCGTTCATATAAATGACGAGGTAACCTACCGCGGCAGCCATGATCACGATGTAGGCGAACTTGAGAAAGGTGGGAACGCCCGTGCCTTTGCGTTCGGTGATCCAACCGTCGGCGTAGCTTTCGAATTCGTCCTTTTGTTCTTGCTTTTCCTGCTCGGCAACTTCTGTATCCTGCATGGAAATCCCTCCTCAGTTCGTCTTGCGATCGGCGTCGCCTGCGTTCTCGTCATCTTCGAGCATGCGGTACTTGGGATCTTCACTCTGGCTTCCCCAGTAGCCGTCGTGGCGGGAGCGAATCATAAAGTAGACGGCTCCGCCAAAGCACAAAAAGAACAAGAGGTACGCGAGAAAAACGCTGGGATAAACGTAGTCGTGCATCGGTGCCTCTATTTCTCGTAATCGTTATCGGGCCGCCAGTTCTTGGCTCGGCCCAGTGTCTGGATATACGCGACGACGGCGTTGAAATCTTCGTCATTGTTGGCGATCCATGGGAACGGCGGCATCACGGAGCCGGGCGTCAGATCGCGTGGATTGCGGAAGTGGGTGCGGTGCCACTGCCGGTCATACTTGCCGCCCACGCGCGAGAGATCGGGACCCGTGCGTTTGGTGCCGAACATGTGGGGGCTGTCGTAGACAAACTCGTCAGGGGTGGAGACCGGTGAATCGACGCCCTTCCAGCCCGAGCGCTTTGTATCTGACAACAGGGTTCGGGTTTGTTGGGTGTGGCAGTACCAGCAGCCCTCGCGCACGTAAATCGCTCGTCCTTTCAGTTCAACTTGCGTGTAGGGGCGTAGCTTGCCCGTCGGGCCATTGGCGGGATCGTTGTTCTCGAAAGGCTTAGACCAACTTTTATCGACCAGGGGCGGGACCACCGTGGTCAGCAAGCCTCCGATGAAGAAGAAGACGAGGGCGGCGATCACGAAGCCCAGAGCGCTTTTGTCAGTTTTCTGTAGCATGGCATTCTCCTTAGGCGTGGACGGGAACCGCCGGTTCCGGCGTAGTGCGTGCGGCTGGCCGGCTAGTTCCAACTACGGTGGCCAGGATGTTGAACAGGAACGTGGTGATGCCGGCAAACATCAGCACGCCGGAGAAGAAGCGCACGGTCCAGACCGGCTTCAGCGCCACGACAGTGTCGATAAACGGGATGGACGGGTTATTCCACTGCCAGCCCTGCCAGAAACCGCCAAGCCAGAGCGTGACGAAGAACCCAAGTCCGCCGATCATGAAGAACCAGAAAGTCCAGTTGGCCAGCGCGTCGGAATGAAGCTTGGTGTGGAAGGCGCGCGGAATCACGTAATAGCAGCCGGCGATAGCGAAGAACGAGAAGCATCCGAGCAACGCCATGTGAGCGTGGCCGGGAATCCAGTCAGTCTTGGAGACGATAGCGTTGACCGAACGCAGGCTATGCATCGGGCCCTGGAAGCAGGTGAGGAGGTAGAAGACGACGCCTGACATCAAGAATTTCAGGGGAACGTTTTCCCGCAGTTGATGCCATTGCCCTTTCATGGTGGCGAAGAAGTTGTAAACCACGGTCCACACGGGGATGAGCAGCATGAGAGAGAAGGCAATGGCGATGGTCTGCAGCCACTGCGAAATTGGCCCATGGATCATGTGGTGAGCGCCAGTCCACACATAGACAAAGGCCAGCGACCAGAAACCGATCATCGAGAGCTTGTGGCTGTAGAGGGGCGTGTTCGCGGCCCTGGGAATGAAGTAGTACGCCATGCCCAATCCGATGGGGGTGAAGATTAGTCCGACCGCGTTATGGACGTACATCCAGTTGAGGTTGGCCTGATTGGTTCCGGTGGTGAAGAGCACGGCGACGTTACCCGTGGGATAAACGAAGGTGGTCCAGAGGATGGTTCCCATGGTGTACCAGAGGCTGACGTACATCTGCTCGTATTTGCGGGTCGCGATGGTGGCGAAAATATTGGTTCCGAACATCACCCACGCCACGACCACCAGCGCCACGAGGGGAAGAGGGAGTTCCGCGTATTCCCAACCTTTGTTGAAGCCGGCGGGGAGGGCGTATACAGCGCCAAGAACAATCACATTCCATAAGAGGGCGGTGGCGATGCCGAGTTTTTCGCTCCACAATTTGACGCCGCAGAGTCGCGGGACCACGTAGAAGGCCAATCCCATATCGGCAGGGAGAAGCCAGCCGAAGAGCATGCCATTCACGTGCAGCGGGCGAAGCCGGCCATAAGAAAGGTAGGGGACGCTGCCCAGCAGCTGCGGCCAAACAAACTTTGCGGCAATGGTTAAGGCCACGATTCCGACGATGAAGAAATAAGTAATGGAACTGAGCAAAAACCATTTTGCCGTGGTGTCCTGGTGGATCGACTCGGCCAATGGAACCGCGCCGATTGGCATAGCTTTTGTTACTTGCACTTGTCGTTGCCCTGGCATAGCGCCTCCTGGTTCACCTGGGAAGTGAGCGCGGGAGCCTTCTCACCGGCAGGCGCAACCGTTTGCTGGTTCATACTGCGAATGAAGTTAATAAGGTCGCCGACATCGTTTTGCGTGAGGCCGTAGTCGATCCATGAGGGCATGGCGGTGCCCTGCACGCCGTAGAGGATGGAATCGAAGAGGCGATGATCCGGCACGGTATTAATAAAGAAAGAATTGCGCAGGTTGCGCGGGCGCGGGCTGATGTCGAGCGAATTGGGCCCTTTGCCGTCGGCTTTGCGTCCGTGGCAACCGGTGCAACGCTGCAGGAAGATCGACTCGCCGCGATGGATGGAATCCGCGCTGGAGGTGACGGGATTCTGATCCGGCACTTTGTGCGGCTTTAATTCTGGACGAGGTTCGCGGACGAATGTCTGGAAGACGTAGGTCAGCACGGCGCGGCGTTGATCTTCGGTGAGAACACGCTCCCACGGCGGCATGGAAGTTCCGGGCACGCCGTTTTTGAGCGATTGCAGGAAGCGGTCTTCCGGCTTGCTGTTCATGAACGACGCCTTGGTGAGGTCGCGGGGCGCGGGATCGAGATACAGATAGGTGAAGCCTTTGCCATCGCCTTTTTCGCCGTGGCAACGGGCGCAGAGGCCTTTGTAGGTTTCTTCTCCGGTGGCGAAGGCAGCGGGGGTGTTGCGCGTCTTGAGATAGTCGGCGATGGAGGTGAAGTCGGCATCGGCGAAGCCGAAGACGGGCATGATGGAATCCGGAATGCGAGACTTGGGCTCGCGGAAGTGCGCCATCATCCAGTCGCCATCGCGAATTAATCCTTCATAGGAGAGATCGGGCGCGATGTGGCCGTCGTGGTCACCCAGTTTGTGGCACGCGGTGCAGGAGCGTTCGCTGATCAGTTGTTCGCCGCGGGCCGGAGTCGACGCCACTGGAGCTTGCGGTTTGGACGCCTCTTCCATTTTGGTCTGTTGCAAGCGAGCGCGGTACTGACCCAGCGAGGTCTCGGCGAAGTTGATGCCGCGCCGGCTCTTCAGGAAAATCGTGAGCGCTTTGATCTGATCATCGTTGAGGTCAAATTTCGGCATGAACGACGTGGGCTGGAAGGCGCGCGGATTCACCGTGTGCTCCCACAGGTAGTTCACTTTGTACTTCTTGCCGACATCGCTGAGATCGGGGCCCAGGGTTCCGTTAGAGAGGCCTTCAATGCGATGACAGCCATAGCAGGCTTTTTCGAAAAAAAGCTGCCGGCCGCGCTGCACCAGCGAAGTTCCGGAAAAATTATCTTCGGTATGGCATTGCGCGCAGTTGGCCTGCATGTACTCTTTGCCGGTAAGTTTGGCTTTGAATTCAGCGTGCCAGTTGGCTTGCGTAATGTAGCCGAGCATGGGATCGGGCCAGAACTCATCCTCGCCGTGGGCGTAGAAGGTTTCGAGTCCGCGGCCTTGCCCGTCGTGGCAGATGGTGCAGCCAAAGTCGGTAAACTTGTGGCGGCGTTCCCAGTGACCGTTGCGTTGAGCATCGCCCAGCGCTTCAGAATAAGGATGGGTGCGCAGGGGTTCGGCATGTCCCTGGAAGCGGGGATCGTCGCTGGCGATGTGGCAGGTGGAACAGCGATCGACGCGGGAGTCGCCGAATTGAGTGACGATGATCTGCTCGATGCGCGGGCTGCGTTCATCGAGGGCGCGGCGTTCGGCATCGGTCTTGGCCAGACTGCGCGCCTGCTCGAAGTAGGCGCTCTGGTGCTTCTCCCAGCGATTGAAGAACTGATCGTAGAAAACGATGCCGTGCACGATCAGAACCACGAAACTGACAACAGCCAGCGTTAAACGCGTACTCACGAGGTTCTCCTCTTGCTCACCATGGCGAAATGAACTCCCAGTTGGGGCCGCGAAAGAAAGTGCCGATGATGATCAACACCACGTTTACGATCACGAACGTCAGGAAAAGAGAATTTGCCAGCAGGCGCTCCTTGGCGAACCATCGGCCGACGCCGGCAATCTTGCGATCGATATAAGGAACCAATAAAAGAAGCAGCACTTCGATGGTGGGGATTCCGACGCCTCCCCAAAACGCGGAGTAGCTGACTTGCTCCTGCAAGCCGAGGAAGTACCAGGGAGCTTTGGCCGGGTTGGGCGGGTGCATCACATTCACCGGCTGCTCCAGCGGCGCGTTGAAGAAGAGCGATACGACAAGAACGCCAGCTACGGTAATAAGGAAGACAACCAGCTCCGCCATGAAGAGATTGGGCCAGGCGAACACGGAGCGGTCGGGGACGTTGCCGACTTTGGTGAACGGCCCGCGAACCAGGCCTTGGATGCCGTAGCGGCGCTTCTGCAATACCGGGGCAACGGCTGCAGCGACGGCGGGAGATGTGGCTAATACCACGGCTGGTGCCTGGATCACTTCAACTTCCGCCAGCGGCGCATCGCTGGAGAGCGCGTCTTCTTCGGCTGGACGCGAGAGGCCTCCGTCTTTGCGGATTCGCCAAAAATGAATCGCGGCCAAGAGCGAAAGCACGACGGGCAGCACCGCGACGTGCAGCACGTAGAAGCGCAGCAGAGCTTCCTGGCCAACCGTCGAGTCGCCGAGCAGAATGAACTTCACCTGCTTGCCAACCAGCGGGGCATAGCTGGCAATCGACGTACCTACGGTGATCGCCCAGAATGCAAGCTGATCCCAGGGCAGCAGGTAGCCGGTGAAACTCATAAACAGTGTCACCAGCAGCAACAGCACGCCGAGCACCCAGTTAAACTCGCGCGGCGGTTTGTAGGATCCGGTGAGAAAGACGCGACACATGTGCAGAAACACCACGGCCACCATGCCATGCGCGGACCAGCGATGCATGTTGCGCAGAAAGATGCCGAAGGCAACCGTGCCGCGCAGGTCAAGCATGCGGTCGTAGGCCTGGGTGGTCGAGGGAACGTAGTAGAACATCAGCAAAATGCCAGTCACGACCAGAATGAAGAAAAGAAAAAATGAAATCAGTCCCAGACCGAGCGTGTAAGTGGCGCGCAGGCTGTTGCGATGTACTTTGACGGGATGCAGATGGAGAAAGAAGTTGGTGAAGCTGGTCGAAGCTCGTTGCAGATCCGAAGACGGAAGCGGGTTACGGAAGATCGACCGCCAGACGTTTTCTGGCAACTCGAGCAACGATTTCCAGGGGCGGGTTTTCGTTTGGTTGCTCATACTCGCAAGTAGCTCCCAGGTTCAATCTCTGCATCTTTGTCGACTTCGATTTCGCCATTGGGTGCCAGGCTGACCTGGAACCAAGGCAGGGCACGCGGGGCGGGGCCGCCGGTGACGTTGCCATCCTGGTCATAGCGGGAGCCGTGGCAGGGGCAGGCGAATCCGGTTTCTGAAACGGAAACGATGCAACCCAGATGAGTGCAGGTGGTGGAGATGGCCGCTAACTTGTCGCCATCCCGCACAATGCAGACGCGCTTCGTATCGAGGGAAACTCGCGCGCCCGGGGGAAACTCGTCCGGCTTGCCGATGGAAAAACGATTGGGCTGGCCGTAGGTCGCGCGCGGCTTGATGAAGATCAGATTGGAAAAAACCGTGATGATCAGCGAGCCGAAGAGGCCGAAACCGCTGAGCCACGACAGCAGTCTTCGGCGGGTCTGCGCATCGCCGCCGCCTTCTTCAATTGGTTTCACTGGAGTCTTCATCCTCGTCCTCCGATTTCTCCTTCTGGCGCGGCGCAGAGTCGACCAGCTCCTCCACGTCCGACCAGAACACCTGATACTTCGCGTCTTCCACGTCGCGGAAATAATCTTTCTTCACGGCAAAAACAAAAACCAGCAAGGCTCCGATACCCATACACAGACTGGCGATGATGGTGATCCAAGTAAGCTCCATGGCAAACGCCTAAGGACTATAAGTTTGTGCGGTCCGCTTACCACCGCTCTTCCCGTGCTCCCACATTTTTTATCGGTCGGTCATGCAATTGATAGAGTGCCGCTGAGTCTGTTCTGGCCTGGGAGGCGAGGTGCGCCATGGACGCTGATCCCAGGACTGTAACGATGGCCTCTTGCGCCTTGACCCAGACTTTGTGCGCCGGACATCTCAACTTTCGATCGCACGACGGATTTTCCGTCAAACACTGGTTAAGCCGGAGCGGCCCTTCGATCGCTTCCACCACATCCAGGAGCGAGATTCTTGTGGCGGGCACGGCCAGCGCGAAACCTCCACCTGAGCCGCGTTGCGAACGGATCAGGCGGGACCTGACTAACTGCTGCAGAACCTTGGACAGAAAATGTCCTGAGACCTCGGTGGCTTGGGACAGTTCAGACTGCCTCACGGTGGAATCTGGTGGCAGGCCCGCGAGATGAATCATCACCCGTACGGCGTAGTCGGAAGCGCGAGTGATCTGCATGAAATCCCCGAATTGGACTGAGTTAGTCCGATTCGAAGCCAAAAACTAAATCCCCGCGCAGAACTTCGTCAGTAATTTCCGACACTATCGCTCGTGACAAACGTCACTCTGACACCGAATCGGGTGGCAATTTGGGAAATTTGATTACGACGCGGTGATGAACGTCAGTGACTTCTGCGCGGGCAGGCAGTGTTCTGTCATCGACGAGTTTCCGTTCGACAGGGTCACGTTTCCGCACGTCTGTGTCCGAGCTGAGGCACTTTCCCAGAGCTCCTTGGGGGCCTATAATCCGCTGCATCCATGGCCTTGGAATGCGGCACCAAACTGGGTCCCTATGAGATCGTCGCTCCGCTGGGGGCGGGCGGAATGGGGGAAGTCTACCGAGCGCGAGATACGCGCTTGGACCGTACCGTGGCGATCAAGATTCTTCCCTCGCATTTTGCTGACGATGCCACGCGTCGCCAGCGCTTCGAGCGCGAGGCCAAGGTCGTTTCCAGCCTGAATCATCCCAATATCTGTACGCTGTACGACGTCGGGCACCACGACGGAGTTGATTTCATTGTCATGGAATACCTGGAGGGAGAGTCGCTGGCCGAGCGGCTGGAAAAAGGTCCGCTGCCGCCCGCGCAGGTGCTTCAGTTTGGGATTCAGATTGCCAGCGCGCTCGACAAGGCGCACCGCAACGGCGGGACCCATCGCGACCTGAAGCCGGGCAACATCATTCTCACCAAGTCCGGCGCCAAACTTCTCGATTTCGGCTTGGCGAAAGCGGAACCGCCGGCGCCGGTAGCGAGGACGCTAACCGATGCAACTCCCCGCCCCCTGCCCATGACCAAGCTGGGCGCGGTGATCGGCACAGTTCCCTATATGTCGCCCGAGCAACTCGACGGGAAAACGGTGGACGCGCGCAGCGACATTTTCTCGCTCGGTGTGGTGCTGTACGAGATGGTGACCGGAAACCGCGCGTTTCAGGGCGGCAGCGAGTTCAGTGTGGCTTCGGCCATACTGCATAACGATCCGGCTCCGATTAGCACACTGCAGCCTCTCACCCCGCCTGCCCTGGAACGCACCATCCGCGTGTGTCTGATGAAGGATCCGGACGAACGCTGGCAGTCGGCAAGCGATCTCTGGAACGAGCTGCGCTGGATCTCAGAGGGTGGCTCCCAATCTGGAGTAATGACCGCGGTTCAGTCTGGATCGCAGAGCGGAGTCAGGACCGCACGAGCCCCGCGGCGGAGTGTCAGCCCGCGAATCGCTTGGATGGTGGCCGCGCTGTTGGCTGTCGTGGCGGCGACTGCGCTGCTGCTTGTCTCACGTTCCGGGCGCGGGCACAAACTCCTTGCGTTCCGGCAGTTGAACTTTCGGCGGGAGGCGATTTTTCAAGCCGCCTTCGCGGGCGATACGGTTGTCTACAGCGCCGCCACTTCGGGCAACACTCCGCAGATTTTCGCCGTGCGCCCTGACTATCCCGAGCCGCAGCCCATCGGCCCAAGCGGCACGACCTTGCTTGCCGTCTCCTCCAAGGGCGAACTCGCCGTCCTGTTGAGCGCTCACTACGTCTGGTATCGGCTGTTCACCGGCACGTTGGCACGCATGACGTTGGGCGGCGGCGCACCGCGCGAGATCCAGGAGGGGGTCCGACAAGCCGACTGGTCGCCCGACGGATCGCAGCTCGCCATCATCCGCGAGGTGACAAAGATCGGCTCGAATATCCCATCGGTCACGTGCTGCGTGAGGTTAGCGGCTCGCTGAGCGATTTACGCTTCTCCCCCAAAGGCGATCGGATCGCCTACTTCGAGCACCCCCGCAAGCTCGACGATCGCGGCTCGGTCAACATCGTCGATCTCTCCGGAAACAACACTTTACTTTCGGAAGGCTATTGGAGCGTACGAGGACTCTCTTGGGCACCGGACGGCGAGGAGATTCTTTTTTCGGCGAGCGAGAGTGGTGGCAGCTATACCGTTTACGGTGTGAACCTGGCCGGTAAGAGGCGCACCGCTTATCAGCCACCTGGTGGATTCACTATCCAGGACGTAGCTCGCGACGGGCGCTGGCTTGCGACGCGCTTGGATTTTCGTTACGCAGCCATGGTGCATACCCCGGACAAAGCCGGAGACCGGGACCTCTCGTGGCGCCCAACTCGGGAGTGATCGGCAATGCGGAAGTGATTGCGAGGGTCTCCCGCTGTCTTTTGTCTAGAAACCGGCTTGGAGGAGATCGACGGCAATTTCCTCGAAGAGGACTTTTGTCCCGGAACAAACGAAGCGGTGGAAAAAGTGGCAGTCCAGACTGCGGCCGGAGCCCGAAAGAAATGGTCGGGGAGAGGGGATTTGAACCTCCGACCCGCTGGTCCCGAACAAGAGCAGATCAAAATCTAAGTGCTTTATCTGGTGTCACTTAGGGACGACGAAGCCCTTCTTTCTCTCTCTTCTTTGTACCGAAGTTGTACCGAGAAATCCAATCGGTAGGATAGCCCTATCTCCGCGTCCTCATTTCTTACGTTTTCTCTATATTGGACATGGCGATACATGCCAGATTTCTGCTGAGTATTCAGCGATGGTGCGGGCGCTGGAGAACTTTCCCGAGCCCGCCACATTCAAGATGGCCTTGCCGATCTAGCGTCGTTGAGGGCAGATCGGGACGGATCAGGGTACCGTGACCTGCACAGAACCAACATTCTTCGTTACACTGTCAGAAGTAGCCTGAACCGCTATAGTGAACGAAGTACTGCTTCCGCCGCCACCACCACTGCCTCCACCGCCCCCAACCGTTCCGCCGCCGCTTGCGCCTCCGCCGCATGAACTTGACAGGCCGATCAAGAAAAGAAGCGTTAGGCTTAAAGATCTCTTGCCTCGTCGCGACTGGGAGGTCAGGATCAAGATCAAGCCGGCGAAACTCGCCATGCTGAATGAGAGCACCACGCCCTTTTGTTCTCCGGGTTGTGGTCGATGGTTGGGGGTTGGCACGCTAGACACACTTACTGTCAAGGTAGCCGGAGTTCCTCCTGCTGAAGGCGTAACGAAAGAAGGATTGATCGCGCAACTGCTCCCGGAAGGAGCTCCGCTACAGGTTAAGGCGACGGCATCGCTGAATCCGTTCAGACCAGTTACATTGATCCCCACGGTGCCAGATTGTCCTACGGCGACGGAAAGTGAATTGGCGGAGAGCGTTGCGTTGAAGTCACCGATATTGAGTTGTGCGGAGGCTGACCGCGTCACCAAGCCATTCGAAAGTCCGACGGTGAAGTTATAGGTTCCCGTTGCGACTCCATTTCCCTGTATGGATACCGTATATCCACTTCCCAGGGTAGAAACGCTACAAACCGCAGGGCTCGGAATGCCTGTGCAGGTTGCAGTAAAAGGACCCGTGTAGTTGTTAGTTGGCAAAACGGTCACGTAAAAAGAAGCTGTTCCATCCGCCAGCATGGTTATTGTCCCGGGCGTGATGCTGACGCTGTAATCTCCTACGTCAAGAGTGGCAGTGACTTTCGAAGTGAAAGTGCCATCTGATGCGCTGACCTTGATCGAATAGACGCCCATGGGAGTACTCGATGTCGTGTTGATGATCAACGAAGTTGAATTACTGCCTCCAGCAAGGACACTCAATCCAGCTTCATCGAACTGGCATGATGCTCCTTCGGGTAAACCCTTGCAGGTTGGGGTGACGACGGTGGAATATCCCGCGATCGAACTCAGTATGAGTTGATAGTTTGCTGTCGGGAGACCAGGATAGGTGGCCTCGGTTGAAGAGTTAAGAGAGAGAGCAATGCCATACTGGCCTCCGGCCATCGCCTGTGTACCGTAGGCATAGGAAGTGCTGCCGTTGAGCGTTCCGCTAATCCAAAGCACATGGCTGGAGTTGAACGAGCTTCCGATTGTGAACTGGACATCCGCCGTTAGCGAGCCAGCCGGAATGGTTATGCTTGCGGGAATGATAATTGCTGGATCACTCGCTCCGAGTGACACCTGCGTAGCATTTGCCGATACGCTCGCCAGCGTGACCTGCACAGTTCCTGTGCTTCCAATGATTGGATCGCCGGCCAACTGCAACTGGAGGGAAGAGCCGATTGCTCCTGGAATTACCTGGAAAGAAGAGGTGTAGATGTCACTCTCGATAAAGTCGGCAAGGCCGTCGCCGGTGACATCAAAAGCGGTCGTTGGCTGGGACGCGTTGAGAAAATAGGGCGTGTAAGTGGGCGTAAAAGTGCCATCCCCATTCCCCAGGAGGAACTGAACGTAGTAAACACCAACCAGGTCGCCGATGGCGCTCTGGATGGCGGCAAGGTCCAGATTCCCGTCACCGTTGAAATCTCCAAGAAAGGCCGGAAAGCGCCCTCCATTTGCGGTACCCAGCGTTGGCAGGAACACGTTCGCTTGTCCGCCGTAAGGTTCGTAAGTATTCGTCAACGCGAAACTTCCATCGGGCTGACAGAGAAAGATTCGGAATTGAGGATCTCCAAGATTCGGATAAAGCGCTTCAGGATCACGATTATCGACTACGTCGGGACAACCATCATGATTAAAGTCGGCAACGGCCGGGTTTGTCAGATTCTGAATCACGAGCTTTGCCGGAGCAAAGGTGCCATCCCCGTTCCCCAGAAGCTCGTAAACGTCATTGTTCTGGAACGGAACCTGGTTGAGGTAAAACCAGGCGAGAATATCCAGTTTCCCGTCACCGTTAAAATCGCCGACCCATAGTCCTTGTATCCAGTGTCCGCCACTGTTGGTGCTGAAGCTGATGGCTGGCTGTGCTGCAAATGTTCCATCCCCATGACCTAAGTAAATTGTGAGGGTGGCTGTTCCGCTCGATGAAGCCCCCGAAGCTATCGCCAAATCGAGGTTGCCATCGTGGTTGAAATCCCCAGCCGCGAGCGTCCCGCTGAGCGGAATATTGCTGATGACCGGCGTTCCGAAACTTCCACCGCCGATGTTGGGAGCGAACACCAGTTCTGGATTGCTTCCTTCGCCGAAGTAGGACGAAATCGTGACGAGATCGGGGCGGCCGGTGTTACGGAAATCCCCCAGGATAAAATCAGTGACTTCAAAGGTTCCTTCGGCCACGGGAGATTTTATCGCCGCGCCGAAGTGTCCGGTTCCATCGTTGAGCATTACGGTTGCCTGAAGAGGGTTGGGATATCCGGGCCCATCTTCGATCAAAACCAGATCGGTGCTTCCATCTCCGTTCACATCCACGGGATAAAAGCTGGTTAGTGGCGCGTTGACCGGACCGGAAGAATTGTTGCCGTTAATGTAGCCGATGTACTCGCCTGTGGGCGTTCCGAAGCCGCCCTTGCCGTCATTCAGAAACATCGACGCGGAATCGCTATCTTCATTGGCCGTGATGATGTCGGGATACCCGTCCCGATTAAAGTCAGCGACAGCTAACCCAAAAGAGCCTTGGCCGCCGCGGTAAACCTGGGCGGCTCCGAAATTTCCCTTTCCGTCACCGAAATGAACCCCCAACAAGTTTCCTGCCACCTGCCCGTACCCAGTTTCAGCATCGATTCCTGAGTAAACGAGATCCAGATGACCATCTCCATTCACATCAACTAATGTCGCCGCCCAGGCAAAATCACCTTCGCCCACTTCGGTCGACTGTGCTTGAAAGGTGCTATCGCAATTGCCCAGGAAGACTCTGGCAATGCCGAGATTATCGAAGGTAACGATGTCAGGACAGCCGTCTTCATTGACATCTCCGGATGTCAACGATATAGGACCGACGCCGGCGAGGGTAAGCGAGGCATCAGCCACCTGTGCTTCCTTAAGCAATCCGCTCCCATCGTTGACGTAAACGACTGCCCCAACAGAGGGATCTATAACGACTGCGTCGGGCTTTCCATTGCCTTCAAAGTCAGCGACCACGATGGACTCTGGGTCACCCACAAACAGAAATGGCTCGAATAGCGGCGCGCCAAAGGCGCCAGTGCCGTCGCCCAGCAGAGATACTACGGGACCGCTGGTGGGGATGTCTGGATCGGGCAGTAGCCCCGCGACGATGTCAAGGTGCCCATCATCATTCAGATCGGAGACCGCCATCGAAATCGGAGCGCCCGGAACGAAGTAGGTTTGTTCGGAAGCGAATGTACCGTCTCCGTTCCCGAGCAGCACTCCAATGCTTTCGGTGTCTGCCTCGGCCACAATAATGTCGAGCTTTCCGATTCCGCGCAAATCGGCAACCGCGACCGCCGTGGGTGCCTGCCCGGTCAGGGGAATCACCGTCGCCTGAGTAAATGTCCCATCCCCGCGACCGAGGTACACCCATAGATTGTTGCTGCCCCCATTCGAGACAACCCAGTCGGGAATGCCGTCGCCATTGAAATCGCCGGCGGCTACCGCTGTGGGAATGTAGTCCGCGGGTAGAAGTGTTTTCAGTTGTAAGCCGGCTGGAGGCGGCGGCGTTGCCTGCGACCTCGTACTCATGCCTCTGCCAGGTTTCGACAGCGCCGGATTCGGCGGGGGCAATGGCGATTGAGCTCGCGGGCGCGAAAAAGCCTTTTGGTAGTTCGATCCTGCGCGTGCGGCATACTTCCACCCTAGAAATCTTGTTGGGGAAGGAGGGGCCATAGGAAAAGAGTTGCGCCGTCCATTCTGGAACAGCGGCGGCTGCAGGAAACCCCGCAATTGGCTTTGAGGCAGAATCGTAAATGTGGCGGCATTCGATGTGCCTCCACCCGGCGGCCCGTTAACGACGGTGATTTGAACAGTTCCAGGAGTCGAGATTAAAGTATATGGAATCCCGATCAGTAATTGGTTCGGGCTGGATGATCCGACTCCTGTTCCTTCCAGAAGCGTCCCGTTCCAATACACTGAAGCCTGCCCGAATCCCGTGCCGTTGATCGCCAAGGTAAAGCTGAATGATCCCGCCGCGACTGACGAAGGAGAGAGTGAAGTTATGTTGGGAACGCCATCAGAAAGTTGAAACGTTTCTATGCCGGACATGCCGCCGCCCGGAGGAGGGTTGTTAACCCATACGTATGTCGAACCTACTACCTGGGCGATCGACTCAGCTGGAATTTCCGCGGTGAGCTGTGTACTGCTCACGTATGTGGTCGGTTGTTCAACGAGGTTGAAGGTTACCGCGGAAGTCGGACCGAAGCCCGTACCGTTCACCGTCAAAGTAAAAGAGGGGCTATCCATGGGGACGCTGGACGGCGATAGCGAAGTGATCGTGGGTACAGGATTTTTAGAGGAAGAGTTGCTGCCGACTGTCCACAGTAGAGCCGAGCCGCTGACGATGACAGGATCGTTTACGCTCCACATCGTCCCAACCATCGGAGAGACCTGCACTCCTACGGTTGCCTGAGAGCCGGCATCCTGAAAATAGCAAGAATCGCCGAAAGCCGTATCGGCGTATTGAAAAAGGACGTTGCTGCTGGACTCGTAGAAGACCGCTTCAAAGGTGACCGTCGCCGCTGAATCAGTGTGGCAGTCAAAACTTCTGACGTTTCTCCACTCCACTACCAGCTGCCGATCCGGCGCGCTTCCGACGACTCCCCAGTAGACATTTTGAGTAGAACCCGTCACCGGATAAAGATCCTGCCAGAACGGAGCGACCAGCGTGACAGGCACCGGATTGAGTCCGGGAATTATATTGTTCACAAAAGGCGAATCAGCATCGGTGAAACTGATGGTCCCATTACTTCCAACCTCCAACGTGGTGAAACTGCCCCCGCCGAATGCGATGGGAAACGGCGACGTGATCTGGGCAACACTGTCATCCCCGAGGTTCAGGTTCGTTCCAGTAAAGGTTACGTAACTGTAAGCGGTAGTGGCGGCTACATAGTTATTCAGGACTTCGACGTCCACGGCATCTGCGCCAGGAAAGGTCAGCGTGTAGCTTCCTACCGATGGAGGTGTCCACTGGCTCGTATAATTGCCATCTCCCGCGGCTTGATCGGCACCCGTACCGTCGTCGACCAAAGTTACTGTCTGCCCGCCCGGTGAAACCGTCACTTGCACATTCCCAGCCGGCTGCGCGCAATTCACGTTCAACTCTTCAAGCGTGATAGGAGTTCCGGCCGTTGCGGCGAGGGCGTTCGTTACGGGTTGAACCCTCCCCTCTACAGTTTTTCCCGAACAAGTCATCGAACCGTTAAGGTTTAAACGTTTGCCGGTCACGGTTTGCGCCAGCGAAGAGCGCGAATCGCCGCCGGTAAGAATCAGGTTCTTGATTCCACGCCAATCGAGGGTGGGTTGTTGGGCCAGGAGCAACGCTGCCGCTCCCGTGACGTGCGGAGTAGCCATCGATGTGCCCGACAATATCTGATAGTTGTTTCCCGGCCAGGTACTAAGAATCTCCTGGCCGGGTGCTCCCAGATGCACCGAATGCTGGCCAAAATTCGAGAAATCCGACAACGCATCGGTTGCAGACGTAGCGGCTACCGAAATGACGCTAGGAACAAGTGTATTTGCGGGATAAGTTGGTAGGATGTCATTGTCGCCGAAGAAATTTCCAGATGCGACAATAAAAAGAATCCCCGCCTGTTGTTGTGCCGCGATCGCGTCTGTCAAAGCCTGGGAATATTCCGAGGATCCCCAACTATTATTCGTGGCCACAATGTTGTAGCCACTGTTTTTCATTTGAGCTACATAATCGAGACACGCGATCGCGTCCGATGTTGATCCGATGCCTGTGGAATCCATGAACTTGCAGGACATCAACTGCACATTCCAATTGATTCCAACTACGCCAATATTATTATTGCCTGCTGCCCCGATAATCCCAGACACATGTGTTCCGTGTCCGTTGTCATCGTAGACACTCGAAGTGTAGGAAACGGTCGATATGCCATAACAGCCATTAGTGTCATCATTGATGCCATTGCAAAGCGAAGTATTGTGGAACAAGTTCGGGATGAGATCGGGATGGGTGAAATCGATGCCTGTATCTATGGTCGCGACGATCACATTTTGGTCGCCTGTAGTTAAGTTCCAAGCCAGGGTAGCTCCAACGTCGTCACCAGCCGTGCCGCCAGTTTGACCGGTGTTGAGCAGGTTCCACTGCTGCGGAAACAGGGGATCGTTTGGAGTCTCGAACAAATGCACAATGTAATCCGGTTCGGCGTACTCCACTTCCGGGCGCTGTCGGTAATAGCGCAAGGCCGCACCGACCGTCAGATTTGGGGACAAAGCGACGGCCTCCAAATCGCTTACTGCCGAGTATTGCCTGAGAGTGCGCGCGCCTACAGCCGCGTGAACCGCGGTTCTGGAATTCGCATTCACCCAGTGCCTGAACTTCACGAGAATCCGCCCGCGCGAAAACTTCTCGTCAGAAGACACGGAGGCGTTGCCCGTTTTGGTTAGGTGCTGCGACAGTGCAATGGGGACGAAGGCTAATATGATGCCGAGCAGGACCGGCCCGAGATTGCGGAGAGAGTGGCGCAGAACCATTAGATAAAATGCTTTCCAACGAGCCGGAAGTATCCCATAAATGCGGTGGTCGATCAACCGGTTTCAGCCACCGAATTTTACTCCTAGACTCGCGTTAGACATTGCGAAATGAGTAAGTGATGCGCATCTAACTGAGGAAGACCGATACGGGGTCTAGGACTCGCGGTGGGGAAGATGCCATCCTCTGTATATCGCCATAACTCGCAGCCAGAAGCAAAGTAGTGCGCCCACGATCAATACCACAAAGGCCGGGTAATGCAATTCATGTCCGATCACCACTATGACGCCAGCGGCTAGCGCAGCAACAGCATAAATATCCGCCTCGAGCACCGTCGGCGTTTGGTTGACAAGCACATCGCGCAATATGCCACCACCAATCCCGGTTAGGACTCCCATAAAAATCGCCATCACCGGATTGAGTCCCGCGATGAGCGCCTTCTGTGTGCCGGCGACGGCAAACAGGCCGAGTCCCGCGGCGTCGAATAACAACACCAGCCTGCGACGTTTATCGATGTTGGGATACCAGAAGAAGGTCACCAATCCTGCGCACGTTTAACTTGATAATCGCCTCGTCAGGAATAACGCTCTCTTTCGTGCCCGCCTGCAGCGCCCCAATCGTCACCACCGCGGAATTTGTTGGAGCGACTTCTCGCGAGACGATGGTTTGCAGCCTCGTGACGGTGGAGGCGATTTAACAGAAGCGGCCCTGCATGATCTAAGGTCTCGGACGCCGCCCATTTTCATGGTGACGCATGTCTAGCCACAAAACGATTACCGTCTCAAAAAATGGACCCTACATCGTCTCCGGTTCGGTGCCACTGAGGCTTGAGACAATCGGAGTCAATGCCGCGGGCGAGTCAACTGAGTGGGATGAGAGTGATGCTTTCCCGGCATCCGCGCAATATGCGCTCTGCCGCTGCGGAAATTCAAATAAGAAACCCTTCTGCGACGGCACGCATGCCAAGATCGCCGCTGCGGCAAGTCCGAGAACAAACCTTTCTGTAACGGAGCGCATGCAGCCGACCCCAAGTTTCGCGATGGACTAGTGTGAACCCAGAGCTTTCTCACCGGAAGCTGGGCGGCGGACGTACTCGCATATGCGCAAAAGACGCGGCTTGAGTTTGTATTTTTGGAGGATCACATGACACAGAACAATCTTGAGCTCATGCGGACACTCGACGATTCGTGGAACGCACAGGACTGATACGTTTGAAAAGCGGCATTCCCAGGACACCACTGTATTTTGGCCCGGCCAAGCCGAGCCGACAAGGGGGCGCGACAATCACAAAGCGGAGTCCGTCGAATTTTTCAAGACCTTCCCCGACAATCATCTGATTAATCATCCTTATAAAGTGGAGATTGCTCAGGGGGAATGGACGTGTACCGTTGCGGATTTTACAGGCACGATGTGCGGACCGATGAAGGGTTCGGACGGAAAGTTGATCGCGCCGACCAACAAGAAGTTTCATATCGAGTTCTGTACCGTCGCACACTGGAAAAACGGCGAGATCGTCGAAGAAAAGCTATTTTATGACCTGGTCCGATTGTTCAAACAGATTGGCGTTATGTGAAGGGTGTTTAGTCCGCTCGTTACACATCCTTCATAGTTCCCTGCCTTCATTACCCTACTATAAAGCGCCGCCGGACAGGCGCGGGCTAACCCACCTGCACGGTTAGCATCGATATCGATCCGCCATCGACACCTTCAATTGGGAAAGTGATGATCTCACCTTGCTGTTTAGCCGCGATGACATACAGCATGGGCAAGTAATGGTCCGGTGTGGGAATCGAAAGCAAAGCTTCTGGTCCGAGTTTCTCGTATTCAATAAGAGATTTGTACTCACCGGCTACCATCATCTCCTTCGCCTCCCGTTCAAAACGAACTGCCCAACCGTAAGGATCGGGCATGTGCCGACCCCACGCATAGGCGTGGAGATTGTGGACCAGGTTTCCGCTGCCGAGGACGAGGATGCCCTCTTCGCGCAATGGCGCGAGCTTCCTGCCAATCTCAAAGTGGAATGATGCTGGCTTATTTTCGTCGATGCTTAGCTGGACGACGGGAATGTCAGCATCGGGATATACGTGCCGGAGCACCGACCACGTCCCATGATCGAGTCCCCAAGAGTTGTCGAGCGCTACTTCCAGCGGTGCCAGCAATTTCTGTACTCGACGGGCGAGTTTGGGATCACCCGGCGCGGGATATTGCACTTGAAACAATTCTTTCGGAAACCCGCCAAAATCGTGAATGGTTCTCGGCGAAGTGGCAATGGTTACTCCGGTTTCCGAAACAAACCAGTGAGCCGAAATCGAGAGAATGGCTTTGGGCTTAGGGATTGTCCGTCCCAGGTGGCTCCATGCTTTTGTGTAGTCGTTCTCGAGCAGCGCATTCATCGGATTGCCATGACCAAAAAAGATCGCGGGGAGTATCTCAGCCATGTTCAGGCACCTCTCTTGGTTAACGCCACATCTGCGGCGATTGGCGCGGGCGGCTTAGTCCTATTGACCACGTGTGCTCAGCCGGCCAGTCAGATACTGAGCACACATTATCACTCTTGCAGACTCGATTGTGCGGTCGCGTGAGTCCACTTGTGAAAGAAAGCAAAGAAGTTGATTCAATCAATTCCATTCTCCTGCCAGAAATAGTCACAACTCTAGCGGAATCTGGCGGGGGCGACGGAACTTGAACCAGCGACCTTGCGCGTAACAGGCAGGCGTTCTAGCCAGCTGAACTGCGCTCCGGAAACCTGAACCAGCAACGGACAGCAGAAAACGCTCGGATAGGTACCGGGAAGTCGGCCAGTTTTGTCAACGAACCTGCCCTGGCAATCCGAAGTTCTGAATGAGCGACGAGCAATTCGGAAGTCACGTTTTCAGGCGGACTCCAACGACGTTGTCCAGAAGTCCTCTTGTAGGAAGTTTCACCAGATTAGTTAATGAGAAACGCGCTTGTATCCACCGAATCCCTGTTGTTACCGATTGGCCAGAAACGGGCTTGTGGGAAACCGAAGTCGGTGTCCAAGATGCAGAACAAAGTCAAGTCGCTGTGGGCGAACGGCCGTTTTGTGATCGCATTGCATTCGCCTTGTGGCCTTCCTGAAACCGCAATGCGTCTATACCATCCAGAGAAAAGCCGAGACCTTGACGCTATTTACTGCCGAGTAGTTCGTTCTCTGCAGTTCGACTTGTCAAGAAAGAATCGCGAAAAATGGGCATCTTTCGCATATTTCGGGGTGAGGATTGGCCGACTTTCTCTGCAGTCGAGACTGCGTGGCGGAGCGCGCAGTCTGGCGCTAAATCTTCTCCGCCGAAATTCCCTGCTAACAGGGAAAATAACAGGGAATTCGCAAGATTTTACCGTTGAAAACCGCGCTTCTCTTCTCTAAGTTGCACATTCTGCGGCGCAATCGCTCTACAAGAGGCAAATCCGAGGAAGGAATTAACAGGGGCGTATCAGGGAATTTAATTCCCTGATGAGGCTATGGAACAGAGGATTTTTGGACCCTTCCACAAACGGTCCAAGCGTAAAATTCTCGACGACTATTGACGGATATGGCGGCCCCCAGTCTCCGACCGAAGACATTAAAGAACTGGTGCGACTTTGCCGCACCGGGCGGTTGCACGACGTAGAAAAGTGGCTTGCCTCGGGGAAACCGCTCGGAGGTATGGTCGCGAAGAGGAAGACCTTGCTTCAAATCGCCGTCGACACTGGGTTCCATAGTCTGGTCGAGTTGATCAGGAATGTTTCGGCCGTCCAAAAAATCGAAGCTGTCAGAGCTGAAATCCGACCCTCGGATTTGGAAGTGATCGCCTTCCTGATTAGCAAGACCCAGTACCTGACAACCTGTCGGCTTTGATTGACCTCTAGCGTTTCATCGACGTAAGATTCGGGCCTATGATCGGCCAAACCATCTCTCACTACCGCATTCTCGAAAAGCTCGGCGGTGGCGGGATGGGCGTTGTCTACAAGGCCGAAGACACTCGCCTTCATCGATACGTTGCTCTCAAATTCCTGCCCGATGAAGTTGCGCGCGATCCCCAAGCTCTGGCTCGCTTCCAACGCGAGGCGGAGGCTGCCTCCGCGCTCAATCATCCCAATATCTGCACCATTCACGAGATCGGTGAGGAACAGGGCCGTGTGTTCCTGGTGATGGAGTTTCTCGAAGGTCTGACTTTGAAGCACAAGATCGCCGGCCGTCCGTTGGAAGTGGAGTACTTACTTACCGTTGCCATCGAGATCGCCGACGCTCTCGACGCCGCGCATGCCAAAGGAATTATCCATCGCGATATTAAGCCGGCAAACATTTTCGTCACCACACGTGGCCACGCCAAGATTCTCGATTTTGGCGTGGCCAAAGTGACTGGCAAGGACGCGTCTGTGGGCGGCGACCTGGAGACTGTTGAATCCGCTTCCGATCACTTAACCAGTCCCGGCACCATGCTCGGCACCGTGGCCTACATGTCGCCCGAGCAGGTGAAGGCGAAAGCACTCGATTCCCGCACCGACTTGTTTTCGTTTGGTTCGGTGCTCTACGAAATGGCGACTGGAAAAATACCGTTCGATGGATCGAGTTCGGGAGACATCTGTGGACTGATCATTCATCAGGAACCGTCGACGCCGTCGCAGATCAATCCTGAGATCCCAGCGGGATTGGAAATGGTGATCAGCAAGGCGCTCGAAAAAGATCGCGAACTGCGTTACCAACACGCGCTGGAGATTCGAGCGGATCTGCAGCGCCTCAAGCGCGACGCGGATAGCGGACGGATAAGCACGGCCCAGGCCGGAACCGCGGCGAAAGAAGTGAGCTCTGCCCGGACTCGAGGCATCTCGGCGGAACGCAATTCCTCAGCCGCGCCCGCAACCTCGCCTGCTCTCAACCGTTCAGGGCGAGCAAAGATTCTCCCATATGCGGGTCTCGTTGGGTTGGTGGCTATGGCGATCTCCCTCGGCCTCTACCTTCGCCCGCGTCATGCTCAGACCCTCACCGACAAAGATACGGTTGTTCTCGCCGACTTCTCCAACGCCACAGGCGACCCCGTCTTCGACGAGACATTGAAAACGGCGCTCACCATTTCGTTGCGCCAGTCGCCGTTTCTTAACGTAGTCGGAGAGCAGAAAGTTGCGGCAACTTTGCGCCTCATGGCGCGCCCGCCTGATATCCCGCTCACTTCCGGCGTAATCCGTGAACTTTGCCTGCGTACCGGGAGCAAGGCATACGTCGCTGGATCGGTCGCGACTTTGGGAAGCCAATACGTTCTGGAATTGAAGGCAGTGAATTGCGAAAGCGGCGATCCATTAGTTGAAGAGCAAGTCACAGCCGCATCAAAGGAAAAGGTGCTGGATGCACTGGGGCTAGCGACCTCCAAATTGCGCGGCCAACTGGGCGAGTCGTTGGCGACCGTGCAGAAATTCGATGTCCCGCTGGCCGAGGCCACCACCTCTTCGCTGGAAGCTCTGAAAGCGTACAGCCTCGGGGTGAAAACCAGCCGTGAAAAGGGAGCTTCCGGCGCGCTGCTCTACGACCTGCGTGCCATCGAACTTGATCCCAGTTTTGCCCTCGGATATCGGGCCGTCGGCGGCGATTACGACAGTCTCGGACAAGCGGGCCGCGCGGGAGAGTACTACACCAAAGCTTTTCAGTTGCGTGACCGCGCCAGCGAGAGAGAAAAGTTGGATATAGCCGCTCATTACTACTCAAACATTACTGGAGAACTGGAGAAGGCGGCGCAAACCTATCAGGAGCGAATTGCAAGCTATCCGCGGTCGTTTGCCGCTTACGGCAATCTGGCCAATGTTTATGCCGGGGAGGGAAAGTACGAGCTGGCATTGGAGAAAGCCCGCGAAAGCCTGCGTCTCGATCCCGGGGACATTGGCGGCTACGAAAATCTTGCAAACATTATGCTCGCCCTACAGCGCTTTGATGACGCGAAGCAGACACTCGCGCAGGCGCAAGCCCGCCATCTGGACGACTTCATCATGCGCAATTGCCTTTACGCTCTGGCCTTCCTTCAGGCAGACAATTCCGGCATGGCGACGCAGCAACAATGGTTTGCGGCAAGGCCAGATCAGGAGAATTGGGGAGCTTCGCTGGCGGCAGACACTGAGGCCTATGCCGGCAAACTACGCCACGCGCGCGAACTCACCAGGCGCGCCGTGGATTCCGCGATTCGCGCAGACAGCAAGGAAATTGCGGCAATTTGGCTGGAGAATTCGGCTCTCCGCGAGGCCGCGTTTGGCTATCTCACGAACGCGAAGACCGCGGCAACGGAAGGGTTGAAGCTGGCTCCGGCAAGCCCCGGTGTAATGGCCGAAGCCGCACTGGCATTCTCCATGGCCAACGACGGAGTCCACGCTGCTTCGCTGGTGCGGGCCTTGAACCAGCGGTCTCCACTCGATACTCAAATGCAATCGCTGTGGCTTCCCGCAACGGATGCGCAACTCGCATTGAACCGAAAAGACCCCGAGGCCGCCATCAATCGACTGCAGGCCACCGTCCCAGTCGAATTTGGACAAATTTTCTTTGTTACGAATCTTTCTTGCCTTTATCCCACCTACATTCAGGGCGAGGCGTATCTGGCGGCGCAACAGGGCACGCAGGCCGCCGCCGAATTCCAGAAGATTCTTGACCACAGTGGTCTCGTCTGGAACTGCTGGACAGGAGCTTTGGCGCACCTGGGCGTGGCGCGTGCGAATGCTTTGCAGTCGAGAACTTTTCAAGGACAGGGGCAGGGAGCGGATGCCGATGCCGCCCGCGTCCGTGCCCTTGCCGCCTACAAAGACTTCCTGGCCCTCTGGAAAGACGCCGACCCCGACATTCCTATCCTGAAGCAAGTCAAGGCCGAGTACGCGAAGCTGTAATAGCGCGGGCCATCCCCCGTCGAAGAGGTGCGTTGCTCAGACGCTTACAATTCGGCTTTCGAACTCCCATGCCCCTCTCTCCGAAATCAGTGTGGCGCCTAACTATCTGATACGTCAAGACCTTCCTGCTGGCCGCTCGGGAGCCTGCCAAAGCGAGCAAGTCCTACCCCTCTGGGGCGCGACTACGCAGACGCGTGGGCACGTTCTATGGCATCACGATCCTGTACCGAAAAGACTCCAAGCTTCTGCGCGAAGATCTGCCTAAACTTTTCGCTGTCCTGGCGGAAAAGAAGATCGATCCCTTTGTCAACAGAACCTTCCCGCTTTTTGAAGCGAGACAAGCCCTCGAACTTCTGTCCTCGTTCAGTGGAAGGCACAATTCTACTCACCAATTTCTACTGTAGGACGGCGAACACTCGTGGAGAAACCGGATATCGAGTCGACGGCGCCTTCCGGATGGATGGTCGGCAGACCTTACCTTGGGATTACTTCAGGGTTGTCCGTCATCTCGGAGTAGTGGGCCACTTCGCCAAACTGCCGACTGAGTTGTATATCGTTTCACGATATACTTCTAGTGAGCGGAGAGTTCGAATGAGTTCGAGAGCAGAAACAAAGTTCGTGATTCGGCTATGATTTCCTTCGATGCTGCGCACGCAGCAGTGCACTACCCCAAGGACCGCCGCTTCCGGATTTGGGTTCGCCCCTCCATTCTCATCGGAATCGGAGCCGTGGTTCTGGCCGCGGTCCTTGCCTCCTGGATTGAAGTTACGATAGCTGGTCTTCCCGCCGTTCCTCCGGTGCCTCAGATTTATCCCAACAACTTCGCTGGACCGCACGGGTTCCCGCTCTGGGTGCGCTACTGCCATTTTTTCAATTTCTTTTTTGTGATGCTGCTGATTCGGAGTGGCCTATCGATCCTGTTCGATCATCCTCGTCTCTATTTCAATGATGACTGTACTCCGGGAAGCGAATGGATTCGTTTGACGCCCCTCAAAGTTCCGCGCGACCGCATCTGGACCGCAAAAGACGATGCCCGCTATCTTTCGCCCATCGTTGGGACGCCGGGTTACAGACACACTATCGGCATTGCGCGGGTTTGGCACTTCATCGACGTTCACGGATTCATCTTTACGGGCATTTTCTTCATCATCATGCTGTTCGATACCGAGCAGTGGCGACGGATCGTCCCTACGTCGTCGATGGTTCTTTTGCAGGCTTGGAATACATGGGTGCACTACGCGACGTTCCATATGCCTGCGGAGCCAAACGGCTTTTATGGCTACAACGCCCTGCAGCAGATTGCCTATTTCACTGTCGTCTTTGTTTTCGGACCCTTGGCTATTGCGACGGGCATCGCTATGTCACCTGCGGTGGTGAACGGCTTTCCCTGGTACGCCAAGATATTTGGCGGCAGGCAATCGGCCCGATCCATCCATTTCCTCACCATGCTCAGTTTCTTTGCTTTTCTCGTGGTGCACGTCACGCTGGTTGTGATGACAGGATTCGCGAGGAACATGAACCACATCGTGATGGGGACGGATGATCTGGGACATATGGGCATGTACCTGGGATTCGTGGGAATTGGTGTGGTTGCTCTCTCATGGATTGCGGCGCACTACATCTCATGGAACCATCCGCGTGGTCTGCAACACGCACTGAAGTCCGTGACATACCCAATGCAACTGCTCACGTTGAACCGACTCGTTCCGCACCAGAACTATTCGGAGCAGGATATCTCGCCGTACTTCTGGCCCAATGGCAAGATGCCGGTGCGAGAGGATTGGAAACGTCTTTCCGAGCACGGATTTCAAGATTTCAAATTGCGGGTAGACGGGTTGGTGGAAAATCCAGTTGTGCTTTCGATGGCAGACATCGAGAAGCTGGGCATCGTCGAACACATTACGATGCATCACTGCATTCAGGGGTGGAGTGGCATCGCGAAGTGGGGTGGCATTCCGATGCGTGTGCTGATTGATCTTGTTCGCCCGAAACCGGAAGCCAAGGTGGTGGCTTTCTTCTCCTTCGGCGAGGCACTTTACGGTGGCCCATATTACGACACACAGAGCCTGGAGAATGTGCTAAAGGCCGAATGCTTGCTTGCGATTCGGATGAACGACCAACGGCTTCCGGACGTATATGGAGCGCCACTGCGGCTGCGCGTCGAGAATCAACTTGGCTACAAGATGGTCAAGTGGATTGAGCGCATCGAGTTTATCCGGTCTGAGAAACAGTTGGGTGCGGGAGAAGGCGGCAAGAACGAAGATGATGAGTACTTCGATCTCTTGCCGAATATCTGAGCGGCTCTCCGGGCGCATCATGATGATCCGCGCGTGCCTGTCCTTAATAATCGCCACGGTCGTGAAAGACCTCGTTACGTCACAGGTTTTCGGGCACGTCATTTGACTGTGTTTTCGTCATTCCTATTGCAACGGCCAACAAGCTGGCCAGGATCGGTTGGGTGGTTTTAGCGAGTGGGAACGACTAAGGACCGTAGGGATTTGGCTTAACCGCAGTTTGTCCCAGAAACGGGCCGCCGAAATCGGTTCCAAGACGCCCACAAAAGTCAACTCGCTCTCGCCGAATCCCCGGCATCTGATCGCATTACATTCGCCTGGTGCCCTCGTCGAAACCGGACTGTGCATGTACCGTCCAGAGAAGATCAAGAGAAGTGACCGCCTGTGCTGCTGAACAGTCCGTTCTCTGCAGTCCGGTTTGTCGCGGAAGAATCGCGAAATACGGGCATCTTTCGTAGATTTTAGGGTGAGGATTGGCGGAATTTCTCGGCAGTCAAGACTGCGTGGCGGAGCGGGGTGAATTCGAACCTCGGTACAGGTCTGAAACCTGCAAGAGCCGACGTGTCCGTAAGCTACACGGAATCAGGAGCTTCAAGGATTCTCCGCGACTGCGTGCGTGGCCGCGCAGTCGTTGCTAACCGGTGGGGTTTCCGAAGCAGTTCGAAGGCGAAACGATGGCGATTCTGTGCTGAAATTGGTCACTTCGAAGCTCCTGAATCGGCCTGGTTGGGTTGGCGTGTGACTGCTTGCCTAGCGGGCAGTCACGAGATCGGAACTTTCTCCGGGGAAGAGATCTACTCGAGGTGGGAATTTCGGAATTTCTAATATTTTTTTACTTTCTTGCTCGTACTTTCTCGGCCGCTGTAGCTCCACTTCCCCGAGACGACTCCTAGCCCGGATTAACTTCCAGGTTGCCCGTCATTCGGGAGGAGCCGTGCTTGATCTGCATCCCTTTTCATCTGTCGGGGTCTTTTTCTCCACGGTCGCGGTAGACGACGTGGCCTAGGCGGTCGCATTCATTCTCTTCGACGATGGAGATTGTTGTCAGTTTTTCGCCAGCCGGAACTGATTCGCAGCGCAGATGATCCTCGAATCCGGGGGCCGAGAATATGGCGATTATGCTCGCGGGTTCGGCGCCGGTATTCTTCAAGCTGACCCGCGTGTGCTGCGGAATGAACACCATTCCTCCCGCATGCAGGTCGCGCTCCTGACCTCCGATCAAGGTTGCTTGAACTCATTGGACGGTTAGGCTGATCGTGCCCGCGGTCTTCGTTTCATTTCCCGAACTAACCTGCACAGTGATTGAGTACGTCACCGACCCACCGCCTCCACCGCCGCCTCCGCCTCCGCCACCTCCACTCGAACTGGAGGCTCCACTGCCGCAACTGGGAATCGTGGACAGGCCGGCGAAGAGACAAAGGACCGTAATCAATGCCCGTCTGCGTCTTATCTTTGAGACGAAGACGCCCAATGGCAGAATGAGACCGACACACCTGAACCCGGGAGCGGCGGTTGCCGAGCGCGCAGGCCGTTCGGATGAGTTCTGCTCGGAACTCGCGGTCAATGTCAGAACCGATGTCGCCGTGCCATTAGCTGGCACTGACATCGATGTGGGATTGAACGTGCAGCCGACGGAGCCTGTATTCGTCATGCAGGAGAAATTGACGATGCCCTCGAACCCATTGACTGGTGAAACCGTGACATTGAAGTTCGCCGACCCTCCCGCGCTAACGGTCGCACTAGTCGGAGCAACGGAAGCGTTGAAATCCCAAACTTGCAGTTGAGCTGTAGCTGTCTTGGTGAGGGGTGTGCTTACTCCCGTGACTGCAATCTGGTAGTTGCCCGTGGGCACGGATAGGGTGCTGACACCTACTGTCACAGGCGTGCTTCCGGGTGTGACAAATGGCACGGAACTACAATTTGCGCCCGCAGGCAGCCCCCCGCAGGTCAGGGTAACGTCTTGATCGAATTTGTTGACCGATCCAACGGACAAAGTATATGAGCCTTCGTCGGTCGGAAGCATCTGCAATGTCGACGGACTCAGGCTCATCGTGAAATCACCGACATTGATCGTAAAGGGAAATGTCTGCGTAATGACTCCGTCGCTCACAACCACGTTCGCTTTATAGGAGCCCTGCGTAGCGCTTGCGTTGACGGATATCGCCATGACCGCGCTGGCGGTATCCCCGGGCCTGACGAAGAGAGTCGGGGGACTGATCGCGCACTGTGCGAAGGAAGGGAGACCGGTGCACTGTGCTGTCGCCACTGTCGTCGTGCCATTGACAGAGGCTGCGGTGACAGCGAGAGTCGCTTGAGTTTGTCCAGGACCAATATTCACATCCGGCCAGGGAACTTCTCCACCGGCGCTCGCTGCGAAGCCGGCCAACCCTGATGCGGCGGTTCCGTAAGCAACAACCGATGTCGAGGCGAGCTTGGCGGTAATCGAAAACACATGACTTGTGTTGAATGCAGAGCCGATTGTGAAACTGAACGTCTCTGAGACACTGCCTGCAGGAACGGTGATCGACGCCGGCACCTTAATCGCCGGGTCGCTCGAACTCAAGTTGATCGTTGTGCCGGTTGAAGCAGGAACATCGAGCAACACGATTCCCGAACCCTGTGGGCCGGAAACCGGATCTTCAACCAGACTGAACTGAAAGGGGGGCGCAACAATGTTCGGCAGCAGATTGTAAGTGGATCGATAACTATTGAGTTCAAACAACTCGGCGTGCCCAGTACCAACTAGATCAGCTGCATACGCCGTCACTTCGGGTTTGCGGAAATCGAAAACGTCGTAAGTCGGCGTGAATGTGCCATCGCCATTGCCTAAAAGAAATTGAGCAAAGACATCGACGTTCTGCGCTCCGATTTTCTCAAAGGACGCGATGTCCAAATTACCGTCGCCATTGAAATCGGCGACCATAGGGGCATAGTTTCCAAAAACCGGTGAAAACACCTGTTGCGGAAAGGTGCTGCCGGCGTCGTAAGGCGCATAGGTGTTTGTCAGCTTAAACGTTCCGTCGGGCTGGCCAATGTAGATGGAGAACTGCGTCAGTTGTGGAGTCTCGTCGACGGACAAGGGGTAGAGCATAGCGACGATGTCGGGATGCCCGTCGTTGTCAACGTCCGCCACCGTCATTGGGCCGAGGTTTTGGAATAGCAATATTCCGGGTTGAAATGTCCCGTCACCATTCCCCAGAAACTCGTACACGTCGGCGTAAATGTTCCATCCACCATTGCCCTCCAGCAGAACCAGCAGGTCCAGCTTGCCGTCGCGATTGTAGTCACCAACATAGACCGCCGCCGGGGCCCGACTGCCATTGCTCCCTCCAAAGCTCTGCGCATAGCCTGTTTTGAAAGTTCCGTCTCCGTTGCCGAGGTAAACCTGAATGCCTTGCACATTGCTCGCGATGTAGTTGACGGCGTAGCCTGCAGCCACGAAATCAAGCTTCCCATCTCCGTTAAAATCACCCACACCGATCACGCCGGTAGCGTTCGCGGAGTTGGTTCCCGTCGGAGTTCCAAAGATCCCGCCGCCGTTATTCGGTGCGAACGAGACATAGTTCGTATTGGGGTTATAATTCGGAGCGATGGCGAGAAAGTCCGGCAAGCCGGTGTTACGAAAATCAGCCAGCACAAAACTCTGAGGCAGTTCATAGCTCGTGGCGACGGCATTCGAGCGCACCGGCGCTGATAGGTTCCCCGATCCATCGTTCAGCAACACCGTAAGTTGAAGGTAGTTGTCTGAGCCCTGACCGTACTCGATGAACGCTATGTCCGTCGATCCATTGCCATCTACGTCCGCAAGTACTGCTCCAGTCTCGGGAGCGTTCACGACGCTTCCCGGCCCTTCGTAGCCCACCCACTGACCACTTGGCTCTCCGAATCCTCCCGTACCGTCATTCATAAAGATGGTGGCCGAATCGTTGTTTTGGTTGGCCGTGACGAAGTCAGGATGGCCGTCCCCGTTGAAGTCTCCGACTGCCATCGAGTAAGACGAACTGTCTCCCCGATACAGCGCCGGAGAACTGAAATTCCCTTGGCCATCGCCTTGGAGGACACATATCTGGTCGCCAGCTTGGGTTCCGTATGCCTCCAGGTCATTGACAAAGACGCCTGAAATGACGACATCGAGAATGCCGTCTCCATTCACATCAGCGGCGGCGATCGAAAAGCCCGCGTCTCCGTACGCAAACATGCCGGGATCCGCACTAAACGTTCCGTCTCCGTTGCCGGCATAAACCCAAAGAATCCCAAAGGTATCTGGGATTAGAATGTCGTTTTTTCCATCCCCGTTAGCGTCAAACTCAATGCTGCCCACGTTGATGTCCGGCTCATAGTTTTGCGCGACCACCTGTCCGGGGGTAAAAGTGCCATCGCCTTTGCTCAAATAAACCTGAATCGCGATGGGGTCGATCACCGAAGTCAGCACCAGATCCGGAACACCGTCTCCATTCAGATCGGCGCTCGATGCCCAGAAGATTCCCGGTCCGTAGCCCGACAAAGGGGTGTTAACCGGAGTTCCGAAAGTTCCGTCTCCCCGACCCGGCAGCATCGCGATGTACACGTTCGGGTTGTCGTCGTTCATGGGCGCGGCGATGTCGAGTTTGCCGTCGTGATTGAAGTCACCAACCAGCACAACACTTGCCGTGTCTCCCAGTGCGATCACGCTTTCGACGAACGTTCCATCGCCGTTGCTCAAGAAAATGCCCACGCTATTGCTGTCGGACTCGGCCACCACGATGTCCGTTCTGCCGATCCCACGCAGATCTCCTGTGGCGATCCAGACCGGTGACTGTCCGAGCGTAACCGGCACTATGATCGGGAGGCTGAAGGTGCCGTCTCCATTGCCAAAGTAAAACCACAGGTTGTTGTCGCCGCCGTTAGCGATGACAAAATCCAGCTTGCCGTCGTCGTTGAAGTCGCCCGTGGCCACGGCGGAAGGAATGAAACCGGCCGGAAGAGAATCACGAAGGAGGATGCCGGGCAGCACCGACGGGGAGAAAGAAGACCTAACGTTCGTGTGGGCTGCGGCGCGGCCGGCATTCTTCAGTAGCTCAGCCTTAGCCGCTCTCGCTCTAGGCCGCGAAAACCGTGCGCGATACTCTTCAGGAAACTTCCCCGGATGGTTCCATCCGTTGAACCGCATAGGCATACCGCGGCCAGTCGGCTTAGCGGTTTCGCGTGTTGGCGAGGTTCTTGCAACACGGCCTAGGCGTTGTTGGTAGCCAGTGCGGGACTGCTGAGCGAGGCCGGGCTGCGCGCTCACGATCACAACCAATGCAAACAGAAGCAGGGAAAACGATGGACTGTGCCTCGGCGCATTCATGATGGGCGCGACTCTTGCTGCAGACACGATAGATCGATGCGTCCAGAAACCTGGACGTTCATTATCCCATCAGCGTCAAGGTCTAACCGCACCTGTTCGCTGGGTCGCGGTATGCGGTATTAAGAGGCGCGCGGAACCGCCCCACGCGGTGTCGTGGTCCCACTTTCTGTGTACTGAAGCGGGGCATCCGCCCGTCGCGAAACGGCCAACAAAGGTACTCCGCTTGGCACCGGGATCGTTCTCAGAGCTTGAACTTAGATGGCTCCGTATTCTTGATGAAGTCTTCGGGACACCTTAAAAAGGTTCGTCAACATTCTTCAGCGGCCTTGGTCGGCGGCGGCGCGCCCCGTGCAATTGGAAGTGCACCGATAGTTTGCTGCGCGTTGGGCAAACCAACATTGTCCAAAAACGGGCTTGTGGGAAGCGTCGAAAAGCGGTTTCCCGTTTGGTCATTTCTGCGACACCAGTAAAGCGGACAGGAAAATCTATGTCGCGCCGAACTGGTCAGAATGGATTCATCGAAAGGAGCGGGAAGTGGTATGTGGTCAGATGGTGGATGGATGTCCAAGGGCGGGGAGAGAGGGCGCACCGGAGAGCAAGGGTGTGCCCGACCAAAGGTCCTGGGCTCCTTTCAAAATCTGAACGTGAACGTCGTGGCCGTGAAATCATCGCGGCCAGCGGCGCCGACACGGTCGAATACTTTGACAAAGTTGTTAATCCACAGAAATCAGGTGTTGTCACATTCAAGGAGCAAGCAAAATGCTGGCTTGAACATCTGCAACACCGTAAGCGGAAACCGATCGCACCGGGAACCATCGAAGACTGGCAGCGATCCTTGCGAAACTGGATCAATCCCAACATCAGTGATTGTCCGATTTCCGAAGTAAACAACGGTGTGCTCAAGAAACTGGTAGCCAAGATGTCAGAAAAAGGACTGTCCCCAAAAACCATTGAAAATTATTTGCAGGTTCGCAAGATGGTAGTTGCGTCAGTCATCGATGACGATGGCAACCAGGTCTATCCACGCAAGTGGAACCATGAGTTCATCGATGTGCCCGTTGTCGAACAGTCTGAGCAGAACCGGCCCTCTTTCTCGCGTGAGATCATGGCCGGGCTCGCCAAGTATCGTCATCCGCGAGAACAGATGCTCTTCGTCCTCGCTGGGGCGGGCGGGCTCCGCATAGGTGAGGCGCTTGGGGTCGAGATCGGCAAGCACCTGTCATCTGACTGTTCGACTATTATCGTCGAGCAGAAGGCACGGCGCGGTCGCGGAACGCCGCGTGAAGTCGGTCAATGCCAAGCGGGAGGTCGATCTTGATCCCGCAGTCGCAAAGCTGCTGGTCGGCTTCATCGGCACGCGCACTACCGGATTCCTGTTCCAATCGAAGAGGGGGGACGCCCTTGACCTTAACCAATGTCCTTCGTCGCCACCTGCATCCGGCGTTGAAGGAACTGGGATACCAGAATGAGTACACGGGAGACCACAAGGCCGGAACGCACGCATTCCGCCGTTACCGAAGCACCTACCTCCGGAACGAGACCTCGTGCTCCAAAGGTCTTCGTGATTACTGGTTAGGTCACGCGGGAAATACAATGGACAATCTATACGACATGGTGAAGCACAATGCTGCATTGCGGAAGCAGAAGGCCGCGGAATACGGCGTCGGATTTGAGCTTCCGCTGTCAGTTGTACCGAATGTACCGAAAAAGAGCGTAAGAACGAAGTACGCGAAAGCTGCGTAAATTGCTGAATGGGCGAGAGAAAGATTGGTCGGGGAGAGAGGATTTGAACCTCCGACCCCCTGGTCCCGAACCAGGTGCTCTACCAGGCTGAGCCACTCCCCGACGGTTTGCTGCGGGCGGCAACAAGGAAGGCCATCCACCCGCGCACATTGCTTCTCGATGGGCATAGAGATTATAGCATCGCGAAGTGCTCGAGTTTCGTATGCCTTGGCGCGCTTCACTTCAATGCGGAGTCGGTAAAGATGGCGTGACAGATGAGGTGAGTGGCGGTGTCGATGGATCGGGTCAACTCGGCCTTGGGCATGCGTCCGGCTTGGGCGAGTAAGGTCCAGAAAAAATTATCCATAGCGCGGGCCAGGCCGGGGAGATCGATGTTTTTACGGGCGCCGGGGAATTCATGCAGGCGTTGAAAAACGGCGAGGACGCGGGAAGTCGTCCAGTGGCGAATTTCCGCTTCTTTGAGCGCCAGTTCCCTGTCGGCAAGCACGGCTTCCTGCCAGGCGCGGTACGCGCCGAGATAACGCAGGTCGTGCGCAAACGCACGCGACAATAATTCGTGAACCACTTCACGAACGCCGGTGGCGCAGGCGGGATGAAAGTTGAGCTGGCTTAGCTTGTCGAGCAGTTCGTCCATCAGCGCCAGCAAGAGCTGGCGCTTGGAGCGATAGTGCTGATAAAAGCCTCCGACGGCCAAGCTGGCGCGGGCGGCGATTTCGTCGATGGAAGTATTCTCATATCCTTTTTCGCCGAATAGAGCGCGTGCAGCCGTCTTCAGGCGTTCGCGCTTGTCGAGGCTGCGTTTCTGACGTGGCTCCGCAGGAAGGTCTTCGCCGGCGAGCAGGTTCGGACGTGCCTTCACGATTGTGGCCGCTGGCCGACGGCTACACCGAGAAGCGCTCCCGCACAGCAGCACAACATCCATCCTCCGAAGACGCCTGCCACCTGCGGAGACATGTTGGGAAACACAGTGGGGAAAAACGCACTGGAAAAGGGATCGAGGAGCAGCGTGGGGAGCGCGACGGAAAGGCCGCCGGCAAGCCATTGCTCGCGGGGCAGGCGACGGCAAAGCCGGCGCGCCAGCCACGCCATGAGCGGAAAGCTGATGGCGAAGAGCAGTAGCGTGCCCTTCCAGTTGCCGGGGACGAGCAGGTGCTGGCCAGCGAGGCGAAGGGTGAAGGTGGCAGCGATCCAAATGGCCAGGCCGTAGAGCAGCAGTTTGTTATTCATTATATGAACCTGAATTCATATTCTTATATGAGACTCTGGCTTCCCGCAAGTAACTAAGTTGTAAATAGCCAGCGGCGGGAGCCGTAGAATTCCGCTACACTGATGTCGCAACGGCAGCAACGCTGCGTTGCCTGCTTATGAAGGTTGTCTGCGCCAGTCGCCTCTTCACTCCGCAAGAAGAAGTACGCGAGCCGCTGCTATTTATCGAAGATGGGCGGATCTCGGCCGTTTCCTCAGGGGCGGAAAAGGAAATCCCGAGGAACGCAACCGTCATCGACCTGAGGAAAGATTTTGGCGAGTGCGTCCTGGCGCCGGGTTACGTCGACATCCACATGCATGGAGGCGCGGGGTTGGATGTTATGCGGACCTCGCCTTCCCAGTTGGCGCATCTGAACAAGTTTCTGACGACGCATGGGGTTACGGCCTACTTCCCCACGACGGTTACAGCGTCGCTCGATCAAACTTGCGCGGCACTGGAACGGCTGGCGGATGCGATTGAAGCGGCGGAAAGTTTTACCGGCAACGGCGAGGGTATGCAGGCGCGGCCGGTGGGGATCCATTTGGAGGGTCCTTTTCTTAGCCACCAGCGCCGGGGCGTGCATCCTCCGGAATTGTTGCTGGAACCGACGGTACCGCTCTTTGAGCGTTTCTGGCAGGCTGCGCGCGGTCGTCTGCGGATGATGACCATCGCCCCGGAATTGCCTGGAGCAATCGAAGTGATCGCAGAAGCCGCGCGGCGCAAGGTTTGCGTCAGCATCGGCCACTCGGACGCGACGCTTGATGCGGCGCGCGCGGGAGTGAAGGCGGGGGCGCGGCACGCCACGCACACTTTCAATGCCATGCGGCCACTCGATCATCGCGAGCCCGGCATTCTAGGCGAAGTCCTAACCGATCGCCAGCTCACCGCCGATATCATCGCGGATGGAATTCACGTTGCGCCCGAGGTGGTAAAACTTTTCTTGCATGCGAAGGGCATTGAGGGGTCGGTACTGATTACGGATGCGACGGCCGCGACGGGCATGCCGGAAGGTACGTATCAACTGGGACCGATCCAAGTTGATGTGAAAGATGGGCGCTGCACGTTGCACGAAAAAGATGGAAAGCCGAGTGGGCAACTCGCGGGCAGCGTGCTGACGATGGATCGCGCCGTGCGGAACGTAACCCAGTTCGCGGGATGGAATCTGAAAGATGCGGTGCGGGCTGCCACGCTGAATGCGGCGCACGCCGCGGGGCTTCCGCTACATGGACAACTTGCGGCGGGCACGGACGCGGATCTGGTGGTGCTGAGTCCGAATGGAGAAGTGAGAAAAACGATCGTCCGCGGGCGCGGATTCTGACGCTAGTTTGGCTTGCGCTCTTTGGCTTCGACCATATAGCGCAGCAAGATGGCTTCGTCAGCCCGGGTTAACTGGTCGAGGAACCTGGTGTCGCGCTTGCCGTCTTCGACGGTGCGCGCGGCGCTCGATTGCCGGAGTTTGTCGCCGAGTTCGGGATCGTTGCTCATGACCTGGGTGTAGAACCAGAGAAAATGGCGCATCTGGTCGAGCGACTTGCACAAGGTCTGGATCGCTTCGGTCTCGGGCAACGCACTTAGGGCTTCCATGAGTTCCGGGTCGCTGGGCGCCTGCATGGCAGCGCAGTTCAGTTCCCGCTGGATCGCTCGTAGATCTTCAGTCACTCGAACCATCCTGGTGTGCAGGTCGTCCATCTCTGAGTCGTTTCCCATGGGTCGGCGCGATTTTCCCAACCACGATCGCGTGCCCCAACATCGCATCAGCCAAGGCAAGCGGATAGATACCCCACGATCATGCGCTTTCGTAATTCATGCGATTACCTTGGTCCCGCGTAGTAACCTCAGGGCGCACTCGAGCGAAATGCGGCCACGGGCAAGGGTTTTCACGTGCTTATGGAAAAGCGCAGAGTCTCGCGGGAGTTCGATGTTTGTCCGCACCAATGGTGCATTCGCCATCAGTTCTGAAGATCATCCGGGGGCGAGGCTTCTAAGAAATCGGCGCTTGTGATACAAGGGGGGCGCGATGGCGGAATCGACTCTTCGAAACGTTCCTGGTCAGCAACTGCTGCGAGCGATCGGCCGTTGGAGCCTGGTCGCGCTGGTGGTGAATTCGATCGTGGGCAGTGGAGTGTTCGGGCTGCCTTCCACTGTAGCGGCGCTGATTGGGAGCTACAGTCCTTACGCGGTACTGGCGGCGGGCGCCGGAATGAGCGTGATCATCGGCTGCTTTGCAGAAGTGGCATCGCGTTTTCAGCAAGCCGGCGGGCCTTATCTTTACGCGCGAGTGGCATTCGGGCGGCTGATGGGGATTCAAACCGCCTGGATGCTGTGGCTGGGACAAGTGACGGCGCCTGCGGCGAATGCCAACCTTTTTGTGATCTATCTGGGAGAATTCTTTCCGCACGCGAAAGATCCCGTGCCCCGTGCAGCGATTCTCACCGTTCTGATTGGCTTATTGACGATCATTAATATTCGCGGGGTGCGCGGCGGAACGCAGGTAAGCAACTTGTTCACGGCCGCGAAACTGGTGCCACTTCTGGCCGTGATTATTCTGGGAATGATTGTCCTGCAGCACCATCATTGGGCGATTGCGAGTGCGCCGGTGGCGGCGCCAAATATGAATCAGTGGCTGAAGGCGATGCTGCTTTTGGTGTTTGCCTATGGAGGATTCGAAACCGCGCTCGCGCCCATGAGCGAAGCGAAAGATCCGCGGCGGGACGCTCCGTTCGCGCTTTTTGTTGCTCTGCTGGTGTGCACGGGAATGTATGCGCTCATTCAGTGGGTTGTGGTTGGAGTTCTGCCTAACGCGGCGCACAGTTCGCGGCCGCTCGCCGACGTTGCCCGGATTGCAGTTGGTCCCATAGGAGCGGCGCTGGTCGCGATTGGGGCGCTGATTTCTTTCTACGGGTATCTGAGCGCGAAAATTCTGGCGATGCCGCGGGTGCCCTTTGCGCTGGCTGAGCAGGGAGACTTCTTCAAGTCTTTCGCTTTAATCCATCGGCGATTTCACACTCCCTATGTTTCGATACTCGCGTTTTCGGTGCTGGTCTGGGGATTCGCGCTGCAAGGTGATTTCAAGTGGAACGTTACACTGTCGGCGGTGGCGCGGTTGCTGTATTACGGCGTGGGGTGCGCGGCACTGCCCGTGCTGCGGCGGAAGCGGCCTGAGGGAGCAGATGCGATGTTCCAGTTGCCTGCGGGAAACCTTTTCGCTGTCGTGGGGGTGATTCTGTGTCTGGTTCTGGTGACACGCGTGGATTTTGGGCAATCGCTGATTCTGGTCGCGACGGTCGTACTGGCCTTGGTGAACTGGGGTGTGGTTGCACGCAAACGGGCTGTGGAAGAGACGTAGCGAGCTACGTTTCCGCGACAGGGCTGATTTGCTCCATGTTCAGCAGTTTTTTCTTCTTATCCACGCCCCAGCGATAGCCGCTGATGTTGCCGTCTTCGCGGACGACGCGATGGCAGGGAATCGCCACTGCGACGGGATTGGTGGCGCAGGCGCGGGCTACGGCACGGCTGGCGGTGGGTTGTCCAATCGCCTTGGCGACCTGGCTGTACGACTGCGTCTGGCCAAATGGGATTGACTGTAAATGAGTCCACACGCGACGCTGAAAAGCCGTGGCGCGGATATCCAGCGGCAGGGCGGCATTCGGTTCTCTGCCCGCCATCTTTCCGAGAACGGACGAAATTAAAGTTTGCAATCCGCGGTCATCGGGCTTGCGCGCGGCAAAGGGGAATTCGCGTTTCAGTCCTTCGATCAGTTCGGCGTCGGAGCGGGCAAACTGAATCGAGCAGATGCCGCGGTCGGTGGCTGCGATCAGCATGCGTCCCAGCGGAGAATCGGCACACGCATAGCGGACGGTGGCGGCGATCGCGCCACGACGATATTTGTCGGGCGTCATGCCCAACTGCGATGCCGTCTTCTCGTAGAGGCGGCTGCTCGAACCGTAGCCGGCGTCATAAATGGCGCGGGTGACGCTGTCGCCAGACTGCAAGTTGCGCTTGAGCAGGCGCAGACGGCAGGAATCGGCGTACTCGCGCGGCGTGATTCCGATGGCGGACTTGAATCGCCGCTGGAGATGAAACGGGCTTTGATGAAAAACCTTGCCCAGGAGTTCGAGGGTCATGGGCTCGTCGAGATGCTGTTCGATGTAGCGACAGATTTCTTTGGCAAAGTCGGATTGCGGGTTGCCACTCAGGGCTCGCGGACGGCAGCGGAGACAGGCGCGAAAGCCGGCCTTCTCGGCGTGCTCAGGACGGGTGAAGAATTGCACATTCTCGCGGCGGGGCCGCCGCGCGGGGCAAGATGGCCGGCAATACACACCGGTTGAAGCGACGGCAAAGACAAATTCGCCATCGTGCTCCGAATCGCGCGCGACCACGGCGCTCCAGCGCGGGTCGTCTTCCGCGCGGGCGTCATTCGTCGGATTGGATTGCGCGGTCCGCATTCCGCTCAGAGATTTCTCTTCCAATATGTTACTCGCTGTCGCCGTTGGGAAAATCATGGTGGTGGATGTCATGGCAAGGACAGAGTACGGCGAGGACAGAGGAGCGGACTATCCGGATCTTGCGGGCAAAGAAAAAATCGGTGGCTCGTGTTTAGTGGCCGGTAACTCGTACTGTACATGGCATGAACTAAAGACTATCCACGAGTCGACGGGTCTTAGTTTCCCAAGGGATGGAACGGGCCCAAGAGACTGGAGACGCCGGAGCGCTTGCGCAATTCGGTGAGCAGCGCGTTGGCGGCGTTCGTGTAAGTCTTGCTGGGATCGGAGGAGTCGGCCCAAACGGCGTCGTAGACGATCTGGGTGGCTTCTTTCAGATCGATGTGCAGGGCGGCCTCGCAGACATCGACGCGCTCCTGGAGCCGATCATAGCAGTGCTTGCAGATGGTGGCAGCCTCGGGGCTTTGGGTGTGATGTTCGCCGAGAGCGCAGGCCACCGGGGCACTGGTGCTGGCCACTTCGGCGTGGGCGGCAAAAAGCTGCGACTTGAATTCTTTCAGGAACGCTTCCCTTTCCTTCTCAACGACGGCGGAGTCGGGCGCAGGCTCGGCAGCGGACTGTACTTTAGGCTGTGCCGGCACGACGCTGGGAGAAACGCGCTCTTTGTGGTGGCACGACGGACAAGTATCGAGATTGGCCGGATAGTAGAGACGACATTTGGCGCAAGGCAGGCCGTAGCCGGTGGATTTGTGGGCGGTGCCGCTATCGGCGCGCAGGGAATTGCGGAAATCGTGATGTTCGCTAACCACATCCTGACGAACTTCACTTTCCAGCACGGACTTAGCTGGTTTGGCGGCGGCAGCTGCGGCTTGCGTGGATCGCGTCAAATCCATGATTCAATCTCCCGTTCGTTACTTCGCTATGAGCTCTTGGCTTTTGGCTTCTTTACTAGGGCTTGGTTTCCTTCATCAGTTGCATGAGTTCGTCGCGGCGGGCGCGATACAGCTGGCGCTCGGGCTCGAGGCGCGCCGCGGTTTCCAGTTCGGTTAAAGCTTCTTGATAGCGATCCATGTTCATCAGGCAGGCCGCCAGAGCGTAATGGTTCTCTGGGGAAGCGTTCAGGCGAAGGGCCTCGCGGAATTCTTTTTCTGCCGCCGGCAACTGCTCTTGCTGAAACAGGGCGGTACCGAGAACGTGATGGGCAGCGTCGGAGTCGGGATTGAGCGAGACTGCGAGCCGGAGTTCGCGAACCGCGTCTTCCAGTTTGTCGCCAAGAACCAGTGCTTCGCCGAGCGCGCGATGTTCGGCCGAGCCGGTGGGATTTTGCTGAACAGCCAGCCGCAACTGGTCGATGGCGTTGCCATAATCCTTCTTCGACAAGTAGGCGCGGGCGAGGCAGCCGTGGCCTTGCTGCCACTCGGGATGCTCGCGGTAAAGTTCGCGAAGCTCGACGAGGGCAGCGTCGAAATCGCCTTTGTCGCAATAGGTATTGCCGAGATTGTTGCGGACGGAAGCTTGCTCGGGCGCAAGACGCTTAGCCTCGCGATACTCGGCGATCGCCTCGTCAAGCTTGGTCTGCTCATGAAGAGTCATCGCGAGATTTGAGTGGGCCTGCCAGAACGTAGGCCTGAGTTGGATGGCCTGGCGATAGACTGCGATGGCCGCGGGCAGGTCGCCATTGTCGTGCAGAGTGATTCCGAGATCGTAGTAGGAATCGGCGTTGCCAGGATCGCGGGCGAGCGACTCGAGAAAAGCGTGGACGGCGGCGGCATATTGGCCGTTGGAATAAAGTCCCAAACCAAGGAATTGGTAGGCCTCGGCATTCTGTGGATCCATGCTTAAGGCGGTGCGGGCTTCCGCAATCGCATTGGGCCCGTCACGCCCTTCTGCACGACATGGACGATCTTGCGGAATTCCAGGATCTCAAGGCCTGTCTCGGTCGCGAGGCCCTGAATGTCCGTGCGGATGTCCTTGATCGGATCCTTGGCGCGGTTGACGAATTCCTTCCAGCCGCGGCCGCCGAGCTTGGCGACGCGCTGCAGCCATTTCGGATCGAGTTCCGAATTATGGTAGTTCTTCAGGAAGTCCTCGCGCAGCACGCCGCACTCTTCCGCATGGCGCAGAAGCTTCGTCTCGAAGCCGATGAGCCGCTTGTTGATGTCATAGAGCTGCTCGACCAGCGCATCGATGCGGTTCTGGTTGAGCGACAGCGATTTGACGTCGGTGACGATCTCTTTCTTGAGCGTCTTATATTTGCGCTCCTGAGCCGGCGTCAGCGTCTCGTTCTTGAGCTTGTTCTCGACGTTCTGATCCTGCAGCCGGCGCAGTTTCTTATAGGCATCGGCGATGCGGTCGAAGGTTTCGAGCACCTTCGGCTTCAATTCGGCTTCCATGGCGGAGAGCGACACGGAATTTTCCATGTCCTCTTCTTCCTCGAAGGTTTCTTCGAGAATCGGCATTTCGCCGTCTTCATCGGCGCCGCGGAGGCCGACCGGCGGGGTTGATCGGCGCGGTCGCCGGCGCGCGCTCGGCCGCCAGCGCTGCTGGGCGCCCGGCGCCGTCATGTCGATCTTCGGCGTATTCTTGCCGTCGGGGCCGGCATAGGTCGCTTCGAGGTCGATGATGTCGCGCAAGAGAATCTTGGCGTCGTTCAACTCGTCGCGCCAGATGATGATGGCCTGGAAGGTGAGCGGGCTTTCGCAGAGGCCCGCGATCATCGCCTCGCGGCCGGCCTCGATGCGCTTGGCGATGGCGATTTCGCCTTCGCGCGAGAGAAGT
>CAWFUK010000075.1:0-58348 GCA_963818935.1 uncultured Acidobacteriaceae bacterium
CAGGCTTTGCCGTCCACTCCCGTCCCAACCGGTCGACTTCCACAAAAGTCGGCTGCCTCCCCTGCGCCTTGGCGGAATTCATAGACTTTTGCACCGCCTCGTCCTGCTCTTTTTCCTGCGCGTTCATCGCTTTGCGGTAGTTCTCATCGATGAATCCGGAGAAGAAGTTCACCTGGACCACCCCTCCGTTCTTGGCCACCGCGCGCAGCATGTCGTCCGTCATGTTTCTCGGGGCATCCACCAGCGCCCGCGCCGACGAGTGCGAGGCGATCACCGGAGCCTTCGAAGTCGCGATCGCGTCCCAGAAAGTTTTGTCGGCCACGTGAGAAATATCCACCATCATGCCCAGGCGGTTCATCTCCAGCACGACCTGCTTGCCGAAATCGGTGAGCCCGTTATGGTGCTGAATTTTCGTGTCGTTGATGTCGCCCGACGAATCGGCCCATTCATTCGTGTTCGACCAGGAGAGCGTCATGTAACGCACGCCAAGGCGGTAGTAATCGCGCAGCAGGTGCATATCGTTCTCAATCGAGTGCCCGCCTTCGATGCCCATCAGGGCGGCCAGTTTGTGTTCCTTGTGTGCCCGCTCGATGTCAGCAGCCGAAAATGCCATCATCATGCGATCGGGATGATGCGCCGCCTGCTGGTATACGGAATCGATCAGATCAAAGGTCTGCCGCGCGAAATGCCCCTGGTTGGTGTCGGGATCGACCCAGATGGAGAAAAACTCCGCCCCCAGATTGCCGCGGCGGGCTTTATCCAGGCTGATGTGTTCGAAGTCAGTGGGATCGGTCGACCCAATGTCATATCCGGCTTCGAGAAAGTATTGCGGCGTGTCTGCGTGCGTGTCGATCACAATCGCCGACTCTTGAATGGCGCGAGCCTTGGCGCTAACCGCGATATCCGAAGAATTCGGGGATTGTGCCACCGAGAAAGAAGCACCGAGAACGAGGCAAGACAGGAAAACAATTTTGAATTTGGCCATAGAATCAGTCCTTGAGTAGGAAACTGCGGGCAAGCCAACGATTGTATAGGCTGAAGGGCGCGTAGGAAAGCAGTGCGAACAAGAATCTGATCAATCCGATCAGCGCAGCGCTGCCAGTCCCTGCTCAACAGAGGTTTCCAGCGACTGGCTGGTGTCGATGACTGTTTTGGGCAAGTCGATCATTTCGAATCGAGATTTGACTTCCAGGTAGAGCGAGTAGCTTCGGTTGCCAGCGGGATGCGTGTTCTCCGACTCCGCCCTTTGTAGGCGCTGCCGCACGACCTCCTCCGGGCACACGCATTCTAGGATGCGCCAACTCTGCCGGAACTGCCTGGCCATGCGCAGAACGTTATCGATCTGGTATCGCCTGGAGAACGTCCGGCCATCGAGAAAGACAATCAGGTTGGGACGCCGCTGCAAAAGATACGCGGCAGTCTCCAGCATGACCTGCAAACAGAAATCATCCTGCCGCGAAGAGTATTCAATTTCCTCCGCAGCAAAAAGCGCGTGCCGGATTTCATCTTTACCGATAACGCGGCCGGACGTGCGCGCCGCCAGTTCGCGAGCCAGCGCACTTTTACCCGTGCCCGGCAGGCCAGCCATGAGAACGATCATGACACTGATTAAATCACGACCCATCGCGTAGCGGCGCCGACCCCGCGACTTCGCATGAATCGTGGCTCTGAGAAATTCATCCATTCCTGAGACAGCCTGATCTCTCTTTCGAGGGGGCAGCTATGCCGCTGGTACGCATTTCTCTGCGCGAAGGTAAATCCGAAGAATATAGAAAGGCTCTCGCCGACGGCGTGCATCGGGCGCTGATCGAGGCCATCGAAATACCCTCGCAGGACCGGTTCCAGGTAATTACCGAGCACCCTGCCGGGGAACTGATCTACGACCCGAGCTATCTTGGGATCGAACGGACGGACAACATCGTGCTGGTGCAGATAACCATGTCAACCGGCCGTAAGCCTCCGCAGAAACGAAAGCTATTTCAACGGATGGCGGAAATTCTGGAAAAGAATCCCGGCCTCAGGCCGCAAGACCTGATGGTGAACGTGGTGGAAGTGGCGTGGGAAGATTGGTCGTTCGGCAATGGCGAAGCGCAATACACGGTGTAATCGCCTATTCGGCGCGGCTTTCGGCGGTGGCCGTCACGGCTGCAGGATCGGCATGCTCCAAAGGAACAATATCCTGAGTCTCGCGCCAATCGGCATAACGCCCTGAAACCATGATATGGAAGACCCACTGGCGCCGCTCTTCCTCAGGTTCAACCAAGCCGAGCGCCTTCATGTAGGAGAGATAACGCTCCATCCAATGAATTTGCTCCTGGGTCATGCCGCGGCGTTGCAAATCGACCGTCAGTCCGGCCAAATGCGACGACGCGGTATCGCCCTCCGCGGGCGCGGCGTTGCGATTGTGCCGCCGAAGTTTCTTCTGAATCTTCACGGTGCGTACTGCGGAGTTTACTTGGATCTGCTCGTGAAAGCGGTGATAGTAGGCCTGCGCAATGTCCTGCACAAAGTCGCGCGTCCAAGGCCGGCAGTAACGGCGTGAGGGATCGAGTCGCGGATCAAAGCGCAGCGTCTCGCCCGCAATGATCGGTTGCAGTGCTCCGCTGGCTTTCAGCGCTTCCAGTTCGTCGTCATCCTGAATCCGGGGAAGTTCCAGCCGGTCGACTTCTGCGTTCTGTATGAGCAACGATTCGTGGGAAGGCCTAAACACCGGATTCCATCGCGACCAGTGCAGCCGGTGATGTCGAACCGGCTTACGAACCGTCGTGGTTGTGGCCGCGAACGCCGAACTGCTCAGGCATGCCACGACTAGCAGTAGAAACGCGCGCTGTAACTTTGATCTCAATAGGCCCCGGTGTTCTTTATCTTCTGGTTACGGTTTCGTTTCCACCGTCCCGAGATTGTAAGCTACGCTGTCAAGTGTTCATCCTCGAACTTGCCGCCGCTAGTTACGAAGGGGTTAGTTGTACCTCGCTAAACCCATGGTTACCGCCGGTTACTGCAAATTCGGAGCTGCGCGCAGCAGGTAAATTGGCACTTTGGCTGCCATTTGGGATGAGCGGCCGATATAGAACCGGCGCAACCGGTTAGCTTCATTCACATCCCCGTAGAGTTTTGCCATTTCTGGCAATGGTGACAAATATCAGCGCCGCAAAAGGTCACCCAGAGCCTGCTTCATGACTGCACCGCCAACGTTGGAAATGGCATTGGTGAGCGGAATATCCTTGGGACAAACCTCGACGCAGTTCTGTGCGTAACCGCATTCCTGGATGCCGCCATCACCCATCAGCGCAGCGAGTCGCTCGTGCTCGAGCGATTTGCCTGTGGGATGCAAATTAAATAAGCGCACCTGAGCGATGGTCGCCGCGCCCACGAAGCCCGTATCCTCATTAAATTGCGGGCAAGCCTCCATGCAGCAGGTGCAGGAGATGCAGCGGGAGAGCGGATAAGCCTGTTCCTGCTCTTCTGCCGTCATGCGAGGTCCCGCGCCGAGATCATAGGTGCCGTCGATCGGAACCCATGCCTGTACGATTTTCAGGTTCTCGAAGATGACGCTGCGATCGGTAGCCAGATCGCGCACGATCGGGAACTTCGAAAACGGCTCGAGCTTGACCGGTTGCTCGAGGTTGTCGATGAGAGCCGAGCATGCCATGCGCGCGCGTCCGTTGATCAGCATGGCGCACGACCCGCACACTTCCTCGAGACAATTCGAATCGTAGGTGATGGGCGTAGTCGGCTTGCCATCGCGTGTGACGGGGTTCGCGGCGATCTCCATCAGGCAGGAGATCACGTTCATGTTCGGCTTGTAGGCAAGTTCGAACTCTTCCCAATGAGACTTAGAAGTGGGAGTGTTCTGACGCTTGATTTTTAGGATGACGGATTTATTAGCCATTAGCTCTTAGCCTTTTAATATGCAAGAAGAACGATCCCCGGGCCTTGACGTCTTCCAAACGGGCACGAGTGGAACTCGCGCCCTTCCCGGTTCTCGCGCCCGCGTCCATTAGTTCGGTCAACTATTTTGCCGCGTCATACTTCCTCGGCCGTGGCGGAATCAGACTCGCATCCACCGGCTCGAACTCAAATTTCGGTTCATCCGCATCCGGGGCGAAATATGCTTTCGTCGTCTTCATCCAGTTCTTGTCGTCGCGGTCGGGGAAGTCCGGCTTGTAGTGCGAGCCGCGCGACTCGTCGCGCATGCGTGCACCCTGCGCGATCACGCGCGCCAGTTGCAGCATGTTGTAAAGCTGCCGGGTGAAGATCACGCTGGTATTCGCCCACTGCGTGCGGTCGCTCAGGTTCACCTTGCGGAAGCGTTCCAGCATCTCGACCAGCTTCGCATCCGTCTGTTCCAGATTCTTGTTGTAGCGAATGACGGTGCAATCCTTGGTCATCAATTCGCCCAACTCGTTCCACAGCTTAAAGGGATTCTCCGTGCCCTGATTATTCATTAGGAGGGAATTACTCTCTTCCTGCTTCTTCTTTTCGGCTTCGAAAACCCCACTGCCGTCGGGCAGCGCCTGCAACCCGCGAGCGTATTTGACCGCTGCCGGTCCGGCGACCCCGCCGCCGAAGATGCACGACACCAGCGAATTCGCGCCTAACCGGTTCGCGCCGTGATACTGATATTCGCACTCGCCGGCGGCGAAAATGCCTGGGATGTTCGTGGCCTGCTTGTAATCGACCCACAGCCCGCCCATGGTGTAATGCATGCCGGGGAAAATCTTCATGGGCACCTCGCGCGGATCATCGCCCACAAACTTCTCATAGATTTCGAGAATGCCTTCCAGCTTGCGGTCGAGAATCTTGCGGTCGATGTGCGTCAGATCGAGATAAACCATCGGCTTGCCATCGATGCCGAGGTGGTGCTCGTACACGACTTTAAAGATCGCCCGGGTGGCCACGTCGCGCGGCACCAGATTGCCGTACTTCGGATACCACTCTTCTAAGAAGTACCAGCGCTCGTTCTGCGGAATGGTTTTGGGATCGCGATTGTCGCCCGGTTTTTTCGGAACCCAGACCCGTCCACCCTCGCCACGCGCCGATTCCGACATCAGGCGCAACTTGTCATTTCCAGGAATGGAGGTGGGATGCACCTGAATGAATTCGCCGTTGGCGTAATAGCATCCCTGCTGATAAAGCGCCGATTGCGCTGAACCAGTGCAGACCACCGAATTGGTCGACTTGCCGAAGATCGCGCCGATGCCGCCGGTGCAAATGATGATGGCGTCGGCCGGGAAGGTGCGCACTTCCATGGAGCGTAGATCCATGGCGCAGATGCCGCGACAGACGCGGTTTCCATCCAGCACCGCCGAAAGAAATTCCCAGTGCTCGTACTTCTTTACTTTGCCTTCCGCTTCATAACGCCGCACCTGCTCATCGAGCGCATAGAGGAGTTGCTGGCCCGTGGTTGCACCTGCGAAAGCCGTGCGGTTATATAAAGTACCGCCAAAGCGGCGAAAGTCGAGCAGACCCTCGGGGGTGCGATTGAAGGGCACGCCCATGCGGTCGAGCAGATCGATAATGCCCGGCGCGGCATCGCACATTTCTTTGACCGGAGGCTGGTTGGCGAGAAAATCTCCGCCGTAAATAGTGTCGTCAAAATGCTGCCAGGTCGAGTCACCTTCGCCCTTCAGATTCTTGGCTGCATTGATGCCGCCCTGCGCGCAAACCGAGTGCGAACGCTTCACCGGCACAATCGAAAACAGATCGACGTTGGCGCCCATTTCGGCGATTTTGATGACGGCGGAAAGTCCGGCGAGCCCGCCGCCGATCACGATGATTCTAGGTGTGGCTGCCATCTTTTACTTCACCGTCTTTCCGTAAGTTGCGGCGCCCTGCGTTGCAGCTCTAGCCGAAGCGCCGGGCTCAAACAATTGCTGCGGCCGCGAGCGGAAGCTAGCCAGGCTGGCCAATCCAACCCCGCTCAGTAAAAAGAAAAATGCGATGCAGACCACCAGGAAGCGTTGGCGCGCCCGTTCGCCGGAAACAATCCCCCACTTGGCGCAGAACAGCCAAATGCCATACGCGAAATGCCACGAGGCGGCGATCAATCCAACCACATAAAAGAGGAATAGCGCCGGCTGGAAAAGTTCCAACTGTACTTTGCCGAATGACGCGCTGGGGTCGGCGTGCAGGTCGACTCCAGTGAAGCGCATGGTCCAGACATGCCAGACGATGTAAATGAAGGCGATGCCTCCGGTCCAGCGCTGCGCGGTGTACATCCAGTTGCCCGTCCACGGATATTCCACCGTGTTGCCTTCGCCGCGATACCAGATGTAAAAGCCGTAGAGCGCGTGAAACGCGATCGGCAGCCAGATGCCAAACAGTTCAAGAAAAAAGACGAGCGGAAGACCGCCCAGAAAGGCTACCTGCTTGGCATAGGCCTCGGGACCGCTGATCGCGGTGGAGTTGGAAACGAGAATGTGTTCGAAAAGAAACGCGCCGACCGGAACGATGCCGGAGAGCGAATGCAGTCGCCGCAAAACGAACGACGTCCCCTGTCCGGCGCGCAGGGGCGCAACTCCGTGTACACTTTTCGCCACTGGAGCAGTAGAACTGGCTGCTGACGCCACGAATCGCTCCTTATGAGTACTTATTCGTCTGCTAACGACAAAAGAACTGCCTATTATCCTCGCTGCAAAGAAGCGAAGTCAAGGAAAGTGTGCGAAATCGAACCTAGGAGAATTTGATATGCATTCCTCGCTTCACAGATTTTGTCGCTGGTCACACCACGCCAGGAATTCTCGAAACGCCGCGCCACGATGACTGTACTTCGATTTTTCTTCCGCGCTTAGTTCGGCGAAAGTCTTCTGAATCTGCGGAAAATAAAATAGCGGATCGTAACCAAACCCATTCGTTCCCCGCGGAGTATCGAGAATGATTCCCTCAGCCGTTCCGCGAAATGTGGCGAGCGTCCTGCCGTCTCGGGCTGCCGCCAACACACAAACAAATCGCCCTGTGCGCTTTTCTGGTGGAACTTGCTTCAGTTCGCGCAGCACGCGGGCATTGTTGGCCTCGTCATCCGTATTCACACCGGCCTCGTGCGGCTCTTGACTCAGCAACTCCGGCGCGGCATAACGTGCCGAGTGCACTCCGGGTGCTCCCTTCAGCGCATCCACTTCCAATCCCGAATCGTCGGCGATCACAATCTCTCCCGGAGCGTGCAGGCTATATTCTTCCGCCTTCTTGCGCGCATTTGCCTCGAACGTCAGTCTGTCCTCAACCACACTGGGCAGGGAAGCGAAGCCTGGCAGGCCCGCAACGTCGACTCCATGACGCAGAGCAGCGCCCGCAAAGTCGCGCAGCTTTCCCGGATTCGAAGTAGCGATTAGAATTCTGCGCATTATATTTTTGACGAACGATACCTTCGCAGTAAGATCGCGATCAAAAGAACCGCAAACCCGGAGATCCACGCCCCTAGCTTGCGATCCCAGCTGTGAACAAAAAGAATCTGCACGCGGTTCGTGCCTGCCTCCATCGGAACCAGCATCTGCCCAGTCTCTTCGCGAATCCCGGCCTGCACTACGCGCCCGTTTACTTCCACGCGCCACGCCGGATAATCGAACAGATGCAAAACCAGCTCATCCGGCGCCGACATCTCCGCCGTGAAGAGTTTGTATTCCGGCTTCCACTCGGAAACTCGGATCGCCGCATGCGCAGGCCCAATCACGGTCACTCGCCGATCCGCCTTATCGACAGCCGAAGCGTCGGCCCCGACTGGCGTGTATTCATCAGCCCCCTCATACCCCACGCTGGTCGCCATGTTGTCCTGCATCTCGCGCAGATCAGCGGCCTGGTCCCACCAGGGAGGCTGGTAGTGATGCCCGGCTAAAACTACAATCCCCAGCAAGCCCAGGTAAATCGCCGCGCGAAATGTCCAGCGGCGCACGCTGAGGGCGATCAGAAAAGCGAACGGGACGCCCATGCACAGCATCCATCGCCAGGGGAATTGCATGAAGCGTAACTTTGGCAGAATCACCCACAACGGACTTGTGGCCGGAAGCATCAGCGCCGCGCTCGCGGCCGCCCATGCCACCAGTAAGTACCAGAGCCCCCGATTGCGGATACCCCAGGTCCGCGCCGCCCACGCTGCCGCTAACGTGACCCCGATCTCGGTTACCGCGACCCAGGAAATGATCCGATTGAAGGCATCATGATCGGGATCAGCGGTACGGGCGAAGAGAAAGCTATCCTGTGGCCGCAACCCCGCCGAAACTGCCTCTGCAATGTTGACCCATCTTTGTTCGTAGATGGCTGGGAGCAAGTAAAACGCCGCGAGCGCCGCCCCCAGAAGCACCGCCCCCGCAGCCGCAAGAATAATCTGCGGTGATCGCTGCTGCCACGCAATCGCCAACACCAGCAGAGCCAGAGAATAATGAATCATGACCGCGGCGGGAGCATTCGTTAGCCAGGCGCCAGCCAGCAGAAGTGCCAACAAACCAGTGACCCGTCTGTCGTGGTCCTGCACTCGCAACACTAGATAGAGCAGCAAGGGCAGCAAAGACGCCGCCAGCAACTCGGCGAAGGCGCTCCGCCAGTAGACGATCACAAGGTGATAAGGATTCACCGCGTATAGCACAGCAGCGAAGGCCGCATCGTTCCGGTCCAGCCATTGCCGCGCCAGCAGGAACATCGACGCCCCCGCCGTGGTGAGCACAATCCAGATGTAAATGTCGGAAACCAATGTCCAGCGAAAAATGGCGCTCAACCCCGCGCCCAGCGCCCACGATGCTGGCGGATAGAAGATGAATCGCGGCTCGCCAAAACCGAAGTGCGCCAGCGCTGCCCACCGCGGATAGACGATGCCCTGTTTCCACTGCGACAAAACTTCCAGCCACGAATACAAATGGAATTCGAAATCGTGCCCCGAAGGCGAGCCGCGAAAAAAGAAGGGAATCTCGACCGCGAATGCCGCGGCCGCAATCGATACGATGGGCGTCCAGAGTAAGCCGCCCGTAGCTTTCGTTTTGCGCGGCTGTGCAACGCGAGTCGACATCGTCGCACTCCATCTTCGCACAAGACCTCGGCACCAGCGATGGGAGGCATCTAGCCGTTGCCTCGCACGGTAAGACGCTCGGCCGTCGCCGCCGGCCTGTGCATAACCATTTCGCAATTAACTGAGTTTTAACTTTCCCGCAACCATTGCGCGACAGGGATCGGCTACCGTACTTGCATTGGGGTGGACAGACCACGGAGAGTTGAAGAACCCGTGCTAAGACGGGGCACGGGTTCCAGCCCTCCGGAAATCATTCTCCTCGAGCCTCTCGCCGAATTCCGCCACGTTTCGCCGCACTTTTGTCCTGCCTCGCACCAGTCCGGAAAAATTTCCAGCCACCTGCTGCGAGAGGCTTTGGCCGCGATTCAGTATGTCTGAAGAACTTAAGATAATCAGGGAGGAACAACTCAAAGCGGCAGTTGTACTACGAAGTGACACTTTCGCCCGATCGTTGGCGGCGCAGTTCGGCCAGGAAATCTTCCTCTTGCATCGTCGACCCGTTGCGCAGCAATTCGAGGAGGGGATCTTCCAGCCCTTCCGCAGCGGAGAAATCTTCTCCACTCAACTCTGGTGGATTCGCAATACTCGACTCCGCTTCGAATTGGCCCGGGTCCGCGCTGAGCGCGCGTGGAGAAATACTCAGTTGCGGCGTCGACTGCGGACCACTCCGCAGCAGGCTGATCAGATTGTCCACTTGCACGCGCTGCCCCTCGGTCCGGGAAGGGAACTCCACTCCCATGCCATGACCCGGATGTGTCACGCGCACGATGCCTTCCGTGTGCACTGCAATCTCTTCCGTTCTCAGGCATAGGTCGACTAACGCGTTTTCCGGAAACGGCGAATCGCTTTCTACATAGCAGCCGCCCAAGCTGAGGTCGGTAAGCTTGCACTGGCTCGCGCCTTCGTCGTCGTCATGGACTCCCGAGGCGCTCTGCAACCAAACGTGAAGGTTCGCCTTCGTTAATTCATCCAACTCGATGAACCTTACTCCCGTCTGGCCGTTCGGATTGGCCCACGCCACTTGGCCACAAGCTTTTACCTCGATACTGCCATCCGGCAATTGAAAGGAGATATTCAGTAGAGCGCCAGGCACCTGTGGTTCAGCGGTTAGAACGTCCATCCCAGTTTCGCTAAGGTCGAGCAGAATTCCCTCGGCTGTACGGGTATCTGGTAAAGAGAGTTCTACAGGCGCCTGCACCGGCACGCGATAGGCACGGCGGCGTTCCCGGTTCAACAACGCAGCCACCGCGCGCAAGCAAGCTTTGGCGGTGTCGTCGGAGACAGGCTTGTACAATACGAAATGCGCCCCGCTACCCAGGATTTTGCGGGTCTGTGTGGGGTCTGCCACTAAAGCGATCGTGACCAGGGGAACTCCCGCATTCAGTTGACGAGCTTCCTCGTGCAGCTTCGCTGCGTCCTTGGCGTCTTCGAAGTCGATAGCCAGCGCGTCGAATCTCTGCTGCTGAAGACGATCCAGCGCCGTCGCGAAGTCGCTGAGGCGCTCCACCGCGAGTCCAGTCGTCGGTAAAACGCGCCCCAGAACTTCCGAGGCCGAATCGTCGTTCGTAACTAGCAATGCCAGAAGGGTCATAACATGACTCTCGCCCCTGCTCGGGCGAGTTTACGGGTCAGATCTTACGGCCAACGAGGTGCCGTCGGTCGAGCCGCTTTGGACGCGCCAGAGCCTGCCGCACTCGCACCTGCCGTCGTTGCCATAGCCCCGGAATTGGGCGAAACTTCATCCACTTCCATCAAAACTGCGTTGTCTTCGTCGTCGTTTTCGGCAAGCAGGGGAGCCACTTCGCGCAGTTTCTCAGCCGCTTGCTGAAGCATCTCGATCTGCTTTCCCAGTTGGGCGTATCTCGTCTGCTTCTGCCGCAATACTTCATGAATATCCTTCATAAGACCCCCTACAAGGAATCTAAGGATGGTTTCCCATGAGGGTCAACGGTAATCCCGGCTGGAACGTTACTGCGGTAATTGCCAACGACGCGGCATTGGTGCGCGGAAGAAACACGTGGCAAAGAAAAGCCCCGCGCAAGCCGCGGGGCTTTTATGAAGCGGACCGAACAAAGTTAGGCCTTCAGCTTTTTGCGGACAAGTCCAGCCAGACCAACCAAACCGGTCCCCAACAACCCGAGAGTTCCGGGTTCGGGAACGGGGGCGATCACTGTGTCTCCGCTGGCCAAGGGCACAGATCCGGTGAAGCCGTTCTTGCCGGCGTTAAATGTAAGCTGTACGGTGGCTCCATTTACCGTCGTCCCGTTGTACCAGGTACCTGTAATTGATCCTGAAAGCGTATAGCAGACCGAGCCGTTCGGTCCGCAATTCAAGTCCTCAGTCCAAGTTACCGGACCATTGAAGGAGCCGTTGAACAGGACGCCGACCGGAAGTCCACCAAAGCCGTTGCTCGTGATCACGAAGCTTCCGCCACCGTTAAACATGCCACCCGTGGTCAGATTTCCAGAGATCAGCGAGCCGGTCGAGAAGCTCAGCGTGCCCAATCCGCCTTGGATGATGCTGCCAGTGCCGTTGAAGCCGACAACCTCTGTCAAACTCGATCCACTTAGGGTCAAACCAGCGGAATTGCCCGCTAATGTACCGCCGGTGTTGGTGAAATCAACATTTCCCGCAAATGCGGCGACTGGCAAAGCCAACGCCAGGATAGCCAATAACGCAATCCGCTTCATAATTATTTTTCCTCCTGAGCATTACGCAACGCAACCTGAGAGATGCTTCGGAGACTTCAGGCCTCCGCCGGCGGCGCCCAACCCACGTCCGCGACCAACTAATAGCATCCTGGGGGCCAAACAGGAAGTATTTATAAGCCTATGATTACAAGTAGCTTACTACGAATTGGTTGGAATTATCCCAAATTGAAACTGCAAACTGATGCACACTAGTACAGCGCTTTTGCGTCTTGGATCGGAATACCGGGGTCTCACGCCTAAGATTTTGCGCCTAGGGCATACAGTGAAAACCGTAGATGGCCAGGTTGCGAAGACCCTGATCTTGCCGATTCCGGAGCGTAATGGAAAGGTAAGGCTCACAACTCAGGCTTTCTGTCCCCTTAGGCGGCTTCGAGCAGTTCTGAACCAGGAGTTTTCGGCCCATTCGAGCTTCCAGCTTTTTGATTAGCCAAGTTTCCGAAACGAGTCTGTATAAAACGCTTACGAGCGGAAGTCTCAGGAGGGTGGCTTACGTTTGGTCACGAGAGGGATGGCCTGGGGCGCTCCGATTACCTCCCGCAGACGCCGCGACAAATTCATGGCCAGAGATCGGTAAAAGCGCGAAGCCAGATGAGGGAAAAGCTCAAATAAGTTTTGCAACGTGCCGCGATCCAGGCAATAAGCTTCAACATCTCCTTCCGCAATCACGCTGGCACTGGCCGCATTGTCTTCCAGAAATGACATCTCGCCGCAGATTTCCCCCGGCCCAATACTTCGACCCTCCGGTGGATGCGAAATTTGCACCCGGGCGGTGCCCTTTAACAGCAGAAAAACGCCATCGCCCTTCTTACCCCGCTGCACCAGCATTTCGCCTTTCTTAAATTGGCAACGGCGGGCTTTGTCAGCAATCAGCGTCCAATCATTGGCGGTAAAGTAAGCCAACCCGTTTTTCGCCGATGCTAAGACGGATAATTCTTGTTCGATCACCTTTGACATGACGCGCGCAATTCAAGTTCCGGAGTGAACTCGTTGATGGACAGAAAACACCCAACAAAAAGCAACAGGGTGAGGTCAGAGTAACAGAAATTGCCGCTGCTGTGCTGAACTCCGTGCCCACCCTAAGCACCGAAGTTTGCGACTACTTATGAGCAGACATATCGCGGAACAGCACAGAGTGATCGGATTAAACCGGCCGAGGTAACCAGAGGACCACAAATTAACGGTCAGGGATTTCGACACCCAAGAAGGGACCGCGGTCGGCTGCCCATCAGGTGACCTTTCGCCTGTACGAGGGACAATTACGGAACAACCGCGCCGAGCACTGCAGCCTCGTGTTCGCAGTTGGAGGAATGGTGCGCCCTGAGAGATTCGAACTCCCGACCTTCTGGTTCGTAACCAGGCGGTGGACGATTTTCAGCATTTTTGTTGAAAACAAAAGGGAAGCGCCCGATTGGCGACCGGCTCAGCGATCTGCAATCGTCTGGTTACAGACTGACTGTTGTGAGAGATGCTGTCAACGAAAAAGAATGGTGCGCCCGAGGTGACTCGAACACCTAACCCCCAGCTTCGTAGGCTGATGCTCTATCCAATTGAGCTACGGGCGCAGATCACAACAGACTCGCTGGGCGATTTTATCAAACTGCCTTTTGTGTCTGCTGCTGATTTTATCAGACCGGCCTAAACATTGCTTCGAAGGCGCGGGAAAAACTCATCAAAGGAGCGGGATTCCCTAGCTTTCCCCGATGCCTCATGCAGCAACCGCCCAGCAAACTAGCCACTCACCACCGGCCACCACCCACGGACCTGTAATTCTTTCCCGTCCCCGGGCAATTCCTACAACCCTCGCATCATCCACTCATGTGTTTTGACAAACTTAGAAACGGCACGCTGTTTGCTACCAGATAAATCAGACGAAGTGGCGCGCAACGGGGCGCTTCAAGAATAAACTTCGGCCAGAGGTTTTCTTGGACGCCCCTTTGCATTTCTCCGAGCACGCAGCCTTCCCCCAACTCCCCTTGAAGTCGTACTAAGCCAGGGCTAAGCGATCTCGAATGTCGACGCCGGCCTGCCGCAACATTTTGGCAACAGCATCGGCTTTCAGCCGCGACGCGTCATATTCCACCCGCACCGTACGCTCCCGCTCGTTGAACTGCACGCGCCGCACTCCGTAGACTTCGCGCATGCCGTCGATGGCACGCAGTTCGTTCTCGCCCGGCGCCGCGCCGTAACGAAACACCACTTCCAGATAAGTCATGGGATAATCCTCGGTTGCGATGATGCTGACTACAGCCTTCGCCGGGCTGAATCCAATATAAAGCATCCTCCATCGAACACCCTAGACGCCTCTCAAACTGAAAAGCTCTGGAGAAAGAAGTCCGGAAAACTTGTCCTCCTCACCGAACCCGCCCTCTACCCTCGAACGCGATCCCGTCTGCGGGATGAATGTTAATGTTGCCACCGCGAAGCACGTTTACCAGCACGCCGGCAAAAGCTATTACTTCTGTTGCGTGGGCTGCGTAGAAAAATTCAAGGCCGATCCACCAAAATATTTAAGCCAGAAGCCCCGCTCGAATCTGGTGACCTTGGGCGCGGCGCCGGCGATCGCATCCGCGCCCCCTCACCAAATCAAGCCTGCTCAGACGCAACCCGCGCCAACAGCCTCCGCTTACGTATGCCCCATGTGTCCTGAGGTTCGTGAGAGCAAGCCCGGAGCTTGCCCATCGTGCGGCATGGCTCTCGAAGCCGATGTCGTCACCACCTCAAGGCGCACCGAATACACCTGCCCCATGCACCCCGAGATCGTGCGCTCAGAGCCGGGCTCGTGCCCGATCTGCGGCATGGCCCTTGAGCCGCGCACGGTAACCGCGGCAGCCGAAGACAATCCCGAACTGCGCGACATGACCCGCCGCTTCTGGATCAGCCTGACGCTCACCGCGCCGCTGCTGACCGTCGCGATGCTCGCCATGTTTGGCGATCACCTCCATATCGACTTGAATATCAACGGGCTGCTGATCAATCTACCCTGGGTCGAGTTCGTACTGGCCACGCCGGTAGTCCTCTGGGGCGGTTGGCCATTTTTTCAGCGCTTCTGGACGTCGCTCGTCAATCGTAGTCCCAACATGTTCACGCTGATCGGCATGGGCACCGGCGTCGCTTACGGATACAGCGTAATCGCGACCATTGCCCCGCGGATTTTTCCCGAATCGCTGCGTACCATGTCGGGATATCCCGACGTATATTTCGAAGCCGCCGCCGCCATCACAACTCTCGTCTTGCTGGGACAGGTGATGGAACTGCGCGCCCGCAGCCGCACCAGCGCCGCCATTCGCGCCCTGCTCGATCTCAGCCCGCGCTCCGCGCGCTTACTCACAGCCGACGGAGCAGAGAGAGACATTCCGCTCGAACAGGTAAAGCCGGGCGACCGACTCCGCGTGCGTCCTGGCGAAAAGGTTCCCGTGGACGGAGTTTTGCTCAAAGGTCGCAGCTCGATCGACGAATCCATGGTCACCGGCGAATCGATCCCGGTCGAAAAATCTCCCGACAGCAAAGTCATCGGTGCGACGATCAACGGCTCAGGATCATTCGTGATGCGCGCCGAACGCATAGGCGCAGAAACCTTGCTGGCGCGTATCGTGCAACTCGTTGGCCAGGCGCAGCGCAGCCGCGCCCCCATCCAGCGTCTCGCTGACCGCGTCGCGAAATGGTTCGTCCCCATCGTCGTGGCAGTCGGAGCCATTACCTTCTTCGCATGGATGACTCTAGGCCCGCAACCCCGTTTCGCCCATGCGTTAGTTAACGCCGTCGCTGTGTTGATCATCGCGTGCCCCTGTGCTCTCGGACTCGCGACGCCCATGGCGATCATGGTCGGCGTAGGCCGCGGAGCGCGCGCCGGTGTGCTGATTAAGAATGGTGAAGCGCTCGAAGTCATGGAAAAAGTCGACACGCTGGTCGTCGACAAAACCGGCACACTGACCGAAGGCAAGCCGCGCGTCACCAGCATTTCGACAGAGATCGCCGACCATCCCGAACTCTTTGGCCTAGCCGCCAGCCTCGAACGCGCCAGCGAACATCCGCTCGCCGCCGCAGTTGTGGAGGCCGCTTCGCAAAGGAACATCCAGCTTTCCAACCCGCAGGAAGTTTCCTCGATCCCAGGCAGGGGGATCGTCGGAATCGTCAACGGGAGAAAAATAGCCGTCGGAAATGCGCTTTTAATGGTCGAGGTGGGAGCGCTACAGAAGCCCGCGATCATCGCCGGCAGTGCGCAAGCCGGCAGCACATTCCTCTGCGTCGCCGTCGATGGAAAATATCTCGGCAACCTGACGGTCGCCGATCGCTTGAAACCCTCCTCCGCTCAGGCCGTCCGCCATCTTAAAGCTCATGGCATTCAGGTCGTGATGCTGACCGGCGACAATCGTCACGTTGCGGAAAGCATTGCCAAACAACTCGGCATCGAAGAATTCGAAGCTGAAGTTCTGCCGGAGAAAAAGTTAGAAATCGTCCGCAAGCTGCAAGGGCAGGGAAGAGTTGTCGCCATGGCGGGTGACGGCATCAACGACGCCCCCGCACTCGCCCAAGCCGATGTCGGCATCGCCATGGGCACCGGTACCGACGTTGCCATGGAGAGCGGCGGTATCACGCTGGTGAAAGGCGACCTCAGCGCCATCCTGCGCGCCCGCAATTTGAGCCGCGCCACCATGCGCAACATCCGGCAAAATCTTTTCTTCGCCTTCATCTATAACGCCATCGGCGTGCCCATCGCGGCCGGTGTTCTTTATCCATTCTTTGGACTTCTCCTCAGTCCGATTTTCGCCGCCGCCGCCATGAGCTTCAGTTCGGTTTCGGTGATCACCAACGCGCTACGCTTGCGGAATGCGAGGTTGTAGCTTGTGGCAGAAGGGAATTATTGCTACAGTTTTCCCAGATACTCCATCACATCCGGCTCCGTCCAATCCACAGCCCCAATGAACTTGCGCCGCACGACGCCCTTGCGGTCAATGATGTAGGTCTCGGGAAACTTGAACGTCCCGTAGAGCGAATTGGTTTTTTGATCCGGGTCTCGCACCGTTAGCAGATTGACATTGTGGTCGCGCAAAAAGCGCCGGTAATTGCCCTCGTCTACATCCATGCTCACCGCCAGAACGGTGATGCCCTTGTCCTTCATGAGTTGTTGCATCCGCACCAGCGAGGGCATCTCTTCAATGCAAGGAGGGCACCACGTCGCCCAGAAATTCAACACGACGATCTGCCCCTTGAGTTGACTCAGCGTAACCGTGCGGTCGGAGTCTTTTACCGTAAACTCAGGAGCTGCCATTCCAATTCGAGTCGGCCGAGTGCCGCTGTAGCAGCCCGAAAGCGCGCACAAAACTAAACCAACGACGAACCTGCGGATAAAAGCGGATGTATTTCTCACGCCCATATAATAGCGGATTCGTGCAGCGCCCAAGACCAATGACCCGTCGACCCGATCGCAAGATGAGTCAATTGTTCCGCTTTCGCTTCGTCACCTCCACGCCGCTGAACATCATTCGCGGCAGCGGCACCTTTGCCGGAATCGGCACGCTGGCAAAGTTCTTACAGATTTCAGGCCATACCGTAAACCTTGTCACCCCCACGCTGAAGTTTCCTGTCTACACCGTCGAGCGCATCGTTTTTAACGAAATGCTTCGCTTCCGTCCTCAACCAGCAAAGGCCGTTACGGTGGGCTTCGATATGGACGGCTACACCATCGCCGGTCGTGGGGGTCTTCACGTCGCCTCGATCAAAGGCGTAATCGCCGATGAAATGCGCTTCGAATCAGGGCTCACGCATGCCACTATGCGCCTTCAGGCCCGCTGCGAAAGACTCCACGTCCAGCGGGCAAATCTTGTGATCGCTCCCAGCCGCTACTCCGCAGACAAGATTCAACAGCTGTACGAAATCTCGCAAGCCCCGCGCGTGGTTCCCGAACCCATCGATCTCGAAAACTGGCAGAGCTTGCTGAAGAGCAATCCAGCTCAACCTGCCGATGGAAAATTTACCGTCCTGACGGTGTGCCGCTTTTATCCCAGAAAACGCTTGCCCATTCTTCTCGCCGCCGCCGGTCGGCTGCGCCGCAAAATCCCCGGACTCGAATTTCGCATCGTAGGCGACGGTCCCGAAGCTGGGCGATTGAAATCGATCTGCCGCAACAAGAATCTCTTGGAAACGGTCACCTGGCTGGGCAATCTTTCGCAAGCCGATCTAGCCCGCGAGTACAACCGCTGCCACATTTTTTGCTTGCCCAGTGTGCAGGAGAGCTTCGGCATTGTCTTTCTCGAAGCCATGGCGAGCGGCAAGCCCATCGTCGCCGCCCGCGCCGCCGCGGTCCCCGAGGTTGTCAAGCACGGCATTCTGGTTGAACCGGATAACGACGAAGCGCTGGCGGATGGAATCGGGCGCCTCCATGCGGATCCGGCGCTGCGCACCGTAAGTGCAACTCAGGCCCGCGAATGGGTCAAACAATTCGACGCGCCCTTAATCGCCGCCATCTTCCTGCGCGAACTGACGCTCACCCTCGTAAACGATTAGCGCAAAGTCGACCTTTGGCATGGCTCAGCGCAGTAATATATTCATTACCGCGAATGTTGATTGCAGAATCCCGTTTTCACGCCGAGAATCAAACGTTCTTACTGGCAATTTTTCTATGCTCTATCTAACTCGCAAAGCCGAATTCTCTGCTTCGCACTATTATCACAATCCCGAATTCAGCTCGGAAGAGAATCTGCGTCTCTTCGGCAAATGTAACAATCCCAACGGACACGGCCACAACTACACGTTGGAAGTCACAGTGAAAGGCGAAATCGATCCCCGCTCCGGTTTCGTCGTCGATCTGAAAAAATTAAAAGAAGTCATGCACCACGAGGTGTTAGACGCCATGGACCATCGCTTCCTCAATAAAGAGGTCCCGGAATTCCTGCATCAGATTCCGACAACCGAAAATATCGCGGTCGCTATCTGGCAGCGTCTCGCCAGCAAACTGGATCGTGCGGAACTGCACCGCGTGCGGGTTTACGAAACGCCTGACCTGTTTGTAGATTTCTACGGAGAACCATGACCTACTCGTGGCCCGCTCGGAAAATAAATGTCGTGTTTCTCCGCCCTCTCCGCGGATTTTCTCCGCCAACTCCGCGCTTCAAGGTTTCGCCCCAATGAAAGCCCACCTATCCCGCCGCTACCTCTTCTCGGCCTCGCACCGCCTGCACAGCGATGCCATGTCGGCGGAAGAGAATCAATCTACTTACGGCAAGTGCAATAACCCCTTTGGCCACGGCCACAACTACACCGTTGAAGTAACTGTAAGCGGCCAGGTCGATCCGAAGACCGGCATGGTCTGCAACCTCACCGATCTCGACGGATTCGTAGAAAGGGAAGTGCTCGCCCGCTACGATCACCAGAATTTGAACTTCATGCAAGAATTTGCCCAAGAGGTGCCCACCACGGAAAACCTCTGCATCCAGATCTACGAAATACTGCACCGCGGCTTTACCCACGCGCATCTTGAAGGAGTAAAGCTGGAAGAAACTATGATGAACAGCTTCGAATACAAAGGCGAGGGAGTTTAGCTTTTAAATTAACCAATAACCAGATTACAAAGTACCCGATGGTCTCTATGAAATCCTCAACCGAATCTACAACCTTGACCAGCGCCAGTTTCGAAGACCTGATCCATGAAATGCTCGTCCGCCTCGGCGAAGACCCGCAGCGCGAAGGTCTTTTGCAGACTCCGCAGCGGGTTCGCAAGTCGCTTCAGTTTCTCACCCGCGGCTACACCGAAGATCCTGAAACCCTCCTCAAAGGCGCGCTCTTCAGCGTCGATTATGACGAGATGGTGATCGTCAAAGACATCGAGATGTTCAGCCTGTGCGAACATCATCTGCTGCCATTCTTCGGCAAAGTGCATGTGGCGTACATCCCAAATGGCAAAGTGATTGGACTGAGCAAGGTTCCGCGCCTGGTCGAGCTTTTCTCGCGCCGCCTCCAGATTCAGGAGCGCCTCACCACCCAGATCGCCGAGACCATTCAGAAAGTGATCGAGCCGCAAGGCGTTGGCGTGGTCATCGAGGCCCGCCATCTCTGCATGATGATGCGCGGAGTCGAGAAGCAGCACTCGGCCGCCGTGACCAGTTCCATGCTGGGCAGCTTCCGCAACGAGCAAGAGACGCGCTCAGAATTCTTGTCTCTGATCCGCCAGCGCCCGAATGGAATTTAGCTATTGATTTTTGCTCGTGTGGCGCGGAAACTCTTGCCCGCCGCTTTTGCGCCGTCCCGTAATCGAAAGCTGCAGCCTCGTCCTAACCCGGTTTTACCTTTGCGAACTTTCCAGCTAAGATACGTCCGACCCAAATCTCCGCTGGAGAAATCACATGCGAAAAGCAGCGTTTCTCGCCGCCTTGTTATTGGCAGCGGCGACTCTCTCACTCCCCGCCTCTGCCCAAGACACCAAGAAAGAGACGGTCAAGCCTGCGGACAGTCCGAGCAAAGTCCTGCTCGATTCCTGGAACGATATCGGCCGCAAACTCACTGCTATGGCGGAAGATTTTCCCGAGGACAAATACGATTTCAAGCCGGTCCCGGCCCAGCGCAGCTTTGCCGAACAACTGCTGCACGCAGCGGGAGCGAACGCTTACTTCGTGAGCTCTTTAACGGGCACAAAGCCTCCCGAAGGCGATCCCAAGCGTGATCAATTCAAGACCAGGGCCGATGTAGCGGCGTACGTGAAGAAATCTTTCGCCGATGGCGCCGCCGCTATCCAATCCCGGGGCGATAAGGGACTGAACGATCTCGTTGTCGACCCTTTCGAGCACAAGCAATATCGTGTGATTGACCTCGCGTACGGATTCATCGAGCACTCCGGAGAACATTACGGCCAGTTGGTTGTGTACTACCGCGTAGCCGGTTTAGTTCCGCCGGAATCGCGCCCAAAGAAATAATGAAGTGGAGGCGGGCGCCCTTTCGGCAGGCTCAGGGCAGGCTCCGTGCGCCTTCCTATACGGAGCAGATGTTGCAAAACCTTTCCGGACGAAGAAGTCCGGGACCACGTTATTGGTATGCGTAGGGGTAGCGGCGGGACCGCTCGCCGAAGACTTTTACCAGCAGCGCTCCGGAAATAAATCCGCCCACGTGCGCCCAAAACGCCACGCCACCCATATTCTGTCCCTGCACTGACAGCACGGTTACGGTGCCGCTCAGGAATTGCAGTGCGAACCAATACCCCAGTACGAGCCAGGCTGGAACCCACAGCACAAACACAAAAAACCACATCAACACGCGCGCCCGCGGATACAAAACGAAATATGCTCCCAGGATCCCCGCGATCGCCCCGCTCGCTCCGACCGTCGGCACATGGGAATGCAGGCTAATCGCCACCTGCGTGCTCATCGCAATCAGTCCGGTCAAGATATAAAACACCAGATATTTGAAGTGCCCCATGTAGTCTTCCACATTGTCGCCAAAGATAAACAGGAACCACATGTTGCCGATCACGTGCCCCCAGGAGCCATGGAGGAACATTGCCGTGAAGAAGGGAAGTACGACCGCCGGCAGCGGATAATTCGACGAGCCCGCCAGAAACGCCGCAAAATGCGAGGGCACGACTCCAAACTGGTGGATCAATGCGTTCAGACTTCGCGGTGGCATCGCTGCCTCAAAGAAAAAAATCACGAGGTTCAGCCCGATCAAAAACCACGTCACCGTGGGCGTGCTATAGCGAGGCTGGTCGTCCTTAATGGGAAGCATCTGTTAATTTGGTACTTGAGTAGATTTGTAATTTATTAATTTGAAAGCGCACGGCAAAGGCTGCCGCTCATTTCAAATTACCAAATTACCAAATTTCTCAATCCCATGAATGGCGTAATCATCATAGACAAGCCCGCCGGTTTTACCTCGCACGATGTCGTCGCTCGCATGCGCCGCATCCTCGGTATGCGCTCCATCGGACACCTTGGCACGCTCGATCCCCTCGCCACCGGCGTGCTCCCGCTGGTCACCGGCAGCCTCACGCGCCTGGCGCAGTTCTACCTCTCGTCGGAAAAAACTTATGAAGGCGTGATCCGCTTCGGCTTCGCCACCGACACCTACGATGCCGACGGCCAAGCCACCGGGGATCCCGTCGCGGTCGCCCCCGCTCTGCACGAGCTACAGGTTCTGGCTCAGGGCTTTGTGGGCGTGATCGAGCAAATACCGCCGCCATTCTCGGCCAAAAAAGTGCAGGGAGTTCCAGCTTACAAGCTCGCCAGAAAACAAAAAGAAGTCATTCTCAAACCAGTGCAAGTCGAGATCAAAGAATTCGAAATTCGCTCCGTCGACGCCGACCGCGCCCACTTCCGCGCCCGTGTCGCCAGCGGCACCTACATGCGCTCCGTAGCTCACGAGATGGGCCAACGCCTGGGCTGCGGAGCTCATCTCGAATCCCTCCGCCGCACTGCCGTAGCCGAATTCGATATCGGCCAAGCGCACACGCTCGAGGAAATCGAGACCTCCCTGGCGTCGAATCGAGCTGCCGAACTTACGGCCACTTGTCATTCTGAGCGAGCGGCGAATGCGGGCGGGAGTCGAAGCGTCGCTATGGCTACTCCAGCATTTGACGGATCCCCCCTCGAAACGCTCTTCGTCCATCCCCGCAAGCTCCTCCCGCATTTTCCCTGTGTCACCGCCGACGAGGCCACTATCACTCGCATCCGTGCCGGACGCCCTATCAATCTTCCCGAACTCTCCCGCGCCCGCATGGTCAAGGTCTTTGCCGGCCAGTTCCATCTGATCGCCATTGCTACGCGGGTAGCCGGTACCTTGTTTCACCCAAAAATCGTCTTTCCGTCAAGTTGAGCGTCTGCCATTCGGCGTCGGTCACGCAGACCGTGCAATCGTAAGCTGAGGTCGCAATTTAATTCGCGACTCTGTGACCCCGGTCACGGAAAAACTGCAACCTCGCGCATAAACTATTGAACGACCGCGCCGTCGGTGACGGCAGAACATTTCTCAGGCTCTCCCGGCCTGCAAACCGTCTCGGAAATCGATTTCTTGACGATTGACCAGACCTCGACTGTCCCCACCAGGAGGTCTCCCATGACCCGCCAGTGTAGCCTAAGAACAAAGGTGCGCATTCTCAGCGCCGCCCTAGTTCAGTTCCTCGCAGTTCTAACTCTCCTAACCGTATTCGGCCGGGCAGCCATGGCGCAGACGATCAACCCCACCACCAGGACCGTGACCACGACCAACTTCGTCGTCGTCTGGAATACTGGCAACGACGTGGAGGCGATCACCACTCTCGACTGGGCGGGAGGAGCGAACGTGACCAACTCGTGGGCCTTGGATACGTGCGCTCCCGCCTTCCCGGGCACCGTCGAGTACTTCGGAGACAGCTTTGCGCCGCCAGACCCGTGGTTGGGAGGTCTAGCGTTGGTGGGTGGGGGTACCACGACCCCACCAGGCACAACGGCGTGGTCGGGCCAGATCCTCTCGTCCGGAGCCGTCCAGGTGAGCATCAACTCTGCCTCCACGGGTTGCCCACCCTCTTCAGCCGGGATTAACGTAGCAACCACGTACAATTTTCTCAACCCGGAGGAATCCAGTACAAACTCGTTTGGACTGCAGCGGGCCTTTGATTTCACGACGACAACATTCGCCCATGACTTTCGGCCCTACATGCCCCGCCTGAGCCTTAGTGAGGGCTTTACGGAGGCGCTTTACCCAACCACCAGCAACACGCTGGCGACGCTGGACGTGTTCGACTGCGGGGATGGGTGCACTGGCCCTACTGTGGTCGCGGGTGCAGCCCCTTTGAATCCGCCTTGGGACGCAACCCAAGGTTGGTTCGCGATCCACAACCCCAATACACTCCAGGGTGTGGTAGTCGCACGGAGCCCTTCCACCGATCCTCAAGGAAACCCTATCGTGGCACAACTGTGGGTGGATAACGACTCCAGTTCCTACACTAACTCGTCGTCCTTCCTGCTCATGAGTCCGACCGCCGGCTTCACCGGCGGCTCGGTCACCGAAGTGGAAACGCTCTGTTTCTACAACAGCAGCATCTGGACTCCCTCGCTTACGCCTCCAGCGCCGTGTAACAATACAGGAACCACGCCGTCCGCTACGACGCTGATCTCCTCGCCAAATCCATCGGTCTACGGACAATCGGTCACCCTGACCGCTTCCGTAACCTCGTCCTCAGGGACGCCGACTGGCAGCGTCCTGTTCACCGATACTTCCACGTCCACCACGCTCGGCAGCGCAACATTGCTTAGCGGGACGGCATCGCTCGCCGTCTCCTCGCTAGCGGCAGGCACGCACGCGATCACCGCCGCATATCAGGGTTCATCCACATTCAGCGGCAGCACATCAACTCCGGTCAGCCAAACCGTCAGCAGCGCTAGCACGACAACCTCTCTCACCTCATCGCTGAACCCTGCAAGCGCCAACCAGACCATCACCTTCACTGCGACGGTCACCAGTCAATATGGCGGAGCAGATACAGGCACAGTGACCTTCTATTCAGGGTCACAAACGCTTGGCAGCGGCTCGCTAAGCGGAAACAGCGCAACTCTGAACACTTCTTTCAGCAGCGCAGGAACGTACTCCATCACCGCCAAATACAATGGCGATGCCAACAACCTTGGCAGCACTTCCTCTGTCTTGAGCCAGGTGATCAATGCCGCCCTCATCTCCACGACGACCACCCTGACCTCGTCCCTCAATCCGTCAACGGTAGGCCAATCAGTCACCTTCACTGCCGCCGTAATCTCCACTTCGGGCGCGCCGCCCAACGGCGAGCTCGTCACTTTCTACAATGGTTCTGCGGTCTTGGGCACCGGCAGCCTAACCGGAGGAATTGCCTCCTACACCACCTCATCATTGGCAGCCGGCATCTACACCATCACCGCGACCTACGCCGGAGACGCAAACTTCGCCGCCAGCACCTCGCCCTGGCTGAAGCAAACAGTGAACTCCACCACCAAGTCCGCAACCTCTACAACGATGACTTCCAACCTCAACCCATCCATTTACGGCCAGCACACAACTCTGACGGCAACGGTCACGACCTCCGGCTCCATCGCGCCTACCGGCAAAGTTAAGTTCACCTGGGATAGCGGCGTTTTCTCTCTAGGTACCGGGACGCTCAATTCCAGTGGCGTAGCAACTGTCACTCGAGACCATCTCAACGCCGACGTGTACCCCATCACCGCGACCTATGACGGTGATGCGAACAATCTCGGCAGTTCATCGCCGACGTTCACGCAGACGATTACCCAGGCCACCAGCAGCCTCACGTTAACCTCGTCGGCGAATCCGTCGACGGCAGGCGAATCCGTAACTTTCACGGCTAAAATCAGCTCACCCTACATAACGCCTACCGGGCAAATCACATTCACAGCAGGGAAGACCACGCTGGGCACCGGGCAGTTGGAGAACGGCAAAGCCAACTTCACCACCTCGACTCTAGCCGTAGGCTCAACCACTGTAACGGCGTCGTACCCTGATAGCAACGATTTGACCGGCAGCTCGGCATCAGTAGTTCAAACGGTTACGTCCACGCCATGAGGGGCAAGTGCTGGTCGGGAGTTTTGACGCCGGAACTATTGTGAAGCTGGGATGTACGGCTTTAGGGAGTTAAGTCGGCTGGTTTCTTAGACGAAACCGGAACCAATTACGCGACCGTGGTTCGCGATAGCGAGCGAACCCAGCCCCAATCAACATCCGATAGTTTGTGTTCGTGTGATCATCCAGAAACTGTTGCGCCATACGCTCAACGGGATCGATCAATAAGAGACCGCAATAGCCCGGACTCAATGTCCGATAACAGGTATTATGTAAAGTCTACCGCTCGCCTCATCCACCCTTACGATTCGGGACCAATCGGGCGCTCAGAACTACATCTTGTACTTGCCGAGGTCCTCGTCGTTCAGCCCTTCCAGGTACTTCCGCAGTTCTTCGGCCGTCACTCGGTCCGACATATTCGCTGCCTGCTTGGAATTCTTCAGCACCACTTCATCCACAAATATTGGACAATCCACGCGCAAGGCCAGCGCCAGCGCATCCGACGGACGCGAGTCGATGCTCACCACTTCGCCGCCGCGCTCCAGCCAGATCACCGCATAAAACGTATCTTCCTTCAGTTCGGTGACCACGACTTTGTGCACCTGCGTCTCCAGGCCCGTGAGCACATTCTTGATCAGATCGTGCGTCATGGGGCGCGGCGTCGCCACCTTCTCCATCTCCAGCGCAATCGCGTTCGCCTCGTAAACCCCCACCCAGATCGGCAACACCGACTCACCCGCCACATCCTTCAGAACCACAATCGGCATATTGCTGACTGGATCCATCAAAAGCCCGCGGATTGTCATCTCTACTTCCATTGGCAACTCCTTTACAGCGACTGCGCCTTCTACCCGTAGCTGGTGCCGACTTGCGTGCGGCACACCGTTCTCCGCTTCTTATACCACTAATTCGCCTAGAAGGCTGTTGGGAAAACTCCGGGTTGTCCGTACTCGAACATACGATCCCACTACGGGATTTGCCGGCTCTGCCGCGGTGAAATTCAGAGTCTTATTCTGTGAGGTACGCCCAATCCATTGCCCGCGAGCTTCATTTTTTCCCTCAACCATAACTTCCAGTATTTCTCCTATATATCTCTTGTAGCGATCGATTTGGATCTCTTTCTGTCGCGCCATCACCACTTCCAGTCGGCGGGCCTTTTCTTCGTACGGAATCGCATCCTCAAGAGCCAATGACGGCGTGTTCGGACGTGGAGAATATTTGAAGGTGAAAACACTGTCGTATTGCACTTCATCGAGAAGGTTCAAGGTTTGCTCGAAGTCGGCTTCGGTCTCTCCCGGGAACCCAACGATCAGATCACTGGTGATACTGATCTCGCGCTTGGCCGACTTCATCCATCCAATGCGCTCCATATATTGCTCGCGGTCGTAAAGCCGCTGCATGGTGTTCAGCACACGGTCCGATCCGCTTTGCACGGGCAAATGCACATGGTCGCAAAGCGTGGGAACGGCATCAATTGCCTCGATGATGTCGCGCCCGAAGTCGCGCGGGTGCGAGGTGGTGAAACGCACCCGGCGGATTCCCACTACTTCGCCCACAGCGGCCAGCAGTTCCGCGAACGACTTCTTCCCTGCCGGATCTTTATACGAATTTACGTTCTGACCGAGCAGCTGAATTTCGGTATAGCCCAGATCGGCCATCTGGCGGGCTTCGGCGAGCACCGACTCCGCCGTGCGGCTGCGCTCCTTGCCGCGGGTGAACGGTACCACGCAGTACGCGCAAAACTTGTCGCAGCCTTCGATGATGGTGATGTAGCCGCGATGCGGATTCGTGCGCGCGGTAAATTCGGTCTCGAAACATTCGTCGGTTTCGCGATCGTCGAGGCCGGTGATTCTCACCAAATTTTCCGCCGCCGGTTGCCGCCCTACCGACGCAGGAAGCCGGAAGTCGGTTTCTGTCTGCAGTTGCACCAGCATCTGCGGCAAATTGCGATAGGAGGCCGATCCGCAGACCAAAGAGACATGCGGGGCACGCTCGAAAATCTTCTCGCCCTCCTGCTGCGCCACACAGCCCAGCACGCCAAATTTCTTGCCCTGCTTCAACAGTTTTTTGTAATCGTTGAGCCGGTTGAATACCTTCTGCTCGGCCTTGTCACGAATCGAGCACGTGTTATACAGAATCAGATCGGCCTGCTCAACTGTTTCTACCTGCTGGTAACCCTCATGCACCAGCGTGCCAATGACCTTTTCCGAGTCATGGACATTCATCTGGCAGCCGAAGGTTTCGAGGTAAAAAGTCTTTTGTGAATCCCCAGACATATTGACTTCAGTATAACTCCGGGGGAGCTCCTAGCCGCTAGCTCACACCGGCCCTTCCAAGGTTCGACGGCTTCTTCCAAATATCCAGGACGACGATGCGCGTGAGCACCGCGAGCACGCTTACGAGAGCGAGATTTACAGCATCGAAGGCCAACCCGTTGTTCACAGTCAACATCTACAGCGTAGGCCCAGGGCTGCCTGCATGCGCGTCGGATCAGCGAATTCCGGGAGGACGGACGTTTTGGTCCGAATCCTGGCAATGGCATTGCTATTTGCTTCTTTACTCGGATACGCCATCTTCGTCAGTGCCCAGAACCCGCAGCTGGAGACCAAGAACGGGCGTTCGTTCGCGACCCTGGTTTTCACACATGCGATGGGCGACGCGAATGCGTCGTTTCATTCCGTCGCGATTGACTCGACCGGAAGCGTGACCTATGAATCGACGCCGCGCTCCCTGGGGCACACCGGCGTACCGTACACGATCGAGTTTACGGCCTCCGCTGACGTGCGCGAGAGCGTGTTTCATATCATCGAGCAACTCAATTTCCTTCGCACTCCGCCGAAGGATGTGCGCCATCCCAACGCGCTGGAAGGCAACGACACTCTCGCCTTTCGCGAAGGCAGCACGGAAAATCAGGCCACCTATAACACGTTACGAAATCCGCTGCTTCAGCAGATCACCCTGTTGTTCGAGAGCATCTCGACTACGCTGGAATTCGGGCGCAGGTTGACGAATCTTCACCAGCAACACAGCTCGGAACTCGGCCAGGCGTTGAATCACATGCAGGATTTGGCTGCTTCGGGGCAATTGAAAGAGTTATTTGTCGTGGCGCCCGCTCTGCAAGTGATCGCCTCCGACAGCAGCGAAGATGCCGCCCTTCGAACAAAAGCTGAGAACATTCTCAAGATTGCCCAGCGTTGAGGAGCTTGATGCCGCCTAGCACTCTACGTCTTGGAGGCAGCGGCCGATTTCGCTTTTGACTTCGGCGAAGCAGAGGTGTCGGCAGCCCCGTCCCTTTTTCTGGCGTACATATCCTGATCGGCCCGGTCGAGCACCTGTTCGATGGTCAGCCCGTCGACCCATTCGGCGAGGCCAATGCTCAGACTGATCGTGCAATTTTCCAGGTGGGCGGAGCGATTCCAGTCGTTCAGATAACTCTCAATTCTTTGAATCACTTTCTGGGCATCAGTAACTGAGGCATCGGTGACGATCACGAACTCGTCTCCGCCATAGCGGATCACGGCATCGGAGCCCCGAATCGCAGTGCGTAGCAGGCTGGCAATTTCGGCCAGTACGAAGTCGCCGGTGAGATGTCCGAAGCGGGTGTTGACATCCTTGAAGCGGTCGACATCGATCAGCATGAACGTCAGCGGCTTCTTCTGCCGCCGGGCATGGCTGATGTATCGATTGGCCAGCTCTTCCAGCGAGCGTCGATTGTAGATCTCGGTCAGCGGGTCGGTGAACGATTGCAAGCGCACCAGCTCATTTTGAATGGTGCTGGAGATCATTCTTTCGCGCAGCCGGCGGAGTTCGATGCGTCGCGATACCAGATAAGTGTTGAGCAGAATCAGCAGAACGATGAGTCCAATTACCAGTTGCCGCGAAACCGTAATTTCGAAGTGCAGGTTGCCGCCGTCGGCAAAGGCGGCCGGAAGGAGCATGAGAACGAGGGCGCCGCCCACCACCAGGCCTGTAATGGAGACAATCCACCACAGCTCCCAATCTCGTTTTTCCAGCTTGGAAAGTTGGCTGTTGATGTTGGCTAGAATGCTGCCCGAGTGAGTTTCCGCCCGAGCATAATCGCGCCTGCTGAGGTCGAGCAACATGGCGCCAGGGCTGCGTCGGGAAGATGGGCCAGGTGGCTGCTCCAGCCGGCGCTTCTCCTGGAACAGGTTTACAAACTCTTCCGCCAGCTGCGAGCTCTGCGGCCCACCGCTGATCTCTTGCAGCCGACGGTTGATTTGCTCGATCCGCTCTTGCAAATAGGATCCCCTTCGGGCGCGATTTGCACCGCTGGTAGCCCGATCTCTCTGGCGATACGCTTTAGTCTATTCAGGGGATGCTCAAGCACAAACGTTACCAAAGTCAGTACGTCGCATTTTCGCGCCCGTCACCCGCGACCCACCAGATCGAGGAATGCGCGGTGAACCCGCGTGTCCTCGGATAGCTCCGGGTGGAAAGTTGCAGCTATCGCACTTCCCTGCCGTACCGCAACCGGATCGGCTCCCTCGGTCGCAATCACTTCCACCTTCGCGCCCACTCGCTCAATCTTCGGTGCGCGAATAAAAACCATCTCCAGCGGCGTTGGCGATTCGTCGTGCAAAGAGCTTTGGAGCAACTTTCCATGGCGAATGGAGCTGTCGACCTGTCGTCCGTAGGCGTTGCGCCGGATGCTCATATCAATTGCGCCCAGCCCCACCTGCCGCGGGTTTTCAACCTCGCTGGCCAGCAGGATTGCGCCCGCGCAGGTTCCGAAGGTCGGCTTCACCCGCACGAATTGTTTCAGCTTTTCGAATCCGGCGTCTCCCAGCAGTTTCAGGAATGTCCCACTCTCACCGCCGGGGATCACCAGCCCATCAATTTCGTCGAACTGCTCGGGCTTTTTCACCAGCACAACGTCTGCGCCCAGCTCTTCGAGCCGGCGGCGGTGTGCGTCGAAATCACCCTGCAGTGCCAGAACTCCGATTTTCATGGTATTCGTTGTCGCTTGTCCTTAGGCGTTCGTCCCTTGGCTGGTTGAAGAGCGATTGTTATTTTACTGGATGAGCCGCCGCGCGCTTCCAGCTGAACACGCGCAGCCATCCTTGGGCGTGGTCGTTGGCCGCGGCCTCGTTTCCGGCGAATCCGCTGTGGCGAAGTTTTATCAGCGTGCCTTGACCAACTGGGATTAGCTCCCAGCGCACCGTGGTCTCGGGAGCGTCCCCCCAACTATATGCCCACGTGTAAACCAGGCGCCGCGGAGGATCGATTTCTAGATACTCGCCGCCGACTTCGAAGGATTCTCCTTTAGCGTTGACGCCAACGCTCTTCCATTTCCGTTGACTCGTAGATCGCTTTCCATCTTCGTGACGCGATACATCTCAGACTGTCCCCACCACTTTGGCAACTGGCTGGGGTCGGTAATGGCCTGAAAAACGCGCTCTGGCGGAGCCGCGATTTGGATTTCACAGCTCACCCCATCATTGTCCGGCGTGACCGAAGCGCTCTGCATCGTGTCTCCTCTTTGCTTTGCCCTGACTTTCAATTTGCCTCCCATTTCTCGCCGCAAAAGGCGAGAAATGAGTAAGCGGTTCAGTTCTGGTCGCTGGCCCGCTTATTTCTGTGCCACTTCCGCGCGGCGCAGGTCAAAGAATTCTTTCATTTCCTTGCCCCGACCCGCGGCAAATGTCCAGTCTTCCGTGTGATGGTTTTCGTCGAGCATGGTGAACACGACGCGCTGCATGTGCCCGGCGTCAGGACCAGCGAGGTTGGTCGCGTCAACATAGTCAAACGTGAAAGTCTTGCCATCGGGCGGAACCGTTGCCTGAAAGCGCGGCTGGTTGCCCGCGGTGCAATAGTGCGTCAGCATCAGGCGGTTGGGGCCGTCGAGATGGAACATCGAAATCATGCTGTCTTTGTGCTCGCCTCCCCTGATCTCGCTCATTAACGCCGAACCGCCCCCAGTGCTTTCGAAGGTAACGGTCAGCGGCTTGCCTTCAGAGTTTTTCCCCTGCCACGACCCGGTCAGGGACTTCAGTTGCTCGAACGATTTCTGCGTGGGCGTCTGCGCCACAGCTGTGCTTGCGACGGCCAATAGCAAGAGTGAAACTGCGATGCATAGCGAAGTGATTTTCGATTTCATCTTAAAGATCTCCTTTTGGATGTTTGAAGTCGGGTTTGGCAGGATTGGGCTGCCGGGTTTCTTTGGCATACTCTGCCTCTACAAAAGTTTTGAGGTTGGCCAGGTTCATGTTCCAGAACGCGCGGTATTGACCGAGCCAGGAATCGACGGCGCGAAGCGGTTCGGGATTCAACTGGTAAACCCGGTGGCGGCCTTCGCGATGCTCGCGAACCAGATGCGCGCGGCGAAGCAGCCTCAGGTGTTTGGAAATGGCTGGCCGGGAGACAGGAAACGCGCCGGCAATTTCTCCGGCGGGCTGGCTCCCGCGTCGCAGCAAATCGAGGACGGCACGGCGAGTTGGATCGGCAAGCGCCTGAAAGATGGCCTCCGCCGAATATGTAACCGATCGGCTCCGCATAATGCGTAACCTTACAGTTACACATAGACTCCTGTCAAGCAAAAAATCGCGCCGGGCATAGTCCGTGAGACTGCCGTTGCGGGACGAAGCATCCAAAAAGCGTCAGGGCGTCGGTTTCGGCACCGGCCATACCGCCGTCACGAGCAGCGCGACCGCGATTCCGATGGAGACTTCCACGAACCGGTGCACCGCTACGATCCACGGTGAACGCGTGTGGGGAATGAGCAGAACGATGCTCAAAGTAATGGCGGCAAATCGGTACGCGGTTCCGATGCGCAAATGCGCGGAGAGAATTCCGCACAGGAAAATGCCGGCGCCGTAAACCATCCAGCTGGGGTGAAAGAAGTTAGCGATGATTGCGCCCACCGCCGCGCCCAAGGCCGTTCCCACGAAGCGCTGCCAGGCTAGAGAAAGCGGGTTAATGGTCGAGAGCAGAATCACGATGGCTGAAATCGGCGCCCAGTAAAACTCCGGCATATGAAAAAGGCGCGCGACCAGCATCGAGCCAACCGCAGCCACAGTGGCGCGGGTGGAGTTGATGAGCACGGCGCGGCTGCCCACGAGTCGCATGGTCCAGTGGGGCATAGGGAAATGATTGTATCGCGGCATGCGGCAGAGCCCGATCCGGCAACCGACGCTTCCCTTCCCGCCGTTCCTGCATCCTAGTTCTACCGTGGCATTGAGCCTGCAATTCGCGTGGCTGTTCGATGCTGTCGATTCCGGTCGCCTGCATCGCCTGGACGATCACCCACGAAGAAGTATTTCGTGAGCCGCGCGAGTGTTGCCAGCGCCTGTCGAAACAGGCCACGACGCCAGTGCTGCGCAAGTTCTTCTATTTGTTTACCTGCGAATATTGTTTCAGTCATTACGTGGCCGCATTCATGCTGGTGCTCACGCGCTTCAAATTCTTGTATCCGGATTGGCGTGGATACGTGGTTGCTCTGTTCGCCTTGGTGTGGGTCGCGAACCAGTACATGAGCATCTACAACCGCCTTCGTCTCGATATCAAGCACGAGCAGGTGCAGATCAAGGCGGAAGAGAAAGAGAAAAAAGAGCAACCTGCCAGCGCAGTGAAGTCGATGCCGGAACGCGCTGCGTGATTTCCCTTCCCCGCTGCGACCAAACCGCCCGCAATCGAATCAAACCACGATGCCCACTTTGTTTGAGCCACTGCGTTTGCGCGGCGTTACCTTCAAGAACCGCATCGGAATCTCGCCCATGTGCCAGTACAGTTCGGAAGACGGATTCGCCAACGATTGGCATCTGGTCCACCTCGGCAGCCGCGCCGTCGGCGGCGCCGCTTTAGTCATGACCGAGGCCAGCGCCGTCGTTGCCGAAGGGCGAATTAGCCCGAGAGATCTCGGCATCTATAAGGATGCGCACCTTGAAATGCTCTCGCGCATCTTTCATTTCGTCGAGCAGCAGGGCGCGATACCGGGAATGCAGTTAGCCCATGCCGGACGCAAAGCCAGTGCGGCCGTGCCCTGGCAGGGCGGCGCTCCCTTGAGTGTTTCTGCGGGTGGATGGACTCCGATTTTCGCGCCCGGTCCGCTGGCCTTCGATGCAGGATGGCAAGTTCCCAAGGAACTCGACAAGAGTGAGATTGTTTCCATTGTCGACGCCTTCGCCGCGGCAGCGGTCCGCGCCTTCCAAGCTGGAGCGAAGATCATCGAAATCCACGCTGCGCATGGATATCTCATCCATTCCTTTCTTTCTCCGCTGGCCAATCGGCGCTCTGACGAATATGGCGGCAGCTTCGCCAATCGAATCCGCTTTCTGAAAGAAGTGGTGGATGCAGTCCGCAAAGTCTGGCCCGACCGTCTGCCTCTTTCGGTGCGCATTTCTGCCAGTGACTGGGCCGACGGCGGTTGGACGATTGACGAGAGCGTGCAACTGGCGCGCGAACTGAAGCCGCTGGGTGTCGACTTGATCGATTGCTCCTCCGGTGGAATTGCGCCGCGCATTCCGATTCCAGCTGGCGCCGGCTATCAGGTTCCATTCGCTGCCAGTGTGCGAAGGGAAGCTGACGTGGCTACGGCTGCGGTGGGCATGATCACGGATACCGCACAGGCCGACCAGATTATTCGCAACGGGGATGCCGACCTGGTCTTGATCGCACGTGCTTCCCTGCGCGACCCGTATTTACCGCTGCATGCCGCCGCAGAACTGCGCGCGGATGTCGCCTGGCCCAATCAGTACACCAGGGCCAAGTGAACGCCAGATCAAAAGTTGGCTCCACGATCGCCGACGTCAGATGAACTTATGCGCGAAGCGGTAGAATTCTGCGCTCAATTTTCTTATTCCTGTCCCCGCCTTTTGTTTATTCGTCCCTGCGCGACTCTCTGTACGTTCTATCGGGCTATACTTCGCGTGGCCCGTATATCGGCGTTGTCACCAAAGTCCTCAAAGGAGTCATCCGTGTTCACCTATTCCATATTCTGGCTCTGGTTCGCGGGGCTGGTTTATCTGGCTGCCGGCTTGGTCGTAGTCCGCAAGGAGTTGGTCGCGGCTCGCGGTCTCGATAAGTTGATCGCGCTCGGGCCCGCGTTTGTTGCCGCCCCGATGGCGGTATTCGGGGCTGAACATTTCGTGGATGCGCGCGACATTATGCAGATCGTTCCGGCGTTTGTGCCGGCGCATTTGGTCGTAACCTATTTCGTCGGCTGCGCATGGATCGCGGCTGCGACCAGCCTGGTCTCGCTGAAATTTCTACGCCTGTCCGCCACGCTGCTGGGATTGGCGTTTTTTCTGTTTGTCCTGATGATGGATTTGCCGGGTGCCATTTCCGCACCAGCAAACCGGCTGGGATGGATCCTTGCGCTGAGACAAGCAGCGTTTGCTGGCGGCGCGTGGGCCCTCGCCGGCAGCCTGCGTTTGAGATCGCGGGAAAAGCCGAACGGGATGGGCGATTCGAAGCTAGCCAACGCAATGATCCTGTACGGCCGTCTCGCGGTAGCGATTGCCGCAATTGTCTTTGGCGTGTACCAGTTGTTTCATCCCGAAATTGCTCCGGGAGTTCCCGACACGAAGCTGACGCCAGCCTACATTCCGCTGCACGCATTCTGGGGATATCCCGTAGGAGCACTCCTTCTGGTTGCAGGAGTTGCGTTGCTGTTCAACCAGCGGCCGCGCACCTCCGCCGCCTCGATCGGTGCACTGATGGCCCTGCTCACCGTGGGCCTCTACGTACCAATTCTGGCCGTGACTAATGATGTCTCGCAGATGACGGAAGCGATCAACTTTGTTTTCGACACGTTGCTGTTCGGCGGGACGGCCCTGCTAGTGGCCAGGGCGATGCCCGTGGAGTAAACACAATCCACGGAGTCTCTGCTACGTTCAAGTTCCGATGTAAACAAGCGTAGGGATGCTCCCGGTCTGTAGTGATCCAGGGGCCCCCCTACCGGCAATAACATACTTGACGAATCACGCTAATTCTGCTACATTTCGTACATGGACAGCAAACAACGGAAACCAAAGACCTTGCAGGATGCCATTCAGTATTTCTCGAATCCCGATAACGCTCTTGAGTACATGAAGCGCCTTCGCTGGCCCAACGGCGTTGTGTACTGCCCTCGCTGCGGTCGTGAGGACGTGGTGTATCTCAAGAATCAGCGCAAGTGGCAGTGCAAAAGTGTCCATCCAAAACGCCAGTTTTCGGCCAAGGTCGGAACCGTGATGGAAGACTCGCCTATCCCTGCGGACAAGTGGCTGACTGCGGTATGGATGATGGGCAATTGCCGGAACGGTGTCAGTTCCTACGAAGTTGCGCGCGCCATCGGCGTCACTCAAAAGTCGGCATGGTTCATGCTGCACCGCATCCGTTTGGGGCTGTCTCTTAACGCCAAGAAGTTCGGAACCAAGACTAAGATCGGGGCGGCGCTGGCAGTTCCGGCGCTGTTGAAGTGGACGAGACCTTCATCGGCGGTCACCTCGGCAATATGCACAAGGAGCGCCGGGAGCGTTACATCTCCGAAAAGAGCGGACGTACTGGCGGCACATCCGGCAAGACTATCGTCATGGGAATGCTTGACCGTGATCTTCGTCAGGTTCGCGCCAAAGTTGTTCCCAACGTGAAGCGGGAAACTTTGCAAGCTACCCTCCTGAAAGAAGTGAAGCACGGTTCCAACGTTTACACCGATCAGGCAGTCGGCTACGACAAAGTGAGCTACAACTTTGTCCATGACGTTGTGAATCACATGGAGACTTACGTCGACGGGCAGGTTCACACCAACGGAATCGAAAACTTCTGGAGCCTGCTGAAGCGGACTCTTAGCGGCACCTACGTTGCTGTTGAGCCGTATCACTTGAGCGTTACGTTGATGAACAGGTATTCCGTTACAACCATCGCAAACACAGGACAAGACTCCAATGACTGACTTGCAGCGCTTTGAAGCCGCTCTGCCAATGTTTGTTGGCAAGCGCCTTACCTATGCGGAGGTGACTGGTAAGGACGAAGAAGCGCCCTTCTAATCCTTATCGGAGACAGCGCGGTCCGAAGCGGAAGGTTCCCTAACCTTCTGCTTTGCCTTTTGCTTCTCGGCTTTTTCCGCGTCGAGAGCGGTTTTTATCTCGCTGTGAGGAACGCTCATTAGGTCGCGCATCGTGCGGTCGAAGTTATCGAATTCCTGAGACTGTTTTGTCATCGTCTCCCCGGTAGGTACAGCAGGGGTTTGAAATGCTTTCGGAATTTGGCCTCATCCCAAACTACAGAATACGCTGGAATCACCTGCTGCATGATGTGGCGCATCATCGTACCTTTCTTGCCTGCGGCGGCGGTCTGCTCTCGATTCACCGCCCAAGCGAGAATGTCCGCAGCTTGTACGCCAGGCACTTTCTTCATATCAACTTCTGACACTTGTTCGATCAGACCCCACATGCTCCACTTTCCTTGTTCCTCTGCACGCGTGGTCTCTGCGATCCATTCGTCCTCAAATGGACGTTTGAAATACTCGCCCTTGTCGAAAAAGTATTTGAAACTGTCCTTGTGGATATCGATTATCTCTGGGTACTTATCGAAGTACCACAGCATGACTCCCCGTGAGCAATATTCATTGCAAAGTTCAACTGGACTCGGAAGAGGATAGGTCTCAGCTTTCAGTTTGTGCCATGCCTTCAAATCGACGGCGCAATAAAACATGCGGAATCGCTGCTTGTCCAGATGCGACATATAGACCAAGCACTTGTTTGCCAATCCGAACGCATTGTCGTTGTTCCAGCCAAATTTCCGGTCGAATCCACCAGTTTGGTGCGCAATCTCGCGCATGTGGACATACTCAGCTTTCGGCGTGTGGCCGTCTAGGATTGCCTTCCAATCGGTCTCAAACTTCCCCCACATCTCATCGCTGGCGGCGAAAGCAGCGAGGGTCATGTACTCATTTTCCAGTTTGCCGCTGCTGTCGAGATATGCGCGAAGCGCGATCAATATCTCATCCTTTCCGATGTTGACACGGGCACAGCATTGCCCGATCTTACTTACGGTCCTTCTCGATCTTCCCTTCACCGGAATTTACCGCTCTTTCCGGCATAAAGTCATACTCACAGAATCGGGTTTGATTCGTCAAGTATATTTATGCCCCCCTACCCCCCTTTTATGCCGAATCTTTGAACTCAACGACTTACAGCTAAAATCCGTGATTTAAAGGACTTAGCTGCCAGCATGCTAAGTTGTTCCAGTGTAATGACTTAGATCTAAATCGCTGCCTTAGTAGAGTTGACAGTAAAATCCGTGAAACAAAGGACTTCGGAGCGCTGCTAGAGTGTCGCCAGCAAAACTGTCAACCTTGCCCAGTTCGTGGTCATCAGTATATTTTACGCTGAGACGCAAGCCGCGCGTCCCAAGAAGGCCTAGGCTGCTGGCGTTCGGAATCCCACCCTTCAAAGGGCGAAGGGTGGGCCACCCGCCGCAAACCACCTCCACACGCGGCCGGCCGCCAATGGGGCGTACAGCGGGAGATCAGAAAACAGGCGCCAAATTGCAGCCTTCTCTCGGTACTGCGATGGCGAATTGAAAAGCGACATCGGTGTGTAGAACTCGCCCCTACCAGCCCCGAGTCTGCAGCATCTGCGCCTCATCCATCCCCGCGACAGCCAGGCCTTTCATCGCTCCCTGCAGATCTTCGCTGACTTCAAGTAATACTTTAGGGTCTTGATAGTGGGTTGCGGCTTTCACGATGGCTCGGGCGCGCTTTTCGGCTTCGGCTGGATCGGCGAAGGTGGTTGAATCTTTCATGAAGATTCCACTGCCAACGAAGACGGCTTCGGCGCCTAACTGCATCACCAGCGAGGCGTCAGCAGGCGTCGCAATTCCTCCGGCGGAAAAATTCGGGACGGGCAGCTTCCCTGCTTTGGCGACCATCTTGATCAGCTCATACGGCGCGCCGTGCTCTTTGGCTTTGGCGTAGAGTTCTTCTTCGCCGAGCACGGTGAGGATTTTCATCTCCTGCACGATCTGGCGGATGTGTTTGACGGCGTGGACGACGTCGCCGGTGCCAGCCTCGCCTTTGGTACGGATCATGGCTGCGCCTTCGGCGATGCGGCGCAGGGCTTCGCCGAGATTGCGCGCGCCACAAACAAAGGGGACGGTGAAGGCGTGCTTGTCGACGTGGTGAGCTTCGTCGGCGGGGGTGAGCACTTCGGATTCGTCGATGTAGTCGACGCCGAGTTCCTGCAAAATCTGGGCTTCGGCAAAATGTCCGATGCGGCACTTGGCCATCACGGGGATGGAGACTTCGGCCATGATCTCGCGAATCTTTTTCGGGCTGGCCATGCGGGCAACGCCGCCTTCGGCGCGGATTTGCGCGGGCACGCGCTCGAGGGCCATGACGGCGACGGCTCCAGCTTTTTCGGCGATGGAGGCCTGCTCTGCGTTGGTGACGTCCATAATGACGCCGCCTTTGAGCATTTCGGCGAGGCCGGTCTTGAGGCGGAGAGAGGTGTTGCTACCGTTGTTCTGCGACATGGTTTCTACCTTGTGGGTACCTTTTTCGCAAGCGCGAAGGATGGGCGCGTGACGCCGTCAACAATTCATTTTACAACGGCGATAGGGATGCCACACCGTATATCGGTTCTACCTTGAGAGCCACCAAAATTCCGGCGGGGATGCGAACGGCATTCGGAGGCATCCCACCAAATATGTTTGTCGCCGGGCAACATGGGATAGAAGACAGCAATTATAGCGAGTATCAGAGGGGGTCCCCTTCGGGGACAATTGGTTCCCTCCTCCTCATGTTTACCCAGGACTTACGTCCCTTCGACTTCGCTCAGGGCAGGCTCTGGGCTATTATCTGTCGCCCCTACGGGGCTATCTTTCTACGAACTTGGCGAACATTTTATCGGGGTCGATGGCGATGAAAACACCGCGGCTGCGGGCGAGGACTTCGTTATTTTCGTTCAGGATCTGGGCGGTGTTGATGTGCTTGGTGCCGCGCACTTCAATTTCGCGGCCTTCGACGCGCAGCAGCGTATGCAGAGGAACTGGCTTGAGGTATTCGACCGTCATTTCGCGCGTTAAGGCAACCACGTGATGCAGCTTGTTTACTTTGCCCATGGCATCGTCGAGGATGCAGGCGATCACGCCGCCGTGACAGTGGCCGGGCGGTCCGGTGTAGCGCTTGCTGAGGCGAAAGTGGCAGACGAAAGTTTGGCGATCTTCGTCGAGGATGAATTTGAGTTGCATGCCTTCGGGGTTATCCGGGCCGCAGACGAAGCAGTTGTTTTTGGGCAGTTTGAGGTCGCGGGTTTCGTGGCCGTGCGGCTCTTGAGACATGGGCATGATTTTAACTTATGGCGGTCGAAGATCTTTATCGCGGAGGTCGCGGAGGCGAGGCTGCTGCTCAGGTTCTTCGAATGAACGGAGGTCATGCGCTGAGCCCGTTGATACGGAGATCCTTCACTCCGCTTGAAAAACGGCGCCGCTCAGGATGACATCGTATGACCCAGAAGTTATTGTTATTCTTTGGATTCTGATTTATCCGTGTACATCCGTGCAATCGGTGGCCGACCCTGATGAAGCGCATTCTTCTCTCGTGGAGCAGCGGAAAAGACAGTGCCTGGTGCCTGCACGTGCTGCGGCAGCGTGGGGACTATGAAGTTGTGGGGCTGCTGACAACGTTCAACGATGCGGCGGGGCGCGTGGCGATGCATGGAGTGCGGCGGGAACTGGTGGAGCGGCAGGCAGATGCTGCTGGACTTCCGCTGTGGGCAGTGCCGTTGCCTTGGCCATGCTCGAATGAGGAGTACGAAGCGGCGATGGGCAAAACGTGCGCGAAGGCTGTCGCCGAAGGCATTGGAGGCGTCGCGTTTGGCGATTTATTTCTTGAGGATGTGCGCGCTTACCGTGAGAAGCAGATGCAAAATACCGGCTTGCAGCCAATATTCCCGCTGTGGAGGCTTCCAACCGCAGCTTTGGCACGGGAAATGATTGCCTCCGGAATGCGGGCGAAGCTGACGTGCGTCGATGCCGAGAAACTCGACCGCTCTTTCGTTGACCGCGAGTTTGATGAGGCGTTGCTGACGGATCTGCCTAGCGAGGTTGACCCGTGCGGCGAACGCGGAGAATTTCATTCTTTTGTTTATGCGGGGCCCATGCTGAGCACGGTTCTGCCGGTTTCCCTAGGGCAGACTATCGTGCAAGGCCAGTTTGTCTTTGCCGATGTACTCCCGGCCGCGGTTCCGTTGGCCTCCGACTCGATCCCGGCGAAAAGAATTTCCGCAAACACCCTCTGATTTTTCCTGAACATTTTTCCTCAACAAAGTTGCTTGCATTTCGGACGGCAAGCTGTGGTACACTCGCCGCCAAATGTTGATCGCGCTGTGGGGCGCGGCAACTGATGGGGAAACCGATACAGGTCGTTTCTAGTCAGCGCTCGTTTGTCCGGGAGGACATCGAATGGGCCTCGCGTTAATGGTGGTTATCTGGCTGATCACTTTAGCCAGCACGTATTTCTTTGTCGCGAAAACATGGTGGCTTCCGGTGGGAGCCTCCGCAGCGGCGGGATTCATCGACGGACAATTCGCCCTCACCTTCATCCTGATGGGAATTGTCTTCCTGGCAGCGCAACTCTCCCTGGGATATCTGGCGTGGAAATACCGCGAACAGCCATCGTCGCCTCCCGTAGATTATTCGCACGGCAATATCAAACTCGAAGTCGTGTGGACCGCGCTCACCACGATTCTGTTCATCGGATTAAATCTAATGGGCAGCAGCGTGTGGGCGGCTCAGCGCTTTGACGGCGCCGGACCGGGGGCGGTGCAGGTTGAGGTCACCGGCATGCAGTTCGCCTGGTACTTCCGCTATCCAGGGCCAGACGGAAAGTTCGGCGGGACCAGCGTGAAGCTGATGGACCCCTCAGCCGGCGGCGAGGCTGCGGTGGGATTGAATACTTCCGATCCGGCCGCGAAAGACGACGTGGTCACGGGAACGATGTATTTGCCAGTCGATCGCGAAGTCGATATAAGCCTGCGCTCCGTGGATGTGATCCACAGCTTCTTTGTGCCCAGCCTGCGCTTCAAGCAGGATGCGGTCCCGGGACTCAATATTCATATGCACTTCAAGCCCACCGCGATCGGCGAGTACGAAATCGCCTGCGCCGAACTCTGCGGCTTGGGACATTACAAGATGCATGGCATGGTTCACGTCGTCAGCCAGGAAGATTTTGACAAGTGGCTGACCGCTCGGGAGGCGGAGAAACAGTAAATGGCGACCACGGCAACCCCTCACGCTCACGCGGGCCCGCAAGGGTTCATTCGAAAATACATTTTCAGTCTCGATCACAAAGTGATTGGCATCCAGTATTTCTTTCTGGCGCTCACGGCGGTGTGGGTGGGGATGTTTCTCTCGCTGCTGATGCGAATCCACCTGGTCTGGCCGACGGCGGTGTTGCCATTGGTGGGTGAGATCAGGCCCGAGCAATATCTGAGCCTGCTGACCATGCATGGCACGATCATGGTGTTCTTCGTGCTGACCACGGCGCCGCAGGGCGGATTTGGAAATTACTTTTTGCCGATTCAGATCGGTGCGCCGGACATGGCGTTCCCTGTCCTGAACATGCTTTCGTTCTGGACGACCTTTGTTGGATTCGTGGTGATCATCGCGGCGTTTTTCGTGCAGGGTGGAGCGCCGCTGCATGGCTGGACCGGCTATCCGCCGCTGAGCGCGATCCCGCAGGCTGGGCCGGGGGAAGGTCTCGGCGCGGATTTGTGGATCACGAGCATCGCGATCTTTTGTCTAGCCTCGCTGATGGGCGCGCTGAATTTCATCACCACCACGCTCGACATGCGGGCCAAAGGCATGACCATGATGCGCATGCCGCTGACCTGCTGGTCGTGGTTCATCACCGCCATTCTGGGCTTGCTGGCGTTTGGCGTCCTGCTCTCCGCCGGCATTCTGCTGCTGATGGATCGCAACCTGGGCACGAGTTTTTATGTGCCTCTGGTGGTCGTGAACGGGCAGATCATGGGCCACAAGGGCGGTTCGCCGCTGCTGTGGCAGCATCTGTTCTGGTTCTTCGGACATCCCGAGGTTTACATCGCAATCCTGCCCGGCATGGGCGTGGCTTCGCAGGTACTTTCGACCTTTTCGCGCAAGCCGATTTTCGGCTACAAGGCGATGGTCTACGCCATGCTCGCCATCGGATTTTTTGGCTTCATGGTGTGGGGCCATCACATGTTCATGAGCGGCATGAGCCCTTACTCGGCTTTTGCCTTCTCGCTGCTGACCATGTGCATCGGCGTGCCCTCGGCCATCAAGACATTCAACTGGCTGGGGACGATGTATAAAGCCCGCATTCGTTTTCAGACGCCGATGCTCTACGCCATCGGCTTTGTATCCTTATTTGTCTCTGGTGGATTGAGCGGGCCGTTCCTGGCGCAGCCGGTGCTCGATATTCAATTGCACGATACGTATTTTGTGGTCGGCCATTTCCACTTGATCATGGGCGTGGCGGCGATCTTCGGAATGTTTGCGGCGACCTATTACTGGGTGCCGAAAATGTTCGGCCGCATGATGAACGAGACTTGGGGGAGAATCCACTTCTTCATCACGCTGATCGGCACCTACGCGATCTTTATGCCGATGCATTATCTCGGTATCGCGGGCGGAACGCGCCGCTATTCGCAATATACCGAAGTGGCGTATCTGGCGAAACTGCAACCGATCCACCAGTTCATGACCTACGCTGCGGTCATCACCATCGCCGCGCAGTTCATCTTCGTCATCAATTTGTTCTGGAGCATCTTCAAAGGCCCCAAGGCCAGCGACAATCCTTGGGAAGCAACCACGCTGGAGTGGACGACGGCAACGCCTCCGCCACACGATAATTTCAACGGCGTAACGCCGGTGGTGCACAACGGTCCGTATGAGTATGGAGTTCCGGGAGCGGCCCGAGATTACGTGATGCAGACCGATCCGGCGGTTGCCTCGACGGGGCATTGAGGCAATGAGGCAACGGCGAACCGGTATCTAGATACGAATTAGCATGGCAACGTATACCCCAAGCACTCCGATTAGCCAGTTGGGCCGCGGCGGAGACCGGCCCTTGCCTCCGAATGGAGGCGGCGACGATGGCGGTTCTCCGGATCAAGGATTACCGAATTACGGGGCTCGGCTGCGGCGGGCGCGGCTGGGCATGATTTGCGCGATCGCAACCGTCAGCATGGTTTTTGTTTCGCTGACCAGCGCTTACGTAGTGCGGCGCGGGCTGCCGACCTTCGACGACAACAGCCGCATGTATTTTCGCGACTGGGGCACGGTGCAGTTGCCCTGGTTGTTGCTGGCGATCAATACCGCCATACTTTTTTTCAGCACTTTCACCATGGAGGGAGCACGACGCGACATTACGAGGCGCGCGGCGCTGGCTCCCGTGAAGTCGATTCCAGGAGTTTCGCTGGGAGACGAGAGAAGTTTTCCCTGGCTGGGGCTGACGGCGATTCTCGGCTTTGGATTTCTGGTGGGACAGTGTATCGCATGGAATGACCTGCGCAGCCGCGGATTTTTCATCAACACCAATCCGGATAGCTCATTTGTCTATTTGTTGACCGCGGCCCACGCGCTGCACCTGGCGGGCGGAGTGATTGCGCTGCTTTGGGCGGGCGTCGCTTCCCTTCGGCACAAGGCAGTCGAGGAGCGGCGGATCGTCGTCGATGTCGCTGCATGGTATTGGCATTTCATGCTGGCGCTGTGGATTTACGTTTTTGCTTTGATCGCGTTTGTACGATGAGCGAAAGGGGAACTTGAAGAATGGCAGACGCCACTCTGCAACATCCGGTAGCGGTTGGCCACGGCTCGACGGCGGGTGAATACGAAGCGCCGTTGTTCGGAGCCTACTCGAAGAAAGTCGGCATGTGGTTGTTTCTGGCCTCGGACTCGCTGACCTTCGGCGCGCTGCTGTTTGCCTTCAGTTACAACCGCATCTACACGGCGTGGCCGACGCCATTCGGCAAAGAAAGCATCATCAACGCGACGGTGATGACGGCGTGCCTGCTGTCGAGTTCGCTGACGATGGTGCTGGGTGTGTTTGCGGCACAGCGGCATGACCGGCTGTGCACGCGGCTTTGGCTGCTCGCGACCATGGTTTTCGGAACCGCATTTATCGTCCTTCACGGGAAGGAGTGGACGCACCTGATCCACGAAGGATTGGCTCTGTCGGCATTTCCCAAGCCCGCCGGGCAAGCGCAAACCGAATATACGACGATCTCGTCGGGAGTGCCTCAGTTCGCAGCAACCTTTTTCGGATTAACCGCGATGCACATGCTGCACGTGACGATCGGCGTCATTTATCTCGGCGTCGTGGCGTTTCGCAAGTGGTTCTTGCCGATTCTAGGGCTGATCTGGCTGGGGGCCTTCCTGGCCATTCCTTCGGACAATGTTTTTCATTATGCGGTGCACGTGCTGCTGGTCGGGTTGGTTGTGGCGGCGGTGATTCTTTTTCTGAAACCGAAAGACTACGACGCTCACGACGTCGAAGTGACCGGGTTGTATTGGCACTTTGTCGATCTTGTATGGATGTTCATCTTCCCCCTGGTCTATTTGATGTCGACAAAAATTTAGTAGAGCCAGCGTTTCGCCCTCTCTGTGTGATGGCGAAGATCAAACGAGGAACTTCTCTATGCATAATGTAGCGACGCATGACGATAGCAAAGGGCAGTATTTCTGGGTTTGGGGAGCGTTGCTGCTTCTTACCGGGGTGGAAGTCTATCTCGGGTACGAGCAGATTTTCCAGCCTGTGCGCATGTTGCAAGTGCTGCTGCTTTTGTCGGTGATCAAGTCGGCGTTGATCATCGGCTACTTTATGCACCTGAAATTCGAGCTGCCGATCATGCGATGGATGATCGTGATCTCGGTCATCGGCTTATTTTTCATCATGTACTTCTTTTTCTTTCCGGACGCGGACCGCATCTTGCGGCTGGGCGTGAAATAGAGCCAATGAATTTCATCTACGAAAAATCGCGTACCTTTCTGCTGCTCACGATTCTTTTATTGAGCGCGAGTTCGGCGTTGGCCCAGGGATGCGCCATGTGCAATGCGAATGCGCGAGCCACACCCAAAGAGGCGCAGCGGACGCTGAACCGGGCGGTGCTAGTGCTGTTGATTCCTCCTGTAGGAATTATGCTGGTCGGCTTTGGGCTGGCGATGCGGTACGGAAAACGGCGCGACCAAGATCCCGAATGAAGCAAGTTGGTAATGCGTAGTTTTGTAATTTGATACTTTAAAACCTGCGCGCGCCTTTTCTGGCAGCGGCTGACTTCCTTCCCATTCGAGCTGAACGGTCGTCCAACTCAGCGTTTATAATAAAAGATTCGACAGCGCTTTTTTACGCTGCTGGGGGGCTCCCGGCGTGCGGAGGGGCCTGTCGCCACGTTCCCGATGTCTGAGCCGATACATACAGACAGCATTACGGTACGCGGCGCGCGTGTGCACAACCTCAAGAACATTGATTTCGAGGTGCCGCACAACACGCTGACGGTGGTCACTGGAGTCTCCGGCTCGGGCAAGTCTTCCCTTGTCTTTGACACGATCTATGCCGAAGGGCAGCGGCGGTATGTGGAGTCGCTGTCGGCCTATGCGCGGCAATTTCTGGAGCGCATCGAAAAGCCGGATGTCGATGTAATCGATGGCATCGCCCCGGCGGTTGCGATCAAGCAAAAAAACTCGACGCGCAATCCGCGATCAACCGTGGCCACCGCGACCGAGATTTACGACTACCTGAGGCTGCTATTTGCCCGCGTCGGCCGCACTTACTGCATCAACTGCGGCAACGAAGTAAAGAAGGACACGGTCGATGAAGTGGCGGATGCGGTGCTGGCGCTCGAGCCGGAGACGAGGGTGCAGGTTTTGTTTCCCTTGCAAAGCGCAGTTGCCGCGCCGCAGGAACTGGAGAAGAAAGTTGCGCGAGGACGCAAATCGCGCAAGAAAAAAGATGTGCCGGACGCAGGACTGAGCGAGCAGATCAAAGCACGTCTCTTCGATCTGCGCAAGGCCGGCTTCAACCGGCTCTATCAGGGCGGGCAGGTCTTCGAGTTTTCCACGCCGGAGTCGCTGCTGGATATCCGCTTCGACCAGCCCGTCTTCATGCTGGTGGATCGCCTCACGGTCTCTGCGGAGTCACGCTCGCGCATCGTCGATGCGGTCGAAACCGCGTACCGCGAATCTGGGGAAGTCATTTTCGATCTGCCTCCGCGTGACGATCAGCCGGCTCGGCAATTGCGCTTTGCGCAACGCTTCGAGTGCAAGAATTGCAATCTGCGCTACGAAGAGCCGGAGCCGCGCCTGTTTTCATTTAACAATCCCTACGGAGCTTGCCCGCGGTGCCAGGGATTTGGGAACACGATTGATTTCGACCTGGGATTGGTTATTCCGGACCCGCTGAAGTCGCTGGGCGAGGGCGCCATCGATCCCTGGAACAAGCCGAAGTATCGCACCCTGTTCACCGAGATGAAGCGCTTCGCCAAGCAGGCGGAGGTTCCGCTGGATGTGCCCTGGGCTGATCTCGACGAGGCGCAACAGGAGCTCATTCTCGAGGGCGATGGCAAGTTTCTTGGCGTGCGCGGATTTTTTCAGTATCTGGAGAGAAAGAAATACAAGCTGCACATCCGCGTCTTTCTCAGCCGCTATCGGGGCTATTCGATTTGTCCTGAATGCCGGGGTGCGCGTCTGCGCCTGGAAGCAAGACAGGTCAAGATCGATGGCAAAAACATTTGTGAAGTTTGCAGCATGACGGTCGAAGAGGCGGCGGCATTTTTCGCCGCCGTGCAGCTGAGCCCGGAAGAAGCCGAGATCGCCGAGCGCTTGCTTGAGGAAATCCGCGAGCGGCTGCGGTTTCTCAACGAAGTAGGCCTGGAATATCTCACGCTGGACCGCCTCTCGTCGACTTTGTCGGGCGGCGAGGCGCAGCGCATTCAACTGGCAACCGCGCTGGGATCGCGCCTGGTAGGAACGCTGTACGTTCTTGACGAACCCTCCATTGGGCTGCACAGCCGCGACACGCACCGGCTGATTAATATTCTGCGCGATCTGCGCGATTTGGGGAACACGATTCTGGTGGTCGAGCACGACCCGGACATCATGCGAACGGCGGACCGCATTCTCGATCTCGGTCCGGGGGCGGGAGAAAATGGCGGCAAGCTGGTAGCCGCCGGAACGTACGACGAAATCCTGAAAAATCCGGCATCGCTCACCGGCCGTTATCTTTCCGAAGATTTGCGCATACCGGTTCCGACGGTGCGGCGGCAGCCTGGATCGCAGCAGATCAGAATCAAAGGTGTGCGGGCGAATAATTTGAAGGGCATCGACATTTGTATTCCGTTGGGAATGCTGGTGGCGATCACGGGGGTTTCGGGCTCGGGCAAGTCGACACTGTTGCATCAGGTGCTCTATCAGGCGCTGGGAGAAGCTAAGCAGCAGGCCATGGGCGCTGCAACCGGTGCCGCAACCTGGGAGAGCCTGACCGGCGATAATTTCATCGACGAAGTGGTGCTGGTCGACCAATCTCCGATCGGCCGTACCCCGCGCTCCAATCCCGTGACGTACATCAAGGCATTCGATTCCATTCGCGATTTATTTGCCACGCTGCCAGAATCGAAGAAGCGCGGTTTCACCTCCGGACATTTTTCCTTCAATATCCCCGGCGGGCGCTGCGAAGTTTGCCAGGGCGATGGCACGGTCACGGTGGAGATGCAGTTTCTCGCCGACGTCGAACTCATCTGCGAAGAGTGTAAAGGCACGCGCTATAAGTCTTCGGTGCTTGAGGTTCGCTACCACGGCAAGAACATTCACGAAGTGCTGAACCTCACCGTGAAAGAAGCGCTGAAGTTTTTTGCGGAAGTGCCCAAGATCACCGACAAGCTGCGCGTGCTGGATGAAGTTGGGCTGGGATATCTGCGGTTGGGGCAATCGGCGACCACGCTTTCCGGCGGCGAGGCGCAGCGCATGAAACTGGCAGCGCACCTGCAACCCGCCGCGCGTGAGATTGGACGGGCGGGCGCTGCGGGCACGGAAGGCAGGCGTGGCCGGCGGATGCTCTACATTTTCGATGAGCCTACGACCGGGCTGCACTTCGATGATGTCAGCAAGCTTCTGGCTGCGTTCCGCCGTCTAATCGATGCCGGTGGATCGATCCTGGTCATTGAACATAATCTAGAAGTGATCAAAACCGCCGATTGGGTGATCGATCTTGGGCCGGAGGGCGGTTCGCGCGGCGGCAAAATTGTGGGCGTAGGTCCGCCTGAAGCGATCGCTAAGATTCCCGGCTCTTATACCGGCAAGTACCTGGCCCGCGTGCTGAATGGCAACGGCAATTATGGAGCGGCGCGTGCCAATGGCAGCAAGTAAATTTCTCGCGGGATGCTTAGCGTCAACCGCGGCCCTGTGCTTGACTGCGCAGTTTGCCAGTGCCACTGCGGGAGCAATGCCGCCGCCAACTTCGCGGCAGGCTTCGTCAGCAGGTTCTTCTCCCAGTCCGGGTCAGCACGCTGGCCATCGTACCCAGGTCCAGGTCGAAGATGACTCCCAGCCAACGGAGCTTACTCAGGCCGAAGCGGCAATCGATAAAAAAGATTACGCCGCAGCAGAAACTCTTCTCCACAAATTCCTCGCGCACGATGCCAGCAGCTACGTAGCGTGGTTCGACCTGGGATTCGTGGAGAATGCTCTGGACAAGGTGGACGATTCAATCGCGGCCTATCGCAAATCGGTGGCGGCAAATCCGGGTGTCTTCGAATCGAATTTAAATCTGGGTCTGCAACTGGCGAAAACGGGAGCGCCCGATGCCGCGCAATTTCTGCGCGCCGCGACCGGACTGAAACCCACCAGCCGCGTCGCCGAAGGTCAGTATCGGGCATGGCTCTCGCTGGCGCAGGTGTTGGCGAAGGGCCAACCTGACGAAGCTCTCTCGGCCTATCAGCATGCGGCGACCCTTGAGCCGCAGGAAGCTGAGCCGCACCTTTCTGCGGGACTGCTGCTGGAGCAACAAAACAAGTTTACCGACGCGGAGCAGGAATACAAACAGGCGCTCGTAATTGATCCGCGATCCAGCGATGCCGTCCTAGGTTTGGCGAACATCTACATGCGCGGACGGCGCTTTCCCGAAGCCGAAGATTATCTGCGCAAGCTGCTCACGCAACATCCCAATTCTGCGGCGATTCACATCCAGTTAGGGCGCGTGCTCGCTGCCGAGAATAAAGCGGACGCCGCCATCGTCGAACTTCAGGCTGGAACGAAGCTGGCGCCTGGCGATGTCACCGCCGAGCGCGATCTGGCCGACCTGTACCTCAGCGTCGGAAAGAACGATCTGGCCGAGGCCACGTACCGGGCGCTGCTGGCGGCTCATCCTAACGACGCCGAGCTTCATCATGGATTGGGCAAGGCTCTGTTATTCCAGAAGAAATCGCAGGCGGCGCAACGGGAATTGGCCGCGACCGTGAGTCTCGATCCCAAACTCGGCGATGCCTATTACGATCTGGCCTTCGCCGCCAACGACAACAAGGAGTATCCCACCGTGATCCGCGCGCTGGACGCGCGTGCCAAACTCCTGCCCGAAACTCCGATGACATACTTCTTGCGAGCGTCGGCCTACGATCACTTACGCGACTTTAAAAACGCTGCTGCTAACTATCGGCTCTTCCTTAACCATGCTGCCGAGAAGTATCCTGATCAGGAGTGGCAGGCTAAGCACCGGCTCATCACCATCGACCCGAAAAAATAAGTTGCGACGGATGCAATGGTCACCAGGCGACATTCACGAGTATGGCGAATTCTGCTAACGAATGCTGCGTTCGCCTTAATGGCCGCGGGTTTCGCCCAGGCGAGCAAACCGGAACCGACCGTGGAGGAACTCAAGGCGAAAATCGCCAGCGCCCACGTCGTCGATCGTCCGGCCTTGTGCATCCGGGTGTCGGAGCTGCAACTGGGAGCAGCCGGCCGATTCTATGGAATGGGTGACAGCGGGCAAGCCAAAGCCGCCTTGGGTGACGTGGTGTCTTTTTCGGAGCTGGCCCGCGACTATTCCATCCAGTCGCATAAGCACGAGAAGCAAAGCGAGATTGCCATTCGAGGCATGATCCGCAAGCTTGCCGACCTCAAGCACACTGTTTCCCACGAGGAGGAAGCGGATGTACAAGGCGCCGTCGATCGCATGGAGCGCGTTCGCGACGATCTTTTGACAGCCATGTTTCCCAAGGCAAAGGGGAGCAAATAGATGCGTACTTCCCCGCTTTGCGTGAGCCTATGTCTTTCGCTGTTTGCGCTGGCACCGGCAGCGCCTGCGCAGCAACATCGGGATCCTTTTACGCCGCCTGAGATCGATCAGATTCGCGATGCCAGTTGGGAGCCGCAAGAACGTCTTACCCTCTATGTGCAATTTGCCCGTACGCGTCTCGTCACCATGGAGCAGATGCGCAACGACCCGAAGACCAAAGACCGCGCCCGGCAGACCCATGACAAGCTGGATGACTTCCTGTTGATCTATGACGAACTGAACGACAACATTGATACCTACGTGGATCGCAAGGACGATATTCGCAAGCCTTTGAAGATGGTGATCGACGCGGATACCGAGTTTGAGGCCAAGTTGCGGGCGTTGCGAGACGCGGCGGGTGTGCCGGCAGAAGAGGCCAAGCAATACGAGTTTATTTTGAGCAACGCGATTGATACCGTGGACGGCTCGGCCGAAGATCATCGCAAGTTATTGACCGAACAGGAAGAGGCGGCGAAGCATCGGAAGAAATCGGATACCAAACCGGTGGGCGGCAGGCCGGAATAACTGCTCGCCACTGCTACACGAAATCCACTCCATGCTAATCTGGGCTCACCGTGCGTGAGGGACTGCTCGAAATTTTTCATGAAGAACATCGCCGACTGCGTCCAGGCGCCGCCCCGCCGGAGTTGAAAATTGAGTTTTTTGCTTTCGCCAACGTCAACAACACGATTCGATTACGCGAAGGCAGGCTGCTGGTAAGGCTCTCCGATTTGCTGGAAGGCGCGCCGGAAGCTGTGGTGCGGGCCATTGCGCATATCCTACTGGCGAAGATGTACCGCAAGCCCATCGACCCTCGGCAATCGGCGCGCTACAGAAAATACGTCGGCAGCCACGAAGTCGTGAGCAAGGCTCACCTCGTGCGACAGATGCGTGGGCGCAAGCAACTGCACTCTCCGCAAGGCCGTGTCTACGATCTCGACGCTGTTTTCGATGACTTGAACCGCCGCTTTTTTCACGGACTGCTAGGGCGCCCCCGCATGAGTTGGAGCCCGACCCGAACCCGGCGCATTCTGGGGCATTACGATCCGGCGCATAATGCGATCGTCATCAGCCGCATCTTCGATCATCCGCAAGTGCCGCGCTACGCGGTTGAGTACATCGTGTATCACGAGATGCTGCACCTGAAGCACCCGGTCAGGCTGCGCGGGAGCCGAAGGTGCGTGCACTCCGCGGAGTTTGTGGCCGAGGAGAAATTGTTTCCGGAACTGGAGCGGGCGAATGCATTCTTAAAGAGGTTGTGACTGTCGGAGGTCCGGTTCAGGTTCTAACAAAGCGGATGGGTGGCCATCCAATGACTGCTGGCCCCTCGCCACTGCCGAGTGTGAGGCTCGACACGTCAACGGGCTCGAAGTCCGAAAAGAGGGTCTGGAAAGTTCCGCGGACTCGCGTTACAGTGGGTTCGTCCATTCTCTGAACTTGAGGTCGACGGTTTCTTTATCCTCGGGGCGGGATTGGATTTCAGCCGCGAACACCCAGCCCGGGCGTCCGTCTGCATGCTTGAAGGAGGAAGATTATGGGCGACGATCTAATGTTGATGCGAGCGACTCCCGTTTCTACGCTCCGCGATTGGCTTTTGAAGAACACCGATCACCTGCGTGTGATTCCCGAGCGCGATGTGATTTTGCAGGCCCGTCTGGCATTGCCCGAAATATCGGAAATGGACAACGGGGACATTTCGTGGGAAATCCACAAATGGGCTGAGCATCATAGTTTCTTCCCGGCAAACTTGGGAGACACTTCCACTTCGCCTCTTTTCACGGTTCCGGGCAGCGCAGGAGCCGCTCCCGTGCGAGCCGGTGATTCGGACGCGATCGATAGTTTGAAAAGCTTTTGGAAAACTCTTCAGTCCGTCCCCACCGAGATTAAGTGGACCGGAGATGGGGCCAGCGCAGCCATCTCAGTTTCCGGAGTAACTGCCAGCTTAGGCCAAGGCAGTCAGAACGTGCAGGCGACTGCCGGCTGGGATCGCACGCTTGAATTGAAGACCGCGGTCTCGGGCATGACGTTCTCGGCCAAGCTTGACCCTGTCAATCAGAACTGGAACATGACGTTCACCATCGGCCGTCAGGCGCCAAATCTGTCCGACCTCACGAATGTTTTTCAGCAAGGGGAGAGCGCGCTCCGCGGTGTCGTGTCGAATGTGGATAAAGTCGACCTTGGCAATCCGTCAAAAACCGTACAGCAATTCACGCCGTACGTCGCCCCGATTAAAGCGGCGGTCGATGCGGCCAGCAAGATCGCCGCGCAGCGCCCCGGTGACATCAGCTTTGGGGTGGCGCTCAAAGGTGGATTCCAGTCGGCGCCGGCAGCGGGCGGCTTTACCGCAACCGCTTTGTTCACGGTCGTCTTTTGAAGCTGCCTAAAGTGCGCTGTTGCACAGAGAGAGCGAGCACTGCGAGGATTTGGATTGCTCTTTAACCCACGAGGCTTCCCCTGTGTGCCGCTTTCCAACCTTGTTTCGAGGCTAAGATCGCCGGTCGCAACCTTCCCGCGCAAAAAGCGCGTTGAGAGCGTGTTTAATTCTAAGGAGAAATTATGTCAGCAATGAAATTGGAAGATGCGCGCCGGGTGATTGCGGCGGCGGAGAAGAAAGCACAGGAAATTGGACAACCCATGAACATCGCTGTCGCTGATGAAGGCGGCAACATCGTGGCTCACGTGCGCATGGATGGTGCGTGGATTGGCAGTATCGACATCGCGCAGAAAAAAGCCTATACCTCACGCGCCTTCGATATCACCACGAAGGATCTGGCGTCCCACTCGCAGTCAGGTGGACAGTTTTTTGGCATCCACGCCTCGAACGACGGCAAGATCATGATCTTCGCCGGCGGCATCCCACTGAAAAAAAACGGCAAGGTAGTGGGCGCCATCGGCGTCAGCGGCGGCTCCGGCGATCAGGATCATGCCGTTGCCGAGGCGGGAGCCCGGGCGTTCTAGCTTCGACCCATTAGAATTTCGGCACAAACGGCGCCCTGAGAGTACCTCCCGCAAATTCGTGCTGAGAGCCGGGGGAATGTTACATTCCAGCGCCAATGCTCGCAGGGCCCGGGTGGCGGAATCGGTGCGCGGTGCGACGCCATTTAGTCTTGATATTTCCCCGTGTGATGTCGATCACCTACGTCTGTGACGCAATGGATTGACGCTCCCGCCCGGGGCAGCATATCCTTGAATTTGAAATTGAAATTCATTTTCAAGATCGTAAGCCTCAGAAACGATCTGAAGAACGCGGGCAATTCATAAATGCTACAGGCTTTCATTATTACGTTACGCGAAGGGGTCGAGGCCGCCCTGATCGTCGGAATTACGCTGGCCTATCTGAATAAAATCGGCCGAACCGACCTTCGCAAAGCAGTGTACGCCGCGCTAGGGGCCGCTTTTCTGGGCAGCATCGGCGTGGCGATTGTCATCTCCACGCAGCTCGACCAAATTCGGCCCCAGCCAACCTCCTTCGCCCCTCGACCAGATCTCGACGACTTGACCGGCGACGGGCTGGCCGGCCCCATCCAGATCCGGCCGGCGAGCCGGCTGGTCTTCTTGAGCCGGATCGCGATGACCGGCTCGACGGCGCTGTGGCCCGGCCGCTCGACAAAGCAGGAAGTCCTGAGTGCCGATCGATGGGCCGCTACCTGCGCGGTGACCAGTTGATCCGGGCCGCCAGGTAGTTGATCGTCGCCCGGCCGTCGGGCCCGGTGATGACGGCCAAGGGGCCGGCGTGCCGCAACGCTTTGCCACGGCGATGGATCTTGCGGGCGTGGCCGCCGGACTGCTGGTCACCAGCTTCGACGGCCGGCCGATCAAGATCGAAGGAAACCCCAAACACCCGCAAAACCAAGGGCGCCACCGACTCTTTCTGCCAGGCGGCCATCCTGCAACTGTACGATCCCGATCGCAGCGACAGCCTGCGGCGGCAAACGGCCGAGGGGGTAATCAACCAGTCGTGGGAAGAATTTGCCGAGTTTGCCAAGCCGCACTTCGACGAGCTGCGCAAACGCCAGCGGGGCAGGGCTCCGCATCCTGGCCGAGGCCAGCAGCTCGCCGACCTTGGCCGCCCAGAAGGCGCGGCTGCTGGCGGAGTTTCCCCAGGCGGTGTGGCACGAGTACGAGCCGATTTCCCGCGACAACGAACGGGCCGGCTCGCATCTGGCGTTTGGAAAGGAAAAGACCTATCGCACGCAACTGGCGTTCGAAAAGGCCAAGGTCATCCTCTGCCTGGATGCCGATCCGATCGGCGGGCATCCCGCGGCGGTCGAGTACATTCGCGGCTTTGCCAAGGGGCGCGAGCGCGGCGGAGGGCACGATGAATCGGCTCTACGCGGTCGAAGCCTGCTTCTCCCTGACCGGCGCCGCGGCCGACCATCGCTTGCCGTTGCCAAGCAGGCCTGATCGCGGAGTTTGCGACACGGCTTGGAACGGGAAATCGCAAACTCCCGACTGCCGAGGGCACCGACCGACCAGCCTCCGGTTGGTGCCGTTGGTCGGGAAAGGGGCAGGGGCCGAGGGCGGCCGGTTCTGAAACAGTTCCCATACCCCAAGTGTCCTGTCAGCCGAAGCTGTAAGATTTGCCGCGGCAGTGGCCGCCGACCTGGCTGGCTCATCGCGGCCAAGGGATCGTGATGGCCGGACCGCGGCAACCGCCGCAAGTCCACGCCCTGTGCACCGACATCGACGCCGCACTGGGCAACGTCGGCCAGACGGTGAGCTATACGCTCGAACCCGACGCGGACCGGCCTTCGCACGTCGAGGCAATTCGCGCGCTGGCTGTCCGACATGCAATCCGGCAAGGTCGAGACCCTGCTGATTCTCGGCGGCAACCCAGTCTACGACGCCCCGGCCGATCTCGGTTTCGCCGCCGCCTTGCAGAAGGTCGCCACCCGAATCCATTTGGCACAGTATTACGACGAGACGTCGGCCCAGTGTACCTGGCATCTGCCCCAGGCCCATTTCCTGGAAGCCTGGGGCGACGCCCGCAGCTACGACGGCACGTACACGCATCCAGCAGCCGCTCATCGAGCCATTGCGCCAAGGCAAGTCGTCGATCGAGCTTCTGGCGATGCTGCTGGGCGATCCGCGGCCGAAGGCCGAGCAATTGGTGCGGCAGACGTTCAAACAGCTTTTTGGCGAAAAGGACTTCGACGCCCGTTGGCCAAAAGCCCTCCACGACGGGCTGCTGGCCGACAGCCGCTGGCCGCCGCAGACGCCCGAGTTGTTACGCGAACGGTCGCGTGCCACGGGCAGCTTACCTGCCCGTCCTGGCGCGGCACTGGCGGACAAGCCGCCAGTGGCACCCGCCACGAATCCTTCACCCCACACCCCACTCCCCGCACCCCACTCACTCGAAACTCATCTTTTGCCCCAGCGCCTCGGTCTACGACGGGCGGTTCGCCAACAACGGTTGGTTGCAGGAAACGCCCGAGCCGATGACCCGCGTGACCTGGGACAATTGCGCGATCCTCAGCATTGCCACCGCCAAGGCGCTCGGGGTGACCGACAACATGGTGGTGCGGCTGAAGCACGCCGGGCGGGAAATAGAGCTGCCGGCCTACGTCATGCCCGGCGTGGCCGAGAATTGCGTGCTGGTGGCCTTGGGCTACGGCCGCACGGCGGCCGGGCAGGTCGGCGGCCAGGCATCCGAGGGCATCGCGCCGGTCGGCGCCAACGCCTATCAGCTCCGCACCAGCGCGGCCATGGATTTCGCCGTCGGAGCGGTGATCGAGCCCACCGGGCAAACGCACGTCTTGGCCGTCACCCAGGACCACCAGGCCATCGACGCCGTGGGTTTCGAGGCCCGCAAGCATCGCGCCGGCGAGCTGGTGCGGGAAGCCACTTTGGCCCAATATCAGAAGGACCCGATTTCGCCCGGCAGATGGTCGAGACGCCCGACCTGGGTTCGCTGTGGGACGAGCAGCATTTCAAGGGGCAGCGTTGGGGCATGTCGGTCGACCTTTCCAAGTGCATCGGCTGCGGCGCCTGCATGGTGGCTTGCCAGGCGGAGAACAACGTGCCGGTGGTGGGCCGCGAGCGGGTGCTGCGCGGCCGCGAGATGCACTGGATCCGCGTCGACCGTTACTTCCGCGGCGATCCCGCAGGCAGCCGCAGGCGGTGCACCAGCCGGTGGCTTGCCAGCAATGCGAGATGGCCCCTTGCGAGCAGGTGTGCCCCGTGGCGGCCACGGTGCACAGCAAGGAAGGGCTCAACGACATGGTGTACAACCGCTGCATCGGCACCCGCTATTGCGGCAACAACTGTCCCTACAAGGTCCGCCGCTTCAACTTCTTCAACTACCACAAGAACCTGGAAGACGCCGGCAACGAAATCCTGAAGATGGTGTACAACCCCGAGGTGACGGTCCGCATGCGCGGGGTGATGGAAAAGTGCACCTATTGCATCCAGCGGATCCAGACCGTGAAGATCCACGCCAAGAACGAACACCGCGAGATCGCCGACGGCGAGATTCGCACGGCCTGCCAGCAGGCTGCCCGGCGCAGGCCATCACCTTCGGCGATCTCAGTCGTCCGCAGAGCGAGGTGGCCAAGGCCCAGGCCGATCCCCGCGCCTATGGAATGCTGGCGGAGATGAATTTCCGGCCGCGAACGATGTACCTGGCGAAGATCCGCAATCCCAACCCCGAGCTATTGTAGCCCATGACCACGATTGCCCCCGCGATCGCCGACAACACGCTCAACGATCCATCCCGGCGGCGCCGCTGGTGATCGGCGCAGACCGCGGCCACGGTGACCGAGCAGGTGTGCCGCATCGCGGAGCGCCGCCGCCCGCCGCCGGCCTGGTACGCAGCGTTCGCCGTGGCCGCGAGCTTCACCGGCATTTTTTTCCTCTTGATCGGCTACCTGATCGTCACCGGCGTGGGCGTGTGGGGCAACAACCGCCCGGTGTTCTGGGGTTTCCCGATCATCAATTTCGTGTTCTGGGTGGGCATCGGCCACGCCGGCACGTTGATCTCCGCGATCCTGTTTCTCTTCCGCCAGCGCTGGCGGACGAGCATCAACCGCGCGGCCGAGGCGATGACCATCTTCGCGGTGGTCTGCGCCGGCATTTTCCCGGGCATTCACGTGGGCCGGGTATGGCTGGCCTACTGGCTGGCCCCCTACCCCAACCAGATGTCGATCTGGCCCAATTTCCGCAGCCCGCTGCTGTGGGACGTGTTCGCGGTGAGCACCTACGGCACGATCTCGGCGCTGTTCTGGTACCTGGGGATGATTCCCGACCTGGCCACGCTTCGCGACCGCGCCACCACGCGGCTGCGGCAGTTCCTCTACGGCCTGTCGGCCCTGGGCTGGCGGGGCTCGGCGCGGCAGTGGCACGTTTACGAGCGGGCCTACCTGCTCCTGGCCGCTTTGGCCACGCCGCTGGTGCTGAGCGTGCACTCGGTGGTGAGCTTCGACTTCGCGGTGTCGGTGGTGCCCGGCTGGCACGCGACGATCTTCCCCCCTACTTCGTCGTGGGGGCGATCTTCAGCGGCTTCGCCATGGTGGTCACGCTGATGGTCCCCGCACGGGCCTTCTTCGGCCTCGAGGAGCTGGTCACCTTGCGGCACCTGGACAACATCTGCAAGATCATCCTGCGTCACCGGCCTGATCGTCGGTTACGCCTACGCCACGGAATTTTTCCTGGCCTGGTACGGCGGCAATTCCTACGAGATGTTCGCGTTTTTGAACCGGGCCACGGGCCCCTATGCCTGGGCCTACTGGACGATGGTCAGTTGCAACGTGTTGGCGCCGCAGCTCTTTTGGTTCCATTCCTGGCGGACCACGCCTTGGAAGATGTTCATCGTGGCGATCCTGGTCAACATCGGCATGTGGTTCGAGCGGTTCGTGATCATCGTCATCTCGTTGAGCCGCGATTATATGCCGTCGA